>NZ_JAHKQW010000001.1:0-1301418 GCF_019345575.1 Janthinobacterium sp. NKUCC08_JDC | reverse complement strand
GCCCCCCGGGCCGGGGATCCGGGGTGGGGCCCCCCCTGGGGGCGGTGGCCCCCCACGCTCGGACTGCGCACCATCGCCGGCGGCGTGGAAAGCGGCGAGCAGCTGGAACTGCTGGCCGAGATGGGCTGCGACGAAGCATTCGGCTATTTTCTCGGCCGCGCCGTGGCGCCCGAGGACATCGAGGCGCTGCTCAAAAGTAGCGAAGCCATTCAGAACTGATAGCGCAGCGCCAGCATCGCGTTGCGCGGATCGCCGTAGTAGCCGCCCATGCCCGTCGAATAGTACTTCTTGTCGAAGACGTTATTGACGTTCAGGGTCGCCACCAGCTGTTTGCTGACCTGGTACTGCGCCATCAGTCCGGCCACCGCATACGCCTTCTGCGTGAAGCGTTCGCCATTCGGTCCGCGATCATCCATGTAGATATCGCTCTGCCAGTTCACGCCGCCGCCCAGCACCAGGCCCGGCACGCCTTGCGCCAGGCGCCAGGTGGTCCACAGCTTGGCCATGTTCTGCGGCTGGTTGGTCTGGATGCGTGCGCCGGCGGCATTGCGGATGCGGCTATGCGCATAGCTGGCCGTCAGTTGCCAGTCGGGGCGCAACTGGCCCGATACTTCCGCCTCGAAGCCGCGCGTGGTGGCGCCCTTGACCGTGTGATAGGCGTAGGAACCGCCGCCCGTGCCGATGATCCAGACATTGCCCGGATCGGCTTCGGCCAGGTTTTCCTGCTTCAGCTGGAAGACGGCGGCGCTGGTGGTGAGCTTGCCGCCGAAGAATTCGCCCTTGGCGCCCACTTCGTAGTTCTTGCCCTCGAGCGGTGCCAGGAAGCGGCTGTTGACGTCGCGCTGGCTTTGCGGCGTGAAGATGCTCGTGTAGCTGGCATAGGCCGACCAGTTTCTGCCCAGGTCGTAGACGAGGCCCGCATACGGCGTGATCTTGCCGTTTTCGCGCATCGCGTCGTACAGGTCCGTGTCGGCATCGTAATCGCTGCGGATGTCGCGCTTCCAGTACGACAGGCGCGCGCCCAGGATCACCGACAGCGCGTCCGTCGGGCGCAGGCGCAGCGTCGAATACAGGCCGCTTTCGCGCTCCTTGTCGTACGAGCTGCCCAGGCGCGTGCCGCTGTAGTCGGGCACCGGCATGTCGCCATTCCAGGCGTGGATATTCGGCACCGCATGATCATAGCCGGCCAGGCGCCAGCCCGGATAGATGGGGCTATTCGTCTCGAGTTCCGAGGCGCTCACGCCCAGCACCAGTTCGTGCTGGCGGCCGAAGGCCCGGAACGGTCCGCTGGCGTACGCGTCGAGCGAGGTCTGTTGCGGCTTGCTGTGCCAGTTGGCCAGCCACAGCCGCATGCCGCCGCCCGTCACGCGGTCCGGGTAGCCATTGCCGGAAAAACCCTGCAAGGCGTCGTACTGGTTGCTGCTGCGGCTGACGGCCAGCTTGGCGATCCAGTCGTTGTCGAAATAATGGTCGAGCGTGGCGAACAGCATGCTCTGCTCGCGGTCATACGTGCTCCACGCTGTCGTGCCGTTCATCGAGCGGGGGAAGCGGGTCTGCGAGCCGTCGGCATAGAACATGGGGAATTCGCGGCCCGCGCCCTTGAGCTTTTCCTGCTGGTAGTTGATGCCGGCGCTGAGCACCGTCGACGGCGTCAGGTCCGCTTCGACGATGGCGTACAGCACGTCCTTTTTCTGCCGGTAGCGGTCGATGAACGAGCGCTGGTCTTCATGCGCGGCGACGAGGCGCGCGCGTACCTTGCCGTCCGCCGTCAACGGTGTCGAGACGTCGCCTTCGATGCGGTAGCGGTCCCATGATCCCAGCTGCGCGCCGGCCGTGGCGGCAAAAGCGCGCCCCGGGCGCTTGCGCACCAGGTTGACGGCGGCCGACGGGCTGCCCGTGCCGCTGATCAGGCCCGTGGCGCCGCGGATGATTTCGACGCGGTCGTAGATGGCCATGTCGTAGGTGCGCGCTTCCAGGTTCTTGCTGGTCGGGATGCCGTCGAACATGTACGACGTCACTTCGAAGCCGCGTGAAAATACCTGGTCGTATTCGCGCGTGCTCGACGAATGGTCGACCGTGATGCCGGGCGCCTGCACCAGCACGTCCTGCAAGGTGCGCAAGCCCTGGTCGTCGATCTGCTGGCGCGTGATGACGCTGACGGCCTGCGGCGTTTCGCGCAGCGACAGATTCAGGCGCGTGGCGCTGGTCAGGCCCGCGTAGCCGCGCTTGCCTTCCGTGGTGCCGTCGCGCAGGGCGCTGGAGCTGACGGCCACTTCGTCCAGGGTGGCGGCAATCGGCGCGCCGGTCGATGCGGCACCGGCCTTGCGCAGCACGTAGCTGCGTTCCCCGCTGGGCAGCGCCTCGAGGCCCGTGCCGGCCAGCAGGCGGGCCAGTGCCTGCGGCACCGTGTAGCTGCCGCTCAGGCCCGGCGTGCGCACGCCTTGCAGCAGTTCGGCCGCCGCGCCCACGCTCACTTTTGCTTCGATGGCAAAGCTGGCGATGGCGGCGGACAGTTCGCCTGCCGGCACGTGGAAGACCGTTTGCGCGGCGGCTGGCGCGGTGGCATCGGCCGCCATGGCCGGCGCTTGCGCCAGCGACAGCAGGATCAAGGCGCTGCCGATGGCGCGCGCGAGGGGAGTCAAACGGGGTGGGTGCATGGTCTGGCCTTTCCGGTGAGTGTCGTTGTAAGGTATCGTTGTAATACCCTCAGGACAGGTCACGGCGAAAAAAAGGGCCAACTTTTAACAATTATTTTTTGCGGGCCGCGATGGTGACCCAGTACGGGGTGCGGTACAGCACGTCGACGGGCAGCATGCGCGCCAGGCTGTCCAGCACGGCGCCCGTGTCGTCGAGCTGGAAGGCGCCCGACAGGCGCAAGCTCGCCACTTGCGGCTCCACGCGCAGCAGGCCGGGGCGGTAGCGTGACAATTCGGCAGCGAAGGTATCGAGGCGAATGTCCTGCACCGCCAGCATGCCGCGCGCCCACGCATCGGCTTGCAGCGGCGCCGGCGTGGGCAGGCCGGCGTGATTGGCGTCGAAGCGGCTGTGCTGGCCCGCCACGAGCGTGCGGACGGTGGCCGATGCCGCGTGCGGCGTGATTTCCACCGCGTGTTCGAGCACCGTCACGCGGCTGCCGTCGTCGTCGACGCGCACGGTAAAGCGCGTGCCCAGCGCGCGGATGCGGCCATGGCAGGTGGCGACGATGAAAGGGCGGCTGCCCGCATGGTCGGGGCGCGTCTGCACGAGCACTTCGCCGCGGCGCAGGGTCAGCCGTCGTTCGCCGGCGCCATACGCCACGTCGACGGCGCTGTCCGTGTTGAGCACCACGGTGCCGCCATCGGGCAGCGAGACTTCGCGCCGTTCGCCCACGCCGCTGCGGTAATCGGCCAGCATGTCGTGGCGCACCAGCAGCCAGGCGGCGGGCGCCGCCATCAGCGCCAGCAGCACTTGCACTGCCACGCGGCGCTGCGGCCGGCGCAGCACGGGCACGGCCAGGTCCGGCGGCAGCAGGCCTGCCGTCTGGCTCACCTGTCGCACCCGGTTCCAGGCGCGCGCGTGTTCCGGGTCGCGTGCACGCCACTGGGCGCTGGCGGCCAGGTCGTCCGGCGTGGCCTGGCCCGACTGCTCCAATAAATACCATTCGACGGCCTGGCGCGCCACCTTGCGCGACAACGGTGGATATGGCGAAGTGGCCGCGCTCATGCCGGCAAGTCCTGCGCCAGCAGCACGCATTCGGTCAGCGCCTCGGCCATGTAGCGTTTCACGGAGCGCTCGCCGATGCCCAGCTGTGCGGCGATGTCCGCATAGGCATGGCCTTCGATCTGCGCCATGATGAAGACGGCGCGCACCTTCGGTTTCAGGCCGTCGAGCATGGCGTCGACCGCTTGCAGCGACTGCAGGATTTCCGCGCGCTGCTCGGCCGATGGCACATGCTGTTCGGGCAGGGCGGCCAGCGCGGCCAGCCACGCGCGTTCCAGCGACTGGCGGCGCAAGTGGTTGATCAGCAGATGTTTGGCGACGGTCGCCAGGTAAGCCTTGGGCGTGCGCAGGGCCGGCGTGTGCGGCTGCATGGGCGCGCCGGCCAGCAGGCGCGCGAAGGTATCGTGCATCAGGTCGGCCGCCTCGGCAGCATTGCCCAGGCGCCGCTGCAGCCAGTGCGCCAGCCAGCCGTGGTGCGCGCGATAATGGCTTTCCAGCTGCGTGGGCAGCAGGGGTGGCATGGCCATGATAATTACAGCACTGCCAGCGCGACGGCGGCCAGCAAGGCCGCCACGCCGATGATGCGCGCCAGGCGCATGGCCTGGTGGGGCGCATACGGCAGCAGCCAGATCAGCAGCAAGCCGCAGCCCGTCAGGCTGCCGACCCAGTAGACGAGGCCATAGCCGCCGCCGGCGATGTGCATGGCCCAGGCCAGGGCCGCCGCCAGCGCCAGCCAGCCTGCCCACTGCAGGCGGCGGCGCAGCGGCGCGGGCGGTTCGGCGCCGCGTCCGTGCAGGTCGGCGTAGTGGCGGTCCATGGCCAGGCACAGCGAAGACAGGCCCGCATAGCACAAGGCAAAGACGAGGAAGTTCGACAGCAGCTCCATCACGCGGCCTCCATCGTCTGCGCCGGTTGTACTGGCGCCGCCTTGGCCGCTTTCACGGGCAGCGGTTTCAACTTGAACGCCGCATACGCGAGGCCCAGGCCCAGCACCAGCACCACCAGGTCGAAGGCGGCCACCGCCACGGGGCCACGGCCCAGGAACAGCGTGACGCCCAGGTGCGAATCGGTGGTAAAGACGTTCAGCACGGGCAGCGACGCCAGCAGGAAGGCGCCGGCGGCCAGCTGCATTCGCCACATGGCGCGCGACGGGCGCAGCTGGGCGATGATGGCAGCCAGGGCCCAGGCGCCGAAGAAGCAGGCGATTTCCTCTTGCGGCCGGTCTTCCATCGCCACCGGCAGCAGGCGGTTGGCCCAGAAGTAGGCGCCGAAGGCGATCGGGATGCCGGCGATGGTGCCGATGTTGAGCGCCTCGACCAGGCGCAGGCCGAAGCTGGCGCGCTTGCCGGCGGCCAGCGCCTTGGCCTGCTTCTGGCGCGTCTTGACGGCCCACAGCAGGGCGCCCGTGGCGACCATGGCGCAGCCGGCCAGGCCGGACAGGAAGAACAGGGCGCGCAGCAGCGGGCCGCCGAAATGCGCGACGTGCAGTCCCACCATCACGCCTTGCGTGGCGGCGGCGCCTGGCTGTGCGTCGCCATCGGTCGACAGCAGCTTGCCGGAAACGCCATCGAATTCCATCGATGGCTGTTTCGATGACATGTCGCGCCCGCCCGCGCGCGTCAGTGAAATGGTGGCGTTGGCGTCGCCCGGGTGGCTGACGGAGATACGCTCGACCTTGCCGCCGCCCCAGTGCTGTTCCGCCTGGCGCACGAGGGGCGCGAGCGCCGTCAGCGGGGCGGCCACGCCGGCCGGCTTGCTGTCGCCCGAGCGGCCGGGAAACGCCTCGGCGAAGAACGCGTCCTTGTCGCCCTTGTAGGCGGCCGTGGCGCCCGATGGCATGTACAGGAACATCAGGGTGACCAGGCCCGTGTAGGTGATCATGATGTGGTAGGGCAGGGCCAGCACGGCCGTCACGTTGTGCGCATCGAGCCATGAGCGCTGGCCTTTTTTCGGCCGGAAGGTAAACAGGTCCTTGAAGATGCGCTTGTGCGTGACGATGCCGCTGATGATGGAAACGAACATGAACATGGCGCAGAAACCCACGATCCAGCGGGCCCAGATAGCCGGCATGTAGTGCAGGTCGAAGTGCAGGCGGTAGAGGAATTCGCCGCCCCGCGTCTCGCGCGGCTTGGACAGCACCTCGCCCGTGGCCGGATCGGCTTTTTCGCTATGAAAATTGCCGCGCCGTCCGCGTTTCTTTTCGCCCGGTTGCGATGGCTTGCTCCAGCCCAGTTGCGTGGCGGGGCTGCGCTCGCCGGGCAGGCTGATGAACCAGCGCGTGGCGCCCGTGGCCCGCTCTTCCATCGCTTTTTGCGCGACCTTGGCCGCTTCCTCGGTGCTCACCTGGCTGGCGGCGGCGCCATGCAGTTCGGGCTGCATCCACAAGGTGATTTCATTGCGGTAGTAGCTGGCCGTGCCGGCGCAAAACACCAGCAGCAGGATCCAGCAGACGAGCAGGCCGGACCAGGTGTGCAGCCATGCCATCGACTGGCGGAAACCTTCTTTCATGCGAGACTCCAGGATAGTGCGTCCATCCATTGCAGGATGGCGGCGATGACGGCGGCCGGCATCAGAAGGCCCAGCCAGGCGCGCAGGGCGCTGCGCGTGGCGAATACCCACATCACGGCGCAGGTGTAGATGGCAAACGACAGCAGGGTGGCTGTCATGACGGCTTCGGAACGGGCCATGGGCAGGCTTACCGACAGCAGCATGGTGACCAGCGCGGCCAGCACATAGCCGCCGACGATGGCCGCCACGCTGCGCGAGGCCACGCCGAGACGGTAGACCACGCCGGCGGACAGCCGCAGGCGCGGCATCTTAATGATGGCTGGCGCTTGCATGGTCAGTCGTGATCCTTGCTGGGGGGGACGGCCGTGCCGGCCGGCAGCGGCGTCACGCCTTGCGGCTGCACCAGGCTCAGGGTGGTCACAAACATCACCTTGTCATACACTTGCGCGCCGCGCTGGCCGGCCGTCTTGTCCGTGTGCTGCACTTCCAGCACATAGGTGCCTTTCCAGGGCAGCGGGAAGCTGACCAGGCCTTGCGCATCGCTCCACGCTTCCTTGCCCCAGCCCGACTGCACCACGGCGTTGACCTTGGCTTGCGCCAGCGGCTTGCCCTGGTAGCTGACCTGGAACTGGCCTGGTTTGCCGGTCGGCACGAGGTCCAGGGTCAACGCTGGCGTCTGCGCCTTGCCGTCGGCGATCAGGCGCGCGGCCGGGACCCACACGGTGCGCGTGGCCTTGCCATCTTTTTTCTCTTCCCACGACGGGTAGTTGTCTTCTTCGACGATGATGCTTTCGCCGGCGCCCACCTTGCCATTGAGGAGGAACGCGCCGGCCGTCTTGCTTGCCTGCAGCGGCTGCGCGCCCTTGGCCGATACCCACGTCACGTTCTTGATGCTGAACTTGTCGAGCAGGCCGGGCGACGCTTCGCGCAGGTTGTCGCCGAATTCGCCGAAGTACACGCTGGCCGCCTTGCCGTCCTGCTGCAGCCAGATCTGGTGCGCGCTGGCGCTGCCGGAGACGAGGGCTGCGCCCAGCAGGGCGGTGGCGAGGGCGCCGAGGCGCGCGATGGAAGTGATGTGCATGGTGTATCCCTTATCTTGTTATGTGAGTGAAAAATCGGCTCGTATCGTGCTTCAGTACTGGTAGCGCAGGTTCAATGCCACGTTGCGCGGCTCGCCGTAATAGCCGCCGTTATAGAAGCCCACGCGGCGGAAATACGTCTTGTCGAACAGGTTGTTGACATTCAGGTTGGCCGACAGTTTCGGGCTGATCTGGTAGCGCGCCATCAGGTTGGCCAGCACGTAGCTGCCCTGGCTGACCCGGATCTTGCTTTTGTTCGGCAGGGTGGCTGTTGTGTAGATCTCGTTCTGCCAGTTCAAGCCGCCGCCGACGGTGACGTTTTGCAGCTCGCCCGGCAGGCGGTAGGTGGTCGAGACGCGCAGCATATTGGTCGGCTGGATGGTGTTGGTCACCACGCCCTTGCCCGTCTTCGATTTGTTGTGCGTGTAGCCGGCGAACAGCTGCCAGCCGCTCAAGGGGCTGCCCGACACTTCCGCTTCGTAGCCTTTGCTTTTCGTGCCCTTGCCCGAAGAGACATAGGGACGGCTGCCATCGGGCAGCACGAAGGTCAGCGGCACCGATTTGTCTTCCTCGCCCAGGTTGTCCTGCTTGGCTTCATACACGGCGAACGAAGCATTCACGGCGCCGTCGAAGAATTCGCTCTTCACGCCCGCTTCCACGTTGCTGCCCGTGATCGGGTCGAGGAAGGCGTTGTTCTTGTCCTTCAGGTTTTGCGGCTTGAACAGGTCGGTATAGCTGGCGTACAGCGAGGTGCTCTTGCTGACGTCGAGCACCATGCCCGCATACGGCGTGACGACGTCGTCCGTCTTGTAGGCAGAGCTGCGCTTCCCGAAACGGCCCTGGGTGTCGATGCGGTCGTTATATGTTTCCCAGCGCGAGACGCGTGCGCCGGCCAGCACCTTGAAGTTGTCCGTGACGTTGATGCGCGTGGCGATGAAAGCGCCCGACTGCTTGGTGGTGGCGATGTCGCGCGCGCCCGTGCGCGTCAGTACCGGCTCGGGCACGTCGCCCGTCCAGTGGCGGAAGTCGGGGATGGTGGTGGCGTAGGGCAGCGGATCGGGCAGCAGGGTTTCATTCGTCGTGCCGGTGCGCTTCCAGCCGTTCACGCCCAGCACCAGGTCGTGCTGGCGGCCGAACAGGGTGAAGGCGCCATTGGCCGACAGGTCGAAGTTGTCCTGTTTTTCATCGTAGGGGAAGGCGCCGCTCCACACTTCCAGGCCGCTGCCATCGCGGTTGGGAAAGCCGCTGCCACCGTAGAACAGCTTGCCGTTCGAGGAGCTGTCCAGGCGGCCGTAGGCAGCCTTGATCTTCCACTCATTGGCGAATCGGTGCTCGAGGTAGACGTATTTGTTTTCGAATTCACGCTCCCAGCTGCTCCACTTGGCCGCCATGTTGAACGAGCGGGGCATGTTGGCCGAGGTGCCGTCCGAAAAGAACAGGGGCGTGGTGCCCCAGCTCGTGCCTTTCGGCGTGTTCTTTTGATAGTCGATGCCGGCCGTCAGCAGAGTGTCCGGCGTCAGGTCCGCCTCGACGATGACGGCGCCCACCAGCTTGCGTTCCTTGTACAGGTCCATATAGGAATGGCGGTTCTGGCCTGCCACGACGACTCTTCCGCGGATGCTGCCGTCGGCGTTCAGCGGCGCGCTGATGTCGCCTTCGAGGCGGACTTTGTTCCACGAGCCCACGGTCAGGCCGGCCGAGGCGGCGAACTCCTTGCCTGGACGCTTGTGCAGCATGTTGATGGTGGCCGACGGGTCGCCATTGCCGCTGACCAGGCCCGTGGCGCCGCGCACGATTTCGATGCGGTCATAGATGGCCGTGTCGAACAGCGCATTGCTGCCGGAATTGACGGCCACGCCGTCGATCTGGTAGTTGCCGATGGAAAAGCCGCGCGCCGAAAAGCTCGTGCGTTCGCTGTCGTTTTCCTGCACCGTCACGCCCGTCGACTGCACCAGCACCTCGGCCAGGCTGTTCAGCCCCATGTCGTCCATGCGCTGGCGCGTCACCACGGAAATCGATTGCGGCGTTTCGCGGATGGACAGGCCCATGCGCGTGGCCGTGGCCATCTGCTTGGTGGTGTAGGAACCCGTGTGCTCGGTCGACGCCTTGTCTTGCTGGGCTTGCACCTTGATTTCGCTCAAGGTGGCTTCTTCGGGCTTGGCGGGTACTTCCGCTGCCAGGGCCGCGCCCGCGCCCAGGGCCGCCGTCAGCAAGGCCGAATGCACGGCGATGGCCAGCGGGCGCATGGCAACCTTGGAAATGGGTGGGGAAAACGGGCCGGCAACCATGCCGGCCTGCGAACGTGCTCGCACCATGAAACATCCTTCTTCTCGTGCGCCTGCCGTTGTGCGGCACACAGGTATTGATAGGGAAGGCTTGCTTGGCGGTAGTGCCTGGCTGGCGCAGCGTGTCATCCAGCTGCGCACCAGCCGGTGACTGGGTGCAGACTCTGGTGAGAGTCTAAATGTGAATGAGAACTATTCTTATTATAGTGCGGAGTTGCGAGACATGCAAGAGTGAGGTGCGGCATTGCCGCAGCCAGCGTAAGCGGTTTACCGCACCGTGGCAGACGTACAACGCTTTGCCGCCAGCCGCGCATGCGTTAACATGCGAAGTTAACATGGAGGCAAGATGGCTATTCAAATCATCAATACGGCGCCGATAGCCGGCCAGCGGCCAGGCACGTCGGGCCTGCGCAAGAAAGTGGGCGTGTTCAGCCAGCCGCAATACCTGGAAAATTTCGTGCAGAGCGTTTTCGACACGCTCGGCGACTGCCGCGGCCAGACCCTGGTGCTGGGCGGCGACGGGCGTTACTACAACCGCGCGGCCATCCAGACGGTGCTGCGCATGGCGGCCGCGCACGGCTATGCGCGCGTGCTGCTGGGGCAGGGCGGCATCCTGTCGACGCCGGCCGTCAGCTGCGTGATCCGCAAGCATGGCGCGAGCGGCGGCATCATCCTGTCGGCCAGCCATAACCCGGGCGGCCCCGATGGCGATTTCGGCATCAAGTACAACATCGCCAGTGGCGGCCCGGCGCCCGAAAAAGTCACCGAAGCCATGTTTGCGCGCACGCAGGCTATCATCGAATACCGCATCAGCGACGCTGCCGATATCGACCTCGATACCCTGGGCAACGTGCGCATCGAGCAGATGACGGTCGAAGTGATCGATTCCGTCGCGGACTACGCGGAACTGATGCAGCAGCTGTTCGATTTCGACGCCATCCGCGCCCTGTTCGCGGGCGGCCTACGCATCTGCTTTGACGGCATGCACGCCGTCTCCGGCCCGTATGCGACGGCCATCTTGGAAGGCATGCTGGGCGCGCCGAAGGGCAGCGTCATCAACGGTCAGCCCCTGGAAGACTTCGGCGGCGGCCATCCGGACCCGAATCCCGTCAACGCGCAGCAGCTGATCGCCATCATGGCCGGCGCCGATGCGCCGGACTTTGGCGCCGCCTCCGATGGTGACGGCGACCGCAACATGATCGTCGGCCGGCGCTTTGACGTGACACCCTCGGACAGCCTGGCCATCCTGGCCGCCAACGCCAGCGTGGCGCCCGGCTACCGCGCCGGTTTGAAAGGCATCGCCCGCTCCATGCCGACATCGGGCGCGGCCGACCGGGTCGCCAGCGCGCTGGGCATTCCCTGCTACGAGACGCCGACGGGCTGGAAATTCTTCGGCACCCTGCTCGACGCCGGCATGGCCACCCTGTGCGGCGAGGAAAGCTACGGTACGGGCTCGAACCACGTGCGCGAAAAGGATGGCCTGTGGGCCGTGCTGTTCTGGCTTAACCTGCTGGCAGAGAAGAAGCAACCGGTGGAAGACATCGTGCGCGCGCACTGGGCCACGTATGGCCGCAACTACTATTCGCGCCACGATTACGAAGACATCGACAGCGCTGCGGCGGCGCAGCTGATGGATGCCGTGCGCGGCCAGCTGGCCGCCTTGCCGGGCCAGGTACTCAATGGCTACACGGTGGCGCTGGCCGACGACTTCAGCTACACGGACCCCGTCGACGGTTCCGTGGCCACGCAGCAGGGCATCCGCATCATCATGACGGACGGCGCGCGCATCGTGCTGCGCCTGTCCGGCACGGGCACCGAAGGCGCCACCCTGCGTTTGTACCTGGAGCGCTACGAAGCCGATCCGGCACGGCACGCCATCCCGACCCAGGAAGCGCTGGCGGGGCTGATCGCGGTGGCCGAGCAACTGGCGCAGATCCGCGAGCGCACGGGGCGCGATGCGCCCACGGTGACGACGTAAAAAAGAAGGACGCTTAGGTCGGATTAGCGTGGCATCGCCACGCTAATCCGACGACATTGTCAGCAGCGTTGTCGGATTACGCCCTTCGGGCTAATCCGACCTACTTGTATGATTACGCCTTACCCGGCACGGCGGCCTGGCGGTAGTTATCGACCATCTTGTAGCGCTTCGCATACAGGCCGAAAGCCAGCATCGCCACGGCGGCGAAGGCGGCGAAGAAGAACATCTGGAAGGCCGTCACACTGATGCCGCTTTCGGCGATCTTGCCGATCACGCCTTCGTTCATGACGCTGCGGTTGACGATCAGCACCCACAGGTTGCCCACCGTGGTCGACAGATTCCAGAAGCTCATGATGGCGCCCTTCATCGAGACGGGCGCCTGGCTGTAGGCAAACTCCAGTCCCGTCGCCGAGACCAGCACTTCGCCGAACGTCAACAGCGCGTACGGCAGGATCTGCCACATGATGGAGACGGCGCTGCCGCTGTCGAGGGCCAGCTGCAAGAGGCCAATGACGATCCACGCCAGCGAGGAAAAGCCGATACCGGCCGTCATGCGGCGCAGGGCCGTCGCTTCCCAGCCGAAGCGGTTCAGCATCGGGTACAGCACCAGGTTGTTGAACGGGATCAGGAGCATCACCAGCATCGGGTTCAGCGCCTGCATCTGCGCCGGCAGGAACCAGCTTGGTTTTTCCATGGTGTTCGCCTGCACGATCCACGTCGAGGCCTTCTGGTCGAACAGCGAGAAGAACGGCGTGACGAGGGCGAAGATGACGAGGATGCGCAGCACGGCGCGCACGCCTTCGACGGCTTCGTCAGGGTGGATGCCACGTGCGCGTTCCAGCTGCATGGCCGTGCCGATGCTGCCGAAGGCCAGCAGCAAGACCAGCGCGGTACACGCGGAAATCACGAAGCCCCATTCAGGAATGCTGTAGAACGCATACAGGGCGCCGATCACGCCGACGTAGGCCACGTACAGGCCGGGACGCGAACCGCCATCGACGCGGGCCAGCAGGGCCGTGCGGGCCACGCGGGTAAACGAATCGGGGTTCGGCGGCGCTGGCGGCACGTGCACGTATTTCTTGGCGCCCATCCAGAAGACGATGGTGGCGGCCAGCATCATCAGGCCGGGGATGCCGAAGGCGATCGACGGGCCATACTTTTTCAGGAACAGCGGCATCAGCAGCGAGGCGAAGAAGGAGCCGAAGTTGATGATCCAGTAGAACAGGTCGAAGACCAGCTTGGCCTTGTGCTTATTGGTCTGGTCGAACTGGTCGCCGACAAACGAGGCCACCAGCGGCTTGATGCCGCCGGAACCGAAGGCGATCAGGAACAGGCCGAAATAGAAGCCGTTGACGCTGTTTTCAAACAGGGCCAGGCAGGCATGGCCGGCGCAATACACGAGGCTGAGCCAGAAGATGGTGTTGTACTTGCCAAAGAAGCGGTCGGCCAGCCAGCCGCCCAGCAGCGGGAAGAAATACACGCCGATGACGAAGGTGTGGAACACGTGCTTGGCTTCGCCCGTGCGCTGGTCGATCGGGATCATCAGCAGCAAGGTGCTGATGAGGAATGGCGTCAGGATGTTGCGCATGCCGTAAAAGCTGAAGCGTTCGCAGCCTTCGTTGGCGATGATGTACGGTATTTGCCGGGGCATTTTGCCCGTGGCGGTTTGTGTCTCGGCCGATGACATTGGCTCTCCCCAAGTTTTTTTTGTAAGCCGCGATGCTAAGGCCTGCCGCGTTTGCTTGCAACAGAAAAAACGGCCTGTCCGCTATTTCGCAGGGATTTGTAAGGTATTGATTTTCATAAAGACATTACTTTCGGCACTTGCAAGGGCAGGGCGGGGCAGTAATAGTTGCATTTGCAGCATGCCATCCGATGCGGGACCGTCCGCCAGGGTAAAACCGCAGCCCAGGTACAGGGTCAATGCCGCGTTGTTGTCCTGTGCCACGGCCAGGCGCACGCGGGCCAGTTCGGGCACGCCGCAGGCGTGCGCGATGGCTGCCTGCACCAGTTGCCGTCCCGCGCCGCAGCCGCGTGCCTGCGGCGCCACGTACACGCTCCACAGGCTGGCCTTGTCATGCACGACGGCAATCGGTTCGCGGCGCAGGCCGGCAATGCCGATCAATTGTTCCTTGTCGAAAGCGCCAAATATTATTTGGTGCGATGTGGTGCGCAAGCGCTCGGCTATCTGTGCCAAGGGCAAGCCGCTTTCCGCCGCATGCGTGGTGCAGAAGGCGGCGGGCAGTTCGGCGATGCCGGCCAGGCGCAGCGCGCGGTAGGCGCTGGCGTCGTCTGGCGTGAGGGGGCGGACAGTGATGGCGGGCATGTGGGCGAGTATCGGTCTTCGATGCCAGAAAGTAAAGCTTGCGCTGCAACGCCAGCGTCCCGCCGCAAGGCTCGCCGGTGTAGGGCGTTACTGCGTGGCGATGCGCTGCATGGGCGCGTTGTCCTTGCGCCATTGTTCCAGGCTGATCAGGTCGCCGCTGACGGTGTCGTCGACGAGGATGCGCTTGCCGTCGGGCGTGACGACGAAACTTTCCCAGCGGTGCGCCGCATCGGGCGTGCTTTCGAAAAAGCTCAGCTGATAGCAGGCGACGCCATCGATGAGGCGCGTCTCGGGCGACGTTTCCATCACGGCGCCGTGCGCGCGGCCGCCCGAAGCCTTTTCGATATGCGCCGACCAGGCCTTGATTTCCGGCAAAGCCAGCAAGGCATCGACGGCGCGTGCGTTCTGTTCTTGCGCCGTCGTCTGGCTGCTTGAGGCCTTGGCATGGTCACCGTGCGGCGCGGATTGCTGGTGCAGGTAGAAAGCGCCGAGGCCGGCGGCCAGCAAGCCGGCCAGGATGCCGGCGATGATGGTGGTTTTGGAAGAAGAGGCGCGTGGCGGCATGATGGTGGGATGAGAAAGAACGACGATGGCGGCCATGCTAAAGCAAAACGGGCAGGCGGGCAATCGCCGGGCTTGCCAACGGGTTTGCCAAACGGGTTTGCCAAATTCATAGACGAAAAAAAGCCACCTTCCGTAGAAGGTGGCTTTCGGGGCCGCCGGGGAGGCGCTGACAGCTTTTGGTCTGCCAGCCCTGTCCCGGCGTATGCGGCCAGTCGCGCCGTCGCCTGCGCGACTGGCCGCCGCACATTACATCATGCCGTCCATGCCGCCCATGCCGCCCATACCACCCATGCCGCCGCCCATGCCGCCGCCTGCTTTGTCGTCAGCGATTTCGCAGACCATGCAGTCGGTCGTCAGCATCAGCGAAGCGATCGAAGCGGCGTTTTGCAGCGCCGAACGGGTCACTTTGGCTGGGTCAAGGACGCCCATTTCAACCATGTCGCCATACGTGCCGTTGGCAGCGTTGTAGCCGTAGTTGCCCGTGCCAGCCAGTACGGCTGCCACGACGACCGAAGCTTCTTCGCCAGCGTTTTGCACGATCATGCGCAGTGGCTCTTCCATTGCGCGCAGGACGATCTTGATACCAGCGTCTTGATCAGGATTGTCGCCCTTGACCGTGATGTTGGCGCGTGCGCGCAGCAGGGCTACGCCGCCGCCTGGCACGATGCCTTCTTCCACGGCAGCGCGGGTAGCGTGCAGTGCATCTTCAACGCGGGCTTTTTTCTCTTTCATTTCGACTTCGGTGGCTGCGCCAACCTTGATCACGGCAACGCCGCCAGCCAGTTTGGCGACGCGTTCTTGCAGTTTTTCACGGTCGTAGTCCGAGGTTGCTTCTTCGATCTGTACACGCACTTGTTTCACGCGTGCTTCGATCGAGGCAGCTTCGCCGGCGCCATCGATGACGATGGTGTTTTCTTTGCCCACTTCGATGCGTTTCGCTTGGCCCAGTTCGGCCAGGGTCACTTTTTCCAGGGTCAGGCCGACTTCTTCAGCGATCACTTGGCCGCCGGTCAGGACAGCGATGTCTTCCAGCATGGCTTTGCGGCGGTCGCCGAAGCCAGGTGCTTTCACTGCGCAGGTTTTCAGGATGCCGCGGATGTTGTTCACAACCAGGGTCGCCAGCGCTTCGCCTTCGATGTCTTCTGCGATGATCAGCAGTGGACGGCCAGCTTTTGCGACTTGTTCCAGTACCGGCAGCAGGTCACGGATGTTCGAGATTTTCTTGTCGCACAGCAGGACGAATGGGCTGTCCAGTACGGCAACTTGTTTCTCTGGGTTGTTGATGAAGTATGGCGACAGGTAGCCGCGGTCGAACTGCATGCCTTCAACGATGTCCAGCTCGTCGTTCAGCGACTTGCCGTCTTCCACGGTGATGACGCCTTCTTTACCGACTTTTTCCATCGCTTCAGCGATACGCTCGCCGATCGAGTAGTCCGAGTTCGCCGAGATCGCGCCAACCTGGGCGATTTCTTTGGTCGTGGTGCAAGGACGGGCGATTTTCGCCAGCTCTTCGACGGTGGCTGCAACAGCCTTGTCGATACCGCGCTTCAGGTCCATCGGGTTCATGCCGGCGGCAACGAACTTCATGCCTTCGCGCACGATGGCTTGTGCCAGCACGGTTGCGGTGGTGGTGCCGTCGCCGGCGTTGTCGCTGGTGCGGGAAGCAACTTCCTTGACCATTTGCGCGCCCATGTTCATGAGCTTGTCTTTGAGTTCAACTTCTTTCGCTACCGACACACCATCCTTGGTGACGGTAGGGGCGCCGAACGAGCGCTCCAGAACGACGTTGCGGCCTTTCGGGCCCAAGGTGACTTTGACTGCGTTGGCGAGGATATTGACGCCTTCGACCATCTTGGCGCGCGCTGCGTCGCCGAATACTACTTCTTTAGCTGCCATGTTCAATTCTCCTGAGTTTCGGGATGTATCTGTCTACAACGTGGAAACAATTACTTGACGACGATCGCCATGATGTCTTCTTCGCGCATGACCAGCAGCTCATCGCCGTCAACTTTGACGGTTTGGCCAGCGTATTTGCCGAACAGGACGCGGTCGCCTACTTTGACATCCAGAGGACGGACTTTGCCGTCGTCGAGAATCTTGCCATTGCCTACGGCAAGGACTTCGCCTTGATCCGGTTTTTCAGCAGCTGCATCAGGAATGATGAGGCCGGACGCAGTTTTGGTTTCCTGGTCGAGGCGTTTGACGATGACGCGATCGTTCAATGGGCGCAGATTCATACAAAACTCCTTAAAGTTCAATGGATAGGTGTTGCTAAATGAATACATGCCTGGCACAGCGCCAGGCGTGCTTTCAGTGACCGCCGTTGAAAGCAGCCCGCAACGGTCAAGCAAACCCCATGTCATCGAGTGCGTGCCAGCTAGGCAGTGGTGGCATCGCGGCGTCGCCCGCCGCGTAGCGTTCCCTGCTGTTGCCCGGCAGACACCATCATGTCCTGAGGATTGCTACGAAAGAGTTTGTTAGCACTCTCTACTAACGAGTGCTAATTATAGGGACGGTAGGGGGCTTATTCAAGGGCTTATTCTCCGGGAAGATAAGCTTAGACGTTCTGCGCAGCCTGCATTTACGCAGGGTTTGCGCAAACGCAAGCCTCGTTCCCGGGCGTCAGCAACAGGCGCGACTCTAGCATGCCCGTCAGGCGAACGGCGTTCCTGTACGTACAGGAAACACAGTTTTACTATGGACTTTGATAAGATGATTGTAATTGCATATCAATATCGCCATATATCGCCACCTGCACGAGAAAGCACGCCATGCCATCGACCACTTCCCGTACCGCCCTGCGCCTGCTGGGCGCCACTGTTCTCGGCCTTGCCTGCCTGGGCAATGCCGCCGCGCAAACACCCACCATCGTCGACGAGATCACCGTGGCTTCCCTGACGCCGCAGCAAAAGGAAATGCTGCTGGGTGGCCTGTTCAATGACTTGAACAAGGATGACGACGACCAGGAAGCGCACGTGTGGGACAACGGCGGCGATAGCGGCGTGCTGGTCAAAGTCACGTATAACTTCAGCAATTCCGGCATGACGGAGCACAGCCTGAAGGCGCATGTGTGCCGCGACTTGAAATTCGTCGTCACGGCAGCTGGTAAAACGCAGGACCTGAGCCGCCGCACCTGTTCGCAGAGCAGCGGCCGCTGGGATGTGCAGGGCAAAGATCCGGCGCCCGTCGTGTATCCGCCTTTCCTGTCCGACGTCACCATCGCCAAGCTGAATGCCAAGGAAAAGCAAGCCCTGTTGACGGCCGCCGTGCGCACCTTGAAAGATGAAGAGGATGGCAAGACGCGCCAGTGGAGCAACAAGGGACTGGGCAATGCGGTACCGCTGGCGGTGCGCCTGACGCCCTCGGGCACGGACGGCAAACCTGGCAGCTACGGCCGTACTTGCCGCGATTTGACGATGGTGCTTGACGGCAAGAGCGGACAACAGACGCTGACGCGCCGCTCTTGCGAAAACCGCTATGGCGGACTCGATATCGAACCCGATTACGTCGACGAGTAAAACGCTGCCATCACGGCGCAGGCAGATGCGCGCACTTGGCGAAAAGCGCCGGAAAAAGCGTGTATTTCACGGCAACTGACCTGCATTGATGTAAATATGTGTGACAGCGGCGTGATTCGATTGACGCCCATGGAGCGTCCGCCCTATAGTGGCGGGATGATTTCCGAATTCAACGAATTATCCGACAAAATAGGCCTGCTGGCCGAAATGACCCATGCGCTGCGCCGTGAAAACGCGCAACTGCGCAAGGATAACGCCGCGCTGGCCGCCGAGAACGCCCTGTACGTGCAGCGCATGCGCGAGGCGCAGGAGCGGGTGGAAGCCTTGCTGGAAAAAATTCCCGAACTGGTGCAAGCCGGCCTGGAGCAAGCCGCTTCGGAAGCGGGCGCCTATATTGCCGAGAACGAGAAGGAAGCGTGATGCCGCGTGTCGATGTCAATATCATGGGCCAGTCCTACAGCATGGTGTGCCGCGACGGCGAAGAGCGCGCGCTGCGCGAAGCGGCGATCTATCTCGATAGCAAAATGAAAGCCATCCGCGACGCGGGCAAGGTCAAGGGCAACGACCGCATCGCCGTGCTGGCCGCCCTGGGCGTGGCTGCGGAATTCCTCTCCGTGAAGTCGCCGCAAGGTCCGCTGTCGGAATTGACGATCCTGGAAGTGAAGCAGAAAATCTCGGCCATGCATACTGTCCTCGATAGCGCTTTGACGCCCCAGGAAAACCTTTTTTAAGCGTGCACGCGACGATTTGTCTTTGCGATGCGCGATCAAAGGAGTAAACTTGGGTCTACCCTGCGGTGTTCGCGATTGCCATATATTCCTTGAACCATTTATGCGCATCGGTTGCGAATTTTGTTTGATGGGAGTGAGCGTCGCTCGTTCGACGAACCCGAAATTGAACTAACGTGACCACCTTGAACCGTTTGGTTCGGGATGCCGGCATAGCGGCACAGGCGGGGCCCAATTCGCAGTAACTTGGTAGTACAACTGAAAACGGTTGCAGCATTGATGCGCAACCGTTTTTTTACGCCTGTCACTTTGATACGGAGTCTGCATGAAACAATACTGGCTGATGAAATCCGAACCCGATGAAGTGAGCATCGACGACCTGATGGCCGCGCCCCAGCACACCATGCCGTGGTTCGGCGTGCGCAACTACCAGGCGCGCAACTTCATGCGCGATGGCATGCAGCCAGGCGATGGCGTGCTGTTCTATCACTCGAGCTGCCCGCAGCCGGGCGTGGCGGGCGTGGCCGAAGTGGCCAGCGGCGCGTATCCCGATCACAGCCAGTTTGAAGAGGGCGGCAAATATTTCGACCCGAAGGCCACACAGGAGCAGCCGCGCTGGATCAGCGTCGACGTGCGCGGCGTAAAGAAGACGGCGCTGCTGCCCCTGTCCGAGATGCGCCAGATGCCGGAGCTGGAAGACATGCTGCTGCTCAAGAAGGGCAGCCGGCTGTCGATCACGCCCGTGACGCCGGCGCAATGGAAAGTCATTACCAATAAGCTGAAAGGCTAGGCTTCGACCCGGTTGCGGCCATTCTGCTTGGCCCGGTACAGGGCCTGGTCGGCGGCGGCCAGCAATTGTTCCGGCGTCTGGCCGCCGTCACTCAGTGCCAGGCCGATGCTGGCCGTCACCAGGCCGCCGCGCGACGGCGCGTGGACGATGGCGGCCGCGGCGATCGCTTCCTGCATCTTGTGCGCCACGGCCAGCGCGCCGTCGCCATCGGTGGCGGGCAGGATGGCGGCAAACTCCTCGCCGCCGAAGCGTGCCGCCAGGTCGCTGGCGCGTGGCAGCGCCGAGTGCAGGGCGGCCGCGATCCGCACCAGGCAGGCGTCGCCATACGGGTGGCCGAAGGTATCGTTGAGGCTTTTGAAGAAATCGATATCGATGATCAGCAGCGCCAGCCCTTGATGGTTGCGCGCGGCGCGCTGCCACTCCAGCTGTAATGTCTGGTCGAAGCAGCGCCGGTTGGCGATGCCCGTCAAGCCATCCGTCAGCGACAGCTTTTCCAGCTTGTCATGCGCGGCGCGCAAGGCCAGTTCGCTTTGCATGTAGCGGCTTTGCAGGGTGGCCGAGCGCAGCGCGTGGACCAGCAGCGCGACGAACAGCGACGCCGCCGCCAGGTAGAAATGCGCGCGCATGACGGCAAAGCCCAGGCCCAGCAGGGCGGCCGTAAAGAAGATGGGACTGAAATTGTCGATCAGCAGGGTCAGCTTTTGCGGGGCTTGCCGCGCCTGCGTATTTTCGGCTGCGGACTGCGCCGCCGTGACGCGCGTGGCCAGCAGCACCAGCAGCAGGAATGGCAGGCTGGGCAGCACTTCGCTCCATGCTTGCGTCACGCCATGCAGGGTCAGATAGTTATACGCGGCCGCGCAGCCCGCATAGCACCATAAAAACACCGTCAGCAGCAGGTAAAAGCGGCCTTGCCCGCCATCGCGGCGGTGCGCCAGCAGACGCAGCGAAGCACAGCAGGCCAGGACCAGGTTTTCCACGTTGTAGGTCAGCACCAGCAGGCTGGCGGGAATCGGCGCGATCGAGCGCTGGTCGAATGGCGACACGGAAAAGATGGCCGTATAGGCCAGGTAGGCCGCCAGCAGCACTTGCACGGCATCGAGCCATTGCAAGGTGCGCGAGCGATGGTTGTGCGTTACGGACGAGATGGCCAGCAGCAGGGGCGCGCCATACATGAAATAGGCGAAATCGGAAAAATACGTGGCGTCGGAGGCCACTTGCCCGCTCAGATCCTGCCAGGCGGACAATATCATGCCCGTGCTCCAGAACAGCATGGCCACGGCGAACAGGGCCCAGCCTGTCCTGGCGGCGCCCGCCGCGCTGAGATAGGCGCAGCGGCAACAGGCCGCCAGCGCCAGCAGGGGCGCGACAATGTTGAACGCATAGCTGACGTACGGCGCGTGCGTGCCGGCCCAGGCCGTCAAGGCCAGCTGCGCCAGCACATAGCTGGCACCCAGCGCAATCGAGTACGTCAGTTGTTGTCCGGCAGGCGGCATGGCAAGGCACTCCCCGGTGGCGGCATGAAAACGATGATACCGAGATGTCAACAGCAAGTCTATTCCGCGAGGAAATTTAATTGTGTTGAGGGAAATGTTGCCGGGAGGCGGGGGAGGGAAAGTGGCGCGCCTGCCTGGCGCGCCACCTGGGAACAGCGGTTTTACGTGTTGGCCGGGCGGACCTTGGTGGGCGGCGTGCCCATCACCTGGCTTTTATATGCCCACACCAGCAGCGCGATGGCGCCGACGATCATCGGCAGGGACAGCATCTGGCCTGACGTGATCGGTACGCCCAGCCACACGACTTCCCAGTCCGGCGTGCGGAAGTATTCCGTGAAGAAGCGCGCGCAGCCGTACAGCAGGGTGAACATGGCGCCCACGGCCATGCGCGGGCGCTGCTTGCGCGCAAACAGCCACAGGATGATGAACACTAAAATGCCGTCGACCAGCATCTGGTAGATCGGTGACGGGTGCACGGGATAGGGAATGCCCGGCCACTGCATGGCCCACGGCAGGGTTTCCGGCGCGATGCGGCCCGGCAGTTCGGCATTGATGAAGTTGCCCAGGCGGCCGGCCGCGTAGCCGAGCGGCACCAGCGGGGCGATGAAGTCGAGCACGTCGAACAGGTTGCGGCCTGCCTTGCGGCTCCACAGATACATGGCCACGATGACGCCGAGGAAGCCGCCATGGAAGGACATGCCGCCATGCCAGACCATGAAGATCTCGAGCGGATTGTGCATGAAGTATTCAGGACGGTAGAACAGCACTTCGCCCAGGCGCCCGCCGATCACCACGCCCAGCATGCCGTAGAACAGCATGTCATCGAGGTCTTCCTTCTTCCAGCCCAGTACGGCGATGTGCGGCTGCTTGATGCGCACTCTGCCCAGGATAATGAACAGGGCAAAGGCCAGCACATACATCAGGCCGTACCAGTGCACGGCGAGCGGGCCGATCTGGATGGCTATCGGGTCGGGCATCGGGTGTATCAGCATGGGGTTTCTTTCTTTGTTTAAAGCCAAGGTTGCGTAGTATGGGGGCGCTGGCCGTTTTTTGTCTTAGCGGCCACTTAATTTTAATCGGCGGCGGTGCCGATCTGCTTGCGCAGCAGCGCCAAAAAACCTTGCAGCACGGCGGACGGATTGTCGCGGCGCCAGGCCAGGCCCGTTTCCACCAGCGGCGTGGCGTCCTGCAGCGGCCTGTATTCTACGCCCGGGCGCATCAGATTCGATACCGATTGTGGCACAAGCGCGATGCCCATGCCAGCCGAGACGAGGCTGACGATGGTTTGCATCTGGATCGCTTCCTGGCCGATCTGCGGCGTGATGCCGGCCGCGCGGAAGACGCCGAGGATCGCGTCATGCAGGGCGGGAGAAATGGCGCGCGGGAAAACGATCAAGGGCAGGGGCGGCACGTCGCGCAGGCGCACGGGTCCCGGCGTATTCAATATGTCGAGGCCGGACGGCGCGGCCAGCACCAGCGGTTCGGCCAGCACGGGCAGGTAATCGAGTTCCCCTTTTGCCTTCTCGGGTAATGGGGGGATCAACAGGCCCGCATCCGTGCGCCCGGCCAGCAATTCATCGAGCTGCAGGTCCGAGGTGGCTTCCTGTAGCTGGATGTGCACTTGCGGATAGGCCGCCTGGTAAGCGCGCAGCAGGGGCGGCAGCACGCTGTAGTCGGCCGACGAGACAAACGCCAGGCTCAGACGTCCCACCTCGCCCTGCGCGGCCCGCAGCACCAGCGCGGATAAATCCTGCGCCTGCGCCAGCAGCCGGCGCGCCTCGGGCAGCAGTGCCGTGCCGGCCGGCGTCAGCTGCACTTCGCGCCGCGTGCGCACGAACAGCGGGGCGCCCAGCAGTTCTTCCAGCGCCATGATGGTTTGCGACAGGGGCGGCTGCGTCATGTGCAGGCGCGCGGCGGCGCGGCCGAAATGCAATTCCTCGGCGACGGTGACAAAGTAGCGCAGCTGGCGCAGTTCCAGGTTCATATGTGTTTCCATGCGGATTGATTGCTGTGATATGTAAAACGACTCACAGACACGTGCATCATATATTTGACAGTGGGGCGCGCGCAAGGCAATCTGGCGTACCCCCACTGCATGCAGGGTTTTGTTGAAAATCCGGGCAGTCAGGCATTATTCATTTCTCGGAAGGTCCCCATCATGCCGCAATACCGCTCCCGCACCACCACCCACGGCCGCAACATGGCTGGCGCCCGCGCCCTGTGGCGCGCCACCGGCATGAAGGACGGCGACTTCGACAAGCCGATCATCGCCGTCGTCAACTCGTTCACCCAGTTCGTGCCCGGCCACGTGCACCTGAAGGACCTGGGCCAGATGGTCGCGCGCGAAATCGAAAAGGCTGGCGGCGTGGCCAAGGAATTCAACACCATCGCCGTCGATGACGGCATCGCCATGGGCCACGGCGGCATGCTGTATTCGCTGCCGTCGCGCGACCTGATCGCCGACTCCGTCGAATACATGGTCAACGCCCACTGCGCCGACGCCATGGTCTGCATCTCGAACTGCGACAAGATCACGCCGGGCATGCTGATGGCCGCCATGCGCATCAATATCCCCGTCGTCTTCATCTCGGGCGGGCCGATGGAAGCGGGCAAGGTCGTCAAGGTGGTCAACGGCACGCAGAAGATCATCAAGCTCGATCTGGTCGACGCCATGATCAAGGCGGGCGACAGCACCGTGTCCGACGCCGACGTGGCGGAAATCGAACGTTCGGCCTGTCCGACCTGCGGTTCCTGCTCCGGCATGTTTACAGCCAACTCGATGAACTGCCTGACCGAGGCGCTGGGCCTGGCCCTGCCCGGCAACGGCACGATTCTGGCCACGCACTCGGACCGCCAGCAGCTGTTCCTGCGCGCGGGCCGTCTGATCGTGGAACTGGCCAAGCGCCACTACGAGCAGGACGATTATTCCGTGCTGCCACGCTCGATCGCCACCAAGGCGGCGTTTGAAAACGCCATGGCGCTCGACGTCTCCATGGGCGGCTCGACCAACACCGTGCTGCACTTGCTGGCCGCCGCGCACGAGGCGGAAGTGGAATTCACGATGGCCGACATCGACCGCATCTCGCGCAAGGTGCCGTGCCTGTGCAAGGTCGCGCCGATGACGGACAAATACCATATCGAAGACGTGCACCGCGCGGGCGGCATCGTGGGCATCCTGGGCGAACTGGCGCGCGCCGGCCTGCTCAACACGACTCTGCCGACCATCCATGCGCCGACCCTGGCCGACGCCATCGCGCAAAACGACATCAAGTGCACGGACGATCCGGCCGTGCATGAACTGTTCCGCGCCGCGCCGGGCGGCGTGCCGACGCAGACGGCGTTTTCGCAGTCGGAGCGTTTCGCTAGCGTGGATACGGACCGTGCCACCGGCTGCATCCGCGACAAGGCCCACGCGTATTCGCAGGATGGCGGCCTGGCCGTCTTGTACGGCAACCTGGCTGAAAAGGGCTGCATCGTCAAGACGGCAGGCGTCGATGAAAGCATCTTGAAATTCTCTGGCAAGGCGCGCGTGTTCGAAAGCCAGGATGCGGCCGTCGCGGCGATCCTGGAAGACACCGTGCATGAAGGCGACGTCGTCATCATCCGCTACGAAGGCCCGAAAGGCGGCCCGGGCATGCAGGAAATGCTGTACCCGACCTCGTACATCAAGTCGAAGGGCCTGGGCAAGGCGTGCGCGCTGTTCACGGACGGCCGTTTCTCGGGCGGTTCCTCGGGCCTGGTGATCGGCCATGCCTCGCCGGAAGCGGCCGAAGGCGGCGCCATCGGCCTGGTGGAAGAGGGCGACTTCATCGACATCGACATCCCCGAGCGCACCATCAACCTGCGCGTGACGGATGCCGAACTGGCCGCGCGCCGCGCCGCCATGGAAGCGAAGGGCGACGCGGCCTGGCTGCCCGTCAACCGCGAGCGCTACGTGTCGCAGGCGCTGCAGGCGTATGCGGCGCTGACGACGTCGGCCGACCGCGGCGCCGTGCGCGACCTGTCCCAACTGAAGAAGCGCTGATCTGTTGCGCAGGTAAGACAAGCGGCCCCGATCCACTGCGCGGGGCCGCTTGTCGTTACATCGCCTTACAAACAACATGGTCATGGACGCGCAGATGGGGCAGAATATGAATGCCTAATCGCTACTACACTGCGTTACTACATTGAAACGCTTGATCTGGGCTCGTAGTGCATCTGCGGAAACACAGTAAAATGCCGCAGGAAGTAACTTTGGAGAAAAGACAATGAAACGTTTTATGTTGGTGAGTGTATTGACCGTATCGGCTCTGGCATCGCAAGCAGCGTTGGCCAATCCGGATCTGGCGAAAGCAAAAAACTGCATGGCTTGCCACGCAGTGAGCACGAAACTGGTGGGCCCTGCGTTCAAGGACGTGGCTGCCAAGTACGCTGGCCAGAAAGACGCTGAAAACAAGCTCGTGGCGAAAGTCATGAAGGGCGGCTCTGGCACCTGGGGCGCGATCCCGATGCCAGCGAACCCGCAAGTGAGCGATGCTGAAGCCCACACCCTGGTCAAATGGGTACTGGCACAGAAATAATCTGTGCCGCAGTACCAGCAATTAGCGCGCCGGCAATCCCGGCGCGTTTTTTTTGCCCGCTGCCTTTTGCAGATTGCCCATGCCTTCCAGTGTCGCCCGCACCGCCTCGTCGAGCGGCGTATGCGGCTCCCGGCCCAGCACGGCCAGAAGCCGCGCATTCTCCATGGACAGAGGCGTCTGCCACAGATAGCGCATCTCGCGCATTTCACGCAAGGTCGCCACGAACGGCGACGCCAGCGCCACCAGCCACCATGGAAAACGCCGGATGGCGGGCGCAGTTCCCGTCGCTTGCTCCACCACACGGGCGATCGCCCCCGTCATTTGCTGGCCGTCGTGGTCCCAGTGGCCGGCCATGTGAAAGCGGGAGAACGTGGGCAAGGTGGCGCGCATGGCCAGCAATTGCACCATCGTGCGCGCCACGTCGGGCAGGTAGGACCACTGGTGGCCCACGCCGGGCACGCCCGGATACAGCACGCTGCGCACCCTCTGGCCCGGTTTGACCAGGCCCTGCGAAAACCAGTTATTGCCGGCGCGTGGGCCGAAGAAGTCGCCCGCGCGCACGATGATGACCCTGGCGCCCTGCGTGCTGGCCCGCTCCAGCCGCGCTTCCAGTTCCACGCGGATGGCGCCCTTGCGCGTCTGCGGGCGCTGCGGCGCGTCTTCCGCCAGTACGGGAAAGGCATCGGGGCCGAAGTTGTACACGGTGCCCGGCAGCACGATGGTGGCATTTTCGGCAATCGCCGCTGAAATCGTGTTGTCGAGCATGGGCAGCACCAGCTGGCCCCAGTGGCGGTAACCGGGCGGGTTGACGGCGTGCACGATGACGGCGCAGCCTTTGGAGGCCGCCAGCACGTCCGCGGGCGACAGCGCATCGCCGCGCAGCCATTCAATGCCGTCGCCGCGTGGCGATGGCGTCGCGCCCCGCGTCAAGACGCGCACCTGCCAGCCTGCCGCCAATAGCTGGCGCACCATCTCGCCGCCGATGCCGCCCGTGGCGCCCAGTACCAATGCTGTTTTGTCCATTCTGACCTCCGTGTGGTTGATGAGGCCAGTATCTGCCGCGCAGGGCTAATTGGGAATTGACGAGCATCGACAACAGGCTATACATTTATGTATGACTACCTCGATTGCCTGGGAATACTACCGTTCGCTGCTGGCCGTGCTCAAGCATGGTTCCCTGTCTGGCGCCGCACGGGCGCTGGCCATCACGCAACCGACCGTCGGCCGGCATATCGCCGCGCTCGAACAGGCGCTGGGCGCGACCCTGTTCACGCGTTCCCAGCTGGGCTTGCTACCCACGGAAGTGGCGCTGGCGCTGCGGCCCCATGCGGAAACCATGGAGCATACTGCCGCCCTGATGGAGCGCGCCGCCAGCAGCCAGGGGCAGGGCGTGGCCGGCGTCGTGCGCATCGCGGCCAGCGAAGTGGTGGGTGTGGAAGTGCTGCCGCCCATCCTGGCCAGCTTGCGCGCGCGCCATCCGGACCTCGTCATCGAATTGGTATTGAGCAACAAGGTGCAGGATTTGCTGCGCCGCGAGGCGGACATCGCCGTGCGCATGCTGCGGCCCCGCCAGGAGCAGCTGGTGGCGCGCAAGGTGGGTGATATCGAACTGGGCCTGCACGCGCACGGGGACTACCTGGCGCGGCATGGCACGCCGCTGGCACTGGCCGATCTGGCGCGCCATGCCGTCATCGGCTACGACGAGGCGAGCCCCTTCGTGCGCAACGCGGGTGCGGCTTTCAACGGATTTACGCGGGAAAATTTTGCCTGGCGCAGCGACAGCGACCTGGCGCAATTGGCCCTGATACGGGCGGGCGCCGGCATCGGCGTGTGCCAGGCGGGGCTGGCTGCGCGCGATCCGGCGCTGCGGCGCGTGCTGCCGCAGGCGTTTGCGCTTCCGATGGAAACCTGGATCACCATGCATGAAGACTTGCGCGGCAGCCTGCGCTGCCGCGCCACCTTCGACGCGCTGGCCGAAGGCTTGCAGGCTTACGTGGCGGAGCCGGCGCTTATTTGACCACTTCCATCTTGGTCTTCTTGCCTTCCCGATAGGTGAAGAGCGTTAGCGCGCCATCCTTGATGTCGCCGTTGGCATCGAACGAGATCGGACCCGTCACGCCTTGGTACTGCACCTTGGCCAGGAATGGCAGGTAGACGGAAGGTTTCGACGATTTGGCGTCGGCCATGGCGGTGGCCATGGTCATCACGGCATCGTAGACGTACGGCGCATACAGCTGTACTTCCATATTGTATTTCTGCTTGTAGCGGGCGCGGAAATCGTCCATGCCTTTTTGCTGCGCGCCCGTCACGCCGCCCGCTTCCGCGCAGGTAACCATGTCTTCGCCCACGGCGTCGCCCGCCAGCTTGCCCAGTGGTTCCGTGCACAGGCCGTCGCCACCCATGAACTTGGCCTTGATGCCCAGCGCCTTCATCTGGCGCAGCATGGGGCCGCCCACGGAATCCATGCCGCCAAAGAAGATCAGGTCGGGATTTTTCGACTTGATGCTGGTCAGGATGGCATTGAAGTCCGTCGCGTTGGCATTCGTAAATTCCTTGCCGACGATTTGCACGCCTGGTGCCGCCTTCTTGGCGCCCTTGACGAACTGTTCCGCCACGCCCTGGCCGTAGGCCGTGCGGTCATCGATGACGGCGATTTTCTTCGCTTGCAGCTTGCCCACGGCATATGCGCCCAAAGTTCCCCCCAGCTTGTTGTCATTGGCGACGACGCGGAAGGCCGTGTTGAATTTCTGCTGGGTGTACGTCGGGTTGGTGGCGGCCGGTGAAATCTGCGGAATGCCGGCATTGAAGTAAATGCGCGAGGCGGGAATCGTCGTGCCCGAGTTCAGGTGGCCGACCACGCCGTTGACCTTGGCGTCGACCAGCTTTTGCGCCACGGCCGTGCCCTGCTTGGGATCGGCTGCGTCATCTTCAGGGACCAGCACGAATTTGACGGCTTTGCCATCGATCTTGAAGCCTTTGGCGTTCAAATCCTCGATGGCCATCTTGGCCGCGTTCTCGTTATCCTTGCCCAAGTGGGAGCTGGCGCCAGAGACCGGGGCGACGTGGCCTATCTTGATGATTTCCTGTGCGCCCGCATGGCCGGCAAAAGCGAGGGCGAGGGCGAGAGGAAGGACTTTGGTCTTGAGCAGCATAAACATTCTCCAATGGATAAAGATACGGCGGCGTCTCGTGAAAACCGCTTCGACAGGCGGTACGTGTGAAGAAAGGTACAACAAAAAACAGGCGGCGCAAAGCCGCATTTCGGGCTTTTTACATTTTGTCGCAACAATCACCAAAGTGAGGCGCGATGCACCGATTTCGCAGGCGCGAGCGCACCAAAGAATGGCGTTGGAGGGAAGAATAGGGTAGGTCGGGTAGGTCGGGTTAGCGCAAAGCGCGTAACCCGACATTGCGCAGCATGCTCAGGCTTGCGCAGGTGGGTGCAAATGTCCCAGTTCATGACTGACGGCATGCGCCACGATCTGCTCCAGCGACTGCTGCAAGTCTTCGCGCAAGGCGCCGCGCATGCCGATCAGGGCGTTTTGCAGGGCCGTCTGCAGGACATGGGCGATGCGCTCTTCCAGCAGATGGTCGATCTTGCCCTGCACCTGGTGCAGGATGCGCTGCGTCAGCCGCTGTTCGATGGCGTCCCAGTCGGGCTGCGCCACCGTTGGCGGCAATGCCGGCGCTTCCTCGACGGCAGGCGGAGCCGCAACTGGCGCGACGACCTCCGCCACTTCCGGCCCCAGCAGCACCTCCGTCAGCAGGGGGATGCCCTGGTCGAATGGCTGCTGGCTCATGTCTTCCCTGCCACGAAGTGGGTCGGCTGTACGTTCTGCTGGCGGTAGTGCAGGAAGCGCTGGCGGCCCGCCTGCGCATCTTGCTCATCCATGGAAACGATCTCGAAGACGCGCTGGAACTGCGCGTAATTGGCGGGCGGCAGCTGCGACAGGTTGACGAGGATGTCGTGGTGCGGCAGCTCGGCCGCTTCGTCATCGGTCAGGATGATCGGCGTTTGCGCCGCCAGCGGATCGCCGGCCAGCACGTGCGGCAGGAAATCCGTGGCGGAAATGGTCCACATGGCGCTGTTCAAGGCGTCGAGCTGGGCGCTGTCGGCCACCAGCACGACGACCTTGTTGCCGGCCATATAGGCCTTGCGCGCCAGACGGCAGGCATACGCCAGCTTGTCTGGCACGTTGCTGTGAAAATCGACACGACTCATGGCGATCAAGCGGCCATGCCGCTATGGCGCAGCAGGGCATCGATGCTCGGCTCGCGGCCGCGGAAGGCGGTAAACGATTCCAGCGCGGGGCGCGATCCGCCGACGGACAGGATTTCCTGCAAATAACGCTTGCCTGCCGCCGTGGTGGCGTCCGGTCCCAGCGCCTTGGCTTCTTCAAACGCCGCATACGCATCGGCGGACAGTACCTCGGCCCACTTGTAGCTGTAGTAGCCGGCCGCGTAGCCGCCGGAAAAGATATGCCCAAAGGCATTCTGGAAGCGGTTGAACGGGGGCGGGATGAGCAGCGAAAACTTGGCGCGCACGCCGTCGATCAGTTGCTGCACGCTCTGGCCCGTGCTGGCATCGTAGTCATAGTGCAGATGCATGTCGAGCAGGGAGAACTCCACCTGGCGCAGGGTTTGCAAGCCGGACTGGAAATTCTTGGCCGCCAGCATCTTGTCGTACAGCGCGCGCGGCAGCGGCTCGCCCGTGACGGCATGCGCCGTCATGTGTTCGAGCACTTCCCATTCCCAGCAGAAGTTTTCCATGAATTGCGATGGCAGTTCCACGGCATCCCATTCGACGCCGGCGATGCCCGACACGCCCAGTTCGTCGACGACGGTGAGCATATGGTGCAGGCCGTGGCCGAATTCGTGGAACAGGGTGATCACCTCATCGTGCGTGAACAGGGCAGGCTGAGCCTTGCCGTCGATCACGGCCGGTTCCGTGAAATTGCATGTCAGGTAGGCGATCGGCGTTTGCACGTGTTGTGCGTCGGCGCGGCGGCCGCGCGCGTCGTCCATCCAGGCGCCGCCGCTTTTACCGGCGCGCGCATACAGATCCAGGTAGAACTGGCCGACCAGCTTGCCGTCGCGCTCGATGCGGTAAAAACGCACGTCCGGGTGCCAGACGGGCGCCGTATCGGGCTTGATCTCGACCGCAAACAGGTTCTGGATCTGGCGGAACAGGCCGTCGATCACCTTGTGTTCAGGGAAGTACTGTTTGACTTCCTGGGCCGAGAACGCGTAGCGGCGCTCCTGCAGCTTTTCGGAGGCGTAAGGCACGTCCCACGCCTGCAGCTCGGCGATGCCCAATTCTTCGCGGGCGAATTGTTTCAGTTCTGCCAGGTCCTTCTCGGCGAACGGACGCGCGCGCTTGGCCAGGTCTTCCAGGAAAGCGATGACTTGCGCGGGCGAGGTGGCCATCTTGGGGACGAGCGACACTTCGGCGAAATTGGCGTAACCGAGCAGTTGTGCCTCTTCGTTGCGCAGCCGCAACAAGGTGACGATATTCTGGGTATTGTCCCAGTCCTCTTTCTTGCTGAAGACGTCGCCCTGGTCCGACGCCTTGGTGGCGTTGGCGCGGTAGATGGTTTCACGCAGCGCGCGATTGTCGGCAAATTGCAGGATCGGGTAGTACGACGGGAAGTGCAGCGAGAATTCGTAGCCTTGCTTGCCTGCTTTTTCGGCGGCGGCGCGCGCGGCCGCCTTCACGTCGTCGGGCAGGCCGGCCAGGTCAAGCTCGTTTTCGACCAGCAACTTGTAGTCATTGGTGGCGTCGAGCACGTTTTCGGAAAAACGCGTGGCGACGGCCGCGTGTTCTTCCTGGATGGCGCCGAAGCGCTCTTTCTTGTCTTCGGGCAACTCGGCGCCGCCGAGGCGGAAGTCACGCACGGCATTGTCGACGATGCGGCGGCGCGCCGGCGACAGGCTGGCGAAATCGGCGCGTGCCTGCAGCTGCTTGTATTTGCCAAACAGAATTTCGTTCTGGCCCAGTTCGGTCCAGAATTCCGTCACCTTGGGCAGGTTGGCATTGTAGGCGGCGCGCAGTTCCGGCGTATCGACCACGCTATTCAAGTGGTTGACGATGCTCCAGGCGCGGCCCAGGGTTTCGGCGATCTGGTCCTGGGGCGCGACGAAGTTTTCCCAGCTCACTTCTTCCATGGGCGCTTCCAGCTGCGCCACCGTGACGCGCGCCTGTTCCAATAGGGTATCGATGGCAGGCGTGACATGCTCGTGCGTGATCGCGTCGAAGCGTGGCAGGCCGGAAAAATCAAGCAGGGGATTGGTATTCATCGTCGGTTCCATCCATATATAAAAGGGCGGTCATGCCGCCCCGGTGATTCTTAAATGCGCTCGGCAGCCTCTACCGTGTTCATGAGAAGCATCGTGATCGTCATCGGACCCACGCCACCCGGTACCGGGGTGATGTGGGAGGCGACTTCTTTCACGCCGGCAAAATCCACGTCGCCGCACAGCTTGCCTTCATCGTCGCGGTTCATGCCCACGTCGATGACGATGGCACCCGGCTTGACCATGTCGGCCGTCAGGGTGTTGCGGCGGCCGACGGCGGCCACGACCACGTCCGCCTGGCGCGTGTACAGGCCCAGGTCCGGGGTCGCACTATGGCAGATGGTGACGGTTGCGTTCGCTTGCAAGAGCAGCAGTGCCATCGGCTTGCCGACCGTGTTGCTGCGGCCGATGACGACGGCGTGCTTGCCGCGCAAGTCCACGCCCGTGCTTTCGATCAGTTTCATGCAGCCGTATGGCGTGCACGGGCGGAAGCCGGGCAAGCCCGTCATCAGTTCGCCTGCGCTCAGGACGGAATAGCCGTCCACGTCTTTCGTCGTGGCGATCGCTTCGATGACCTTGTGCGGGTTGATGTGCTTGGGCAAGGGCATTTGCACGAGAATGCCATGGATGGCCGGATCGGTGTTCAGGCTGGCGATGCGTGCCAGCAAGTCCGCTTCGGACAGGTCCGCTTCATATTTTTCCAGCACCGAGTGGAAACCCACGTCGCCGCACGCCTTGACCTTGTTGCGGACGTACACCTGGCTGGCCGGGTCTTCGCCGACGAGGATCACGGCCAGGCCGGGCTGGATGCCCTTGGCCGTGAGGGCGGCGGCGCGCGTGGCGATCTCGCTGCGCAGTTTTTGGGAGAGGGCGATTCCGTCGATCAGTTGTGCTGGCATGGTAGGAGGCTGTGTGGGAGGGAAAAGACAGATTATAAAGCCGGGCGGTGCAAAGGGGCGGTTTTGGCTATGCAAAGGCGTGACAACAGCGGGCCGGAGACGCGGGCCTGAGAAAATGCCGATGGCGGCGTTGCAGCTCCTTGCCGTACTGGCGTACTGTCTGTGTCGCCGCGCCTTGCCCTCGACATTTTTCAGGCTCGTTTGGCCCGGCATAAAAGCGGGCCAGAGACGCGGGCCTGAGAAAATGCCGATGGCGGCGTTGCAGCTCCTTGCCGTACTGGCGTACTGTCTGCGTCGCTGCGCCTTGCCCTCGACATTTTTCAGGCCCGCTTGGCCCGGTATGCCTGTGCGGGCGACCGGGGTGTACATTCGTTTTTGGCACTTTGATCACGCTAATTTCCGGGCAGAATTTGCGGCAGTGCAGCATAAATTTCATAGGGTGATTTCACAATACGAAATGCTATATCGTAATTTGAAAAATAGTAAATACGCTGTTAGAATCCCCACACTAAACCGACTTAATAGTAAATAATCAGCGAAATACCGTCCGACAGCGATCCGGAAAATCGGGGTGGGGCGTTCACAAAGGAGACTCAACAGATGTCAGCTCAACTGAACCAGGTAACGACACAGATCGGCACCGACCCGGATATGCAGGAAACCAAGGAGTGGCTGGACGCGCTCGAAGCCGTTCTGGAAAATGAAGGTCCGGAACGCGCGCATTACCTGATGGAGCGCATGGTTGACCTGGCTCGCCGCCGCGGCGCCCAGATCCCGTTCTCCAGCACCACCGCCTACGTCAACACCATCCCCACCAAGCAAGAAGCACACTGTCCCGGCAACCTCGAATACGAAGAGCGCCTGCGCTCGTGGATGCGCTGGAACGCCATGGCCATGGTCGTCAAGGCCAACCGCGCCGACGGCGACCTGGGCGGCCACTTGTCCTCGTTCGCTTCGCTGGCGAACATGCTGGGCATCGGTTTCAACCATTTCTGGCACGCGCCAACAGCCGACCACGGCGGCGACCTGCTGTACATCCAGGGCCACTCGTCGCCCGGCGTCTACGCGCGCGCCTTCCTCGAAGGCCGCTTGACGGAAGAGCAAATGCTGAACTTCCGCAAGGAAGTCGACGGCAAGGGCCTGTCCTCGTACCCGCATCCTAAATTGATGCCTGACTTCTGGCAGTTCCCGACCGTGTCGATGGGCCTGGGCCCGCACATGGCGATCTACCAGGCGCGCTTCCTGAAATACCTGCACGCACGCGGCATCGCGAAAACCGACAACCGCAAGATCTGGGCCTTCTGCGGCGATGGCGAGATGGACGAGCCGGAATCGCTGGGCGCGATCGGCCTGGCCGCACGCGACATGCTCGACAACCTAGTCATCGTGGTCAACTGCAACCTGCAGCGCCTGGACGGCCCGGTACGCGGCAACACCAAGATCATCCAGGAACTGGAAGGCGAATTCCGTGGCGCCGGCTGGAACGTCGTCAAGGTCATCTGGGGCCCGGGCTGGGACGCCCTGCTGGCACAAGATAAGGAAGGCATCCTGCAGCGCGTGATGATGGAAACCGTCGACGGCGAATACCAGAACTACAAGGCGAAAGATGGCGCCTACGTGCGCAAGCACTTCTTCGGCAAGCATCCGAAGCTGCTGGAAATGGTTGCCAACATGACGGATGACGACATCTGGCGCCTGACCCGTGGCGGCCACGATCCGCACAAGATCTACGCGGCATTCAAGATCGCCCAGGAACACAAGGGCCAGCCGACCGTCCTGCTGGTGAAAACCATCAAGGGCTACGGCATGGGCAAGTCCGGCGAAGCGCGCAACACGGCGCACCAGACGAAAAAACTCGACGACGAAGCCATCCGCGAAATGCGCGACCGTTTCTCGCTGCCTATCCCTGACGACAAGCTGGCCGACATCCCGTTCTTCAAGCCAGCCGACGACGCGCCGGAAATGGTCTACCTGCACGAGCGCCGCAAGGCCCTCGGTGGCTACCTGCCGCAGCGCCGCCAGAAGTCGGAAGAAACCCTGCCGGTGCCTGGCCTGGACGCGTTCAAGAACGTGCTGGAAGCAACGCCTGAAGGCCGTGAAATCTCGACCACGCAAGCGTTCGTGCGCGTCATTTCGACCCTGCTGAAAGACCCGAACCTGGGCCAGCGCGTCGTGCCTATCCTGGTCGATGAATCGCGTACCTTCGGCATGGAAGGCCTGTTCCGCCAGATCGGCATCTACAACCCGAAAGGCCAGTTGTACGAGCCGGTCGACAAAGACCAGGTCATGTACTACCGCGAAGACAAGGCTGGCCAGATCCTGCAAGAGGGCATCAACGAAGCGGGCGGCATGAGCTCGTGGATCGCCGCGGCGACGTCGTACTCGACCAACGACCGCATCATGATCCCGTTCTACACCTTCTACTCGATGTTCGGCTTCCAGCGCATCGGCGACCAGGTATGGGCTTCGGCCGACATGCGCGCCCGTGGCTTCCTGATGGGCGGCACGGCTGGCCGTACGACGCTGAACGGCGAAGGCTTGCAGCACGAAGATGGCCACAGCCATATCTTCGCCGCGACCATCCCGACCTGCATGCCGTACGATCCGACCTTCAGTCATGAAGTCGCCGTCATCATCCAGGACGGCCTGCGCCGCATGATCGCCAACCAGGAAGATGTGTTCTACTACATCACGATCATGAACGAAAACTACGCCCAGCCAGGCATCAAGCCAGGCCAGGAAGAAGGCATCCTGAAAGGCATGTACAAGCTGCAGGAAGGTCCGGCGGACGCCAAGCTGCGCGTACAGCTGATCGGTTGCGGCACCATCCTGCGCGAATCGATCTTCGCCGCCGAGCTGTTGCAAAACGACTGGGGCGTGGCTGCGGACGTGTGGTCGGCGCCGTCGCTGACCCTGGTGGCCCGCGATGGCCAGGATGCGGAACGCTGGAACATGGTCAACCCGTCGAAAGAGCAGCGCGTGCCTTACGTGACGTCGCTGATGCAGGACACGGACGGCCCGATCGTCGCCACGACCGACTACATGCGCGCGTTTGCAGAACAGATCCGCGCCTTCATGCCGAAGGGCCGCACTTATAAAGTGCTCGGTACCGATGGCTTTGGCCGCTCGGACAGCCGCGCCAAGCTGCGCGAGTTCTTCGAAGTGAACCGTTATTATGTCACCGTGGCCGCGCTCAAATCGCTGGCTGACGAAGGCAAGATCGACGTGTCGGTGGTGGAGCAGGCGATTGCCAAGTACGGCATCGACGCGAACAAACCGAATCCGGTGACCCAGTAATCGTTGTGCGGACCCGATGATGCCAGGGCGGTGCGAAAGTGCCGCCCTGGCGTGTGTGCGGGTCCATCTGACAAATAAAATAACGGAGCAAGCTATGAGCATTGTGGAAGTCAAAGTCCCGGATATCGGCGATTTCAAGGAAGTCGAGATCATTGAACTGATGGTCAAGCCAGGCGATACGGTCAAGGTCGACCAGTCCCTGATCACGGTCGAATCGGACAAGGCCAGCATGGAAATTCCATCGAGCCACGCCGGTGTCGTCAAGGAATTGAAAGTCAACGTGGGCGACAAGATCGCCGAAGGTTCGCTGGTCCTGCTGCTGGAAGTGGCGGACGATGCGTCGGCGCCTGCGCCGGCAGCTGCCGCCCCGGCCGCAGCACCTGCCGCTGAAGCCACCCCCGCCCCCGCCGCCGCTGCGCCAGCACCTGCCGCCCCAGCCGGCGCGCCAGCCCTGGTCGAAGTGACCGTGCCCGATATCGGCGACTTCAAGGAAGTCGAAGTCATCGAACTGATGGTCAAGGTCGGCGACAGCATCAAGGTCGACCAGTCGCTGCTGACGGTCGAATCGGACAAGGCCAGCATGGAAATCCCATCGAGCCATGCCGGTATCGTCAAGGAATTGAAAGTCAAGGTCGGCGATAAGGTTGCCAAGGGCAGCCTGGTGCTGGTCGTGGAAACGACCGGTGGCGCTGCTCCTGCCGCTGCTGCACCGGCTGCGCAAGCTGCCGCCGCGCCAGCCGCCGCCGTCGCTTCGGCGCCGGTCGCTGCTGCTGCACCAGCTCCTGCCGCCGCGCCTGCCGTCAACGGCAAGCTGGCGCACGCGTCGCCATCGATCCGCAAGTTCGCGCGCGAACTGGGCGTGGACCTGACCCGCGTGGGCGGTTCCGGTCCGAAGGGCCGCATCACCCAGGAAGACGTGCAGAACTTCGTCAAGGGCGTGATGTCGGGCGCCGTCGCCGCGCCGAATGCGCCGGTCGCCGCCAAAGGCGGTTCGGGCGTGGGCCTGGATCTGCTGCCATGGCCGTCGCTGGACTTCAGCAAGTTCGGCACGACCGAATTGCTGCCGCTGTCGCGCATCAAGAAAATCTCGGGCCCGAATTTGCACCGCAACTGGGTCATGATCCCGCACGTCACGCAGTTCGACGAAGCGGACGTGACGGATCTGGAAGCGTTCCGCGTCGACACCAACGCGGCCAATGCGAAGAACAAGGATGCGGCCAAGCTGACCATGCTCGCTTTCGTCATCAAGGCCTCGGTTGCCGCGCTGAAGAAATTCCCCGCGTTTAACGCGTCCCTGGATGCCAAGGGCGAGAACCTGATCCTCAAGCAGTACTACAACATCGGCTTCGCGGCCGACACGCCGAACGGCCTGGTGGTCCCCGTGATCAAGGGCGCGGACCAGAAGTCGGTCTCGCAGATCGCCCGCGAAATGACGGAACTGTCGTTGCAGGCGCGCGAAGGCAAGCTGAAACCGGCCGACATGCAGGGCGCCAGCTTCACGATTTCGTCCCTGGGCGGCATCGGCGGCACGCACTTCACGCCTATCGTCAACGCGCCGGAAGTCGCGATCCTGGGCCTGTCGAAAGCCTCGATCAAGCCGGTATGGGATGGCAAGGCCTTCCAGCCGCGTTTGATGATGGGTACCTCGCTGTCCTACGACCACCGCGTGGTCGATGGCGCGATGGGCGCGCGATTCTCCGTGTACCTCGGCGAAGTCCTGGCCGACATGCGCAAAATTCTGCTGTAAGGAGCGATTGATGAGCACAGTAGAGGTAAAAGTACCGAATATCGGCGACTTCAAGGAAGTCGAAGTCATCGAGCTGATGGTCAAGGTCGGCGACACCATCAAGGTGGACCAGTCCCTGGTCACGGTGGAATCGGACAAGGCCAGCATGGAGATTCCATCGACCCACGCCGGCGTCGTCAAGGAAGTCAAGGTCAAGGTCGGCGACAAGATCGCCGAAGGCAGCGCGCTGCTGGTGGTGGAAGCGTCGGAAGGCGTTGCCGCTCCCGCAGCCGCACCGGCGGCCGCTCCTGCGCCTGCAGCGGCTCCGGCTCCGGCTCCTGCAGCGGCGGCACCAGCTGCAGCCGTTGCCGCCATCCCGGCCGGCAATTACAGCGGCCAGGTCGACATCGACGTCGACATGATGGTGCTGGGCGGCGGTCCTGGCGGCTATTCGGCGGCGTTCCGCGCGGCCGACCTGGGCATGTCGACGGTCATCGTCGAGCGCTACGCGACCCTGGGCGGCGTGTGCCTGAACGTGGGCTGCATCCCGTCGAAGGCGCTGTTGCACGTCGCCTCCGTCATCGATGAAACGGCGCACATGTCCAACACGGGCGTGACGTTTGCCAAGCCGACGATCGACATCGACCAGGTACGCAAGTACAAGGAAGGCGTGATCTCGAACATGACGGGCGGTCTGGCCGGCATGGCCAAGGCGCGCAAGACGCAAGTCGTCACGGGCGTGGGCCAGTTCCTGTCCGCGAACCACATCGAAGTGACGGCAGGCGACGGCTCCAAAAAAGTCGTGCAGTTCAAGCAAGCCATCATCGCCGCCGGTTCCTCCGTGGTGAAACTGCCCTTCGTGCCGGAAGACCCGCGCATCGTCGATTCGACGGGCGCGCTGGAATTGCGCCAGATCCCGAAACGCATGCTGGTCATCGGCGGCGGCATCATCGGCCTGGAAATGGCAACCGTTTATTCGACCTTCGGCGCACGCATCGACGTGGTCGAAATGATGGATGGCCTGATGCAGGGCGCGGACCGCGACGCCGTCAAGGTGTGGCAGAAGTTCAACGAGAAGCGCTTCGACAACATCATGACCAAGACCAAGACGGTGGCCGTCGAGGCTCTGCCGGAAGGCATCAAGGTCACGTTCGAAGCCGCCGAAGCAGGTGCTACCGCACCGGCGCCACAGATCTACGATCTGGTACTGGTGGCCGTGGGCCGCAGCCCGAACGGCAAGAAGCTGGCTGCCGACAAGGCCGGCGTGCAAGTGACGGACCGCGGTTTCATCAACGTCGACAGCCAGATGCGCACCAACGTGCCGAACATCTTCGCCATCGGCGATTTGGTCGGCCAGCCGATGCTGGCGCACAAGGCCGTGCATGAAGCTCACGTGGCAGCGGAAGCCGCTTCCGGCCAGAAGTCGCACTTCGACGTCAAGGTGATTCCATCGGTCGCCTACACGGATCCGGAAGTGGCATGGGCCGGCATCACGGAAGACGAAGCGAAAGCCAAAGGCATCAAGGTCGAGAAGGGCCACTTCCCGTGGGCCGCTTCGGGCCGCGCCGTGGCCAACGGCCGCGCCGAAGGTTTCACCAAGCTGCTGTTCGACGCTGAAACGCACCGCATCATCGGCGGCACTATCGTCGGCACGCATGCGGGTGATATGATCGGTGAAATCGCGCTGGCCATCGAAATGGGCTGCGACGGCACCGACATCGGCAAGACCATCCATCCGCACCCGACCCTGGGCGAATCGATCGGTATGGCCGCCGAAGTGTACGAAGGCGTGTGCACGGACTTGCCGCCACCGCGCAAGCGCTGATGTTGTAGCGCTGTGTCGTAACACTAAAAACCCCGCAAGCGATTGCGGGGTTTTTTATTATCCGGCCATCGTCGGCACGCACGCGGGCGACAGGGGAGCGATGAGGCGGCGAAATCGCGCTGGCCATCGAAATGGGCTGCGACGGCACCGACATCGGCAAGACCATCCACCCGCATCCAACCCTGGGCGAGCCGATCGGCAGGTTGGCAAAAGCGCGCCGAAGCAGGCGTGTGCACGGACTTGCCGCCGCCGCGCAAGCGCTGATGAAGCGTTAACTTTCAGTATAAAAACCGGGACATGTTCCCGGTTTTTTTTATTTCCCTTGACCTGCAGCATAGTAAAACGTGACGCAGCGGTGCCTTGTGAAAATTGGTGAGTATTGCCGTGCGGAAAAAGTGGCAGAATGGAGGTCTGTAACCATGTTTTTCTTTTGCTTCAACGGAAGCGTGTGATTTTTCCAGGAATGTTGCCAGCGTGGGATACGGTCAAATTCCGCTGTACTGAGAGAGCTTTGCAACGATGAAAAAATTTACCGCCCTTCATATTGCCGACGTCCGTTTGCGCCGGGCTGACGAGCAAGAGCAAGCCGTGATGCTGCATGCCTTGTACCAGGATGTAGCCGCTATCCTGGCGGCGGGCAAGCGGATCGATGCGATTTTCTTCACGGGCCAGCTGGTGGCGCCTGACGCCTGTGCCGGCACGACGCCCGTGTATGTCTACGAATACTTCCTGCGCCCCTTGCTGCAGGCGGCCAGCTTGCCCGGCGCGCGTTTCTACCTGGTGCCGGGCAGCCGCGCGCAGGGTGTCGCTGCCGCGGCGCTGGGCAATGCCGGCTTCAGCTTTTTCGCCGCCGATGAGCACGCCAGTGCCGAGCAGCGCGCACACTACAAGAATATCCACGCCGTGTTCCATGGCCACCAGCATACGGGCGATGCCAGTTCGCTGATGAAATCGCTGGGCATCTTGTTCAAGAGCAATCCTGGCAGTCTGTACGATACCAATGGCCAGATGGCGGCGTTTGCCGTGCTCGAGTTCGGCACGGGCGAGGCCGCGGCCGATGGCGGTGCGCCAGGCACGCGGTGGACGGTGTCGCTGCGCGAGTTCGATGACGTGAGCAAGAACTTCGCGCTGTCGGTGCTGTACACGCCGAATGGCCAGGAAACGGGGCAGGTGGATGCCGAGTATGTGTTTGCCACCTTGCTGCCGCAGCTGGCAGGCGAACGCGATTATCTCGATGGCTTGCTGGGCAAGGCGGGCGCGCAGCGGCGCGTGGACGCCGGCGCGGCTGCCGATGCGCGTGAATTCCTGATCGAGCTGGCGTTCGTGATGTTCGAAGCCAAGAGCGTCTTCCTCAACGAGGCGGAGCTGGAACGCTTTGCCAGCGATTATTGCGGCGTGAAGGGCTGGAGCATGGCGGCCGGGGATTGGCTGGCGCCGCTGTATGCGCATGGCTTGCTGCTGCGGGAAGATGGCCAGGTGGCGTTTTCCTTCGATTACTTCCGCACGTATTTCCTGGCGCAGCGCTTTGAAACCTCGTTCGATCTGATGCGCTATGGCCCGGACCGCTACGATGGAAGCGAGTCTTCACTCACTGTCAATGGCGCGTCGGCGGCCCAGCCTTTCCTGCGCGCGCTGGGTTTGAACGATGAACACGCCGAAGCGGCGTTGCCGGCAGACTGCAGCCGCCCTGGCTGATTTCCTGGGCCAGCCTTTCCGCGTCAGTCCGCCAGCGGCTGGCGCAGGGTGCCGCGCAGGAACAGGTCGAGACTGACGGCCACCTTGGCGCGCAATTGCGCCACATCCGGTTGCGTCTGCGGAGGAAACAGCAGGCGCGACATCTGGTCGCCCAGCAGGCAATTGAGCAGGTGCAGCGACAGCATGGCCGGCGCCAGTTCCGCGCGGAACAGCGGCGCGATGTCGGGGCGGCTGAAAAACCTCGTCAGCATCTCGCGCGTCTGTCCCGGTCCCACCTTGTAAAACGTTTCCGCCAGTTCAGGATGCGTGGCCGCTTCGGCCACCACCATGCGATTGAGGTGGATGGCCGCCGGCATGGTGACCAGTTGCACGAACAGCAGGCCGAACTCGCCCAGGATGGTGGGCAGGGGGCGCATATCCGTTTCCAGCGCCGGCATGGTCGAGAAGTAGGCGGCGCGGCGCAATTCCACCACGGCATTGAATAAGCCCGACTTGCCGCCAAACTTCACATAAATCGTGCGCACGGCCACATGGGCTTCGCGGGCGATCATTTCCAGGCTCACCTTTCCATATCCTTTTTCCAGAAACAGGCAGCCGGCCGTGTGCAGGAGGTTGTCCATGCGCGCTTCCATGTCGGCCGCGCGCGGGCGACCGGCTGGCTTGCCGCAGCAGGAAAGCTCCTGGGCGGTGTCGCCCGATTCTTTATCGGTAGGCAAGGTATCGCTGAGGCCGGGATCGGACATGGTCTGGGTCTCTTTATAAGTTGGAAGGTAAGTGATGGCTCACACTGTAGTGCAAATTAAAATGAAATGCAATCGTTTCATTTCTTGACTTTGGCTTTTCTTTGCCCAATAATGAACATATATCATTTCATTTCCGGAGCGAGTATGTCCAACCAGCCAGGCCAAGCAGAGCACAAAGTGCTGAGCGCCGTCCCACCTGCGGCCCCGGCCGCCCCTTCCGCGCCCGCCGCCTCCGCCAGCTCCGCACCACCGAACAACCGCGTCAAAATCATCGCCGGCCTGATCGTCCTCGTGGCCCTGGGCGCCGGCGCGCGCATGTGGTACCGCAGCCACTATTTCGTGGAAACGGAAAACGCTTATGTGGCCGGCCACGTGCATCCCGTCTCGGCGCGCATTTCCGGCGTCGTCACCAAGGTCTTCATCGACGACAATCAAATGGTGAAAGAGGGCGACGTGATCGCCGAACTCGACCCGTTCGACCAGCGCGTGAAAACCGAGCAGATCGCCGCGCAGATCGCCAGCGCCGAGCAGCAAGTGCTGCAAGCGGACGCGCAGATCGCGCAAGTGCAGGCGCAAGCCAGTGGCGCCCAGGCGCAAGTGGCGCAAGCCGATGCGCAACTGCTGCGCGCAAAACAGGATGCGGACCGTTATGGCCAGCTGTACACGAGCCAGATGAAAGCCGTCTCGAAAGCGGAACTCGACGCGGCCAATGCGGCCCGCTCGAGCGCCGTGGCCGACCTGGCCGCCCGCCGCGACAGCGCTTCGGCCGCCAAGGCGCAGATCGGTGCGGCGCAAGCTGCGCGCGACGTGGCCAAGGCGCAAGTGGCCGTGCTGCGCGTGCAATTGAAGGACGCGGAACAGCAGCTGCAATACAACCGCATCCTGGCCCCTGTCGCCGGCCGCATCGGCAAGCGCAACGTGGAAACGGGCATGCGCGTGCAGCCTGGCCAGCAATTGACGGCCATCGTGCAGGACAACGTCTGGGTCACCGCCAACTTCAAGGAAACGCAATTGGCCGACCTGCACCGCGGCCAGAGCGTGCACGTGACCATCGACGCCATGCCGGGCAAGAAACTGGTCGGTACCGTGGACAGCTTCGCTCCTGCCTCGGGCGCGCAATTCGCGCTGCTGCCAGCCGATAACGCCACCGGCAACTTCACCAAGATCGTCCAGCGCGTGCCGGTGAAAATCGTCTTCCAGCCGGAAGACATCAAGGCCATGAATGGCCGCCTGGTGCCGGGCATGTCGGTGATCGCCGAAGTGGAAGTCAATCAGCCTGAAACGCAGCCGGCCGCGCGCCACGCTGCTGCTCCAGCCGCCCAGTCCACCACCCATTAAGCTTCCATGAGCAGCCCCTCTACCACGCTGGCGAAGCCGCCAGCGTTTCCCGTGATCGACGAGAAAGTCTCCGGGCGCACCTGGCTGGCGGTCGCCGCCGGCATGCTGGGCGCCTTCATGGCGGTGCTCGACATCCAGATCACCAATTCCTCGCTCAAGGATATCCTTGGCTCGCTGTCGGCCACCCAGGAAGAAGGCTCGTGGATTTCCACGGCCTACCTGGTAGCCGAAATTATCGTCATTCCCCTCACCGCGCTGCTGGCGCGCGTGTTCGGTCTGCGTACCTACATGATCGGCACCACCGCTTTCTTCCTGCTGTTCTCCACTTTGTGCGGCACGGCCTGGAACCTGGAAAGCATGATCGTCTTCCGCATGCTGCAAGGGTTCACTGGCGGCGCCCTGATCCCGATGGCGTTCACGCTGGTGATGCTCAAGCTGCCGCCGTCGAAGCGCGCCGTCGGCATGGCGATCTTCGGCCTGACGGCCACCCTGGCGCCGGCCATGGGGCCGACCCTGGGCGGGTATCTCTCCGAGCTGTATGGCTGGCCATCGATCTTCTACATCAACTGGGTGCCGGGCGTGCTGCTGATCGCCGGCATGATCTATGGCCTGGACAAGGAGCCGATGAAGCTCGAGATGTTCTGGAAGGCCGACTGGCTGGGCATCTTCTTCATGGCCCTGGGCCTCGGCTGCCTGACCATCTTTCTGGAAGAGGGCAACTCGAAGGATTGGTTCGATTCTGGCTTCATCATCGCCTTCGCCTCGCTGGCCCTGGTGGGCATCCTGGGCTGGGTCGTCACCAGCGCCACGCGCGCCGAACCGTTCGTCAACCTGGCCCTGTACGGCCAGCGCAATTTTTTAGTGGCCACCGTGCTGTCGGCCGTGACGGGCATGGGCCTGTATGGCTCGGCCTTTTTGCTGCCGCTGTTCCTGGGCCAGATCGCCGGCTACTCGCCGATGCAGATCGGTGAAGTCATCATGTGGGTGGGCTTGCCGCAGCTGTTCATCATGCCGTTTGTCGCCAAGCTGTCGTCCGTGGTGGACAACCGCATCCTGTGCTCGTTCGGCCTCTTGCTGTTTGGCGGTTCGTGCATGATGAATGCCTACATGGACGCGTCCACCGGCTACGACCAGCTGCTCTGGTCGCAGGTGGTGCGCGCGCTGGGCCAGCCCTTCGTCATGCTGACCCTGTCGAACTTCGCCATGAAGGGCATCGCGCCGAAGGACATGCCGTCCGCTTCGAGCCTGTTCAACATGACGCGCAACCTGGGCGGCTCGATCGGCATCGCCCTGCTGGCCACGGCCCTGAGCACCCGCGAGCATTTCCATTCGCAGCGCCTGGGCGAAGCGATCAATGCGTATTCCAGCGCCACGCAGCTGCGCATCGACCAGCTGACGTCGTCGTTCATGGCCAAGGGCTATGACGCCGTCACGGCCGGCAACCAGGCCTTGCAGGCAATCGACGGCATCGTGCGCCGCGAAGCGTATGTGATGGCTTACAACGATGGCTTCTTCCTGATCGGCGCCATCCTGCTCGCCTGCATCGTGCCTCTGTGGCTGGCCGACAAACTCAAAGCTCCCGGTGGCGGTGGCGGCGGTCATTGACCGCGCACAGTCCGCACGTGCAGCACCTCAAGAACAAGAAGGTACACATCATGCAAACAGTATTGACGAAAATCGCGCTGGCCGCTTCCCTTGCCGTGGCGCTGTCCGCCTGCGGCACCGTGGGCCAGGATTTCACCGCGCCGGGCAATGTCGCCGGCGCCGACACCTTCCGCCATGGTGCGGCCGCGGCGGACGCCGCGCAACTGCCCAAGGAGTGGTGGAGCATCTACGGCGATGCGACCCTGAACCGCCTCGAGCAGAGCGCGCTGCAGGACAACCCGAGCGTGAAAGCGGCTGGCGAGCGCTTGCTGCAGGCGCTGGCGCAAAGCGGCACGGCGCGCGCCAACCAGGGCCCGAGCGTGAACGTCAGCACGGGGATCTCGAACTCGCGCACCTCGGCCAACACTTCGCAGGGCCTGGCCCTGGGCAACCGCTCCATCAGCGGGAATAACTTCTCCGTGGGCGCCACGCTGTCGTATGAAGTCGACTTGCTGGGCCGTGTAAAACGCATGGTCGAAGCGGCCGATTCCCAAGCCTTGGCGGCGCAAGCGGACCGCGACGGCGTGCTGCTGATGCTGTCGTCGCAAGTGGCCAGCAATTACTGGCAGCTGCGCGGACTCGATGCGGAAATGGCCATTTTGAATGGCGCGCTGGACACACGCCGCGAATCGGCGCAGCTGGTCGAAGCGCGCTTCAACGCGGGCTTGACGAATGAGCTGGACCTGGCGCGCGCGAAAGTCGAGCTGTCGAACGCACAGGCCGACCTGCATGAAGTCAAGCGCCAGCGCAACCAGCTGGAAAACAGCCTGGCCACCCTGACGGGCAAGCCGCCGTCGGCGCTGCAATTGCCGGTGGCCGCCGATCCGTCCGTCCTGCCGCTGCCGCCTGCCATTCCTGTCGGCTTGCCGGCCAGCCTGCTGGCGCACCGCCCGGACCTCGTTTCCAGCGTGGCGGGCTTGCGCGCGGCGAACGCGCAAGTGGGCGTGGCCGAAGGCGCGTTTTATCCGACGCTGCAACTGACGGGCAATTTCGGCTATGCGTCGGAAAAGCTGCGCGACCTGGCGCAGGGCGGTTCGCGCCAGTTCAGCTTTGGTCCGCTGGCCTTGTCCCTGCCGATCTTCGACGGCGGCCGCAACCAGGCCAATCTTGACCTGTCCAAGGCGCGCTATGCGGAAGCCGTGGCGAACCATGAAACGAAGCTGTTGACGGCCTTGCGCGAAGTGGAAGATGCGCTGTCCGACGTGGAGCAGCGCCAGTTGCAGGGCGATGCCCAGGCCCTGTCGCAGGAAGCGGCGGCGCGCGCTTACCTGGTGGCGCGCACGCGCTACGAGCGCGGCATCTCGACCTATCTGGATGTGACGGACGCGCAGCGCAGCTCGCTGGCAGCGGACCGCGCCGCCGCGCAGATCAAGACCCAGCGCCTGCTGGCGACGGTGGCCGTGGCCCGCTCGCTGGGTGCTGGCTGGCAGCCGGACGGCGAGCTGGCCAAGCTGGCTTCCGCGCCTGCCGCGAAGGTGAACTAGGCACGACGATTACGTGAGCGTGGCCGGTGGCGGTGTCGCCGCCGGCCCGTAGCGTTCCAGCAGAAAATCGATGAAGGTTGTCAGCTTCGGCGTAGGCTGGCGGTCGCGCGGATACAGCACATGCATCAGGCGCGGCGCCGGCACGTAGTCGGCCAGCAGCGGCACCAGCCGTCCCGCCGCGATATCGTCGGCCAGTAAAATCTCCGCCTGCATGACGATGCCGAAGCCGTGCAGGGCCGCCATGCGCAGCGCCTGGCCATTGTTCGAGAGGAAGCGGCTCTCGGCCGCAGCGCCATCGTGGCGCGCTGTCTTGCCGCTCAGACGCCAGCGCATGTGGCGCGACCACTGCATGAAATCCACGCATTCGTGCCGCGCCAGGTCGTCCGGCGTGCGCGGCGTGCCGTGCTTTGCCAGGTAGGCGGGCGAGGCGCAGATCACCATCGCATAGGGCCGCAAGGGCCGCGCCACCATGCCGGAATCTTCCAGCTTGCCGATGCGGATGGCCGCATCGAATCCTTCCTCCACCAGGTCGACCATCCTGTCATTCAAATTGAGCTCCAGGCTCACGTCCGCATAGGCCGTCAGATAGTCGGCCATCAGCGGCGCGATGCATTCGCTGCCGAAGGACACGGGCGCCGTGATCTTCAGCTTGCCGCGCGGCGTGGCGCGCATCGCTTCCGCGCCCGTTTCGGCCGCCGCGATCTGCGCCAGGATCTGGCGGCATTGCTCCACGTATTGCCGGCCGATTTCCGTCAGGCTTTGCCGGCGCGTCGTGCGCGCCAGCAGGCGCGTGCCCAGCCGCTCTTCCAGCTGTTTGATGTGCTTGCCCACCATCACGGGCGAGATGCGGAAGGTGTCGGCGGCCGCCGTGAAACTGCCCTGGTCGACGACGGACACAAAGATCTCCATGCTGCGCAATTTATCCATGGCGCCTTGATTGCAAACTGTGGGTTGGTAATCTTGTAAATTCTAGCGCATTTATTCCTTTCTGGAAGCGGCGCATACTGGCTCCATCGTTCAACCCACACAAGGAAGCAGCATGAAAATCGTCATCATCGGCGCCAGCGGCACCATCGGCAAGGCCGTCACCGCGCAACTGGCGCAACGCCATGAAATCATCGAAGTGGGCAGCCGCACGGGCACGCACCAGGCCGACATGGGCGACATCGCGCAAGTGCGCGCCCTGTTCCAGCGCATCGGCAAGGTCGACGCCGTCGTCGTCACGGCCGGCAAGCTGCATTTCGGCCCCCTGGCAGAATTCACGCCCGAGCAGTTCCAGCTGGGCCTGGACAGCAAGCTGATGGGCCAGGTCAACGTGGCGCTGGTGGCGCAGGAATACCTGAACGACGGCGGCTCGATTACCTTGACCAGCGGCATCGTGGCCGAGCAGCCGATCCGCTTCGGCGCGGCCGCCAGCATGACGAATGCGGCCGTGGAAGGCTTTGTACGGGGCGCCGCCATCGAACTGGCGCGCGGCGTGCGCATCAATGTCGTCAGCCCGACGGTGCTGGAAGAGTCGCTGGAAGCGTATGGCCCGTTCTTCTATGGCTTCGAGCCGGCCGCCGCCAGCCGCGTAGCGCTGGCCTACAGCCGCAGCGTGGAAGGGGCGCAGACGGGGCAAGTCTACCGCGTGTGGTAGGTCTAAAGGCCTCAAAAAGGCTGCTTTTGACCGGCCTCAGGCAGCCTGCTTCCATTCATGATAAATTAACTTTTATTTCCAAATGTCAACATCATGGTGATGAAGAATTTGGACATTTTCATGAATGAATGGATGAGACGGATATGCAAAGCACCAAAATCAGCACACGGCTTTATACGGGATTCGGCCTGGTCCTGTTGCTGCTGATCATCGTTACCGCACTCGGCATCAACCGCGTGCAAAAGATCGACGCCATCCTCACCAGTATCAGCGACGTCAACAACGTCAAGCAGCGCCATGCGATCAATTTCCGTGGCAGCGTGCATGACCGCGCGATCGCCCTGCGCGACGTGGTGCTGGCGGCCGACGCGGCGTCGGCCAAGCCGGAAATCGCGCGCATCGAAACGCTGGCCGCCAATTACGCGCAGGCCGCCGCACCGCTCGACCAGATCATCGGCAGCGGCAAGGGCGTGACCGAAGCGGAACGCACGGCCCTGGCCGCCATCAAGGCCAGTGAAGCGAAGGCCCAGCCGATCATCGCCAAGGTGATTCAATTGCGCCTGGCCGATGATGTGGCCGGCGCCACCGCCTTGCTGCAGCAGCAGGGCGCCGCCGCCTTCACGGGCTGGCTTGCGTCCGTCAACCAGCTGATCGACCTCGAAGAAAAGATGAGCCGCGAACAGGCCGACAGCGCAAGCACGGTGGCGCGCAGCTTTTTCTTCTTCATGGTGCTGCTGTGCCTGGGCGCGATCGCCATCGGTACCATCGCGGCCTGGCGCATCAGCCACGGCTTGCTGCGCCAGCTCGGCGGCGAGCCCGACTACGCGGCCGCCATCGCCGGTGAAATTGCCGCTGGTAACCTGGCAGTGACCATCACTACCGGGCCGAACGACCGCAACAGTTTGCTGTACGCCATGCGCGGCATGCGCGACAGCCTGGTGGCCATCGTCAGCCAGGTGCGCGCCGGCACGCAGACCATCGCCACCAATTCGCGCGAAATCGCGGCCGGCAACCTGGACCTGTCGAACCGCACGGAACAGCAGGCTGGCTCGATCGAGGAAACCGCCACGTCGATGGAGCAATTGACGGGCACCGTCAAGCAGAACGCCGAGCACGCGATCGAAGCGAATCAGCTGGCCGTATCGGCCTCGGGTGTGGCCGTCAAGGGCGGCGCCGTCGTGGCGCAGGTGGTGCAGACCATGGCCGCCATCAACGAGTCGTCGAAAAAGATAGTCGACATTATCGGCGTGATCGACGGCATCGCTTTCCAGACGAATATTCTGGCGCTCAATGCCGCCGTGGAAGCGGCGCGCGCCGGCGAGCAGGGCCGCGGCTTTGCCGTCGTCGCCACCGAAGTGCGCAGCCTGGCCCAGCGTTCCAGCCAGGCCGCCAAGGAAATCAAGTCGCTGATCGACGACTCGGTCGAGCGCGTCGGCACGGGCGCGCGCCTGGTCGATGAAGCAGGCACGACCATGCAAGATATTGTCGACAGCGTCAAGCGCGTGACCGACATCATGGGCGAAATCAGTGTGGCCACGCGCGAGCAGTCGTCCGGCATCGAACAGGTCAACCAGGCCGTCGGCCTGATGGACCAGGTGGTGCAGCAGAATGCGGCGCTGGTGGAGCAGTCGGCCTCGGCCGCCGCGTCGCTGGAAGCGCAGGCCGGCAGCCTGTCGCAGGTGGTCAGCATCTTCAAGCTCGACAACTCGCAAGTGCCGCTGCAGGCGCCGCGTCCGGCCGCCGTGACTGCTGCCAGGCCGGTCCTCAAGGCGGCAGCGAAGCCGGCACCGAAAAAGCTGGCCTCCAAGGTGCCCGCCGATGACGCATGGGAAGAGTTTTAAGCGGCGCTCGTTTACAATCGGGACCTTACATTGTTTGCTGAGGTCCCCATGAAACGTATCCTGTTCCCCCTGCTGATGGCTGCCGCCGTCGGCAGCGCTTGCGCCGCAACGCCGGCCACCCCGGCCACCGCGCAACAACTGGCGGCCATGAGCGCCCGCTACGCGCCCGTCGCGCTGACGGCCGATGTCACGCACCTGTCTGCTGGCGACCGCCAGGCCATCGCCAAGCTGGTCGAGGCGGCCAAGCTGGTCGACGTGCTGCAGCTGCGCCAGCGCTGGTCCGGCAATGAAGCGCTGTGGGCAGCGCTGAAGAAGGATAGGTCAAAGCTGGGACAGGCCCGTCTGAACTATTTCTGGATCAATAAAGGTCCCTGGTCGGTGCTCGACGCGCATGCCTCGTTCATGCCGGCCAGCTATGCCGGCATCGCCATTCCCGCGCATAAGCCGGAAGCAGGCAATTTCTATCCGCAGGGCGCCACCAAGGCCAGCCTGGAAACGTGGATGAATGGCCTCTCGGCCGACGACAAGCAGCAGGCGCAATGGTTCTTCACGACGATTCGCGCGGGCAAGGATGGAAAATATCAGACCGTCAAGTATTCGGACGAATACAAGGTGGAACTCAAGCAACTGGCCAAGCTTCTTGATGAAGCTGCCGCCGCCACGGATAACGCGTCGCTGAAGAAATTCCTCACCCTGCGCGCCAAGGCTTTTCTCGACAACGACTATCTGCCGTCCGATTTCGCCTGGATGGACCTCGATTCGCCCGTCGACATCACCATCGGCCCGTACGAGACGTATAACGATGAGCTGTTCGGCTACAAGGCCGCGTTCGAAGCGTACGTGAACATCCGCGACCAGGCGGAAACGCAAAAGCTGAACTTCTTCGCCAAGCACATGCAGGAACTGGAAGACAACCTGCCGCTCGACGCCCGGTACCGCAACCCGAAGGTGGGCGCGCTGGCGCCGATGGTGGTGGTCAACCAGGTGTATGGCGCCGGCGACGGCAACATGGCCGTGCAGACGGCTGCCTACAACTTGCCCAACGACGAGCGCATCATCAGCGCGCGCGGCTCCAAGCGCGTCATGTTGAAAAACGTGCAGGAAGCCAAGTTCAAGGCCACCCTGACGCCGATCTCGAAACTGGTGCTGACGCCCGAAGCGCAGCAGGACGTCGATTTCAATTCCTTCTTCACGCACATCCTCGCGCATGAAATCATGCACGGCCTGGGCCCGCACGCGACCGTCGTCGACGGCAAGCCATCGACGCCGCGCCAGGACTTGAAGGAAGCGTATTCGACCATTGAGGAAGCCAAGGCCGATATCACGGGATTGTTCGCGCTGCGCTACATGATGGACAAGGGGCAGCTCAAGGATACCCTGGGCCAGGGCGACGCGGCTGAGCGCAAGCTGTACAACACGTTCCTCGCCTCCGGTTTCCGCACCCTGCATTTCGGCCTGACGGATTCGCATGCGCGCGGCATGGCCATCCAGATGAATTACATCCTCGACAAGGGCGGCTTTGTCTCGCTGGGCGACGGCAAGTTCGGCGTCGATTTTTCCAAGATCAAGCAGGCCGTGATCGACCTGGACCGTGAATTTTTGACCATCGAGGCGACGGGCGACTATGCGCGCGCGAAAGACATGATGAGCAAGTACGTGGTCATCCGCCCCGAAGTGCAAGTGGCGCTCGACAAGATGAAGGCCGTGCCCAACGATATCCGCCCGGAATTCGTCACGGCGCGTGCGCTGGACCAGGCGGCGAAGAAATAAGCTGACTTTGATTATTACCAGTCTGGAAAGCCGGCGCCTCTGCGCCGGTTTTTTTTTGGTCTTTATTTATGAAAAGTTGCCAGTTTTTCCTTGTGGAAATATTTTCACCGCTTACTCTGCAGTAGTAAATCCCCATTTCTCCTGTTGATCCCATGTTGAAACTGTTCCCGCTGTTAAGTGTGTCCCTTGCCTTGCCCGCCGTGGCTGCCGCCCAGCTTACCGATCTGGAAACCCGCTGGCTGCAGGCGGGCCAACCCGTCATCGCGTTTGCGCGTGCGCAAGGCTTGCCCATCGATATCATCGTGCAGCCGCAGGATGCGCCCGGCGCCGTGCCGCTGGCGCTGGGCTACGAAGCGGGACGCTGCAAGCTGGTGCTGTCCTTGCGCGGCAATGCGCAGGCGGACAGTGTCTTGCAGGGCGTACCGGCCGCGCGCCACGGCCTGATGATGGAAGCGATGACGGCGCATGAGATCGGCCACTGCCAGCGCTATGCACAGGGCGACTGGCATGCCTTGCCACGCGGCTTTGTCGAGCCGCGCAGCACGCAGCGGGGCAAGTTGACACCGCTGGCGCAGGAGTTGCGCGAGACGCGCCGCGAAGAGGGCTATGCGGACCTCGTGGCCTTGGCCTGGATGCATGGGCGCCACCCGGGGCAGTACCAGGATGTACTGGCCTGGATGCGCGGCGTGCGCGATGGCGGCGAGGCTGCGGGCGGCGGTGCAGGCGGTTCCCACGCCACGCAGGCATGGCTGGCGCTGGCCGATGGCGCCGGTGTATTTGATGGGTCCGCTTCAATATTTGAACAGGCGCAAGTATTGTGGCGAAAAGGCTTGAGCGGCGACAAATAAACGATGATTTTTATGTGAATGGACGGTCAGCGTGTGCTGTCGCACGGAGCTTTGCTTCCGGCAGGGGTCTAATCTGGGCATCAACTAACCAGAGAGGAACCATCATGAACAAAATGATCGCACTCATGCTGGCCGCCAGTGCCAGCGCCCTGCTTGCCGCCACGCCAGCGTATGCGCAGGATGCCTCGTACAAGAGTTTGACGGACAAGGCAACGGCCGACTACAAGCAGGCCAAGGCCGCCTGTGACGCCCAGAGCGGCAACGCGAAAAAGGTCTGCGTGGAAGAAGCCAAGGTGGCGCGCGCCAAGGCCGAATCGGATGCCGTGGCGCAATACCGCAACACGCCGCGCGAACTGGGCAAGGCCCGCAAGGACGTCGCCAATGCCGAGTATGACCTGGCCAAGGCCAAATGCGGCGACCACACAGGCGCCGACAAGACATCGTGCATGAACGATGCCAAGGCGGCGAAAACGGCGGCGCTGGCCGATGCCAACACGGGCGCCCGGGATGGCACCAACGTGGCGCAGAATCCGCCCGCCACGACGAAGGAAAACTGCGACGCCATGGATGCGACGGCCAAGGCCGCCTGCGTGACGCGCAACGCGGCCGGCAGCACCAAGACGGCCGTGGCCGACTCCGTCATCACCACGAAAATCAAGGCTGACCTCGTCAAGGACAATGACTTGAAAGCGCTCGACGTGCACGTGGAAACGGTCAACGGCGTCGTCATGCTCAGCGGCTTCGTGCCATCCCAGGCGCAAGTGCAGAAAGCCGCCGACCTGGCCCGTGGCGTGGAAGGCGTGACGGATGTGAAGAATGGCTTGAAGGTGAAATAAGCCCATTCCGCACATGTCTCAAAACGAGGACTGGAGCCGCACGCAGCAGTGTGGCTCCGGGTTTTTTTTGATTGTATAAATTACGATCATAATATAACATGAGAAAAATCCCGTCAGCTGGCACTGATCGGCATCTACTTTTTCTCATGAGGACTGCATGCTTTCCTATCCCTTTTCGCAATGGCTGGAGCGGCGCGGCGTGCACTTTGCCTGGGTCATCGTCGCCATCACTTTCCTCACGGCATTAACCTCGTCCGCCGCGCTGGGCTTGCCGGGCGCGTTGATGCAGCCTCTGAGCCGCGAGTTTGGATGGGATGCCGAGCAGATTTCCTCGGCCCTGGCCGTGCGCTTCGTGCTGTTCGGTTTGATGGGGCCGTTTGCCGCCATCCTGATGGAACGCTTCGGCTTGCGCAACGTCATCTGCGTGGCCCTGGGCTTGATCGCTGCCGGCATGCTGCTGGCCACGCGCATGACGCAGTTCTGGCACCTCGTCGCCTTGTGGGGCATCCTGCTGGGTCTTGGTTCGGGCATGACGGCGCTGGTCTTGAGCGCCGTGGTGGCGAACCGCTGGTTCGAGACGCACCGCGGCCTGGTGGTGGGCGTGCTGACGGCCAGCTCTGCCACGGGCCAGCTGCTGTTCCTGCCCGTGGGCGCCTGGCTGATCGAGCACTACGGCTGGCGCACGGCCGTCATGCCCGTGTTCGTCGCCTGCGCCCTCGTCGCCGTGCTGGCCTTCCTGTGCATGCGCAACCGTCCGCAGGATATTGCCTTGCGTCCGTATGGCGCCGACCCGGCCACGCCCCTGGTGGTGGCGCCGGCAGTAAAAATGACGTTTGCCACGCCGTTCGTGATCCTGCGCAGCGTGGCGGGGAACCGCACTTTCTGGATACTCTTCGGCACCTTCTTCATCTGCGGCCTCAGCACCAATGGTTTGATCCAGACGCACTTCATTTCCCTGTGCGGCGACTCGGGCCTGTCCGCTGTGCCGGCCGCGTCCGTGCTGGCCATGATGGGCGCGTTCGACCTGTTCGGCACGATCTTGTCCGGCTGGCTGTCGGACCGCTATGACAACCGCAAACTGCTGTTCTGGTATTACGGCTTGCGGGGCTTGTCGCTGTTCTGGCTGCCGTATTCGGAATTCACCTTGTACGGCCTGTCGCTGTTCGCCATGTTCTATGGCCTCGACTGGATCGCCACCGTGCCGCCGACCGTCAAACTGGTGGGGGCCACGTTCGGCCGGGAGCGGGCGGGCATGGTGTTCGGCTGGATTTTCGCCGGCCACCAGCTGGGCGCCGCCGTGGCCGCCTATGGCGCGGGCCGCATCCGCACCTTGATGCTGACCTACAACCCGGCCCTGTTCGCGGCCGGCGCCGCCTGCCTCGTGGCCGCGCTGCTGGTGCTGGCGATCCAGCGCCAGAAGGCGGCCGCGCCCGCCGTGCAAGCGGCATGAAAAAAGCCAGGCCCGCGTGTGCGGAGCCTGGCTTCTGTTTATCAAGAACGTTTCAGTATTTATTTGAGGTATTTAGCCAGCCACCCTTCAACCTCGCTATAGAAGAAGCGGCTGTTCTCTCCCTTCACAATCCAGTGGTTTTCGTCCGGGAACACCAGCAATTTCGCCGGCACGTTCAGGCGCTGTTGCACGGCAAAGTTCATCAAGGCATTGTTGGCCGGCACGCGGTAGTCGAGCTCGCCCACGGTGATCAGGATCGGTGTCGTGAAACCCGTGCCTTTTTCGTGGTTGCCCGCTTGCATGATGGGGCTTTGGTCGCGCCACACGGGCAAGTTCGACCAGACGGGGCCGCCCGCATTCGTTTCACGGCCGAAGCCGCCATCGCTGGTGCCCCACTGCATGATCAGGTCCATTTCGCCCGCGTGCGAGACGATGGCCTTGTAGCGCGTGGTGGTTGCCTGCAGCCAGTTGGCCAGGTGGCCGCCATAGCTGGCGCCGCCGGCGGCCAGTTTCGTGCCGTCGATGAATGGGTATTTCTTGATGGCTTCATCAACGCCCTGGTTGACTTCATCGCCCGGGCCCTTCAAGGGGTCGAACTGAATCGAGCGCGAGAATTCCTCGCCATAGCCGGTGGAACCCTTGTAGTCGGTCAGCAGCACGACATAGCCTGGCTTGGCCAGCAAGTGATAGTTCCAGCGCAGCACGAACTGGTCGCGCCACATGCTGGCCGCGCCGCCATGGATGACGGTAAACAGCGGGTATTTCTTGTTCGGATCGAAATTGGCCGGCTTGACGAGCATATTGTGGATCTTGCGGCCGTCGGCCGTGGTGAACCAGAAGTGCTCGGGCGCCTGCCAGTCGATTTTATCGGCCTTGTCCGTGTTGAAGGCCGTCAGCCGCTTCGGCTGCTTGCCGTTGAAGGCATAGATTTCCGGCGGGTTGATGGACGACTCCCACACACCGACCAGGGCCTTGCCGCCGCTGCTCAGCGAGTTGATGGTACCCGTCGGCAAGGATGGCTCCTCGCGCACGTCGCCACCCTTGGCATCGATCGAGTACAGCTTTTCCAGGCCCGCATGTTCATAGCTGAAGATGACGCGCTTGCCGCCTTCGGGCAGCACGAAGCGGGAGATTGAACGGTCCAGCTTGGCTGTCAGGATGGTCGGGGCAGGGTTGCTCATCGGCCAGGCGAAACTGGCCAGGCGCTTCACGTCATACACCTTGCCTGGCGTTTCCGCGTCGCTCAAGGCGAACAGGGTCTTGCCGTCGGCCGCGAATTTCAGGCTGCCATAGCTGTGCTTGTCTTGCGTCAAGCGCTGCGCTTCGCCACCGGCCACGGGCAGCAGATACAGTTGCGAGACGACGGCTTCGCGCTGGGCCGCGTCGCGGTTGGTGGCAGCGTTGAAGACGACAGCCTTGCCGTCCGGCGTCCAGACGGCGTCCAGTGATTGTCCTTCGTCGCCCTGGCCGCCGCCAAAGCCCGGCAGGGCGGCCAGTTGCGTGCCCGACAGGATGTCGCGCGGCTTGGCGTCCGCTTGCGCATCAACGACGAACAGGCGCACCTGCTTGTCGGTCAGCCATTTGTCGAAATAGCGCGGTGCCGTCGTTTCATACGAGCGGGCGCTGACTTTGCGCTCCTTGCGTTCTTTCGCGCTTTGCTTGACGTCGGCTTCCGTCTTGTTGCCTGGATAGATATCGCTGATGAACAGCAACTGCTTGCCGTCCGGGCTCCATTTCGGCATGCGCGCGCCCAGGGTGAGCGAGGTCAGGCGTTGCGCTTCGCCGCCGGCTGCCACGTCGAGGCGGTAGATCTGGCCCGCGTCATCGCCGTCGCGCTTGGCAACGAAGACCAGCTGGCGGCTGTCCGGCGACCAGGCCACGGCGCTTTCGCCGCCCTTGGAATAGGTCAGGCGGCGTGCGGGGCTGTCGTCAAGCAGCGACTTGATCCACAGGTCCGACCATTGCTCTTGGCTAGAGTAGGCGCTGTCGACCACGGAAAACACGGCCCACTTTCCATCGGGGCTGGCGACGGGCGCGCCCACCCGTTTCATCAGCCACACGTCTTCATGCGTAATGGCGTGTCTGGCCTGCGTTTGCGTAGCGGCAACGGGGGTGGTGGCTTTGGTATCGGCGGCCTGGGCAAGAGAGGCACAGGCCGCTGCGATCAGCAGGGAGCCGAGGGAACGGCGAAGACGGGGTGAGGTCATGGGCGTGGTCCGGAGTAGTGAAAAAAGTACAGCGGGCAACATTATTGCCCATGCTTTCCTGCACTGCCAAGGCTGGGTACCGTTACTTACCAAGCAGGATGGCAACGTATCGGGCGGGTGCGCCATGGCTGATCAGTTAAACTTGTTCTTTTACTGACGCTACCTTTGGCCGGCCATGAAAATTAGTCTACCCTTATTGAAAACGATATTGCTGGGCGCGAGCTGCCTGCTGGCGGCCCCGGTTTTTGCCGCCGCACCCGCTCCCTACCCGAACACGAGCGCCATGGGCGTCGGTCACGCGGAAAGCACGGCCTGGTATGCAGGCTGCTTGAAGGTCAAGGATGCGGCGCCGCCGCCCGCCGACCTGCCGGCGCCATCGGCCGTGGCGTCCCTGCAGCAATGCCAGGCAACGGACCTGTATTACGATACCAAGAGTATGTCCTCGCCCAAGCCGGCCGACTGGCGTCCCGTGCGCCATTGCGCCATGGCCACGCAAAACAGCGCCGTCCTGATGATGCTGTACCAGAATGGACAGGGCGTGCAAAAAGACCCGTTGCTGGCGCTCAAGTATGCGTGCAGCATCGATGCGGCGCCGGCCGAGATGCGGGGCCGTATCGAGCACTTGCAGCAGATCAATGCCAGCGGACGCGGCATGATCGACCTGTGCGACGACATCACGAGCGGCTACATGATGGGCGTGTGCAGCGCCATCGATGCGCGCCAGAAACAAAGAGTGCGCGGGCAGGCGACAGCCAAAGTCAGCGAAGCAATGCCGGCCGTGGCGCAAGCGTCGCTGCAAAAGCTGCAGGCGGCGGCAAGCAAGTTTGCCGATGCGCGTGCGGCCAATGAAACGGACTTGAGCGGCACGGCGCGCGCCGCCCTGAGCATCGCCGCCCGCACTGCCGAGCTCGATTTGCTGGCGCACGATCTGCGTGAGTACGAAGCGGGCAAGCTGCCGGCCAGCATGTCCAAGGAACAGGCTGCAGCGCTCGACAAGGAGCTCAACGCCATCTACGGCAAGCTCATGAAAAAGCCGGCGCAAACCCATGCGGGCGCCGTGAGCAAGGATGGCATCCGCGCCACCCAGCGCCTGTGGCTCGCGTACCGTGATGCCTGGATGAACTTTGGCGCCGTGCGCTATCCATCCGTGACGAGCGAGACCTGGGCCGGCCGGCTGACGTCGCGGCGCAATGTGCAACTGCAAGACTTGCTGGAGAACTAAAACATGCGGGAAGCGTACTACCACGAAGACGATTTTTGCATGATCGAACTGCTGCCGCTCGATAACTTGCAGCACTGTTTGACGCAGATGGGCGAGCAAGAGGCGTTTGCCGACGCGCACCGCAGCGGTGCCGGCTGGACGCAGATGTACGTGCCCGAGGCGCCGCCGTCGCAGATGGGTGCGCTGGGCCTCACGATGGAACAGCTGCGGCTGGCGCTGGCCGACGCCTTGCCGCCGTATGACGCCGTCTACACGGGCTACAGCACTTACCGCGTGGAATGCAAGAACGTGCTGGCCTTTGGCGGCGAGAACACGGAGACCTTGTTTGCCGGCCTGGACGACAAGGGCATCGTGTGCGACCTGTGGTGCAGCGACGCCATGCCCGAGCTATTGCTGCTGCCCTTGAAAGAGCAATTGCTGCTGGCCGACTGGGGCGCGGGGTTTGCGTGTCCGCTATCCGATGGGGAACTGTTTGCCCGTTATCTGCAGGAATACGAACTGGACTAGCGTAGGTAAACTTACTACTCGCAGGCGATGGCGTTCGGCTGCGCCACTTTGATGACCGACGCCAGGCGCGCCATGTCGTTGCCGTCGCCTTGCTCCACATATGGCTGATAGCTGTCGATGACGATGCGCGCACGCGCCTGCCAGCCGCAATTGTCGGTCTGGCGTGCGGGCACGCGCAGCAGCCGGCGCGCCTCGCCATCGTTGGAAAAACAGAACCACGCATCGTGCGTGGCGGCAGGCCGGGGCAGACGGCCCCACTGCGCCTTGTCGGGCGCGAAGCAGACGCGCTTGCCGATGATCTCCAAGCTCATCTCGTCCGTGCGCGCGCTGTACTGGCCGTCGAGCACGATCGGTGTTTGCGTTTGCGCGTGGGCGGACAGGCAGGCGGTGGCCAGGAGGAGGGTGGCAGCAAGTTTCATGCGTTTCTTTCAGGGCTGGCAAGACGAAGTGCCAGTATAACCGTGGGGGCCGGAAACGAAAAAAGCCCATCCGTGAGGATGGGCTTTTTAGTACTGCGCATTCGTGGTAGGCCGTGCGGGATTCGAACCTGCGACCAACGGATTAAAAGTCCGCTGCTCTACCAGCTGAGCTAACGACCCGAAAGAGGCCGCATTATATATCAGTTGAAAAAGAATGCAAAGCATTCCTGTGAGAAAGTGCTGGCCTGCTAGTGCAGGGCAGCCGTGAGTTTCAGCACTTCGTCGATGCTGGTCGTGCCATCGATGATTTTGCGCGCGCCGGCGATGCGCAGCGGCGTCATGCCGTCGAGGATGCTCTGGCGGCGCAGCGCGTGCAGGTCGGCGCCGGCCTTGACCAGCTGGCCGAACGTTTCCGTCACGCTCAGCAGTTCGTAGATGCCGGCACGCCCCAGGTAGCCGCTGTGCCGGCACAGGGCGCAACCGACGGGGCGGTACCCGGCGGCCGGGCGCTCCAGCTGGCCGCCCGTCAGGCGTTGCCATGTCGCGGCGTCGGGGGCGTCGTCCAGCTGTTTGCAGCCCGCGCACAGGCAGCGCAGCAATCGCTGCGCCAGCACGCCGATCAGGCACGCTTCCAGCAGATAGGCGGGCACGCCCAGTTCCAGCAGGCGCATGACGGCCGAGGGCGCGTCATTGGTGTGCAGGGTCGACAGCACCAGGTGGCCCGTCAGCGCCGCCTGGATGGCCATCTCGGCCGTGGCCAGGTCACGGATTTCTCCCACCATGATGATGTCGGGGTCTTGCCGCATCAGCGCCCGCACGCCATCGGCAAACGACAGTTCGATGCCGGCCTGGGTTTGCACCTGCATCTGGTTGAAGGCCGGCTCGACCATTTCGATGGGGTCTTCCACCGTGCACACATTGACTTCGCTGCTGGCCAGCGCCTTCAAGGTGCTGTACAGCGTGCAGGTCTTGCCCGAGCCGGTAGGGCCCGTCACCAGCACGATGCCGTGCGTGCGCGCCGTCAGCTGGCGCCAGCGTTCGGCATCCGCCGGCGGAAAGCCCAGGTCAAACAGGCTCTTGACGGCCACTTCCGGGTCGAAGATGCGCATGACGAGCTTTTCGCCGAAGGCCGTGGGCAAGGTCGACAGCCGCAGTTCGACTTCCAGGCCCTGCGCATTGCGCGTCTTGATGCGGCCATCTTGCGGACGGCGCTTTTCCACCACGTCCATACGCCCGAGTAACTTGATGCGCGCCGTCATGGCCAGCAGCACGACGGGCGGCAATTGATAGGCCTGGTGCAGGCGGCCGTCGATGCGCAGGCGCACGAGGCCCGCGTCGCGCTTCGGTTCCAGATGGATGTCGGAAGCGCGCTGGGCAAACGCGTATTGCCACAGCCAGTCGACGATGCGCACGACGTGCTGGTCGTTGGCGTCGAGGCTGCTCTTGTTGCGCCCTAGTTCCACCAGTTGTTCGAAATTGTGGCGCAGCGCCAGGTCTTGCGTGGACGCCTGCCGGGCTACCTTGACGGAACTGGCCAGGCTGAAAAATTGCGCGATGGCGTCGGCGATGTGCAGCGGGTTGGCGATGACCAGGCTCAGCTTGCGTGGCGCAAGATTCCCCAGCTGCGCCTGCCAGGCGAGCGCATACGGCTGGGCCGTGGCGATGACGATACGCTCGGGCGTGCTTTCCACGGGCAGGATGTTGAAACGGGCCGCATAGCCTGCCGTCATGATGTCGGCCACCTGGCTGAAATCGATGTGCAGGGGATCGATGCGCACATACGGCAGGGTCGAGCGTTGCGCCAGCCACGCGCACAGGGTGTCGAGCGTGAGTGCGCCGTGGGCGATGCTGCACAGTGGATGCAGGGCCGGCGCCGGCAGCAGGGCGGCCTGGGTGCCGATGGCGGCCGCCTGCACCGCATCGAGCAAGCCGTCTTCCTGCAGCCAGGCCAGCAGTTGCGGCAGTTCCAGCGGCGTGTCGGGCGAGGTGGAAGAGGGGGTAGGGGAAGCGGGCATGGCCGGTGCCTTTCCAGGCTGCCGGCCTTGCCTGGACAGGCCGGCGGTTACAGGGTGCTGACGATGCCCTTGACCCAGGATTTGGCGGGCAGCTTGGTCTCGGCGACGATCTGCTTTGCGCGCTCGAGCAGAGCGGCTTGCGCTTCGGCATCGAGCGCCACTTTCGTCTTGAACGCGATCGCCACCACGTTCCCATCATGGACTTCCGGCAGGCAGATCACCTGTTCAAACGCAAACTTCATCGCCTTGATGTTTTTCGCGTAGCTGGGATGGTCGCCAAACAGGTTGACGGTCATGATGCCGTGCGGCGCCAGGCAGGCGCAGCAGGCGGTATAGAAATCGGCGCTATCGAGCACAGGACCGCGCGCCGTGGCGTCATACAAGTCCACCTGCAGGGCGTCCAGGGTGCCGTGATTGGCGTCGTCGTTGACGTAGTCGAGCGCATCCATCTCGCGCACGTGCAGGCGCTCGTCGTTGGGCGGCAGCTTGAACATCGATTCGCAGATGGTGATGACGGACGGATTCAGTTCGATGGCCTCGACTTGCGCCTGCGGGAACTGGCGGTAGCAGAACTTGGTCAGCGCGGCCGTGCCCAGGCCCAGCTGGGCGATACGCTGCGGCTGCTCGATCCACAGCATCCACGCCATCATCTGCTGCGCGTATTCGAGTTCCGGCCAGTCCGGCTTGCGGATGCGCATGGCGCCCTGCACCCATTCCGTGCCGAAATGCAGATAGCGCACGCCATCCATTTCCGACAGGGTGACAGGGGCGTAGCGTGGCTTGCGCGCTGGGCGCGAGGATTCGACTTGTTCGATGGATTTTCGTTTGATAAGCATAAGGCGGCCTGAAAGTGTGCCGCATTATAGCCCGTGCCGGAGCGCCATAAAAAATGCCAGCCGCTGGGGCTGGCATGGTATGGGCCGGTTGCTACTCTTACTGTTGTGCGGGCTCGATCGATACACGCAGTCGGATGCGCTCGCCCGGATCGTAGGACATGATGCTCGTGTAGTTGCGGCCGCGGTAGTCGTAGGTGACCTGGTAGCCATTGTTGCGCGATTCCCAGTGGTCGACCTGGCGGCATTGCTTGACGGCTTGTTCCTGCATGCCACCCTGGTAATTGTTCTGGTTGTCGACACGGTCGCCGACGACGGCGCCGGCAATCGCGCCAGCGGCTGCGGCGGCCGTGCGGCCATTGCCGCCACCGACCTGGCTACCGAGCAGGGCGCCAGCGATACCGCCGACGATGGAGCCGCCAGCGCTGCGCTGTTGCGGCGGCGCCTGGACTTGCACGTATTCCGTACGGCATTCCTGGCGTGGACGGTTGATCTGTTCGACTTGCGGCACGACGCGCACGACCTTGCCGAAATCTTCAAAGTCGGCGGCCTGGGCGAGTGGCAATGCACCGATACAAAGGGCTGACATCATCAATTTGGCTTGCAAGTTCATTTGTAACCTCGTTATCTAGAGAATCTTTCAGGGTATTTTTTACAACTTGGGACTATAGTAATCCCGCCAGACCGGGACAAGTGTTTCGGCTGGCAACAAAATGTAACAGCCCAAGTCCCTTGCCCCACAGTCTGTAACATGCACTTTCAATCGATACAAGATGTTGAAATGACTTGAAACCAGCGGTTTGTAACAAATCTTGCGTTTGACATCATATTCGGGTTGATTCATGCAGGACAACACGTTACCCTAATACGCGTATGGCTTATATAAAATCGCACTGAATCGCATAAAAGTTGATACAGATCGAATCACCGCGTGCGCATTGACCCGCGTGCGGGGATGCAATAAGAAGAGCAGCTAGAAGAGATCCATACATAACAGGTCGATTTGAGGGAAAAATGAGTTTGTTACTAACCGTGCCGCCCAACCTTGTCCAGTCCATCCGTGCCTTTCGCGTGACCGAATTACAAGACGAGGCGATCCGTCTCGGGCAGCACTTTTTATATGCGCATTGCAACGCTGGACAGACCAAACAACAAGTCATCGGCATTATTGCAGAAGCATTCCTGTTTCCGAAAAACCTGGCGAAGAATTTCGATGCGCTGCGCCTGTGCCTGACGGACACCATGTTCAAGGCGGGCACGCAGACAGGCTTCCTGGTGGTGCTCGAGCAATTGCCAAATACGCAAAAATTCGACAAGGAAGCGCGCGAGATCCTGCTCGACGTGTTCCGCGACGCGGCCGACTACTGGGCCGAGAAAAAAGTCCCGTTCCGCGTCTTCTATTCGTTCGAGTAAACACTTACTCACGTTGTGATAGCGTAAAATCAGCCTTTTTCCGGCTTGGCAGGCAGCATTGTCCGGCGAAAGCGCTTGTTGTGCGATCATGTTGCGGCGCAACAATATCGCCGGCCTTTCTTGGTTCGCATCGCCATAGCGGGTACAATGCGCGCTATGAAAAATATCGTTATCCTCATTTCCGGACGCGGCAGCAACATGGAAGCGGTCGTACGCGCGGCGCAAGCCGAGCAATGGCCAGCCCGTATTGCCGCCGTCATCAGTAACCGGGCCGATGCCCAGGGATTGGTTTTTGCCGCGGAACATGGGATAGCGACCGCAGTCGTTGCCAACAAGGATTATGCCAGCCGCGAACAGTTCGATGCGGCGCTGCAAGCCGTGATCGACGGTTTTGCCCCCGACCTGGTCGTGCTGGCCGGTTTCATGCGCATCCTGACGCCGCCCTTCGTCGAGCATTACGCGGGGCGCATGCTCAATATCCACCCGTCGCTGCTGCCGTTGTTCCCGGGCATGGCGACACACCGCCAAGCGCTCGAGGCTCGTGTAACGGAACACGGCGCGACCGTGCATTTCGTGACTGCCGAGCTCGATCATGGCCCGGCCGTGGCAAGCGCGAAAGTCCCCGTCTTGCCAGGCGACACAGAAGAGAGCTTATCGGCGCGCGTGCTGGTACAGGAACATCTGCTTTACCCGCGCGCCATCCGCCTGTTCATTGACGATAAACTGTCAGTCGAGCATGGCCAGGTCCGCGTGGACCCTCAATAAAATATTACAGAAAGAATAACAATGAGATTGCCACCAGCGATACTTGCCAATGCTGAAGAAGTATTGCGCGAAATTTTACGTTTCACGGCCCCGGCCGACACCACTCTGTCGCGCTATTTCCGCGACCATCCGCGCCTCGGTTCGCGCGAACGCGGCGCCATTGCCGAAGGCATCTATGCCGTGCTGCGCAACAAATCGTTCTTCACGGACTTCGCCGAAGCGGGCAGTGGCCCGACCATGCGCCGTTTGACCATCCTCGGCCTGGCCGAAGCGGTGGGCGCCGATTCGCTGGGTGGCCTGACGGAAGAAGAAGTGGAATGGCTGGAACGCATCACGCAGATCGACCGCAGCCTGATGCCGTCGAACATGCGCGCCAACATGCCGACCTGGCTGTTCGACAAGCTGATCGCCCAGTTCGGCGAAGCGGAAACCATGAAGCTGGCCGATGCGCTGAACGCGCCGGCGCCGCTGGACTTGCGCGTGAACTCGCTCAAGGCCACGCGTGACGACGTGATGCTGGCCCTGGCCGAAGCGCCGATCCTCAGCACGCCGACGCCATATGCGCCGCTGGGCTTGCGCGTGATCAAGAAGCCATCGTTGCAAAACCTGCCATTGTTCCAGAGCGGCGCCATCGAAGTGCAAGATGAAGGCAGCCAGATCCTGTCGCAAATCGTCGGCGCCAAGCGCGGCGAAATGGTCGTCGATTTCTGTGCCGGCGCGGGCGGCAAGACGCTCGCATTGGGCGCACTGATGCGCAACACGGGCCGTTTGTACGCATTCGACGTGTCGGAAAAGCGTCTGGCCAAGCTGAAGCCGCGCATGGCCCGCAGCGGCCTGTCGAACGTGCATCCGGTGCAGATCGCGCATGAGCGCGATGCCAAGATCAAGCGTCTGGCCGGCAAGATCGACCGCGTGCTGGTCGATGCCCCATGTAGCGGCCTGGGTACCCTGCGCCGCAATCCGGACGTGAAATGGCGCCAGCAGCCGAACTCGATCGTCGAGCTGCAAGCCAAGCAGGCAGCCATCCTGGCCGGCGCGGCACGCCTCGTCAAGGGCGGCGGCCGTCTGGTGTACGCCACCTGCAGCTTCCTGAACGAAGAAAACGATTTTATCGCCGAGCAATTCCTGGCGGCCCATCCGGACTTCACCCTGGTGCCGATGAACAAGGTGCTGGCCGAACAGAAGATCGAGCTGGAAATGGGCGACTACCTGAAATTGTTACCGCACTTGCACCAGACCGACGGCTTCTTCGCCGCCGTGTTCGAGCGCAAGGTCATGCCGAAAAAAGTCTACGCCGATGAAAAACCGGCCGACGACGTTGACGCCGAGCCAGCCGAATAAGTTTGTCACCGGCCATCGCTGCAGCATCGCAGCGCTGGCCATGCACTTGCGCCAGCCAGTCTGGCGCAGGCTGTGGGCACCCCGCCCGTTTGTTTTCCCGCACCACCTTCCAGATTCCATCCGCCATGAATGAAACCCCGCTGCTCAACCTGATCACTGACTTTGTCGACGATTTCCGTCAACCGGCCATCCTGTGGCAGGCGCTGGTCATCGTTGCCTGCCTGGCCCTGAGCTGGCTGCTGGTGCGGCAGTTGCGCGTGTTCCTGCACCAGCGGGCCGAGGCGGCCGCCACGCCGGCCACGCCGGAAACCCTGCAGCGCACCGATAGCTTTATCCGCATCCTGACGCCCGTGCTGGCGGCCATGCTGCTGGGCATTGCGCAGCATTTCCTGGCCAAGTTCCAGTCAGTGAATCTGCTCAGCATCGCCATCCCCCTGTGCACGTCGATGGCGCTGGTGCGCTTCGGTTTTTACGTGCTGCGCCGCATTTTTGCCCGCCATGGCGATATCAGCCCCACCATGTTGCTGCTGGAAAAGATCTTCACGATCGTTGTATGGGCCGGCATGGCCCTGTACATCACGGGCCTGTGGCCGGAACTGCATACCTTCCTGGAAAGCATCGTCGTGCCGCTGGGACGCAACAAGGTGTCCGTGGCTGCCATCTTGCAAGCCGCTATTTCCGTGGCCGTGCTGCTGGTGCTGGCCATGTGGGCCGGCACTTCGCTCGACGAGCGCCTGATGAAAATGCAGGGCCTGCACACCTCCTTGCGCGTGGTGCTGTCGCGCATGGGCCGCGCCGTGCTGATCCTTGTTTCCGTGCTGGTCAGCCTGTCGCTGGTGGGCATCGACCTGACGGTGCTGTCCGTGTTTGGCGGCGCCTTCGGCGTGGCGCTGGGCTTTGGCTTGCAAAAGATCGCCGCGAACTTCGTCTCCGGTTTCATCATCCTGCTCGACCGCAGCCTCACCATCGGCGACATGATCACGGTCGGTCAATTTACGGGCAAGGTCACGCAGATCAATACGCGCTATACTGTGTTATTGGGTGGCGATGGGGTTGAATCCATCGTGCCCAATGAAATGCTGATTTCCGGCGGCGTGCAGAACATGTCGCTGAGCAACCGCATGGTCTGGCTGTCGACGGCCGTGTCGGTGGGTTACGAAACGGACCTGGACGTCATCTTCCCTTTGCTGGAAGAGGCGACCGCCAAGGTGCCGCGTGTGTCGCAAAGCAATCCGCCATCGGCTACCCTCGTGCGTTTCGGCGCCGACGGCCTCGATGTGCAGATCGGCTTCTGGATCGCGGATCCGGAAAACGGCACGGGCGGCGTGAAGTCGAATGTGAACCGCGCCATCTGGCGCACCTTGCAGGAACATAAGGTCACTGTACCGTTTCCGCAACGCGAATTGCGTATTGTTGGTACGCCTCCTGCCCCGCTCGCCAGCGCGGCAGACGGTGAGTCCGCGCCATCCGGCACCCAGCCTTAACCTCGCTGCCTGCCTCCGATTTTGCCTGATAGCACCCATTAGAGCGTACAATCACGCCTAAAATTAACTCTGCCGGACCTCCAGAGTCACTGGAGCGACCGTGCGCACGCCCTGTCCACTTGGAGTAGTAGTAATGACATTGAGTTCCGTTTTACACGACGTTTTGCAGTTCATGGCAACTGGCATTACCGATCTGTCCGCATGGCAAGTTTTCCTGTACACCATGGTGGTCACCCACATCACGATCGCCAGCGTCACGATTTACCTGCACCGCCATCAGGCCCACCGGGCGCTGGAATTGCATGCGCTGCCCAGCCATTTCTTCCGTTTCTGGCTGTGGCTGACGACGGGCCAGGTCACCAAGGAGTGGGCCGCCATCCACCGCAAGCACCATGCCAAGTGCGATACGGAAGAAGATCCGCACAGCCCCGTGACGCGCGGCATCAAGAAAGTGTTCTGGGAAGGCGCCGAGCTGTACCGCGCTGAATCGAAGAACATGGAAACCATGGCCAAGTACGGCCACGGTACGCCGGCGGACTGGATCGAGCGCAATCTGTACACCAAATACAGCTGGTTGGGCGTGGTCATCCTTTTCTTCGTGAACTTCGCCCTGTTCGGCGTGATCGGCATTTCCGTGTGGGCCGTGCAAATGATGTGGATCCCGATCACGGCGGCCGGCATCATCAACGGCATCGGCCACTACTGGGGCTACCGCAACTACGACTGCGCCGACGCGGCCACCAACATCATTCCCTTCGGCATTTTGATCGGCGGCGAAGAGTTGCACAACAACCATCATACGTATGCGACGTCGGCCAAGCTGTCGTCGAAATGGTATGAAATCGATATCGGCTGGGCATATATCCGCGCGCTGGAAATGCTGGGCCTGGCCAAGGTGAAAAAACTGGCGCCGGAACCGAAGTTCTCGCACGGCAAGCTGGAAGCGGACTTCGAGACCTTGCAGTCCGTCATCGCCAACCGCTATGACGTGATGGCCAAGTATGCGAAATCGATCAAGCATGCCTGGAAAGAAGAACTGGAACACCTGAAGCACAAGGCCGAGCTGGAAAAGCGCTTCCTGAAATCGTCGCGCAAGCTGATGCAGCGCGAACCGGGCAAACTGGCCGATGCGCATCACGAACAGTTGTCGGAACTGTTCCAGCACAGCAAGGCGCTGGAAACCATGCACCACATGCGCGTGGAGCTGGGCGCCATCTGGGAGCGTTCGCACTTTACGCGCGAGCAATTGCTGCAAAAGCTGCAAGACTGGTGCACGCGCGCCGAAGCGTCGGGCATCAAGTCGCTGCAGGATTTCTCGTTGCGCCTGCGCAGCTACGCATAATTCAGTTGTTGTGTCATATCAAGGCCCTGGATTCCAGGGCCTTTTTTTCGTCCCGGCAAAAGGGGAGGGAGCCGGCTGAAAATCAGGGCGAAAAAAAACCGCTCATCGGAGCGGCTCTTTTTACAGAACACAAGATCAATTACTTGATTTTGGTTTCTTTGTACGTTACGTGCTTGCGTGCTTTAGGATCGAATTTCATGATCTCCATTTTCGCAGGCGTCGTACGCTTGTTTTTGGTAGTCGTGTAGAAGTGACCCGTACCGGCGGTCGATTCTAACTTGATTTTGTCGCGGCCTGATTTTGCCATGATAGCTCCCTTATTCTGCTAATTAGACTTTTTCGCCACGAGCGCGCATATCGACCAATACGGCGTCGATGCCGACTTTATCGATGACGCGCAGACCGGCGTTGGACAAACGCAGGGAGACCCAGCGGTTTTCAGATTCAACAAAAATACGACGATTCTGCAAGTTAGGCAAAAAACGACGTTTGGTTTTGTTGTTTGCATGGGAAACATTGTTGCCGACCATCGGCTTCTTCCCAGTGACTTGGCAAACACGTGCCATGGCGCACTCCTTAAAGATATTCCAAATTGGAAAAACGAGAGTATATCCAAAATAAGCAGATTTATCAATGACTTGCGAAAAACAATTGTGTCATGTTGTATTGAAATAATTTAACAATTTGACTTTTACCCTTCCTCATAGGGAAAAGCACTGGTAAACAGCGCTGTTTACTGCTAGACAAGCCTGCTGCCCTTGTCACGTATGTCCTTGTTTACACATGGTTAACTGCGGTGGAGCGGGCTCTGGCCTAGATTTGCCCATGTTCCGCAAACGAATGCACTTGCCGCCCGGCTACGACGAAATGGTCGAGGATGCGCACATCCACCAGCGACAAGGCTTGCACCAGCGCGCGCGTCAGCAGCAGATCCGATTCGCTGGGCTCGGGTGTGCCGGATGGGTGGTTGTGCGCCAGCATGACGCTGGCCGCGTTGTGCAGCAGTGCCTGCTTGACCACTTCGCGCGGATACACGCTGGTGTGGGTGAGGGTGCCGCGAAACATTTCCTGGGTCGTGATCAGCCGGTTCTTGACGTCCAAAAACAACACGTGAAACGCTTCATGCGCCAGGTTGCCCAGAGTCAGGCGTAAATAGTCTTTGACGGCGTGCGGTGAATTGAGGGCCTGGCCCGCCTGCAAGTCCTCGATGATGGCGCGCCGCGCCAGTTCCAGCACGGCTTGCAACTGGGCGAACTTGGCGCTGCCCATGCCATGCACGGCGGAAAAACTCACGAGGCTGGCGCCAAACAGGCCCCGCAAGGAGCCGAAGTGCTCGACCGTATCGCGCGCCAGCTCCACGGCGCTTTTGCCGCGCACGCCAGTGCGCAGGAAGACGGCCAGCAATTCAGCGTCCGACAGCGATTGTGCGCCATCCTCGATCAGGCGTTCGCGCGGCCGTTCGCCGGCCGGCCAATCCTTGATGCCCATGTTGCCTCCCCATCGCGCCCAGCTGGTCGTGGCGCCTGCCGATGATTGTCGCGCCTTCCCCGGGCGACCATGCTGCGCTAGCTCGTCTTTATGTCGGATCATGGTAAAAAAACAAAAAACCAAGATGCCCGGCCCGGGTATTTTCAGGCGCTATCATTTGCCTGTCGTTGCATTCCATGTAAGTTGCAACGACGGGGAGTCAGGGCCCTGAACTCAATGTCTTCCACTTGTTTTACAGGAGCAGTCATGCCGTACATCAAAGTTATCAATGGAGTCATGCAAGAGTTCAACGCCGCCGGCGTCAACACGGGCAAGGTCAGCGGCATCGGCCTCAATGCGCATGCGTATCTGGAACACCGTAACTGGAGCGTTACCGCACCGCTCGCTCCGGACCCGAAGTATCCCGATTACAGCACCGATTTTCCGTATCTTGCCGCCAACGGCTTCAAGTACCTTCAGGTGATGCTGGCGCCTTTCAAGGGCAAGGATGGCTATTGGAACTGGGGCGAAGTTGTTGGTGAGCCAAAGTTCGCAAGCGACAACACGCTAACCGATGTGAATATCAAAGATTCGTACTGGCTTGCCATAACGGCGCTGCTCGATTGCGCGCTGGCCAATGGCATCGGCATCATTGCCTGCCCATTCTGGAATCCCTACGCCGTGCCGCAATTGGTGGGAGAGGCGGGCGCTGCGGGCGCTACAAAAGACGAGCAGGCCGCGGCCGCGCGGGTCGCACTGGTCAATCCACAGTCGAAAACGCGCCGCTACATGCGTGCCTTTGCGCAGGCTTTTGCGCAGCACTACAGCAACCACGCCGGCATCGCCGCCTGGATGGCCGCACAGGAACTGATGGGTGTGACCGGGATCAGCTTGACTGCTACCCGCGAAATCATCCAGGAGACGGCGCAATTGCTGCGCGCCAACGATGGTCTGGCGCGCATGATTTCTTCCGGTAATGCCGGCATTGCCCATACTTCGCCTCGTCAAGGTTCCTTGCAGCAATATATTGCGGAAACCCTGCCATTCGTGAATCCGGACCCGGTCGACTGTCTTTGTGAAAACCTGTTCCCGGGTAATGAATATGTGAGCAGCGCCTTGGGTGACAGCGCGGATTTGCCGGCCGACTTCGTCTCGTCTTCGCTCTCTTACCTGCAAGTGATGCAGCGTGCCGCACATACCTTGGGCAAGCCGTATTACCTTGGCAGCTTTTGCCTGTCGAAAAAACAGGAGCTGGCGTTGCAAGATACCGAACGGCAAGACAACTTGCATGCGTTGCTGAGCGCCATACGCCGTACGGGCGTGCAATTGGCATGCTATTGGGACTGGAATGGGGGAAAACCCATGGAGGACGACGGACTGAACCTGGTCGAGACGCCGGCCTACAGCAACGGACGCAAGGCTGTCTGGGACGCCTTGCGCGGCGAAGATGCCATGCGTCCGGCGCCGCCCACGCACTGCTTCGGCGTGACGAAGACCTTGCAGTTTCAGCCTGGTCTGATGCTCACCGTGCCTTCGTCCGTGCGCTACGAGAGTGCGGATTTTTCACTGTCGTATTGTATCCGGCAGCAGGCTTTCTCCTCGACCGTTGGTCAGGCGCAGGCTTTTGTCGCGCATCAGGCGGACAAGAAAGGATGGGCGCTGTTCAAGCAGGATATCAAGACGTTCCTGTCCATGTGGAACAGTGTTGGTACGGGCGTCAATAGCCATGGCCACGGCCTGCAGGTGGATATTGCCAACCGCTGGTTTCGCTGCACCTATACTGTCAAGCATGACGGGAGCATCAGCCTGTACGTCGATGATTTCCTGATGTACCAGAGCAACAAGATGACAAATCCATTCGTGCAGGCCGCCGGCACCCCCCTTGTGATCGGCCACCCCGTGCATGCGCTGGAGCAGGGCACGCCCGCCTGGCAGTTGTCGGACGTCATCCTGTACGACCGCGTGCTGACGCCCAAGGAAGTGTATGACTATGGCCAGTACGGCATCGTGCACCGGCCTGTGGGGCGCTGGAAGCTCGACGGCAACCTGGAAGACAGCTCGGGCTTCGGCAATCATGCGAGCACGCCTGGCCAGTTGGTGTACGTCAACGTCGGATAAGTGACAGGGCGCGCGGTCATGTTTTTTGACAAAAGCATGGCCGCGCCGAGATGGCATGGGGCGCGCTGGCTCAGGGTGGCTTACAATATCGTTTTGCACCAGTTACTTGAAAACTACTATGTCCAACGAGCAACCAGCAGTCGTCACCGAAGCGGCTTACCTCACCCTGCATTATCGTCTTGCTACTGTTGACGGTACTGACATTGTCACGACCTTCAGCGGCAATCCCGCGACCTTGATGCTGGGACAGGGCCAACTGGCGCCATTCCTCGAGCAGCGTCTGCTGGGCTTGCCTGAAGGCACGCACCAGACGTTCGAGCTGGCGGCGGGCGAAGGCTTTGGCGAGCGCAATCCCGAGCTGGTGCAGTCCGTCTCGCGCGCTACCCTGGACGAAAACTCCGTGCCGGGCGCCGACTACAAGATCGGCGACCTGGTCGACTTCGCCGCGCCGGGCGGCGGCCGCTTTGCCGGTGTGCTGCGCGAATTGCGTGACGATTCGGCCCTGTTCGACTTCAACCATCCGCTGGCCGGCCAGCCGCTGCGTTTTGAAGTCAAGCTCATTTCGGTCCTGTAAGGAGTAGCGATGGATAAAGAACTGTTACTGGCCCAGCCCCGCGGTTTTTGCGCTGGCGTCGACCGGGCGATTGAAATCGTCGAACGCGCCTTGCAGCAATTTGGCGCACCGATCTATGTGCGCCATGAAATCGTCCATAACGCCTATGTGGTGGCCGATTTGCGCAACAAGGGCGCCATTTTCATCGACGACCTCGATGACGTGCCTGCCGGCAATACGCTCGTGTTTTCCGCCCACGGCGTGTCGAAAGCCGTGCGTGCCGAGGCGGAATCGCGCGGCCTGAGCATTTTTGATGCGACTTGCCCGCTGGTCACCAAGGTGCACATGGAAGTGGGCAAGATGCGCCGCGAAGGCCGCGAGATCATCATGATCGGCCACGATGGCCATCCCGAGGTCGAGGGCACGATGGGCCAGGCCGATATGGGCATGCATCTGGTGGAAACGCTCGACGATGTGGCGAAATTGCAGGTCGCCAATCCGGAGAGCCTGGCCTATGTTTCGCAAACAACGTTGTCAGTTGACGACACCAGCGACATTATTGCGGCTTTGAAAGCGAAATATCCGAATATCGCCGAGCCGAAAAAAGGCGACATTTGCTACGCCACCACGAACCGCCAGGAAGCCGTGAAATTCATGGCGCCGCTGGTGGAAGTGGTGATCGTCGTGGGCAGCCCGAACAGCTCGAATTCGAACCGCCTGCGCGAAGTGGCAGACAAGATGGGCACGCCTGCCTACATGGTCGACAATGCCTCGCAGATCGACCCGGCGTGGCTGGAAGGCAAGCTGCGCGTGGGTGTCACGGCTGGCGCCTCGGCGCCCGAGGTGCTGGTGCAGGCCGTCATCGACCGCTTGAAAGAGTGCGGCGTGAAGAGCGTGCGCCCGCTTGACGGCGTGCAGGAAGCCGTTACGTTCCCGATGCCGAAAGGCCTCGACGGCATCAAGCGCGACGTCGCCTGAGGCTGTACGGCTGCTGAGTATCGATGAAATAGTTACCTCAAAACCGAATTTAATTCGGAAATGATTGATTTATTCCAAGCTTAGTTTTTGCAAAAGATCGTTATGATTGCCTCAAGCTTGAATATGTTGTCGTTATGACTAAGCAAGGTCACGCCCGTTTTGAGTGCGTGCACCATGCTGGTGAGAACGGTCCAGGGATGGCACTGCAGGAATTCTTCCTCCGGTGCCGTTTTTGTATCAGCGGCATGTTCTGGCGGAAGTTGTTCCCGAAAAATGCATATTTGATAGGGCAATCATGGATACATTCATCCAGCAGATCATTAACGGCTTGGTGTTGGGCAGCATGTATGCCTTAGTCGCCCTCGGTTACACCATGGTGTACGGCGTGTTGAACCTGATCAACTTCGCCCACGGCGACGTGCTCATGATCGGGGCCATGGTGGGCTTGACCATCCTCAAGCTGCTGGGCATCTATGTGCCCGACTGGCCCGGCTATCTGAAACTGGCCACCGCCATCCTCGGCGCCATACCCATCTGTATTCTGGTCAATATCATCATTGAGCGGGTCGCCTACCGCCGCCTGCGCAACGCCCCCCGCCTCGCCCCCCTGATTACCGCCATCGGCGTCTCCATCCTGCTGCAAACCTTCGCCATGATGATCTGGACGCGCAATCCCTTGCCCTTCCCGCAATTGCTGTCGACCGACCCCATCAACATAGGCGGCGCCGTGATTTCGCAAACGCAAGTGTTGCTGCTGGCCCTGGCCGCGCTGTCGATGGGCGGACTGGTGTTGCTGGTGGAAAAAACCCGCATGGGCCGCGCCATGCGCGCCACGGCGGAAAACCCCCGCGTGGCAGGGCTGATGGGCGTCGATTCCGACAAGGTCATCGTGGCCACCTTTGCCATCGGCGCCGCGCTGGCGGCCGTGGCCGGCGTGATGTGGGGCGCCAACTATGCCTCCATTCAATTCTCCATGGGCGCCATTCCCGGCCTGAAAGCGTTTTGTGCGGCGGTGCTGGGCGGCATCGGCAATATCTACGGCGCCATGCTGGGCGGTATCTTGCTGGGCATTATCGAAAGCCTGGGCGCCGGCTATATCGGCGACATCACGGGCGGCTTCCTGGGCAGCCACTACCAGGATATCTTTGCCTTCGTCGTGCTGATCATCGTGCTGACCCTGCGCCCGTCCGGCATCATGGGCGAACGCGTGGCCGACCGTGCCTGATGTGAAACTGGGAGATTAAATCATGGCACTACTCGATTTCGACGCAAAAAAGAATCCCGCCAAGGCCTACGCCGGCATGCTGGGCCTGGCCGCGCTGCTGATGGTGTTCCCGTTTTTTGCCGCCCAGTTCGGCAACTCGTGGGTACGCATCATCGACATGGCCTTGCTGTACATCATGCTGGCCCTGGGCTTGAACATCGTCGTCGGCTTTGCCGGCCTGCTCGACCTCGGCTACATCGCCTTCTACGCCGTGGGCGCCTACCTGACGGCCCTGCTGGCGTCGCCCCAGTTCGCCATTCTGCTCGAATCGGTGGTGAATCAATATCCGGTGCTGGGCGAAACCCTGGTGCAGCTGATGGGGCCGGAAATCCGCGAGAACGGCATCCATTTGTCGATCTGGATCATCGTGCCGTTGGCCGCCTTTGTTGCTGGCCTGTTCGGCGCCCTGCTGGGCGCGCCCACCTTGAAGCTGCGCGGCGACTACCTGGCCATCGTGACCCTGGGCTTTGGCGAGATCATCCGCATCTTCATGAACAATTTGAATGACCCGATCAATTTCACGAACGGGCCGCAAGGCATCAATCTGATCGATCCGATCCGCATCTTTGGCGTCAACCTGGCGGGCGAGGCGGGCACCAACAGCACCGTGACGGTGGCCGGTTTTTCCATGCCGTCAGTGAACGCCTATTACTTTTTGTTCCTCTTCCTGTGCATCGCTGTCGTGTTCGTCACCAAGCGGCTCCAGCATTCGCGCCTGGGCCGCGCCTGGGTCGCCATCCGCGAAGACGAGATCGCCGCCAAGGCCATGGGCATCAATACGCGCAACGTGAAATTGCTGGCCTTTTCCATGGGCGCCTCGTTCGGCGGCGTGGCGGGCGCCATGTTTGCCTCGTTCCAGGGTTTTGTCTCGCCGGAATCGTTTTCCCTGACGGAATCGATCGCCGTGCTGGCCATGGTGGTGCTGGGCGGCATCGGCCATATCCCCGGCGTGATCCTCGGCGGCGTGATCCTCGCTTCGATACCGGAAGTGCTGCGCCACGTGGTGGAGCCGGCCCAGCAGGCGCTGTTCGGCCACGTGGTGATCGAGGCGGAAGTGCTGCGCCAGTTGCTGTATGGCCTGGCCATGGTGTTGATCATGCTCAACCGTCCTGCCGGCCTGTGGCCATCGCCGAAGCACGAAGACCGGCCCGACCACGACGTCGACCAGCCGAACAAATCCACCGGCGTCGTGTCCGCTTAAGGGAGGGATAGCATGAGCGAACAGATCATTCTCAATATTGCCGGCGTGAATAAACGTTTTGGCGGCTTGCAAGCGCTCACCGACGTGGGCATCACCATCCGGCAAGGCCAGATCTACGGCTTGATCGGCCCGAACGGCGCCGGCAAGACGACGTTTTTCAACGTGATCACCGGCCTGTACCAGCCCGACACGGGCACTTTCGAGCTGGCCGGCAAACCGTATTCGCCATCCGCGCCGCACAAGGTGGCCAAGGCGGGCATTGCGCGCACCTTCCAGAATATCCGTTTGTTTGGCGACATGACGGCGCTGGAAAACGTCATGGTGGGGCGCCATGTGCGCTCGCACCAGGGCGTGTTCGGCGCCATCTTCCGCCACAAGGCGGCGCGCGAGGAAGAGGCGTCCATCCGCAAGCGGGCCATGGAGTTGCTCGACTTCGTCGGCATCGCCCAGTTCGCCAGCCGCACGGCGCGCTTCTTGTCGTATGGCGACCAGCGGCGCCTGGAAATCGCCCGCGCGCTGGCCACGGACCCGCAACTGCTGGCGCTCGATGAGCCGGCGGCGGGCATGAATGCGACGGAAAAGCTGGCTCTGCGCGAGTTGCTGGTGAAAATCAAAGCCGAAGGCAAGACCGTGCTGTTGATCGAGCACGACGTGAAACTGATGATGGGATTGTGCGACCGCATCACCGTGCTCGAGTATGGCAAGCGCATCGCGGAAGGCTTGCCGGCCGAAATACAACAAAACCCGGCCGTCATCGAGGCTTATCTGGGAGGGTCGCACGCATGAGTAACGCTGGCTTGAGCAAGAATATATTGAAGGTATCGGGTCTGCACGTGGCCTACGGCGGCATCAAGGCAGTGAAAGGCATCGACCTGGAAGTCAATCAGGGCGAGCTGATCGCCCTGATCGGCGCGAACGGCGCCGGCAAGACGACGACCTTGAAAGCCATCACGGGCACTTTGCCGGCCTGCAAGGTCGAAGGCACGATCAGCTACCTGGGCGAGTCGCTCAAGGGCACGAAATCGTTCCATCTGGTGGAAAGGAAACTTGCCATGGTGCCGGAAGGGCGGGGCGTATTTACCCGCATGTCGATCCGCGAAAACCTCATGATGGGCGCCTACACGCGCACGGACAAGGCCGGTGTCGAGGACGATATCGCCCGCTGGTTCGACGTCTTTCCACGCCTCAAGGAACGGGCGGCGCAGATGGCCGGCACTTTGTCTGGCGGCGAGCAGCAGATGCTGGCCATGGCGCGGGCACTAATGAGCCATCCGAAGTTGTTGCTGCTCGACGAGCCGTCGATGGGCCTGTCGCCCATCATGGTCGAGAAAATTTTCGAGGTGATCCGCAAGGTGTCGTCCGAAGGCATCACGATCTTGCTGGTCGAACAGAATGCCCGTTTGGCCCTGCAAGCGGCGCACCGCGGCTATGTGATGGATTCCGGCCTCGTCACCATGGGCGGCAACGCGGCCGCCATGCTCGACGACCCGCGCGTCAAGGCGGCGTATCTGGGAGAGTAAGCGCGCATAAAAAATGCCCCAGCTGGGCTGGGGCATAATGGCATCCGTCGGGGAAGTACGGGATGGATGCCTGGAGGAGCAGGTACAGCGGACCGCCGTAGCGGTCGCGCAAGAATTACTTGGCGGCAGCGCGTGGCACGACTTTTTCAGCTGCTTGCGTGAACTGGTTCACGGCCGAGGTCAGGTTCGCTTCGATGGCTTCGACGGCTTGCTTGCTGGTTTTCGAGAATTGCTCGTAGCCAGCATTGGCGTTGCCGATGGCGCTTTTCAGGATGGCGACGGCGTTTTCCGAACCGGCTGGCGCGTTCTTGGTGACTTCTTCCACCAGGGACAGGACTTTGCGGTTGGTTTCAGCGATTTGCGATTCAGCAGCTTTGCTGAATTCGGCTTGGGTGCCCGACGTGATGGCAGCCAGGTGACGGCCGTAAGCGATGGCTTTTTCGGCGCTAGGCTGGGCTTGAGCAGCGCTCAGCGAGAAGAATTCTTGTGGATCTTTTGCCGACAGCAATTGCTTGGCGGCGGCGGTCGATTCTTCCAGGGTCGCTTTGGCAGCGGTCAGGTTCAGTTCGACGATCTTTTCGATGCCTTCGAAGGCTTTGCCCGTCAGCGACGAGAACAGGGCGAATTGGGCTTCCAGGTTGGCTTTGGTAGCGGACGAAAATTGCTCAGGAATTGAAAACATATAAATCTCCAAAAAATCGAAATCTGGTTAATTTGATGCTGCGTGTACCGTTTGGGAAAGCAGGTGAATCTAAATTTTTCAAGCTGAACAAGAATTGTGCAACGCAACAAACCCTATTCTACGGTGAAAAAAAACGAAGTCAAGCGTTTCTTGTGCGATGCAACAATTGAATAGATTTGGATCAAAAGTCATTGTTTCTAAAGAGAAATATTTGATTTCTGGGTGTCAATGGTTTATGCCTAAACTATCGTTTCCAGCGGCTACGGGGACGATTGCGGCGCAGCATGCTAGACTTTGCCTCCCGCACTGGCGCAGCACTTGGTGCCGATCCTGTTTCCCGAGTTGATACCATGTCCAATCTTCCCGCCGCGGCTGGCGCCAGCGGCAAAGCCTCTCTTCTGACCACTCTGACGCCGATGGCCTTGCCTGGCTTCTTTGTGTTGTTATGGAGCACAGGCTTTATCGTGGCCAAGTTCGGCCTGCCGTACGCCCCCCCGCTGACTTTTTTGCTGCTGCGCTTCCTGGGCGTGCTGGTGATTCTGCTGCCGCTCGTGCTGCTGTTGCGCGCGCCGTGGCCCGTAGGACAGTTCCGCCAGATCGCCGTGGCCGGCATCTTGATGCAGGCAGGCTACTTGGCTGGCGTCTGGTGCGCCATCAAGCTGGGCATGCCGGCCGGCCTGTCCGCGCTGATCGTGGGCATGCAGCCCGTGCTGACGGCCTGCGCCGCACCGCTGATCGGCGAATCCGTGCGCCCGCGCCAGTGGCTGGGCCTGTTTTTTGGCTTGCTGGGCGTGGCCCTCGTCGTGTATGCGAAGATCAATCTCGTGGGCCTGACGGTGGAAAGCGTGCTGCTGTGCGTGTTCGCGCTGCTGTCGATGACGGCCGGCACCATGTACCAAAAACGCCACTGCCCGCAATTCGACTTGCGCACGGGCACGGTGGTGCAGTTTGCCGCCTCCATCGTCGTGGTCTTGCCATTCGCCCTGTATTACGAAGGGCTGGACCTGCATTTCAGCAATGTGCAATGGACGGCGAATTTCATCGGAGCCTTGCTGTGGTCGGTACTCGTGCTGTCCATCGGCGCCATCTTTCTGCTGTTCGCCCTGATCCGCCGCAGCGATGCCACGAAAGTGACGGGCTTGCTGTACCTGACGCCGCCCACGACGGCCGTGATGGCCTGGCTGATGTTCGGCGAAGCGTTCAATATGCTGGGCATCGCCGGCATGCTGGTGGCCGTGGTCGGCGTGGTGTTTGTCGTCAAGAAGTAGAGATAGCGGGAGAGCAGGGCAGTGAACAAGCAAGCATCCGAAACACCGTCAGCGCAGCAAGCCGTCGACGCCGTCATCCTGTCGCGCCGTTCGATCCGCGCCTTTTTGCCCACGCCGGTGGCGCAGGACGATATCGCGCGCATCCTGGAAGTGGCGGCGCGCGCGCCTTCGGGCGCCAACATGCAGCCGTGGAAAGTGTATGTGCTGTCGGGCGAGGCGCGCGCGCGGCTGTCGCGCCGCATCCTCGACGCCTATGCCGCACCGAAGGCTCCCGATGCGCCCGCGCGCACGGCGTCGTATATCTATTACCCGCGCCAGTGGACGGCGCCGTTCATCGAGCGCCGGCGCAAGATCGGCCTGGACCTGTACCAGCTGCTGGGCCTGGAGCGGAGCGACACGGCCGGCATGGCGGCTCAGCATGGACGCAACTTCCAGTTTTTCGATGCGCCCGTCGGGCTGATCTTTACCATCGAACGGGTGCTGGAGCAGGGTTCCTGGCTCGACTACGGCATGTTCTTGCAAAATATCATGCTGGCGGCGCGCGCGCGGGGACTCGACACGTGCCCGCAAGCGGCCTTCATCCACTACCATGACATCATCCGTGACGAGCTGGGCGTGTCGGCCAGCGAAATGGTGGTGTGCGGCATGGCCCTCGGCTATGCCGACCCGGACAAGGTCGAGAACCGCTTGAACACTGAACGCGAGCCGCTGGCCGGTTTTGTTAAATTCATGGACAAATAGACACGTCAGCGATGAGCACAAGCAAATAGCCGTCAAGGATGAGCTTGTTTGCTGATCGCTAACGATTTGTATTTCAGTACTGCAATAAATACTGTCCTAACTGTTAAATAGGCTTGCGAATACTCTGCATTTCGCTACACTGCAATAAGGCAACAGCTTCACGGGGAATTATCGAATGGCTAAGTTTAAACTTGCGCTGGGTATCCTGGCTTCCCTGCTGTTTGCACTGGCGCCGGCTGCGGCCGTGCACGCCAAGGAAGCGAACGGCAAATCCTCAGCCTCCAAGAAACAGAACACCAAGAAAGTCAAAGTCGTGCTGCGCAAGAGCGCGACGGCCGCGCCGCGCGAAAAGAGCGTGCGCCGGGTCGTCATGGTGCGCGGCAAACGCAAGGTCATCTATCAAAAAATCAGCAGCGTGGCCGTGCCCATGGCCGCACCGATGCCGACCATGGGCGACCTGGCGGGCCTGAATCTCACGCGCGATCCGCTCGACCTCAAGTCGAGCGTGGCGCTGGTGCTGGACCAGGCCAATTCGGAAGTGCTGTTTGAAAAGAATTCGAATGTGGCCCTGCCCATCGCCTCCATCACCAAGATGATGACGGGCCTGGTGGTCGTCGAAGCGCATCAGGACATGGATGAATTGCTGACGATCACGGACGAGGATGTCGATCGCGCCAAGTTCAGCAGCTCGCGCCTGAAAGTGGGTTCGCAATTGACGCGGGCGAATATGCTGCACATCGCCTTGATGAGCTCGGAAAACCGTGCCGCCTCGGCGCTGGGCCGCAATTATCCGGGCGGCTTGTCGGCGTTTGTCGACGCGATGAACAGCAAGGCGCGCCAGCTGGGCATGATGGATACGCATTACGTCGATTCCAGCGGCTTGTCGAAAATGAACGTGGCCAGTGCGCGCGACCTGGGCAAGCTGGCCATGGCCGCCTTCCGCCATCCGCTGCTGCGCGAGTACTCGACGGACCCGAAAGCCATCGTCGAAGCCAGCGGCCAGCCCATGCAGTTTGGCAATACGAATCACCTGGTGGCGAATCCCGGCTGGGAAATCGGCTTGCAAAAGACGGGCTTTATCAATGAGGCGGGACGTTGCCTGATGATGCAGGCTGTCATCGAAGGACGGGCCGTGATCATGGTCTTCCTCGATTCCAAGGGAAAACAGTCGCGCACGGCCGATGCGGGGCGCATGCGCAAGTGGCTGGAAGCCCTCAAGCCTGCCAACATGAGCTTGCCTGGCGGCTAAAAGAAACAGGGCAGCGTTGCTGCCCTGTTTCTTTAGTCTTGGGGTATAAAACCCAAAGTCACTGAAATCTGGTTCGCCGTTTCCACCAGGTCCACCAGCCACTCATCCTGCAGGCGGTCGGCTGGCGCCGAGATCGACAGGCCGGCGATCAGCTTGCCTGTATCGTCGCGGATGCCGGCGGCCATGCAGCGCACGCCCAGTTCCAGCTCTTCATTGTCGCGCGCATAGCCGCGCTCGCGCACCAGGCTCAGTTCGCGCTCAAGTTTTTGCAGATCCGTGATGGAATTCTTGTTGTGTCCGGCCAGGCCCGTGCGCGTGGCGTACGCGCGGATGGCTTTCGGCTCGTCCACGGAGAGGAACAGCTTGCCGGTCGAGGTCAGGTGCAGCGGGCCGCGGCCGCCGATGGCGCGCACCACCTGCATGCCCGAGCGTTCGGAAAAGGCACGGTCGATGTAGACGATCTCATCGCCCTGGCGCACGGACAGGTTGATCGTTTGCTGGGTTTTCTTGTGCAGCTGGCGCATGAAGTCCAGCGCCGCTTCGCGCACGCTGAGGCGGCTTTTCACCACATTGCCCAGTTCCAACAGGCGCATGCCCAGCCGGTACGTGCCCGGTTCGATGCGGTCGACAAAGCGCGTCAGCACCATGTCGTTGAGGATGCGGTGCGCCGTCGAGGGGTGTAGGCCCGATACTTTGGACAATTCCTTCAGGCTGACCGGGTCGGAATATTTGGCCAGGGCATCGAGCAGGGCGACCATGCGTTCGATGACCTGGATCGTCGTCTTCGGGGCAGCGACCGGTTCAATTTTCATGATGGATTTGGTGCAATGCAGTATTCATCCTTCTTTATACCATGATGTGAAAAAATAGTGAAATGTTCCGAGATAGATAGCGAATAAATTGTCACAATCCCTATTGTGCCCGTCATAATGCGTGGATAGCATGTGCTTTGAACCATGGAAAACTATGCAACCTGTAAATGAATTCAAGAGCAAAAGCGGCTTGAAACGGATTTTCTCCGCCTTTTTCTACTCGCTCGATGGCTTGAAAGCGGCCTGGCGCCACGAACATGCGTTCCGGCAGGAACTGGGCCTGTTCGTCGTCGGCACGGTGATCGCCTTGCTGCTGCGCGTTTCCGCGTTTGAAAAGCTGGTGCTGATCGGCGTGCTGCTGCTGGTGCTGATCGTCGAACTGATCAATTCGGCAATTGAAGCCGTGGTTGACCGCATTTCGCTCGAACGTCATCCGCTGTCGAAAAACGCCAAGGACTTTGGCAGCGCCGCCGTGCTGCTGACCTGCATCCTGGCCTTCGCCACCTGGGCCGTCATTTTGTTTAACCGTTTTTATTAACTGCTAAATCCCCGTTGCGCGCCGTCCATATGTGAAAAACGCATATCAAACGGCGAAACGCTTCGTTCTCTTTGCGGCCATGGCGCCGTAATCTGGTGGCTCTGCAAGTTCAACCACACGGGGATCTTAGATGCTGTCGAAAAAAATCATCATTGCCGCCGCCATCAGCGCGTTTGCCATTCTGCAAACGGCGCAGGCTGCCGATATCACCCTGCTCAACGTGTCGTACGACCCGACGCGCGAGCTGTATCAGGATGTGAATACGGCGTTTGCCAAGGAGTGGAAAGGCAAGACGGGCGACAACGTCAAGATCAAGCAATCGCACGGTGGTTCGGGCAAGCAGGCGCGCGCCGTCATCGACGGCCTGGAAGCGGATGTCGTCACCCTGGCCCTGGCCTATGACATCGATGCGCTGGCCGAGCACAAGCTGCTGGCCGGCGACTGGCAAAAGCGCTTGGCGCACAACAGCTCGCCTTACACCTCGACCATCGTCTTCCTGGTGCGCAAGGGCAACCCGAAAGGCATCAAGGATTGGAACGACCTGATCAAGCCAGGCGTCTCCGTCATCACGCCGAATCCGAAAACCTCGGGCGGCGCCCGCTGGAACCATCTGGCCGCGTGGGGTTACGCGCTGCGCCAGCCGGGCGGCAACGAAGCGAAGGCCAAGGATTTCCTCGGCAAGCTGTATAAAAACGTGCCCGTGCTCGATTCCGGCGCGCGCGGCGCCACCACCACTTTTGTTGAGCGCGGCATCGGCGACGTGCTGATCGCCTGGGAAAACGAGGCTTACCTGGCCGTCAAGGAACTGGGCCCGACCAAGTTCGACATCATCACGCCATCCGTCAGCATCCTGGCCGAGCCGCCCGTCGCCGTCGTCGACAAGTTTGCCGACAAGCATGGCACGCGCAAGGTGGCCGAGGCTTACCTGAACTACCTGTACACGGATGAAGCGCAAGACATCATCGCGAAGAATTACTACCGTCCGGCAACGGACAAGGCGGCGAAGAAATACGCGTCGCAGTTCGCCAAGGTCAACCTGTTCACCATCGAGCAAGTGGCGGGCGGCTGGACGGCTGCACAGAAGGCGCACTTTGCCGACGGCGGCATCTTCGACCAGATCTACCAGCCTAAGTAATACCGGATGGCACGATTGCCAGACCGTTACTAAAAGGACACATCATGGCGCTGCGCAGCTTTTCCGATTACCGGGTACTGATCGTGCCGGGCTTGCATAACAGCGGTCCCGAGCATTGGCAGAGCCGCTGGCAGCGCCTGTATCCGCAATTCGAGCGGGTCGAGCAGGACGACTGGAACGCGCCCGACCTGGCCACCTGGTCGGCGCGGCTGGACCAGGTGCGGCGGCAGGATGCGCGCCCGACCCTGATCGTCGCCCACAGCTTCGGCTGCCTGACGACGGCGCACAGCCTGGCCCGCGATCCGCAGGGCGTGGCCGGCGTGCTGCTGGTGGGACCAGCCGATCCCGACAAGTTTGGCGTGGCAAAGGCATTGCCGCAAAAGCGGCTGCCTTGCCCCGGCATCCTGATCGCCAGCCAGACCGATCCGTGGATGACGGCCGAACACGCGGCGCAGTGGGCACGGCGCTGGAATTGCAAGTATATTGATGGCGGTGCGCTGGGCCATATCAACGCCGAGTCGCGCCTTGGCGACTGGGTCTACGGCCAGGCGCAATTGCAAACGCTGTTTGATCTGGCGCAAAGCGACAAGCGCCACCGTCAGGCAGCCTGATTCGACCAACATCCCGATACACAACCTCACAGGAGATCACGATGACTTTACGCCTGGGCGATGTCGCCCCTGATTTTGAACAAGACAGCTCGATCGGCCCGCTCAAGTTCCACGAGTGGGCGGGCAATTCCTGGGTGGTGCTGTTTTCCCATCCGGCCGACTTTACCCCCGTATGCACGACGGAACTGGGCTTGACGGCCAAGCTCAAGCCGGAATTCGACAAGCGCAACGTAAAGGCCATCGCCCTGTCCGTGGACGCGGCCGAGTCGCACAAGAGCTGGATCAAGGATATCGAAGAGACGCAAAACACGGTCGTGGGCTTCCCCATCATCGCCGACGTCGACAAGAAAGTGTCGGTGCTGTACGACATGATCCACCCGGAACAGTCCGTAACGGCCACCGTGCGCTCCGTCTTCATCATCGACCCGAACAAAAAGGTGCGGCTGATCCTCACATATCCGCTGAGCACGGGCCGCAACTTCAATGAAATCCTGCGCGTCATCGACGCCCTGCAACTGACGGATGGCTACACCGTGGCCACCCCAGGCAACTGGAAAGACGGCGACGACGTCATCATTCCATTGACCGTGCAAGACCCGGACGTGATCAAGCAGAAGTATCCGAAGGGGTTTACGGCAGCGAAACCTTATCTTCGTCTGACGCCGCAGCCGAACAAGTAAGAACGGGGTCAGTCGCTTCGCGATTGAAATGCGTCCTACTAGGACGCATTTCCCCGTCGGGTCTGACCCCAGCCGTCAAGGTGTTGGGTTAAGTGTGTGCCCACCCCAACCCCACCCCAAAAGCCGGGGTCGGACCCGCAGGGTCCGACCCCTTTTTTTCGCCCATAGATTCCGCCAGCAAGTATGCAAAATCCATCTAAGCAAATGAGAAATGGTTAGTTCTTTTTATAACGGTTGCATGTGATTATTACGCCCTATAACTCAAAAATGTAATAAGAAGGGGTTTCTATGTCTGCAGCATCAGCAGCACCGCTCAAGGCGCGCGGAGCGCCGTTTCGGGTCATGCCGGGGTTTAAGCTGTCTCTGGGCTTCACGCTCTTTTACCTGGCCCTGATCGTTCTCATCCCGCTGTCGTCGGTGTTCCTGAAGACCTTCACCATGACATGGGACGCCTTCTTCAGCGCCGTCACGTCCGACCGCGTGATGGCGTCCTACCGCCTGACGTTTGGCGCGTCGTTGATCGCCGCCCTGTTGAACGTGGTGTTTGGCGGCATCCTGGCCTGGGTGCTGGTGCGTTATAAATTCCCCGGCAAGCGCATCATCGACGCGCTGGTCGACTTGCCGTTCGCCTTGCCGACGGCCGTGGCCGGCATCACCCTGACGGCCCTGTATTCCTCAAATGGCTGGTTCGGCCAGTTCATCGAAGGTGTGCTGGGCATCAAGGTGGCGTTCACGCCGCTGGGCGTGGTGGTGGCGCTGACCTTCATCGGCTTGCCTTTCGTCGTGCGCACGGTGCAACCGGTGCTGGAAGACGCGGAAAAGGAACTGGAAGAAGCGGCAGCCAGCCTGGGCGCCAATTCCCTGCAAACGTTTATCCGCGTCATCTTCCCCACGATCTTGCCGTCCTTGCTGACGGGCTTTGCGCTGGCCTTTGCCCGCGCCACGGGCGAGTACGGTTCCGTGATCTTTATCGCCGGCAATATGCCGATGGTGTCGGAAATCACGCCGCTGTTCATTATTACCAAGCTGGAACAATACGATTACGCAGGCGCCACGGCCATCGCCGTGGTGATGCTGGTGGTCTCCTTTTTGCTGTTGTTGACGATTAACCTGCTGCAAGCATGGACGCGCGGAAAGGCGAAGAAATCATGAGTACGAATACGACTGCCGCCGCTGGCGTGGACAAGGCGCTGCCGACAGCGCGCCGCTTCGAACCGAATGTCGGCCCCGTTGTGCTGGAACCATTGTGGGTACGAACGGTATTGATCACCATCGCCTTGCTGTTCCTGACAGCCTTCCTCATCGTGCCCCTGGTGGCCGTGTTTGCGGAAGCGTTCAAGAAGGGCTGGGAAGCGTATATCGCCGCCATCATCGATCCGGACGCGATTTCCGCGATTAAATTGACCCTGATCACGGCCGCCATCGCCGTGCCGCTGAACCTGGTATTCGGCGTGGCCGCTTCCTGGTGCATCGCCAAGTTCGAGTTCCGCGGCAAGAGCATCTTGCTGACCCTGATCGACTTGCCGTTTTCCGTCTCGCCCGTCATTTCCGGCCTGATCTACGTGCTGATGTTCGGTGCCCAAGGCTGGTTCGGCCCGTGGCTGCAGGCGCACGACATCAAGATTTTGTTTGCCGTGCCCGGCATCGTGCTGGCCACCATCTTCATCACCTTCCCGTTCGTCGCGCGTGAATTGATCCCGCTGATGCAGTCGCAGGGCAGCGAAGAGGAAGAGGCCGCCATCGTGCTGGGCGCGTCGGGCTGGAACACTTTCCGCCGAGTCACCTTGCCGAATATCAAGTGGGGTCTGCTGTATGGCGTGATCCTGTGTAACGCCCGCGCCATGGGCGAGTTCGGCGCCGTGTCCGTGGTCTCCGGCCATATCCGCGGCGAAACGAACACCATGCCGCTGCAAGTGGAGATTCTGTACAACGAGTACAACTTCGCCGCCGCATTTGCCGTCGCCTCCCTGCTGGCCTTGCTGGCCTTGGTGACCCTGGCCTTGAAAGCTTTCATTGAGTGGCGTTTGAACGAGAGCGACGCCGACGATTCCGCCTTACGTTCTACGGAGCACTGACATGACCATCGCAGTTAAAAACATCCACAAGCGTTTTGGCGATTTCGTCGCCCTCGACAATATCTCGCTGGACTTTCCCGCCGGCGAATTGACGGCCCTGCTGGGCCCTTCGGGTTGCGGCAAGACCACCTTGCTGCGCATCATTGCCGGCCTCGAACATCCGGACAGCGGGCAAGTGCTGCTGGACGCGGAAGATGCGTCGAACCGCCACGTGCGCGAGCGGCAAGTCGGTTTCGTCTTCCAGCACTATGCGCTGTTCAAGCACATGACCGTGTTTGAAAACGTGGCCTTTGGTTTACGCGTGAAGTCGCGCAGCGAGCGCCCGTCGGAAGACCAGATCCGTCGCAAAGTGAAAGATTTGCTGGAGCTGGTGCAGCTCGATTGGCTGGCCGACCGCTATCCGCCGCAGTTGTCGGGCGGGCAACGCCAGCGTATCGCCCTGGCGCGCGCCCTGGCTGTCGAGCCGCGCGTGCTGCTGCTTGACGAACCGTTCGGCGCCTTGGATGCCAAGGTGCGCAAGGAATTGCGCCGCTGGCTGCGCCGCCTGCATGACGACTTGCACGTGACCAGCATTTTCGTCACGCATGACCAGGAAGAAGCGCTGGAAGTGGCCGACCAGGTCGTGCTGATGAACAAGGGCACCGTCGAGCAGCTGGGTTCCCCTGAGCAAGTCTACAACCACCCGGCGTCCCCGTTCGTCTATGGCTTCCTCGGCAACGTCAACCTGTTCCACGGCCGCGTGCATGACGGCGTGATGGCCACCGGCGACGCCAGCTTCGAAGTGCCCGATTATGCGGGCGTGAGCGACAGCAAGGGCACGGCCTATGTGCGCCCGCACGACCTGGAAATCGACCGCTATACGCAGGGCGCGGAAGGCATCGTCGTCAAGCTGAGCCGCGCGCATGCGATCGGTCCGCTGGCCCAGCTGGACTTGCAGCGCGTCGATAACAGCGAGCTGATCGAAGCGGTGATGTCGAACGAGCGTTTTACGCATCTGCAGCTGAAAGAAGGCGAGACGTTAGTTGTCCGCCCGAAACGTCTGCACGTATTCGTTGAACCGACAAGAACCTGAGAGGCTGGAACACTATGAATTTTCAACAACTGCGTTCGATCCGCGAAGCGGCCCGCCGCGGCTATAACCTGACGGAAGTGGCCAACGCCCTGTTCACGTCGCAGCCGGGCGTAAGCCGGCAAATCCGCGAACTCGAGGACGAGCTGGGCGTCGTGATTTTCGAGCGCAACGGCAAGCGCTTGACGGGCTTGACGGAGCCGGGCAAGGGCATCCTGAAGATCGTCGACCGCCTGTTGATCGAGGCGGAAAACCTGCAGCAGGCAAGTCTCGAATACAGCGGCCAGACCAGCGGGACGTTATCCGTGGCGGCCACGCACACGCAGGCGCGCTATGCGCTGCCGAAAGTGGTGCAGGGCTTCCGCGCCGCCTTCCCCGAGGTCCGCATCGCGCTGCAGCAAAGCGCGCCCGAACACATCGCGGAATGGGTGCTGTCGGGTAAGACCGATATCGGCATCGCCACGGAAGGCTTGAGCCAGTTTCCCGACCTCGTGTCATTTCCGTGCTACCGCTGGAGCCATCTGATCGTCGTGCCGGACGGCCACCCGCTGCTCGAGCACTCGCCGATCCGCCTGGAAGACCTGGCGAAATACCCGTTGATCACCTACGACAAGGGCTTCACGGGACGCGGCCATATCGACGATGCATTCGCCAAGGCAGGCGTGACGACCGACATCATTTTGACGGCCATGGATTCGGACGTCATCAAGCAATACGTGGCGCTGGGCCTGGGCGTGGGCATCGTGGCTTCGATGGCCTTCGATCATGGCCGCGACAAGGGGCTAAGGGCCGTGGAAGCGTCGCACCTGTTCGCCACCAACACGACGCGCCTGGCCGTGCGCCGCGGCGCCTACCTGCGCGCCTACGCCTACGAGTTCATCCTGCAGCTGGCGCCGGACTTGACGCGCGAAGACATCGACCGCGCCATGGCGGGAGAGGAAGCGCTCTAGGCGATGGCTGCCCTTTGCGCGCGCGTCAGGCTGGTCACGGCGCGCGCGTAGCTATCTTGCACCAGTTCCGCCAGGTAATCGGCGGGGAAGCGCGCCACGTCGACGATGGTCACCCAGTGAAAGCGGCCCATGTAGCGGGCCGGTTTCACGCCCGGCATGTCCGTCAGTTCGATAAAGCGCTCGGCGCTGACCCGCAGGCTGAAGCGCCACTGCTCGGGTGCGCTGGTCTTGAAATAGACAAATTTCTTGCCGCTCACTTCACACACGAGGATGTTCGACGGTGGGCCATGCAGCACGGCTTGCGCGCCGGGCAGGGCCGCGCAAAATTGCTTCAGTTCATCTGTTGTCATTCGTCCACCGCGATGAATTGTTGCGTGTTGTGGTCGAAGGCATAGGCCGATCCGGCCGGAGAATCCAGCAGCGCAATACAACGATCGTCCACGCTGAGCACGGCGCCCAGCGATACGAGGGCCACGTTGGCGCTGTCGTTCATGTAGTCGTCGCTCTCGTCGTTGGCCGTGAAGCGCCAGCCGCTGTCGTCGTCGTTGTCCGGTTCCTCGCGGTACAGATAGCCGACGGGCGCGCCGTCTTCCAGCACTTTTTTCGTCACGAAGCACAGGCCCGCGTAGCGGTTGACGAGGTTATCGTCATCGTCGTGCTGGGTATTGATGATGTGGCGCGCCGCGAAGGCGATGGGGTCTTTCGCCTGCAAATCGGCGATATAGCCGGGCATGTTGTCGAGCTTGCCAGTGAAGTGCCCATACGGCTCGACCGTATCGACTAGCACCCACATGCGCTCGGCACCCGGCGTTTGCGGGTCGTCGCTGTGGAAGGCGAAGATCAGCTTGACCACTTCGCCGGGGCGCACCTGGGCGATGGCCTCGGGCGGTGATTTATAAAAAGTATAGGGATGGCGCGCCGCCAGTTCGGCGGCGTCGGCCAGGTGCCAGCTGGGCATGGTGGTCCGTCATCGGAGTCGAAGAGCTCCCATGGTAGCTGATTGCCCGCCGGCCTGGCTACTCCCCACGCCAGTTCAGGCCGCCTTGCGGGAAAACAGCCTGGCCGCCAGCAGTACGCCAGCCGCGCCCATGACCCAGGCCGTGGTGCTGCTGGAAAAACCGACCAGCGTATTGGCGGCGATCTTGCCCGCTTGGGGCTTGACCAGTGCCATGCGGCGCTGAGTCATCTGTGCGCCCAGCTCGCTCAAGCGCCTTGCTGTCAGCTGCGTCTCGGCTTCCGGCAGCAGCACGGTTTCTTCATCGGCGACATGGTGCAGCACGCCGCGCATCATTTCCAGCAGCAGGGTGTCATGGCGCGTAGTCGCCGCATCGGTTGCGCGCAATTCGGCGATCAGGCGGCGCATTTCCTGGTGCTCTGGCACGCTTTTCTGGCGAACCGCGGCGTCGCCGTCCAGCTGGCGCATCTGCGGATAGAAAATTTCCTCTTCCAGCTGCGCGTGGATGTCCAGTGCGCTACAGATGGTTTCTGCCAGGGCTTTTTTGACGGCAGGCTTTTTGCTGGTGGTGTACTGATGGAAGGCCAGCAGCACGTGGCTATGGTCGAAGCGGATCATGTCGGTGATGGAGGGACTCAATTTGCTTAAAGTCAGCATGGCGTGCTCCGTGATGGATGTCGGCAGGAGCATGCATGATAGGGCGCGGCGAGGGGCCGTCCGGCAGGAAGCATGACGTTTGTCTGCGCTGGCGCAAGACGGCGTGCGATAACGCCGGCCGGGCTTGCCTGAACGGCGCATGCGTCTGTGTGAATTAACAACACTTCCATCCAGTCAGCAGGTTTCGTTGCCCAGGTTGTACGAAGCATGACACTACGCAAAGCAGGCTCATGCATTCAATGCATGAGACCGATTGAAATTTTCAATGACTCAAGATGTTTCTTTTATTGCATTTTGATTTCCTGAATGATATCTTTTGTCCAATCGCAAAGAAGTGTAATAAAAATATAAGCAACATTGTAATTTTTGAAATTTATCAATAGGGGAAACTATGAACATGACTAAACGTGCTGTACTGGGTCTCTGCCTTGCTGTCTCGGCTTGCCTGGCGCCATTGGCCCAAGCTGCGAGCTGGGTGGAAATTACCGATCCTGCCATGAGCGGCTTCGCTGTGGGCAGCAAGACCGTCACCTACGGCAGCGTGGCAGCGGACTCGGTCTGGGTCTTTGACGGCGCCAACCCGTCGGGCGCGCAAAGTGCGGCCGCCATCAAGAGCTTGGTCAGCAGCAAATTTGGTCTGCCATCGAGCGGCACCGGTTCGCTGGTCTTGGCCGCCCAAGGCGACCTGGTCAGCAGCAAGTCCGGTTCGTTCACCGTCAACTCCAGCTTCGACTACCTGGCCGTGCATTATGGCCGTGGCGAACTGTTGTTCCACTGGGATACGCCGCTGGCCGCCAATACGGTTTTCAGCCTGGGCAACCTGCCGCGTGGCCTGAGCAATTTCCGCGCGTTCAACTCGGTCTCGGCCGTGCCTGAGCCAACGACCTACGGCATGCTGCTGCTGGGTCTGGGCCTGGTCGGTTTTGCCGCGCGCCGCCGCCGCGCCTGAGCCTGATGCGCCTGCGGGCGCAAGACATGAAAAAGCCCGGAAACGCACTGTGCGTTCCGGGCTTTTTACATGGCAGAGCGTTATTTACCAGCTATAGCCAGCCTTGGCGTAGTAGTAGCGGCCGTTGAAACCGTTCGGCGCGAAAATGCTGTAGGGCTGGGTGCCGTTGACGTTCAGGTTGCCGGCGCTCGTTACTTGCGCCGGGTAGCGGTTGGTCACGTTGTCGATGCCGGCCACGAGGCGCCAGTTCTTGCCCAGTTTCACGGAACCGGACACGTCCAGCACCCATTGCGGGTCATACGTCTGGTCCAGCTTGACGTCGTTCTGCGGCACGGTGAAGCTGCCGTAGCGCGTCACGACGCCATGCGCATTCCAGATGCCGAAACCGTAGTCGGCGGCCAGGCTGAACTTGTCCTTTGGCGACGCCACCGTGATGCGGTCGATGCTCTGGCGGTCGATCAGTTTCAGGTTGTTGGCCGTCAGGATGGCCGGATTGTCGGCGATTTTCTGAACCTTGCTCTTGTTGTGGTTGTACGCCACGGTGAGGTCGAGGCGGTCCTTGTCCTGCAGGTCGATGCGGTAGGTGCTGACGATGTCGACGCCTTCCGTGCGCGTGTCGACGGCGTTGGTGAAATAGCGTCCCGAGCCCACAGGCGTGCCTTGCGCGGCCAGGACGCTTTTCAAGGCATTGTTGAGGACCAGATTGGCCGAGAACAGGATGCGGTTGTCGATGTCGATGCGGTAGGCATCCACCGTCGTCGTGAAGTTGCGGTTAGGCTGGAACTGCAGGCCCAGGCTGTAGTTGCGGGCCTTTTCCGGTTTCAGATCCTGTGCACCGAGGGCGCGCGCCTGCGGCGTGTTGACGGCGAAGGTACCCGTCTCGATCGGTGTGTTGACGCCGTTGACGACCTGGAAGTTGGTGGTGGTGATGGTGTAGTACTGCTGCGCCAGCGATGGCGCGCGGAAGCCGCTCGACACCGTGCCGCGCAGGGACAGGGCATCCGTGAACGCATAGCGCGCGGAACCCTTGGCCGAGGTGGTGCTGCCGAAATCGCTGTAGCGCTCATGGCGCAGGGCCACGCCGCCCGACAGTTTCTTCGTCGCTTCCGCTTCCAGGTTGACATAGATCGACTCGTTGTGGCGCGAATGGCTGCCCGCGTTGGCAGGACGGAAGCCGGCAAAGCCTTGCGAGCCGCCGCCCGTGTACGACGCTTCGTCGCCGGCGCCGATGCTGTACTTTTCATGGCGCGCTTCGGCGCCGACGGCTACCGTCAGCGGACCCGTAAAGTAAGAGACGGGAAATTCGCGCGCGGCATCGAGGTTGAATACGGTTTGTTCGTTTTTCAGCGAGCCGGCATAGAAATGCGTGGGGCTGTTCGCGCCCAGCGACTGGTTGACCGTGTTGTCCAGGTCCAGTTCGAACTTGTTGCTGCCGTAGTTCAGGCTGGCATCCCAGCGCCAGCCGGCCGCCTCGCCGCGCAAGCCCGTGACGATGGACTGGTCCGTCAGGGTGCTGTTTTGCAGCGGCAGGAAGCCTTCCGGGAACAGCGGCGTGCGTTGGACAAACAGCTTCGAATTATTCGGGTCCGCGATCAGCGCCGTGCGCCAGGTGGCGGCGGCCGACGTGTCGCGCTTGCCATAGTTGCCGAAGGCGTACCAGTCGATATTGTCGTTGATGCGGTATTCGCTGTTGAGGAAAATCGTCGCCGGCTTGCTTTCCGGATCGCCATAGCGCTGGTTGACCTTGCCGTAGCGCGGCTCCAGCGGATTGCGGAAGTCGGCGCCGGCGCGGTTGGTCGGATCGCGTTCCGCCACTTCCGCCGAGACGCGCACCCAGCCGTCGTCGCCGAGCGCGAAGCCGGCCGAACCCTTGATGGATTTCTGCTTGCCGTCGCGTTCCTGCGTCTGGCCATAGCCCACTTCGACGTCGCCGCCGGCCGCGCCTTTTTTCAGGATGATATTGATCACGCCGGCAATCGCATCGGAACCGTACTGGGCCGCCGCGCCATCGCGCAGCACTTCCACGTGGTCGATGGCGGCCAGCGGAATGGCGTTCAGGTCGACGGGCGCCGAACCGCGGCCCAGCGAACCGTTGACGTTGACGACGGCCGACGTGTAGCGGCGCTTGCCGTTCACCAGCACCAGGGTCTGGTCGGGCGACAGGCCGCGCAGCTGGGCCGGACGCACGGCGTCGCTGGCGTCGGCGCCCGTGGCGCGGGCAAAGTTCAGCGATGGCAGCAGGCGCGCCAGTACGGTGGCCAGTTCGCCCGAACCCGTGCTTTGCAGGTCGCGCGAGGTGAGGATGTCGATCGGCGATTCGGAATCGATGGTGCGGCGGTTCTTGGCGAAGGTGCCGGTAACCACCACCGATTGCAATTCGCCTTCGGCCGGCAGCTCTTGCTGCGCTTGCGCCTGCATCGGTAGGCTGAAGCAGGCGACCAGGCTGGCGGCGATAACGGTTTTGACGGGGAGGGCGGGAAGCTGGGAGCGGGCGGTGCTTGAACTCATCGACGATATCTCTTCGGTTGGTGGTTGCGCGGACCATGGCGGTCCGATGATGCAATCAGATTAACAGTGGGCACGCGGCGTGCTTACGAATCGTTCTGTCTATCGATATGCAATAAATATCTGAAAGGCGTCAACATGGCGCGAGTAGCGCATATGGCCTCGTTTCCAGCATACGACCGGGCAAGGCAAGGCCGCAATGCTGCACAGCAGTAAATTGCCAGCTGTTGTATAAATACGACTAGTTGCGATGAAAGGGGGGAGCCTGGCGGCGGCCTGCGCCGCCAGGAGGGGCGCGCTTACTGCCCAGGGTTGGGCAGGCTGGCGTGGATGGCGTCGACGGCCGCCACGAGGTCCGGCGACAGGCTGACTTGATGGGCATCGATATTTTGCTGCAACTGCGCCACGCTGGTGGCGCCGATGATGGTCGAGGCCACGAACCAGCGCGAGTAGCACCAGGCCAGCGCCAGCTGCGCCGGCGTCAAGCCGTGCGCGCGGGCCAGCGCCGCATACTGGGCGGCTGCCGCTATGGTAGCGGGGCGCACGTAGCGGGGACTCCAGCCGGGCGGGAAAATCGTCAGGCGGCCCCTGGCTTGCGGATCGTCGAGGTATTTCGCCGTCAGCTGGCCGAACGCCAGCGGGCTGTAGGCCAGCAAGCTGACATTTTCCCGGTGGCAGGTCTCGTCGAGCAAGCTCGTCTCGAAATGGCGTGCCGTCAGGTTGTACAGGTTCTGGACCGAGGCAATGCGCGGCAAGCCTTTCAGCTCGGCCTGCTTGATGTATTCGCACACGCCCCACGACGATTCGTTCGACACGCCGATGTGGCCGATCTTGCCCTCGTCGACCAGCTTGCCCAGCACGGCCAGCGTGTCTTCGATGGCGACCGACGCATGTTCCTTGCGCGGGTTGTACACGCTGGCGCCGAAGATGGGCAGGTTGCGGCTGGGCCAATGCAACTGGTACAGGTCGATGTGCTCCGTCTGCAGCCGGCGCAGGCTGTCCTCGACGGCGGCACGGATGTTGACGGCGTCGTGGTCCGTCTTGCCATTGCGTATCCAGTGCATGCGCGAGTTCGGCCCGGCCACCTTGCTGGCCAGCACGATCTGGCTGCGCTTGCCGCTTTTCTTCAGCCAGCTGCCGATGTAGCGCTCGGTGCTGCCCTGCGTTTGCGCGCTGGCCATCACCGGATACATCTCGGCCGTGTCGATGAAGTTGATGCCGCGTTCGAGCGCGTAATCGAGCTGGCTGTGCGCTTCGGCTTCGCTATTCTGTTCGCCGAAGGTCATCGTGCCCAGGCAGATCGTGCTCACTTCCAGGCTGCTGGAGCCCAGCTTGACCTTGTCGATCATTTCGCCTGCTTGCCGCGCAGCGCGCGGGCGCAATCCTTGATCAGGGCGGGGCCCGCGTAAATCAGGCCGCTGTACAGCTGCACCAGCTGCGCGCCCGCTTCAAACTTGGCCACGGCGTCCAGGCCCTGCATGATGCCGCCCACGCCGATGATGGGCAAGGCGTCGCCCAGTTCCGCTTTCAGCAAGCGGATGACATTGTTCGACAGCTCGAACACGGGCGCGCCCGACAGGCCGCCCGCTTCCGCGCCGTGCGGCATGCCTTCGACGGCGCTGCGCGACAGGGTCGTGTTGGTGGCAATGACACCGTCGATCCGGTGGCGCGTGAGCGACTCGGCGATGCTTTTTACCTGTTCACCATCCATGTCCGGCGCGATTTTCAGGGCCAGCGGCACGTAGCGCTTGTGCTTGTCCGCCAGGCGCGCCTGGGCTTCCTTGAGCTGCGACAGCAGGGCGTCGAGTTCCGACGCGCCCTGCAGCTGGCGCAAATTTTTCGTGTTCGGCGACGAGATGTTCACCGTCACATAGCTGGCGTATGGATAGACTTTTTCCAGGCACAGCAGGTAATCGTCGGCCGCCCGCTCGATGGGCGTGTCGGCGTTCTTGCCGATGTTCAGGCCCAGCACGCCCGCGCGGTTCTGGTAGAACTTCGACGCCTGCACGTTGGCGACAAAGGCGTCCACGCCGCCATTATTGAAACCCATGCGGTTGATGATGCCCTGCGCCTGCGGCAGGCGGAACATGCGCGGTTTCGGATTGCCCGCCTGCGCGCGCGGCGTGACGGTGCCCACTTCGATGGAACCAAAACCCAGGTCGGCCAGCGCGTCGATATAGGCGCCATCCTTGTCCAGACCGGCGGCCAGGCCGACCGGGTTGGGGAAGGTGATGCCCATCACCGTGCGCGGGTCCGCCGCCGGTTTGCCGGCCAGCTTCGTCAGGCCCAGCGCGCTGGCGCGTTTCAGGGCGGGCAGGGTCAGATGGTGGGCCGCTTCGGCATCCATCGAGAACAGCAGCGGGCGGGCGAGGGAGTACAGGAATTTTTCAGACATGGGGCGCTTTGAGTAGGTATGCGGGCTGCCGGGAAGGGCTGGCGGCGCGCGAAATAAGTGCCGTATTTTACCGTGTTCCGCACGGCTGCCGGGTGTATAGTTCTCTTTGGTCTAAAGCAACATTAATTCATTCATAATTTGCATTGGGCCGTGGACCTTCCTTTTTTTTCTCTGTTCTGTTGACTTCATAAGCGAGACATCGATTGAAAAAGACACGCATCTTGACGGCCATCGCGGCCGCCAGCGCACTGCTGCTGAGCCACCCGGCCCTGGCCCTGCCCAATACGCAAGACACCCGCATGCTGAGCGAACCGGCCGTCTCCAGCAGCCACATCGCCTTCATCTATGCGGGAGATTTGTGGCTGTCCAACCTCGATGGCGGCGGCGCGCGGCGCCTGACCTCCGATCTGGGCGACAAGTCCAATCCCGTGTTCTCGCCCGACGGCAGCCTGATCGCGTATAGCGCGAATATCGACGGCAATATCGACGTGTATGTGATCGCGGCGGCCGGCGGCGTGCCGCGCCGCCAGACCTTCCACCCGGGCGTGGACCTGGCGCAGTCGTTCACGCCCGATGGCCAGGCCGTGATGTTTACCTCGCCCCGCGCCGCCTTCAACAACCGCTTCCAGAAACTGTTTACGGTGCCCGTGGCGGGCGGCGTGGAAACGCCGCTGGAAATTCCGAACGCGTCGCGCGCCACGTATTCGCCCGATGGCAAGCGCATCGCCTACAACCCGCTGGCGCCCGCCTTCAAGCAGTGGAAGCGCTACCGGGGCGGCACCAATTCCTGGCTGTGGCTGTTCTCGTCGTCCGACAAGTCGATTGAAAAAATCCCCCAGCCGACGACGCGCTCGAACGACGTCGACCCGATGTGGATAGGCGACACCGTGTACTTCCGCTCGGACCGCAACGGCGAATTCAACCTCTTTGCGTATGACGTGAAAACGAAGGCCGTGCGCCAGTTGACGCGGCATGCGGATTTCCCCGTGTTGAACGCGTCGGCCGCGAACGGTAAGATAGTCTACGAGCAGGCCGGCTATCTGCACGCGTTCGACATCGCCAGCGGCCAGGCGCACAAGCTGACCATCGCCGTGGCCAGCGACCTGGGGCAGACACGCCCCCGCTGGGTCAAGAACGCGAAATACATCCGCGACGCGTCGATTTCGCCATCGGGCGCGAGGGTCGCCTTCGAGTACCGGGGCGAGATCGTCACCATCCCCGCCGACAAGGGCGACGTGCGCAATCTGACGCAGACGGCCGGCGCCCACGAGCGCACGCCGATCTGGTCGCCCGATGGCCGCTCGGTCGCGTATTTCTCGGACGAGTCGGGCGAGTATGAATTGCACGTGCGGTCGCAGGACGGCAAGGGCGCGGTGAAGAAACTCAAGCTCAATGGCAGCGGCTTCTATGACAACGCCGTCTGGTCGCCCGACAGCAAAAAGATCGCGTTTGCCGACAATGGCTGGAGCATGTACGTGATCGACGTCGGCACGGGCAAGGTGCAGAAGGTCGCCACGGAGCCGATGTATGGCGTCGACAAGAGCATGCGCGCTTCGTGGGCGCCCGACTCGCGCTGGCTGGCCTACACGCTCAACTCGCCCACCTACACGCGCAGCGCCTACATCTATTCCGTCGAGCAGAACAAGTCGATGCCGGTGACCGACGGCCTGTCCGACGTGGCCGAACCTGTGTTCGACAAGAGCGGCAAGTACCTGTACTTCTTCGCGTCGACGAATGCGGGCCCCAGCAACAACTGGTTCTCGCAGCAGAACGAAGACAATCTGGTGACGCGCACCGTGTGGATGGCCGTGCTGCGGCGCGACCTGCCGTCGCCCCTGATCAAGGAAAGCGACGAGGAAAAGGCCGCCAACGCGGACGCGAAAAAAGACACGGCGAAGGCAGAAGCCGAGCCGAAGACTGAACCGAAGATCGATCCGAAGACGGGCCGCGACGATCCGAAAGTGGTAGTCGCACCGGTGGCGCCGATCAGCATCGACTTCGACGGCATCGCCACGCGCATCGTCGACTTGCCGCTGCCGGCCGCGCAGTTCTCCAGCCTGGCCGCTGGCGCTGCGGGGCAGATCTTTTTGCTGCGCGAAAGCGATGGCAAGAAGGCCGTGCAGCGCTTCGATCTGAAGGAGCGCAAGGCGGAAACCGTGGTGGCGGAAGCCGACGATTTTGAAGTGTCGGCCGACGGCAAGAAGCTGCTGTACCGCCAGAAGGATAACTGGGTCATGGGGTCCGCCACGGGCAAGCTGCTGATGCCTGGCGAAGGCAAGATCAAGGTCGACGCCATCGAAGTAAAAGCCGACCCGCGCGCCGAGTGGACGCAGATTTTCAACGAGGTGTGGCGCATCAACCGTGATTATTTCTATGATCCGGGCATGCATGGCGTGGACTGGAAAGCCATGCGCGACAAGTACGCCGTGTTCCTGCCCGAGCTGTCGAGCCGCGCGGACCTGAACCGCCTGATTCAATGGATGTGCAGCGAGCTGGCCGTGGGCCATCACCGCGGTGGTGGCGGCGACGATTTTATCGAGGCGAAGAAGGTGCCGGGGGGCTTGCTGGGCGCCGACTATGACGTGAGCGATGGCCATTACCGCTTCAAGAAAGTGTATGGCGGTTTGAACTGGAATCCGGCCCTGCGCGCGCCGCTGACGGAGCCGGGCCTGAACGTCAAGGCGGGCGAATACCTGCTGGCCGTCGACAGCCGCCCGCTGGCGCCGCCGACGAATATCTACAGCGCCTTCGAGAACACGGCCGGCAAGGCCATCGACCTGACCGTCGGTCCATCGGCCGACCGCAAGGGCGCGCGCACGATCACCGTCGTGCCCGTGCCGACCGAGGATGCCTTGCGCAACCGCGACTGGATCGAAGGCAATATGCGCAAGGTCAATGCGGCCACGGGTGGCAAGGTCGCGTACGTGTACGTGCCGAATACGGCGGGCCTGGGCCACACCTACTTCAAGCGCTATTTCTTCCCGCAGGCGGACAGGCAGGCCATCATCGTCGACGAGCGTTTCAATGGCGGCGGCAGCGTGGCCGATTACTACATCGAGATCCTGCAGAAGAAGGAAATCGCCTGGTGGACCATGCGCTACGGCGCCGACATGAAGACGCCGTCCGCGTCGATCCAGGGCCCGCGCGCCATGCTGATCGACGAGACGGCCGGTTCGGGCGGCGACCTGCTGCCGTGGATGTTCCGCAAAAATAATATGGGCCCACTGATCGGCAAGGCAACGTGGGGCGGCCTGGTGGGCATCCTCGGCTTCCCCGTGCTGATGGATGGCGGCACCATCACGGCGCCGAACCTGGCGTTCTGGACCCGCGAAAACGGCTGGGGCGTGGAAAACGAAGGCGTGCCGCCCGATATCGAAGTCGAGCAAACGCCGGCCGACGTCATCGCCGGCCGCGATCCGCAGCTGGAAAAAGCGATCGAGGTGATACAGGCCGAGCTGGCGAAAAACTCGCCCGTGCTGCCCAAGCGTCCGGCGTTTCCGGACAAGAGCAAGTGAAAGAGTAGGTCGGATTAGCGGAGCGTAATCCGACAATATTGTTGGCGCCGCCGGTGGTGTCGGATTACGCGCTTGGGCGCTAATCCGACCTACCAACTGCCCTCCCAGCGACATGCGCTTGGTTTTACATCACCACCCACTGTCCTTTGATTCTGGCTTCCAGCGGCTTGAAATTGATTTTATAAGCCATCTTCGGGCTCTGTTCGATCCAGTAGCCGAGATACACATACGGCAGCCCCAGCTCGCGCGCCTGGGCGATTTGCCACAGCACGTTGTAGGTGCCGTATGAGGCGCCCGGCACGTCGGGGTCGAAGAACGTATAGACGGACGACAGGCCGTCGGCCAGCACGTCGATGATGCTGACCATGCGCAGGATACCGTCGGCATCGCGGAACTCCACCAGGCGCGTGTTGACCCGGCTTTGCAGCAGGAATTGCGCATACTGGTCGCGGCTGTCCTGGTCCATGCCGCCGCCCGCGTGGCGCGTGCTCTGGTAGCGCAGATACAGTTCGTAGTGTTCGTCGAGGAAGGACAGGGTGGCCACGCCCGCTTGCAGGCCGGCGTGCCGGCTCCAGGCGCGGCGCTGGTTGCGGTTGGGCGTGAAATCGCCCGTCACCACGCGCACGGGGATGCAGGCCTGGCAGCCGTCGCAATACGGGCGGTAGGTAAAAATGCCGCTGCGGCGAAAGCCGTTGCGCACCAGTTCCGAATACACGTCGCTGTTGATCAGGTGCGAAGGCGTGGCTACCTGCGAGCGGGCCTGGCGGTCGTCCAGGTAGCTGCACGGGTACGGTGCCGTCGTGTAGAACTGCAGGGTGGCAAACGGTAGTTCGTTCAGGTGCGTCATGCTGATCCTGTCTGGTCTGTCCGCGGCGGTGTGCCTTGATCTATCATAGCTTTTTTACGCCGGGGGCGCAGCATGCCAATCGGTGATTTGCGCTGCTTCAATGGCGATCCGTACATGGGCCAGGAAGCGCGCGCGCGAAATGGGCGCCGCGCCCAGCGAGGCCAGGTGTCTGGTTTCTTGCTGACAGTCAATCATGGCCACGCCGCGCGCCTGCAAAAACCGTACGAGGTGGGCCAGCGCGATCTTCGAGCCATCGGAAACGCGGGCGAACATCGATTCGCCATAGAACATGCGACCGATCGACACGCCATACGCGCCGCCCACCAGTTCACCGTCAAACCACAGTTCCGACGAATGCGCGTAGCCCAGCTTGTGCAAGCCCGTGTAGCCGGCGATGATCTCGTCCGAAATCCAGGTGCCCGGGCCATCCTTGCGCGGCGCCGCGCAGGCGCGCATGACGGCCTCGAAATCGCCGTCGAAGCGCAACTGCCAGCGGCCATCCGTGGCGGCGCTGCGCTCGACCTTGCGGATCGCCTTGGCCAAACTGTCGGACACCTTGAAGTCTTCCGTCATCAGCACCATGCGCGGATCGGTGCTCCACCACAGTATGGGCTGGCCTTCGGAAAACCAGGGGAAGATGCCGCGCCGGTAGGCGTCGAGCAGGCGCGCGGGCGACAGATCGGCGCCGGCCGCCAGCAGGCCGGGCGCCTCGTCGGTCAGGGCGTGCGAGACGTCGGGGAACGGGGTGTGGATGTCGAGCCAGGGAATCATGCGGCGGTTGCTTATTCTGCGTCCGCGCGGGCCATCGGGCGCGTGATGTCGCCCGTATGGACGCCATAGCTGCCGCCTTCGCGGATTTTCACGCGGTCGGCAAAGAACAGTTCCAGGGTGGCGCGGATGGTGGGGAAGGCCAGGTCATCCCAGGGAATCTGCGCTTCCGTAAACAGCTGCACGTCCAGGCTTTCGATGCCGGGCGCGAAATCGAGGTCGCGCAAACGCGCCAGGTAGAACAGGTGCACCTGGTGCACGCGCTGCACGTTGAGCAGCGAAAACAGGGGGCCCAGTTCGATATTCGCGCCTGCTTCCTCCACCGTTTCGCGTTCGGCCGCGTCGGACGTCGTTTCATCGTTTTCCATGAAGCCGGCCGGCAGGGTCCAGTAGCCGAGGCGCGGCTCGATGGCCCGCTTGCACAGCAAGACCTGCAGCTGCCCATCTTCTTCCCAGACGGGAATCGAGCCGACCACCATTTTCGGGTTCTGGTAATGGATGGCGTCGCAGTTGGCGCACACATAGCGCGGACGGTTGTCGCCTTCCGGAATGGACAGGCTGACAGGATGGGCGCATTCGGAGCAGAATTTCATGGGCAGCTTAGGATAAGAGATGTCTCGTGTAACGCTTACTGTACACCGATTGCGTGCCGCGTGGCGAGCAGCGCAGGCACGATTGGCTGCCGCTCATGCCGCCCGCGTATTCATTAGATTGGTCTATTACGGTTGAATTTGAGATAGCTATTGCCTAAGCCACCCGTTTGCCCTTATAATTCTTGTGCGGGGTGGAGCAGTCTGGCAGCTCGTCGGGCTCATAACCCGAAGGTCACAGGTTCAAATCCTGTCCCCGCAACCAATACCGGAAAGCCGCTGATTCTTGCAAAAGATCAGCGGCTTTTTCATTCTCAAGCCGCCGATGCAGCTCTTCCAGCCCGCTGCCGAGATTAGCTCCCCGCAGTGCAGCAAACTGGTATATAATTCGCCTGCGGGGTGGAGCAGTCTGGCAGCTCGTCGGGCTCATAACCCGAAGGTCACAGGTTCAAATCCTGTCCCCGCAACCAATTCGAAGCCGCTGGTTCCTCGCAAGAGGGCCAGCGGTTTTTTCGTTGTGCGCCCCGTTGTGCGCCCCGTTCACTCCGGCGCCTGGCGCGCATACACGACCAGGCGCAAGTGGCGGTCCGCATCGATGGACAGCGAGGTGTGCTCATAGGCGACCTGCTCGCCGTCGATTGTCAGCTGGCGCACGCCTGCACACGGCGCATGTACATCGTGGCGGCGCCACCACAGCTTGAATTCGGGTGACACTTTTTCCAGTTCCTGCACCAGCGCGTGGATATCGGCTTCCTGCGTGGCGCGCGCATAGTCGCGGCGAAAGCTCGACAGCATCAGCGGCGCCTGCTCTTCCCAGGCCGTGAAGCGTGCGCGCAGCAGCGGGTCGGTAAACAGCAGCCACAGCAGATTGCGGCGCGAGGCGGCATGCGCGCCGAAACCAAACAGCGCGTCGGCGTCCGCATTGAACGCCAGTACGTCCCAGCGCAAGTTGAGCACATAGGCCGGATGCGCCAGCTCGTGCATCAGGCGGCGCACGAGCGGCGGCACCACGCAAAACGTCTTGCCTTCTTCGGCCGGCGGGCGCGCATGCGCGAGCAGGAACAGGTGGCGGCGTTCTGCCGCGTCCAGTTTCAGCACTTCGGCCAGCTTGTCGAGGAAGGCGCTCGAGACGCCGATGTCGCGCCCTTGCTCGAGCCAGGTGTACCAGGTCAGTCCCACGCCGGCCAGCGCCGCCACTTCTTCGCGGCGTAGGCCGGGCGTGCGCCGCCGTCCTCCACCGGGTAAACCCACGTCTTCCGGCGACAGCCGCGCGCGCCGCGCCCGCAGGTAGGCGGCCAGTTCGTGGCGGGTGCGTTGCAAGGTGCGCATGGTGCGGTCTTTCCGGTGAGGCTGTTGCTATCAGTAATAGCATAAACAGTTAAATTGTAATTGTTTATATTGTATTCCAGAATGCCTGCTTTCTTTCCGAAGGCTTGCCCATGTCTGACTCTTCCCGCAGCGCCCCCGCAGTTGGCACTACCGCGCTTCCCGCCGCCGTCTACCTGATCGCCATTGGCGCGTTCGCGCTGGGCATGGCGTCGTATGTGACGGCGGGCCTGATGCCGATGATCGCCGGGGCGTTTTCCGTTTCCCTGGCGATGGCCGCGCAACTGGTGACGGCGTTCACCCTGGCCTATGGCCTCGGCTCGCCCTTGGCCGTGGCCTTGCTGCCGGCGCGCGCGCAGCGCTCCGGCCTCTTGATCGCCTTGGGTGTATTCGTGCTGGCGAATGGGGCTAGCGCGCTGGCGTCCGGTTTCAGCGGTTTGCTCGCATGGCGCGCCATTGCGGGCATCGGTGCCGGCGTCTACCTGGCGCTCGGTATCGCGGCGGCGGCGGGCGTGTCTGCGCCGCAGCAGCGGGGCAAGGCCATCGGCGTGATCATGGGCGGCATGGCGGGCGGCACGGTGCTGGGCGTGCCATTGAGTTTGCTGCTGGCGCAGCAACTGGGCTGGACGGCGGCCCTGTGGCTGGTGACTCTTTTGGGCGGGCTGGCGCTGGCGGGCTTGCTGTGGCAGCTGCCCGCGTTGCCGGCGGCACCGGCGATTTCTCTGCGCCGCAAACTGGCCTTGCTGGCCGATGGGCAGGTGCTGGCCATCTTGCTCGTGTCCTTGCTGGCGGCCATCGCCAGCCTGGGCATGTACACGTTTATCGCGCCGCTGCTGGCGTGGTCCGCGAACGGTATGGCGATGTCCGCCACGCCCTTCCTGTGGGCGTGGGGCGTGGGAGGGATCGTGGGCAGTGTGCTGGTCGGGCCATGGGCGGACAAGGTGGCGGCGCCGAAGCTGACCTGCATCATCTTGCTGCTGCTGGCGCTGGCCTTGTGCGCGCTGCCGCTGGCGGCCGGCTGGTCGGCCTGGCTGATGCTGGCGCCGATCGCGCTGTGGGGCGCGGCTGGCTGGGCCCTGCAAGTGCCGCAAAACCAGCGGCTGCTGGCCGTGCGCGCGCGGCAGGGCGACGGCAATCTGGCCATCGCCCTCAACGAATCGGCGCTGTACCTGGGCAGCGCCATCGGCGCCGCCACGGGCGGCCTGCTGCTCCTGCTCAACTGGCCGATGTGGCTGCTGGCGGCAGGCGCCGCCTTGGTCGCCACTGCGGCGTTGCTGCTGCAGTGGCCTGCCGCGCGGCGGACTTAAGCCTTTTTCGCCAGCTGCATGCCCACGGGCAGGGCGCGGATGCGCTTGCCCGTGGCGGCGAAGATGGCGTTGCACAGGGCCGGGGCGATCGGCGGCGTGGCCGGTTCGCCCACGCCGCCGAGCTCCATCTCCAGGGTGCCCGGCACCAGATGCGTGTGGATCACGCGCGGCGCATCGGCGGCGCGCAGCACGGCGTAGTCGTGGAAATTGCTTTGCTCCACCCGGCCATTTTTAAAGCTGATCTCGCCGCTCATGGCCAGCGACAGGCCCATGATGCAGGCGCCCTCGATCTGCGAGCGCACGCGGTCCGGGTTGATCTGCGGGCCGCAATCCATGGCGATGTCGACTCTCGGCACGATGACTTCGCCGGCCGCATTGATCTCCACTTCGATCACGGCCGCCACATAGGTGACGAAACTGTAGGACACGGCCAGGCCCAGTCCCCGTCCCTTGGGCAGCTTGCGGCCCCAGCCCGCCTTGGCCGTCGCCAGCTCGATCACGTGGCGCATGCGGCCGATATCGACCGGATACTTCGCCGGGTCTTCGCCATAGTTCCAGCCGTCGGACAGGTCGGCCGGGTTGATCTTGCGCGCGGGGCCCAAGAGCGCCAGCAGGTAGTCGCGGTGGTCCTTCTTTGCCGCGTGGGCCAGTTCGGCCGTGAACGACTGGATGGCAAACGCGTGCGGGATGTTCGACACGGAACGGAACCAGCCGATGCGCGTGTGGGCCGGCACTTCGGGCACTTCCACGCGGACGTTTGGAATAGCGAACGGCACGTTGATGGCCGACATGCCCAGTTCGAACGGCGCCTGCTTGTTCGCGCCGGCGGCAAAGGTCGAGGTGATGGTGGGCGCGGCTGTGCGGTGCAGCCAGGCCGTCGGCATGCCTTTCGCGTCCAGCGACGCTTCCAGCCGTTCGACGGACACCGTGTGCAGATAGTCGTGCTGCAGGTCGTCGTCGCGCGTCCACGTCAGCTTGACGGGCGCACCATCCATGGCCTTCGACAGCAGCGCCGCCTCGACGGCGAAATCGGGTTTCGATTTGCGCCCGAAGCCCCCGCCCAGCAAGGTCACGTGGACGGTGACGTCGTCGTACGACAAGCCCAGGGCCTTGGCCACGTTGCTGCGCGTCGCTTGCGGCGCCTGCACGCAGGCCCACACTTCGGCCTTGCCGCCGGCGATGCGCACGGTGGCGGCGGGCGGCTCCATGGTGGCGTGGGCCAGGTGGGGCAGATAGTATTCGGCGCTCAGTTTGCGCGCGGCGGGAGCGGCGGCCAGGGTAGCCACCGTCTTGCCCTGGTCGCGCGCCGGGCTGGCCGGCTGGCGCACGGCCGCTTCCAGCGTCTTGCGGAAGGCTTTTGAGTCGTAATCGCCGTTCGGGCCATCTTCCCATTCCAGCACCAGCGCTTCGCGGCCCTTGATGGCGGCCCAGGTGTTACGCGCGATGACGGCCACGCCGCCCAGCGGATTGAACATGGCCGGCGGCGGGCTGCCCGCCAGTTCGACGATGCGCAGCACGCCAGGCACTTTCAGGGCCGCCGTCTTGTCCACGCTTTTCAGCTTGCCGCCGAAGACGGGCGGACGGGCGATGACGGCATACGCCATGCCATCGAGGCGCGTGTCGATGCCGAAGTGGGTATTGCCCGTGACGATGTCGCGCAGGTCGATACCGCGCGTGCTGGTCTGGCCGATGTAGCGCAGCTCGTCCGCCGTTTTCAGGCTGATGCGCGCGCGTGGCGGCACCGGCAATTTGGCCGCTTCTTCGGCCAGAGCGCCGAACGACAGCGAGCGTCCGCTGGCCGCATGCACGACCGCATGGTTGACGGCTTTCACCTCGGTGACTGGCACGTCCCAGCGCACGGCGGCCGCCGTTTCCAGCATCAGGCGCGCTGTGGCGCCCACGTGGCGCATGGCGCGGAACGAGTGGCGCATGCTGCGCGAACCGTCCGTATCCTGGCTGCCGTAGCGCGCTTCGTCGGCGGGCGCCTGCTGCACGCGCACCTGCGCCCAGTCGGCGCCCAGTTCATCGGCCGCCACCATGGGCAGGCTGGTGCGGATGCCCTGGCCCATTTCGGAGCGGTGCACCACGATGGTGACGATGCCATCGGCGGCCACCGACAGGAAGACCAGGGTGTCGTCGACCACGCCACCGGCCATCTTGTCACCGCCGTATTTGACGGCGTCGGCCGCCATCACGAGGCCGGAGGGGCCTGCCACCAGAGTCAGACCGGCCAGCGCGCCGGCCGCCTTGAGCCAGTTGCGCCGCGCAGGCGAATGGACGGCGGGAGTGTCATGGATGCTCATTTGGCCGCTCCTTTTGCGTTGATGCTGGTGGCGGCCTGCTTGATGGCCGCGTGGATGCGCGTGTAGGTGCCGCAGCGGCAGATATTGCCGCTCATCGCTTCGCGGATTTGCTGGTCGTTCGGCTTGGGCGTCTTGTGCAGCAGGGCCGTGGCCGACATGATCTGCCCGGCCTGACAGTAGCCGCATTGGGGCACGCCGTGCTCCTGCCACGCTTGTTGCAAGGCCAGGCCGACCTTGTCTTCGCCCACGGCTTCGATGGTGGTGATCTTCTTGCCGGCGGCGGCCGACACCGGCGTCACGCAGGAGCGGATGGCTACACCATCGAGGTGCACGGTGCAGGCGCCGCACAGGGCCATGCCGCAGCCGAACTTGGTGCCGGTCATGCCCAGTTCGTCGCGCAGGGCCCACAGCAGGGGCGTGTCTTCAGGCAGGGCAAGGTCGTACTGTTTGCCATTGATGGTCAGGGTCGTCATGTGTATTCCTCTGTGGGGGCTGGTACGGAAAGCGCGACGGCCATCCGCCATACGGATTAGCTCATCAGTAGGGGATGGTAGCACCAGCCGCCATGCGCTGCAGGGAGTGGGGCCCGGTGGCATACTGCGGCTTCTGATATTGGAGTTCTCCATGACATACATCGCAGCGGCGCAAGGCTTGCCGGACATCCTCGCTCCCGGCTTGCAGGTGGTTTTTTGCGGTCTCAATCCCGGCGTGGACGCGGCGGCGGCCGGCCACCATTTTCTCGGCCGCGGCAACCGCTTCTGGCCCGTGCTGCACCTGTCCGGCTTCACGCCGCATCTGGTGGCGCCGCAGGACGATGCCAGCGTGCTCGGTTTCGGACTGGGCTTGACGGCGGCCGTCGGCCGCCCGACCAGCCGCGCGGACCAGGTGGGGGCGGACGAATTCGCGCAAGCGGCGGCGGGCCTGCAACATAAACTGGTATTGATGCGGCCGCAGTGGATCGCCTTCCTGGGCAAGGCCGCCTACGCGGCGATGACGGGCAAGCGCCAGCTGGCGTGGGGCGAACAGGCAGAGCGCTTCGGCGGCGCGCGTGTGTGGATCTTGCCCAATCCCAGTGGGCTCAATCGCGGCTATTCGAAGGAGCGGCTGGTCGACGCGTATGCGGAACTCCAACGCGCGCTGGGCTGACGTCCAGTGCCGCGGCGCGCAACAGCGGCGTGACGAAATCGAGGAAGGCGCGCAATTTCAAGGGCAGCGGCGCTTGTCCCTTGTGCAGCAGGCTGACGGGCAAGGGCGCCGCTTCGAACGGTGCGAGCACGATGCGCAGCCTGTCGCCGCGCAGGGCGTCCATCACCTGATACGACAGCACGCGGATCACGCCCGCGTCCAGGGTGGCGGCGGCGATCGCCGCGTCCACCGTATTGACGGCCAGGCGCGAGTGCACGGGCACGGACTGCGCAGCCTTGCCCGTGCCGAAGACCCAGGCGCGCCGCGATTCCAGCACCTCGAAACTGATGCAGGCATGCGCGGCCAGATCGCCCGGCGCAGTTGGCGTGCCATGCGCGGCCAGGTAGCCGGGGCTGGCGCAGACGACCCGGCGCACCGTGCCGACCCGCGTCGCCACGAAGCTGCTGTCGGGCAGGTCGCCGATGCGCACGGCCACGTCGACCTGCTCGTCCATCAGGTGCAGGACGCGGTCCGTCAGTACCAGCTTGATCTCGATGTCCGGATAGCGGGCGAGGAACGCCGCCACCACGGGCACGATGTGCAGGCGTCCGAACATGACGGGCGCCGTGATCGTCAGTTCGCCTTTCGGCACCGCGTATTCGCCCGTCGCAATACGCTCCGCTTCGCCGATCTCTTCGAGGATGCGGCGGCACGCGGCCACGTAGGAGTGGCCCGCCTCCGTCAGCGACAGCTGGCGCGTCGTGCGGTGCAGCAGGCGCGTGTTGAGGTGCGCTTCCAGCGCCGCCACCTTGCGGCTGACGTTGGCCAGCGGCATGCCGAGATGGCGTGCGGCGGCCGACAGGCTGCCCGCGTCCACCACGGCCAGCAGGATGGTCATGGATTCCAGTCTATCCATCGCGTGTTCTCATGTGAGTCTATCGAATTTTGGAAGAATGATTCTCAATCTTATGGGATTCTCTTTGTTGGTGCAAGTACGTAAGCTGGTCTCCTTCGCCGCGGCATGTTGCCGCGGCAACTTGAAAGGAGAGCGCCATGCGCCCCACACCCATTCCCCCGCCCGATGCACACACCGTGGCGTCCGCGCCGCGCGGCAAGATCCTCATGATGGCGGTGATCGCCGGCGCGGTCATCACCAACATCTATTGCACCCAGCCTATCCTGCCTCTGATCCAGTCCGGCCTCGGTGTCGATCTGGCGGCCGTCAACCTGGTCGCCGGCGCGGCGCTGCTGGGCTTTGCCACGGGGCTGGCGCTGCTGCTGCCGCTGGGCGACCGCGTCGACCGGCGCACCCTGGTGCTGGGGCAGATCGCGCTGGCTTTCGTTTGCGCCCTGGCGGCGGCGCTGGCACCGGGCATCTGGCCGCTGATCGGCGCTTCGTTTGGCCTGGGCATCGTCAGCTGCGTGCCGCAGCAACTGGTGCCGCTTGCCGCGAGCATGTCGCCGCCCGCTGAGCGCGGCCGTTCCGTCGGCACGGTGGTCAGCGGCATCATGGTGGGCATCCTGCTAGGGCGTACGGTCGCCGGCGTGGTGGGCGAGGCCTGTGGCTGGCGCGCCGTGTACGCCATGGAAGCGGCGTTCATGGTGCCCGTGTGGATCGCGGCGGCGGCCTTGCTGCCACGCGGGAAACCGGGTAGCCAGCTCTCCTACCTTGGCTTGCTGGCGTCGTTGTGGCCACTGGCGCGCGACCATCGTCCCCTGCGCGAATCGATGCTGATCCAGGCGCTGTAGTGGGCCTGCTTCAATGCGTTCTGGGTCAACCTGGCCTCGCTGCTGGCCAACGGTCCATGGCACCTGGGCAGCGCCTGGGCTGGCGCCTTCGGCATCATCGGCGCGGCCGGCGCGCTGGCCGCCACCGTGGGCGGCAGGGCCACCGACAGACTCGGTTCGCGCACGGTCATTGGCCTGAGCATCGCCATCGTGACCTTGTCCTACGTACTGCTGGCGGGCGCCGCCTCGTCGCTGGTCTTGCTGGTGATCGGCGTCATCGTGCTCGACATCGGCGTGCAGGCCGCCCTGGTAGCCAACCAGACACGCGCCTTTGCCGTCGATCCGGCCGCCCAGGGCCGCATCAACAGCCTGTACATGACGGCGACCTTTATTGGCGGCGCCGCCGGCGTGGCGGTGAGCGGCTGGCTGATGCAGCGTTTCGGCTGGACGGGCGTGGCGGTGTTTGGCGTTGTATTGGGCTTGCTGGCCGGAGCGATCCACCTGGCCGGATCACGCGCACAGCGGCGCGCGCCAACCTTAACTTAACGCGGCTGTTCCAGCTGCGCGTACACGGCGCCGGCGATCTTGCCCAGTTCCTGCTTGGGCAGGTTCGCCGAGAGGGCATAACCGAGCTGGCCGTCGATCCAGTAAAACACGCTCAATTCCTTTTCCTGCGTGTAGCGGAAGGCCGTTTCCTGCCTGCCGGCCCGCTCTTTCGCCACGTACAGGGTCAGGCGCTTGCCGCCGCCATCTTCATACATGAATTGCGCCACGGGGCCGTCGCCATCGCCGGGCAGCAAGCGTCCGCCGATCAAGCGATAACCGAGCGGCGACAGCGCGGGCGGCTGCAATTTCGTACCCAGGCGTTTCGACAGCCATTGCACCAGGTGCGCCTCCTGTTCCGCGCCCACCTCGACGGGGTGGCGCACTTCGGGCGTGTAGACGGCGTGGGCGATGGCGGCGCTGCGCGCCAGGGCAAGGGGGCTGGCGCTGGCGGTGATGCTGTCGCCGGCATCGCCGCGCAGCAGCCAGCCGCCCGCGCCGCCAGCGATCACCAGCACGACGGCCGCTGCCGCCTGCATGGCGGGGCGCTGCCAGGCGCCGTTCGCGGCCGGTGGCGATGCCGCTTGCAGCAGGGCCGGTGGCACGGTTTCGTCCAGCACGGGGTCGAACAGGGCGCGCAGTTGCCGGTTCTGTGCACGCCAGGCGTCGACTCGGGCGGCGTCTTCTGGATGCCCGCGCAGGTGGTCGTCGATGGCCGCGCGCTGTTCCTCGGGCAGGACGCCGTCGGCCAGGGCGTGCAATTGCGCTTCGCTGATGGCTTGCGTTGTCATTTCACGACTTTCAGGGTGGGGGCGCCATGGCTTCCAACGGGGCGGCCGTCGAGCAGTTCGCGCAGCCGCTCGCGCCCGCGCGATAAACGCGACATGACGGTGCCGATGGGGATGTCCAGGGTGGCCGCCACCTGCTCGTACGGCATCTGTTCCAGCGCGACGAGCAGGATCACTTCGCGCTGCCCCAGCGGCAAGCGGGCCAGCGCCGCATCCATTTCGCCGATGGCGATGGACTGCCCGGGCGTGCGCTCGGGCGCGGGCAGCAGGGCGTCGTCGTCGAGCTCCTGCAGCGCCAGGCCGGGACGGCGCAATTGATCCACGTGCAGGTTGTGCATGATGGAAAACAGCCAGGGCCGCATCTCGCCGCCGCGCTGCCGCTGATCGAGCTTGCGCCACGCCCGCTCCACGGTGTCCTGCACCAGGTCGTCCGCGTGCAGGGCGCCCGCCAGCGCGCGCGCATAGCGGCGCAGGCCGGGCAGGCACGCTTGCAGCTGGCGGCTATCGTCTTGCGTGGCCATCGTGGCGGCGGGAAGGGCTGCTTACGGCTTGACGATGTGCCACACATTCTTGAAATTGTCGCCGGCCACGTCGCCCGGCTTCTTGTCTTCCTTGTACAGGTACAGAGGCTTGCCCTTGTAGGTCAGCTGCATGGCGCCGTTGTCTTCGCGCTTGATGCTGCCATATGGTGCGGCGGGCGCCGCTTCGGTGGCGATGACGGCGGGCCAGGCTACCAGGCAGCCGCCGCTGCAGGCGCTCTTGCCGCTGTCGGCGACATCCTTGTCGAACACGTACACGGTCATGCCGCTGGCGTTGACCAGCATGCCGTTGGCGGGCATGACGTCGGCGGCGAAGGCCAGTGGGGCGGACAAGGCGGTGAACAGGGCGGTGGCGGCAAAAGTGGTAAAGCGCATGATGGTCTCCTTGAGGTTTTGGGGGCTTGCAAGGGATAGACGCGTGCCGCCCGCCGTTTATTCCCGCGCTGGCGGATTATTTTTTGGATGCAGGCTGGCCCACAGGTGGGCCGCCGCCATGGTGCGGTGCGGCGCGTACTGGCGCAGCCACTGTTCCGTGCGCGCCATGTCAGGTTTCGTTACTTCGCCGAGCAGCTTTTGCAGGGCGGCGCGGATGGCCACGTCGCCATGCAGCGAGCAGTCGGCATAGCCGTAGCCGCGCAGCAGCGCGTAGTTGACGGTCCACGGGCCGATGCCCTTCACGGCCAGCAGCGCTTGCGATATCGCCGCCACGTCACCGGAGGGCGGCAGCTCCAGCGACAGTTCTCCCTCATCGACGAGGCGTGCCAGGCGCAGCACGGTTTCCGCCTTGGCGCGCGAGAATTTGCGGCTGGTCAGCTCTTCCACCGACAACCGTGCCACGTCGCGCGCCTCGGGATAGCACCACAAGCCGCTGGCGTGCCGGCGTCCCGCTTGCAGAATGAAAGTGCGGCGCAGGGAAATGGCAAACGGCAGGTTGATCTGCTGGCCGATGATGGCCCAGGTCAGCGCTTCGAACGGGCTGGCCGATTGCACGATGCGCAAGCCCGGATTGACGCTGACCAGAGGCGCCAGCAGCGGGTCGCCGGCGGCCAGTTGCGCGAACGGCTGCGGGTCAATGCGCAGGCCGAGGATGTTGAGCAAGGCGCCGTGCAGCGGCGTTTGAAGGTCCGCATCGCCATCGATGTCTGCCTGGCAGACGGCCGCAGCGTCCGTGAAGGCGACATCCAGCACGACCGGCACGCCCTGCATCAGGATGCCCTTGCGCAGGCCCGTTGGCGTGACTTGTTCCGCCACGGCTTCGCCATCGCGGCTGTGGAAGGCGATGACGTCGTCGCGGCGGTAGCCGGCGGGCAGGGGGAGGGTCCAGTGCAGCAGGGTCATGGTGGGGTGGGCCAAAGTCAGGGACGGTATCAGGGAGGCGATGCGGGCGCACCGCGTTTCTTGCTTTTTACCTTAGCGCGCGCAGATGTCGATGCTGGGCGGGCTCAGGGCCGCCGCGTGCTGGATCTGCAGAGCGTCGGGCACGCAATTTTTCACGGCCGTCAGTTCGGCCAGAATGGAAATGGCGATTTCGGCCGGCGTCTTGCTGCCGATGTACAGGCCAATGGGGCCGTGCAGGCGCGCCAGCTGTTCGGCGCTGACGTCGAACTGCAGCAGCCGCTCGCGCCGCTTGGCATTGTTGGCGCGCGAACCGATGGCGCCCACGTAGAACGCGGGCGATTTCAACGCTTCCATCAGGGCCAGGTCGTCGAGCTTGGGGTCGTGCGTGAGGGCGACGACGGCGCTGCGGCTGTCGAGCTTGAGTTCGAGTACGAGGTCGTCCGGCATGGCGTGCAGCAAGGGCACGCCGGGCACGTTCCAGCCGCCCCGGTATTCCTCGCGCGGGTCGCAGACGATGACGTGGTAATCCATGGCCGTGGCGATCTGCGCCACAAAGCGCGACAGCTGGCTGGCACCGATGATCAGCAAGCGCCAGCGCGGGCCATGCTGCGTGGTGAGCACGCCCTCTTCCAGGGCCAGCACGGCCCCCGGCGTGGCGCGCCGCAGGGTGACGGCGCCGGTATCGAGATCCAGGCGGCGTTCGACCAGTTCATGCGCTTCCAGGCGCGCCAGCAGTTCGGCCACCTTACTGTCCGCATGCAGCGGTTCGATGGCCAGTTCGATGGTGCCGCCGCAGGGCAGGCCGAAGCGGTGCGCCTCGTCCGCGCTGATGCCGTAGCTGACGATTTCCGGCAGTGCGCGCACGATGCCGTGCACGCGCACGGTATCGATCAAATCATCTTCGATGCAGCCGCCGGAAACGGAACCGACCACCGTGCCATCGTCGCAGATAGCCAGGGTGGCGCCCACGGGGCGGGGGCTGGAACCCCACGTCTTGATGACGGTGACGAGTTCGCAGCGGTGGCCGGCGGCCAGCCAGGCGGCGCTGGTTTTCAGAACTTCAAGGTCGATGCTGTCCATGGGGCGCGGAAGGAAAGCCGCAGGTACGCGGCAAAGTATGGAATATTTTTTAATATTGTGGCTATACTACGCTCTCCAACAGCCTGCGGAGAGTTTCATGTCGAACGACCAAAAGACGCAAGATGACGGCATCCCCAAGTTTGGCAAACTGCTCATCGCCCTGTTCCTGGCGGTGGTGTTTTGCGGCGCCCTGACCTGGATCATGGGCACCTACTTCCCGAACTTCCCAGGCGCCTGAGCAAACCTGCTGTATCAGGCGCCTTTGGCGTTTAAGGCTTCAACGGCTTCTTCGCCGCCTGCTTCGCGCGCACGTCGATGACGGCGCGGTTGACGGCCGCCATGCGCGAGTTGGTGCCCGGGTGCAGGGCCGTGTAGCCGTTGGCGACCGTCGCCGGCACTTGCGCGGCCAGGCGCTGCCAGAAGCGCGCGGCGTTGTCGACGTTGTAGCCGGCGCGCGCCAGCAGGTAGATGGCCAGGGTGTCGGCTTGCACGTCGAGTTCCTGCGGCATGGCCTTGATGCCGGCGGCGCCCGTCAGCATCGACACGTCGGGCTGCACAGCGCCCAGGCTGTCGATGATGCTGCCTGCCGTGCCTGCCGTGCGCTGGCTGCGCGCGTGGTCGAGGATGTTGTGCGCCATTTCGCGGGCGATCACGAAGGCGATGCCTTCGTCGTTTTGCGCCGCGTTGACCATGCCGCGCGTGAGCATGATGCGTCCGCCGTCCGAATACGCGTTGATATTGTCCGCATTGCCCAGGGCGACGCGGAAGGCGCAGGCGCGCGTGACGGGAATTTTGAGGTCCTGCTGCTGGCCGTCGCGGGCGATGGTCATGTTCAGGCTCGCGCTTTTCGAGGCCAGCGGGCCGACGATGGCGCCGAACGGGCCTTCCGCTTTCGGGCCGGCCGGCAGCGGCTTGCCTTCGGCGGCCAGCAAGCCGTCGCCCTTGCGCAAGCCGGCGCGCGCGGCGCCGCTGCCCGGCAAGACGCCGGACACCTGCATCTGTTCGCCGTAGCCGAGGGCCGCCTGCGCCGCGTCGGCATAGATGCCAGGGTAGGAATACTTGTTCTGCGCCGTGAAGCCCAGCAGGTTGCGCGCATACGTCTTGCACAGATCCGCATTGTTGATCAGCAGGGGCGCCGAGACTTTCGACAGGCGGTCCTGCAGCGCCACCATCTTCACCAGTTCTTCCTGCGCCGCCTTTTGCTGCGCCGTCGGCGCGGGCGCATCGGGCGCCGGCACGACGTTGAACGGGCCGCTGACATTCGTCATCGGGGTGGTGCAACCAGCGAGGATGGCCGCACTGGCCAACAGGAGAGGAGTGGCCAATCGGCGCAGCGAAGTTGGGGCTGGGATCAGATGGCGGAAACCTGGCATGGACTATTCCTTCGTGTAGCTCCTGACAAAACCTACTGCGCGGCGCGATTTGCGGCCTCCGATGCTCACTGTGCATTCGCACAGCTCCGCTTCTCAGCCACAACTCACATCCGCTCGCTACGGTTTGTCAGTCGCTGTTAATGTTTGCCGGTGCTGCCGAAACCGCCAACACCGCGTTCGCTGTCGCCGAATTCCTCGACGACGTTAAAGCCCACTTGCAGCACCGGCACGATAATCAGTTGCGCCAGGCGTTCCATGGGATTGAGCGTGAAAGCGCTCTGGCCCCGGTTCCAGGTCGATACCATCAGCTGGCCCTGGTAATCGGAGTCGATCAAGCCTACCAGATTCCCCAGGACGATGCCGTTTTTGTGGCCCATGCCGCTGCGCGGCAGGATCATGGCCGCATACGACGGGTCGCCGATGTGGATGGCCAAGCCAGTGGGAATGAGCACGGTCTGGCCGGCTTCGATGGTGATCGCTGAGGCTATGCAGGCGCGCAGGTCCAGGCCGGCGCTGCCGGGCGTAGCGTAGGCCGGCAGCAGTTCTTTCATGCGGGCGTCGAGGATCTTGATGTCGATATTTTTCATGAATCTAACTAAGCTAAGTCGTTTAATGGGATTATTTGAGCAGCGAATTCTTGGCAATGCGCTTCGAGATTTCCGAAATCAGCTGGCGCGCCAGGTTCAGTTTCGAGGCGCGCGGCAGCACGGTATGGCCTTCCTCGTCGAACAGGATGATGGTGTTGTCGTCCTGGCCAAACGTGTTCTGGCCGATATTGCCGACCAGGAGGGGAATGCCCTTCTTTTCACGCTTGGTCGAGCCGAATTCCACGAGGTTTTCCGATTCGGCGGCAAAGCCCACGCAGTACGGATAGCCGGCCAGGTTGGTGCGTGCCGCCACGGTGGCGAGGATGTCGGGGTTTTGCGCGAACTGCAGTTCGGGCACGGAGCCGTCGGCCTGCTTTTTCATCTTCTGGTCGCTGGCGTTGGCCACGCGCCAGTCGGCGACGGCGGCCACGGCGACGAAGACGTGCTGGCCGTCGACGTGGGCCAGCACGGCATCATGCATCTGCTGCGCGCTTTGCACGTCGATGCGGCGCACGCCGAATGGCGCGTCCAGGGCAGTTGGGCCGGAAATGAGCAGCACTTCGGCGCCCGCTTCGCGCGCTGCGCGCGCCACCGCATAGCCCATCTTGCCCGAGGACAGATTGGTGATGCCGCGCACGGGGTCGATGGCTTCGAACGTGGGGCCGGCCGTGACCAGCACGCGCTTGCCCGCCAGGACTTTCGGCTGGAAGGCGGCGATCAGCTCCGTCAGCAATTGCTCCGGTTCCAGCATGCGGCCCAGGCCCACTTCGCCGCATGCCTGTTCGCCGGCGGCCGGGCCGAACAGCTTGATACCGTCGTCGCGCAACTGCTGCACATTGCGTTGCGTGGCGGGGTTCTGCCACATTTCCACGTTCATGGCCGGCGCCACCAGCAGGGGCAGGTGGGCGGGACGGGCCAGGCACAGGGTCGACAGCAGGTCGTCGCACACGCCATGCGCGAGCTTGCGCATGAAGTCTGCCGAACACGGCGCGATCAGGATGGCGTCCGCATGGCGCGTCAAATCGATATGCGCCATGTTGTTGTCGATGCGGGCATCCCACTGGCTCGTGTGAACGGGGTGGCCGGACAGCGCCTGCATCGTGACGGCCGTGATGAAGTGGCTGGCCGCATCCGTCATCACCACTTGCACCGAGGCGCCGGCCTTTGTCAGCGCGCGGCACAGTTCCGCCGCCTTGTAGCAGGCGACGCCGCCTGACAGTCCCAGGACGATTTTTTTGCCGGACAATTCCATGCCGTTCTCCCGCGTGTCTATTTGTTTACCCGGCGCAGTTCATCGATGATGAACAGGGCCGCGCCGATGCAGATGGCGCTGTCGGCGATATTGAAAGCGGGGAAATGGCCCCAGCTTTTCCAGTGGAAGTCGAGGAAGTCGACCACGTGGCCGTACATCAGGCGGTCGATGGCGTTGCCCAGCGCGCCGCCGAGTATCAGCGCCAGGGCCCAGCAGAACATGCGCTGGCCCGCGTGCTTTTTCAGCAGATAGATGATGTAGATGGCGGCCGCCAGGGCGATGCCGGTGAAGAAATAGCGCTGCCAGCCGCCCTGGTCGGACAGGAAGCTGAACGCGGCGCCCTTGTTATACGCGAGCACCAGGTTGAAATACGAGGTGATGACCATCTCTTGCGCATAGCGGAAGGTCTTCAGGATCGTGATCTTGGTGATCTGGTCGAACAGGATGACGATGGCGGCAATGCCCAGCCAGGGCACGAGCGACGCAGACGATGACGATTTCGATGAAAAACGGTTTTTAGTGGCCATATTTTTCCAGGGAAGATAAAGCCGCCGCCACCCTTGCGGGCAGCGGCGGTGGGAAGCGGCGCAGGAGCCAGTCCCGCGCTGTTTTATGCGAAGCGGCGTTTCTCGCCGGCGCCAAACAGATTGCTGACGCAGCGGCCGCACAGGGTAGCATGCGCGGCGTCCGTACCCACGTCCGCACGGTAGTGCCAGCAGCGTTCGCACTTCGGCGCCGTCGACGCGGCCACGACCACTTCCTCGGCTGCTTCGTCGGCCACTTCAGCCACGGTTGCCTGCGAGGTGATGAAGACGAACTTCAAGTCTTCGCCCAGGGTGGTCAGCAGCTTGTACTTCATCGGCGCGGCCTTGATCGTCAGTTCCGCCTGCAGCGACGAACCGATGGCGCCCGAGGTGCGCAAGTCTTCCAGCTGTTTCGTCACGTCCGTGCGCACGGCGCGCAGGGCCGTGTATTTCTCCAGCAGGGCGGCGGCGTCCGCCACTTCCGGCAGCTGCCACCACGTTTGCGTGAAGATGGTTTCATCGCTGGCGGCATACGCTTCGCTTCCTGCGAAGACGGCCCAAGCTTCTTCTGCCGTGAACGACAGGGCCGGGGCCATCAGGCGCAGCAGGCTTTGCGTGATGTGCCACAGGGCCGTCTGCGCCGAACGGCGCGCATGCGACGTCAGGCCCGAGGTGTACAAACGGTCCTTCAAGATGTCCAGGTAGAAGCCGCCCAGGTCTTCCGAGCAGTACGTCTGCAGCTTCGACACGACCGGGTGGAACTCGTAGCGCGCGTAGTTGTTCTCGATCTGCGTTTGCAGCGATGCCATGTTGGCCAGCGCATAGCGGTCGATTTCGAACATGTCCGCCACCGGCACGGCGTCCGTGGCCGGATTGAAGTCCGACGTATTGGCCAGCAGGAAGCGCAGGGTGTTGCGGATGCGGCGGTACGATTCCGTCACGCGTTTCAGGATCTCGTCGGAGATCGACAGCTCGCCCGTGTAGTCGGTCGAGGCGATCCACAGGCGCAGGATGTCCGCGCCCAGGGTGTCCGAGATCTTTTGCGGCGCCAGCGTGTTGCCCAGCGACTTAGACATCTTCTTGCCTTCGCCATCGACCGTGAAGCCGTGCGTCAGCAGGGCTTTATACGGCGGACGGCCATTGAGCATCGAGGACACGAGCAAGGACGAGTGGAACCAGCCGCGATGCTGGTCCGAGCCTTCCAGGTACAGGTCGGCCGGGAATTGCAGCTGCGTCGAGTGCGAACCGTGGCCTTGCGGGCCGCCCAGCACCGTCTGGTGCGTGGCGCCGGAATCGAACCACACGTCCAAGGTGTCCTTGTTCTTCGCGTAGATGGCCGCTTCGTCGCCGATCAGGTCTTTCAGATCGAGCGCCTGCCATGCCTCGATGCCGTCTTTTTCGATCAGCTTGGCCACTTGCTCCAGCAATTCCGGCGTGCGCGGATGCAGGTCGCCCGTTTCCTTGTGCACGATGAAGGCCATCGGCACGCCCCACTGGCGCTGGCGCGACAGGGTCCAGTCGGGACGGTTGGCGATCATGCCGTGCAGGCGCGCCTGGCCCCAGTCCGGGAAGAACTCGGTGTCGGCGATGCCTTTCAATGCCGTCTCGCGTAGGGTCGCGCCGCCGTCTTTCGGCGTCACGTCCATGCCGGCGAACCACTGCGAGGTGGCGCGGTAGATGATCGGCGTCTTATGGCGCCAGCAATGCATGTAGCTGTGGTCGAACATCTTGACTTCGAACAGCGCGCCCGCTTCGCGCAGGGCGTTGCAGATCGGCTTCGACGCTTCCCAGATGGTCATGCCGCCGAACAGGGGCAGGGTCGAGGCGAACTTGCCGTCGCCCATGACGGGCTTGATGATGTCGTCGTCCTTCATGCCGTGCGCCTTGCACGAGATGAAGTCGTCCAGGCCGTAGGCTGGCGCCGAGTGCACCACGCCCGTGCCGCTTTCCGTGGTCACGTATTCGGCCAGGTACAAGGGCGACAGGCGGTCATAGAAAGCGTCGCTCGCATGCAGCGGGTGGCGGAAGCTGATGCCGGCCAGGGCCGCGCCGTCGCAGGTGGCGATCGTCGTGCCTTCGAGCTTGAAGCGCGCCAGGCTGGCCACGACCAGGTCTTGCGCCAGGATCAGCAGCAATGGCTGGCCATCGCGCTCGGCTTTCACCAGCGCGTATTTGACTTCCGGGTGCACGTTCAGCGCCTGGTTCGACGGGATGGTCCACGGCGTCGTGGTCCAGATGACGATGAAACCGTTATCGGTCGGCAGCGATGGCAGGCCGAAGGCAGCCGCCAGTTTGGCCGGCTCGGCGAACTTGAAGCCGACATCGATGGCGGGATCGCGTTTTTCCGCGTATTCCACTTCCGCTTCGGCCAGGGCCGACTGGCAGTCGAAGCACCAGTTGACCGGTTTCAGGCCGCGGTAGACATAGCCTTTTTCCAGCAGCTTGCCCAGCGCGCGCAATTCGTCCGCTTCATTGCCGTGCGCCATCGTCAGGTAGGGGTTGTCCCACTCGCCCAGCACGCCCAGGCGGATAAAGTCCTTCTTCTGGCGCTCGACCTGCACGTTGGCGTAGGCGCGCGCTTTTTCCAGCACTTCGGCCGTAGGCAGGTTCTTGCCGTGCAGTTTTTCGATCTGGATCTCGATCGGCATGCCGTGGCAATCCCAGCCCGGTACATACGGCGCGTCGAAGCCTGCCAGCGAGCGCGACTTGACGACCATGTCCTTGAGGATCTTGTTGACGGCGTGGCCCAGGTGGATATCGCCATTCGCGTACGGCGGGCCGTCATGCAGGATGAATTTCGGGCGGCCGGCGGCGGCTTTGCGCACGCGCTCGTAGATTTTCTTGTCTTGCCATTGCTGTACCCATTGCGGCTCGCGCTTGGCCATGTCGCCGCGCATCGGGAATGGGGTTTCCGTCATGTTGACCGGGTATTTGCTTTCAGGCTTCTTGTTCTGCTTGGGCGTGGCTGGCTTGTTTTGATCGGACATAATCTTCTTTAATGATATTGAATGGTTTGCGGCGGCAGGAGCCGCCAGTCGGCGGAGTTGGCCGGCGTCAAATTCGGTCGGTGGCGGTAATGGCGCCGCTGCGCTGCTCGAAGTAGGCGCGCGCCTGGTTCGAGTCGCGCTCGATGGCGGCCGTCAGGGTAGGCAAGTCGTCGTACTTTTCTTCGTCGCGCAGCTTTTCCAAAAACTCCACGCGTACCAGCTTGCCGTAGCAGGACTGGGCGAAATCGAACAGATGCACTTCCAGCAAGACGCGGCCGCTGTCGTCGACGGTGGGGCGCACGCCGAGGCTGGCCACGGCAGGCAGCGGTGCCGGTCCCAGGCCGTGTACCTGCACGATGAAGATGCCGGACAGGGCGGGGCGGTGCGCCACGCGCAGGTTCAGGGTGGGGAAACCGAGCGTGCGGCCCAGCTTCTGGCCGTGGATGACGTGGCCGGAAATGGCGTACGGATGGCCGAGCAGTTGCGTGGCCAGCGGGAAATCGCCGGCGGCCAGGGCCAGGCGCACGGCCGACGAGGAGATGCGCGTGCTGCCATTCATCACCGTCGGTAAAGTTTCTACGTGGAAACCGTATTGGCGGCCCGCTTCCTGCAGCATGGCGACGTCGCCGGCGCGCCGGGCGCCATAGCAGAAGTCGTCGCCGACCATCAGCCATTTCACGTGCAAGCCGTCGACGAGGACTTTTTCAGTGAATTCCTGCGGCGTCAGGGCGGCAAACTGGGCGCTGAAGTGCTCGACGACGACACGGTCGATGCCGGCGTCGTCCAGCGACTGCAGCTTGTCGCGCAGGTTGGCGATGCGCTGCGGCGCCTTCGACAGGTCGCCCGCGCGCTGCGCGAAGAACTCGCGCGGGTGCGGCTCGAACGTCATCACGGCCGCTTCGATGCCGAGTTCGGTGGCAGCTTCACGCACGCGCGCCAGCAAGGCCTGATGGCCGATGTGGACACCGTCAAAATTGCCGATGGTCAGAGCGCAAGGCGCTCGTGCCTGGGCATTGGGAAGTCCGCGGAATACCTTCATAGGAATCTGATGAAAAACTGTGCCAAAAGGGGGATTATACGGACTGTTTCAGGGATGCACACCCGGCAGGGCGGGCGCAGGGGCAATTTCCCTGCTGAAATGATAAAAAGCGTTGCCGGCGGGTGTGCTGGCAACGCTTTTCTCGAACTAAGGACTTGACAACATGTTCAGGGCTAGGCGCCGAGTCGAAGACAGTACGAATGTACGGCGATACGCGGCAACAACGCCCTGGACGTGTTGTCTTATTTGTTCATCAATGCCCAGTAACGAGCCAGGTCAGCCGCGCCATCCGTGCCCTTGACGGCTTTCAGCGCGGTCGATGCGTTGGATTTCTTGCCGGCGTGGATGTAGGCGATGCCCAGATGCAGCTTGGCTTCTTCCGGATACTTGGCGGTGCCCATTTTCACGGCGTCATTCATCAGGCCCAGGCCTTTGTCGGCTTGGCCATCGTAGACCAGGGCGAAGCCCAGCTTGCTCAAGCTGTCGGCGTCCTTGTTCTTGACGTATTCCGCTTCCGACTTGGCGGCGTTGGCCTTCAGATCAGCCTGGGTTTTCAGGGCCAGATCTTTCAGGCGCTGGTGACGGGCGGCATCGGTGCCGGTGCCCAGCACGCCTTTTTTGTAGCCTTGCTCGATGATGGCCAGCGCTTCGCCAGGATTGCCTGCTTGCAGGGCCAGCTGGCTGATTTCCATGTATTCGGACGGCTTGGTGAACAGGCCGTTGGCCAGGCGCAGGCGCTGGACGTCCAGGCCCAGGCGCTGCGAGAAGCCAGGTTTGCCGGAAACGCGGTTCAGCAGGTCGGCCCAGTAGCTGGTTTTCGGATAGCTCGATGCCAGTTTTTCCAGGGTGGCGACGTAGCCGGCCTTGTCGTTCTGTTTCAACTGGATGTTGGCCAGCATTTGCAGGCTCGCTTCCGAGTTGCCGCCGCGCGATTGCAGTTCCTTCGCCGCTTCGGCGTAGTTGCCGCTGACGTAGTAGGTCTGGATCAGCAGTTCGCGCATCTGTGGATCTTCGCGGTCTTTCAGCGAACGTTTGATCCAGGTGATGGTGTTCGGCCAGTCCTTGGCGCGGTAGTACATGCCTGCCAGCGCTTGCGTGAATTTGGGGGCTTCGGCGGCGCTCAGGCGGCCGGAATTGATGACGGCTTCAAACGCCTTGATGGCGGTGCCGTTGTCGCCGGCGGCAGCAGCGGCCGAGGCGCGCACGCGCTCGATCTGGTAGCTTTCAAAGGCGGTCTTGCCGCCGACGCTGTCAGCTTCGCGCAGCTTGGCCAGCGCTTCCTTGTTTTTGCCGCTGCTAGCGAGTTTTTGCGCTTCTTGCAGTGGCTTGCCCACTTCGGCACGCACGGTGTCCGCGGCGTATGCCAGCGAGCCCAGGCCGATTACGGGAGTTGCTGCGGTAAAACCGATAGCGGCCATGACGAGGCCGAGATGAGCGAGACGAAACTTGGACATAAGAAAGTCTTTCAGTAAAAAGCGAATAGGCAGGAAGTCCTGCCTATTCGGATGTAAAGAGAACCTGATTGCTGCAGCTTACTGGAATTGCTCGTTGCCGACCAGACCGATTTTGGTCACGCCCAGACGCTGCGCCGACGCCATCACACCGGCGACGACTTTGTATTCCACCAGCTTGTTCGGACGCAGATGCACTTCCGGCTGGTCTGCTTGCGCAGCGACGTTGCTCAGCTTGGCTTCCAGCGAAGCGCGGTCAGGAACGACCTGATTGTCCCACAAGATCGTACCGTCAAAATCGACATCGATCGTGACGACCACTGGTTCGGTTGTCGGTGGCGGCGGGGTGCCGACCGGCATGTTCAAGTTCACCGAGTGGTTTTGCTTAGGAATCGTGATGATCAACATGATAATCAGCACCAGCATCACGTCGATGAGGGGCGTCATGTTCAGTTCCATCATTGGTTCCGGATCCGCGCCTGGAGCGCTTCCCGAACCGACATTCATACTCATAGTGTTTCCTTTAAGAAGTCCAACGAAGCACCGGGCGAAACTGCCGCCCGGTCAGCTTCCGGCAGTGGCGCGCCCTTGTTGCCGGGGCGCCGCTGCCAGTCGCTATCAGCCCTTGTCAGGTGGTTCGGTGATGAAGCCGACCTTCTGGATCCCGGCACGTTGGGTCGTGTAAATAACCCGGCCGATCGATTCGTAGCGTGTTTCTTGGTCGCCACGAACGTGTACTTCCGGCTGCGGTACTTTCACTGCTTCAACTTTCAGATAATCGAACAGTTCGCTCGTATCTTTCAGTTTCTTCTGGCCCAGATAAATCTCGCCATCCTTGTTGACAACGATGTTGACGTTTTCTGGCTTGCTTTGAAGGGCTTGGTTGGCCTCGATCGGCAGATCGATTTTCTGCAATTTGAGGACAACCGGACTGGTGATCAAGAAAATGATCAGCAAAACCAACATGATGTCGACGAGCGGCGTCGTGTTGATTTCTGACATTACTTGATCTTCATCTCCGCTGTCGGAGCCGACGGACATCGACATGATTCTTATCCGATCTTTTTAGCGCCGGCAGCACGGCCAGCTTCGCTGGTCGACATTGCGCCGGAGATCAGTACCGAGTGAACGTCGGCGCTGAACGAGCGTACGTCTTCCATTGCGGTTTTGTTACGACGCACCAGCCAGTTGTAACCCAGAACGGCAGGAACGGCGACCAGCAGACCGAAAGCGGTCATGATCAGTGCTTCACCAACTGGACCTGCAACTTTATCGATCGAAGCGTTACCGGTCATGCCGATGTTGGTCAGCGCGCCATAAATACCCCAAACGGTACCGAACAGACCGATAAACGGTGCGGTCGAACCAACGGTTGCCAGGAACGACAGGCCATCTTGCAGACGCGATTGGACTTTGTCCGAAGCGCGCTGGATCGACATCGTCACCCAGGTCGACAGATCGATTTGTTCCAGCAGGGCGCCGTCATGGTGAGCCGTTGCCTTGGTGCCCGATTCAGCGATGAAGCGGAATGGCGAGCCTTCGGTCAGCGTTGCCGAACCAGCAGCGATCGAAGGTGCTTTCCAGAATTTGGCAGCGGTTTCTTTAGCTTGCTTGAAGATCTTCATTTGATCCATCAGCTTGGTGATGATGATGTACCAGCTGCCGATCGACATGATGGCCAGAATGATCAGGGTGGCGCGTGGCACGAAGCCGCCGTCCCACACTGCTTGCAGGCCGAACGGGTTGTGGACTTCTTCGGTTTTGGCTGGAGCTGCTGCGTCAGCGGCTGGAGCGGCTGCGTCTGCTGCTGGAGCTGCTGCGTCAGCAGCTGGTGCTGGTGCTGCTGCAGCGTCTGCCGCTGGAGCCGTAGCTGCTGCCGATGCTGGCGCGTCAGCGAATGCCGGAGCTGCTACCAGAGCGGTAGTAGCGGTAACGGACAACAGAACCGCGGCAAAAAATGCGGACAAACGGGTATTCTTAAACATGCTTCCTCCAAAATTAAAAATAACAGATCGCTGAACGTAATGACAACGAAATCATAGTGTGAGACAGGGGATAACTGTCTCGGGTTTTAATCCAGCGACCAAACGTATTGCATTTGCTGCCAGCCTTGTTCCGGCTTGCCGTCAACTGTTGCCGGCTTAAATGTACAGCGGCTGATACCTTGCACCGCGGCTTTGTCCAGGTCTCTGAAGCCGCTGGACTTCACGATCTTCGAATCAGCGACCTTGCCGTCTACACCGATCAGGAACGACAGTGTCACCACACCGGTTTCCTCATTGCGCTGCGACGACTTTGGATAAGCCGGCTTTTCGCAGACACTGAAGTCAACCACGGCCGGTGTACGCACCGATTTGGCTGGTCCAGGAGTTGGCGCAGGCTGTGCAGGCGGTGCTGGCGGTGCCAATACATTCGTGGCTGGCTTCACAGCAGTCGTATTTGCAATCACGTTTTGCTGTGGTGGCGGCTGCTGCACGTTCACCTCGACTGGCGGAATGAATGGCGGCGGTGGCGCTTTCATTTCTGGCGGCGGTGGTGGCGGTGGAAGATCCTTCGGTGGAGGCGGTTTGACTTCCTCGATAATCTTGGTTTCAACCGGTTCCATCATTTTGGTGACCAACCGCTTGCCCAAGCCCGTCACGATCCCGTAAGCCGCGAGAACGTGCAGCAGGACAACGATAGTGATGCCTGTGTAGTTCTTGGGACTTTTCTCGTTCGAAAAATTCATGCCTGCTTTCTCCAAATACCATCTCTTGTCTTGCAACTGAACCCCAAAATGACGACACAAAGCTCCAGCCGTATCCGGGACGTCGCCGAATTATACATACGAATTCTTTATTTTACACAGATTTTTAACGCCTAAAACCGGTTAAATTTTCGGCGCTTTTGCGCCCTGAAAACGTACTTGCTTATGTCATCTTTGCACGCTTTCGGACAGAAAAAAAGGCGGTCTTATCGGTTTTTTACAGCCGTTTTGGGCTACCACTGCTAAGTTCTCCGATGTGCCCATATGGCGGAATTATATTTCGTGATATTCAATATGGAAACTGCTAAATTTGGAGGAAAATCTTTCCTTTTGGAAATGTTTTACCTCGGAACCAGACCACTTAGCTGCACGCGCGCACCAAACGGGTGCGGAAGCCACTTCACCCAGGTCAAAAAAGGCGGTCCTGGCGGCCCATTTGAGGCCGCCAGGCCATACTGAATTCCTATGTAGGCATAGGAAACGCTTATATTCTTGCCATTGATTATTGTCAACAAATCATTTCATGGCCGGACAACGGGGTCATCGCGCCGGTTGCGTTTTTCCCGTCGGCAATTCAGGGTGCCCAGGACGACGCCCTGCGGGTCGACCGTATCGAGGTGGACGTCGAAGCCCCACAGCCGCGCCACATGCTTGAGCACCTCGGCCGCCTGCTGGTTCAGCGGGCGGCGCTGGAATTGCGTGTGGCGCAGGGTCAATGCACGGTCGTCGCGCGTATTGACGGACCAGACCTGGATGTTCGGCTCGCGGTTGCCCAGGTTGTACTGCTCGGCCAGCTGCTGGCGCACGTAGCGGTAGCCGGCATCGTCGTGGATGGCGGAAATGGCCAGCTTTTCATTCTTGTCGTCGTCGAGCACGGCAAAGAAATGGAATTCGCGGATCAGCCGCGGCGACAGATACTGGGCGATGAAGCTTTCGTCCTTGAAATTGCGCATGGCAAAGTCCAGGCTCTTGCGCCAATCGCTGCCGGCCATGTCGGGGAACCAGGCGCGGTCTTCGTCCGTCGGGTGCTCGCAGATGCGGCGGATGTCGCTCATCATGGCAAAACCCAGCGCATACGGATTGATGCCGCTGTAATACGGGCTGTCGATGGGCGGCTGGTAGACGACGTTGGTATGGCTTTTGAGGAATTCCATCATGAAGCCGTCGCCTACCACGCCTTCGTCGTACAGCTGGTTCAATATCGTGTAGTGCCAGAAGGTGGCCCAGCCTTCGTTCATGACCTGGGTTTGGCGCTGCGGATAGAAATACTGGGAAATCTTGCGCACGATGCGCACCATCTCGCGCTGCCACGGTTCCAGCAGCGGCGCATACTTCTCGATGAAGTACAGCAGGTTTTCCTCGGGTTCGGGCGGAAAGCGGGGGGCGGCCTTGCGCTGGTCGTCCTCGTCCTCGTCTTCGTCGCGCCGGGGCAGGGTGCGCCACAGCTGGTTGATCTGCGACTGCACATAGGCTTCGCGCTCTTTCTGGCGCGCATATTCCTTCGCCATCGACAGTTTCGCCGGGCGCTTGTAGCGGTCCACGCCATAGTTCTGGATGGCGTGGCACGAATCGAGCAGCAGTTCCACGGCGTCGACGCCATGGCGCTGTTCGCATTCGGCGATGTAATTCTTGGCAAACACCATATAGTCGATGATGGCGTCCGCATCCGTCCAGGCGCGGAACAGGTAATTGCCCTTGAAGAAGGAGTTATGCCCGTAGGCCGCATGCGCGATCACCAGCGACTGCATGGTCAGGCTGTTTTCCTCCATTAAATAGGCGATGCACGGATTCGAGTTGATGACGATCTCGTAAGCCAGGCCCATCTGGCCCCGCTTGTAGCTTTTCTCGGTGGACAAAAAATGCTTGCCGAACGACCAATGGTTGTACGAGACGGGCATGCCCACCGACGTGTAGGCATCCATCATCTGCTCGGCCGTGATGATTTCCAGCTGGTTCGGATACGTGTCGAGGCCAAACTGTTTCGCCACCCGGCGGATTTCCTCGTGGATTTGCTCGATCAGCTCGAACGTCCATTCCGACTGCTCGGGCAGGGCGTTCGGGTGGCGCAGGCGCACGAACGGTTCGCCCGGAGTATTGCTGGCGCGGTCAAAGGCTGCACTCATCATTTCACCTGTTTCTTGAACAGTTCGCGGAAGACCGGGTAGATATCGGCCGGCGTGACGATCTTTTGCATGGCGAAATGGGCGTGATGGTCGAGAACGCCCGCATATTGCTCCCAAAGGTTTTGCTGCGGGCCATCGGTGATCTCGACATAGGTGTAGTACTGCACCTTGGGCATGATGGTATTGATCAGCAATTGGCGGCACAGCATGGAATCGTTGTCCCAGTTGTCGCCGTCCGATGCCTGCGCTACATAGCTGTTCCATTGTCCGGCGCCATAGCGTTCGTCGATGATGGTATTGAGCAAGTGCAGCGCGGAGGACACGACGGTGCCGCCCGATTCGCGCGAATTGAAGAATTCATGCTCGTCCACTTCGGCCGCCGCCGTATGGTGGCGGATGAAGACCACCTCGATCTTGTCGTAGACGCGCTTGAGGAAAAGATATAACAGGATGAAGAAGCGCTTGGCCGTGTCCTTGCGCGACTCGTCCATGGAGCCGGAGACGTCCATGATGCAGAACATGACGGCTTGCGTCATCGGCTTCGGTACCTTGATGCGGTTGCTGTAGCGCAAGTCGAACGGATCGATGAAGGGAATGGCCAGCAGGCGCGTGTGCAGGTGGTGGATCAGGCGGCGCAGTTCCGTGACGAGCGGGTCGCTGTCGGGCGCCCCTTCGTGCAGCAGTGTTGCCAGGTCTTCCTCGGCCTGCGCCAGCTGCTTGCGGGCGCCACCGCCGACGGCGATGCGCCGGCCCAGCGCGCCGCGCAAGGAGCGCAGCACGTGGATGTTCGATGGCGTGCCCGACATATTGTAGCCGGCGCGCTGGTTCTTGAATTCCGTGGTGGCCGTCAGCTGGGTTTTCACCATGTGCGGCAATTCCAGGTCCTCGAAGAAATAATTCATGAATTCTTCGCGCGACAATTCGAAGATGAAGTCGTCTTCCGTCGTCTCGTCGCTATTGCCCGCCTTGCCCCGCCCGCCGCCACCGCCGCCTTTCGGCCGGGCGATCTGGTCGCCTTTCAGGTATTCCTTGTTGCCGGGATTGACCACTTCCCATACGCCGCCATGCGCGTGGCCAAACGACGGTTCGCCCACGTCCTTGACGGGGATGCTGACCTTCTCGCCATTCTCGACGTCCGTGATCGAGCGCCCCTTGATGGCGCGCCCCACGGCATCCTTGATCTGGCCCTTGTAACGCCGCAGGAAACGCTCGCGGTTGACGGCGGATTTATTCTTGCTTTGCAAGCGCCTGTCGATGAGATATGTCAAAGGGTGCCTCCTTGCCTCTCGTCTTGCGCGCCCCGCCGGTCGTCAGGCGGGAGCGCGCCTCCGCTGTCCGCGCTAGGATGACTTGCGTACGCGCAAGTACCATTCGCATAACAGGCGTACCTGCTTGGCCGTATAGCCTTTTTCCACCATGCGGGCCACGAAGTCGGCGTGCTTGTTGGCATCGTCGGCGCTGGCCTTGGCATTGAAGGAAATCACGGGCAGCAATTCCTCCGTATTCGAAAACATTTTCTTTTCAATCACGGTGCGGAACTTTTCATAACTGGTCCAGGCGGGATTCTTGCCGCCATTCGAGGCCCGTGCGCGCAAGCCGAAGTTCACGATTTCGTTGCGGAAATCCTTCGGATTGGAAATGCCCGCCGGCTTCTCGATCTTTTCCAGTTCATTATTCAGCGACTCGCGGTCAAAACTTTCACCCGTGTCCGGATCGCGGTATTCCTGGTCCTGTATCCAGAAATCGGCAAACGTCACGTAGCGGTCGAAGATATTCTGTCCGTATTCCGAATAGCTTTCCAGGTACGCCGTCTGGATCTCCTTGCCGATGAATTCCACATAGCGCTGCGCCAGGTGCTCTTTAATATACGAGAAGTAGCGCTGCTCGAGTTCCGGCGCGAACTGCTCGCGCTCGACCTGCTGTTCCAGTACATATAATAGATGCACGGGATTGGCGGCCACTTCGGAATTGTCAAAGTTGAACACCTTAGACAGGATCTTGAAGGCAAAGCGCGTCGACAGACCGTTCATGCCCTCGTCCACGCCCGCGTAATCGACGTATTCGTGCATGGACTTGGCTTTCGGGTCCGTATCCTTGAGGTTTTCGCCATCGTAGACGAGCATCTTCGAAAAGATGCTCGAGTTTTCCGGGTCCTTCAGGCGCGACAGGATGGCGAACTGCGCCATCATGCGCAAGGTGCCGGGCGCGCACGGGGCCTTGACGAGCGAGGAATTGGCCACCAGCTTGTCGTAGATCTTGATTTCATCGGACACGCGCAGGCAATACGGCACCTTGACTATATAGATACGGTCAAGGAACGCCTCGTTGTTGCGGTTGTTCTTGAACGTCTTCCATTCCGACTCGTTCGAGTGGGCGAGGATGATGCCGTCAAACGGAATCGCGCCGAAGCCTTCCGTGCCCTTGTAGTTGCCTTCCTGCGTGGCCGTCAGCAAGGGGTGCAAGACCTTGATCGGCGCCTTGAACATTTCCACGAATTCCATCAAGCCCTGGTTGGCCAGGCACAGGCCGCCCGAATAGCTGTAGGCGTCCGGATCGTCCTGGGCGTAATCTTCCAGCTTGCGGATGTCGACCTTGCCCACCAGCGAGGAAATATCCTGGTTGTTCTCGTCGCCCGGCTCTGTTTTCGAGATGGCGATCTGTTTCAGCACGGAAGGATAGCGCTTGACGACGCGGAACTGGTTGATATCGCCATTGTATTCATGCAGGCGTTTCACGGCCCACGGGCTGGGGATGTTGCGCAGGTAGCGGCGCGGGATGCCGTAATCCTCTTCCAGGATGGTGCCGTCCTCTTCCTCGTTGAACAGGCCCAGTGGCGATTCGTTGACGGGCGAGCCTTTCAGGCAATAGAAGGGCACGTGTTCCATCAGCGACTTGAGTTTTTCCGCGATGGATGACTTGCCGCCGCCGACAGGCCCCAGCAAGTACAGGATCTGCTTGCGTTCTTCCAGGCCTTGCGCCGCGTGGCGGAAATACGAGACGACTTGCTCGATCACTTCCTCGGTGCCGTAGAACTCGCGGAAGGCGGGATAGATCTTGATCACCTTGTTGGCGAAGATGCGCGACAAGCGCGTGTCGTTGCGCGTGTCGACCAGCTGCGGCTCGCCGATGGCGGCCAGCATGCGTTCGGGCGCGCTGGCATACGTCAGCTTGTCCTTCTTGCACAGGGCCAGGTATTCGGTGAGCGACATTTCCTCTTCGCGGGTGCGCTCGTAGCGTGCTGCATAGTTATCAAAAATGGTCATGTCAATGTCCTTTAATGTAAACCTGAACTGCCAGTCACCATGGCCGCCCGCCTGGCACTCGCCTGGGCTTGCCGTCTGAATTTTTTCTGTACCCCGTACCGATTTTTATTGTTGTTTCAAGCCCGGCTGTCTTTGCGAGTCCGGATTGCCCGGACCAAAAAACTGGCGCTTGATGCCGTGTGCTGACGTGGCCAGCCGGCTTATTTTTTCACTGTTGATAGCGCTTGTTGCACTTACCTTTACCCCATGAAATTAATTATTGCTCTAAAGGATCAGGAAGTCAAAAGATATGTCAGCATATCCTTAATACTTGTTTGTAAATTGTTGATTTAATTGGATAAATCATCAAATTTTTCCTCAATTTCAATGAACCTTTGTAGGCCTTTTAAACCATCATACGACAATTCGCCAGCGCGTGCCGATGCCGGCCGTGGCGCTGCCGCAGCCGGCGCCATGGCGGCCGGTCGCCGGTGAGGCTGGCCATCTTGCGCTAAGATGCCTGCATGTCTGATGGCCCTGCGCGCCGCGCGTGCGCGTGCGCGAGCCAGCATTTTTATCGTCACCCTATAAGGAACACCCATGATGAACCCCCAATTGCGCGCGATCGTCCGCGGCATGCCGAAGGCCGAACTGCATATCCATATCGAAGGCTCGCTGGAGCCGGAACTGATTTTCGCACTGGCAGCGCGCAATGGCGTGCCGCTTGGCTATGAATCCGTGGAACACTTGCGCAGCGCCTATGCTTTTACGGATTTGCAGTCTTTTCTCGACATTTATTACGCTGGCGCAAGCGTGCTCTTGAAAGAGCAGGATTTCTACGACATGACGCAAGCCTACCTGCAGCGCGCCGAGGCCGATAACGTCTTGCACACAGAAATCTTCTTCGATCCGCAAACCCACACGGCGCGCGGCGTGGCCATGGCCGACGTGATCAACGGCATCCACCGCGCCTGCCAGGACAGCCCCGTCAGCGCGGCCCTGATCCTGTGCTTCCTGCGCCACCTGAGCGAGGAAGAGGCGTTCGAGACCCTGGAAGACGCCTTGCCGCACCGCGACAAATTCATCGGCATCGGCCTCGACTCGTCGGAAGTGGGCAACCCGCCCGAGAAATTCTCGCGCGTGTACACCCGTTGCCGCGAGCTGGGCCTGCACCTGGTGGCCCACGCGGGCGAGGAAGGTCCGCCAGCCTACATCCGCACGGCGCTCGACGACTTGCAGGTCGAACGCATCGACCATGGCGTGCGCTGCCTGGAAGACGCGGAACTGACGGCCCGTTTGGCGCGCGAACAGATCGCCCTGACCGTCTGCCCGCTGTCGAACACCAAGCTGCGCGTGTTCGACCAGATGCATGACCATAACCTGGTGCAACTGCTCGACGCCGGCCTGCTGGTGACGGTGAACTCGGACGATCCCGCGTATTTCGGCGGCTACATGAACGACAATTTCGACGCCATCTTCGACGCGCTGCCACTGGGCCTGTCCCACGCGCATCGCCTGGCGCGCAACGGTTTCATCGCCGCCTTCCTGCCGCAGGCACAGAAAGACGCCTTCCTCGCCACCGTCGATGCGTATTTCGCCCAGCACGCGGCTGCCCACTGCATCGCGCAATAACGCATCACAACCAATTCGCATAAAGACCCGCCGCCCATGTTCCGCCTCTCCCTGAAAATGACCGGCCGCGACTGGCGCGCCGGGCAACTGCGTTTCCTGCTCGTCGCGCTGATCGTCGCCGTGGCGGCCCTGTCGGCCGTCGGCTTCTTCGTCGACCGCCTGCGCGCGGGCTTGAACCGCGACGCGCACCAGCTGCTGGGGGCCGATCTCGTCATCAACGCCGACCAGCCCGTCAATGCGGCCTGGCGCGCCGAAGCGCAACAGCGCGGCTTCATCCTGGCCGACACGGTGACGTTTCCCAGCATGGCGCAGGCGGGCGAGGGCGAGCAGTCGCTGTCGCAGCTGGCGTCCATCAAGGCCGTCTCGCCCGGCTACCCGCAGCGGGGCAAGCTGAAAATCACGACCACACTGAGCGAAGCGCAGGATGCCGTGGGACGGCCCACGGACCAGGTGCCGGCGCCCGGCACCCTGTGGGTCGATGCGGCGATCCTGTCCAGCCTGAACGCCAAGCTGGGCGACACCCTGACCCTCGGTGACAAGGCATTTACGGTCACGCAACTGATCGCCAGCGAACCGGACCGCGGCGCGTCCTTCTTGAACTTCGCCCCGAGAGTCATGCTGCCCCTGGGCGACCTGGCCGCCACGGCGCTGGTGCAGAACGGCTCGCGCGTGTCGTACCGGCTGCTGCTGTCGGCGCCACCGGCCAAGGCCGCCGAGCTTGCGCAGTATCAAGCCAGGCTGGAAAGCCAGATCAAGACGCAGGCCATCAAGGGCGTGCGCATCGAATCGCTGGAATCGGGCAGCCCGCAGATGCAGTCGACCCTGGACCGCGCCGACCGTTTCCTGTCCCTCGTCGGCTTGCTGTCGGCCATGCTGGCGGCCGTCGCCGTGGCCATGGCCGCGCGCCGCTTCATGCTGCGCCACCTGGACGCGTGCGCCATGCTGCGTTGCCTGGGCTTGACGCAAAACCAGGTCACGGCCATGTACGTGATCGAATTCCTGCTCGTCGGCCTGGCCGGCAGCGTCGTTGGCGTGATAGTGGGTTTCGGCGGCCACCTGGTGCTGCTCGAACTCTTGGGCAAACTGGTGCAGAACGACTTGCCGCCCGTGTCCATGCTGCCCGCGCTGCAAGGCGTGGCCACCGGCATGCTGCTCTTGCTGGGTTTTGCCCTGCCGCCGATTTTGCAGTTGCGCAATGTCCCGCACAACCGCGTGATCCGCCGCGAGCAGGAGCCGCCGCAGGCGCTGGCCGTGGCCACGTATGGCCTGGGCATCGCCGCCTTCGTCGTGCTGCTGTTGTGGCAGGCGGGCGACGTGAAACTGGCGCTGCTGACGGCGGCCGGTTTCCTCGGCGGCTTCGCCCTGTTCGCGCTGGCCGGCTGGCTGGGCATCAAGTCGCTGAAAACCTTGCGCGGCGCTTTCAGCCACCAGGGCTGGCGCTTTGCCGTCACGTCCTTGCAGCGCCGCCCGGGCGCCACCGTCATCCAGGTGGTGTCGCTGGCCCTGGGCTTGATGGCCTTGCTGCTGCTGACGGTGGTGCGCGGCGACCTGATGGTGGCCTGGCGCAATGCCACGCCGCCGGACGCGCCGAACCGCTTCATGATCAATATCCTGCCCGAACAGAAAGAGCCGATCGCCGCGCGCCTGGCGCAAGCGGGCGTGGCCAATGCGCCCTTGTATCCGATGATACGCGGGCGCCTGGTGGCCGTGAACGGCAACGCCATCACGGAAACCACCTACGAAGACGACCGCGCCAAGGGCCTGGCCGACCGCGAATTCAATCTGTCGACGATGGCCACGATGCAGGAAGAAAACAAACTGGTGGCCGGCAAGTGGTTCGCCAATGCGCCCGGCGTGCCTGCCGAAGCGTCGGTGGAAGAGGGTATCGCCAAGACCCTGAAGCTGAAACTGGGCGACAAGCTGCGCTTCGACATCGCCGGCCAGCCCGTGGAAGCGGCCATCACGAGTTTGCGCAAGCTGGAATGGGGCTCGATGCGCGTCAATTTCTTTGTCATCATCAACCCTGCCGCCATGGCGGACACGCCGCAGACGTGGATCACGGCGTTTCACCTGCCGCCCGCGCAGGCGGACCTGGGGAATGCTCTGCTGCGCGACTACCCGAACCTGACGGTGGTCGACGTGGGCGGCGTGCTCAAACAGATTCAGGGCGTGCTGGACCAAGTGGTCACGGCCGTCGAATTCCTCTTCGCCTTCACGTTGGCGTCGGGCTTGCTGGTGCTGTATGCGGCCCTGATGGGTTCGCAGGACGAGCGCACGCGCGAAGCGGGCTTGCTGCGCGCCTTGGGCGCCACGCGGCGCCAGCTGGCGCAGGCGCAGCTGATCGAGTTTTCGCTCGTCGGCGCGCTGGCCGGCTTGCTGGCGGCATCGGGCGCGGCCGCCATGGGCTGGGCCCTGGCCACGTACCAGTTCAAGTTCGCCTGGAGCTTCGCGCCCGGCGTGTGGGCGTTCGGCCTGCTGGCCGGCGCCCTGTGCGCGATCGCCGGCGGCTGGCTGGGCTTGCGCAACGTGCTCAAACATCCGCCGCTGCAGACCCTGCGCGAAGGCTAGTCCTAAGCGCTGACGCTGTCGCCCGCGCCCGCGCGCAAAAATTGCGAGTAGGACATGACTGCTTGCCCCAGCTGGTGCGCCGGCACGTCGAACAGGGCCCAGAAATACGTCACGCGGCCCAGGCAGATGGTGGGCGCGGCGCAGTAGCGGAACCAGTTTTCGCCGATCTGCGCCGCGTACATGCCGTCGCTGTCGGCGTCGGAGAAATACGGGATCACGCGCATTTCCAGCAGCGCCAGCAGCAATGACTCGGGCGCGTCGCTGTCGCGCGCCATTTCATATTGCGTGTGCAGGCTGCGTTCCGTCTCGATGATCATCAGCTTGGCGTGGCCGTCGCGCGTGAAAAACAGGATGCCGCTGGGATTGGGAAAAATATAGTATTCGACAAAGCCATGGCGCTGGCACAGCTCGTGCACGACGGCGGCCAGCGCCTCGTCTTGCAGAAAACTGTAATCGTGCAGCATCAGCAAATCGCGCACGGTGTCCGTTTGTTGCAGGAAGAATTCGCGCTGCAGGGCATGGATTTCCTGTTCCAGGATGTCGAGCGCATCGTCGTCGCTTTTCTTGATGTAGCGGTCGATCAAGCCCCGGTTGAAGGCCGTCACGGCCACTTTTTCATCGGCCGCCCCCGTAAATAAAATCTTCTTGCACGGCAGGTCGCGCACGGCCTCGCAAAATTCCAGGCCATTCATCTGCGGCATCGAATAATCGACCACCAGCACGGAGGGCACGGCAAAGCGCTGCGCCTGGCCGCTGATGCGCCAGATGCGTTCGATGTCGAGCGCCACGTTGCATTGGTCGGGCGGCAGGTTTTGCGTGTCGAAGTTCACGTGCAGCGGCGTTTCGCCCGGTTGCGCGCTCTGGCGCAGCCAGTGCAGCGCGCTGCTGGTGTCGTGAAAAGTCTTGCGCGCCAGGCCGGGATCGAGCTGGAACGCCAGGCTTTTCAGGAAGGAATCGCTGTCGTCGATCAGTACGGTCAGGGTCGGATGGGTGTAGACGGGCAGTTGCATGCGTCACCTCGCGCGGTGGATGGATGGAAAACGGTTGTGCGTGGGCACGGGCAGGGGTTGGGGAAATTCCAGTACGAAGATGGCGTAGGCGCCTTCGCGCGCGACGCAGCGGATGCGCGCTTGCCAGGCTTGCATGATTTGCCGGCACAGGGCCAGGCCGATGCCGCTGCCGTTGTGCGAGGGATACGAATAGAAGCGGTCGAAGATCAGCGGCAGGCGGCTGGTGGCGATGCCGCAGCCCGTGTCGATGAACAGCAGGCGCGGCACGGGATGGGCGCCATCGATGATGATGCGCACGCGGCCCTTGCCCGCGCGGTGGATGCTTTTCAAGGCATTGCGCAGCAGGTTGAGCAGGATCACCACGCACAGTTCCGACTGGCCGGGAAACGTGAAATCGGCGCGCACGTCGATCTTGACGATGTCGCGCTGGGCCGTGCTGGTAAACGGATAGCGGCGCAGCACGGCCGCCACGCTGTCGTGCATGGCCACCGCTTCGTTCGCCTCGAGCTTGCGGTTGACGGCGCTGGCGCTGAGCAGGAACAGATCGATCATGTGGTGCATATGGCGCACTTCGAACTGGATGCGCGCCAGCGCTTCCAGGCTGGCCGCGTCGGGTGGCTGGTCTTGCAGGTTTTGCTGTAGCCCGCGCTGCAGCCCGCGCACGTTCGCCTCGACGCTGACGAGGGGCGTGCGCAATTCGTGCGCCACGCTGCCCAGGCCAGCCGCCAGCCCGGCCAGTTTCTCTTGTGCGCCCACGTTGCGCCCCACTTTGACCACGGACAGCACGGCAATCGTGAACCAGTGCACGGGCAATTGCTGCAAGACGTCGCCGCTGAGCAGGAAGGCGGGATCGCCGGCCACGGCAAACGCCAGGCAGGCCAGCAGGGTGCCGCTCAGGTAAGCGAGTATGGCGATGCGCGTATCGAAGTGAAACAGCACGACCAGCGCCACCAGCAGCGAATGCACCCACATGGTCGAGGCATGGTTCATCAGGAACATGTACGTGAAGAAAAACGGCAGTTCGAAGGTCAGCCCCAGGAACAGGTAGACGCTGAACCAGGTATTGCTGAAGCGGTCGGGCCATAGCGCGGGCAGGAACAGCAGCGCCGCCACGATGCGCAGCAGCGGCGATTCATATTCCTGCGGAAAAAAATAATGCCACAGCGCGTAGTACAGGGGCATGCCCAGCGCACCGATGAGCGCCAGCTTACGCACCTGTGCGCGCCGCACAGGTGTGTGTTCGATGGCGTCGTGGAAATGCAGGAAAGGCTGGAGCAGCTTGCCTTGCCATCGTTTTCCGGAAGGGGACTGCGCATGCTTCATGATCAGGGGGCGCGTTCGTTGAGGCGTGTCAATGCAACATGATCGGCGGGTTCCCTCTGTATCAGCAGGATATCGGCATAACTGTTGAGCTGTATCAAACTCTTGCCCGATGGCTCGCGCATGTTGGATGCGGTAGTTCCCTCGCAACCAATCAGGAGTTCCTATGTTAAACGCCATTTCCCCCCTGTCTTCCCGCGCCATCCACGCCGAACAACGGATGCCCGCCTTCGTGCGCGCACGCATGGATGAACATTACGTCGAGCGCATCGAGAAGCTGCTTGGCGGCCAGCATTTGCATGAATGGCAAGCCATGCCGGCCAGTGCGGTCATGCTGGCAGGTAATGATTACCTGAACATCGCCGGCGAGGCGGCGCTGCTGGCGGCCCAGGCGCGCGTCTTGCAGGGCGGCGGCGCCATGCTGATGTCGTCCGTCTTCCTGCAGGAAGGCAGCCGCCAGCACCGGCTGGAACAAAAATTCGCGGGCTATCTGGGCAGTGAAGCGTGCGTGCTGGCGCAGTCGGGCTGGGCCGCCAATGTGGGCTTGCTGCAAAGCCTGGCCGGACCCGGCATCCCCGTGTACCTCGACATGCAGGCGCACGCTTCGCTGTGGGAGGGCGTGCAATCGGCGCAAGCCGTGCCTGTTGCTTTTCTGCACAACGATGGCACCCACCTGCAGCGCCAGATCGACAAGCATGGCCCCGGCATCATCATCGTTGATGCGCTGTACAGCACGAATGGCAGCGTGGCGCCGCTGCTGGAGATGGTGGAAATCGCCGAGCGCAGCGGCAGCATGTTGATCGTCGACGAGTCGCACTCGCTGGGCACGCATGGCCCGCAGGGCGCGGGGCTGGTGGTGGAGCTGGGCCTGGCCGAACGCGTGCATTTCCGCACGGCGTCCTTGGCCAAGGCGTTTGCGGGCCGGGCCGGGCTGATTACCTGTTCGGCCCGTTTCAAGGGATACTTTTTGTCCGCTTCGCGGCCCGCCATCTTCAGCTCCTGCCTGCTCGAACACGAGCTGGCGTGGTTCGATGCGGCGCTTGATTTCATCCGCGCCGCCGATGGCCGCCGCGCCGCGCTGCACCGCCACAGCGTGCAGTTGCGCCAGGGGCTGATGGACCTGGGCTACAACGTCAGCGACGGCACCGAGCAGATCATCGCGCTGGAAGCGGGCAGCGAACCCGATACCCTGATCCTGCGCAAGGCGCTGGAACGGCATGGCATCTACGGCGCCGTCTTCTGCGCGCCGGCCACGCCGAAAAACCGCTCGCTGGTGCGCCTGACCCTGAATGCGGGCTTGCGCGAGGATGAGTGCGCCAGGGTGCTGGACGCCTGCGCCGCCATCCGCGACGAGACGGGCATGGCGCGCTGGCCATCGACGCGGCGGTTGCGCAAGCTGGCGCTGGTGTAGACCTCAGACTTGGCCGGGCTGGTTGCCGGCGATGCCGTTCAATAGCAGGGACAGGGGCGCCAGCTGTTCCGCGCTGGCATTGCCCAGTAATTCCTGGCCCAGCGTCTGCGCCGTCGTATTCGCATGCGTCAGCAATTCCAGTCCCGCGGCCGTGATGGCGGCGTAGCCGACGCGGGCATCGCGCGCATCGGCCTGGCGCGCCACCAGACCGATTTTTTCCAGCGGCATCAGCGAGCGCGTGATGCCGGACGCCGTCAGCGCCAGACGCTCGGCCAGGTCGATGCGGCGCAGGCGTCCGCCGGGCGCCCGCTGCAAGTGGTACAGCAATTGATAATCGCCAAAGCTCAAGCCGTGCAGATTGCCCAGGGTGCTGTCGAAGCGGCGCACGAGCATGGCCTGGGCGCGCGCCAGGCGCAGGCAAAAGTCCAGCGCGCTGCCGCCGTCCGGCGGCGGGGGAGTGAGATCGGTCATGACATCCTTTTCATTTGCTGCGCAGTGCGTGAGTGCGCAAGTGTAAAGCATGGCCGCTCAATAGCGTGATTGCCCCTGCTCCAGCAGCTGCGCCTGGTGCAGCGCCAGCAGGGCGTCCAGTTCTGCGTCCGCGTCGAAACCGGGATCGGCCGATGGCTTGACGGTGTCGATGATGTCGAAGCGGAAAGCCGCTTCGCCGTCGCGCCGCCAGTCCGCCTGCAGGTGCGCATTGCGGTGCGAGCCCAGCGCGAGTTCGAAGCGGTGGCGGTTCAGCGCGCCGGGCGCATTGCGGCTGCGTTCGAGCAGGGTGCGGCCGCTGGGCAGGTGGCGCAGCGCGATGATGCCCAGCGCGGGTGCTTGTTGCCGGTAAGCTGCTTTCAAGGCAGCTTGCTGTGTTTTATCCATGGTGAGACGTCCTCAAGCTTGGGTGATGTAATCGGTGCTTGCGATGCGCGCAATATCCGTGAGCAGGGCGGCGGCGATGGCGGCGGCCAGCAGCAGGGCGCCGCCGGCGCAGAACAGTTCGCCCACGCTCAGGTGGCGCAGCAGCGCGCCCGTGGCCGCCGCCGACAGCGGTGCCAGTCCCAGGAAGATACCCATGAACAGCGCCATCGCCCGGCCCAGCATGGCGGGCGCCACGCGCCGCTGTATCCAGGTAAAGATGGCCACCTGCACGTAGCCGCCCAGCAATCCCGTGACGGCCAGCAAGGCCGCGCCTTGCCAGGCTGTATCGATTTGCCCCAGCGCCATCAGCAGCAGGCCCACGACCGCATCGACAGCCAGCAGGGTGGCGCCGAAGCAGCGGCGCAGCCAGGCGCCGCCCAGGCTGGACGCCAGCATGCCGGCCAGGGTACCGGCGCCGTGCGCGCCCATCAGCAAACCGAGCGCCGGGGCGCCGTGCAGACGCTCGCTGGCCAGTACGGGCAGGGCCACTTGCAGCGGTCCCATGACGAAGAACGCTACCACGGCCCAGTAGGCATAGCAGCTGCGCAAGGCCATGTCGCGCCACACCATGAACAGGCCCGCCGCCATGTCGCGCCACATGCCTTGCGCCGCCGTGGCCGCTGCCAGTGGCCGCAGGCTGACTTGCCGCAAGGTCCAGGCCGAGAACAGAAACGTCAGCGCATCGATGGCAAAGGCGGCGGCCAGCGCCGCCATGCCGGTTTGCTGCCCGCCATCGCGGGCGCCGAGTACGAGCGCCGCCAGCAGCGGGCCGGCCAGCAAGGACAACTGGCGCGCGCCCATCTGCAGGCTGTTGGCCGTTTGCAGCACTTGCGGCGGCACGGCTTGCGGCAGGATGGCGGTGCCGGCGGGAATGCCGAAGGCGGAGGCGACGCCCAGCGCCAGCGCGGCCGCATACGCAAGCGCCACACTGGCCTGGTCCAGCATCAGCAGGCCGGACAGTGTCAGCAGGATGGCGGCGTTCGCATATTTGCTCAGCAGCAGCACGCGCCGGGGCGAGTAACGGTCGGCGATGGTGCCGCCCAACAAGATGAGCACGGCGCGCGGCGCGCCCATCAGGGCCACGGCGATGCCCAGGCTGAGGCTATCGTTTGTCAGGCTCAGCACCAGCCAGGGCAGGGCCAGCATGCTGAACTGGTCACCGAGCATGGACACGAGGCCGCCGCCGAGCAGCCAGCGGAAGTTGGTATTGCGTAGCAAAGGAGCTTGGACGGCGGTTGACATGCTGTTTTATCTCTCGTTAAAAATTGCATGGTATTTGATAAAAGCTTGATTAGTCAAGTATATTGCCATTTATTGTGGCAGAGGGGGCTGGCGCCGCATGGGCCGCCAGCGCTTGCGCTATCATGGCGGCCATGACTGATACCACTGCCCCCACCCTGTACGAGACCATCGGCGGCGCCCCCGTGCTGCGCGAAATGGTCGACCGTTTTTATGACTTGATGGAGCTCGAGCCCGAGTTCGCTGGCATCCGCGTCATGCATCCGCCATCGACGGACGGCTCGCGCGACAAGCTGTATTTTTTCCTCACGGGCTGGATGGGCGGACCAGATTTGTATATCGAGAAATTCGGCCACCCGCGCCTGCGCGCCCGTCACTTGCCGTATGCCATCGGCACCAGCGAGCGCGACCAGTGGCTGCGCGCCATGGCCTGGGCCATGGAAGACACGGGCATCGAAGAATCCTTGCGCGTGCGCCTGATGGAATCGTTCTATCAGACGGCCGACTGGATGCGTAACAAACCTGACTGATACCCATGAGCCCAATCGAGTTCTACAGCCTGCTGGGCGCCGCCATCGTCGCCATCGTCCTGTTGCTATTGATCTTGCTGCGCCCGCGTGGCGTGGCCGGCGACGGCGCCACCACCCTGGCCCTGGTGCAGCAGCACCAGCAGCAAAGCCTGGAGCGCATCGACCGGGTCGAGCGCGAAGTGCGGCTGCAGCTGCAGGCGTCGGCACAGGCCACGCGGCAAGACCTGGCCGCTGGCCTGGCGCAATTCCAGGCGGCGACCCTGCAACAGCTCGACAGCCTGCGCACGCAGATGCAGGCGCAGGGCAAAGTCGGACGCGAAGAACAGGCGCAAAGCCTGGCGCGCTTTGCCGAGAGTACGAATCAAACTCTGGCGCAGCTGACGGAATCGAATGCGCAGCGCATGCTGGAAGTGCGTGCCACGTTGGAAAACAAGATCCGCGATTTGCAGGCCGACAATGGCGCGCGCCTGGAAGAGATGCGCAAGACGGTCGACGAGAAACTGCACGCCACCCTGGAAACGCGCCTCAGTGCGTCGTTCCAGCAAGTGTCGGAGCGGCTGGAAAAAGTTCATCAGGGCTTGGGCGAGATGCAGCAGCTGGCGCTGGGCGTGGGCGATCTGAAGCGGGTGCTTACCAACGTCAAGACGCGGGGAACGTGGGGCGAAGTGCAGCTGGAAATGCTGCTGGAGCAGGTACTCACTGTCGACCAGTACGCGAAGAATGTGGAAACCTTGCCGGGCAGCGGCGCGCGCGTGGAATTCGCCTTGAAACTGCCGGGCATGGTCGACGGCGGGCCGCCAGTGTGGATGCCGATTGACGCGAAATTCCCCAAGGAACAATACGAGCGCCTGGTCGAGGCGGCCGAGCGGGCCGATGCGGACGGCGTGGCCCTGGCCGGACGCGAACTGGAGCGGGCCGTGCGGGGCGAAGCGAAAACCATCGCCGAGAAATACCTGGCGCCGCCGCTGACCACCGACTTTGCCATCCTGTTCCTGCCCACGGAAGGCTTGTATGCGGAAGTGCTGCGCCGCCCGGGACTGGCCGACGAATTGCAGCGCGTGCACCGGGTCAGCATCGCCGGGCCATCGACTCTGACGGCCTTGCTCAACAGCTTGCAGATGGGTTTCCGCACCCTGGCGCTGGAAAAGCGCTCGTCCGAAGTGTGGCAGGTGCTGGGCGCCGTCAAGACGGAATTCGGCAAGTTCGGCGAGGTGCTGTCGCAAACCCGGCTGACCTTGGAAAAGGCGGCGAAAAATATCGAAAGCGCGGAAGTGCGCAGCCGGCAGATGGCGCGCAAATTGAAATCGGTGGAAGCCTTGCCGGGCGAGGCAGCCGCCTTGCTGCTGGGTAAGGCGGATGCCAGCGACGGCGAGTAGCGCGCCGCCTCAGGCCGCCCGCACAGTGCGGCGCCGCAGCGCGCTGTAGCCGATCAGCGCCAGTCCCGCCAGCAGCATGCCCCAGGTTTGCGGTTCCGGCACGGCCGGCAAAACGGTCGGCACGGTCGGTGGCAAGGTAGGGATGATCACGGTGGGCGGCACGATGATGCTGCTGCCCTGGTCCGGCGGCCGGCCGCTGCCGCCACCACCGCCACCACCACCACCTCCGCCGCCCATGCCGGCCGGCGACGTGATGCCGCCGACGGTACGCACATAATCGAAGGGCAGGAAAGGAATGCTGGCCACCTCGGGCGGCATGGCGCCGCCCGTGAAGGAACCGCCGCGCAAGGCGTCGGGGTTGTCGATCAGTGGTACGCCTGCCGCTGCCGGGGCGGCGGGCGCGGCGGCAACGGGTGCCGCACCGCCGGGAGCGGCACCGGCCGCTGGCGGCGCTGATGCGGGCGCTTGCGTGATACGGCTGACGTTGCGGCAGATCGTCGGCACCAGGATGCACTGGCCCTGCACGCAATACACGAGTCCCCGTTCCTGCATCTGCTCGTTCCAGCCCGCGCGCGTGACGTTGCGGCAAACGCGACCCGGGCCGAAATGCATGTCGCTGATGCGCGCGTTGTAATTGCCCTTGCCGCGGATGGCGTCGCGGCTGATCACGACGATCTCATCGTACTGGCGCGCACGCATGCGCTCCTTCAATTGTTCGCGTACGGGCGGCGCGATATCCGTATAGCGGTCCACGGCCGCCACCACGTCACCCATGAACGGGTCGACGCCGGGACGATTCCAGTTGCAGTTATCGAGCACATCGGCGCGCGCGATGCCTTTCGCGTAGGCGGGCAAGGGCGCCAGGGACAAGGTGGCAAGCAGGCAGGCCGTACCCAGCAAGCTGGCTCCCGCGATCCATGAGCTGTGTCTCATTGTTGTTCCTCGTGAAAACAATATCAAAATTGAACTTTTTTGTATGAGTTCGAATGTTATCACCGAAGAAACTTCAATATCAACTAATAAATAAAATTATTGCAATTAGTGTTGTGTTTATTGATTTGTTTTAAGGAGAAATGATTGATATTTTTATCTCGATAGGCGAACATCGGCCGCGCAGGGGAATTGATTGCAATGGGGAAATGCAAACGGCCCGCGCAGGGCGGGCCGGTGGGAATGAGGTGGCGCTTGGACGGGCGCGCCGCTGGCAGGCGGCGGTGAGGCCAGGAATGTGTGCTAGATGCGGCCTGGACAGGCTTGCGTATCGAAGGCGGGGTAGCCGATGGCGGGCAGCTTATGCAGCCACCGGCGCATCAAGGTGCGCGCGTCTTGCGCATCGTACTGTCGCCCTTGCTGCAAATCTGCGGCCAGCGTGTCCAGTTCCGCGCAGATGGATTGCTTGCCGGACTGGGCCGCTAGCAGCGACGCCAGCAGTTCTGGCAGCGCCTCAGTCGCTGGCGTCGCCTGCCGCGTGGCCCGGTAGTGCAGCCAGTAGCGCTCTGCTGCATCGCCATCAAAGCTGGGGACGAAGCCGAACGTGGCGTCATCGTGGCGCAAGCGGTACACCGTGGGGAAGTAATGCGGACCCGTCAGTTCGCCGGGGAAGAGGCCGCGTCGTAGGACGTCGATGGCCAGCGATCCGTTGGGCTCCACGCGCACGGGACTGGGCGAATCGTACTGGTCGACGCTGACCATGGAGAGTGAGCTGCCTTGCGTGAAGATGATCTTCTGCGTGTAATGGCGCCCGCCCAGGTGGCCGCACAGGGCCATGTAGCGATCATTGATGGCGGTCACGGCCGCAACGTTGCCGCAGCCGGGGCGCAAGGGCGTGTTTTCCTGCCACACGAGCGCCTGGTCGCTGGTGCGCACAAGGCGGATGCCGCCCACGGTTTCGCCGTGCAAGTCGCCTGGCGCCGTTTCGATGCGTTCGTCGAAGCGCGCCGTGTAGCCATTGCTCCGGACTTCGCCTGCATACGCTGTCATGCCCTGCAGCAGGGCCATTACCAGTATCAGCTTCATATCAGCCCATGGAACAGCACGACGTCAACGAGGTCGCCCGCCGCCACGTGGCCTTGCGCTTCATGCAGCACGATCATGCAATTGGCTTGCGTCATCGAGCGCAGGATGCCCGAGCCTTGCGCACCTGTCACGCGCACGTGCTGGCGCCCGTCCGCGCCCCGCTCGACGATGCCGCGCTGGTATTCCGTGCGGCCCCGTTTCTTGCGGATGGGCGCTTGCGCCGCCACTTGCAGCAGTGGCAGGGTGGACGTGTCCGCATCGGCGCCCATCAGGCGCAGCAGGGTGGGGCGGGCGAGGAAATAAAACGCCGCCATCACGGCCACGGGATTGCCGGGCAGGCCCAGCAGCAAGGCCGTGTCGCCTTCGCTGGCAATCCGGCCAAAGGCCATGGGGCGGCCCGGGCGCATGTTGATGTGCCAGAAGGCCACGTCACCGAGGCGGGCGAGGATCTCGCGCGTAAAATCGGCCGCGCCGCTGGACACGCCGCCCGAGGTGACGATGACGTCGGCCTTGGCGCAGGCGCCGCGCAGGGCAGCTTCCAGCGCTTGCGGATTGTCCTTGACGATGCCCATGTCGAGCACTTCGCAGCCCAAACGGGTCAGCATGCCCAGCAGGGTGTAGCGGTTGCTGTCGTAGATGCAGCCCGCGTCCAGCGGCTCGCCGATCGAGCGCAATTCGTCGCCGGTGGAAAAGAAGGCCACGCGCAGGCGCCGGCGCACGGGCACCGTGGCGATGCCGAGTGATGCCAGCAGTCCCAGTTCGGCCGGCCCGAGTAGCTTGCCCTGCAGCAGCGCAGGCTGGCCCTGCATCAAGTCTTCACCCTTGAAACGGCGGTTGTCGCCAGGGCGGATGCAGTCCGGCGCGATGGTAATGCTGTGCTCGCTGGCTTGCCGCACCAGTTCCTGCGGCACCACGCTGTCGCAGCCGTCCGGCATGACGGCGCCCGTCATGATGCGCGCGCATTGTCCGCGCTGTACGGTGACCGTACCCGGGCGGCCGGCCAGGATGGTGTCGACCACGGCCAGGGTCACGGGTGCGTCGCCACCGAGGTCGTCGCCGTGCAGTGCATAGCCATCCATGGCGGAATTGTCGTGCGCGGGCACGCTGATGGGCGAGATGATGTCGGCCGCCAGGATGCGCTCGAACGCTTGCGGCAGCGCCAGTTCCTCGATCTCGGCGACGGGCGCGACGGTGTCGGCCAGGATGGCTTGCGCCATCGGCACGGACAAGCCCTGCGCTTGCAGGGCGGCCAGCTCGTCCGGGGTATTGATGTTGCCGAACGCGCCATGGTTCTCGAAGAGCACCTCAGCCAGTTTCAAGGGGCCATGCCAGGTACGCATGCGGCGCTCGCCGCCGCGCAGATACGAGTCCAACTGGGGCAGGGCCGAGGTTTTGACCAGGCAAAAGACGGGATGCGGGCGGCGCACGGCCGATCCCGTCGCCGGATCGATTTCCTCGGTGACGGCGATGGCCAGGTCGGCATCGTTGTCGATCAAACCGGCCGTCAGGCGCGCAGCCAGATCGGACGGCAACAGGGGCGAATCGCACGGCACGGTGAGCAGATACGGCGTGCCAGCGTGCCGCATGCCGCTGTGCAGGCCGGCCAGCGGCCCCAGCTGGCCCGGTAGCGCATCGGGCCACACGGGCAGGCCAAAGCGCGCGTAATCGCCGGCATCGGCGTGGACACTGATGGCCAGTTCGCCCACTTGCGGCGCCAGGCGCTGCAGCACGTGGCGGGCCAGGGGCTGGCCATGCAGGGGCAGCATGCCCTTGTCGCGCTGGCCCATGCGCGTGCCGAGGCCTCCGGCCAGGATCAGGCCGGTAATGTCGTGTTTGTTGATCATGTCAGGTAGGGAAATTGGTGCATGCGCCATGGTAGCAGCGCGGGGCGTGCGCCGCCCCGGATTCAGCCGCCGATGTACGACATTTCCACTTTCTTTTTACCGTGCTCAAGTACGCCGCCCGTCAAATCCGTATGGCTGGTGCGCAATTGCGAATAGCGGTCGCCGCGGCCGCGCCACAGCTGTGCCACGGCCGAGGAAATTTCCGCGTCGCTATGGCCGCCGCGCAGCAGGCTGCGCAAGTCGTGGCCGCTGCTGGCAAACAGGCACGTGTACAGCTTGCCCTCGGTCGAGAGGCGGGCGCGGCTGCAGTCGGCGCAGAACGCTTGCGTGACGCTGGAAATGAGGCCGATTTCGCCGCTGCCGTCCGCATAGCGCCAGCGCGCCGCCGTCTCGCCCGTGTAGTTCGGGTTGATGGGCAGCAAGGGCATATGCGCGGCGATGCGGCGCACGACTTCGGCGGACGGGATGACTTCCTGCAAGTTCCAGCCATTCGAGGCGCCCACGTCCATGTATTCGATGAAGCGCAGGATATACGGCGTGCCCTTGAAGTGGCGCGCCATGGGCACGATTTCCTGCTCGTTCATGCCGGCCTTGACGACCATATTGATCTTGATGGGCCCCAGGCCGGCGGCATGCGCCGCATCGATGCCGTGCAGCACGTCGGCGACGGCGAAATCGACGTCGTTCATGCGCTTGAAGGTGGCGTCGTCGAGCGAGTCGAGCGACACGGTGACCCGGTTCAGGCCCGCATCCTTCAAGGCTTGCGCTTTTCTGGCCAGCAAGGAGCCGTTGGTTGTCAGGGTCAGGTCCAGCGGCTGGCCCGACGGCGTGCGCAGCGCGGCCAGCATGGCGATGAGCTTTTCGATATTCTTGCGCAGCAGCGGTTCGCCGCCCGTCAGGCGGATCTTTTCCACGCCGTGTTCAACGAACAGGCGCGCGATGCGCGTGATTTCCTCGAACGACAGCAAATCCGTGTGCGGCAGATACACGTGGTTCTTGTCGAACACGTCCTTCGGCATGCAATACACGCAACGGAAATTGCAGCGGTCGGTAATCGAGATGCGCAAGTCGTGCAGGGGCCGGCCCAGGCTGTCGGCCACGTTGCCGCTGGGACTTTCCAGCCGTGCGGGGATCGCCGGTGCCCCATTGCGGGCTTCGGCGAGGTAGATAATCTTGTCAGCCATGAAAGGTCATGCCACTTACGTAAAATCGGTCAAGGCAGATACGATAGCACGAGGCCGAAGATGGCACAGGCGAGCAGCAATTTGATGGTGCCCATTTGGTATTTGATCAGCGCCACGCCGGCCGCCAGCGCAATGGCAATCGCCAGCCAGTCCCAGTGCGGCAGCGGGCTTGTTTGCCAGAAGACATGGCGGCCAAAGAACAGGGCCAGGCTGGCGATGACGCCGACCACGGCCGCCGAGATGGCCGTCAGGGGCGCGCTCAGGCGCAAATTGCCGCGTGACGCTTCCACGAGGGGCGCGCCGGCCAGGATGAAGATGAACGAGGGCAGGAAAGTAAACCAGCTGGCAACGAGCGCGCCGCACACGCCTGCCAGCCACAGCTGCTCTCCCGTCACGGCATGGCTCCAGCCGCCGACAAAACCGATGAAGGCGACGATCATGATCAGGGGGCCGGGCGTCGTTTCGCCCAGCGCCAGGCCATCCATCATTTGCGCGCTGGTGATCCAGTGGTAGTGGTCGGCGGCGCCCTGCACCAGGTAGGGCAGCACGGCATACGCGCCGCCGAACGTGAGCAGGGCCGCCTTGCTGAAAAACACGCCCATCTGCGCCAGCGGCTGGTCCGCGCCGCCCGCCAGCGCCAGGCCCAGCCAGACGAAGAAGGCCAGCGCCAGGCCCACGGCGGCCGTGCCAAGCAGGCGCGGCCAGCGGAAGCGCGCGTGGTCCGGCGTCGGCGTGTCGTCATCGATCAGGGCGGCGCCGTAGCGGGCCGCGCCGCCATGCGACGCGCCGTTGGCATGAAAGTGGCCCGGCAGCCAGCGCCCACCCGCCATGCCCAGCAGGGCTGCGGTGAGCACGATCAGCGGAAATGGCAGCTGTAGCGCGGCGATGGCGGCAAATGCGGCCGCCGCGATGGCGATCAGAGCGGGGCTGCGCAAGGTGCGCCGGCCCAGGCGCCAGGCGGCCGCCAGCACGATGGCGACGACGGCCGGCTTGATGCCGTACAGGACGCCGGCGATGGCGCCCACGTGGCCATACGCCATGTACAGCCAGGACAGGGCGATCAGCACCAGCAGCGAGGGCAGTAAAAACAGCAGGCCCGCCACCAGGGCGCCGCGCGTGCGATGCATCAGCCAGCCGATGTAGATGGCCAGCTGGGTCGCTTCCGGCCCCGGCAGCAGCATGCAGTAATTGAGCGCGTGCAGGAAACGCTGCTCGGAAATCCAGCGCCGCTTTTCCACCAGCTCCGCATGCATCATGGCGATTTGCCCGGCCGGGCCGCCAAAGCTGACGCAGCCCAGCTTGAGCCAGTACCAGAAGGCGCTGCGCAGGCTGACGGGGGCGGGAGGCAGGTTGGCGTTCTCGTGCATGGCGGGTGGATGGCAGCAAAAAAGTGGACATAAAAAAGGGGAAGCCTGAGCTTCCCCTTTCATCATTGGCGGCTGGGCGAACCCGGCGCGCTTATGGACGTTGCGTGTTGACCTGGATCAACGGCTCATCCGATTGCGGCGGCAATGGCTTGCGTTCGCGTGGCTTGCGGACCGGAGCGACTGCCTTGGCGGCCGCTTCCTGCGCCAGGCGCAGTTTTTCCGGATCGGTGGCAGCCAGGGTCAGACCGGCCGAACCGAGCACCGCGCTCAAGTCCAGCGGCGCGGCAGGAGCAGGAGCAACGACAGGCGCTGGCGCTGGTGCCGGAGCAGGCACGGGAGCAGGGGCGGGAGCCGCTTCGGCAACCACCGGGGCAGCTTCCACCACGGCTGGTGCCGCTTCGGCGACTGGCGCCGCTGCTGGAACTTCTTCCGCCACGGCGGCGGTTTCCACGGCAGCTGCCGTTTCCACGACTGGCGCCGCTTCGACGATGACTTCCGCCGGAGCCGGCGTCGGTGCTGGTTCCGCTTTCTCGGCAAAGCTGTACTCGGCAGCTGGTGCTGGTTCGGCAGCGGCTGGTTCAGCTTGCGCTGCAGCAACGGCGGCTTCGACAGGGGCTGGCGGCACGATCACTTCGGCCGCTGGTGCGGCTTCTTCAACCTTGGCCACTTCCACCACTTCGACCACTTCCACGACTTCAGCCACGACGGCAGGGGCGGCATCCAATGCAGCTTCCACTGGTGCGGCAACGGCGACGACAGCAGCGGCAGCCACGACGGCGACCGGAGCGGCATCAGCTGCAGCTTCCGGCGCCGGAGCGACCGTAAAGCTGATCACTGGTGCGTCCTGGCCTTCGTTGTCACCGTTTGCCGATTCGATCAGCTCGCCCGTTTCGCGGTCGCGGCGGTTGCGGTTGCGGCCACCACGACGGCGGCGGCGGCGCGGTTCTTCGCCTTCCACGTCGGTTTCCGTCTCTTCGCCTTCAGGACCGGCATTTGCCGGCGCTTTCAGCAGGTTTGCCGGTGCGGCGTCGGACTCAGGGCCGTTTGACGCCACGACGACGTTGACTGCGCTGGCGGTGGCGCCAACCAGTGCCAGCTCTTCAGCTTTCACTTCAGCAACAACAGCCTTGTCGGCGCGTGGTTCGCGCGCTTCGCGTGGCTGGCGTGGCGGACGCTCGGCGCGCTCTGGACGTTCCGCGCGTTCCGGACGCTCGGCGCGTTCAGGACGTTCGCCGCGTTCGCGCGGTGCTGCCGCCGTATCGCCGTTCTCGCGCGCTTCACGCGGTTCGCGTGGCGGACGCGGTGGACGTGGCGGACGGGCCGCTTTTTCCAGTGCTTCCGCTTCTTTCGCTGCATCGTCCTGGACTGGACGGCCCTGGCCTGGTTCGCGTTCTTCGCGGCCAGGCTTGCCGTTGCGGCCACGGCCACGCGGGCCGCGGCTGTTGCGGTCGCCACGGTCGGCGCCGGCCGGCTTGGCTGGTGCGACAGGAGCAGGTGCGGGCGCCACCGGTGCCGGAGCGCCGGTGAAGAAGCTGATGATCTTGGCGATCAGGCCCTGTGGTGCGGCAGGCGCGGCCACTGGAGCCGGTTTCGCTTCGACGGGCTTGCGCTCGACCAGCGGTGCCGGCTGGTCAGGCGTGATCGTCTTGACGACGGCTTCCTGGCGCGGCTTGGCTTCTTCCTTCTGGCGCTTGCTGTAAGCCATGTCGGTTTCAGCGCTTTCAGCCAGGTTGTAGCTGGCCTGGCTGTCTTCCAGACGCGGGTCGTCGTGCTTGATGCGTTCCAGCTTGTAGTGTGGCGTTTCCAGATGCTTGTTCGGGATCAGGATCACGGCGATGCGGTGGCGGTTCTCGATCTTCAGCACTTCGCCGCGCTTTTCGTTGAGCAGGAAGGCGCCCACGTCCACGGGCACTTGCACGTGGATGGTGGCCGAGTTTTCCTTCATCGCCTCTTCCTGGATGATGCGCAGCACCTGCAGGGCGGACGATTCCGTATCGCGGATGTGGCCGGTGCCGGAGCAGCGCGGGCACGTCACGTGCGAACCTTCGGACAGCGAAGGGCGCAGGCGCTGGCGCGACAGTTCCATCAGGCCGAAGCGCGAGATCTTGCCCATTTGTACGCGGGCCCGGTCATGGTGCAGCGCATCTTTCAGACGCTGTTCCACTTCGCGCTGGTTTTTCGCCACTTCCATGTCGATGAAGTCGATGACGATCAAGCCGCCCAAGTCGCGCAGACGCAGCTGGCGGGCAACTTCTTCGGCCGCTTCGCAGTTGGTGTTGAAGGCGGTCGTCTCGATGTCCGAGCCGCGCGTGGCGCGGGCCGAGTTGACGTCGACGGAAACGAGCGCTTCGGTATGGTCGATAACGATGGCGCCGCCCGATGGCAGTGGCACGGTGCGGCTGTACGCCGTTTCGATCTGGTGTTCGATCTGGAAGCGCGAGAACAGCGGCACGTCGTCGCTGTAGCGTTTTACGCGGTGCACCATGTCGGGCATCACGTGGCTCATGAACTGGTGCGCCTGGTCGTAGATCTCGTCGGTGTCGATCAGGATCTCGCCGATGTCGGGCTGGAAGTAGTCGCGGATGGCGCGGATGACGAGCGACGATTCCTGGTAGATCAGGAAAGCGCCGTTGGCCGACTTGCCGGCGCCTTCAATGGCGCGCCACAGTTGCATCAGGTAATTCAAGTCCCACTGCAGTTCATCGACGTTGCGGCCGATGCCTGCCGTGCGGGCAATCACGGACATGCCAGCAGGCAAGTCCAGTTTATCCATGGTTTCGCGCAATTCCTGGCGCTCTTCCCCTTCCACGCGGCGCGATACGCCACCGCCACGCGGGTTGTTCGGCATCAGGACCAGGTAACGGCCGGCCAGCGAGACGAACGAGGTCAGGGCGGCGCCCTTGTTGCCGCGCTCTTCCTTCTCCACCTGCACCATGATTTCCTGGCCTTCGCGCAGCGCTTCCTTGACGGAAGCGTTACGGACGTCGACGCCTTCGCGGAAATACGTGCGGGCAACTTCCTTGAAAGGCAGGAAGCCGTGGCGGTCTTCGCCATAGCTGACGAAGCACGCTTCGAGCGAAGGCTCGATGCGCGTGATCACGCCCTTGTAGATGTTGGATTTGCGCTGTTCGCGCCCGGCTGTCTCGATATCGATGTCGATCAGTTTTTGTCCGTCGACAATCGCTACGCGCAGTTCTTCTTGCTGCGTGGCATTAAACAACATGCGTTTCATTTTTATAACTCCGCGACCCGTAGGCCATCTCAAAGCCGCTTCCGGGGAAGCGGCGAAGTACAGGGATATATGCGAGAACGGGAGTGCTGGCGGGGGAAATGCCCAGGCGTGCGGAGCAACAACGCGTACGAGGTATACGTTACGGCCGCAACAGGCGCGGTGAGGTCGATCGTCATGCCGAGTGCACAGGACACTTGCAACTCATCTGAAACAGCCCGGATGAGAATGAACTGCATCGGGGGCAGAGAATGCAAGTGGTCAGCAAATTCAGAGCCAAAATCGTTAGCCGGCTCATTACAGGGATCGCGATGGCGAGGCTTGGCCTCAGCCTATCATCGACAACCCTCAGTATTTGGCCACATACGGGGTTTGGCGAAAACGGCAAGCGTTATCAACTTCATCAACCCGCGAGCCCGACTCGATAAGTCGCGCTAACGGGTACTTATCCTTATAATCCCACACTCACTTCAGCATCTCCACGCGTTATCCGATTACAACTACGGTGCAACCTTGATTCGCGCAGGGATGGTGCATATACATTTTTTTCCACCGAATTTGCAATTTGGCGAGGCCGGTGGAGACGCCCCTGTGTAAAATGTGCTTTTATTCTTACACTCGCAGCAGCCAGGGCCGCAGCAAAAACAATTATATATTCAAAATGAAGGACTTAGAGAGATTTCTGGGAAGACATAGTAAATGAAGAGTCAAAATGATGTTGTTCCCCCTTCAACACCCCCGGTTCAGCCGCAAGCCCAATTCGTAACGATCGCCGAGGAAGAAGCAGGCCAGCGCATCGACAACTACTTATTAAGAGTGTGCAAGGGAGTGCCTAAAAGCCACATCTACCGGATATTGCGATCGGGAGAAGTGCGGGTTAATAAAGGCCGTATCGATCAGCTGTACCGTCTCGCCGCTGGCGACGTGGTGCGCATTCCACCCGTGCGCGTGGCCGAAAAGGCCCCTACGGGCGCGCCAGCCGCCGAATTCAAGATCATCTTCGAAGATGCGCAGCTGCTCGTCATCGACAAGCCTGCCGGCGTGGCCGTGCATGGCGGCTCGGGCGTGTCGTTCGGCGTGATCGAGCAATTGCGCGCTTCGCGTCCCGACGCCAAGTTTTTGGAACTGGTACACCGCCTGGACCGCGACACGTCCGGCCTGCTGTTGCTGGCAAAGAAACGTACGGCGCTGACCAACCTGCACGAGCAGATGCGCGACGGCGTCACCGACAAGCGCTACCTGGTGCTGGTGGCCGGCGACTGGAAGAATGCACGCCAGCATATCAAGTTGCCGCTGCATAAATATACGACGGCCGAAGGCGAGCGCCGGGTAGCCGTGCAGGCCGATGGCCTGGCGTCGCACACAGTGTTTTCACTGTTGCATAAATATCACAACTTCGCCTTGCTGGAAGCGGAATTGAAGACGGGACGCACGCACCAGATCCGCGTACACCTGTCTTCGTCCGGTTTCCCCATCGCTGGCGACGATAAATATGGCGACTTTGCCCTCAACCGTGCCCTGTTGAAGGCCGACAGCACGCGCGGTGCCCTGAAACGCATGTTCCTGCACGCGCACCAGATCACGTTTACGCATCCGGAAACGGGCAAGACGATGACCCTGAACGCACCGCTGGCTGCCGAATGCGAGCGTTTCTTGGTAAGCTTGGGCAAACCATTGGCCGTTGCCGCACGATAAGTAACCACCGCGTGCGCGCGACACTACTCATAAGGTAGTCAGTCGCCATCATTCATTCTCAAGGAGCCGGCGGCTATGCTGTCGGGAAACATGGCAAGAAAGCAATTTGATCTGATCGTCTTCGATTGGGACGGTACCCTGATAGACAGTACCTCGACCATCGTCAAGTGCATCCAGGCATCGGCCAAAGACCTCGGCTTGCCCATTCCCACCGAGTTGCTCGCTTCGCACGTGATCGGCCTGGGCTTGCAGGAAGCGATGCAGCTGGTGATGCCCGACGTGGAGCCGAAATACCATGCGCGCATGGCCGAGCGCTACCGCTATCACTATCTGTCGCGCGACCATGAGCTGACCCTGTTTCCCGGCGTACACGAGATGCTGCAGGAACTGTCGCAGCAGGCATACTTCCTGGCGGTGGCCACGGGCAAGAGCCGTGTCGGCCTGAACCGCTCCTTGAATGCCGTCAAGCTGCTGTCCCTGTTCGATGCGACGCGCTGCGCCGATGAAACGTTTTCCAAGCCCCATCCGGCCATGCTGCAGGAACTGACGCGCGAGTTGGGGCAGGATATGCGCCGTACCGTGATGATCGGCGACACCAGCCATGATTTATTGATGGCAAGCAATGCAGGCGCAGCAGGTATTGCCGTAGAGTATGGGGCGCATCCGGTGGCGCAGTTGCAAGCTTGCAATCCCCTGTATTCGGCCGCCACGGTGGCCGACCTGCATCAATGGCTGAGTGAGCACGCATGATGACTGATGTTGCGGAAGTGTTGATTTGTGCGGCCGACGCCGTGGCCGATGGTGGCAAGGGCGTGCGCTTTCCCGTCGCTGCCGGCGGCGAAGCGACCACGGGCTTTGTCGTGCGCCATGGCGGCAAGGCGTATGGCTACCTGAACCGCTGTGCCCACGTACCGATCGAACTGGACTGGGCCGAAGGCGAGTTTTTCGAGTCCAGCGGCTTGTACCTGATGTGTTCGACGCATGGCGCCATCTATGTGCCGGAAAGCGGTCTGTGCGCGGGCGGCCCCTGCAAGGGCGGGCGCCTGCGTCCGATCGCCGTGGCCGAACGCGATGGCCAGCTGTACTGGCAGCCCGACGAGTATGTCCAGCCGCTGCCGGCCTGAGGCCGGGGCAGGCTTTATTGCAATTTAAACAAAGTGAATCATGAGCGATAACACGAATGACAAGCTGGACAGCAGCGCGCCAGCCGCCGGCCACGGCGTCCCTGCGGGGCACTGGGAGCGCGACGTGCTGGAAAAGCTGGTATTTGCGACTTTGCAAGAACAACGCGCACACCGCCGCTGGAGCATCTTTTTCAAGGTCTTCGGCCTGCTGATCGTGCTGTTCGCCCTGTGGGTGTTTTATGACTACAACACGGCCGACGACAGCGAAACCCTGGGCCGCCACACGGCCCTGATCGACATCAACGGCGCCATCGAGTCCGAAGGCAGCGGCTCGGCCGCCGTCGTCATCCCCGCGCTGGACAAGGCGTTTTCCGATAGCGGCTCCGTGGCCGTGGTGCTGCATATTAATAGTCCGGGCGGCAGTCCTGTGCAGGCCGGCATGATCGTCGACGAGATGCAGCGCCTGCGCAAGGGCTATCCGGACAAGCCTTTATATGTGGTGGTCGATGAAATGTGCGCTTCGGGCGGCTATTACATCGCGGCGGCCGCCGACCGCATCTATGTCAACAAGGCTAGCGTGGTCGGCTCCATCGGCGTGCTGATGGATGGCTTCGGCTTTACGGGCGTGATGGAAAAGGTCGGCGTCGAGCGCCGTTTGCTGACGGCGGGCGAGAACAAGGGCTTCATGGACCCGTTCAGCCCCCTGACGGAAAAGCACAAGGCGTATGCGCAAGGCATGCTCAATGAAATCCACCAGCAATTCATCGAGGTGGTGCGGGCGGGACGGGGCAAGCGCCTGAAGGAAACGGCCGATACCTTCTCCGGTTTGTACTGGACGGGCGCGAAAGCCGTGGAAATGGGCCTGGCCGACGATTTCGGCACGGTCGACAGCGTGGCGCGCGACGTCGTCAAGGCAGAAGACATCGTCGACTACACGCAGCATGAAGGCTTGCCGGAACGGGTGCTGAAAAAGTTTGGCGCCGCCATGGGCGCGGGCGCCATGAAGGCGGCCGTGCAGCAGTCACAACCGGCGTTGCGCTGAGGACATCACTCTTGGCTGGCAGGCAAGCCAATCGAGAATGATTTTCAATAAGGTGGTAAATTGGCTTGAAAATGGGGCTGCTTGGGCTATAGTGAAAGCGTAGTTCTTTTCAAGGAGGGGCGATATATCAACTATGTTGTCAGTACTAACTTGATTGGCAGGTCATGGAACTACTCGCCGCATCGCAGATGTGGTTTTGAGTGAATTTACATTCCTCACTAAAGTCCCGATGGGGCTTGGGAACGGCGGCGCAATGCCGCCGTTTCCTTTTGTGCGTCGTTCGTGCCGGACGGGTGAGTGTTGCTCGATGTTGTAGCTGCGCGTGCTGGCAAGGCAGGCATGCGAGGGCGGGGCATGGCCGGTGGTCGGATGGGGGGGGGCGCTCAGACGGCGCAGCCGTTGCAGTGCGCGGGCAGGGCGGCTGCCTGCCGGGCCGGCGCTACGCCGGTACTGGCGCCGGAACTGATCTCGGGCACTGTGTCCACCATGGCGGGCGCCGTTACGTTGTCGGTTTCCGCATTTGCGTCCGCATCCGCGTGGGCAAAACCGCCGAGCTCCAGCCAGCACATGAAATGGCATTGCGCCTCGGCATGCCAATGCGTCTGGCTCGCTGGCGATGGCGTTGCGTCCGCATCCTGCAGCGCCGGGGCGCTGCTCCAGCGCGCCACGCCGAGTCTGACCTTGTGCATGGCCGCCTGTTCCGTAGCGATGCGCAGGCGCATGTCGGCGATGCTGCCTTGTAAGGCGATGGTATCGGTATGCTTCATACAATGTCCTTGTGAATCGTTGCTTGGTTATTATTCCTAAAGCTCGTTAGGCGGATTCCTAACGAAGTTTCAGTCTATCAATGCGATATTCCGAGCGCTTGATATTGCTCAAAGGAATTGGCCATTTATATCGAAATCTCACCTTGTACTTCAGCTCATCTGTGCATGCGCAAGGCTGGTGCGCCCTCGGCGGCCTGGCGCAGGCCGCGCGCGCGGCCGCTTCACGCTGCCAGCCGCTTCTGGTAAAGTCACGCCCATGAGTAAATTATCCCTAGACCGCATCCTGCAATCGCAGGGTTTTGGCACCCGTAAATATTGCCGTTCCCTCATCGAAGATGGCGATGTCGTCATCGATGGCGTCACCCAGACCAATTACCGCACCACCGTCGAGACCGAAGGCCTGGTGCTGCACGTGTTCGAAGAAGAGTGGGTCTACCGCGCGCACCTGTACCTGGCGCTGAACAAGCCCGCCAACTTCGAATGCTCGCGCAAGCCCAGCCATCATCCTGGCGTGCTGACCCTGCTGCCGGAGCAGTTCACCTGGCGCGAAGTCCAGCCCGTCGGCCGGCTCGACCACGATACGACCGGCATGCTGCTGATGTCCGACGATGGGCCGTTTATCCATGCACAATCGTCGCCGAAGCGCCACGTTCCCAAGATTTACCAGGCCACCACGCAAGAGCCCGTGACCGATGAACTGGTGGCCCTGTTGCTGGCCGGCGTGCAATTGCACGACGAGCCAGCTCCGCTGGCGGCCCTCGTCTGCGTCAAGCGCGGCGAACACCAGCTGGAAATCGTGCTCGAGCAAGGCAAGTACCACCAGGTCAAGCGCATGCTGGCCGCCGCCGGCAACCATTGCAGCGCGCTGCACCGTTCCGCCATCGGCAGCCTGACCCTGGAATCGCTGGGCATCGCCGAAGGCGAGTGGTGTTACCTGACTCCCGAGCAGATCGCGCTGCTGGCGTAAATCCCTCCAGACCGTCAAAGCCGGGGATGTCCCGGCTTTTTGGCGTCTTTAGCCCCCTATTGCCTGCATTTGACGAAATTTCCCGCACATGAAATTAGCTACCCTGAACGATGGCACGCGCGATGGCCAGCTCGCTGTCGTCTCGCGCGACCTGAAAACGGCCCACCTGGCCGATGGCATCGCCTCGACCCTGCAAAAGGCGCTCGACGACTGGAGCTTCATCGCGCCCCAGCTCGACTTGCTGTACCAGACCATCAATAGCGGCCGCGGCCATCGCGCCTTCGAGTTCGACCCGGCCAACTGCATGGCGCCCTTGCCGCGCAGCAGCCTGCGCGTGGCGGGCGCGTCCTACCTGCAGCAGATCGAGCGCGCCTGCAAGGCGGCGGGAATTGAGGCACCCGCCAATCTGCGCGATGCGCCAAGGATGTACCAGGGCGCCAGCGACGATTTCCTCGGCGCCCACGATGCCATCACCCTGGCGCACGAGCAGTGGGGCATCGATTACGAGGCAGGCATCGCCGCCATCACGGACGACGTGGCTATGGGCTCGACGCCGGATCAGGCGCACCTGAGCATCAAGCTGTTGATGCTGGTCAACGACATCACCTTGCGCAACTTGGCGCCTGACGAGCAAGCCAGCGGCTACGGCTTCCTGCAGGCGAAACCGGCCATGGCTTGCTCGCCTGTCGCCATCACGCCCGACGAACTGGGTGACGCCTGGCGCGGCGGCAAGGTGCATTACGCCCTGCGCTGCAGCCTGAACGGCAAGTTGACGGGCCAGCCCCACGCGGGTGCCGACATGGCGTTCAATTACCCGCAATTGCTGGCCCATCTGTGCCAGACGCGCAATGCGCGCGCCGGCAGCGTGGTCAGTGCGGGCGGCGTCGCCAACAAGGAAGTCAAGAAGGGATTTTCCAGTATCGTTGAGCGACGTAACCAGGAGATGATCGCCGATGGTGTCGCCAGCACGCCGTATCTGCTGTTTGGTGATGTTGTTCGCCTGGAAATGCTGGGTGACGACGGCAAGTCCCTGTTTGGCGCGATCGAACAGACCGTGAAGCAGGCGGAAGCCAGGAAGTCCCGCTAAGGTTTCTGAAGAGCAAAGGAAATGCAGGGGATTTGCCCCCCTGTTCCTCCGATGGCAACAAGGTACTTGACTCGATAATGCTCCATGCCCAGTCCGTATTGCGCCTAGCCAGGCTGCAGGACTTCACCGGAGTTGATTGATGTCGGAAGACAGCGACGCAGAAAAGACCGAAGCCGCGTCACCGAAGCGCCTCGAGCAGGCGCGTGAGGAAGGCGACGTTCCGCGATCGCGTGAAGTGGCCACGTTTACGGTGTTGATGGCGTCCGGCTGCTGCCTGTGGTTTGCCGGCGACGCCATCGTGCGGCGGCTGACAGCTGTCATGGTTTCCGGGCTGACGCTGGACCGGGAGCAGATACTCAATCCCGACGCGATGATGTTGCGCATCGGCTATGACGTGGGCTCGGTCTTGCTGACCTGTTTGCCGTACGCCGCAGCCATCATGCTTGTCGCCCTGGCCTCGCCCGTGCTGGTGGGCGGCTGGCTGTTCAGCTCCAAGGCGTTTACTCCCAATTTTGGCAAGCTCAACCCGATTCGTGGCCTGGGCAATATGTTTTCAAAGAATGCGCTGGTGGAGCTGCTCAAGGCCATTGCCAAGACCCTCGTCGTTGGCGTCGTCGCCTGGATGGTGATGCAGCATCAAAAGGACGCCGTGCTGGGCCTGTCGGTGGAATCCCTGCGCGCCGGTTCGGCCCATCTGATCAGCCTGCTGATCACGGCCTTTTTGCTGATCGTCGGCGCCCTGGGCCTGATCGCCGCCATCGACGGTCCGTACCAGATGTGGCACTACGCTAACAAGATGAAAATGACCTTGCAGGAAGTCAAGCAAGAGTCGAAGGAGTCGGACGGCAATCCGCAGATCAAGGCGAAGATACGCCAGATGCAGCATGAAATGTCGCGCCGCCGCATGATGGCCGACGTGCCGACGGCCGACGTGGTGGTAACCAATCCTACGCACTACGCCGTGGCCTTGAAGTATGGCGAGAATTCGCGCGGCGCACCGCAGGTGGTGGCCAAGGGCATCGACGAAGTGGCGGCGAAGATCCGCGAACTGGCCGGCGAACACAAGGTCGCCATCCTCGAAGCGCCGGCCCTGGCGCGCGCGCTGTACAAGCACACGGACATCGGCGACGAGATTCCCGAGGCGCTGTATGGTGCCGTGGCCGAAGTGCTGGCCTACGTGTTCCAGCTGCGCAGCTACGGCAGCGGCCACGGCGAGCGCCCCGACAAGCCGAAAAAACTCGATGTCCCGCCCGAGCTCGACCCGCTCGACCCCGCATCGCAGACCAAACCCGCGGCAGACGCGGCAGACAAGAATAAAGGAAGCACACCATGAACGGCCTGACCATGCCAGCCTGGCTCAGCGGATTGAAAGGCAACGCCAGCAAGGGCCTCGCCGCGCCGATCATCATCATCATGCTGCTGGCGATGATGGTGCTGCCGCTGCCCGCCTTCATCCTCGACATCTTCTTCAGCTTCAATATCGCGCTGTCCATCATCGTGCTGCTGACGGCGCTGTACACGGTCAAGCCGCTCGACTTCATGGCGTTCCCGACCATTTTGCTCGTGTCGACCATGCTGCGCCTGTCGCTGAACGTGGCCTCCACGCGCGTGGTGCTGACGGAAGGCCATACGGGTGCCGACGCGGCCGGTAAAGTGATTGAAGCGTTCGGTCACTTCCTGATCGGCGGCAACTTCACGGTCGGTATCGTGGTCTTCATTATTTTGACGATCATTAACTTTACCGTCGTGACCAAGGGTGCGGGCCGTATCGCCGAGGTGGGCGCCCGCTTCGCGCTGGACGCCATGCCTGGTAAACAGATGGCCATCGATGCCGACCTGAACGCCGGCCTGATCGGCGAAGACGAAGCGCGCCGTCGCCGCACGGAAGTGGCGCAGGAAGCGGAGTTCTATGGCGCCATGGACGGTGCCAGCAAATACGTGCGTGGCGACGCCATCGCCGGCATCATGGTGACCGTCATCAATATCGTCGGCGGCTTGCTGGTGGGCTTGCTGCAGCATGACATGGGCTTTGCCGACGCACTCAAGAACTACACCTTGCTGGCCATCGGTGACGGCCTCGTGGCGCAGATTCCTTCGCTGATCATTTCCACGGCGGCCGGTATCGTCGTCTCGCGCGTGGCCAGCGAACAGGACATCGGCACCCAGCTGGTGGGCCAGCTGTTTGCGAAACCGCAAGTGCTGTATATTACCGCCGGCATCATCGGCGGCATGGGCTTGATCCCCGGCATGCCGAACATGGTCTTCATCCTGCTGGCCTCGCTGCTGGCCGGCTCCGCCTATTTGATCAGCAAGAAGCGCACGCAGGAAAAAGAAGCGGCCGAGAAGCCGGCCGAAGCGCCGCAAGCGACCGTGGCGCCCGAGCAGGAAGAAGCGAGCTGGCAAGACATCATGCCCGTCGATACCCTGGGCCTGGAAGTGGGCTACCGCTTGATTCCCCTGGTCGACAAGACGCAGGGCGGCGAATTGCTCAAGCGTATCAAGGGCATCCGCAAGAAATTCGCCCAGGAAGTGGGCTTCCTGGCGCCGCCCGTGCATATCCGCGACAACCTGGAATTGAAGCCGTCCGCCTACCGCATCACCTTGAAAGGCGTGGAAGTGGGCGTGGGCGAAGCGTTCAACGGCCAGTTCCTGGCGATTAACCCCGGCATGGCCAGCGGCACCTTGCCGGGCCTGGCCACGAGCGACCCCGCGTTCGGTTTGCCCGCCACGTGGATCGACGCCAGCCTGCGCGACCAGGCCCAATCGATGGGCTACACGGTCGTCGATGCGGGCACCGTGGTGGCCACGCACTTGAACCATTTGATCACCTCGCATGCGTCCGAGCTGCTGGGCCGCGCGGAAGTGCAGTCGCTGCTCGACCACCTGGGCAAGGATGCGCCGCGCCTGGTGGAAGACCTGGTGCCGAAGATGCTGTCGCTGTCGGCTCTGCAAAAAGTGCTGCAGAACCTGCTGGCCGAGGGCGTGCACATCCGCGACATGCGCACCATCATCGAAACCCTGGCCGAGTACACGGTCAGCACGCAAGACCCGAACGAGCTGACGGCGCTGGTGCGCGTGTCCCTGGGCCGCGCCATCGTGCAGCAACTGTTCCCCGGTGCGGCCGAGCTGTCCGTGATGACGCTCGACAGCCGCCTGGAACGCCTGCTGATGCAGGCGATGGGCAATGGCGGCGACGGCGCCGGCATCGAGCCGGGCCTGGCCGACACCATCGCCCACCAGGCGGGCCTGGCTGCCCAGCAGCAGGAAGCGCTGGGCCTGACGCCGGTGCTGCTGGTGCCGGCGCCGCTGCGCGCCCTGCTGTCGCGCTTCCTGCGCCGCGCCTTGCCGCAACTCAAAGTGCTGTCGCATGCGGAAGTGCCGGAAACCAAGACGATCCGCGTCACGGCGCTGGTGGGTGCGCAGTAGTTGACAGAGTTAATGCCGGGGTCAGACCCGCCGGGTCTGACCCCAGCCTTCGTTTGGGTCAAAAAAAACCGAAATTTCCTCCTGGCAAACTGAATAACGGGTACTTTCCCGTCCTGTTCCTTCGATCGTTTCCTGCAAGCATCGCTAATAATGGAAACTGTCCGAGTGATCTGTGTCCATGTGGAAGACAGCACTCAAGCAACAGGAGTCGATGATGGTCACACAGTTCAGCCAATATTGCGCCACCCCCGCCTTGGGAGGCCGGTCATGAATGTGAAGAAATTTACGGGCACCTCGTCGCGCGATGCGCTGCGCAAGGTGCGCGAAGCGCTGGGACCCGATGCCGTGATCCTGTCGAACCGCCAGGCCGATGGCGTGGTGGAGATCCTCGCGCTGGCCAATGACGATGCCGCTTCGCTCGCTTCGCCGCCGGCCGCGTCCGAAATGGCCCAGCCCCGTCCCCAGTTGCAGACCCAGTTCGCCACGCCGCAGCGTCCGGCCGCCCCGGCCCAGCGCCCGGCTGCGCCCCGTCCTGCCGCACCGCGCCAGGCTGCCTCCGAGCCAGTGGACATGGCCCGCATGCAGCAGATGATGGCCAGCGCGCTGGCGCACGTCAAAGAGAACGCCGCCGCCGAGATGAGCGGCATGATGAATGAAATCCGCGCCATGCGCGGCATGATGGAAACCCAGCTGGCGGAAATCTCGTGGGGTTCGACGCAGCAGCGCGAGCCGCAAAAAGCCGTCGTGCTGCGCGAAATGCTGGCCGCCGGCTTTTCCGCCAGCCTGGCGCGCTACCTGATCGACAAGCTGCCCGCCGGCCTCGACGGTGCGCAAAGCATGCGCTGGATCAAGACCGTCCTCAGCCGCAACCTGAACACGGTGGCCAATGAAGACGCCATGCTGGAGCAGGGCGGCGTATTTGCCCTGGTGGGCCCGACCGGTGTCGGCAAGACCACCAGCACGGCCAAGCTGGCGGCCCGCTGCGTGATGCGCCACGGCCCGGAAAAGCTGGCCCTGATCACCACGGACGCCTATCGTATCGGCGCGCATGAGCAACTGCGCATCTATGGCAAGATCCTCGGCGTGATGGTGCATTCCGTGAAAGATGAAGCGGATTTGCGCATCGCCTTGAAAGAATTGAAGAACAAGCACACGGTGCTGATCGATACGGTGGGCGTGAGCCAGCGCGACCAGATGGTGACGGAACAGGTGGCCATGCTGTCGGGCGCCGGCGCCGACGTGAAACGCCTGCTGTGCCTGAACTCCACGGCGACCCAGGAAACCCTCAACGAAGTGGTGCGCGCCTATCAGGGCAGCGGCCTGGCCGGCTGCATCATGACCAAGCTCGATGAAGCGGCGTCGATCGGCAACGTGCTCGACGTGGTGATCCGCCAGAAGCTGAACCTGTTCTATGTGTCGAACGGCCAGCGCGTGCCGGAAGACCTGTACCTGGCCGACCGTGGCTACCTGATCGACCGTGCCTTCAAGCTCAAGCGCGACTCGGCGGCCACGCAGTTTTCCGATGCCGAACTGCCGCTCCTGATGGCGCAGGCGGCCGCCCGCAACAATGAAGCGCGCGGGGTGCACCTTGGCTAATTTCGATTTCGACCAGGCCGAAGGCTTGCGCCGCATGCTGGCCGGCCCGCAGCCGCGCGTCATGACGTTCCTCTCGGCCACGCCGCAGGACGACAAGGGCGCCATGCTGGTCAACCTGGGTGCTTCGCTCGTCTACGGCGGCAATGACGTGCTGCTGCTCGACGCCAGCGGCGGCAGCGATGGCGTGGCCGCGCGCCTGGGACTGGCGCACGGCGCCAGCCTGCGCGACGTGGCGCGCCAGCAGTGTGGCTTGAACCAGGTCATCCACCAGGTGCCGCAAGGTTTTGGCGTGGCCAGCCTGGGCGCGCGCAACCACCTGATGGACAGCATGGACTATGCGGGCGAGGAGGAGCTGCGCCGCCTGGGCAAGACTTTCGACGTGCTGGCGCGCCGGAGCGGCATCGTGCTGGTCGACGGCGTCGTGGCAGAAGAGGGCGCCTGCTTCCCCGTGCCCTTGATGGCATCGTCCGATATCGTCGTGCAAGTCTCCACCAGCGCCACCTCGATCAAGGCGGCGTACTGCCTGATCAAGCGCCTGAGCCAGGAACTGGGACGCCGTCCGTTCGGTATTCTCGTCACCGGCGCTTCCGAATCCGAAGCAAAAGTGGTATACGATAATATGGCACAGGCGGCGAGCCGTTACCTGGCCGTGAAGCTGACGTCGATGGGTTCGGTGCCTGCCGATGAGTATCTGCACCGCGCGGCGCGCCTGGGCCGCAGCGTGGTCGATGCGTTTCCGCTGGCGGGCGCCTCGGTGGCGTTTCGCGGACTGGCCGAGCGCCTGGCCCGTTCGGCGGCGCCCGTGCTGGGCGGCACCTTGTACCAGACGGGGAGTCCGCACCAGTTCAGCGCCTGAAGCCAACCGTAGCACCAGATAAGATGAGAAAACAATAAGCAGCCTATGTACACGGTCAAAGGGAAATCGAACAAGGACTATTTGCTGACGGAGCACATTCCGCTGGTGAAGCGTCTGGCGCACCATATGAAGGCGAAATTGCCGCCTTCGGTCGAGGTCGATGACCTGATCCAAGCCGGCATGATCGGCCTGCTCGATGCCATCAGCCGGTATGAAGAGACGCATGGCGCGCAGTTCGAGACGTATGCCGTGCTGCGCATCCGCGGCGCCATGCTCGACGAATTGCGCACCAGCGACTGGCTGCCGCGCAGCATGCGCCAGAACATGCGCAAGATCGAAGAGGCGATGAGCACCTTGCAGCAGCGCCTCGGCCATCCGCCGACAGAGTCGGAAGTGGCGAAACTGCTCAAGATGTCGCTGGCCGACTACCAGGAAATGCTGGGCGACGGCGGCGGCCACCAGCTCGTGTACTACGAAGACTTTCATGACCCGGACGGCAATGACAGCTTTCTCGACCGCCATTGCGTGGACGAGGACAGCGACCCCTTGCGTTCCCTACTCGATACCGATTTCCGGCAATCCGTGATCGATGCCATCGACGCGCTGCCACCACGCGAGAAAATACTCATGGGCCTGTATTACGAAGAAGAGCTGAACCTGAAGGAGATCGGCGCGGTGATGGGCGTATCCGAATCGCGCGTCTCGCAGCTGCATACCCAGGCCGTCGCGCGCCTGCGCGCAACCTTGAGGGAGCAGGCGTGGACTGGTCCAGCGTAATCGGGCTGGCGCTGGCGCTGGCGGGCCTGTTGGTCGGCCAGGCACTGGAAGGCGGCAAGATGGCCTCCCTGCTGCAGCCGGCCGCCTTTGCCATCGTGGTCATCGGCACTTTCGGCGCCGTGCTGCTGCAAACGCGGCTGCGCACTTTCGTGCGCGGCCTGGAAATGCTGCGCTGGGTCTTCCTGCCGCCAGCCGATACGCGTGCCGCGCTGGCGCGCGATATCGGGCAATGGAGCTTGACGGCGCGCCGCGATGGCCCGCTGGCGCTCGAGCGCCTGATGGAAAACACGGCCGACCGCTTCAACGCCAAGGGCTTGCGGATGATTGTCGACGGCATCGCGCCGGACAAGCTGCGCCAGCTGCTCGACGTGGAAATCTCCGCCTACGAAATGGCCGAGCGCCAGGCCGTCAAGGTATGGGAGTCGGCGGCCGGCTATTCGCCCACCATCGGTATTCTGGGCGCCGTGCTGGGCCTGATCCACGTGATGGAAAACCTCACCGACCCAAGTAAATTAGGCAGCGGCATCGCGGTGGCGTTTGTCTCGACCATCTACGGCGTCGGCCTGGCCAACCTGCTGTTCCTGCCGGTGGCGAATAAACTCAAGGCCATCGTTTCGCGCCGCGTGCTGCAGTATGAAATCACGGCCGCCGTACTGTACGACATCGCCACGGGCGACCATACGCGCATCATCGAAGAGCGCGTGTCCAGCCTGCTGCACGAGCACTGACCATGATGCGGCGCGCGCGCAGGAAGTATGACGAGGAACCGGACAACCAGGACCGCTGGCTGATCTCGTACGCCGACTTCATCACCCTGCTGTTCGCTTTCTTCGTTGTCATGTACGCCATTTCGCAAGTCAACGAAGGCAAGTACCGCGTCTTCCAGAACGCCATCGGCCAGGCCTTCAGCCTGGAAAAGGGCGCGCCGCCCATCATCATGGAAGCGCCGCAAGCGATCCCGCTGCCGAATCCCGCCCTGAAACGCCGCACGGAAGCCATCCGCCGCGAGCGTGAACACATGACGCGCCTGGCGCAGGACTTGACGTCGACCTTGGCGCCGCTGGTCAAGGAAGGCAAGGTGCGGGTCACGCAGACGAGCCGCGGCGTGAGCGTGGAAATCAATGCCAGCGTGCTGTTCGACCCGGGCGCGGCGCGCCTGACGGCTGAGTCGGACCAGGCCCTGCGCGCCGTCGCCGTGCTGCTCAAGGACGATACGCACGACGTGCAGGTGGAAGGGCATACGGACGTGCAGCCGATCAGCAATTCCAACTTTGCCTCGAACTGGGAATTGTCGGCCGCGCGCGCCAGCGCCGTGGTGCGCCTGTTCATTGCCAGCGGCGTCAAGGCGTCGCGCCTGACGGCCGTCGGTCACGCCGACAATATCCCCGTGGCGCCCAATGAAACGGCGGAAGGGCGCGCGCGCAACCGCCGGGTCGCCGTGACGATCCTCTCGGGCATCCCGGAAACGGTGACGGAAGTGCCGACGGCGCCCGTGGCGCCGGCACCGGCACCTGCTCCGGCCAACTGACGGTCGTCAACTGCTGGCCGCCGCTTGGTACAATCGCGGCCTTCTTTCTTTTTATTTCTCCATCATGAAAAGCAGCTCCTTGGGCGGTCTCGTCTATTCCACTGAAACGGGCCGCATGTGTCCGGCCTGCCGCCAGCCGCTGGCGCAATGTGCGTGCAAGGCGCAAGCCAAGGCGGCGCCGGCGGGCGACGGCGTGGTGCGCGTGTCGCGCCAGACCAAGGGCCGCGGCGGCAAGAGCGTCACCGTGGTCAAGGGCTTGCCGCTGGACGCCATCGCGCTGGCCCTGCTGGGCAAGCAGCTGCGCACGCAGTGCGGCTCGGGCGGCACGGTCAAGGATGGCGTGATCGAAGTGCAGGGCGACCATGTCGACTCCATCCTTGCCGCGCTGACCAGGCTGGGCCACCAGCCGAAAAAGGCGGGCGGCTAGCCGGGGCGCGTGCGTGCGGAGGCGTGCGGCCCGCTGCCATGCGCCTGTGGTAACGTGCATTTCCTTTTATGCGCCACCTCATATGAATAACAAACTGACCGGTATCGCCATCGCCGCTGCCATCGCGGCAGTGCTGGCGGTCGTGTACTGGCCCGCGCCCGATGGCGGCGCACCGGACACTTCCGCCACTGCTGCCGCCAGCGGGCCGCCGGGGCGCAGCCTGGCATCGTATTTGAATATCGATGCCACCCCGGCCGCCGATGCCGCGCCAGTTGTCGTGTCCCTGGCGCAGCGGCTCGAGCGCCTGGCCTCCAGCGGCAAGCCGGAAGACGCGTATGCGGCCTATAACCTGATCGACGACTGCATCGTTTTCCAGCGCGAAAGCCGCTTGCCGGGGATGGAATTCGAGCTGGGACGCGAGATGACGGCGGAAGAAAAAGCAGCCCAGCAGCAGTTGTGCGCGGGCATGACGCAGCGCCAGCGCGAGGATCGCCTTGGCTACCTGGCCACTGCCGCGCAAGGCGGCGTGCCAGGTGCGGCCACCCTGTTCCTGTCGGAAGGCCCGTTCGGCGACCGCAGCGCGCTGCGCAACCGTCCAGACGATCCGCTGGTGCAGGCCTGGAAGCGGCAAGCGATCGCCCAGCTGACGGCACAGGCGGACGCGGCGGAACTGACCAGCGTGTCGACCCTGATGATGGCCTATCTGCGCGATGGTGACGTGGTGCAGAAGGACGCGCCGCAAGCGTATTGCTACCTGCTGGCCCTGCGCATGGTCTACAACGACATCCTCACGCCAGGCACGCCAAACCCTTACCAGGATGAATACTGGCATTGGCTGCAAAACGAGCTGACGCCGGAACAGCAGGCCGCCGCCCTCACCAAGGCGAATGGCATCGCCGCGAAATTCCGCCAGCATACGGGCCGGCCCGCGCACGGTTGAGTGCGTAGGCCAGCCCCTGCCTGGGCTGGCCCGTGCAGAGGCCAGCCCGTGCGTGGAACCGCCGCGCCTGCCCCGTGTCTGCCAGCTACGGCAGTGCTTGCAGGCGCCCCGATGCCGATCAGGCAGCCATCTTGCGGCGCCGTATGCTATACCCGATCAGGCCCAGTCCCGCCAGCAGCATGCCATAGGTTTCCGGTTCCGGTACGGCCGTGGTGATGGAAATGTCCAGCACGGAATCACGCACGCCGATGCCGCTTGCCACCAGGGTGTAGGTGCCAGGTCCCAGCAGGCCGTCGAAGGTCGAATGGGCAAACGCGCCCAGCACGCCGGTGAAGGTATCCGATTGCACCAGGTTATTGCTGGAGTCGAACAGGTCAATGTTGACGCCAGTCAGGCGGGGACCAAAGTCGTTGGCGCCCGTGACCAGCCAGGCCGCGTTGCCCGTGAACGACTGCACGCCGGCGCCGACCGTAAACGTGGTCGTTTGCAGCAGCGAGCCGCGCTCCGTCGTGAAGGTGTCGACGAACAAGGTGTCTTGCGCCAGCAGCGGCGTGGCCACCACGGCGGTCGATACGAGGTGGTTATAGAACACGGCTTGCGTTTCGGCCTGCGCGACCGGCGCCAGCAGGGTGCAGCCGAGCAGCAGCGCCGCGCCAGCCTTGCTTACTGAGAGAGAGTTCATATCATGCTCCTGTGTACTTGCGATTGAGGTGGTGTGCGTCGTGGCGCAGCGCAAAAGCGCAGGCTGGGGCGTGAAATGGATCAGCTATGCCTGCGGGAACGAAGTTCGTGTCGGCGAGGAAAGTCCCACCTGGAGATGTACGGCGTACGCCAGGGATTAGCATATAGTCATCACCTGTCTCAAGTTTGAGCATGCTCAAACGTGCGGCGTCGAAAAGAGGTTGTGTTGTTTCTGCGTGCGGCGTTGTGGCGGAAATGCGGACGCGCTGGCACCGCCGCAGTCTCCCTGGAGGGGCGACACGGCGATGATGTTCTCGATGGCCTTCGGAAGGGTGCCGTTGTTCGAGACGGCGTCAGGTGTGCAGCAAGGGCTTATTGCTGGGGTGAAACGGGAAGACGCTTAGCCGATGACGACGCGCCGGCTGGCCGGGTTCGACATCGGTTGGCCACTGGGGCCGTAGAAATTGCCGCTTTGGGCCGTGGGGCGCATGGCGTTCAGGGCGCCTTGCGTGTGCAGCATGTGTTTGTTGACCAGCAGGCTGTTCAGCCGGTTCTGTTCCTTCGCTTCGCGCGTCGTCTCGAGCAGGGCTTTCCACAGGGGCGCCGCCTCGGCTTCGCTGGCGCTGACCAGCCAGTCTTCCATGCCCACTTCGGCGGCGGTAAAACCTGCTGCCGCCAGCGCCTGGTGGCGTTGCGCCGCCAATTGGCTCAATTGTCCTACGAGTGCCGTCTTGCGCACCGTGAGCTCCGTGATTGCATCGATGTCAGCGGCAACCAGATGCCGCTGTTCTTCTTTCATCAATGCCAGCAATGTGGTCATGAGCTGTTGCTCGTCGCGCAGGCTGGAAAACGGAGTCACTGATTGCATGAGGGAACCTATCTATTTCGTGAGTGCAGCAAGTCCTTGACTGTGTCGAGGAGACCGTCCGCCACTTTTTCAGAGTTGACCTGGAACTGGCCGTCGGCGATCGCCAGCTTGATGCGTTCGACTTTTTTCGTGTCGAACACGGCGCCGCTGCCGGCAGTTGCACTGGCCGCTAATGCCTGTCCTTGTGGCGACAGGCGTACATTGTCCGACGTCGTCGGTGTTGCCTGGGCTTTCTCGGCATTCCGGGCGCCGGAGGTACTCGCGGGCGCCACCGGCAGGCCGGGATTGCTTTTAATGGTGTTATCGGTAATTTTCACAGCGTGATCCTCGTCTGGTCGAAGTCAAAAAACTCCGGGATATGTGTCATTATCGGCACCTTCTTCCGAAACTTTAGTGCGCCAGACCACAATATCGCTGTCCATCCGGGTTTAAAAGGCGACCTCCACCAAGCCGCCCGCGCGCGCCACGCCGCTGATCTGCTGCCCGCTCTGCGTGCGCACCTGCACCGTCTGGCCATCGCCTGCGCTGCCGATGGCGCGTCCTTCTGATGCCACCTGGAAACCGTTGCCACTGGAAACGACACGTACCAGCTGGCCCTGCATCACCACCGGCTTGCGGCGCAGGGTGTCGAGGCGCATCGGCGTGCCTGGTGGCAAGGAAATATTCGTGCTCGCTCCTACTACCTGGGCCATGTCTGTGGCTATACCTGCCGGCAATGCGGCCAGGTCGCCCTGCATCGTCACCAGCTGGCTGGCGTCGATGGCTTGTCCTTGCGCCAGCGGCACGGCGCTGGCCACGTAGTCGCCCACGACGGCCACGTTCGCCTGCAAATAGATAGTCCAGCTGGAGGGCGCCGTGCAGCGTACGCCGACGGTGGTCTTGCCCCAGGCGCGCGCGCCCGGTGCCATGAACGCTTGCGGCGCGGGGCAGGCGGCCAGGTTCAGGCGCGGATCGACGGCGCCGACGGTGATGGTCACCTTGCCCGGCAAGCCATTGCTTTGCACTTGCAGGAATTGTTCCACGCTGTTGCGCAGCGCTTCCGGCGTTTGCCGGCCGGCGTTTTGCGCCTGGGCCAGCAGTGGCAGGGCGGCAAGAGCGAAGAGGAAAGCAAGCGGTGTTTTCATGGTGATAGGCCTCTGGAATACAGCCATGATAGTGGGCGAGGCCCCGTTCGAAGCGCCGATTAAGGGGTAAAAGTACGGTCTGATCCGGCGATGGTCTTGCTGGTGCGCACCGTACTATGTTTCCTGTCATCACTATACCGCCATCCTTCCGCCATCTCGGGCGCCAGTGGCAGATCTTTCCGGAGCCTGACATGATAGGGAAACTCGACGATTACATGCGCTTCAACGAGACGGCGCTGAGCCTGCGCTCGACGCGCCAGGAATTGCTCGCCTCGAATATCGCCAATGCCGACACGCCCAACTACAAGGCGCGCGATGTCGATTTCGCCGCCGCCCTGAAGGGCGCGATGGCGCGCAAGGACGGCGTGCCGCCAGCGTTGAAGGGCACGGCGCCGCAGCACATGCCGGGCAAGGGCGTGGCTGCCGCAGCGGGCGCGGCCGGCGGCGGCAAGGTCGAGACCCTGGCCGACGGCACGCCGCTGCTGTACCGCGCGCCTGCCCAGGGCGCCGTCGATGGCAATACGGTCGACATGGACCTCGAGCGCAATGCGTTTGCCGACAACGCCATCCGCTACGAGGCGGCCGTGACGTTCCTCAACTCGCAGATCAAGGGCATGCTGACGGCTATCCAGGGAGGACAATAATCATGTCGCTATTTAATATCTTCAATGTTTCCGGTTCAGCCATGAGCGCCCAGGCGCAGCGCCTGAACACGGTGGCCAGCAACCTGGCCAATGCCGACAGCGCCACCAGCGCCACGGGCGAAGCCTACCGCGCCAAGCAGGTGGTGTTCGAAGCCGTGCCCATGGCCAACGGTGCCACGGCCGTCAAGGTGCAGAAGGTGATCGAAGACCCGTCGCCGATGAAGCTGGTCTACGACCCGAAGAACCCGCTGGCCGACGAGAAGGGCTACGTCACCATGCCCAACGTGAATACGGTCGACGAGATGGTCAACATGCTGTCGGCTTCGCGCTCGTACCAGACCAACGTGGAAACCATGAACGCGGCCAAGTCGCTGCTCCTGAAAACCCTCACCATCGGCCAATAAGGCTGACTGATCATTATGGCAACCATCGATACCAGCACCGCCACCGTCACCGACCTGATGGCGACGATGAATCCGAAGAAGAACACGGCCGCGAAAGGCAGCGTCGAGGAAGAAACGAACAAATTCCTGACCCTGCTGGTGACCCAGCTGCAAAACCAGGATCCGATGAACCCGCTGGACAATGCACAGCTGACGAGCCAGCTCGCCCAGCTGTCCACGGTGACGGGCGTCAACAAGCTCAATACCACCCTGGAAACGCTCAAGACCAGCTACCAGCAAGCCGAATCCATGCAGGCGGCCAATATCATCGGCCATGGCGTGTTGACGGCAGGCAAGAACATCACCTTAACCAAGAGCGCGGCCCTGCTGGGCGTGGACCTGGCGACGCCGGCCGACAAGGTCAAGGTCATCATCTACAACAGCACGGGCAAGGAAGTCCATTCCATCGACCTGGGGCCGCAGGACGCGGGTACCTTGCCGCTGGGCTGGAACGGTTCTACGGCCGAGCTCGACAAGGATGGCAAGAACATCGTGCTGCCTGACGGCGCCTACACGTTTTCGGTGGAAGCCACGCGCGGCGGCGCCAAGCTGACCGATGCGGCGGCGCTGATGTTCGGCTCGGTCGCCAGCGTGTCGACGGGCGCGGGCGGCGTGAAATTGAACGTGCCGGGCGTGGGCAGCATCACCATGGCCGACGTGAAACAGATTTTGTAAGCAAGCCGCTCATTTGTAGCGTAGACCCTCTACCCCTAATTTCTACCAGGAGAACACAATGTCTTTCCAACAAGGCCTGAGCGGCTTGAATGGCGCCGCCAAATCGCTGGACGTCATCGGTAACAATATCGCCAACTCGGCCACCGTGGGTTTCAAGCAATCGCAGGCGCAGTTCGCCGACATCTATGCCAACTCGCTGTATGGCGTGGGCGGCAACCAGCCCGGCATTGGCGTGTCCGTGTCGCAAGTGGCGCAGCTGTTCAACCAGGGTAACCTGGAGAGCTCGTCCAATCCGCTCGACATCGCCATCAATGGCGGCGGTTTCTTCCGCACCAGCGTGAACGGCGCCATCCAATATTCGCGCAACGGCCAGTTCCAGGTCGACAAGAGCGGCTTCATCATCAATGCGCAGAAAGCCCAGCTGACCGGCTATCCGGCCGATGCGAACGGCAAGATCCTGGCCGGCGCCACCGTGCCGCTGCAGATCGACCCGTCCGACATGGCACCGCAGGCGACCACCAAGGTCGATACCCAGGTCAACCTCGATTCCAACTCGGCCATGCCGACCGTGGTGCCGTTCAGCGTGGGCGAGCAAAAATCGTGGACCAAGCAATTCCCCGTGCCCGTCTTCGATTCACTGGGCAATGCGCACACCATGTCCAATTTCTACGTCAAGACGGGCACCAATACGTGGGATGTCTACACGGCCACTGACGGCAAGGAAATCACCAGCGCGAAAGTAGCGTCCGCGGCGCAGACCGATGCCGCCTCGCTGGCTGCGCGCGCCGCCTACCAGGCCGCCGTCACGGCCGTGCCGCTGGTACCGGCCAATATCACGGCCGCCGCCGTTGCCTACGGCAATGCGGCCGGCGCCGCCGTGCGCACCGCCGCCGCCGCGGCCGGCGCCAGCCCCGCCCAGCTGGCCGCCATCAGCGCCACCTTTGGCAGCGCCGTGCCCAATGGCGTCAATTCCAGCCTGACGCCAGACCAGATCGACACCAATATTTCCTCGGTGACGGAAGTGCCCGCCGTGAAGTCGGCTTCGCTGGTGTTCAACAGCGTCGGCAGCCTGGACAAGGCCGCCATGCTGGGCCTGACGCCGCCGCAAACCTTGCCGGTAACGGTAAACCTGCCTGTCTTCCCCGCCACGGGCGCGAACGCGAACCTGGCGATCAAGGTCGACTTCACCAATTCCACCCAGCTCAGCTCGTCCACCAGCGAAAAGCGCACCGTGGCCGATGGCTACGCTGCCGGCCAGCTGAGCCGTTTCGTCGTGGGTTCCGATGGCGTGATCCAGGGCCAGTACAACAATGGCAAGACGCGCGACCTGGGCCAGGTGGTGCTGACCAACTTTTCCAATCCGAATGGCCTCGAACCGCTGGGTAACAATGCGTGGGCGGAAAGTTCGACCTCGGGCAGCCCGATGACTGGCGAGCCGAGCTCGGGCAACCTGGGCGACTTGCGCGCCTCGGCCGTGGAAGTGTCGAACGTGGACTTGACGGCGGAACTGGTCAACATGATCACGGCCCAGCGCGCCTACCAGGCGAATGCGCAAACCATCAAGACGCAGGATTCGGTCCTGCAGACTTTGGTTAACCTGCGTTAATAATCAGGGAGTCAGTCACTTCGTGACCGGAATGTGCCGCATTGCGGCGCATTCCCCCGCCGGGTCTGACCCCAGCTTTCGTTTTGCACGGAGAAACACATGGACCGTCTCATCTACACCGCCGGCTCGGGCGCCAAGCATATCCTCGACAAGCAGGCGACCACGGCGAACAATCTGGCGAACGCCACCAGCACGGGTTTCCGTGCCCAGCTCGACTCGTTCCGCGCCGTGCCCGTGGTGGCCGACGGCATGATGCCGACGCGCGCCTTTGTCGTCGATTCGACGGTCGGTTCCGATTTCACGCAAGGGCCGATGCAGCACACGGGCCGCGCGCTCGACGTGGCCGTGGAAAACAGCGGCTGGATCGCGGTGCAGTCGGCCGACGGTTCCGAAGCCTACACGCGCAACGGCGCCTTGAAGCTCAATGAAAACGGCATGCTGCAAACGCAGTCGGGCCTGATGGTGCAGGGCGATACGGGCCCCATGGCCATTCCGCCCGGCGTGACGGTGGCCATCGCCAGCGACGGCACGGTGGGCACGATTTCCACGGACGTGCCGCCAGGCCCGTCGACGGTGCTGGGACGCATCAAGCTGGTCAACCCGCCCGAGCAGCAACTGGTGCGCGGCGACGACGGCCTGTTCCGCCTCAAGGATGGCACGGTGGCGCAGGCCGACCAGGCCGTCAAGCTGACCACCGGTGCGCTCGAGGGCAGCAATGTCAGCCCCGTCGACTCCATGGTCAGCATGATCGCCCTGGCGCGCCAGTTCGAAACGCAAATGAGCTTGTTGAAGAATGCCGAGAATAACGCGGCGAAAGCCACCCAGATCCTCGCTTTGAATTGATGGGGCCCACCGCATAATGGTCACATAGAAATAGTCTACAGAGCTGACTAGCGCTGTTATTGGAGAAAAATCATGATTCGTTCCCTTTGGATTGCCAAAACCGGCCTGGAAGCGCAGCAGACGCAGATGGACGTGATCGCCAATAACCTGGCCAACGTCAGCACCACGGGCTTCAAGAAGTCGCGCGCCGTGTTTGAAGACTTGCTGTATCAAAATGTGCGCCAGCCGGGCGCGCAATCGTCGCAGCAAACCCAGCTGCCATCGGGCTTGCAGATCGGCACGGGCGTACGCACCGTGGCCACCGAACGCATCCATACGCAGGGCAATCCCCAGGCATCGGGCAATTCGCGCGACGTGATGGTCAACGGCACGGGTTTCTTCCAGGTGCTGATGCCGGACGGCGCCACCGCCTACACGCGCGACGGCTCGTTCCAGACGGACGCCAACGGCCAGCTGGTCACCTCCGAAGGTTTCGTCATCCAGCCCGCCATCACCGTGCCGACCAATGCGCTGAGCCTGACCGTGGCGCGCGACGGCACCGTGTCCGTCACCTTGCCCGACACCGTGGCGCCATCGCAGATCGGCTCGCTGCAGCTGACCACCTTCGTCAACCCGGCCGGTCTGGAATCGAAGGGCGAAAACCTGTACATGGAAACGGGCGCCTCGGGCGTGGCGCAAACCAACACCCCGGGCACCAACGGTGCCGGCGTGCTGATGCAGGGCTATATCGAGACGTCGAACGTCAACGTGGCCGAGGAAATGGTCAACATGATCCAGACGCAGCGCGCCTACGAGATCAACAGCAAGGCCATCACCACATCCGATCAAATGCTGCAGAAATTGTCGCAACTTTAATTTTCATAGTCGTCATGCCATCCGCCGCCGGATGGCAGCGGAGGTTCGCCATGCAATACCCCATCATCGCCCTGTTGTCCGCAGTCCTGCTGTCCGGCTGCGCCATCACGCCTACGTCCATCGTGCAATATCCGACCACCACGCGCGCGCCGATGCCGGAACCCGTGGTCGCCAACAATGGCTCCATCTACCAGCCGTCGACCTACCGCCCCGCCTTCGAAGACCGCCGCGCGCGCCACGTGGGCGACACCATGACGATCGCCATCACCGAGCGCACGAATGCCGTCAAGGCGGGCGCCAGTTCCGGCAACAAGTCGGGCAGCGTGGGCTTCAGCACGCCGGGCATGCTGCAGGGCCGCCTGGGCGGCACCGTCTCGGCGAGTGGCGCGACGAAATTTGCCGATGGCGACAACCAGTCCGCCAGCAACACGTTTTCCGGCGTGATCGGCGTGACGGTGATTGAAGTGCTGCCGAACGGCAACCTGATCGTCGCTGGCGAAAAACAGATCGCCATGAACAAAGGCACGGAATTCATCCGCTTCTCGGGCATGGTCAATCCGGACACCATCGGCACGGGCAACGTCGTGCCGTCGACCCAGGTGGCCGACGCGCGCGTCGAATACCGCACCAACAGCCAGATCGACCGCGCTGAAATGGCGTCGATGGCGTCGCGCTTCTTCCTCAGCCTGCTGCCGTTCTGATCATGGCAATGTTGACTTTCCCCCGTTTCTTGGCTATCTGCGGCCTGGCTGCTTCCCTGCTGGCGCCCGTGGCGCAGGCCGAGCGTATCAAGGACCTGGCCAGCATCGCCGGCGTGCGCCAGAATCAGCTGATGGGCTATGGCCTCGTCGTCGGCCTCGACGGCAGCGGCGACCAGACCACGCAAACCCCATTTACCATCCAGAGCGTGGCGGCCATGCTGCAGCAGCAAGGTATCAACTTGCCGCAAGGCACGAGCTTGCAATTGAAAAACGTGGCCGCCGTAATGGTGACGACGGCCTTGCCCGCGTTTGCCCAGCCGGGCCAGCTGCTCGACGTGACGGTGTCGTCGATGGGCAATGCGAAAAGCTTGCGCGGCGGCACCTTGCTGATGACCCCATTGAAGGGCGCCGATGGCCAGGTGTACGGCATGGCGCAGGGCAATGTGCTGGTGGGCGGCGTGGGCGCGCAGGCGGCCGGCAGCTCCGTTGTCATCAACCACCTGAGCGTGGGACGCATCTCGGGCGGCGCGACCGTCGAGCGCACCGTGCCTTCGGCGCTGGGCGCCAACAATACGATCCGCCTGGAATTGAACGCCACCGATTTCGCCACCGCCAGCCGCGTGGTCGACGCCATCAACAGCCGCTACGGCGCTGGCACGGCCGCCGCGCTCGATGGCCGCGTGATCCAGGTGCAGTCGCCGGGCGGCAGCGACCAGCGCGTGTCCTTCCTGGGCCAGCTGGAAAGCATCGAAATCAATCCGGCCCGCCTGGCGGCCAAGGTCATCATGAATGCGCGCACCGGTTCCGTCGTGATGAACCAGTCCGTGACCCTGGAAACGTGCGCCATTTCGCACGGCAACCTGTCCGTCACCATCAATGTCGAGCCGCAGGTGAGCCAGCCGGCTCCCTTGTCGGGCGGGCGCACGGTGGTCACGCAGACGGCGCAGATCGATATCAAGAAGGAACCGGGCAAGGTCATGCTGGTCAAGGGCGGCGCCTCGCTGTCCGAGGTGGTGAAAGCCTTGAACGCCATCGGCGCCTCGCCGCAAGACTTGCTGGCCATCCTGCAGGCGATGAAGGCGGCCGGTTCGCTGCGCGCCGAACTTGAAATCATTTGATGGATACGCCATGATCAGCCAAACCGACCTCAGCAATACCGCCGCCTATGACGTCAAGGGCATGGATGGCTTGCGCCAGTCCGCCAAGGCGAAGGACCCTGCCGCTCTGAAAGAGGCGGCCACGCAATTTGAAGCCATGTTCATCAACATGATGATGAAAAGTATGCGCGAAGCCACGCCGCAGGACGGCATCATGGATAGCCAGCAAAGCAAGATGTACACCTCGATGCTGGACCAGCAGACGAGCCAGAACCTGGCCAAGCGCGGCACGGGCCTGGCGGACGTGCTGATCCGCCAGTTGTCGTCGTCGAACCAGGCACTGGCCGCCGATGGCACTGAAGCGCCGTCGCCCCGTTCGTCGAGCATGGCGCAGGCGCTGGCCGCCTTCCGCCAGCAGCAGGGCGCCCTCACCGGGGGCGCAGCCAGCGCCACCGGCACCGGCAAGACCCTGAGCGACAAGGCCAACGCCACGCAGGCGCCGCACGTGCGCGCCTTCCAGGAAAAGCTCGGCGTGCATGCGGAAGAAGCGAGCCGCGCCACCGGCATCCCGGCCAAGTTCATGCTGGGCCAGGCGGCGCTGGAAACGGGCTGGGGCAAGCGCGAAATCATCGCCCGCGACGGCAGCAGCAGCCACAACCTGTTCGGCATCAAGGCGTCGAGCGACTGGAAGGGCAAGGTCACGGAAGCCGTCACCACGGAATATGTGAATGGCAAGGCGCAGCGCAAGGTGGAAAAATTCCGCGCCTACGACAGCTACGCGGACAGCTTCAAGGATTATGCGCAGCTGATTACCAACAACAAGCGCTACGAAAAAGTCCTGGCCAGCGCGGGCGACGCCAGCACGTTTGCTCACGGCTTGCAGAAAGCCGGCTATGCGACGGACCCGAATTACGCTGCCAAATTGACAAAAATTATCAAGAATTCGCTGGTCGGCTAGCAACCCGCCGTGCTCCCGTGCAGGCCGCGCGCTTCAAGTTTTCGCCGCGGCTGCCGTAAATACATTTGACGGTAACCAATAAGACACCATGACTTCGAATCTACTCAGCATCGGTAAGAGCGGTTTGCTTGCAGCGCAGGTGGGCCTGTCGACGACCGGGCATAACATCACCAATGCCAACGTGGCCGGCTACAACCGCCAGGTGGTGCTGCAGCAGACTTCGCAGTCCAACTATGCTGGCTATGGCTTCGTTGGCACGGGCACGGAAGTGTCGCAGATCAAGCGCCAGTACGACAGCTTCATGGCCACCCAGGTCAATGCCGCGCAAAGCGCGACCAGCTCACTCGACGCCTATTACACGCAGATCAGCCAGATCGATAACTTGCTGGCCGATCCCACGGCGGGCCTGTCGCCCGCCATGCAGGATTTCTTCAAGGGCGTGCAGGATTTCAGCGCCAATCCTTCCTCGGTGGCGTCGCGCCAGGCGCTGCTGTCGAGCGCCGGCTCGCTCGCTTCCCGCTTCCAGGGGTTGAGCGCGCGCCTGACGGAGATCGGCGACGGCGTCAATTCGCAGATCACGTCGAATGTGACGGTCATCAATACCTACGCCAAGCAGCTCGCCGAGTTGAACAAGTCGATTTCCCAGTTGTCGGTCGACGCCAGCAACCAGCCCAACGATCTGCTGGACCAGCGCGACCAGCTGATCACGGAATTGAACAAATACGTGAAGGCGACGGTGCAGCCCGCTGCCAACAATACCGTCACCATTTCCATCGGCGCGGGGCAGCCCCTGGTGGTGGCCGACCGCAGCTTCGAGCTGGCGGCCACGCCTTCGCGCACGGACCCGAACCGCATCGAGGTGGGCTATGTCACGGGTAATACCGTGACCGTGCTGCCGGACAACTCCCTGACCGGTGGCTCGCTGGGCGGCTTGCTGGAATTTCGTAGCGGCACCTTGGACAATGTCCAGAACTCGCTGGGCAAGGTGGCCATCGCGCTGGCCAGCACCTTCAACGACCAGCACAAGCTGGGCCAGGATCTGAATGGCGCCATGGGCGGCGATTTTTTCAAGATTCCCGATCCCGTGATCGGCGCTGACCGCGGCAACAACACCAGCAGCACCACCGTGCTGTCGGCCAAGGTCAGCGACCCGACCAAGCTGACGGCCAGCGATTACAGCCTGAAATACGATGGCAGCAACTATGTGGTGACGCGCGAGTCCGACGGCGCACACACCATCATCAATCCGTATCCGCAAACGGGGCCGCAAACCATCGACGGCGTCGATTTCTCGATCTCGGGCACGGCCGCCCAGGGCGACAACTACGTCATCCGGCCGACGGCGAATGGCGCGGCCGGTCTGAACGTGCTGATCACCGACCGCAACAAGATCGCCGCCGCCGCGCCGATCGCCACGTCGGCGCCCGTGGCCAATACGGGTTCGGGCAAGCTCAGCGCCGGCTCCGTCGACAAGGCCTACCTGACCCCGGGCAATGCCCTGACGGGTCCCGTGACCTTGACGTATGACAAGGCGACCACCTCGCTGACGGGTTTCCCGGCGGGCCAGGCGGTGACGGTCAAGGGTTTGAACGGCGCCACCACGACGTATCCGGCCGGCACGGCGAACATCCCGTATACGGAAGGCGACAACTTCAGCTTTGGCGGCATCAATGTCAGCATGACGGGCGCGCCGGCGCAGGGCGACACCTTTACCATCAAGCCCAATACGGGCGGCGTGGGCGACAACCGCAACGCCGCGCTGCTGGCGGGCTTGCAAACGAAGAACATCCTCGATGGCGGCAATGCCACGTTCCAGGGTTCGTATGCGCAAACCGTCAGCTTCGTGGGCAACAAGACGCGCGAAGTGCAGGTCAGCGGCCTGGCCAGTCTGGCCTTGCTGCAGCAGGTTAGCACCCAGCAGCAGGCTGTCTCCGGCGTCAACCTCGACGAAGAGGCGGCCAACCTGCTGCGTTATCAGCAGTCCTACCAGGCGTGCGGCAAGGTCATGCAGATTGCTAGCACCCTGTTCGACGTGGTGATCGGCCTCGGACGTTAATCAATTTTTGCCGCGACGTAGCGCGCGGCGGCTTTCTGGAAGGGCAGCATCATGCGCATCAGCACACGAATGATTTATGACCAGGGCAGCTCGCAGCTGAACAATCTGCAGGGCGCCTTGAACCGTACGCAGATGCAGCTGTCGTCGAACCGCCGCAATCTGACGCCGGCCGACGATCCGATCGCCTCGGCGCGCGCGCTGGAAGTGACGCAGTCGCAATCGATCAATACCCAGTTCGTGACGAACCGTTCGAACGCGAAGAACTTCCTGTCGCAGGAAGAGCTGGCGCTGGGCAGCACCACCTCGCTGATCGCCGACGTCAAGGACCTGGTCCTGAAAGCCGGTAATCCGGCCCTGAAGGACGTCGACCGCGATACCCTGGCCAGGGAACTGGAAGGCCGGCTGACCGACTTGCTGGGCATCGCGAACACGGCCGATGGCGCGGGCGGCTACCTGTTCTCCGGCTATAAATCCACGACCCAGCCATTCAGCCAGACGCCGACGGGCGCCAGCTACGTGGGCGACCAGGGCCAGCGCGAACTGCAGGTGGGTTCGGCGCGCTACCTGGCCACCAGCGATTCCGGCGCCACCGTGTTTGAAAACAACCTGACGGGCAACGGCAAGTTCACCACGGCCGCCGCCGCCGCCAACTTCACGCGCGGCGGCTCGGGCGTGGTCTCGGGCGGCACGGTGACGGATCCGTCGGCATTGACGGGGCATAAATATTCGATCGACTTCAAGGTCACGGGCACGGGGACGGACGCCGTCACCACCTATACCGTCACCGACGCCACCCTGGGCCAGACGGTGCCCAATCCTGCCGTCCCCATCCCCTACAAGGCGGGCGACGCCATCACCTTCGACGGCCAGCAAGTGAACATCACGGGCAAGCCGGCCGACCAGGACAGCTTTACCCTGGAGCCGAGCGCCAAGGAGTCGCTGTTTACCACCGTGAAAAACCTGATCGGCGTACTGCGCCAGACGGGCAGTGGCGATGCTGCCCAGGCGCGCCTGACGAACGGCTTGAACGCCGCGCACAATATTCTCGACACGGCCTACGATAACGTGCTGTCCGTGCGCGCCGACGTCGGTTCCCGCATGAAGGAACTCGATTACCTCGACAGCGCCGGTGATGACCTCGACATCCAGTACGCCACCACCCTGTCGGACCTGCAGGACCTGGACATGGTGAAAGCCATTTCCACCTTCAGCCAGCAACAGGTAACCCTGCAGGCGGCGCAAAAAACGTTCACTTCGATCTCGGGCTTGTCGCTGTTTAACTACATCAGCTAAGAACGGGCATCGGCAGGATGACCGGCAAGCCGGGGCAGGGAGGATATCTCCCGCCCCGGCTTTTTTGCGTCCACATTCTGGTCACTTAGGCAAGATATGCAGGCAAACTGTGCAGTCTACCTGCATATCTGTTATAGTAGGGGCCGTTGATCCACTTTCGCTCCCATGCACACGACACAAGAAGACCACGAACAAGTCCTGCAACTGGCCGGCGAATTGCGCATCCTGATCGGCAAGTTGCGCCGCCGCCTGCGCGAAGAGGCGCACCTGGGGGATGTCAGCATGTCGCAGGCATCCGTGCTGAGCCGTCTCGAGCGCGACGGCCCCGCCACGGCCAGCAGCCTGGCCCGCGCCGAAGGCATGCGGCCCCAGTCGATGGCCGCCACCGTGCAAGCCTTGACGGAAGCGCGGATGGTGACGGGTTCGCCCGATCCGGCTGACGGACGGCAAACGATCCTGACCCTGACGGACAGCTGCCGCGTCTGGATCGCGGCCAGCCGCGCCGCGCGAGAAGACTGGTTGGCGCGCACCATCGAAACCCGGCTCACGCCGGACGAAGTCACCGAACTGGACAAGGCGGTGGCATTACTCAAACGCTTGGCGGAATGATCCGCTGCTAGACCTTAACACCCGGCAAGGAGCCCGCACGCCCAGATGAACAACACATTCCGTTCGCTACGCATTCCCAATTACCGTATCTGGGCCGGCGGCGCCCTCGTGTCGAATATCGGCACCTGGATGCAGCGCACGGCGCAGGATTGGCTGGTGCTCAGCGAATTGACGCAGCACAATGCCAGCGCCGTCGGCATCGTCATGGCCTTGCAATTCGGCCCGCAGCTGCTGTTGCTGCCCCTGACGGGCATGGCGGCCGACTTGCTCGACCGGCGCAAGCTGCTGCTGTGCACGCAGGCGGCCATGGGATTGCTTGCGCTGGGACTGGGCTTGCTGTGCATCAGCGGCCTCGTGCAACTGTGGCACGTGTATGTGTTTGCTTTCCTGCTCGGCTGCGTGACGGCCTTCGATTCGCCCGTGCGCCAGACCTTCGTTGCCGAAATCGTCGGCGAGGAAGACTTGACCAATGCCGTGGCGCTCAATTCCACGTCGTTCAATGCGGCGCGCATGCTGGGCCCGGCCGTGGCCGGCTTGCTCATCAGCAGCGTCGGCAGCGGCTGGGTCTTCATCATCAACGCCGTCTCGTTTGCCGCCGTGATCGGTTCGCTGTTGCTGCTGCGCGTGGAATTGCTGCGCCGCGCGCCGCGCCTGAAGGCCACACGCGCCAGCCTGGGCGAGGGTTTCCGCTACGTGCGCCAGCGGCCCGACCTGATGGCCATCCTGCTGATGCTGTTCCTGATCGGCACCTTCGGCCTGAATTTTCCGATTTTCCTGTCGACCATGTCCGTCACGGCCTTCCATGCGGGTGCGGGCCAGTATGGCGTGCTCAGTTCGATTATGGCTTGCGGCTCCGTGGCCGGCGCCTTGCTGGCGGCGGGGCGCGGCCAGCCCACGCTGGCCTTGCTGCTGGGCGCGGCCGCACTGTTCGGCCTGGCGTGCGCGCTGGCCGCCGTGATGCCCAATTACTGGCTGTTCGGCATGATGCTGGTGGTCATCGGCATTGCCGCGCAAACCTTTACCACCAGCGTCAACAGCAGCGTGCAACTGTCGACGGCGCCCGCCATGCGGGGCCGCGTGATGGCCATCGTGCTGGCCATTTCGGCGGGCGGCACGCCGCTGGGCGCACCCATCGTGGGCTGGGTGGCCGACACCTTCGGCCCGCGCTGGGCGCTGGGCATCGGCGCTTTGTCCGGTCTGGCGGCGGCCCTCGTCGGCGTGCGCTATCTGGTCAAGCATCACCAGTTGCGCTTGAACGTCGACCTGCGGCGCTGGCGCTTCGCACTCAGCAGCGACCAGCGCTGACGCTGGCAATCAGGGCGGCAGCAGGCCCGTGCGGGCGGCGGCCAGGATGGCGGCGCTCAAGCCATCGAGCAGGCTGGAGGCTGCGCGCGCCGTATGCCAGTGCAGGGGCACGTCCAATGGCGCATCGGGCAGCAGTTCGACCAGGCTGCCATTATCGAGATGGGACTGGATCAGCGCCTGCGGATGCAAGCCCCAGCCCATGCCGGCCAGGGCGGCCGTGACGAAAGCATGCGACGAGGGCAGGGTGTGGCGCGGCAACTCCACGTGCCGGTGGCACAGGCGCCGCACCCAGCGCGCCTGCAGCTCATCCTTGGCGTTGAAGACGAGGCTGGGCGCCAGCGCCAGGCTGGCGGCGCCGACGCCGTGGGCAAAATGCCGCTGCAGGAAGGCGGGACTGGCGGCCGCCAGGTAGCGCATGGCGCCCAGCGGACGGCTGTTGCAGCCGGAAGCGGGCCGGGCCGTGGCGCTGACGGCGGCCAGCACGGCGCCGCTGCGCAGCCACTCGGCCGTATGGTCCTGGTCGTCGACGGCCACTTGCAGCAGCACCGGATGCGCGGCCCCGAAGGCGGCGATGGCGGGCGCCAGCCAGGTGGCCAGGCTGTCGGCGTTCACGGCGATGGGCACGCTGGCGCGCGACATGCCCTGCGCTGCCAGCGCCGGCAAGGTGCCCTGCAAATCCTGTTCCAGCAATTGCACCTGGTCCACATGCTGGCACAAGCGCCGGCCCGTTTCCGTCGCGCGGCAGGGCTGGTCGCGGATGACCAGCGCGCAGCCGACGCGCTCTTCCAGCAGGCGGATGCGCTGCGAAATGGCTGATGGCGTCACGTGCAAGGCGCGCGCCGCGCGCTCGAAACTGCCTTCGCGGATGACGGCGGCCAGTGCGGCGAGGGCGGCATAATCGAGCATGAATGAAGTTCTCCTTAACTGGCTGTAGAAAAGGTAGTTTGCCTTCATTCCATGCGGCTGGCAAGATCGCCGCATGACACTCCCGACCGCCACCACACCACTCGTTTTTTCCGTCTTTCTCCAGGGCTTGACCCTGGGTCTGGGACTCATCGTTGCCATCGGCTCGCAAAATGCCTTTGTCTTGCGGCAAGGCTTGCGCCGCGAACACGTGGGCGCCATCGTGCTGTTCTGTGCCTTGGCCGACGCGGCGCTGATTGCCGCCGGCGTCCTGGGCATGTCCCGGGCGCTGGGGCAGCGTCCCATGCTGGCCAGCGCGCTGGCGCTGGGCGGTGCCATTTTTCTGGCCGTCTATGGTTGGCAAGCCCTGCGGCGCGCCCGCCGTCCCCAGCAGCTGCACGCCGCCGAGGGCGGTGCAGGTCTCGGCCTGGCTGCCATCCTGGCGCAGGCAGCCGCCTTTACCTTGCTCAACCCTCATGTCTATCTGGATACGGTATTGCTGGTGGGAAGTATCGGCGCCCAGCAGCCGGGCGCGCTGCGCGCCTGGTTTATTGCTGGCGCCAGCGCGGCCAGCCTGCTGTGGTTTGCTTCGCTCGGCTATGGCGCGCGCTGGCTGGCGCCGTGGTTTGCGCGGCCGCGGGCCTGGCAAGTGCTCGATGGCTTGATCGGTGTGACCATGTTCGTGCTGTCGGCGCTGCTGCTGCGCCACGCGCTGGGCTGATAGGTCTGATCAGCGCGTGGGCGGCAGCGGCGCCGGCGCAGGCAGTGCGGGACGCAAGGGGGTCGGCGGCGCCGGCGGTGGTGGCCGGTCGCGGGTGGCAAAGCCGCGCGGCAGCAAACGCGCCGTTTCTATGCCGCGCAGGAACATGTTCTGGAAGGGCGTGGCCAGGTAGGGCAGGACCATGCCGATCACCAGCAAGCCTACGCCCAGGGTGACGGGAAAGCCGATACCGAAAATGTTCAGCTGCGGCGCGGCCCGCGTCAAGATGCCCAGGGCCACGTTGGTCAGCAGCAGGGCGGCGATGATGGGCAGCGAAATTTGCAGGCCGGAACGGAAGATTTCCCCGCCCCAGGCAGCCAATTGCTGGAAACCGCCGCCGCTGATGGGGCTAGCCGAAATGGGCAGGCTGACAAAGCTTTCCGCCAGCGCCGCCAGCAAGACCAGGTGGCCGTTGACGGTCAAAAACATCAAGGTGGCCAGCATCACGAGGAACTGGCTGATGGCCGACGACCTGCCCTTGGTTTGCGGGTCGAAGAATGAGGCAAAGCCCAGGCCCATGGTGAGACTGCTGAGTTCGCCGGCCATTTCGATGGCGGAAAACACGATGCGGATGGAAAAACCCATGGCCAGGCCCACCAGCATTTCCTGCGTGAGGATCAGCAAACCGGGCAGGGACATCGGGTTGACGGCCGGCAAGGCCGGCACGGTGGGGGCGATGATCATGGCCAGCAGCGCGCCCAGGGTCACCTTGACGGTGGCCGGCAGGGCCGCATTGCCGAACAGGGGGGCGGCCGCGATCAGGCCGAGGATGCGGCTAAGCGGCCACAGCAATGCTGCGATCCACGTATTGAGTTCGATGCTGGACAGGGTCAGCATGGCAACAGTGGCTGCACTAACCCACCAGGTTCGGGATGCCCGTAAACACCTGGCGCATGTAGTCGAGCATGACGGACAGCATCCACGGACCGGCCACGACGATGGCGACAAAGATGCCGACCAGCTTGGGGATGAAGGAGAGGGTCGCCTCGTTGATCTGCGTGGCCGCCTGGAAGATACTGACGATCAGGCCGATGATGAGGGCGACGAGCAGCATGGGCGCGGCCACCATCAGCGTGATTTCCATCGCATGGCGGCCCAGGGTCATGACGCTTTCGGGTGTCATCTGCTTCCCCTAGTAAAAACTCTGAGACAACGAGCCCAGCAGTAACTGCCAGCCATCGACGAGCACGAACAGCATCAGCTTGAACGGCAGCGAGATCGTGGCGGGCGACATCATCATCATACCCATCGACATCAGCACGCTGGCGACCACCATGTCGATGATCAAAAACGGGATGAAGATGGCAAAGCCGATCTGGAACGCCGTCTTCAGTTCACTGGTGACGAAGGCGGGCACGAGGATGCGCAGCGGCACGTCTTCCGGACCTTGCAGGGCCGGTGAGCGCGACATCTTGGCAAACAGGGCCAGGTCGGCCTGGCGCGTCTGCTTGAGCATGAAGGTTTTCAGGGGATCGACGCCCTTGTCCATCGCCTGCTGCATGGTGATCTTGTTTTCCTGGTAGGGCTGGTAGGCATCCGTATAGATCTTGTCGAACACGGGCCCCATGACGAACAGGGTCAGGAACAGGGCCAGGCCCACCAGCACCTGGTTCGGCGGTGCCGATTGCGTGCCGATGGCCTGGCGCAGCAGGGACAGCACGATGATGATGCGCGTAAAGCAGGTCATCATCAACAGGGCCGCCGGCAAAAAGGTGAGCGACGTCATCAGGATGAGCGTCTGCACCGGCAGCGAGTAATTCTGGCCGCCGCCCGGCGCCGGCGTGCTGTTGAATGCAGGGATGCCAGGCTGGGCCATCGCCCACAGCGGCAAGGCCAGGGCAACGGCCGCCAGCAGCCAGGTCAGGGGAGTCTTCAAGGTGGACCACGCCATCTGCTGCTTATTTCCCATTGCGTTTTTCGATGGTCTGTTTCAGCCACTCGGAAAAATTGGCGGCCGCGGGGCCGTTTTGCGCCGTGGCCAGTTGCGGCAGGTCGCCTTCCTGGCGCGGCATGGTGGCCAGCGCGTTGATCCGGCCGGGCGAGGCGCCGACGACGATCCACTGGTCGGCCACTTCGACGAGGACGATGCGTTCGCGTCCGCCCAGGTTGAGCGAGCTGACGACGCGCATCTTGTTGTTGCCGCCCATGACCTTGGGGCCATAGCGCTTCATGAACCAGGCCAGGCCGATCAAGAGGGCCAGCACGAACATCAGCGCGAAGATGGTTTGCAGCAAGCTGCCGGCCGAGCTTGCCGGCGCCATCGTCGCCGGTGCGCCAGGCGGCATGGCGGGCAGGGCGGCGGCAGGCGAGGCAGCCGGAGAAGCTGCTGGCGCCGTTGCGGCGGCAGGCGGCGTCTCGCTTGCCACTGCGGCGGAAGCGGTGGCGGCGCTGGCCGCTGGTGCGGACGCGGCTGGCGCTTCAGCCAGCGCAATGCTGCATGCCGCCATCAGCGGCAGCATGGTGGAAATCAACAGGCCAGGCTTCATTTATTCAATTTTCGGATGCGTTCGGAAGGCGTGATGATGTCGGTCAGGCGGATGCCGAACTTGTCATTGACCACCACCACTTCGCCCTGGGCGATCAGGCAGCCATTGACCAGCACGTCCATCGGTTCGCCGGCCAGGCCGTCGAGCTCGACCACGGAGCCCTGCGCCAGTTGCAGCAGGTTCTTGATGGCGATCTTGGTGCGGCCCAGTTCGACCGTCAGCTGCACGGGGATATCGAGGATGAAATCGATATCGTTGTGCGTTTCCGACTTCGACGCCTGCTTGGAAAAGTCCTTGAACACGGCGGCGCTGGCCGCGCTGGCCGTATTGGCGGCCTGGTTCTGCAGCGCTTCGGCTTCCGCCTTGGCCTGCTCGGCAATGGCCGCGCCCCAATCGTCTTCCGCGCTTTGGTCGTCTTGGTTGTCAGACATGTGTTTCTCCTGTTGTACAGAGTTGGCCGCCAAGCGGCCAGTGTATATATTAATTGTAACGCCTGGCAAAACCGTAGCGAGCGGCAGTGATTTGTGGCTAAGAAGCGCAACCGTGCTGGAGCACGGTGAGCATCGCAGGCCGCAAAGCGCGACGCGCAGTAGGTTTGGTCAGGTGTTTAGTGGTTGTTCATGTTATCGGCATTGGCGAGGAGTTTCTCCACCTTCAATGCATATTGTCCGTTCAGCACGCCGTACGTGCAATCCATCACGGGCACGCCGTCGACGGTGGCGGCGATCAGTTCCGGAATATTCAGGGGGATGATGTCGCCCACCTTCATGTTCAGGATTTCATCGAACGACACGCGCGCCGTGCCCAGCGAGGCCACCAGCTCGACTTCGGCGATCTGGATCTGCTGCGTCATCAGGCGGATCCAGCGCTTGTCCACTTCCAGCGCCTCGCCCTGCAGGCTCGAGGTCAGCGAATCGCGGATCGGCTCGATCATCGAATACGGCATGCAGAAGTGAATTTGTCCGGAAACGGAGCCCAGTTCCACCGTAAACGTGGAAGCCACCACCACCTCGTTCGGCGTGGCGATGTTGGCGAACTGCGTGTTCATTTCCGAACGGATATATTCGAACTCGACGGGGAAGACCGGTTCCCACGACTTGGTATAGGCTTCAAAGACGATGTCGAGGATGCGCAGGATGATGCGCTGCTCCGTCTGCGTAAAGTCGCGTCCTTCGACGCGCGTATGGAAGCGCCCGTCGCCGCCGAACAGGTTGTCGACCAGCAGGAAGACGAGGCCCGGATCGAAGACCATCAGGGCCGTGCCGCGCAGCGGCTTCATGTGCACCAGGTTCAGATTGGTCGGCACCACCAGGTTGCGGATGAACTCGCTGTATTTCGAGACGCGCACGGAACCGACCGACACTTCGGCGCTGCGGCGCAGGAAGTTGAACAGGCCCACGCGCAGCAGCCGGGCGAAACGCTCGTTGATAATTTCCAACGTTGGCATCCGGCCGCGCACGATGCGCTCCTGGGTTGCCAGGTTGTAGGTACGAACTCCCGTGACATCTTCCGGCGCCTGCGCGTCGTCCTGGTCTCCGTTGACGCCCTTCAGAAGGGCATCGACTTCTTCCTGGGAGAGGAAATTATCGGCCATGGCTGCTTATTGAATGATGAATGCGGTAAATAATACGTCCGTCACGTCCTGCTCCGGCCCTTTGTCCTCGAACGGCTGGTTCACCTGATTGATGATTTCGGCCGCCAGCTGCTGCTTGCCTTCCACGGTATTGAGTTCGGACGCCTTCTTGCCCGACAGCAGCAACAGCAAGCGGCTGCGCACTTTCGGCATGTTCAGCTTGATGGAATCCATTTCTTCCGGGCTGCCCACTTGCAGGGTAAACGCGATCTGCAGGTATTGCTCGCCATTTTCCGGCTGCAAGTTGACGGTGAACGCATCGACGGGCACGAATACGGGTGGACCTGCCTTGGAAGCGGCATGTTTTTTCTTGCTCGGCGCCGATTCTTCTTTATCGGCCTTGCCATGCAGGAAGTACCAGGCGGCACCGCCACCGATGCCGCCGGCCACCAGCACCGAGGCCAGCACAATGATCAGAAGCTTCTTTTTCGAGGCGCCGGCGGGAGCCAGGCCTGCATCTGCTTTCGGATCTGCTTTCATTTTTGGATTTGCTTTCAATGGTACTCGGGTGCATGGAAGTGGATCACGACGCCATTATGTCATTATCGGCAAATTCTGCGCAGAAGGATGCAGTGAAAAGAGGGCGGAAGCGCCCTCAACTCGCTGTTTTTATACGAAAAGTTATGCCGTGGGGCGCGCCTGTGGCCTGCGGACGACGAATTGTCCTCAGGCAAAGGTATCCACGGCACTCAGGCTGGCCCGGCTGCGTCCGCCCGTCGCCGGCGCGATGGCGATCTCGCCACCGGAAGTGCCGCCGCCCTGGCCATTGCCACGGCGTTCGCCCGAGGCGGCGCGTTCGCCATTGTTTTGCTGTTCCGGCGTGCCGGCCGAGACGGTGGCGCTGCCGAAGGCGATGCCCGCTTCGCTCATCATTTCGCGCAGGCGCGGCATGGCCGCTTCCAGCGCCTGGCGTACTTCCGGCTGGGCCGACATGAAGGCGGCGTCGGCCTGGTCATTGGTCACCGTCAAGACCACTTGCACGGGTCCCAGGTCGGGCGGATTCAGGGTCAGGGTGGCGCTCTGGTCGCCACCGGCCGCCATCCACACGACTTTCTGCCCCAGTTGCTGGTCCCAGGCTGGCGAGCCGACGCGGCCCGTCAGCTTGTCGGCCGGCACGGCCAAGGCGGCGGCAGCCTGCTGCAGCGCGCCTGGCTGTAACTGGGCCGCCAGGCGGCTCAGGTCGGCTGGTGTTTCCTTGAGGATCGGTTCGGCCACGGCGGCGCCCGCCTTGGCGGTGGCTGCCAGCTGGGCGTCGATGGCCAGCTTGCCCGGTTCGGCCTTGCCTGCCGGCACGCCGGTGCCTGGTGTGGCGGCCGCCTTGCCCTGGGCCTGGCCCAGGCTGTCGGCAAAGTCGCCGCTGTCCGCTTGCGCAATGACAGTGGCGGCGGCCTTGCCGCTGCCCTGGCCGGCTGCCAACAATGGCCCCGTTGCCAGGCCTTTGCCGTCAGCCTTGACGCTGGAACGCGCGGGCAGTTCCGGCATGGCCTTGGCCGCTGGCGGCTGGATGGCCAGCTGGATGTTGCCCACGAGGGCCAGCATCGCGGCGGCCGGATCGGCTGGCGGCGCTGTTTCGGCGGGAACGTTGGCCTCGGCGACGGTGCTGTCGGTGGCGGGGGGGGCCGCCGCTTCGGTGGACTGTGCTGGCGGGTGTTCGCTGCTGGCGGCCTGTTCTGTGCCCGCTTGCGCCGGCTTCGCTTCATTGGCCGGCGCAGGGGCCGCGGGCGCTGGCGTGGCGGCGGGGCTGGCAGGACGGGCCGCCGGTGCTGCCGCTTGCGTTTGCGACATATTGCGGCTGGCCTGGCGTTGCTCGATCTGGCGGTTCAGGGTGCGCTGGAAGTCGCCCGCCGTGCCGTTGGTGGACGGCTGGCTGCGGTTGGCGGCACCCGGCGTGGCGTTCGGCGAGATAATCTGGGAAATCGGGGTTGGCTGGGTTTGCATGATGCTGCCTTAGTGTTGCTTAGCGTTTGTAATAGGCTTGTCGCGCCGCGTGCTCATCCATTGCTTTCTGGTCGCGCTTGTTTTCCAGCTTCAGCGCCTGTTCCTGCGCCCGGTTGTTCAGGGTGGTGTACGACATGCGCTTGCGTTCGGCTAGCTGCCAGCGCATCTTTTCATTGTCGCTGCGCGCTTGCGCATGCTCGACCACTTGCTGCTGGCCCATGATGGCGCTGTCGAGCTTGCCCATGAAAGCCTGGAAATTGCGGTAAGCCATCGGCGTGATGCCGCTGCTCATGCTCGCCTCGAAGCGCTTGGCATAGTCGTCGCGGTAGCCGGACAGCATGTCGAGCTTCTGGCGGCAATCGTCGAGCGCCTTCAGGGCCGCGCCCAGGCGCTTGGCGCAGTCGTCCGTTTCGCGCTGGGCAAGGTCGATCAGGGTTGCAAGTTGGGAAGGAGAAGCCATGGCTGATTATATTCCCGCTATGCAAGTCCTAATCAGTCGAATAGAGCGGTAAGTTGCCCCAAGCTCTCGTCCATGCTGACCCGCTCCGTGATTTGCTGTTGCAAAAACGCCTCGATCTTTTCATGCAGGGCGATGGCCTGGTCCAGCACGGGGTCGGTGCCGGCGCTGTAGGCGCCTACGCTGATCAGGTCGCGGCTGCGTTCATAGCGCGAATACAGCTGTTTCAGCTTGCGCGCCTGCTGCTGGTGCTCGTGCGTGGTGATCGAGTGGGCGGCGCGCGAAATCGATTGTTCGATGTCGATGGCCGGATAATGGCCCGCCTCGGCCAGGCGGCGGTTCAGCACGATATGGCCGTCCAGGATGGCGCGCGCCGAGTCGGCGATCGGATCCTGCTGGTCGTCGCCTTCGGTCAGCACGGTGTAGAAGGCCGTGATCGAGCCGCCGCCTTCCTCGCCATTGCCGGCCCGCTCCACCAGCACGGGCAGCTTGGCGAAGACGGACGGCGGATAGCCCTTGGTGGCGGGCGGTTCGCCGATGGCCAGGGCGATTTCGCGCTGCGCCATGGCGTAGCGGGTCAGCGAATCCATGATCAACAGCACGTTCTGCCCCTGGTCGCGGAAATACTCGGCAATGGCCGTCGCATATGCGGCCCCTTGCAGGCGCATCAGCGGCGGCGTGTCGGCCGGCGCGGCCACGACGACGGAGCGGGCCAGGCCTTCGGCGCCCAGGATTTGCTCGATGAATTCCTTCACCTCGCGGCCCCGTTCGCCGATCAGGCCGACGACGATCACGTCCGCTTCTGTGTAGCGGGCCATCATGCCCAGCAGCACGCTTTTACCGACGCCGGAACCGGCGAACAGGCCCATGCGCTGGCCACGGCCCACAGTCAGCATGGCGTTGATCGAGCGCACGCCCACGTCCAATGTGTCGACGATGGGCGCGCGGCCCAGCGGATTGGCGGGACGTACATTGATGGGGGCGCTGTCGACCGTGTGCAGCGGGCCGAGCTGGTCGAGCGGGCGGCCAGCGCCGTCGAGCACGCGGCCCAGCAGTTGCGGCCCCACGGGCAAGTGGCGCGCGCGGTCGCTGGGGCGGCGGCGCGGGTGCGCCACGCTGCCGGGGCGGGGGATGGCCGGTTCGACGGAAAACACGCGCGTGCCGGGCACGATGCCCTCGACGTCGCTTTGCGGCATCAGAAACAGGCGCTCGCCTTCAAAGCCCACCACTTCCGCCTCGACCCGGCCGCCATTTGGCAGCGGCACGGTACAGGCGGCGCCGACGGCCAGGCGCAAGCCCACGGCTTCCATCACGAGACCGGCCACGCGCGTGACCCGGCCTGAAATTTGCATCGGTTCGACAAAGCCGACGACGGCCGAACAGTCGCTCAGGTAGGCGCGCCAGCGCGCCGCATGGGCAGTGGGGCCTTTGACGGGCTCGCTCACGGCGCCAGCCAGTCCAGGTCTTTGCCCAGCGCATGCGTCAGGCGCTGCCAGCGGGTGGACGTCTGCGCGTCGATCTGGTTGCTGGCCGTGTCGATCTTGCAACCGCCGCGTTCCACGCTGGGGTCTTCGATGACACGCCAGCCGCCCTTGTCGAGCTCGTCGCCGATACCGTCGCGCACCACTTGCGCATCTTCCGGGTTGAGCATCAGCAAGGCCGGTTGTTGCAGCACGGGCAAGTATTCGATGGCTTCGCGCACCACGGGCAGCATCAGTTCGGGGCGCACGGGCAAGGCCGTCTTGAGCATACCCTTGGCCAGCTGCAGGGCCAGTTCCATCACGTCGTTGGCGATCAGTTCGTCTGCCTGGTGCACGGCCGTGCCGAAGTCGACGGCGATGGTTTGCAGGTGCGCCAGTTCCACGGCGGAGGCCGCCTTGCCTTGCGCATACGATTCGGCATGGCCATCGGCATGTCCGGCCGCATGGCCTTCCGCATAGCCGGCCGCGCGGCCTTCCTCGAAGGCCGTGGCGCGCGCTTCCTCGCGGATGGCGTCGAGCTCTTCCTGCGTCGGGTATTCGAGCGGCGGGGCCAGCTCTTCCTCGTGCAGTTCGGCAAACGGGTCTAGCTCGGGCTCGGGGTCCGGTTCCAGCAGCTTGCGCGCCGCCACCACGCTGGGACGCTCGTCGCCAAACGAGGTCATTTCCCAGCGCTGGTAGGCGGTTTGCTGCTCTTTGGGAATCAAATTAGACAAACGAATCCTCGCCTTTTCCGCCTAGGACAATCTGCCCTTCGTCCGCCAGGCGGCGCACGATCTGCAGGATCTGTTTCTGCTGCGATTCCACTTCCGACAGGCGCACGGGGCCTTTCGACTCGAGGTCTTCGCGCATCATCTCGCCGGCGCGCTGCGACATGTTCTTGAAGATCTTGTCGCGCAGCTCCTGCGAGGCGCCTTTCAGGGCGATGATCAGCATTTCCGACTGTACTTCGCGCAGCAGCAACTGGATGCCGCGGTCGTCGATGTCGATCACGTTGTCGAACACGAACATTTCGTCCATGATCTTTTGCGCCATGTCGTTGTCGTAGTTCTTGATGTTGTCCATGACGGAGCCTTCTTGCTCGCCGCTCATGAAGTTCAGGATCTCGGCCGCCGCGCGCACGCCGCCCAGCGACGATTTCTTGATGTTCTCGTTACCCGACAGCAGTTTCGTCAGCACGTCGTTGAGTTCGCGCAAGGCGGCCGGCTGCACGCCGTCCAGGGTGGCGATGCGCAAGACCACGTCGTTGCGCAAACGGTCCGTGAAATGGCCGAGGATTTCGCAAGCCTGGTCGCGTTCCAGGTGGACGAGGATGGTGGCGATGATCTGCGGGTGCTCGTTGCGGATCAGCTCGGACACGGATTGCGAATCCATCCATTTCAGCGATTCGATGCCGGACGCATCCTTGCCGCCCAAGATGCGCGACAGCAGCACGGACGCCTTGTCGTCGCCCAGCGCCTTGGTCAGCACCTGGCGGATATATTCGTCCGAATCGAGGCCGACGGTGGAATTGAGTTCCGTCTGCGCGCGGAAGTCGCCGAGCACCTCGACCACCTGCTCGTGCGCGATGCCCTTCATGGTGGCCATGGCGGCGCCCAGTTTCAGCACTTCGCGCGGGCCGAGGAATTTCATCACTTCGGCCGCTTCGCTCTCGCCCAGTGCCAGCATCAGGATCGATGCTTTTTGCAGTCCCGTTGTCTCAGTCATTATTGCCTATCCATGCTTTGATCACGTTGGCCACCACGCGCGGGTCTTCCTGCGCCAGTTTTCTGGCCATCGCCAGGTTTTCGCGATAACCGCGGGCAGTGTCTTCTTCCAGTTCTTCCAGTTCCGCTTCGCTGAGCAGGACTTCGTTTTCTTCGTCCGTCTTCTCCAGTTCCGGCTCGATGACGGGCGGCGGTGCGCCGAAATCGTCGATCTTGCGCATCACGGGGCGCAGCATCGGGCGCACGATCTTGATGAAGATATACAGCAGGATCAGGGCCGTGATGAGGAATTTCGCCAATTCCTTGGCCAGCGGCAAGTTGGCCGGGTCGCGCCACCACTCGAGCTTGCCTTCCGGCGCACGGTCGATGCCGTCGAACGGCGAGTTGGCCACGCTGAAGCTGTCGCCGCGCTCCTTGTTGTAGCCCATCGCTTCCTTGACCAGATTATTGATCTGGACCATTTCGGCAGGGGAAATCGGCTTGACCGTGACCTTGCCATCCTTGTCGAAAGTACGGCGATAGTTGACGACGACGGCCACCGACAGGCGGCGCAAGCCGCCCATGGACTTCTGTTCGTAGCGCACGGTCTTGTCGACTTCATAATTCGTCGTCGATTCCTTCTGTGTCGGCGCCGTCGGTGCGCCGCCCGGGGCGCCTGGCGCCTCGGCCGTCAATGGCGCCGTCGCCACGCCAGGCGGCTGGTTCGACAGCGCACCCGGCACGCCGGATGGGTTGGCATTGCCGGCGCCCGTCGACTCGCTCGTTTGCTGGCTGCGGATGGTGGACGCTTCCGGCGGCGAATTCGGCTTGTAGGTTTCTGCCGCCTGCTCGCTTTGCGAGAAATCGACATCGGCCGTCGCTTCGGCGCGCACATTGCCTTCGCCGACGATGGGCAGCAAGATCGATTCGACCTGCTTGATCACGCTTTGCTGCAACTGCTGCACGTACTTCAGCTGGTTCGGGTCCAGGCTCTTGATGCCGTTGGCGCGGTCCTTGTCCTTTTCCTGGTTCGACAGCAAGGTGCCGGCCTGGTCGACGACGGTAACATTGATCGGCAGCAATTCCGGTACGCTCGACGCCACCAGGTGGACGATGGCGCTCACCTGCAACTGATCGAGGCCGCGGCCCGGATGCAGGTTCAGCAGCACGGAAGCGGTCGGTTTTTGCTGTTCGCGCACGAAGACGGACGGTTTGGGCAGGGCCAGGTGGACACGCGCCGTGTCGACGGCGGAGACGGATTCGATCGATTTGGCCAGTTCGCCTTCCAGTGCGCGCTGGAAATTGACCTGTTCCAGGAATTGCGACACGCCCAGCTTCTGGTTTTCCATCAGTTCGAAGCCCACGTTGCCGCCCTTCGGCAAGCCTTGCGCGGCCAGTTTCAGGCGCGCGTCGTGGACTTGCTCGGATGGCACGAGAATGGCGCCGCCGCCTTCGGAAAACTTGTGCTTGATGCCCAGCTGGTCCAGCGAAGCGGTGATGGCGCCGCCGTCGCGGTCCGTGTAATTGGAGAACAGGACTTTGTATTCAGGCGGCTGGTTCCACATGTACAGTGCCACGCCGATGGCGATCAGTGCCGCCACGCCCAGGCCGCGCAGGAAATTCTTGCCCATCGGCGTCTTGGCGAACGCTTGCACGGACTCCACGGGCGAGCGGGCAGGCGCCGGTTCCGGCGGTATGCGGTTCACATCGATTTCTTCGGCTACAGCCATGATTGCCTTCCGGGGCGCGTATGTTTGGTATTGAGTGGGGGCCGCTTCCACTGGAGGAGGGGGCGATATGCAGAATTATCCGCCACTGTCACGCGCTTCAATCGTCCAAATAGAAGGCGCTTTTGCCGCCTGCTCGGCCGAGCGGCTGGCGTTGGCGCTGGTATTGTGGAACCCTGGCAACATGTGACGGAAGTTATTGTACCCGTCGTTGCCTTGCAAGCCAGGGTTTTGTTCTCTGGGTGCAACAGGCATGGAACAGATATGAAGCAGACCAGAATCGGGAGGCAAAGTGAAAACAGGCGGTATCGATAGCAGCAGGATCGAGGCGATGATCGCGCAACTGAAGTCGGCGGCCACGCGGCCGGAGGCGAAAATACCGGCGATCCAGACCGAGATGCCGGCGGCGAAGGTGAATTTTGCCGATGCCTTCAAGAGCGCGCTCGACTCCGTGAGCGGCGCGCAAAAGGCTTCGTCGGCGCTGGGCCAGCGCTTTACCATGGGCGACGAAAAGGTCAGCCTGTCGGACGTGATGGTAGCGATGCAAAAGTCGAGCATCGAATTCCAGGCGACAGTGCAGGTGAGAAACAAGTTGGTTTCTGCGTATCACGAGATCATGAACATGCAGGTATAAACGTCGCACCAAAGCTATTGCGCGGCGCCCTTTGCGGCCTGCGATGCTCGCTGTACTTCAGTACAGCTGCGCGTCTCGGCCGCAAATCATCGCCGCTCGCTACGCTTTGGCGGGACGTTTGGTGGCCTTCAATTCTGCCTTACCCCAATCCAGCCATGCGCGCATTGCGCTCGCGCTCCAGTCGCGTGATGTAGCGCTGCACGTGCGCCAGCATGCTGCGCGGCAGGTCGACGAACTGGCAGCCGAGGCGGCGGTTCAGTTTGTTGTTCAGCAGGGTCATGTCCAGCGAATTGCGAATTTGCAAAGTCGCGGTGACGATGCCGACGTCGGGCAAGTCGATGCGGCAGCCCGGATAGTCCCTGCCGATGGTCTCGCCCAGCATCAGTTTATTGTCGAGGATGGCGATGCCGCCGCAGCTGATGTCGGCCAGCGGGAACAGGGTATCGGCGCCACCGAGCGAGGGCGGCAGGGGAATCGAGACGCGCACGGGATTGCTCACGGGCGTCGTCATGCGGTAGTACTCGCGCCGCTGCAAACGGATCAGTGTTTCTGGAATGGCAATTTTCAAGGCGGGCGTGCCGCCGTAATTACACTCTTCCACCTGGGCGCTGGCAAACAGGATGCGGATCTTGTCGAGCGAGGTTTCAAACGAAATGCCCGTGGCGGCCAGCATGCGCCGGTTCTGGTCGGCGTTCACGGAACGGTCGAGGATGACGGTGTTATGGTCGGCATCGACTTCCAGGATGGACGTGACGCACACATCGGATTCACCGTGGATCAGCATGCGGATCAGCTGGTTTTTTTCGCTGATGCCGCGCAGCAAGGCGATGATTTCCCGCCGCGATTCCACTTCAAAATCATGCCAGTTTTCGAGACCGGAATCCATAATATGTGCTTGCATTGATGCCTGTCTATGTATCGGTGAGGTTGACGCTGGTGTCGGGCGGCGGCGGGATCGGCCCGCCATTCGCAGATTCAATATGATATAACCAGGCCAGCAGTTCCGCAATCGCCCGATACAGGCCGGGCGGAATCTGGCGGTCCAGGTCGACATCCATCAGCAGCGCCACCAATTCCTTCGATTCATGCACGAAGACGCCGTGTTCGCGCGCCGTGCTGATGATCTGGTCCGCGATCAGGCCGCTGCCCTTGGCCACCACCTTGGGCGCCGGCGTGCCGCTCTGATAGGCCAGCGCGACGGCCGTCTGCGGCACCTTGCGTCTGCTGTCGTCAAGCATCGTCTTCTCCAGCCGCCGCCTCCGGCTTGCCGGCGATCGTCAGCGACGACAATGGCCAGCCGGCCGCATCGAGCGACGCTTCCAGCCGCGCCGCATGCTGGCGCAAGGTGTCGGCGCTGCCTTCGCTGCCCGCCTGCAACTGGATGGATACGCGGCCGCCCTGCAGGACCACATGCGCGGCCAGGTCGCCCAGAAGGGGGAACTGGAAGCGCACATTGCTGCGCCAAGCCGTCGCTTCCTCGTCGCCATCGCGTCCTTCGTGCTGCTGTCCTTCCGGCGCATCCTTGCTGATATCCCACTGCATCTTCTGGCCGGGCCAGGCTTCGCCCTGCCACTGCACGCGCGCCTGTTCGTGCGTATGCAGCTGCAAATTGATCAGTTGCGCCGAAGCGAGGTCGGTGCCCGTTCTGGCCATGTCGCCCTGTGCCGCCTTCTGCATTTGCGGCTCCAGCAGCAGCGAGGCCAGCGGCCGCTTGCCTTCGGCCCATTCGGCCACGTGCGATTCATAGAACAGGCCGCTGCTGCCGACGGCATCGCGCAGGTTCTGGGCCACCTGGGCCGGAGCGGCGCCCGGCGTGGCCATCAGCGGCGTCTTGCCGACCAGCGACAGGGGTGCGCCGGGCACGCTTTCGGCCTGGCTGAGCACCGTGCTGATGGCGCGCGCGGTGGTGCTCAGCTCTGGCGCGGGCGTGTCGCCGGCCAGGGCGGGCAGCAGATTGGCGGGTGTCAGGGGTGCACGGCTGAGCAGGGTGGCGGCCGTGCTGCTGGCGCGGGTGCCCGCCTGGGCGGCACCGGCCTGGGGGCCGCGCAGGTCGGCTGCTTCCGGCTCGGCTTCCGCGTCCGCATATGTCAGCAGGGCGCTGGCGGGCTGGTCGCGGTTATTGCCGATTTGAAAAGAGGGGCGGGGATTGATGCCGATCAGGGTCAGCGGGATTTCCGTGCCAGGCTGGGCGCCGGCGGGCAGCTGCATGCGGGCCGGCGTGCCGGCCACGCGCACGAGGAAGCTGCCGTCGCCCATGCGGGCCAGCACCTGTCCCTGCATGGATTTGCCGATCAGTCCCTGCAGCGAGCGCTGGAACTCCGCCTGGCGTGGGTCGGCGACACTGTCGGCCGCCCGCGTGCCCTTGACCGGGGTCAGGGGCGTCATGCCGATCGCATCCATCTTCGGCAACATGATAGCTGACCTTGCCCCGTGGGCGTTTAGACGCCGTAGGCGTTGGCCAGGCGCCGCTCGGTGCCGGTGCTGTTGATCAGCTTGGACAAGTGGGCCATCCACGGCATGGTCAAATCGCGGATCTTGCGGTCGTCTTCGAGGATCTGCTTGATCAGGGCGACCTTGCGCTGGCGGCCGGCGCTTTCCAGCACGACTTTTTCTTCATTCGCCTTCAGCGCGGCCACATGCGCGCTCACTTGCTGTTCCAGCGCTTCGAGCTCGTCCCAGTCGGCATTGCTGGCGGCGGTCACCATCCGGCCCGTCAGGGTCTGCATGGCTTCGTAGGTGGTCAATACTTCTTGATTGGTCATCATGGGTCAGGCGCTCGCAAGGCTGGGCATACGTTTCAAATCGGCGCCGGGAATGGCGGCCGGCGTGGCGCCGATGGCGTTCCAGGTTTCGCGCAAGTCGGTCAGCAGGCGCTGCACTTCTTCCAACAGGCTGATGTCGTTTTTCAGGTTGGCCATCAGCAGGCGCGCGCTCATGTATTCATACAGGGCGTCGAGGCCTTCGGCGATCTGGCCGCCAGCGTCCTTGTCCAGGCTGGCGCGCAAGCCATTGTCGATGATCTGGATGGCTTTCGAGATGGACTTGCCTTTTTCCGGCACATTGCCCGATTTCATGTGCATCTGTGCGCTGAGCACTGCCACCAGGGCGCCGTCGTACAGCATCACGATCAGCTTGTGCGGCGAGGCCGAGACGATGCCCGTCTCCAGGCCGACCTTGGCATAGGCGTTGACGCCGCGTTGTTGGGTTCCAAACATGTAATTCTCCTGATGATAGCGCTTAACGGTTGGCGGCGATGGCGGCCAGCTGCTGGGTCAGATAGGTCTGCGTAGTCTGCATGGCACTCAGCGACACGTCGAGGCGCGAGAACTGGGCGCGATAGCGCGCTTCGATGGCGGTCAGTTTTTCGCTGAACTTGTCGCGCTGCGCCGCCACCGATTTCAGGGTTTCGTTGATGCCATTCGTGCGGCCGGTGATCATGCCGTCCGTCCCCAGGAAGGAGGTGGCCAGATTGTTCAGCTGGTAGGCATAGCCTTGCGAGAAGCTGACGGTGCCGCGCGGGCCGATCGTGCCGCCAGTTACCTCGATTTTCAAGCCTTCCGACGATGAACCGGGCGCGCCCGTCAGCGTCTGACCGGAGCCGATGACCGGTTGTCCGCCCAGGGTGCCAGCCACGTCGGCGCCCTTGACGGGCTTGGCCGTGCCAAACAAGGTTTCAATGGTGGTTCCCGTGCCGTTGCTCAGGGCCAGGTTCGACACGGAACCATAGCGGCTCGAGGCCAGCACCAGCTTGCCCGTGCCATCGATCGAAGCGGACACGGTGGCGCCATTGTCCGAGAAGGCTTTCACGCCATTGATCGACGATTGCACCAGCGCCGCCAGCTGGGCCGGTGTGTAGGTGCCGGCCGGTATCGTCACCTGGGCCGTGTTCTTGGCGGATGAAGGATCCGTATCGTTCAGGGTCACGTTCCAGGTGGTATCGCTGGCGATGGTCGTGCTGGCGCCCAGCACGCCGGTCGAGGTGAGCGAACCCTGGCTGGCCATGGTGGTGATGCTCAGTTCATACGTGCCGGGCTTGGTTGCCGCCGTCGAGCTGGTAAAGGAGACGTTGCTGTCGCTGGTCTTGCCGATGGCCGAGAACAGGCCAGCGATATCGCTGAAATTGGCACTGATGGCCTTGTCGAGCTTGCTGGAATCCAGCGCCAGGCTGCCGTCTTTCTGGAAAGAAATACCCACCTGGCTGAGGGTACTCATAGTGCTGTTCAAGCCGGTGATCGGCGCGCCCAGCTGTCGGCGCAGCTGGCTCTGGATCGATTGCACGGTCGAGTCGCCCAGCAGCACGCCGCCAGTCTTGGTGTCAGGATTGTACGCCGTCATTTTACCGATCGCCGTGTTCAGTTCGTTGTATGCCTTGACGAAGGAGTTGATGCTGGTCTTGACGGTGGTGGTATCTTTGGCAACGGACAGGCTGCTGCTGCCGACCTTGGCGATGTTCAGGGTAATGCCTTCGATTGCCGTATCGACGCTGTTCGAGCTGCTGGTGATGGGAATGCCGTTAACACTGAACATGGTGTTCTGTGCCGCGCTGTTCTGCTTCAGATTCTGCGCGCCGCCAACGTCGTAGGCCAGCAAGGATTCCAGGGCACTGTCCGCAGGCTGGCCGTCACTGCCGCTCAGCGAGATTTTCATGGCCGAATTGGCGCCCGTCTTGCTTGAGCTGAGCACCAGGTGGAACGGTTTATCCGTGCCGTCGGAAACGATGCTGGCCGTGACGCCCAGACCGGCGTTGTTGATGGCGTCGCGGATGCCTTGCAAGGTATTGTTTGTCGAATCAATGACGACCGACCCCGTTGCCTGCGTCGCATCCTGGGTAAAGCCGGCACCCATGTAGCTGCCGACGGTGCCCGCCGTCAGGCCGGCCGCGGCCGGATTGCTGCCAGCGATGATGATGGGGCTGGCATTGCCCGATGTCAGGGTGATGGCGCTGGCAATTGTCACATTCGAGCCATCGTTGCTTGCGCCCGCTGCCTTGCCGATGCCACCGCTGACGCCACCCGTGACGACCTCTTCAATATTGATGTTGGAGCCATCGGCGCGCGTAAATTGCAAGGTGCCATCGGCAGCCTTGCCCGTGACCGTGATATTGGCTGCGGCCAGCGCATTCGAGACGGCATTCGGCCCTTCCAGCTTCGCATCGAGGCTGGCGGCGGTGATACCGGCGCCGGCGGCCACGTTCTCGCCTTGCGAGACGATTTCAATGCCGCCAACGGACAGGGAATAGCTGCTGCCCGCGCCGCTGGTGGCGACATTGCCATACGTGCCGAACATGGCGGCATCACTGCTTGCTGGCTGGGCTGTCGCCGTGACGCCCGTGGTGCTGCTCTTGGCATTGATGGCATCGGCCAGCGCGCGTGCGCTTTTCGTGCTGGCGTCCGTCGGGATGGCCGTGCCGTTGAGGCTCAGCGAACCGTTGCTCACGCCGTTCAGCAGTGTGCTGCCGCTCAGGGCCGTGCCTTTGGTGCCAAAGGTGCCGCCGCTTGCCGAGCCGAGCTGGAAGGAAATCGTCGTCTTGGCGCCCAGGCCGATGGTCGACAGCTTGCTGGCCATGCCACCTGACGTCAGGGTCTGCGCCTGCGCCAGCTGCGAGACATTGATATTGTAAGTGCCGGCCACGGCCTTGGCGCCAGCGCTGGCGGACAGCACCAGCGGATCCGATGGCGTGGCGCTGACGGCGCGAAAATTGTTCGAGTTGGTCAGTGACGACAGCGAGCTCTGGAAGGTGCTGATCGAACCGCCCAGTGTACCCAGGGCGCTGAGCTTGGCCTGGTAGGAAGCCGTTTTCTTGTCGTAGAGATTCAGCGGCGCCGACTCAGCCGTCATCAGCTTCTCGATGATGGCATTGACGTCCAGCATGCTATTGCCGATGCCCGGAGAGGATAAGGTTGGTGTGATGGCCACTGCATGCTCCTAGGAAAACACTAATATAAGCTGTTATCGGCAGAATCAATCAGGACTTGAGAGGGGGATTTACCGCGCTGTTTTCATTTCGGGGAAAAAAGCGGCCTGGTGTGCGTAAAGGGTTGCTCTTGTGGTAATAAGAATGCGGGGGCCGGCAGGCTGGCTGGCGGACCCCGGTGTCGTGCTGATGCATGGCGAAACATGGCAGCGCGGACGGTTTTGCATGGCATCCGTCAGGCGCTTTGGCTGATGAGCGCGCCTTTGGCTGACTCAAAGGCCTTGGCCAGCGCCAGGGCTTCCTTGGTCGGGATCTGCCGCAAGACTTCCTTGGTTTCCTGGTCGATCACCATGACGACTGTGCGCTGGCTGTCCTCATCGACGGAAAATTCCAGGCCCTGGGTCTTGATTTGTGACGACTGGTTCAGTTCCGATACCGCCTGGTCCAATTGGGCGCGGCTGGGTTCCTGCTCATTTTGCTGCGTTGTCACGGCGTCAGTGGTGCTGCGAGATGCCGCGGCACGCGCCGGCGCGATGTCTGCCGGAGTGTAACTCTTCTCGATCCGGCTGGCCGAGGCGGCTGATATCGTGTCTATAGTCATGGTGCTCTCCTAGTGAAAATTCCCCTGCCGAAAAAATCCGGCAGGGGAACCTGGGTCTGGCGATGTGACGAGACTAATCGAAGATTAGCCGCGCAGCAGGCTCAGCACGCCGTTAGGCAGCGAGTTTGCTTGCGCCAGCATGGCGGTACCAGCTTGTTGCAGGATCTGGCCGCGGGTCAGGCTGGCCGTTTCTGCTGCGAAGTCGGTATCGACGATGCGGCTGCGCGATGCGGACAGGTTTTCCGTCGTCGATTGCAGGTTCGAAATCGCCGAGGAGAAGCGCGATTGCAAAGCACCGTACTGGGCGCGTTGGCTGTTGACCGTCGACAGTGCCGCATCGGTGATCTTCAGGGCCAATTGCGCGCCCGCAAACGTCGTGACGTCCAGCGATGCAACCGATTTCAGCTGCGAACCAGCATTCGTGGTTCCAGCGGCCGCCGCACCCAGGCCCAGGCCGGAACCCGCATCGGTCACGGAGAAGCTGCTGTCCGAATCGAACGTCACGCTGCCGTTGGCGATACCAACTGCAGCTGCACCTTTGGTATCAGCAGCCGCCGACAACGTGTTATCCAAGTTGTAGGTTTTGACGTCCAGCTTGACAGCAGCCGTGGCGCCATTCGTCACCTGGATGTCGGCACCATTGGCATTACTCAGCTTGATGCCAGGATTTTTGGCGTCAAAACTTGCCGTGATGCCCGTTTTGGCGGTTTGTGCATTGATCGCGTTGATGCCGGCGGCAAAGTCGGCAGCCTGGTTGGCGGCGCCGGTGACGGTGAACGAAACAGTCACGGCATCAGCAGGTGCAGAATTATCGCCGTTCAATTTGAACGAGTACGATTCCGCACCCAAGCCCAGGTTGGCTTCGGTTTTTGCCGTGGCGGTGACGCCGGTGCTTGCCGTTTTGGCATTCAATGCGGCAGCGATCGATTTGGCGGTGTCGCCTGCAACGGTGGTGTACTTGTCGGTACCCAGCTTGCCGTTGACGGTGACATCTTTGGCTGCAACGACGTTGGTCGTGGTCAGTTTGGCTGCAACAGCGTTGTTTTCAACGCGGTTGTTGCCATATGTGTTCGTCAGGAAGTTCGCGCCGTTGGCGGAAATCAGCTGGTTCGCATCGGCGCCGACCTGGAAGTTGGCCGTACCCATGGTGCCATCGAGCAGTGCCTGGCCGTTGAACGAGGTGGTCGTGGCGATACGGTTCAGTTCCGAGTTCAGCTGCGTCACCTCGGTTTGCAGCGCCTGGCGGTCGCTCGACGAGTTGGTCGAGTTCGACGACTGTACGGCCAGTTCGCGGATACGTTGCAGGATGTCGCCCGAGCTCGACAGTGCACCTTCGGCCGTTTGGGCCAGCGAGACGCCGTCGTTTGCATTGCGGGTTGCTTGGGTCATGCCGCGGATTTGCGACGTCATACGGTCGGAAATCGCCAGACCAGCAGCATCATCCTTGGCGCTGTTGATGCGCAAGCCAGAGGACAAGCGTTGCAGCGAGGTGCTCAGGGATGCTTGCGAGGAGCCCAGGTTGCGTTGCGAGTTCAGGGAAGCGATGTTGGTGTTAATTACTGCAGCCATGTTAATTCTCCAGACAGGTACTACATTGCGCTATGTGCTAGTCACTTTGGCCTGCCCCGCTGTTCCGGGACAATCAAGCCGCTGTTGTTTAGGGTAACGGTTGCTCTGCGGGAAAATTTATGGCGAAAAGTGCTTTAAATTTTAATTTTTAGCCCTTCAGTTTGTCGCAGGCCGCGCGCTAGACGACATGCTTTTTGGAAACTTTAGGGTGAAAATAATTTTATTTTTATATGGTGCGCATGCTGGCGGCGTGCTGGAGGCAGGGGGGTGTTATTGGTTTTGCCATGAAGTTGCCGTCCAGCTGGGCAGCGGGACGGCATGGCGTAGGCCGGACGGACTCAGGCGGCCAGCATCCTCGCCCTCGTTGGCAGGAGCCAGGATAGGCGAGGAAAAAGTGGATCAGGACTTTTTGGTGAGGTCATATGGCGGACGGATCGTTCGTGCCCGACAAGCGATAGCATATTATTCGCCAGTTGTTGTGTTCACGATTTCCGTTTACGTCGAACAATGAAACCCATCAAGCCTAAACCTGTGAGTAACATGGCATAAGTTTCGGGTTCGGGAACTGCGGAGGTAAATGTCAGGGACAATGTTTGAGCGCCAGATGGAAAACCGGTGAAGTCAGTCCAGTTTTGTCCTTCTATAGAGGATTTCATCATGAATCCCACAGGCGTACCATTTTTATAAGCCTTGTTCAGATATTCTGTCAGGTCAATGGGTTTTTTTTGGCTTATATTGGTTGCTGTCTTTGCTACCAATCCCCCGATGGGATTCGGAGCGGTATAGTAATTAAAGGATACCCAGGTTCCATCGGTAAGATAAACCTCCATGCTACGGGCAGTTATCGGTGTCCATAAAAGCCCCGATGTCAGCGTGACGGAGGGATCATAGGCTGGCAAGATGAACTTTTCATACAGGCGGCTATATCCTTCGCCAAAAATAGCCCCTACTTCACCTCTATCTAAGGTGTTTGTGTTGCCGTTGCGGGTATTGTAAAAAGTTGATAGGTGCTGGCTGCTTGTGATGGAAATTTCTTTGACAGCCGCCTGGGAGACCGCAGGCATGATTGCAGCCATGAAGATTGCGAGCGCGAATAAGGTATTTGAGGATATATTTTTAATGCACTTAAGTGGACTTCTTTTCATATGGCATGCCCTGAAAGGTTGATTTAATAAAATTATTGGCATAACTGGTGTGTGTAGCCTTTTCTTAAAAAAAAGCACACAACCATGTTACATTGCCAATTAAGTCATTAAAACGATCCAGGTTAATTTTTTAGTAATTCGCCGAGTGATTTTTTTTCGGTAATGCCCCGAGGCAAAGTGATTGAGGTGCTGTGTGTTGCTTCGCACCACATGGGTTCACTCCGCCACCACCACCCGGTTCTTGCCCGTCTGCTTGGCCTGGTACATGGCGCGGTCGGCGCGCTTGACCAGCTCGGCCTGGTCTTCGTTGGGCAGGCGCAGGGCGACGCCGGCGGAGAAGGTGATCAAGACCTTTTCGTTGTCGTGCAGGAAGAAATGCCGGGTCAGCTCGCGCTGCAGGCGCGTCATCGTCGACGAGGCCGCCTCGACCGTGGTTTCCGGCAGCAGGATGAGGAATTCCTCGCCGCCGAAGCGGGCGATGACGTCCATCGAGCGCAGGGTTTCCTTGACGATCTTCACCAGGTGTTTCAAGGCGGCATCTCCGGCCAGGTGGCCGTAGGTATCGTTCAGGCGCTTGAAGTCGTCGAGGTCCAGCATGGCGATGCACAGCGGCGTGCCGCGGCGGTCGGAACGGGCCGTCTCGCGTTCGAACACGTCGTCCAGGCCACGGCGGTTCAGGCTGCCCGTCAGCTGATCTTCCCGCACCAGTTCGCTCATATGCTGGAGTTTCGCTTCCAGGGTGTGGATGCGTTGCTCGGCATCCTGCACTTCCTGGCGCGCCAGTACCATCTTGTCACGTGCGCGCAAGGCCTCGTTCTGCACCATGCGCGTTTCGCGCAGGACTTCGTCGAGAACGCTGTTCAGTTCGCTGATATTTTCCGCCTGGCTGATCTTTTCCGAATAGCCGCCGATCTTTTCATGGAAGTCGCCCGTACTGGCCGCCACTTGGCCCAGGCGGTCGATGAAGGTCATCATCATGTTCTTGACCGTCAGCTTGACGTCGGACAGGCTGTGCTTGAGCTGGCTTTGCTTGTAGATGACTTCCTTCAGGCTGCGCGTGGCGTCTTCCAGCGCGCGCTGGTCGAGCGGGCCAGCGATCAGGTTTTGCACGGCATCGACCTGGCCGCGTAGCCAGCTGTCGTCGTCGAGCAACTGGCTGACGTTGTCGAGCAGCAGCTTGAACAGGCGCAGCAGCAATTCCTGCTGCTCGGCCGTGTCGCCGCTTTTCAATTCGATCTGGTAGCACAGCTGTTTCAGGCGCAGGGCCGCTTCGTTCAGCGCTTCTTCCGTATGGGCTTGCTTGATGGCCGCGCCCAGCGATTCGGCCTCTTCCACCAGCGCGGGCGTGCCCGTCAGCAAGGTGGCGACGGCAAAGCCCAAGGTACGGCTGAGCAATTCACGCAGGGTGCGCGTCTGTTCGCCGTCCGGCAAGGGCGGCAATTCGATGCCGCCGCCTTTCTTGACCTGTTTCTCCGCCAGCTGCGCCAGGGTGCGCGCATAGCTGTCCCAGTCGCGCGCTTTCAGTGCGCGCTGGAAACGCTTGCCAAAGTCGCCCAGTTCGCCCGCCGATTCGCTCATCTTGGCGGCAAATTGCGTCAGGACGTTTTCCGCGCCGCTCTCCGTCGGTGCGCTGGCGGCCAGCACGGCACCAGGCGCCGCAGGGCTGTCCGCCGGTTCGCTGATGCCGGCGATTTCATTGTAGATATCGCGGTAGGCGCTCGGCGTGGGGGCGATGCGGCGCGTGGCCAGGCGGCGAAACGCTTCGCGGGCGATATCGGCCGGGTTCATCGCCGCGGCGGCGGTATTCGTGGCGCCAGCGGGAGCGCTTGCTGGTGAAGATGGCAATTTACTGGACATGTAGGCACAGCCTTTTCAGATATTTCTCATTATCCCCATGATATGCGAGTTGGCAAAGAACTTATTGTGCGAGAAGCAAGGAGAAGTCCTGTCAATTCGCCCGATGCCAGCGGGCATGCCGCTTTGCCGTCAATCCACCAGCTGGTTGCGGATCGCGTAATGTGTCAGTTCCGCGCTATTCTTGAGTTTCATCTTGACCAGCAAGCGGGCGCGGTATTCGCTGACGGTTTTCACGGACAATTTGAGCTCTTCGGCGATGGCGCCCACGGCCTTGCCCGAGGCAATCATCACCAGGGTCTGGTATTCGCGGTCCGACAAGGTGTCGTGCAAGGCCGTTTCGTGGTCTTCGCCCACCGTGTTGGCCAGTTCCTGCGCCAGCGAGGCGCTGATGTATTTCAAGCCCTGCGCCACCTGGCGGATGGCCGTGACCAGCTCGCGCGGCGCGCTCTGTTTCGTCAGGTAGCCGGCCGCGCCCGCCTTGAGCGAACGGATGGCGTATTGGTCCTCGCGGTGCATGGACAGCATCAGCACGGCCAGTTCCGGCTTTTCCTTCTTGATCTGCTTGAGTACCTCGATGCCGCTGCGGTCGGGCAGGGATATGTCGAGCAGCAATACCTGGCATTTCGAGCCACGGAACAGCTTGATGGCGTCGTGGCCATTTTCGGCTTCGCCGGCCACGATGATGTCCTTCGTATCGGCGAGGATTTGCTTCAAGCCTTCGCGCACGATCGCATGATCGTCGGCGATGAATACCCGGATGGTGGCTTTTTCTTTCATGACTGCGTTGTTTCCTATCTGATTCACCCACTAGGCCGCGTCTGGCGGCGGCCCGCTGTGCGCTGGCGCACTGGCTGCAGCCGCTATTATCGCCTCTGGCGCCGTGGTCAGCCGGATTTTTATGCTCAGGATGGTGCCGCCATCCGGCCCATCCATCAGGCTCAAGGTACCGCCCAGCGCGCTGGCCCGTTCGGCCATGCCGCGGATGCCGAACGACTGCGGCTTGGCGCGGTCGGACAGGCGCATGCCGACGCCATTGTCGGCGATCGACAGGCTGATATGCTGGCGCTGCCGGGCCAGGCGCACGCTGACCTTGCTCGCCTGCGCATGCTTGGCGATATTCGTCAGCGCTTCCTGGGCGATGCGGAACAGGCTCGTCGCCTGGTCCAGCTCGAGGTCGATGTGCTGGCGGTTCGAAATGAACTGGCATTCGATGCCTGCCTGGCGCGCGAATTCCTTGACTTGCCAGTCCAGCGCGGCGACCAGGCCCAGGTCCAGCATGGACGGGCGCAAGTCCAGCGAAATGCGGTGCACGGCGTCGATGCTGCGGTCGACCAGGGCGTCGACATAGTCGGCCTTTTCCTGCAGCTGGGTATCGTCGGGTGGCAGGCGGCGCGCCAGCATGGCCAGCGCCATCTTGATGGCCGTCAAGTTGCCGCCCAGGTCATCGTGCAGTTCGCGCGCCAGGCGCGTGCGTTCGTGTTCCTTGACCTTGTCGATATGCGCAGTCAGCTCGGCCAGGCGGGCGCGCGACTGGCGCACTTCAATCTGTTCGAGCCGGCTTTCCGTGATATTCGTCATGATGCCTTCCCACTGCACCGTGCCGTCGGCCAGCGCGCGCGGCGTGGAGCGCAGGTTGATCCATTTGACGTCCTTCCAGGCGTCGATCCAGATGCGGCCTTCCCAGTTCCAGCTCCACAAGGCCGCCTTCGACGTCTGCATCGATTCCAGATACGAGGCGCGGTCGTCGGCGAGGATCAACTGGTAAAACAGTTCCGGGCGCGCGTGCAGCAGTGCCGGGCTCAGGCCCAGCAGGGCCTGGCAGCCGTCGCTCAGGTAGGCAAAGGAAGCCCGTCCATCCGCATGCAGGCAGAACTGGTACACGAGGCCCGGCGTATTCGAGACGATGGCGTTGAAGCGCGACTGCACCTGCGCCAGCGCGGCGGCCGTCGCCTGCGGCGTGCGCAAGTCTTCGCCTTCGGCCAGCAGCAGGGCGCGGCCGTGGCGGTGGGCGCGCGACAACTGCAGGCTGAGCGAATACAGGCTGCCGTCGCGGCGGCGCTGCTGCACGTGCAGCCGGGCTTGCGCGCCGATGCTGTCGTCCAGGGTAGCCAGCACGGCGGCCAGTTGCTGCGCATCGAGCTGCGGCGCCAGCGTGAAGGGTGTCATCGCCAGCAATTCCTTGCGTGCGTACTGCAAGTTGTCGCAGGCGGCATCGTTGGCGTCCAGCAATTGCAAGCTGGCCGCGTCGTACAGGTAGATTTCCGGCGCCGCCGCGCGCATGGCGGGGGCCAGCCGGGGAGTGTCGTGCATGGAGTTGGCTTTCTTCATCAGCGGCGGGCGCGCCAGAAGGCGGCGAAGCGGCGCAGGACCCTGGCCGGGCGGGAATTATGGCGTCCTGGCGTACCTTTGCGCAAGCGCTGCCACCAGGCACGGCGGGCGCGGCCCAGCGCGGCCGACAGCCGGCTGACTCGGCGCCATGGACGCGTGGCGCGCAGGCGGGCGATCCAGCGGTCCTTGGTTTCCATGAACAAGCCATGCCAGCGCGCAAACCATGGCAAACTCAACAGGGTAGGGCGCGTCAGGCTGTACAGGCGCGCGACGGCGGCCGCGCCGCCCAGCTTGGCGATGACGATCACGCCGATGCCGGAAAACGCATGGCCGCGCGCGATTGCCAGCAGGGCCAGCAGCTTGACGGGGAACAGCAGCACGGCCGGCAGCACGAAGATGGCCAGCGCCCAGTACGGCGGCAGGCGCTTGATCCACGCTTCGAGCGCATGCAGGGGCGGAAATTGCGCGATCACCTGCATGATGCGGGCCCCGGTCGCCCACAGCCATTCCTCGATCAGCAGGAAGATGGCGGCCAGGTAGACCAGCGGCGCGAACAGCCAGCGCCTGACTCTGTAGAATTTTTTCATCCGTCTCCGTGTGCGGCGCAGGTTTGCCGCGATTGCCACGATGATACGTCAAAAAAGCCCGCTTGCCCCCGTATCCCGTGTGCCCGCGGCTCCCTGGCGGGGCTACAATAGACAGATGAATAAAGCCTTTGTAAAAGAATCCGACAACGACGACGATGAAGAAGCGGCCGCGCTGGCGCTGGCCATTCCCGCCGGCGCCAAGAACTACATCACGCCGGCCGGTTACCAGCGCATCAAGGAAGAGCTGCTGCAGCTGATCGACGTCGACCGTCCGGAAGTGGTGCGCATCGTCCATTGGGCGGCGTCAAACGGCGACCGTTCGGAAAATGGCGACTATATCTACGGCAAACGCCGCCTGCGCGAAATCGACCGCCGCATCCGCTTCCTCACCAAGCGCATGGACCTGGCCGCCATCGTCGACCCCAGCGTGCACCATGGCAACGACCAGGTGTTTTTCGGCGCCACGGTAACCTACCGCACCAGCGACGGCGAAACGCACACCATCACCATCGTCGGCATCGACGAGTTCGATCCCCTGAACGGCAAGATCAGCTGGGTCTCGCCCATGGCCCGCACCATCACCAAGGCGCGCGAAGGCGACGTGATCACCCTCACCACGCCGCTGGGCGAGCAGGAACTGGAGTTGCTGGAAGTGACGTATCCGGCACCGGGGGAAGCTTGAAGTGATGGGGGCAGCATGAAAAAACGGCTGGGCAGAGAATCTGGCCAGCCGTTTTTTTAATTGCGTTCGCGCAGGATGCGGTTCACGCCGGCCACTCTGCGCACATTGCGCAGCAGGGCGGCCAGGTGGACCCTGTCCTTGACTTGCACGGTGAAGCGCAGCTGGTCGAGGACGTTGTCCTTGTCTTCGTCCATGCCGACATAGATGATGTTGGCGTCGGATTCGCCGATTTCGGCGGCCACGCGGGCCAGGATGCCCCGCTCGCTGTTGATCAGCACCTTGATGCGGCAGTCGAAACGGCGGTTCAGTTCGGTTCCCCAGCGCACGGCGATCCAGCGGTCCGGTTCCTTGGCGCGCTGGCGTTTCGCTTGCGAGCAGTCGCTCGTGTGCACGAGCAAGCCCTGGTCGCGGCGCAGCTGGCCGATGATCTGGTCGCCCGGAATCGGCAAACAGCATGGCGCCAGTTGCACGGAGACGCCTTCGCTGCCGCAGATGGTGACGGGGTCGAGCTCGCTGCCGCTGTTGTGTTCTACGGGCATGCTGGCCGCTTCGCCGCCGATCAAACCGAAGATGTGGCGCGCCACCAGGGTGGCCATGCGCTTGCCGATGCCGATGTCCGCATACAGCTCGTCCATGGAATTGGCGCTCGATTCGTTGAGCAGGCGTTCGACCAGCGGTGCTTGCAGGTCGGCGTCGATGTTCAGGGTGTGCAGCGCCTGCGACAGCAGTTGCTGGCCCAGGGCGATCGATTCGGGCAGGTTGATCGTGCGCAGATGGTGGCGGATGGCCGAACGGGCCTTGCCGGTGCGCACGAACGACAGCCACGTCGGGCTGGGGCGCGACGAGGAATCGGTGATGATTTCCACGATGTCGCCATTGTGCAGCTCGGTGCGCAGGGGCGAGGTTTCGTTGTTGATCTTGACGGCCACGGTCTGGTCGCCGATGCCCGTGTGGATCGAATAGGCGAAGTCGATGGCCGTGGCGCCGCGCGGCAGGGCGATGATCTTCGACTTTGGCGTAAACACGTAGACGGAATCGGGGAACAGGTCGACCTTGACGTGTTCGAGGAATTCGGCCGAGTCGCCCGTCTGCTGCTGGATGTCGAGCAGGGATTGCAGCCACGCATGGGTGCGCTGCTGCAAGTCGGACGGGTTCGATTCGCCGCTCTTGTAGAGCCAGTGCGCGGCCACGCCGGACTCGGCCGTGCGGTGCATTTCCTGCGTGCGGATCTGGAATTCGACGGGTGTGCCGTAGGGGCCGATGACGGTCGTGTGCAGCGACTGGTAGCCGTTCAGCTTGCGGATCGCGATGTAATCCTTGAACTTGCCCGGCATGGGCTTGTACAGGCTGTGCAGGGTGCCCAAGGTCACGTAACAGTCGGCAAAGCTGCCCACCACCACGCGGAAGCCGTACACGTCCAGCACTTGCGAGAACGACAAATGCTTGCTGCGCATCTTTTTATAGATGTCGTACAGGGTCTTTTCGCGGCCCGTGACGTCGGCCTCGAGCTCGGCCATGGACAAGGTGCTTTTCACCGCTTCCATGATCTTGTTGACCACTTCGCGCCGGTTGCCGCGCGCCGCCTTGACGGCTTTCGCCAGGGTGCGGTAGCGCATCGGGTACAGGTGCGAGAACGACAGGTCCTGCAGCTCGTGGTAGATGTTGTTCAGGCCGAGGCGGTGCGCGATCGGCACGTACACTTCCATGGTCTCGCTGGCGATGCGGCGCTTTTTCGCCGCCGTCATGAAGTCCAGCGTGCGCATATTGTGCAGGCGGTCGGCCAGCTTGATCAGGATCACGCGCACGTCGGACGCCATGGCCAGCAGCATCTTGCGGAAGTTTTCCGCCTGCGCTTCGATCTGGCTCTGGAATTCGATCTTTTCCAGCTTCGACAGGCCGTCGACCAGGTGCGCGACCGGTGCGCCGAAGCGCTCGATCAATTCATCCTTCTTGACGTCCTGGTCTTCCATGACGTCATGCAGCAGGGCGGCCATGATGGCTTGCGCGTCGAGCTTCCAGTCGGCGCAGATTTCGGCGACGGCGATCGGATGCGAGATATACGGCTCGCCCGAGCGGCGCATCTGGCCCAGGTGCATTTCGTCGGAGAAGCGGTAGGCTTCCTTGACTTTCTTCAGGTCGGCGGGAGACAGGTATTCGGCCAGCTTGTCGGCCAGATGGCTGACGGAGGCCACGCCGAGGGCGGGTGCTGGCGATACTGCGGGGGTGTTGCTGCCGGACGTGCCGGTGCCGGGCGCGGAAGCGCCCTGCGATTTTGCCGCCTGGCGCGGGGCCAGGGGCGGCAGTGCTGCGGAAGTCGTGTCGGCTGGGGTCAGACTCATAAAACGTCGCGTTGCTTCACAGTGTGAATAAAGGATACGGTAGAACCAGGGGTCAGCACTGTTCCGGCACGCGGGTTCCCAATTACATCGGGACCTTTTTCAGCATTTCGATGCCGACTTTACCGGCAGCGATTTCACGCAGTGCGACAACGGTAGGCTTGTCCTTGGCTTCCACCTTCGGGGTGTGGCCTTGCAACAACTGACGTGCGCGATAGGTCGCAGCCAGGGTCAGCTGGAAACGGTTAGGGATCTGCTTCAGGCAATCTTCGATTGTGATACGGGCCATAGTAACTCCTAAATTTGTGTGCGTGGTGCTGTGTGAACTGGCGTGCAGAGACGATTATTCTGCGTGCAGGCCCAGCTGGGCGAATAGCGATGCGTTGCGGGCCGCTTGTTGCGCAAACCGGCAACGGGCCGCTCTCACGATCGCGCTCAGTTCGGACAAAGCGACCGTAAACTCTTCATTGATAATAACATACTCGAACTCGGGAGCGTGTGCGATTTCGCCGCCGGCCGCCAGCAGGCGACGCGTGATCACGTGCGGCTCGTCCTGGCCGCGCTTGTTCAGGCGTTCTTCCAGCGCATCGATCGACGGCGGCAGGATGAAAATGCCGGCCGCGCGGGGGAATTGCTTGCGCACCTGGCGCGCGCCCTGCCAGTCGATTTCCAGCAGGATGTCGGTGCCGGCGGCCATTTGCTGTTCCACCATGATGCGCGAGGTGCCGTAGTAATTGCCATGCACTTCCGCCCATTCCAGGAATTCGCCCTGGTCGGCGCGCGCGACAAAGTCTTCCGCCGTCGTGAAATAGTACTCGCGGCCATGCTGCTCGCCCGGACGGGGCGCGCGCGTGGTGGTCGAGATCGACAATTTGATGCCGGGCTCTTGCGCCAGCAATGCATTGACCAGTGTCGATTTGCCGGCGCCCGATGGCGCGGCAACCACGAACAGGCTGCCGGAGAAGGCGGTAGGGTGGCTCATGCGGATCTTTCAATAATCGTGTTGTTGGCGCCGGTGCTCGCGCAAGCGGCGCCCAATCCGCTATTTTACCAAGAGGCAAGGCGGCGAGCCAGTCCCAAAGCGGCCGGCATGGAGGATGCCTGGCCAGGCTGGACCTTATTCCAGGTTCTGCACCTGTTCGCGCATCTGCTCGATCAGCAGCTTCAAGTCCATCGAGGCGTCGGCCAGTTCCTTGACGGACGCCTTGGCGCCCAGGGTATTGGCTTCGCGGTTCAGTTCCTGCATCATGAAGTCGAGGCGCTTGCCCACTTGCCCGCCCTTGGTGAGGATGTGGCGCGTTTCGCCCAGGTGGGCCGACAGGCGCGCCAGTTCTTCCGATACGTCGATGCGGATGCCGTACAAGATCACTTCCTGGCGGATGCGCTCCATGGCGTCCTGGCGCGACAGGGCCGAATTCGAACCCTGGCTGGCCAGACCCAGCGCGTCCTGCATGCGCTCGATGGCTTTTTGCTGGAAGGCCGCCACCACTTGCGGTATCAATGGCGTGATGCGCTTGACGATGGCTTCCATCGCTTCGATGCGCGACACGAGCACGGCTTCGAGCGCCGCGCCTTCGCGCTTGCGGCTGTCGACGAAGGCGGCCACGGTGCGCTTGGTCAGCGCGCCCACGTCCGCCTGCAAGGATTCCTGTCCCACTTGCGCTTCTTCGATGACGCCAGGCCAGCGCAGCAGTTCGGCCACCGTCATGACGGGCGCGGAGACAAAATGCTGGCCCACTTCGTTTTGCAGGCGCGCCAGTTCGGTCAGCAGGGGCAGGTTCAGCGCCTGCGTGCCGGCCGTCGCGGCCTTGCGGCCAAAGCTCAGGCGTACCTCGACTTTGCCGCGCGTGATGGCGGACATGACGGCGGCGCGCAAATCAGGCTCCAGGGCCCGCAGATCGTCGTTGATCCGGAATTGCAGGTCGAGAAAGCGTGAGTTGACGCTCTTGATTTCAATTGTCAGTGTGCCTGCAGCACCTTCGCTGGTGGCAACCGCGTAGCCTGTCATGCTTGAAATGCTCAAAGGATTCCCCGATTTGGTCTTGTATACAGTCACTTATACACTTAATCAGCCAGCGCAGGCAATACCGCCCGCGCCGCAAAACAGGACCGAAGTGCTCGATGGCCTGGAAATTGCTGAATAGTGTGCGTTTTACGGCATTGTAAAGAAAATTGTGTTTGGCGGGGCAGGATTGTATGGATCATGTGTGCGCCGCCCGCCATTGCGCCTTGCGCTGTTGCATGGCCGCAAATAGACGGGCGCGCGGTGGTAGAATCGCTGCCGCAACCCCAATCACACAGGACATCCCCATGACATTCGAATCCCGCCCGAGCGGCCGCGCCGTCGATGCGCTGCGCGCCATCCGCATCACCCGCCAGTACACCAAGCATGCCGAAGGCTCGGTGCTGATCGAGTGCGGCGACACCAAGGTCATCTGCACCGCCAGCATCGAAGACAAGGTGCCGGGTTTCCTGAAGGGCAAGGGCCAGGGCTGGTTGACGGCCGAGTACGGCATGCTGCCCCGCTCGACGCACACGCGCATGGACCGCGAAGCGGCGCGCGGCAAGCAGTCGGGCCGCACGCAGGAAATCCAGCGCCTGATCGGCCGATCGCTGCGCGCCGCCTTCGATCTGCAGGCATTCGGCGAACGCACCCTGCACCTCGATTGCGACGTGATCCAGGCCGACGGCGGCACGCGCACGGCCTCGATCACGGGCGCCATGGTGGCCGCGTATGACGCGTTTACCCAGTTGCAGGCGCGCGGCGCGATCACCGCCATCCCCGTGAAAAGCTTTGTCGCCGCCATCTCGGTGGGCGTCTACCAGGGCATGCCGGTGCTGGACCTCGATTACGTGGAAGACTCGGGCTGCGACACGGACATGAACGTGGTGATGACGGAAGCGGGCCACTTCATCGAAGTGCAGGGCACGGCGGAAGGCGCCGCTTTTGACCGCGCCGGCATGAACCGCTTGCTGGACCTGGCGCAGGGAGGCATCGCCGACCTGATCGCCATGCAGAAGCAAGCCCTCGGCATTTAATCTTTACACAGATTTACACATCGCCGCCCGCCGCGCCGGGCAACAAGCCCGCTTTTGCCGCCGTTGAGCGCGGCGGTGGGCCAAGGTGAGGGGAGCGCAAAAGGTTTACAATGTCGGCACTTCAACCGGACTACTGACATGACCCAACGCCTCATCCTCGCCTCCAACAACGCCGGCAAGCTCAAGGAATTCAACGAGCTGCTCTCGACCATCGGTTTTTCCGTCCACGCCCAGGGCGAGTATGACGTCCCGGAAAGCGACGAGCCGTTCCACACCTTCGTTGAAAACGCCCTGCAGAAGGCGCGCCACGCATCGCGCCTGACGGGCTTGCCGGCGCTGGCCGACGATTCCGGCGTGTGCGTCAATGCGCTCGGCGGCGCGCCGGGCGTGTACTCGGCCCGTTATGCGGGCGAGCCGAAATCGGATGCGGCCAACAGCGCCAAGCTGATCGCCGACCTCGAGGCGTATGCCGACAAGTCCGCGTATTACTACTGCGTGCTGGTGTACGTGCGCCATGCGGACGACCCGCAGCCCGTGATCGCCGACGGCCGCTGGAACGGCGAGATGATCGCCACCCCGCGCGGTGCGGGCGGCTTCGGCTACGATCCGCATTTCTTCCTTCCCGCGCTGGGCAAGTGCGCGGCCGAACTGACGTCCGATGAAAAGAACGCGCTGTCGCACCGTGGCCAGGCCCTGCGCGCGCTGGTGGAAAAGCTGCGATGATCCCGATCAAACTGGTGGGCGCCGTTGCCAAGTCGGCAGCCAAGCCCGGCGCCGCTCCCGCGCCGCAGGAAGGCATTTCCGGCGCGGCCGGGGCGGCCCTGAAATACCTGCAGCCGGGCGCGCTGAACCTGACTGCCCTGCCGCCGCTGTCGCTGTACATCCATTTCCCGTGGTGCGTGAAAAAATGCCCGTATTGCGACTTCAATTCGCACGAGGTGCGCGGCGACTTGCCAGAAGCCGAATACCTGGCGGCCCTGCGGCTGGACCTGGAAATGGCGCTGCCGCTGATCTGGGGCCGCAAGATCCACACGATTTTCATCGGCGGCGGCACGCCCAGCCTGATGTCGGCGGCGGGCCTGGACCGGCTGATGTCGGACGTGCGCACCCTGCTGCCACTGGAGCCCGATTGTGAAATCACCATGGAAGCCAACCCGGGCACCTTCGAAGCGGAAAAATTCAAGTCCTACCGGGCCAGCGGCATCAACCGTTTGTCGATCGGTATACAGAGCTTCAATGGCCGCCATTTGCAGGCGCTGGGGCGCATCCACGACGACAACGAGGCACGCCGCGCGGTGGAGATCGCGCATGCCAATTTCGACAATTTCAATCTCGACCTGATGTACGCGCTGCCCACGCAGACGCTGGACGAGGCGCGGCAGGACCTGGAAACGGCGCTGTCGTTCGCGCCGCCGCACCTGTCGCTGTACCACCTGACGCTGGAGCCGAACACCTTGTTCGCCAAGTATCCGCCCGTGCTGCCGGACGACGACGAGAGCGCCGACATTGCCGACATGGTGGCCGCGCGCGCCGCGCAGGCTGGCTACGGCCGCTATGAAGTGTCGGCCTATGCTCAGCCGGGCCGCCAGGCAAAGCACAACCGCAATTACTGGGAATTCGGCGATTATCTCGGCATTGGCGCGGGTGCGCATTCGAAGATATCGTTCCCGCACCGTGTGCTGCGCCAGGCCCGCTACAAGCAGCCGCGCGCCTACATGGACGCGGTACTGGCCGGCAACCCGGTGCAGGAAGAGCGCGAACTGGCGCGCGAGGAAATGGGTTTTGAATTCATGCTCAATACCCTGCGCCTGACGCAGGGTTTTGCGCCGAACCTGTTCGCCGAGCGCACGGGCCTGGCCCTCAACGCCATCGAGCAGCCACTGAATGCGGCCGAAGCGAAAGGCTTGCTGTACCGCGACCACCAGGTCATCCGCCCGACGGAACGGGGATTGTGCTTCCTGAACGACCTGCAGCAGATGTTCCTGGAAGATTAATGCGTGGTGACGGCGCGCAGGCGCTGCAGCTTGGCCGCATAGAGCGTGTGGTCGCTGCGCGTGGTGCTGCTGCTCATCGCCAGTTCCAGCTGCTTGCCGGCCTGCTCCAGCTGGCCCAGGCGCGCATAGGCTTGCGCCAGCCAGAAGTGGAACTCGTGGTAGTACGGGTCGCGCGCGATTTCACGTGAAAACAGCTGTATCGCCCGCACGTAATCATTTTGCTGCATGGCCGCCTTGCCCAGGTTGAAGTAGTGGAAAGGCGGCTGCGGCTGCAGCGCCAGCAGGCGCCGGCGCAGCGGCAGCGCTTCATTCTGCAGGCCGGACGCTTCCAGCGCCTGCGCCAGGTTCGACAGCAGCACCGTGTTGTCCGGCGCGCGCGTCAGCGCATGGGCGAACGTGCGCCGCGCTTGCGCCAGGTTGCCATGGCGGAACTGGACCACGCCCAGGGTGTTGTAGGCGCCGGTGAACGAGGGGTCCTGCAGCAGCGCTGCCCGGGCCCACCAATACGCCTGGTCCAGCTGGCCTTCGCTCATGCTTTCGGCGGCTCGGTTGTTCATGTACATGGCGAGCACGGTTGCTTCGTCGAGTTCCCGCGTGCGATAGCTGCCCATCTCCGCGGACGGCAGGAAATCGATCACCATCATGCCCTTGGCATCGTACCTGCCGGATTTGTCGTCCAGCCGCTGGCCCAGTACGAGGTTGACGTGGCCGGCGACAAAATACATGTCGCCGCTGCGGCTCCAGCTTTCTTCACCGAGCACCTCCTGGTAGCGCACCTGCAAGCCCATTTCATGCGCCAGCGCCGCCGTCATGATCACCAGCGACAGGCAGTTGCCCTGGCGCGCCGCGAACGTTTCGCGCGCATTGCGCGTCATGGCCGCATCGTATTCGAGTTTCAGCCTGCTCTTGTCGTACAGGGCGTCATACAGGGCCGCGCGGTCGTTCTTGTTGCGCGCCTCGCGCCGCACTTGTGTGCGCACATACTGGCGCATGGGCTCGTCGATAGCAAAGACCTGGCTGGCGTCGATGGCGGCGGCCGGGGCGAAATCGCTGTCGTTGAAGATGGGGGGCAGGCTGGCAGGCGGTGTGACGCTGCAGGCCGCCAAAACACAGCAGAGCAGGGCGGCGCCCAGGTGCTTGAAGCAAGGGGCGGAAACAAGATAGGGGCGCATGGTCTCTCCCTGGAGGCGCCGGCTGTCTCATGTCGCGGTGGCGCGCCAGTCCCACCTGAAACCAGTATCGGCGCGCCTGGCGCCGCTGTCAAATAGTTTCAAGCGCCTTGCCGCCGCCGGCACGGCGCTTGAAACTGTGCTTGAAAACCGGGTTTGAACCCCCGGGCTTAAAATTCTTCCCAGTCGTCGCCGGCGATGTGCGATGGCGTTTTGTGCGCCGCCGCACCGGCCGCCTTGGGTGCTGCCGGCTTGCCGGCCGTGGCCTGGGACTGGCGTGGCGCGAGTTTTTGCGTGCTGGCAATGGCGGCCTTGGCTGGCCGCGCGGCGCGCACGGGCGCCGCCGCGACGACGTGTTCGAGCTGGAAGCCGGCCGCCACTTGCGCCAGGCGCGCGGCCTGGTCCTGCATGCTTTCGGCCGCGGCGGCCGCTTCTTCCACCAGGGCCGCATTTTGCTGCGTTACCTGGTCCATCTGCGCGATGGCCTGGTTGACCTGGTCGATGCCCAGGCTTTGTTCGGCACTGGCGGCGGTGATCTCGGCCATGATGTCGGTCACCCTGCGCACGCTGTCGACCACTTCACCCATGGTGCTGCCCGCCTGCTGCACCAGCCGCGTGCCATTGTTGACCTGTTCCACCGAGTCGCCGATCAGGGTCTTGATTTCGCGCGCCGCCGCGGCCGAGCGCTGCGCCAGGCTGCGCACTTCCGTGGCGACGACGGCAAAGCCGCGTCCCTGCTCGCCGGCGCGCGCCGCTTCGACGGCCGCGTTCAAGGCCAGGATATTCGTCTGGAAGGCGATGCCGTCGATGACGCCGATGATGTCGACGATTTTCGTCGATGCCGTATCGATGGCGCCCATGGTGTCGACCACCTGGCTGACGATGCTGCCGCCCCGTTCGGCCACGCCGGACGCGGCCACCGCCATCTGGTTGGCCTGGCGCGCATTGTCCGCATTCTGCTTGACGGTGCTGGTCAGTTCTTCCATCGACGACGCCGTCTCTTCCAGCGAGCTGGCCTGCTGCTCCGTGCGCGCCGACAAATCCTGGTTGCCGGCGGCGATTTCGCCCGATGCCGTGGCGATCGCGTTGGTGCCCGTCTGCACTTCCGACACCACCTTGCGCAGCGCCTCGTTCATGCCGTGCAGCGCGCGCATCAGGTCGCCGATTTCATCGCTGGCGGCCTTGCCGAAATGCGTGCGCAAGTCGCCGTCGGCCACCGTTTCCGCCACTTTCACGGCAGCCTTCAACGGCTGCGTGATCGAGCGCGTGATCAGCCAGGCGCAGACGCTGCCCAGCGCCACCACCAGCACGCACAAGGTCAGCAGCAGGGTGAAGCTGCGCCCGTTGGCCGCCTCGATCGCGTGCGCCGTGGCGTCGATGGCCTGGCGCTGCTGCGACAGCAGGGCCTTGACGTTGTTCTGGTATTTGGCGGCGGCCGGCGCGAAGCTGTCGCGGTAGGTGCTTTCCGCCTGCGCCGCGTCGCCTGCCTTGCGCGCATTCATCACCAGGGTCTTGGCATCCTGGTACTTGACGCGCTCGGCGATGGACGATTTGAAGATGGCTTTTTCTTCGTCGCTGTCGAGCAGCGCCTCGATTTTCTTCAGCAGTTCGCTGCCCTGTTTGGTGCTGTCGGCGATGGTGTCGGCAAACACGCTGGACAGGGTTTCATCCGTGCTTTTGGCGATCATCGAGGTGCGCGCGATGGCCGAATAGATCAGCACGTACCAGTCCGATACGAGGCGTTCCTTGGCCAGCGGTTTTTCCATCATTTGCCGCGTCGCTTCGGCATTCACGTGGGCGCTGTACAGCGCGTACGAAGTGGAGATCACGGACAGCAGCAGCACCAGCGCGAAGCCTGCAGCCAGGCGCGTGCCGATACGAAAGTGGGAGAGGGCGTGCATGGTTGGAGCTCCTGTCGCAGAGGGGATTTAATTGCCTGTGCGACATAGTATGCACTGAGAAGTGACCAAGAGGCGAGCGAAACGCGCGCTTGTTTTGGCGTCTGTTGCAGCCACGCCCGTGCTACAGATCGCCCGCCTGGCGCAAGTCCGGCTGCTCGGCCCAGCGGGCGAAGGCGGCCGCCATGCGCTCGCTTTCCGCGATGGCGCGGCGCCAGTCGCGCATGCGCGCCGCGTGGTCCTGCCCGTAATGGGGGAAGTCGCGCCGGTCCGGCAGTTTTCCATTGGGCAGGCTGGCCACGAAGGCGGGCGAGGGCGAGACGAGGATCATGTTGTCGAGTGCGCTATCGCCGCTGCGCGCGCGGCGCCAGGGCATGGCCTTGTCCAGCCAGCCCGGCACGATATGGTCGGCAAAATGCGGATACAGCACGAGGTCCGGTTCGCGCTGGTAGGGCAGGTGCAAATGGTAGTCGACCAGGCCGCCGTCCCAGTAGCGCCCGGGTGGCGCGCCGGCGATGTCCGTGACCGCATCGAGCACCAGCGGAATGGAGCCGGAGGCCAGCAGCGCGTCGCGCAGGTTGTCTTGCGCCAGCGGCACGAAGTGGGAATGAAAGGCGTCGAAGCGCGAACGCAGCCAGCTGGCGCCGTCCGGTCCGGCATGGAACACGGTGCGCTCCAGCGAGGCGGCCAGGCGCGCGCGCGCCACGGCGTTGCCGGCGGCCGCCAGCAGGAAGCCGCGCCGGTCGCGCCATTTGCCCGGCTGTGCCAGCGTGCCGATGCCGCGTACGGCCAGCACCGACAGGCTATGGCGTTCGTGCCGCAGCAGCTGCGCATCCTGGCCATCGAGGACGGCGTCGAGCAGGGCGCGGCAGGTGCGGCTGACGTGCGCCGCCTCGGGTTTGTCGGGATAGCGCTGGCCCACGTATTCGCGCACCAGGCGGCGCTGCGCGGCGACAGGGTCGGGGAACACGGCGGCGGCCATGCGCCAGGCGCCGATCGAGGCGCCGACGAACTGGCGCGGACGCGGCGCTTGCGGCAGGAAGTGGCCGAACAGCCAGCAATCGAGCTGGTGCAGGATCAAGCCTTTCGGCCCGCCTGCGGCGGCAGGAACGATGGCGATATCGCTGGCGCGCACCCCGTTGTCGGCGATGCGCGCCCGGGCGCGGCGGCCCAGGCGGATAGTGATCGGTGATTGCATGAGTAGTCGTTGGCGGCCTGTAGCCAGGTATTTTACCGCCAGCGTGGCGCCACGACACAGTCGCGCTCGCTATAGTCCCATTGTTAGTATTAATAAATTTCTTTAAGGCAACCATTCTCTTGAGAAATGTTGCATAATATTGGACGTTGAATTTTTGGCATGTGCCAAGGATTCCTTATGTCTTGCTTTTTTTATTGGAATCATATGCAACTGAATCACGCTTTTGTTCTGACCCTGATCGCCGCTTCGCTTGCCGCTTGCGGTGGTGGTGGTTCCTCTTCCCCATCCGACACGTCGGTTGCCGTGAACACGGCCAAGCCTGCCGATCCGGTGGCGCCCGTCGTTCCTGTCGTTCCTGTCGTTCCCACGGTGCCAGCGGCCACCGGCGAAAACACGGGTAGTGTCAGCGCCCGTTTCGTCAATGGCGACAATAGCCGCTTCATCTTTACGGCTATCGGCTTGCAGAGCAGTGGCAAGGCCAGCCTGCTGGTCCAGGATACCTCCGGCGCCTTGAGCAATATCGGCAGCATCGTGCTGACGGGCAACCCGTCCGTGACGCGCGAAATCAGCGGCGACGCGGCTTTTGCGCAGGGACGCTGGTTCAAGGGCTCGTTCAGCAACAGTACTGGTGCCACGACGTTGACCGGCAACAATGCCAGCGCGCATTACGTCGCCTACAACGTGCTCGCCGCATTGCCAGCGACCGGCACGTTCACTTGCGATGCCGGCACGTTCACGGCGCCAAGCTATACGGGCGGTACGAACATCTCGTCGAGCGGCTACTTCGGCACTGCCAGCGGCACTGCCAGCATGTCCTTCGATGCCTCCGGCGCGAAAATAGCGCTGGCCATCGACGCCAGCGCTGGCGGCAGCACGGGCAAAGTATCGGCTTCGACGACCATCGCTTCGCCAGGTTCCAGCAGCATCACTGGCGGCTACCTGTCGAACGGCACGGGCGCGCAGCTGATGCTGGGCGACGGCGGCACCGGCCGCTATCTGCTGATCGCCGCCTACAAGGCGCAGCTGGCGAATGGCGCCAATTACCAGGGCGTGGCCACGTTCCGCTGCTCCTGATCGCACGGGCATGAAAAAAGCGGCGCCGTGCAATGCACGGCGCCGCTCTTTTTCGTCCGTCGCGATTGCCGCGATTAACGCAGCGCCGCGATCATCTGTTTCAGCTTGCCGGAATCGATGCAGAAGGCGCGGATGCCTTCGGCCAGTTTTTCCGTCGCCATCGCGTCTTCATTCATCATGAAGCGGAAGGCTTCTTCGTTCAGCGACATTTGCACGATGCTGGTCGATGGCGCCGCTTCGGCGCTCAGCTTGCGTTCCACCGGCGCATCGCTGTCGGCCAGTTTTTGCAGCAGGTCGGGGCTGATGGTGAGCAGGTCGCAGCCGGCCAGTTCGAGGATTTGCGACGTGTTGCGGAAGCTCGCGCCCATCACCTCGGTCTTGTAGCCGAATTTGCGGTAGTAGTTGTAGATGCGGCGGACCGATTGCACGCCCGGGTCTTCCGCGCCCATGTAATCGATACCCGTCGATTTCTTGTACCAGTCGTAGATGCGGCCGACGAACGGCGAAATGAGCTGGGCGCCCGCTTCGGCGCAGGCAATCGCCTGGGCCAGCGAGAACAGCAGGGTCATGTTGCAGCGGATGCCTTCCTTTTCCAGGATGGCGGCGGCGCGGATGCCTTCCCAGGTGGAGGCGATCTTGATCAGCACGCGCTCGCGCGGAATGCCGGCATTCGAATACAGGGCGATCAGGTCGCGGCCCTTGGCGACCGTGCCTTCCGTGTCGAACGACAGGCGCGCATCGACTTCGGTGGAGACGCGGCCGGGGATGGTTTGCAGGATTTCCACGCCAAAGGCGATCAGCAGGCGGTCGATGATTTCGGCGGTCGAGGCGTTCGGATGGTCGCGCACGGCCTTTTCCAGCAGCGGCTTGTATTCATCCTTTTGCACGGCCTTCAGGATCAGCGACGGATTCGTCGTCGCATCGCGCGGCGTGTATGCCTGGATCGATTGGAAGTCGCCGGTGTCGGCCACCACGGTAGTAAATTGCTTCAGTTGTTCGAGTTGGTTCATGGCTGCACGGGAAAGAGTGAATGGGCTTGCCGGGCTATTGTACCGAATTCACTGCCTGAAGCATCGACTATTGGTTTGCCCGCGCACTACTTACTCAATTGAATCTTGCTTTTTTGAGAACTCGCGCATAATTGCCTGGACTTGTTTATTTTGTACATTGTTTTAATAAGCAATGTGCGATGCCACTCTCCAGATGAAGAGCATCTTTTGACACAAGATATCGTTAGCGCGGTAGCCGCCTTCAACGGCGCGACACGCCTGTATGCATTGTCCATCGGCGACGATGGACAGGACAGCGGCTTGCTGGTCGAAGCCTTTGCCGCCGACGAACGGCTGCAGGAGGTGGGCGCGCGCGACATCATCGCCTTGTCCACCAGCGCCCATGTGGCGCTGGCGTCGCTGCTGGGCCAGCCTGCCAGCCTGCATATCAGCCTGGCGGACGGCACGCGCACCCCATTTTCCGGCTATATCAGCGCCGCCGCCACGCTGGGCAGCAATGGCGGCCTGGCGCGCTACCGGCTGCGTATCACCCCATGGCTGTGGCTGCTGACCCAGGCGCGTAACAGCCGCGTCTGGCAAGACCGCAGCGTGACGGCCATCGTCGACGAGGTCTTGCAGGCGTATGCGCCGTACGCGCTGTGGCGCTGGAGCGACGAGGTGGCGTCATTCATGCAGGAGGCGGGCGAACGCAGCTATTGCTGCCAGTACCGGGAATCGGACTACGATTTCGTGCGCCGCCTGCTGACGGAAGAAGGGCTGGCCTGGCGGTTTGACGGTCAGGCCATGATCGTCTTTGCCGACAGCAGCCAGGCGTGCGCCACGCCCGAGGACGCCAGCAGCGCGCAGGGCGGCGGCTTGCGCTTTCATGGCGCGCGCGTCGGCGAGCCGGGCGACAGCGTGCAGGCCTTGAGCGCGCGGCGCAGCCTGCAGGTGGGCCTGAGCAGCGTACTCAGCTATGACTACAAGGCGAAAAAGGCCGTGGCCGCCAGCGTGCCGACCAACACGGTGCTCGGCGGCAAGCATGCGCCGGTGCTGGAAAGCTACGATACGCCTGGCCAGTACTGGTACGCCAGCGCCGCCCAGGCGCAGCGCTATGCGCAGTTGCAGATGCAGGCGCATGAAGCGCGCGCCCAGCTGTGGCAAGCCCGCTCGACCGTGCGCACCCTGCGCGCCGGCACGCGTTTTACCCTGACGCAGGGACCATTGCCGCCCGCCGATGGCGCCGCACCCGAGTATGTCGTGCTGCGCGTGGCCAGCATCGGCGTCAACAACCTGCCGGCGCCGGCACTGGAGGGATTGGCGGAACTGTTCGGCCCGATACCGGAATTGCTGGAGGAAACCGTGGCGCAGTGGGGCGACGGTTTTCCCGATGTCGCCGCCGCGATCGCGCAGGCGCAAGCCAGCGGTTACGCCAACTGCATCGAGATGATCACAGTAAGCACGCCGTGGCGTCCGCTGCAGGATGGCAACGATGCGCGCCAGCATGCCACGCCGACGGCCCTGGGCAGCCAGAGCGCCATCGTCGTGGGAGCCGATGGCCAGGACGCGGCCAGCGGCGCCGATGAGATTTATTGCGACAGGCTGGGCCGGGTGCGCATCCGCTTTCACTGGCAACAGGAAACGGCCGCGACCTGCTGGGTGCGCGTGGCGCAGCGCGCGGCCGGCGGCGGCATGGGCAGCCAGTTCCTGCCGCGCATCGGCCAGGAAGTGCTGGTGCAATTTTTGGAAAACGATATCGACCGGCCCGTCATCATCGGCGCGCTGTACAACGGCCAGGGCGAGGGCGGTACCAAACCGACCCCGGGCGGCATCGGTGGCGAGCCTGGCGACGCCGGCGTGTTCCAGCCGGCACACGATCATGCGGTAGCGGGTCAGGGCAATCTGGCGGGCGGCAACAGTCCGCTGTGGCACGGGGCATCCGCCGCTAGCGCCGGCCATCGCAATGCCAGCGCGCAGTGGGGCATCCGCAGCAAGGAGTTCGGCAAGGCTGGAGGAGCGGCGGGCTACAACCAGCTGCTGTTCGACGACACCGACAGCCAGGGCCGGGTGCAGCTGAAAAGCAGCCATGCGGCCAGCGAACTCACTCTTGGCCACCTGATCCATGGCGCCGACAATTACCGGGGCAGCCTGCGCGGCGCCGGCGCCGAGCTGCGCACCGATGCGTATGGCGCGGTGCGGGCGGGCGCCGGGCTCCTGATTTCCAGCTACCTCGTCAACCACGACGCGCGGGCACGCGACCCGGCCGGCGACAATGCGCCCGGCATGGCGCTGCTCAAGCAGGCGGCCAAGCTGGGCGAGACTTTCAGCGAGGCGGCCGTCACGCATCAGGGGGTGGCCTATGCGGGGCACTTGGGGGCGACGGCGCCTGGCAGCAGTGTGCTCGATGCCAAGGCCGCGCCGTTGTCGGCATTCTTGACCAGTGCCTCGGGCATGCTGAGCCGCGACAGCGCGGACGCCGCCAGGAGCGACGCGGCCGGCAAGCCCACGGCGCCGGCTGACGACAAGCTGCCGCACAGCAGCGACGCCATCATCGCGGTGGCGGCCAAGGCGGGCCTGGGCGTGGTGGCGGGCCAGGATATGCAACTGGCCAACGGCGAAACGGCAACACTGATGAGCGGGCTCGATACGCAGTTCGCCAGCGGCGGCCAATGGCGATTGCACACGGGCCAGGCGATCGGCATGCTGGGCGGCGTCGTCAAGCCGGGCGAGGGCGAGCTGGGCGTCCAGCTGGTGGCGGCCAGCCAGCCCATCGAGGTGCAGGCCCAGTCCGACGAGATCAAGGTGCAGGCGCGCGAAGAGGTCAATGTCGCCAGCGCCAACGCGCACGTCGACTGGGCGGCGGCGAAAAGCATCCGCCTGTCGACGGCGGGCGGCGCCAACATCACGATCGAGGGCGGCAACATCACGATCCAGTGCCCGGGCAAGATCACCGTGTTTGCGGGCAGGAAGAGTTTTATCGGGCCGGAGCGGCTGACTTATCCGTTGCCCAGATTCTCCCGTTCCATATGTAAACGATGCAGGCGTAGCGCAGCCGAATCAGGTTCGCCTTTTTCCATGGTGGAAGAGTGAATAGCCAAAAACAACAGTTAGAGGAGCATGACTAAGTGGATATTAATATGTTTCCTTCTGACTGGAAAGTGTCATTGCACACGCGCTTGCAGGCGTTTCGCCGTCAGTTTCCCGAGGCGCACATTTATGCGTTGATCGATGGTGTTTTTGACGAGTCGTGTTATCCATTGCTTAAGCGCACGCAGCATCTGCGATATGAGGCGTTGTTTTCCGGTGCGCCAGGTGCGAATGAAGAAACTTTGTCCATCTCGCCGCTGCTTGTTGAATTTGACGATACAGCTCGTTTTACTTGGGAACGACTACTTGAAAAAACCAATGGTCATCCGGCGCTCAGCCTGATTGTCACGCCGGAGCCGTTGCAACAACTGGCTGCCCGTTTGGCATCATGGTGCATCGTCGATGCCGCAGACTATACGGTGGCGTTGTCGTTTGCCGATACCCGCATTTTGCCGCCGCTTTTCAATATATTGACGGCGCAGCAGTTGGGCCAGTTTTGCGGGCCGGCACACCATTGGCAATACGTCACGCGCAAAGCCGACTGGAGTGATTTGACCTTGCCTGGTGAAGCGCTACCGGCGGCGCTTGGTATATCGTTAAGTGAGCAGCAATGCGCTCAACTGATGCGGGCGGCGGAAGGCGACGGCATCTTGTTTCAAGTGCGCGCAACCAGTCCTCGCTTGCTGGAACCACATACTGCCGAACATGCCCATGCCCTGATCGAATATTGGCTGGGTTGTGCCGATCATGCGCGGCTCGAAACACCGCCAGATCGATTTGACGTATGCATATTTGGCCTCGAAAACCCAGGTCTGCAAACACGGCCGCAAATTGCGTCCTGGCTAGCAGAGCCTGCTAGGGCGCAAACACCCGATTCATTGTTTGAACTCTGGATGGCAGAGCAATCCTCTGCTGATGTGCCGACCTTATCAGTGGAGGCAAAGTCATGATTATCTTGTTCAGGCAGTGGCTGTGGCGAGGTATCTTGCTGGCCGCATGTTTGCCCGGCGTTGCCATGGCCGCGAGCATTCAGGCGCTGAATTATTCTTCGCGCGAAGTCAATTACATCGCGGTTGAAAATCCGGGCAATACCAACAGCGGCGGCGGTGGCGATGCGATCGATCCTTATGGCCAAGGCGGCACGATATGCTGTTTCAGCGTGCCGGAAAAATGGCATGCGGATTTGAAGGTCGTGGTGGTCTATCAGTTTTATCCAGACCCGACCCTGCATCGCGAGACAGTCAGCATCCCGCCGTATCCGGATGGGAAGGCGGGCGATATCTGGCTGATCGTCTATGAAGATGGCAGCGTGGGGGCCGTGGTATCGCATTACGGACCAAGTCGGCCGGAATGGCCGGGGAAAATCAAGGGGTATCCGGTACCGACGAAGGAGTATCGGGATGAGCGTCGCAAGGATAAACTAAAGAGAGAGAGAAATACGCTCGATTTTTTGGAGAAAAGATTACTGCGTGACTTTTATACATTATCAGATGAAAAGATAAAAGAGAAAAAAGAAATTATTGAATTTCAAAAAAAAATTGTCCAGAGTTTAGAGGGAGATGTGAGATGACAGCTTTTTTAGCCGAAAACTATTCTGTTGATAAAACTGATCCATCTGACAAAGACCGTTTTTTTGACGGCGCTAATGAAATGGATGAAATTATAGAATTTATAAAGAAGCGTGAATGCCCACTTCCAGGTTTTCCTCCACCATGTGATGTCAATCTGTTTTTCGGTTTCTTCTTTGACGGCACCAACAATAATATGAAGCGGGATGTGCCGCTTCATTGTCACAGCAACGTGGCGCGCTTGTACCGTGCATTTCCCGGCGGTAAAGATACGCATGGCAGCGAGGCCTGGCCGGACTTGGAAACAAAATACCACAACAGTTACTTTCGCACCTATGTTCCCGGAGTGGGAACACGTTTCGACGAGGTTGGCGATACGGGCGAGGGATTTAGCGCTCTCACCAGCGACCGGGCGCGCGGCCTGGCCTTCGCTTACAAGGGAGAGAATCGCATCATCTGGGCATTGGTGGAGGCACTCAATAATGTGCACAGATATTATACGGATGCTCCCTTGGTGGATGACAAGACGTTTAAACAAGACTTCAATACGCTCAGTTTACCCAGTAAAGTGCGGCCTTCACAGGCGCTGGTGAACGCTTTTACGCAGGCCTTGCAAAAGTTGCACAGCAATTTGCGATCATTTGTGCCAACCGATGGGCCTGCGAAAAGCGTTAATAAAGGCAGGGTGCTCAATATCTTCGTGTCGATGTTCGGTTTCTCGCGTGGCGCGGCCGAAGCGCGCTCGTTTGCCAACTGGTTTATCTGGTTATGCAAGCTCGATGCGCAACTGACCGTTAGCAAAGGCGTCAAGGCTCGCCAGTTAAGTATGGGCACTATCGAGGTGACGTTTGACTTTATGGGCCTGTTCGATACCGTCGCTTCGGTTGGCTTGGCGGCTTCAGTGCCCCTCCCGAACAGGATGGTGGACGGACATGGTGGCTGGGCCGACACCGAAGTGTCGCTCAGAATACCCACATCACCGGGGCCAACCAAGTGCCTGCATCTGGTGTCGGCGCATGAAGTACGCCGGTCTTTTCCCTTGGACTCCGTTGCTCACCTGGGCAATATTCCCCCTAATTGCACTGAAATTGTTTTCCCCGGTGTTCATTCGGACATCGGAGGCGGCTATTTACCGCAAGAACAAGGGCGCGGTACAGATCCAAGCGGAGGTGACTTGATGTCGCGCATTACCTTGGCCACGATGTACCGGGCGGCGCGCCTGGCTGGGGTGCCGCTGAAGCTGGAAGAGGCCAGTGAAGCGACGAAGCGGGCCTTTCGCATCGATCCGCGCACAATAGCCACCTTCAATGCCTATATCGGCTTTTGCCATGCGCAGCAAGGAGCTGAGCCATCATTGCGGCTACATAGGATTATGGAATTCCAGCACATGCTGTACATACAGTGGCGCAAGAAAATGCTTGGCAAGATGGGAGATTTGCCGAATGTCAAGAATTTGGCAGCCACCTATAAAAGCGGGAAATTCGATTTTACTGATCTCACGATGGCGGACAAGGAGTTGGAGGAAGAGGTTGCGAGCTTTGAAAAATGGCGCACCGATCAGCGCACGACTGGCAGTAGAGGGCGGCCCCGTAATCCCGAATGGGAACCTATCGCCGAATTTTGGGATAAGCCGGTACCACCCGCCGAAGTAAACAACTTTTTTGAACAGTTCGTGCATGACTCGCGTGCGTGGTTCAAACCGTTGGGGAAAGACATTCCTGACTTGTGGTACGCGCTGGAATTGCTTGTGGCTCAGGAAGAGCGAGCCCGTGAATGGGAGAACGGTCCGGAGGCAGACCCTGGGAAGCCCAATCCCTATAGTTTGAGCAAGAAGGAAAAAGAGCAATTGCTGCGATACAAAGCTGTCAAAGGTACCGAAAACGAAATGGATGCGATCGAGCCGGACAAGGGCGGACGCGAGAACAGACTTTTGGGAGGTGGCTATTTGCGTTTCCGGTCAATTTACATGGGATCGGATACCTTCAAGCCGTCAGGCGCTCAGTATGCGGGCATGCTGCCTGTTTTGCACAAGGAACAGCGCATTATCGCGATGGCCCATCATATATCTGCCGATGCCGTGGAGTCGCTGAAGATGGTGTAAGTCAAATGCCAATCCATTGAGCTACCCGTGCACCGGGTCGATAGCCGCACATTGCCGGCCTTGGTGGCAGCCTTGACTAACGCAGTCCGTGCATTTGCTGAGCCCGATTTATTTCATTCCGCCACCCCGGCTAAGGAGCTGCCCCAGCAGGGCTGGAGCCGGCAGGGGATCAGCCGGATCAGCCGATGAAAGAATCGAACTGCATGTCGAATTCCTGCAGCGCTTTCTGCGCATTCTGCATCTTCTTTCGGAATTCCGGTCCCCGTTGCAGGGCCAGGCCCACGGCCAGCACGTCGATCACGACCAGGTAGGCCAGGCGCGCGGAAATCGGGGTGTAGGGGTCGGTGTTGAAGACCAGGTCGATCGGGATCAGCACGGTCGCCAGGTCGGCCAGCGGCGTGCCCGATGGGGCCAGCACGACGACGTCGGCGCCGCCGCGGCGCGCCAGTTTCACGGAGCGGACCAGGGCGGGGCTGTTGCCGCGCTGCGAGATGGCCACCAGGCAGTCGCCGCCGCGCAGCAGGGCCGCGGCGATGCTGTGGATATTCGGATCGCTGTAGGCGACTGTCGGCACGCCCGAACGGAAGAACTTGTGCTGCGCGTCTGCCGCCACGATGCCCGACGTGCCCTGGCCATAGAATTCGATCTTGCTGGCGCGCGACAGGATGTCGAGCGCGCGCTGGATCGCTTCCGGATTCAGGTTGTTGCGCAGGTCGAGCAGGGTGTTGATCGAGCGGCTGCAGATTTTGTTCACCAGGTCGGCCGCCAGGTCATCCTGCGCCGGCTGCTCGTTCGCGCAGGGCATGGCCAGGGCCAAGCCCTGCGCCAGCTTCAGCTTGAATTCATGCCAGCCGTCATAGCCCAGGGTGCGGCAAAAGCGCACCACGGTCGGTTCCGACACCTGCGCGCTTTTCGCCAGCGCCGTGATGTTCTGGCTGACCGTCTGGTTAGGCTGGTCAAGCACGGCTAGCGCGACCTTTTTCTCCGACTTGGAGAGCGAATCGAGCTGGGTGCGGATGGAATCAAGCAGCATCAGGGTAGTTTTCTGGTAGGTGTTCAGGAGTGTGGGGATAATAGGTAAAGGGCCTGCCCATCTGCGGGCAGGCCCCTGTTTTGCCTGTTAATCCTCGGGTAATGCTTCTTCACGCCACTGCAAGCCATCGCGGCCGATCAGGGCGCTGGCGGCCGCGGGGCCCCAGGTGCCTGCCGTGTACGGAATCGGCGCGCTGTCGTTCTGTTCCCAGTTGTCGAGAATCGGCTCGACCCATTCCCAGGCCGCTTCCAGTTCGTCGCCGCGCATGAACAGGGTCAGCTGGCCGCGCAGCACGTCGAGCAGCAAACGCTCGTAGGCATCCATGCGCGGGGTCTTGAACGATTCGCGGAAATCGAGTTCCAGTTCCGCCGGTTTCAAGCGCATGCCGTCGCCCGGGGTTTTCGCCATCAGGTTCATGCGCAAGCCTTCGTCCGGCTGCAAACGGATCACCAGGCAGTTCGGCTGGAAGCTCGACGTGGGCTGGTTGAAGATCGAGTGCGGGATCTGCTTGAAGCGCACGACGATCTCGGCCAGGCTGTCGGCCATGCGCTTGCCTGTGCGCAGGTAGAACGGCACGCCGGCCCAGCGCCAGGTGTCGATTTCCGCCTTCAGGGCAACGAAGGTTTCGGTGCGCGAATGTTCCGGCGCATCCGGTTCGTCGCGGTAGCTCGGCACGGTGGCACCGTCGACGTGGCCGGCGCGGTACTGGCCGCGCACGATGTTTTGCGCCAGGGTGGTGGGCGTGAATTTTTTCAGCGAGCGCAGCACTTGCAGCTTTTCATCGCGCACGGCGTCCGGCGCGATCGAGGTCGGTGGTTCCATGGCGACGATGCACAGCAGTTGCAGCAAGTGGTTTTGCAGCATGTCGCGCAGCGCGCCCGAGGTGTCGTAGTAACCCATGCGGTTGCCCACGCCCAGCTTTTCGGCGATGGTGATCTGCACGTCGGAAATCCATTCGCGGCGCCACAGCGGTTCGAACAGGATATTGCCGAAGCGCAGGGCCAGCAAGTTCTGCACGGTTTCCTTGCCCAGGTAGTGGTCGATACGGTAGATCTGCGATTCCTGGAAGACCTTGCCCACTTCGGCATTGATCTGCTTGGCGCTGGCCAGGTCGCGGCCCAGCGGTTTTTCCAGCACCACGCGCGAATTCGGCGTCACCAGGCCGTTGTCTTCGAGGTTGTCGCAGATCAGCGCGAACAAATGCGGCGGCGTCGCCAGGTAGTACACGCGCGTCAGGTCGGCATCGCCGCGCAGCGCTTCGACCAGCGGCGCGTACGTGGCCGCATCGCTGGCGTTGAGCGACACATACACGATGCGCGCGCAGAATTTGCTCCAGGTGGCGGCATTCAGGGTGCTGGCCTTGATATGCGGGCGCGAGTTGGTTTCCACCATTTTCAGGAAGGCATCCTGGCCGCTGTCCTGGCGGCCCACACAGATGATGCGCGCCGTCGGCGGCAAATCGTTCGCGACGTCGCGCGCATACATTGCAGGCAACAACTTGCGCATTGCTAAATCGCCGCTGCCGCCAAACAGGACCAGGTCAAAATCGGTAAGTGCCATAAGTGAGTGTCGTCGCAAAAGTAAAAGGGCCGGAACGGGGAGGAAGCCGACCGGAAGTGCCAGTCTGTCGCTACTATAATCGGCGGTGTAAATTTACTACGTAGAACAGGCAATTGCAAGAAATTTTACTACATTCCAACGGCTGCCGTCGCCATTTTGCCCTGTATGCCTGCCAGCGGTGCCGGCATGGTCATTATATGCCGTTCGCTGGTCTTGATAGGCTATCGCGATTTGCACGCGGCGTTTCAAAGTAACCATGGTTGCCAGGGAAATTTCTAGTTCTCTACGTCATCATTTGCGCTGTAGCAACAGGCAAAGCAAGAAATGCTGTCAGGATCGCCGTTGGCAGCGTAAAGTAGCTTTGGAGAAAGTAAAAAACCGTATAATTCAAGCTCGAATCGATAGCAACTATTGGTTGTAAGAAATTGTACGATACATACTGCACCGCTAGCGCCGGCCATGCCCCGAACCCGCCATCCGACGTCCATGCGACGTGCAGTCCGCACTGTCCGCCGCATCAGGGGCAGGCGAATTAACTTTACAAGACGGCTCAAGGGGACACAATGAATTCAATGCAGCAAGATGTCGATGAACGCACCAGCCTGACAGGCAATAACAAATTCGAACTGTTCCTGTTCAAGCTCGGTACCAGTGATCACTCGACCAGCCGCGAACTGTTCGGCATCAATGTGTTCAAAGTCCGTGAAATCATGGAAATGCCGGCCATCACGGCGGTGGCCGGTTCGCACCCGCACATGCTGGGCGTGGTCAATATCCGTGGCCAGATCGTGCCCGTGATCGACTTGCCAATGGCCGTCGGCTGCAAGAGCAGCGGCTTGAAGATCCTGATGGTGACCGAATTTGCCCGCTCGACACAGGCGTTTGCCGTGGAAGAGGTCGACGAAATCGTGCGCCTGGAATGGAATCAGGTGCTGTCGGCCGAGTCGAGCGTCGGTGGCGGCCTCGTCACCAGCATCGCCCGCCTCGATGGCGATACGGACAAGACGCGCCTGGCGCAAGTGCTGGACGTGGAGCAAATCCTGCGTAACGTGCTGCCGTCGGGCGACCCGGACGTGGACGAGAACAGCATCGGCCCGCAAGTGCGCTTGCCGGCCGGCGCCGTGATCCTTGCGGCCGACGATTCCTCGCTGGCCCGCTCGCTGATCGAAAAAGGCCTCGAAGCGATGGGCGTGCCTTTCATCATGACCAAGACGGGCAAGGAAGCGTGGGAACGCCTGCAGGCCATCTCGGCCCAGGCGGCCACCGAAGGCAAGACGGCGAAAGACAAGGTCGCGCTGGTGCTGACCGACCTGGAAATGCCGGAAATGGATGGTTTTACCTTGACGCGCAACATCAAGAACGATGGCCGTTTCTCCAACATCCCCGTGGTGATCCACTCGTCGCTGACGGGCTCGACCAACGAAGACCACGTCAAGGGCGTGGGCGCCGATGGCTATGTGGCGAAGTTTGTGGCGGCTGAATTGGCCGAGACGATCCGCAAGGTATTGTCGCGGTAATCCGGCGCGGCCATGGTCAACACTGTTGTCGGATTACGCGGGCCTTCGTCCCGCTAATCCGACCTACGCCGTTGCGCAAGAAAAAGCGCCGGACCCTCGCGGGTGCCGGCGCTTTTTCTTGCTGGCAAACGATTACGGCTGGTCCGCCACGCCTCTGGGCACGTGGCAGTCCGGTAGGTCGGATTGGCGCAGCGACGCTGCGCGTAATCGACGCCGCCACGGTCAACAATGGTGTCGGATTACGCCTGGTAAGCTGTTTCCGGCTGGCCCGCCACGTCCACGCGCACGGACAGCACGTGGCCCGTCAACGGGTAGTCGGCGATTTCGGCGGCGGAGCGGTTGTGGCTGGCGCTGGTGATGTACAGGGTGCGCAGGTCGGGGCCGCCGAATGTCACCATGGTGGGGCAGCGCACGGGAACGGTGATTTCGCCCAACAGATGGCCATCGGGGGCGAAGCGCAAGATCTTGCCGCCTTCAAACATGGCCGACCAGTAATTGCCTTCGCTGTCGACGGCCGCGCCATCGGGGCGCCCGCCGTAATCAAACGCTTTCTTGTCCGTGGAGAAACGCTGGAACGGTTGTGGCTCGGAAATGGCACCCGTGGCCGCATCGAAATCGAAGCGGTCGATGCGGTGCGTGGTGGTATCCGAATGGTACATGGTGCGCTTGTCCGGGCTGAAACCCAGGCCGTTCGACACGGTCATGCCGCCCGACCAGACCTTGCGTACTTGTCCCTTGTCCAGCACGAACATTTCCGCCGCGTCGGCGCTGCGCGGCTCGAAAATCGTGCCGACCCAGAAACGGCCTGCCGGATCGACCTTGCCATCGTTGAAGCGCGTGGTGCTCATGTCGAACGGCGCCGGGGCGATTTCCGCCAGGCTGCCCGTCTTTGTGTCGAGGTGGGCGAAACCGCTGCGCAAGGCCACGATCAGGCCGCCGCCCGCATTGATGGCCAGCGCCGACGGTTCCGTCGGCATATTCCATTGCTCATGCTTGCCGCTGGCCGGGTGCAAGCGGTGCACGGCGCGGCCATCGATATCGACCCAGTACAGGGCCGCTTCCTTGCCATGCCATAGCGGGCATTCGCCCACTTGCATGGGCTTGTCGCTCACTACTTTGATTTCGTAAATATTCATAAACCTCAATTAAGTTAGTACGCCGCCTTGGCGGCTTTCGCCAAGGCAATCAAGCCATTGGTCGAGCTGTCGTGGTGGTCGGGACGGGCTTCGCCCGTCAGTTCGGCCTGGATTTTCTTGGCCAGCACCTTGCCCAATTCCACGCCCCACTGGTCGAAACTGTTGACGTCCCACAAGACGCCCTGCACGAAGGTCTTGTGTTCGTACAGCGCGATCAGGGCGCCCAGAGTGGTCGGGGTCAGCTGGTCCATCAGGATGGTGTTGCTGGGGCGGTTGCCGGGGAAAGTCTTGTGCGGCACCAGCGCTTCGATCTCGCTTTCCGGCAAGCCTTGCGCCTGCAAATCAAGGCGTACTTCCTCGCCCGTCTTGCCCGTCATGAAGGCTTCCGACTGGGCGAAGCAGTTGGCCAGCAAGGCGTCGTGGTGGCCCGGCAAGTCGTGCGTGGCACGCAGGGCGGCGATGAAATCGATGGGCGTGATGTCCGTGCCCTGGTGCAGCAGCTGGAAATACGCGTGCTGCGCATTCGTGCCGCAATCGCCCCAGATGACGGGACCGGTCGGCACGCCGACGGGCTGGCCATCCTTGGTGACGCGCTTGCCGTTGCTTTCCATGTCCAGCTGTTGCAAATAGGCGGCAAAGCGGCTCAAGTCCTGGTGATACGGCGCGATGGAAACGGAGCCGCAGTCGAGGAACTGGCGGTTCCAGAAACCGACCATGGCCAGCACGACGGGCATGTTCTGTTCCAGCGGCGCCTGGCGGAAATGCTGGTCCATTGCATGCGCGCCGGCGAGGAAATCGCTGAAGTATTCAAAGCCGACGGACAGGGCCACGGCCAGGCCGATCGACGACCAGACGGAATAGCGGCCGCCGACCCAGTCCCAGAACGGGAACATATTGTCCGGCGAAATGCCGAAGTCGACGATGGCTTGCGTATTGGTCGAGACGGCCACAAAATGCTGGGCCAGATCCTTTTCTTCGCCTTCGAGCAGGAACCAGGCGCGCGCCGTGTTGGCGTTGAGCATGGTTTCAGCAGTAACAAAAGTTTTCGATGCCACGATGAACAGCGTCGTTTCCGGATCGACTTTGGACAAGGTCGCTTCCATGTCGTGACCGTCGACGTTGGAAACAAAGTGCATTTCCAGGCCCGGGTTGGCGTAGGAGCGCAGGGCCAGGCACGCCATTTTTGGGCCCAGGTCCGAGCCGCCGATGCCGATGTTGACGATGTCGCAAATTGGCTTGCCCGTGTAGCCGAGCCAGCTGCCATTGCGCACCTTGTCTGTAAATGCCTTGACGCGTTGCAGCACATCTTGCACGTCGGCATCGATATCCTGGCCATCGACGACCAGCTTGGTGCCGCGTGGCGCGCGCAAAGCCGTATGCAGAACGGCCCGATGTTCGGTAAGATTGATTTTCTCGCCAGTGAACATGGCTTCGCGCTGCGCTTCCACGCCGCGCTCGCGGGCCAGGTCCATCAGCAGCGCCATGGTGGTGGCGTCGACCCTGTTTTTCGAGTAATCGAGCAGCAGGCCGGCCGCATCGACGGTCATGCTGGAAAAGCGGGCGGGGTCGGCCGCGAACAGCTGGCGCAGATGCACGTCGCGCAGGCTGGCGCTATGCGCTTGCAGGGACTGGAAACTGGCGGTGGCGGTGATGGCAGGAGTAGGTGCTGGCTGGCGCATGGCGGTCGGCTTGGGTGCTTGTCGGTTGAAAGGAGCGCGGCGCGTTCGTCGTGGCGAACAGCGGATCCGGCATTGGTATGAGAATAATACATCAGAAAAACGTAATTTCACTACAGTTTGTGACGCGAAGCGGATTTTGTTGTGCTTTTTTTAGCGATGGCACGCGTGACATATAAGAGCCACGTTGACAGGCGCGGCTACGCGATATTGCCCGGGTTTGCCTTGATACGCCGCAATCTGTCGCTTATTTGTGTTGCTGGCCCATGCAAGAGTGCTTCTTCTTTAGCATTTTGTAGTAAAATTTCACGAAATACTCATTTTTAAGGAAATCCATATGGCGCTGCATCCAGTAGTCGAATCCGTAACAGCGCGCATCATCGCGCGCAGCCGGCCATCGCGCGGCGCCTACCTGGCGCATCTGGATGCGGCCCGCATCCAGGGCGTGCAGCGCGGCGCCCTGTCGTGCACCAACCTGGCGCACGGCTTTGCCGCCTTTCCCGCCAACGACAAGCTATCGCTGAAGGAATACAAGAAGCCGTCCGTGGCCATCGTTTCCTCGTACAACGACATGCTGTCGGCGCACCAGCCTTTCGAAGGCTTCCCGCAGATCATCAAGCAAGCCGTGCGCGAAGTGGGCGCTGTCGCCCAGTTCGCCGGCGGCGTGCCTGCCATGTGCGATGGCGTGACGCAAGGCCAGCCGGGCATGGAACTGTCGCTGTTTTCGCGCGACACCATCGCCATGTCGACGGCCGTGGCGCTGTCGCACAATATGTTCGACGCCGCCCTGTACCTGGGCGTGTGCGACAAGATCGTGCCGGGCCTGTTGATCGGCGCGCTGCACTTCGGCCACTTGCCAGCCGTCTTCGTGCCGGCCGGCCCGATGACGTCGGGCCTGTCGAACAAGGAAAAAGCCCAGGTGCGCCAGTTGTATGCGCAAGGCAAGGCCACGCGTGAAGACTTGCTCGAAGGCGAATCGAAAGCCTACCATGGCGCCGGCACCTGTACCTTCTACGGCACGGCGAACAGCAACCAGATGCTGATGGAAGTGATGGGCCTGCACATGCCGGGCGCCGCCTTCATCACGCCGAACACGCCGCTGCGCGATGCGCTGACTGTGGCCGCCTCCCAGCGCGCCGCCGCCATCACGGCGCAAAGCGCCAGCTATTTGCCGGTTGGCCATATCGTCGACGAAAAATGTATCGTCAACGCCGTCGTGGGCTTGCTGGCCACGGGCGGTTCGACCAACCATACCTTGCACCTGGTGGCAATCGCCAAGGCGGCCGGCATCGTCATCGACTGGAACGATTTCAATGAACTGTCGGCCATCGTGCCGATGCTCACGCGCATCTACCCGAACGGCGACGCCGACGTGAACCATTTCCACGCGGCCGGCGGCACCGGTTATTTGATCCGCGAATTGCTGGACGCGGGCTTGCTGCACGAAGACGTCAACACCATCCTGGGCCACGGCTTGCGCGCGCACTGCATGGAGCCGTTCCTCGGCGAAGACGGCAAGGTCTTCTGGAAAGATGCTCCAGCCGCCAGCGCCGACGAAAACGTGCTGCGCCCGGCCTCGAATCCGTTCGCACCGGACGGCGGCATGGTCCTGGTCGCAGGTAACCTGGGCCGCGCCGTGATGAAGGTCTCGGCCGTCAAGCCGGAGCACCGCACGGTCGAAGCGCCTGCCCTCGTGTTCAATTCGCAGGAAGAATTCATGGCCGCCTACAAGGCGGGATCGCTGGACCGCGACTTTGTCGCCGTGCTGCGCTTCCAGGGCCCGCGCGCCAACGGCATGCCGGAACTGCATGCGCTGACGCCGGCGCTGGCCAATCTGCAGGATGCGGGCCGCCACGTGGCGCTCGTTACCGATGGCCGCATGTCGGGCGCGTCGGGCAAGGTGCCGGCCGCCATCCACGTGTCGCCAGAGATTCTCGCCGGCGGCCCGCTGGGCCTCGTGCGCGACGGCGACATCATCCGTCTCGACGCCTTTACCGGCGTGCTTGAGGCGCTGGTGCCGGCCGACGTCTGGCACGCGCGTTCGCTGGTTACCGCCGACCTGTCGCCGAATCACATCGGCATGGGCCGCGAGCTGTTTTCCATGTTCCGTTCCACCGTCAGCGCGGCGGAAGAAGGTGCCACCACCTTCGGCCTGCCGTCGCCGATTCCCACCACCGTCGCCTTGCACGACGCCGACAATGTCGGTGATACCGTACCGGGTTCCGATGAAGACTTTTTGGCTAGGAAATAAGAGATGACCATGACACTACTGGAAATTATGCGCACATCGAGCGTGATCCCCGTGATTGCGATCGACGATCCTGAACACGCCGTACCGCTGGCGCGCGCGCTGGTGGCGGGTGGCATCCGCGTGCTGGAAGTAACCTTGCGCACCAAGCATGGCCTGGAAGCGATCCGCGCCATGTCGGAAGTACCGGGCGCCATCGTCGGCGTGGGCACCTTGACGCGTCCCGAGGAATTCGTGCAGGCGCGCGATGCGGGCGCCGTCTTCGGCGTGTCGCCAGGCCTGACGTCGGCCCTGGTGGCGGCGGCGAAAAGCAGCGGCTTGCCCTTGCTGCCAGGCGTGATGACGCCGGGCGAAGTGATGGCGGCGCGTGAAAACGGCTTCCAGCAGCTGAAACTGTTCCCGGCCGTGCCGGCCGGCGGCATCGGCATGCTCAACGCCATCTACGGCCCGCTGCCGGACGTGACGTTCTGCCCGACCGGTGGTATTTCGCAAGAGACGGCGTCGCAGTTCCTGGCGCTGAAAAACGTCGCCTGCGTGGGCGGTTCGTGGCTGACGCCAAAAGACGCGATCGCGGCCGGCAACTGGGACCGCATCACGGAAATCGCCAAAGCTGCCAGCGGCCTGCGCTCCGCCTAGTCGTACCTGACATAAGCTACTGCGCGTCGCGCTTTGCGGCCTGCGATGCTCACCGTACTAGAGTACGGTTGCGCTTCTTAGCCACAAATCGCTGCCGCTCGCTACGCTTCTGTCAGGTACTTGCAGTTATAGTACTCGGCAAGCTCCCATGCTTGCCGCTTCTTTCTTCTGACGGAGTGCCATGCGCGTCTTGCGCCGCCCCCTCACCATCGGCGAAACCGCCATGGCCCGCAGCGTCTTCCAGGGCGCCATCGACTACGCGCGCGTGCGCGTCGTGCGCGGCTCCTTTCTACCGTTCGGCTTGCAGGATCAGAACACGGCGATGACGCCGCGCGGCAGCCTGCACTTCATGCCGGCCCAGTACCGCGACGATTTCTCGCGCGAAGGCAACAGCGGCAAGCTGTTCTTCATCCACGAAATGGTGCACGTGTGGCAGTACCAGCTTGGCTACAGCGTGCTGCTGCATGGCGTGCTGCTGGCGCTGCGCGGCGGCTACATCGGCCAGCGCGCCTACCGCTACGATGCGCAAGCGGGCGGCGTCCTGTCCGACTTCAACATGGAGCAGCAGGGCGACATCATCGCCCACTACTTCGGCGCGCGCCAGCTGGGCATTCCTGCCTACGTGGCCAAGCTGCCGCAGCTGCAGGATATCCTGCAAGGCTTCCTGATCAATCCCGCCGACCGGCGCCTGCTGCCGCGCTGATTTCACCGTTACTGCGCCAGGTTCGATGCCAGGCGCACGTCCGGCGCGCGCAGGCTGGCCGGCGCATCCTTGCCCAGCAAGATACGCAGGTCGGCGCCCGCGCCCACGCCGCCGTCGTCCGCCGCCTGCAGCTGCGGCATGCCGCCCAAGGCCAGGGCCAGGGCGGCCGCTGCCTCGGCGTGACCGGGGCGGTAGACGATGCTGCTGGCCTGGACGCCGTACGGCCGCTGGTTGCCCAGCCGCAGCACGCTGATGCCCATGCCGCCCAGCATGCCGCGCATGCGCGCCGCCATCCCCGTTGCGCCATTGCCGTTGATGACTTCCAGCCGTGGCAGGGTTGCCACCGGTGCCACCTGTTTTGCCGGCGCTGGCAAGGCGGCGTGCGCCGCCACGGGAGTGTCGCGCCAGCTCAGCGTGAAGATATTCGGCTGCGATTGCGTCAGCTGCAGGCGGCTGGCCGGCGCCGCTGGCGTTGGCGCCGGGGCCAGGTCGGGCGCGATGGTCTCCGCGGTGGCATCGACCGTGCTGATGCTGCGCGCCAGCGCCGCGATGGTGAGATCCAGATTGGCGCGCGCCGGCTGCTGGCCGTTGTCGAGCTGCAGCGACTGGCGCAGCACGCTGGCCGCCTGGGCATAGTCTCCCTGCAGGTACAGCACGTAGCCGAGGTTGTTGTAGGTCCTCGCCGTCGGCGCCTCTTGCGCCAGCGCCTGCAGCATGCTGCGCGCCGTTTCCAGCTGGCCCAGCTGCGCGTGCAGCACGGCGGCGCCATTGCGCGCGTCGGCCGAGTCGGGCGTCAATAGCAGGGCTTCGCTGTACGCTGCCATCGCCGCGCGCGGGTCGCCCAGTTCCTGCATGCGCTTGCCCAGCTTGCAGAAAGCGGCGCTGCGGGTGGCGGGGCTGTCGTCGATGCGCGCCTGGGGCGGCGCAGCATGGTTGCTCTGAGTGGCCGGACCGGGCAGGTGGCCGCAGGCGGGCAACAGGCCGGTGCAGGCGAACATAAGCATCAGGGTGGTGTGCTGTGACATGGCGGTTCTCCGGTCAGCTGCCGCTGCCCATGCTGGGCAGGAGCACGCGGTAGATTTGCAGGAAGGCTGGTCCCATCAGGACGACCAGCAGCGAAGGGAAGATGAAAAAGATCAGCGGGAACAGCAGCTTGAGGGCGATCTTCGCCGCTTCTTCCTCGGCCAGCTGGCGGCGCTTCGTGCGCAGCTGGTCCGACTGCACGCGCAGCGAGGCGGCGATGCTGGTGCCGAAGCGCTCGGCCTGGATCAGCATGGCCACCAGCGCGTCGACATCCTCGACCCCCGTGCGCAGGGCCAGGTTGCGCAGCGCCCGTTCCTTGGTGTTGCCGGCGCGCAGTTCCAGCATCACCAGGTGCAATTCCTCGGCCAGCACGGCGCTTTTCAGGGCGATTTCGGCCGCCACCCTGGCCAGCGCCGCATCCATGGCCAGGCCCGCTTCCACGCACACCGTCATCAAGTCCAGCGCATCGGGAAAGCTTTCGAAGATATCGCGCTGGCGCCGCTTGATCATTTGCGCCAGCACGATATTGGGCAGGTAGTAGCCGATGGCGGCCACGATCAGCAGCCAGAACAAGAGAGCTTTGCCCGCCATCTGGCTGCCTGACGCGCTCAGTCCCAGGAACAGCAGCAGCGGCAGGCCGATGGCCAGCATGGTCTTGGCGGAAAAGAACAGGATGGGCGCCGATACCTGGCGCAGGCCGGCATTCATGAAGCGCCGGCGCATCACGGAGCCTTCCCAGCCCTGGTCGGGCAGCGACAGCTTGGCCAGCGGGCCGCTCAGGCGCACCATGCGCGCCAGCCAGGGGCTGGGCGCGGAGGCGCCAGGCGCGGCCGCGCTCTTGCCGGTGGCGTTGTCCATGCGCTGGCGCAGGGGATCGGGGGCAAAGCTGCGCATGGCCACCAGCACGGTGCCGAAGACGGCGATGAAGAGCAGGGCGAGAAAGGCGAAATGGACGGGATTCATGAGGATTCTCCTTGCGGGCTCAGACACGGATGCGGATGATATTGCGCATGACCAGGATGCCGCACACCATCATCACCAGTGCGCCGGCGAGCATCTTGCGTCCGCCTGGATCGACGAACAGCATTTCCAGGAATTGCGGATTGGTCAGCTGGATCATGGCCGCCGCGCCGAAAGGCAGCAGCGACAAAATCCAGGCCGACAGCTTGCCTTCGGCCGACAGCACGCGCACCTGTCCCAGCAGCTTGATGCGCTCGCGGATGATGCGGCTGATGCTGTCGAGCAGCTCGGCCAGGTTGCCGCCCGTTTCGCGCTGGATCAGCACGGCGATGACGAAGTAGCGCAAGTCCGTGCTGGGCACGCGCGTGGCCAGGTTCATCAGCGCATCCTGCATGGCGATGCCGAAATTGACTTCATCGAAGGTGGCGCGAAATTCCACGGCCAGCGGCGCGTTCATTTCATCGCCGACCATCTTCAGGGCGGTGGGGAAGGCGTGGCCGGCGCGCAGGGCGCGCGCCATCAGGTCCAGCGCATCGGGCAATTGCTGTTCGATGCGCTGCAGGCGCTTGGCCTTGGCGCGCAGGACCACCAGCAGCGGCAGCAGGGCCGCGCCGGCCACCAGCGGCAGGAGCAGCAGCCACGGCACGCTGAAGTAGCTGAGCAGCAAAAACGCGGCGCCGGCCGAGGCCAGCATCACGCCGGCGAAACTGGCCACGCTCCAGCTCAGGCCCGACTGTTCCAGCAGGCGGTCGAGCGCATGCACGCGGGGCACGCTGAGCAGCACGCGCTGCAGGGACGGGGTGTCGCTCAGCAGGCGTTTCTTGATCATCGAACTGCCCGCGTCGCCATGCGCGCCGGCCGACATGATGCGCAGGCGGCGCGCGACCCTTTCCGCTTCCGGGCCGCGCGAGGTATTCCACGCCAGGTACACGCCCTCGATCAGCAGTACCACGGCGATGAAGGTGAGGATGGCGAATACGTAATAGAGATAGTCCATGATGCTCCCCTTAATGGTACTGGCGGGCGGGATCGAACAGGGTTTCCGGCAGGCTGATGCCGAAGGCGCGCAGGCGTTCGAGGAAGCGCGGCCGCACGCCGCTGGCATGGAAATGCCCCTGCACCGTGCCGTCCTCGCCGATGCCCGTCTGGCGGAAGGTGAAGATTTCCTGCATGGTGATCATCTCGCCTTCCATGCCCGTGATTTCCTGGATCGACGTGACCTTGCGCTTGCCGTCCGTCAGGCGCGACACCTGCACCACCACGCTGATTGCTGAACTGATCTGCTGGCGCATGGCTTTCACGGGCAGGGCCGCGGAGGCCATGCTGATCATGTTTTCCAGCCGCGTCAGCGCGTCGCGCGGGGTGTTCGCGTGGATGGTGGCCATCGAGCCTTCATGGCCCGTGTTCATGGCGCCCAGCATGTCGAGCGCCTCGGCGCCGCGCACCTCGCCCAGGATGATGCGGTCGGGGCGCATGCGCAGCGCGTTGCGCACCAGCGCCCGCTGCGTCACTTCGCCCTTGCCCTCGATATTCGGCGGGCGCGTTTCCAGGCGCACCACGTGCGGCTGCTGCATCTGCAGTTCGGCCGCGTCCTCGATGGTGACGATGCGCTCGGCCGTGCTGATGAAGCCGGAAATCGCATTGAGCATCGTGGTCTTGCCGCTGCCCGTGCCGCCCGAGATCAGAATGTTGACCTTGGCCTTCCCCAGCGCCTGCAGCGTGGTGCTCATTTCCTCCGTGAGGCTGTGCTTGAGCAGCAGGTCGGCCAGGCGCAGGGGCTGGGCTGAAAAGCGCCGGATCGACATCACGGGGCCGTCGATGGCCAGCGGCGGGATGATGGCGTTGACGCGCGAACCGTCGGGCAGGCGCGCATCGACCATGGGACTCGATTCGTCGATGCGGCGGCCCACGCGCGAGACGATCTTGTCGATGATTTTCATCAAATGCGCATCGTCGGTGAAGCAGACGTCGCTCAGCTCAAGGCGGCCATGGCGCTCGACATACACCTGGCGGTAGGTGTTGACGAGGATATCGGAGACGCCGGGATCGGCCAGCAGCGGTTCGAGCGGGCCGAAGCCGAGCACCTCGTCCTGGATGTCGCGGATCAGCGAGCGCCGTTCCAGCTCGTTGATCACCACATTGTCTTCCGTGAGCACGTCGCTGACGAGGATTTTCAGCTCTTCGCGGATCTGTTCGCGCGACAGGCGCTGCATGCCTTCCAGGTCGACGCGGTCGAGCAGCGCCTGGTGGGTGCGGTGCTTGAGCTGCTGGTAGCTCTGGCTCGATGCGCCCTGGTGCGCGGCATCGTCATTCAGGCTGGCGTCGTCCTGGGCATAGCCCAGGCGGTCCCGCAGGGTGAGTTTTTCGACAGTCATGATCGGTCTCCGGTAAATGTAGGGGGATCAAGCGCGCGCCAGCAGCCGCGAAACCCAGCCTTGCGCGGCGGGCGGGGTTTCGCCGGCCATGCTGGCGGCCAGCTCCTGCAGGGCGCGCGAGACGGCGTTGTGCGGCGTCAGCTTGAGGATGGGCACGCCCTGGCTCACTGAGGCCGCCACCGCTTCGTAGTGGTTGGGGATGGATTTGTAGACGTGCTTGCCATATGCCGCTTCCAGGTCGGCCACGCGGATGCTGTCGCTGCTCGCATAGCGGTTCAGGATCAGGCGGATCTTGTCTTCGCGGTAGCCGAGGCCGCGGAACACGTCGAGCAGGCGCTTGCCGTCGCGCACATACGGCAACGTTGCCTGCAGCACGGGGAAGATCAGGTCGGCCCGGTCCAGCGCGCGCACGCTGACGGGATCGAGGCCGCGCCCCACGTCGAGCAGGATGTAGTCGTACTGGCTGCGCGCCAGGGTCAGCAAACGGTCGATATGGTCGGCTTCGACGTCGGCCGCGTGGGCCGGGTCGTCGGCGGCGGCCAGCACGCTGTAGGCGGGCGTGATCTGGATCATGCTGGCGCTCAGCAGCGAGGCGTCGAGGCGCACGATCTGCTGCGACAGCTGCGACAGGGTGGTGGCCGGCTTGTGGTCCGAGACGAACAGGGCGGCGTCGCCGAACTGCAGGTTCAGGTCGAACAGCGCCACCTTGCGCTGTTCGCCGGCGGCCAGCGCGTAGCCGAGGTTGGCGGCGATGAAGGTGGCGCCGCTGCCGCCCTTGCATGAGACGAAGGCCAGCACCTGGCCCTTGCGCGTGACCTGCTTCTGCAGTTTTTCCTCGATGCGGCGCAAGGCGGCGCACAGGGCCGCGTCGTCGTCCGGCTGCAGCACTTCGCGCACGCCGGCGCGCATCGAGCGCAGCAGGAATTGCGGACTTTGCTGCGGGCATTGCACGATGATGGCCAGGCTCGGATGGCGTCCGCCCAGCAGCTCGAGCTGTTCCAGCTCCGCCTCGCCCGTCTGCTCCTGCTCCAGCAGCAGCAAGTCCGGCGTGACGCCGTTGTCGAATACATCGGGTATGCTCGCCAGCAGGGTCACGCGGTCGGCCGTGCTGCGTTCGCGCAGCAAGCGGGTCAGCCGTTTGAGCTGGGCTTCATTCTTCGAGACGATGACGATATTCACTTGGTACTCCCCGGTAAAAGTGTTCGGTAAAGGCGTTCAGTTGATCTGGAAGCCCAGGCTTTCGGCGTGCATGACCACGACCGAGGCTGGTACGGCAATATTGAGAAAACCGAACAGGCTGACCATCGGCGTGTAGCTGACGTTGTCGATCGAGACGCGCACGCTGTCGATGCAACTGGCCGTGCGCGTGATGTCGCCGCAGGCCGACAGGTTGTCGCCCGGGTCCGTCGGCGGCAAGGTCACTTCGGCGCCGCTCTTGTTCAGGTAACGGATGGTGATGTTGGCGGCCGTCAGTTCCGGCGCGGCAGGCAGTGCCGTGCCGCCGAACAGGGCCAGGGTCTTGATGGCGTCGGTCTCGTCGACCCAGCGCACCACGGCTTCGCGCGCGGCGCGGCGGCTCACTTCCTGCACCGTGTTGTACAGGTACAGCATGCGGCCAAATTCGAGGATGCCGAACAGCAAGGTGAAAAACAGCAGCGACACCAGGGCGAATTCGACGGCGGCGGCGCCGCGCTGGCGCCCGGCTGGAGGAGGTGATGAAAGGCGGTGGCGCATGGCGTTCCCCTTACAGCATGTAGCGCATGGTGGTGCGCGGCGAGAGCGGCGTGGCATAGCTGCTGGCCGCGCCGATCACGAAGGGCAGGTACTGGCCCACGGACAGCGTGTAGTTGACGACTTCGACGCGGATGCCGCCCGGCGCCGTGCCATCGTTGCAGTTGCTGTCGTTGAACGCCGCGTCCAGGCAGGTGACCGTCACGTTGGCCGTGGTGAAGTCGCTGATGCCGGCGCTGAGGGCCGCATCGACCACCGTCTGCCTGGCCGCCGGCACGCCCTGCGAGGCGATGCCGGCCTTGGCCTTGACGGACATGTTGCGCGCCGCGTCGCGCGTGGCCTTGGTCAGCGCGTCGTAATACCAGAAGGCGCGGCCGAAGCCGAAGATGCCTGCCAGCAGGGTGATCAGCAGGGCCAGCACGATGCCGAATTCGACGGCGGCGCCGCCGCGCTGCCTGAGGGGGGAGTGGTGGATACGCATGGCCGCCTCACTTGTAGAGTTTGATTTCGGAATTCGGCACGGGCTCGATCAGGCCCGCGAATTCGACGTCGAGGCGCTTGGTGCCGCCGCTGAAATCGGCCTTCATCGTCATGAAGAATTTGCCGATGCCGACCGCGTTCATGGTGCCGCACGAAGCGGGTCCCACGGGCGCCGTACGGCAGTCGACCAGCACCACGTTGAGGATGCGCCGGTTGCGCTGGCCCGGATGGGCCGGCGAAGGCGCCTGGAACGTGGGCCCGCTGGTCTGGTTGTACGGCGAAGGCGGCGTACTGGCAGGAAAGCCCGCGCCGGGGCTGACGGGGTAGCTGGCCGTGTCGAAGTAATTCGCCTTGGCCGTGCTGTACATGGGGTTGGCGTTGCCGTCCGCGACGCTGTAGGCCGTGCCGGCCTTGGCCGGGGTGGCGCCATTGCTTTGGTAGGCGGGGCCGTAGGACCACAGCACGCCGTAGCCGGAGAACTGGGCGAACGTGGCCGATGGCGCGGGAACCGTGCCGGCCGACGGCAGCTGGTAATTCGGCTTGTTGCCGGCCAGGCTGACGGGCTGCTGGCTGGGCAAGGTGCTGGCGCCCGGTTCCATCCAGCTGGCGGGCGGCGAACTGGCGGCGGTGGCGGCGCAGGGCGACGCGGCGCCCACGCATGGATATTCCTTGATGTTGGTGTCGGGCGGCGCCGTCGCGGGGTCGCACACGGACGGGCCGCCGTAATCGTCGAAGCGGGAATTGAGCGAGGCGGCCAGCGACGCCGTCAGCCCTGTGTTCGTGTAGACCTGGCCCGTGCCGCTGGTGATGACGGCGCTGCTGCCCGTGCACATGAATGGCGCGGTGGAGGCGGCGCTCGCGTGCGAGGCGCTGCAGGTGCCGGGCGGGGCGTCGACGGGATTGATCAGGTAGGGATCGGACGGGCCGCCCAGCGGATTGAGGCCGAACAGGTTGTAGGTGACGCCGCGGCGGAAACCGAATTCCACCAGTTCCGTCAAGCCCGTGCCGGCCGGCGCGGCCGGATACGTGTATTGCGCCGTCTTGTTGGCCGGATCGACGGCGCACACGCCGATCGGCGTGACGTCGTTGACGAAGCGGCCCGCCACGGCCACGCCCGAGGTGCTGGTGCTGGCGATGCCGGCGATGCCCATCAGGTAGGTGGCGAAGGTCTTGCTGCCCGTGTCGACTCGGATGAAGGTCTGGCCCTGGGGACTGGTGCGGGCGCTGGCGCCGGACGACCAGGGGCCGTCCGGGCTGGGGCCGAACTCGATGTTGGTGGCCGTGATGGTCAGCGCGGTGGAAAAATCGTAGCGGTTCTTTTGCGCGATGGCGATGGCCTTGGCCTGCGCGTTGTCGATGCCGTCCGCGCTTTGATTGAGTTCCACGGCGCCGGCCAAGGCGGCGCTGTCGGCGCCGTTCTGCAGTTCCGCCTTGGCGATGTACAGGTGGCCCAGGTCCAGCACCAGGCCGCCCATGGCAAACAGCACCACCAGGGTCAGCCCCAGCACGATGGCGATCGCGCCCTGCTGCTTGTCGTGCCTGCGAAATGCGGTGTTCATGGCTGTCTCCTGGTGGCCTGGGGGAAGTACATCGCTGAACTGGCGCCTACTGGCGTCCGCCCACGCCGATGGTGAAGACATTCGGTTGCGGTTCCGGCGCCGCAAACGATTTCTGGTAGCGCTGGTAGGCGCTGACGCCGGCCTTGCCGTCGATGCCGCTGACGGGGTTGGCATTGCGGTAGGCGTCCGGATACATGATCTGTTGCGCCTTGAGCAGGGCCACCGATTCGCCGAAGTGCGAATCGAGCACGGGCGTGGTGGTGGCGGCGCAGCCGGCCAGCAGGACCAGCAGCGACAGCAGGGTGGCGCAAGGCAGGCGATGTGCGGTTTTCATGGTGTTCTCCTATTTGAGGTCGAAGCCGGCGGCAGGCTGGGGCGCGGCCGCTTGCGGCTGCATGGGCGCTGGTGCCGGTGTCTGTGCCGCTGCGGGCGCGCGCGCCGGTGCGCTGCCTTCCATTTTTCCCTGCATGAACATGTCGCCGCGCGTCGGCTGGATGTAGCCGTCGGTGGGAAGCTTGTAGTCGGGCGGCAGCGGCTTGACCAGGTGCGGCGTGATGATGAAGACCAGTTCCGAACGGTCCGTCTGGAAGTCCGTGCTGCGGAACAGGGCGCCCAGCACGGGCACTTCGCCCAGGCCTGGCAGGGCCTTGATATTGCTGGTCACGTTGTTCTTGATCAGGCCGCCGATGGCGAAGCTCTGGCCGTCGAACAGCTGCACCGTGGTGGTGGCGCGCCGCGTCGTAAACGATGGCAGGATGGCCGTGGCCGAGATGCCGGTGGCCGTGATGCCGATGCCGTCCTTGTTCAGGTCCGACACTTCCGGCGCCACCTTCAGGTTGATGCGTCCCCCTTCGAGCACGGTGGGCGTGAATTTCACGGCCACGCCGAACTCCTTCTCTTCCAGGGTGATGGTGGGCACGCCGTTATTGTTGCTCTGGCTGACGGGGATGAATATCTTGCCACCGGCCAGGAAGCTGGCCTCCTGGCCGCTGATGGCCATGATGTTCGGTTCGGCCAGCACCTTGATCAGGCCATCGCGTTTTTGCGCGTCGAGGTTGAAGAAGTTGTTCTTGCTGGCGCCGCTCAAGCCGCTGGGATTGTTGCTGAGCAGGCTCGACAGCAGCGAATACGACCAGCTGCCGATGGTCTTGTTGATGCCCAGGCTGGCGCCCAGCTGGTCGACCAGCACCTTCGACACTTCGGCCACTTTCACTTCCAGCATCACCTGCTGCGGCGCGGCGATCGACAGCAGGTTGATCACGCGCGGCATGTTCGCATCGGGCGTGGCGGCGGGGGCCGGAGCGGAAGCGCCTGCGGCTGCGGCTGCGGCGGGTGCTGCGCCCGAGGCGGCGCCGCCGCTGCGGGCGCTGCGCTGCACATAGGCGTTGGCCAGCGACAGGGCCTGGTCGGCCTTGACGACATCGCTGACCATGCCCGACAGGATCAGGGTGTCGCCCGCCACCGTGACGTTGATCTTTTCGTTCGGCAGCAGTTCGGCCATGCGCGCCTGCAGGCTGCTGCTGTCGATGCCGACGGCCAGGTCGATGATGGTGGCGTCATTGCTCTTGTTCCACAGGATCAGGTTGGTGGTGCCGACGGAACGCCCCAGCAGGTAGACCTCGTTGGGGTTAAGCAGGATGACGTCGGCGATGCGCGGGTCGCCGACGGACATGCGGCTGGCTGCGAACGGCAGGCGCATCAGGGTCGACTTGCCTTCGGCCAGGCTCATTTGCGGCGCCATCTCGGTGCGGCCGGCGCGCGATTCGCTTTGCGGCGGCGTGGCCTTGGGCCGGGTGGTGGCGCGGCTGCTTTTGGCTGCCCCGGTGTCGGCGGCAGCGGCGGTGGCGGCGACGGGTTCGCCGCGTGCCTGGGGCGCCAGGGCGCCGATCATGGCGAGGGCAAGCGCCAGGCTGAGTACCCGGCTTCCGCTTGCTGTGCAATATGTGCTCATGGCGTGACTCCTCTGGTGCAGGTTAGAATTGTTGGGAGCTGCGTTCCAGCCCCTTGATGACATCGACCTTTGGGCCGGCCGTTGGCGCGGGTGCGGCGGCGGGACGGCGGCGTGGCAGCGGCTTGGCTTGCACCATGGCGGCGGGGGCTGCCATGGCGACTTTTTCATCGAGCAGGCTGGACTTGGTGGCGCCTTCCGTGTTGACGGGCTTGTCCTCGATCTGGTTGCGCAGCACCAGTGACAGGGTGCCCACGCTGCGTGCCAGGTCGAGTTTTTCCGCCTGGTCCGGCGTCAGCTCCAGGGTCACGGCGTTGACCACCTTGGGCTTGGTGTCGTCGCGGCTCGATTCCTGGGCGATGGCCAGCACGAGGATGCGTTCGAGCACGATCTTGGAAATGTTCGGATCGCGGTCCGGCGTCTTGCGGGCCCCTTCGCCCTGGGTGTTGACGAGGATGTCGACGAAGTTGCCGGGCAGGGCGAAGCCGGCCACGCCCACCACATCGTTGACGCGCACGGTCATGGCGCGCTTGCCTTCGGCGACGACGGCCGACAGGCCGCCTTGCGTGCCGGGAGGCGCCAGCTTGCCTTCCATGATCGGTTCGCCGTGCTGGATGCTGGTGCGCGTGACGCGCGTTTCCAGCAGTTTCGGATCGTTGATGGCGCCGGGTGGCAGCGCGTTCGATGGCCAGTCCACCATGCGCACCATGTCGGGCGTCAGGCGCGCGCCCAGGCTGATGTCGACCTGGGCCACGGCCACCTTGTTGATGTTGCCCGAGGCTTGGGCATTGATCCAGCGCGCGGCCACGATGACCGCGGCGAACGCCAGGATGACCGCAATGGCCATCATCGTCAGAGCGCGTGCGTTTCTCATTTTGCTTCCCCTTTGTGCTGGACCGCTTCCGGTCCGTTATGTGTGCTTGCAAGGTCGTCATCGCTGCCGAAATAGTTTTTCCATGCCCACAGCAGCCCTTCCGGCGACAGCTGCGCCGCGTGGTCTTCATAGCGCGCCTGGTCGCAGATCTGCGCGAGGATGTCGCGTGGATAGCAGGCCAGCAAGGGCCGCCCGTACTGGCTGTGCAGGTGCAGCAGATAGGTGTAGGAGGCTTCGTCGAAATTGATGCCCAGCTGGGCGCAGGTGCTGCGGAACACGGCCAGGTAGTGGTAGGCGGTCAGGGGTCCCACATGGATCTTGTAGCCGATGCGGCGCAGGAAGGAATCGTCGGCCAGGTGCTGCGGCGCCAGGTTCGACGAGAACACGACGATGACGTCGAAGGGCACGGGGAACTTGTAGCCCGTGTGCAGCGACAGGTAATCGATGTGGCGCGCCATCGGCACGATCCAGCGGTTCATCAGCTCCACGGGCGAGCAGCGCTGGCGGCCAAGGTCGTCGATGATGAAGATGCCGTTGTTGGCCTTCAGGTGCGGCGGCGCCTGGTACAAACGGGTGCCCTGGTCGAATTGCAGGTCCAGCATGTCGAGCGTCAGCTCGCCGCCCGTCAGCACGGCGGGACGCTCGGCGCGCACCCAGCGCGGGTCGGACGGCACGGGGCCGCCGCGCGACACGGTGTGCAGCATGGGGTCGAGGAAGGGCAGCACTTCGCCGTCGACCATTACGGCATGCGGCAGGGCGATGGCGCCGCTGAGCAGGCCGTTCAGGCGCTCGGCCAGGTAGCTCTTGCCGCTGCCGGCGGGGCCGTGGAAGAACAGGGCGCGCCCGGAATTCATGGCCGCGCCCAGCTGGTCGAGCACGGCCGAACTGGCCACCACGTTGCGAAATTCGCGCTGCACGTCGTCGCGGGTGACCTGCATGTCCGCCACGCTTTGCGCCAGCACCTGGTTGCTGTAATCGGCCAGGGTGACGGGAGCGGGACCGCTGTAGGCATTGCGGCGCATGTATTCGGCGGCGCGCAGGCGGCCCTGGTCGCCCAGCAGATAAGACAGGTCGGCGTCGGTGCCGCTGCCGCCGTTGCGGCGCGCTTCGCACAGTTTTTCGGCGCGCATGAAAGTGAGCAGCGGCTCGAGCACGCCGGCGCCCAGTTTCACGTGCGTCGACAGGGCGGGCAGGCCGATCTGGCCGCGCTGGAAGAGTATCTTGACCAGCAGTTCTATGAGGAACAGGAAGGGCAATCCCGTTTCCTCGACCGTGCGTGGCGCGCGCTTGGCGGCCGGTTCGACGCCGCCGCCGTCGCTGCGTTCTGGATAGGTGTCAGGCATGATGGATGCTCCTCGCTCGGGTGGCCGGATATCAGAAAATGAAGGGCAGCAGGCGGTACTTCACCTGGCGCATGTAGACGCGATAGCGCACGTCGGTGGACAGGAAGCGCTCTTCGCGCAGCAGGCGCATCACCATCATCGTCATCGTCGCCACATAGATGATGGTGTTGGCGAGCGAGGTATTGGCCAGCAGGTAGCCGCTCAGGGAAATCAGGTAGCTGGCATACAGCGGATGGCGTACCACGCGGTACACGCCACCCGTCTTGATCTCGCGCTGCGCCGCCACCAGGCCGAAGCTGCGGTTCAGCGACAGCAGGCCGGCGATCTGCAGCAGGCTGCCGACGGCCAGCAGGTAGCGCGCGCCTGGCCAGATGGCCATGTCGGCTGGCGCGAAGAGGAAGGGGGCGAAGGTGGCGCCGATGGCCAGCAGCCAGTCGCCCGCATCGGTGGAAACGCTGACGGGGGCCGAACGCACGATGAAGAACAGGGCGGCCAGGGTTTCGGCGACGCAGAACAGCAGATAGCTCCAGTCGCCGCTGTGCAGATAACCGACCACGTGGGCACTGGCGAAGAACGCCCACAGGCAAGCCATGGCGATGCTGGTGAGCAGGCTTGCGTGGCGCGAGTGGCAGAAGGTGGCGAGGGTGTCCATGGTCAGTTCCTATGGTGGCGGGTCGTCGGAGCGGCGCGTTTCAGCGCAAGCTCCACAGGTGGGTGTAGTGCAGGAATACCTGCAGCAGGGTGCCGCTGGCAATGGCGAAGGCGTAGGCCAGCTTGCCGGTGGCGGGCGGCGGTTCGGCGATGGTGGCGGCGCCGCCGGCAAGGCTGTGCAGCAGCGCGCCCAGCATCATGTGATAAGTGTTTTTCAGCACCTGGCGCAGGCGCTGTCCCACCAGTGCGGCGGCCAGGGCCAGCACGCCGCCGCACAGGAAGGTCAGCAGGGCCGCTTCGAGCACGGCGTCGGGGCCGAGGAAGGCGCCGCACATGGCCATCAGCTTGACGTCGCCGGCGCCCAGGGCGCGCAGCAGATACATGGGCAGCAGCAGGGCCAGTCCGGCGGCGGCGCCGGCCAGCGCCTGCAGCAGTCCCAGGCCGCCGAAGGCCGCGTCGAACAGGCCGGCGCCCGATGGCACGAAGCTGTTCAGGATCAAGCCCGCCAGGGTGCCCCACAGCACCAGCCGGTTCGGGATGCGGCGCGTGCGCAGGTCGTGCCACAGGGCGGCAGCGAGCAGGGTGGCCAGCACGACCAGGCACAGCAGCATGGGCAGGTGGGCGTTCATGATGTCAGTCCTTCCTTGCCCATGCAGGGCGCCGTGGCCATGTGCACGGCCGGCGCCGCGGCCTGGCTGCCCAGCAGCCGTCCCACCAGGTGCCACACGAGCGCCGCGCCGGCCGCGCCGACATAGCCGTCGAGCGCATAGTGCCAGCCCAGGTGGATGGAGCCGAGCAGTATCAGTACGGCGAAGGCGGACAGGGCGATGCCGGCGGCGCGGTTGACGTTCCAGCCCACGATGGCCATCAGCACGGCCGTGGCCACATGCATGCTGGGCATGGCGGAGATGCCCAGCTCGCCGTTCGCGCCCTTGCTTTGATAGCCTTGCCACAGCATCTCCTGCACCTGCAGGGCCCAGACGGGGACGTGCCCGTTGGCCTCATGCAGGTAAGCCATCAGCGGCGCATACGGGTCGCTGGCGTGCAGGTGGCCGTAGTAGCAGGGGCCGACCGAGGCAAACAGCACGGCCATGATGCTGCCCAGGACGATCCACGTCAGCGCAAAGCTGAGCAGGAACTGCATGCGCAGCAGTGGGCGCCGGGTGTCGAGGATGAGCCAGTACAGGATGGCGTAGAACAGGAAGAACCAGAAGTGGTAGCTGAAGTTGAGCAAGCCCGTGACGAGCGGGTGGCCCAGCAGCGGCTGCAGCCTTTCCCACGGCGCCATGCCGCCATGCAGCGCGACGTCCCAGGCGGACAGGGTGGCATCCCAGGTGTAGGGGTGCAGGCGCGGGATGGCGCCCTTGATGACGGTGAAGCTGGACGCGAAGACGGGGATCAGCAGCATGGCCGGCAGCGCGTGCAGCAGGCGCTCGTTGCTCAGGTAGCGGCGCAGATCGTGGTACAGATAATGGCACAGGCGGTGCGGGCGTTTCATCACCATGACGTGGATGGTGTAGCCGCACAGGATGAAGACGGGGCCCGTGAGGATGGCCACGAGGAAGCCGGTCAGCACGTTGAGGATGTCCGCTGCGCTGGGCAGGCCGCCGGCCAGCAGCATCGCCGCGGCGGCGTACGGCAGCACGATCAGCAGCAGGGCGCGGTGGGTGCGCAGCGAGAGGCGCAGGGTATTCATGACAGGGCCAGGACCACTTGGTCCTTGACGTAGACAAACAGCAGCTTGACCTGGTCGCCAAGCACGGTGATCGTGATGACCAGCACGACCGCGATCAGGCCCGCCAGCAGCGCGTATTCGATCGCTGTGACGGCGGACTCGTCGGATACACGGCTGAAGAGAGATTTCACGATGGGCCTCGCTATGCGTCGTCAAGGTGGGTGTGCCGGGGGAGACTGGAAAGCGTAGTCCGGGCCGGCGCAGGGCCGGTCCGGACAGCACCGCATCAGTTCGCAGCGGTGAGCTTGGTGCCGATGGTGCTGAAGGTTTTTTTCAGCTGCGTGCCGACGATGGTGATGGCGGCGATGATCACGACGGCAATCAGGGCAGCGATCAGGCCGTACTCGATTGCGGTGACGCCATCTTCTTCGCGGATAAAGTTTTTGATGAGGTTCATGACAACTCCTGGTGTGGTTAAGGTACGGCGGTGGATGAAACGGCATGACGGTGTTGCTTCCTGCTGCTACGACCTGGCGTTCTCATGGGCTTTCGCCCAGTGCCAGCAGTCCGATGATGCATACCACCGCCATGAGGGCCGCCACCAGGGCATAGCGGTAGAACGCAGCCTTTTCCTTGCCCTGCAAATAGGTGATCAGGGCTGTCGGAAGATACTTGTCAAGGCGCATGCTGTGCTCCGTGTCGTGGTGGGCCGTGCGGTGATTTGCACTCCGGTAAATCCACTATAGAAGTTGGCACCTTGATCTACATCAGAAGAACATCCTTTTATTGCAAGGAGGAACTGCTTGTTTTTTTCGTGACAATTGTCATGGTCGAGTCTGGCGCGCAGGCGGGCGCAGGGGCGCAGGCCGTTTCGAAGGCTGGCGCAGGGGAGGCGGGAAGGGTGTGCGCGGCCGTGGCCGCGCGGGGGACGGCGGACTCAGGCGCCGGGCGGCAATTGGCCCAGCTGGTGCTTGGTGGCGTAGGCGTACAGTTCCAGGCGGTTGTACACGCCCAGCTTGCGGTAGATCGACGTCAGGTGATTGCGCAAGGTGTGTTCGGAGATGAACAGCTGGTCCGCCAGCAGCTTGGCCGGCGTGCCGCTGCCGTGCACCAGCGCGGCGATGATCTTTCTTTCCTTGAGGGTCAGGCTGGCGATGGCGATCGCTTGCGCCGAGCCGCCACCGGGCTGGGTCAGCTGCGTCAGCATGCGTCCCAGTATCGCGTGTTCCAGCCACAGCTCGCCCTGGTAGACCTTTTCGATGGCCTTCAGGACCATCTCCGCCGGCGCATCCTTGCTGACGATGCCGCGCGCGCCCTTGAGCACCGTCTGGTCCAGGACGGCCTGGTCGTGGCTGGCCGTCAGCACCAGCACGCGCGTGCCGCCGCTCTGCGCCAGCGCGGGCAGGATGGACAGCGAGCTGATGCCGCCCAGGTCCAGGTCCAGCACGATCACATCGGGTTGCAACGCTTTTGCCTGCTCCAGCGCCTCGGTGCCGTCGGAGGCCGTGGCGACCACGCGCATGCCCGAGTGCTCACCGCCGATCAGCCGCTCCAGGCCCCACAGCATGGTCTTGTGATCGTCCACCAGCATGACGCTGATGACATGGCTGGCCGGTGGCATGTGGCGTAAGTCATTCATATGGGGATCTCGATCTGCACGGAGGTGTTGCCCAGCATGCCATGCGTGACGCGGGCCGTGCCGCCGAGGGCGGCGGCGCGCTCGGCCAGCGAGTCGGGCAGGAAATCGGGGACGTGCGCGGCGGCGCATTCGTTGTCGATGCTGATGTGCAGCGCGCCCTGCACGCAGGTCAGCTTGACGGCGCCGTGGCGCGCCGACGTATGCTTGCGGATATTGCTCATGCCCTCGTTGACGATCTGGAACACCTCGGCCGCCAGGCGGTCGTTGATGTGCAGGTCGCCTTCGATCTGCAGGGCGATGTCGATGCCATAGAATTCGCGGATCTGCGTGGCCTGGCGGCGCAGCGCCACCAGCAGTTCCGGCTCGCTTTGCACTTGCCCGTTCTTGAACGTGCGCGCGTAGCTGCGCAGGTCGGCGATCACCTGGCCCGACATGATGATCAGTTTTTCCAGTTCCGGCAGCAGCGGATTGCCCGGCGTGGCTTCGTTGCGCAAGGCGGCCAGGCCGTGGCGCAAGCCGATATACGGCTGCACGGCCGTGTCATGCAGGTCGCGCGCGATCTTTTCGCGTTCGCGCGAGGCCGCCTGCGACGCCAGCCGGTCGAGCAGGTTGATGTTTTCGATGACGGGAAACGCCTGCGCGCCGATATGGCTGAGAAACAGGGCGTCCGTCTTGCTCATGCTGGTGGCGGAGACGATAAAGATGCGGCCTTTGCCATTGCGCAGGGGCAGTGGCGCGCTGATGAAGGCGTGCGCTTCGAGCAGCTCGGCCAGGCGGGCGCCCGCCGCGTCGTCATGCCGCAGCCAGCGTCCGCTGTCGGGCTCGAGCATGCGCGCGCCGCCTATCCACGGCAGCCAGGGGCCGGCGGGCTGGTTGTACAGCGCGATTTTATCGTGCGGGAAAGCGAGCAGGGGACTGGCCGCGTCGTCGCTGAGGAGCGAGCTGGTGTGTACGACGCCCGTTGCCGTTTGCAGCACGCTGCGCAGCGACCAGACCCGCGTGCCCTTGTCCTGCATGATCAGCAGGCAGCTGCGGCCGTTGAAATAACTGCGGGTTTTTTCCAGCACCGAGGTAATGGTCTGGTCGACGCCGAAGCGCGGATTGGACAGCTGGCTGACATCGCGCAGCAGCGCCAGGTGGCTGCGCTGCGTGATGGCCGAACCGCCCCAGTAGGCGATCATGTAGCCGAGCGCCAGCAGGAAGGTGGTGCGCAGCAGCAGGCGCGACAGTTCCGCATCCGTTTCGCCGAACAGGGCAGTCGCGGCGAACAGGCCGGCCGAAGCGAGGGTGACGCGCGCGCCTTCCTCGAAGCCACGCTGGAACGACGAGGTCAGGATGGCAAAGAAAAAAAACAGGAAGAATAAAGTGTTGTGGCTGCTGGTGGAAAACACGATCAGCGCATACCAGGCCACGTCGAGCCAGTACAGCAAGATATCCTGGGGCAGGCTGAGGCCCAGCACGGCCAGCACGTAGAGCAGCAGGCTGTGCATGGTGTAGGCGGAAAAGATCAGCCAGGTAATCTTGCTCAGCTTGCCGGCGCTTTCGGGATCGATGAACAGGGTCAGCAAGGTGGCGCTCGACAGCAGCAGGCGCATGCCGTTCACCATGGTCGTATCCATGCCAGCACCCGGCAAGCCGGATTTGAGGGGAGGATCGAGTTTCACAAGCGCTCCTGGCCGTGTCCCGCATGGTGAGCCATGCGCAGGGATAGATACCACAGATAAATTCTTGTTGTTGTTGCTGCAATCACTGACGAGTCTACGCACACGCCGTAAAGATGTCTACTGGAATCCTTTGTCCGGCGTTGCTTTTTTTATAGCGGCTGCACCATCACGCGGTTGCGCCCCGCGCCCTTGGCCAGGTACAGGGCGCGGTCGGCGGCGCCGATCAGGGCGGCGATGGTCGGCTGCTGCTGCGGGTGCTGGGTGGCGATGCCGATGCTGACCGTAATGTGCTTGACCTCATTGCCCGTCTTGGCATGCGGAATGCGCAGCCCGGCCGCCCGTTCGCGGATCGCCTCGGCCATGCGCAGCGCCTGCGCCGCGTCCGTGTCGGGCAGGATGGCGGCAAATTCCTCGCCGCCATAGCGCGCCAGCAAGTCGGTGGGGCGCTGCAGCATGGCGGCCAGTTCGGCCGCCACTCGTATCAGGCAATCATCACCTTGCTGGTGACCGTAATGGTCGTTGTAATCCTTGAAATGGTCGATGTCGATCATCAGCAGCGACAGGGGGCTGCCCGTGCGCATGGCGCGCCGCATTTCCTTTTCGATCGCCACGTCGAAGTGGCGGCGGTTGGCGATGCCCGTCAAGCCGTCGGCAAAGGTTTGTGAACGCAACACCATGGTTTGTTCGCGCAGCAGCTTTTCGCGGCCCACGGCGATGGTCACATCATTGATCTGGATCAGGCAGTGGCGCGGCGAACCGGGCAAATTGATCGGCGTGACGGCAATCGCCTGCTGCATGCGCTCCCGGCCTTCGGCCGCGCCATGCGTGTACAGGGGGAATGGCGCCTTGTGCAGGGTTTGCGACAGCAGCGACTGGAAATTGTCGCGCAGGGCCTGGGTGATGGCCGAGGCTATGCGCTTGTGGCGCAGTTCAGGATAGACGGCAAAGAAATCCTGGCCCAGCACGGCGTCGGCCTGGCACGCCGAGTGGCGCGCCATCCAGTGGTTCCACAGCACGATGCGGTGCTGTTCGTCGAGCACGATGGCGCCCAGGTTGACGGCGCCGAGTATGCTCTCGAGCAGGGCGAGTCGGTGCAAGGCCTCCGGCATGATCGTCACGCCTGTCCCAGGACCTTGGCCAGATAGCGGCTGACCTGCTGCTTCAGGTCGTGCAAGGCGGACAGGTCGAGCACGAATGCCACATAACCGTGGATCTGGTGCTTGGACAGCACGAAGTCGATATGCAGCATCAGCACGACGGCGTCGTCATCGTCGCCGCCGAACGAGGACAGGATTTCCGCGCTGGTGCCCACGTGGTACAGGGGCAGCGAGCCGTGCAGTTCACTGTCGAACAGGTTGGCCAAAGTTCCCACGCAGGAATTGAGGATGATGTTGCCGATTTCGCTCATCGCCTCCTGTTCCATTTCCGTCAGTTCCTGCAGCGGCATGGCGTCGCCCACCATCAGGCGCACGATTTCCAGGCTCTTGTCTTCGGGGAACATCAATATGGCTTCGGTGGCGAAGGCGCCATCGTAATGCTGGCTGACGCCGCAGATGCGTTCGCCATCCTTCTTGCTGCCCAGCAAGGCAGCCGCGTCGGCACGATTCAGGAAGGTGATCGACGGCACCGACATGGTGACTTCTTCATTGACGATTTCGCTCATCGCGGCGGCCGCATGGCCCACCCCGATGTTGAATATCTCTACGAGGGCATCGTTTTCGAGTTCGGAGAGATTGACCATGCTCACAGTCCCAGTGACGCGATCAGCTGGTGGATGCGCGTTTCCGTGATCGGTTTTTCCATGAAGCCGACGCCGAGCTCAGTGGCGCGGTTGCGGATGGCGTTTTGCACGTTGGCCGTGACGAGAATGATGTGCGTTTGCGGGCACAGCGCGCGCAATTGTTCCGCCGCCGCCACGCCGCCCATGCCGGGCATGTTGACATCCAGTAATATCAGCACAGGGCTGACAGTCTTGACTTTTTCCAGGGCTTCTTCACCGGTCGCCGCCTCAATTACTTGCCAGTCGGCATGTTTGCTGAGGATGAACTGATGCGACATCAAACGTGAAACCCGGCTGTCATCGACAACAAGTACCTGTTTACTGTGATTCATGTGCTATTCCTGGAACGTCATATCGGGCAATCGTGCCATTTTCGCATATTTTAGAGTGCATAGAGAGTAATTGGCTGGGAATTGCCCTGGGGCAAAGGTTTCCAGCTTGGCTGTTGTATTCCATCGCATGGCCCGTCATCATGGCCGGCTGGCCGGGCTGGCAATCCGTTAAAATAGCGGCATTCCCCACTTTAGCCTTTTTTTGCCATGACCCAAGACGAATTGAAGCAAGCCGTAGCCCGCGCCGCCATTAACTATGTGGTGGACGGTGAAATCATCGGTGTCGGCACCGGTTCCACCGCCAACTTTTTCATCGATGAACTGGCCAAGATCAAGGACCGTATCAAGGGGACGGTCGCGTCGTCCGAAGCGACGGCCGCGCGCCTGGCAGGCCATGGCATTCCCGTCTTCGACCTGAACGACGTCGAATCGATCGCCGTCTACATCGACGGCGCCGATGAAATCACGGCCAGCGGTGCCATGATCAAGGGTGGCGGCGCGGCATTGACGCGTGAAAAGATCGTCGCGTCCGTCGCGAAACAGTTCGTCTGCATCGCCGACGGCTCCAAGCTGGTAGAAACCTTGGGCGCCTTCCCGCTGCCCGTGGAAGTGGTGCCGATGGCGCGTGCCGCCGTGTCGCGCCAGCTGGCCGCACTGGGCGGCACGCCCCGCTTGCGCCTGAAGGCGGGCAGCGATCAAGCGTTCATTACGGATAACGGCGGCGAGATCATCGACGTGCTGGGCTTGAAAATTGCCGACCCGGTGGCGCTGGAACAGCAGATCAACCAGATCGTCGGCGTCATCGCCGTCGGCCTGTTCGCCGTGCGCGGCGCGAATGTCTGCCTGCTGGGCATGCCGGAAGGCGTGCGTACTTTGGCATACTAAGTTGATAGCCGGCGTTGCCGGCATCTAGACTTGGCTTACACGGCGGCCCCTTGCGGGCCGCTTGTCATAGGTGCCTGGCGGTACACGGCCACAGTGCGCAGCAAGCCGCCGATGAAGAGGCCGCTGAAGCAGCCATAGGCGAGGCAGACTGGTGCGATGAAGCCGGTCGCGTGGGCATAGGCTGGCGCGATGACCAGGGTCACGGCCACCGCATATTTCATGCAGAAGATACTCATCATCAAGATCAATGGCACCCAGCTGCCGGGACGCCGCACGCTGCTCCGTTCGGGAATGGCGACGATCTTGCGCGTATCGGTCAGCGTCCACGCCAGCGCAGCACCGGCCAGGGCGCCGATTGTCCAGGCGAACGGCGCCACGCCATGGAAGCCGAAACAGCCATGCACGCCGCTCAGCGACAGCGCCAGCATCACCAGCGGAATGATGCACAGCTTGCGCAAGGTCACTTCGCGCGCACGGCTGGCCAGCACGCCACGGTAGACGAGAAAGCCCAGGATGGCCCAGACGTAGAGGGGAGTGTGGCTGAAGATTTGCTGCAACATGGTGTCCGCCTTGGAATGAGGTTGTCGATGGACGTACTGTGCCAGCGGGCGGCATGGGCGGCGAGCGGTGTGCGATGAAACGGGGAGGCGGTGCCGTGAAACGGCGGAGGCGGGCGTGAAACGCAGGCGAAACTGCCCGTGACGTGGTCACGGGCAAGCGATAAAACTTATTCCGTTGGCGGCACGTAGCCCATGGCGGCATCGGCGCCATCGCCGAAGAAATGCTTTTCCATCTGCGTGGCCAGGTATTTGCGGGCGCGCGCGTCGGCCAGGTTCAGCCGGTTTTCATTGACCAGCATGGTCTGGTGCTTGAGCCAGGCAGCCCATGCTTCCTTCGACACGGATTCGTAAATCTTCTTGCCCAGTTCGCCCGGGTACGGCGGGAAATCCAATCCTTCGGCTTCCTTGTTGAGTTTGATGCAGTGGATCGTGCGGGCCATCTGTGCTCCTGAATCAGTGTAGAGATAAAGCGTGATTATAAGGCACTTTGCGCCTGCCCTCGCGGGGCCGTCGCGGCCTGGCGACACGCCGTTTGCCGCGCCCTTGCGCTGGATCAAATTTGATCTGCGCCGCCCCAGCTAGTAAGATGCCTTATCGCGCCAGCCGCTGGCTGCGCCTCTTCCAAGCAAGTAGTAACAATTAACCAATATGGAATCCCTATGACCTCAGTGAAAGTCCATGGCATCGACGTCAGCAATACGGGCAGCTTTGCGCTGTTTGGCGGCATCAACGTGCTCGAATCGCGCGATCTTGCCATGCGCGCCTGCGAAGAATATGTGCGCGTGACGCAAAAACTGGGCATTCCCTATGTGTTCAAGGCCAGCTTCGACAAGGCCAACCGTTCCTCGATCCATTCCTACCGCGGCCCGGGCCTGGAAGAAGGCATGCGCATCTTCCAGGACGTCAAGGCGGCGTTTGGCGTGCCCGTGATTACCGACGTGCATGAGCCATGGCAGGCGCAACAGGTGGCCGAAGTGGTCGACGTGCTGCAATTGCCCGCTTTCCTCGCGCGCCAGACGGACCTCGTCGTGGCCCTGGCGAAAACAGGCAAAGTCATCAACATCAAGAAGCCGCAATTTTTGAGCCCTGGCCAGATGGCCAATATCGTCGAGAAATTCAAGGAAGCGGGCAATGATCAGCTGATCCTGTGCGACCGCGGCACCTGCCTCGGCTACGACAACCTGGTGGTCGACATGCTGGGCTTTGGCGTCATGAAGAAGACGTGCGACGACTTGCCCATCATCTTCGACGTCACGCACGCGCTGCAGCAGCGTGACCCCGGTGGCGCAGCGTCGGGCGGCCGCCGCCAGCAAGTGGCGGACCTGGCCCGCGCCGGCCTGGCCGTCGGCATCGCCGGCCTGTTCCTGGAAGCCCACCCTGATCCCGACAATGCCCGCTGCGACGGCCCCAGCGCCTTGCCGCTGGACCAGCTGGAACCATTCCTGGCGCAATTGAAGGCGCTCGACGACCTGGTCAAATCGTTTGCGCCGCTGAATATCAAATAACGGTTCCAATGTAAAAAGCCCGGCATGCCGGGCTTTTTCAGTTTTACAGGGTCTTGATCAGTACCTGCGACTTGCGCTGCCAGTTATACATATGCTGGCGGTCCTTCGGCAAGTCGTCGACGGTGGCTGGTACGAAACCGCGCTTCTTGAACCAGTGCGAGGTGCGCGTGGTCAGCACGAACAGTTTGTTCAGACCGGCGGCGCGCGCGCGGTTTTCCATGTGTTTCAGGATGCGTTCGCCGTCGCCCTGGGCTTGCACTTCCGGGTTGACCGTCAGGCATGCCATTTCCGCCATCTTTTGCGCGGGGAACGGGTACAGGGCGGCGCAGCCGAAGATCACGCCATCATGCTCGATGACGGAGAAATAATCGATTTCGCGTTCGATCAGCTCGCGGCCCCGTTTGACGAGGGTGCCGTCCGCTTCCAGCGGTTCGATCAGTTTGATGATGCCGCCCACGTCTTCGATGGTGGCCTGGCGCAGGCTTTCCAGGTTTTCATGGCTGATCATGGTGCCCACGCCATCATGGGTAAACAATTCCAGCAGGGCCGAGCCATCCATCGAGAACGGCACGATGTGCGAGCGCTCGACGCCGTTGTGGCAGGCCTTGACGCAATGTTTCAAATAAAACGCCGTGGCGTCGGGCAGGAAGCCGGCCATCAGTACGGCTTCGGCCTGGTGCGACGACAGTTCGCGGATTTCCACGCCCGTCGCGTCTTCCATCATTGGCGTTTCGGTAATGAAAATCAGTTTATCCGCGTGCAGGGCGATGGCGGCGCTGCAAGCCACGTCTTCCATGGTGAGGTTGAACGCTTCACCGGTAGGCGAGAAGCCCAGCGGCGAGAGCAGCACCAGGCCGTCCGAACCGAGGATGGAATGGATGGTTTCGGCGTCGACCTTGCGCGTGATGCCCGTCAGTTCCAGGTCCACGCCATCGATCACGCCCAGCGGGCGTGCCGTGATGAAGTTGCCTGAAATGATACGGATGGCCGCATGCGACATGGGCGTGTTCGGCAAGCCCTGGCTGAACGCGGCCTCGATATCGAGGCGCAGCTCGCCGGCGGCTTCCTTCGCGCATTCCAGCGCGGCGATGTCCGTGATGCGCACGCCATTATGGAAGCGGCCTTCGACGTTACGCAAGGCCAGCTGTTCGGCCACCTGCGGCCGTGAGCCGTAGACAACGGTGACATTGATGTCCAGCGCATGCAGCAGGGACAAATCATGGGCCAGCACCTGCAGCGCCCCGGCGCTGACGAGTTCACCGGGGAAGGCGACCACGAAGGTCTTGCCGCGAAAGGCGTGGATGTAGGGCGCGACGGAGCGCAGCCATTGGACGAATTGGGTAGGGTTTTCCATTAAGCGCATTATAATTCGCTGCGCGATGTGCGCGCTTAAAATACCTGTAAAAAACAATGTCTTCAGCCAGCAATAAGTCTTCCCCTCCTTCCAACGTTGCAAATGTGCCCGCCGGCGGGGATGTTTCCGCGCCTGCCGCCACGCCTGCGCAGGGCCGCCAGCGCCCGCCCGTGAGCCAGCAAAGGCAGCAGCCGCCGCGCGCGGAACAACAGAAACAGCAACAGCAGCAGCGTGCGCCGCGCCCGCCGCGTGAGGGACAGCCGCCGCGCAATGACCAGGCTAGCCGCGAAGAGCGCGAAAGCCGTGACGCAGCCCGCGCCGCGCGCGAAGCGGAAAAGGCTTTCCGCAATCCGCTGCCACCGATCACGTATCCGGAAGACTTGCCCGTCTCGGGCCGGCGCGCGGAAATCGCCAAGGCCTTGCTGGAAAACCAGGTGATCATCGTCTCGGGCGAGACGGGTTCCGGCAAGACGACCCAATTGCCGAAGATTTGCCTGGAATTGGGACGCGGACAGAAGGGCATGATCGGCCACACGCAGCCGCGGCGTATCGCCGCCTCGTCGACGGCCAAGCGCATTGCGCAGGAGCTGGGCACGCCGCTGGGCGAAACCGTGGGCTTCAAGGTGCGCTTTACCGATACCCTGAGCCGTGGCGCGTCCGTCAAGCTGATGACGGACGGTATCTTGCTGGCCGAGACGCAGACCGACCCGTTGTTGAAAAATTACGACACCATCATCATCGACGAAGCGCACGAACGCAGCCTGAACATCGACTTCCTGCTCGGCTACCTGAAACAGCTGCTGCCGCGCCGGCCCGATCTGAAAATCATCATCACGTCGGCCACCATCGATGCGGAGCGCTTCTCGCGCCATTTCGGCACGTCGGAAAAACCGGCCCCCGTGATCGAAGTGTCGGGCCGTTTGTACCAGGTGGAAGTGCGCTACCGCCCCGTGGAGCGCGAGCAGGTGGCCATGCCTGGTGCCGCCAACCCTGACAAACCTGGCCAGCGCACGGCGAATGTACGTGTAGCTGCGCGTGAAAAGCGCGACCTGATGGATGCCGTCGTCGATGGCGTGGAAGAACTGTGCCGCATCGGCTCGGGCGACGTGCTGGTGTTCCTGCCGGGCGAGCGCGAAATCCGCGACTGCGCCGAAGCACTGCGCAAGCACCACCCGCCGCATGTGGAAATCCTGCCCCTGTTCGCGCGCCTGTCGGCCGAAGAGCAGGAGCGCGTGTTTAAAACCAGCAATGCGCGCCGCATCGTGCTGGCCACCAACGTGGCGGAAACCTCGCTGACCGTGCCCGGTATCCGCTACGTGGTCGACGCGGGCCTGGCGCGGGTGAAACGCTACAGCTACCGCAATAAAGTCGAACAGTTGCAGGTCGAGCCGATCGCCCAGTCGGCCGCCAACCAGCGTGCCGGGCGTTGCGGCCGCGTGGCCGATGGCGTGTGTATTCGCCTATATGAAGAGCAGGATTATCTTCTGCGCCCGAAATTCACGGAGCCGGAAATCCTGCGCTCCTCGCTGGCCGCCGTCATCCTGCGCATGAAGTCCTTGCACCTGACGGATGTGGAAACCTTCCCCTTCATCGAGCCGCCGCTGGCGCGCGCGATCGCCGACGGCTACCAGTTGCTGCAGGAGCTGGGCGCCGTCGATGAAGTCAATAAACTCACACCGCTGGGCAACAAGCTGGCCAAGCTGCCGCTCGACCCGCGCGTGGGCCGCATGATACTCGCCGCGCTCGATAACGCGTGCTTGAGCGAAGTGCTGATCGTCGCCTCGGCCCTGTCCGTGCAAGACCCGCGCGACCGCCCGATGGAACACCAGCAGGCGGCCGACGAGGCGCACAAGAAGTTCGCCGATGAAAAATCGGAATTCTTGAGCTACCTGAAAATCTGGCGCTGGTTCGAGTCCGCCATCGAGCACAAGAAAACCAACCGCCAGCTGCAAGACAATTGCCGCACGAATTTCCTGTCGCAGATGCGCCTGCGCGAATGGCGCGACGTGCATTCGCAGCTGCTGACCATCGTCAAGGAGCAGGGCTGGCGATTGAACGAAGCGCCGGCCACCTACGACAACCTGCACATGGCCTTGCTGACCGGTTTGCTGGGCAATATCGGCTTCAAGGGCGAGGACGAACCGGGTGCCGGGTATCTGGGCGCGCGCGGCATCAAGTTCCATATCTGGCCCGGTTCCTCGCTGCTGAAAAAGCCGGGCAAGTGGATCATGGCGGCCGAACTGGTCGACACGACGCGTTTGTACGCGCGCTGCGTGGCGCAGATCCAGCCCGAGTGGCTGGAAAAAGTCGGCGAGCATCTGCTGAAGAAATCGTGGGGCGAGCCGCGCTGGGAAAAACGCTCGGCGCAGGTGACGGCGTCGGAACGGGCGACCCTGTACGGCCTGGTGGTGTATAGCCAGCGCCGCATCAATTACGGCAATTTCAATTTGCCGGAAGCGCGCGAAATCTTCATCCGCGATGCCTTGGTCGGCGGCGACTTCGATACGCGCGCGCCGTTCTTTGCGCACAACCACAAGCTGATCAAGGACATCGAAAACCTCGAGCACAAGTCGCGCCGCCTGGACGTGCTGGTCGACGATGAACTGATCGCCGCCTTCTACGACCAGCTGCTGCCGGCCGACGTGTGCAATGGCGCCGGTTTTGAAAAGTGGCACAAGGAGGCGACGCGCGACAACCCGAAGCTGCTGTACCTGAATCGCGAAGAGCTGATGCGCCATGAGGCGGCCGGCGTGACGACGGACCTGTTCCCGAAAACCATGTCCGTGACGGGCCTGGAAATGGGCCTGACGTACCACTTCGAGCCGGGCAGTGTGCGCGATGGCGTGACCTTGGCCGTGCCGCTGTATGCCTTGAACCAGTTGCCGCGCGAGCGCTGCGAATGGCTGGTGCCGGGCATGCTGAAGGAAAAGGTGCATCTGCTGCTCAAATCCCTGCCGCAAAAGCTGCGCCGTCACTGCGTGCCGCTGCCTGATTACGCGGCGAAATTCTGCGAGCGCGTGCATGCAGCGGGCGTGTTTGGCCGCGGTGACTTGATCGACGCCATCATCGCAGACATCCGCACGCAGATCACGATCAATGTGCTGACGACGGACTTCAAGCCGGAAACCCTGCCTGCCCATCACTTCATGAATTTCAAGGTGATCGACGAGCATGGCCGCCAGCTGGACATGGGCCGCAACCTGGCCACCTTGCAGGCGGAATTCGGCGGCCAGGCGCGCCAGAGTTTTCAGAAACTGGCCGAAGTGTCGGGCGTTTCCGGCACGGGCACGCCCGGTGCCAAGGTGGCGGGTGCGCAAGTGGCATCGCGGCTGCAGGCGCAGGCGCAGGGCGCCGCCGCCAACGCGACGGCAGGCAAGGGCGGCGCGCCGACCAAGGGTGCTGCCGTTGCTGCCGCGCCAGCGTCCGGCAATGCCACCGTCTCGCAGCACATGGGCTTGACGGGCTGGACCTTTGGTGAATTGCCGGAGTTGCTCGAAATCGTGCAGGGCAAGCTGACCCTGATCGGCTTCCCCGCGCTGGTCGACAAGGGCACGCATTGCGACCTGGAAGTGTTTGACGACCCGACTGTGGCCGCCCGCACGCACAAGATCGGTTTGCGCCGTTTGTTCGCGCTGCAAATGAAGGAGCAGATCAAATACGTCGAGAAAAGCATCCCCGGTTTGCAGCAGATGGGTATGCAATTCATGGCCCTGGGGTCGCAGGAAGAGCTGCGCGAGCAAATCATCAACAAGGCGCTCGACATCGCCTGCCTGCAAGATCCGCTGCCGCTGGACGCCGCCTCGTTCGCCAAGCGCCAGGCGGAGGGCAAGTCACGTTTGGTCTTGCTGGTCAATGAAATCGCCCGTTTGCTGTCGCAAGTGCTGACGGAATTCCACGGCTTGCCCAAGCGCCTGCAGAATATTCCCGCAGCGGCCGCTACCGATATCCAGTCGCAGCTGCAGGGCCTCGTGCATAAACGCTTCCTGACGGAAAACGAATACACGCAACTGGCGCATTTCCCCCGCTATCTGAAGGCGATCAACGTGCGTCTGGAAAAGCTGCGCGCCGACCCCGCGCGCGACACCAAGTTGATGGCCGAATGGCAATCGGCCGCCGCGCCGTACTTGCGCCAGGCCAAGGACCGCCAGGCCGGCAAGAACACGGACCCGAAACTGGTCGACTTCCGCTGGATGCTGGAAGAACTGCGCGTGTCGCTGTTTGCGCAGGAGTTACGGACGCCGATGCCGGTGTCTGCCAAACGCCTGCAGAAGGTATGGGAGTCGATGCAGCGGTGATGGCGCCTCTATAAACCTACTGCGCAGCTCACTATCGCGTCGGCGTTGCTCACCGTACTAGAGTACGGTTGCGCTACTCAACGCGATATTGAACTTGCTCGCTACGGTTTCTAGAGGCGCCTTGACGCTAACGATGGGCAGCAACATGCTCCGCTAATCCATCCTACCCGACCTACCCGGCTCAAGTGCGCTTGTTGAGATCATCATCATCGCTGAGCGAGGAGCGCGAGCCCAGATCGCCGAGGTCGCCCTGGCTGCTGCCCGTGCCGGCGCGGCTGCCGCTCATGGAGCTGCCGGTCAGGCTGCCTTCGCTGCCCGATTGCAGGCTGGCGCCGCTGCGCAGGTCGCTGCCGGATGGCATATGGCCTGCCATGCTGCCGTAGCGCGTGCCGCTGCCATAGAATGCTTCCATCTGCTGGTTCCATGCTTCGCTGCCCATGTCGGGCCAGTTGTCCTTGTCGAAGCCGGGAGCGTTTTTCAGCAAGTCTTTGTCGACGTTCAGCAGGAAGCGCTTGTTGACGGTGTCCAGGGTCAGACGTTCCCAAGGCACGGCAAACAGCTTGTCGCCCATGCCCAGGACGCCGCCGAAGGACAGCACGGCGTAGGCGATCTGGCCGGTGCGCATGTCGAGCATGATTTCCTTGATGTCGCCCAGCTCCTCGTCTTCGTGATTGTAGACATCGTCCCCGATCAGGGTATCGGCCCCCATCAGGGCCGGCCCCGGGCCGTCGTGGTTACGGTACATGCCCAGGATGTCGCGGTCCAGATAGCTCATGGTGTTCTCTCCTCGTGTGAAGTGCTGATTGAACATCCAGATTAAGCATACGCACTATGTGGCGTTTGATCTGCCTCAATGGTGCTAAGTAACCCCCAATAAATTATTATGATTTCTGACTTCCATAACCGGCGCTCTGCGGCGTTGCCCGCTGCTAGCAGTGCTCGCACTGCGTCGCAGTGGGCGCCTTGCATAGCATCCGGTTCTGTTCGTCATAAATTCACAATAATTTCCTGAGGATTACTTAGCGGCACTTTTATCGGTGTGCAAACGTACGGTGCTGTCAGCCAATTGCGGTACTCTATGCGTTCCAAGGAGGAGGCCGCACATGCTGATGACGCAACGATGCAGTGGGATGAACTTGCGGTACGCTCCACAACGACACGCACGCCGCGTGCCATGGTAAAGCCCGCCACCAAATGGCTGCGCGGGCTCTTGCGCGCCGGTAAGGCGCAGCAGCGCACGGCGACCAAGCTGGCCAAGGTGCTGTTCGGGCCCGTGCCAGCCAAGCCCAAGCCCAAGGCCAAACCCCGCAGCAAGCCCGTGGTCAAAACCAAGGCCAAAACAATCGCCAAGCCGCGCGCCAGGCCCGCCAGCGACGCCGTACCCTCGCTGGCGCCCTTTGCCACGCCCCTGTCGCCACCGCGCGTGCGCAAGCGAACGGCGCCCCCGCCGGGCAAGTGGCTGGCCGCCCACTATGCGCCGCTGCCGGAACTGGGGCAGATGCCGGGCCGGCGCCTGCCGTATTTCCTGTACCTGCCCGAGAAGGCGCCGAGCGTCGCCATGCGCAGCCGGGGCCGGCCGCTGCTGGTGATGCTGCACGGCTGCGAGCAGAGCGCCACGCAGTTTGCCGATGGCACGCGCATGAACCGCCTGGCCGAGCGCAAGGGCTACGCCGTGCTGTATCCGCAGCAATCGCTGCGCTCGCATGCGCGCCGCTGCTGGAAGTGGTACGACAAGCTGACGCAGGAGGGCGGCGGCGACGTGCGCCTGATCGTCGGCGCCATCGAGCAGGTGGCGGCCCGTTATGCGATCGACCGCGCGCGCATCTATATCTGCGGCATTTCCGCCGGCGCCGGCATGGCGCATATCGTGGCGCTGAACCATCCCCATCTGTTCGCGGCGCTGGGCCTGCATTCCGGACCCGTCTTTGGCGCCGGGCATAATCTGATCGGCGCGCTGGGCGTGATGCAGCATGGCGCTGCCGCCCGCGCCGACGTGGCCATCGATGAAGTACTGGCGCGCCAGCCCGCGTTTCCCCGCCTGCCCACCATCCTGCTGCAAGGGCTGGCCGACAAGGTGGTGCGGCCCATCAATCAGACGCAGCTGGTGCGCCAGAGCGTGCGCGTCAACCGCTTGCCGTTCGATACCGTGGTGACGGCGCAGCGCCTGTCTGGCGGCGCGGCGGGCGGGCGCAATCCGGCCCATGCGTATGCGCTGCACGATTATCAGGTGGGCAAGGATGTGCTGCTGCGCGTGGCGCAGGTCGAGCACCTCGAGCATGCGTGGAGCGGCGGCGACGCCAGCCTGCCGTTCAACGACAAGGCCAAGCCCGACGCCAGCAAGATGCTGCTCGATTTCTTCGCCAGCCACCGCCGCCGCTAAACCAGCGTGCCGCGCGCCGCAACGGTGCGCTGGCACTGGTACGCATCGTTCTCCCTTTCCCCGCAGGGCCGCGGCCAGCGCGCCGGCACGCTGGCCGTGCCCTTTTCAGCCTGAATTCTAAATACCGCAGTACCATTGATTTCACTCAAGTGGTATTGCTGCGGTATTTAAAAATCACAAAAACAGGCGTTAAAAATACTAACTGGTATACAATTGGTACACGTTTCAGTGTGAAACCGTGTCCGCCGTCCCATGCCCCGACGGCTGATACGCACTGACGGCAGCCACCCACGTTACGGAACGCGCCATGTCCATCAAGTCGAAGCAGTTGCTGTGGTTTTTTGCGTTTTTTCTCGTCTTTGAGCTCAACATCTATCTGTCGAACGACATGATCATGCCGGCGATGCTGGGCATCGTCGAGGAGTTCCAGGCGGAAAAAAAGTTCGTCCCCCTGTCACTGAGCCTGTATCTGCTGGGCGGCAGCTCGCTGCAGATTTTCCTCGGGCCCTTGGCTGACTGCATCGGCAAGCGCAAGCTGGTGTTGACCGGCAATACCTTGTTCTTGCTGGCCACCTTGGCCGTGCCATTGACCGCCTCGATCGAGCAATTTCTCGCCGTGCGTTTCATCCAGGGCATGGGCTGCTGCTTCATCTTCGTCGGCTATGCCATGATCCATGAACTGTTCGATGACATGGCGGCCGTCAAGCTGAGCAGCATTTTGTCGAGCACCACCATCCTCGCACCCCTGGCCGGCCCCATCCTCGGCAGCGCCATCATCAGCCGGCTGGACTGGCGCTACGTCTTTTTCCTCTCGGCGCTGCTGGCGCTGCTGTCCTTGCTGGGCCTGTGCAAGACCATGCCGCGCGCGGTCCCCAAGGTCACGCGCCCGGACCTGGCCGCCATCATGCGCAGCTACGCGGCCATTTTCAGCAATGGCCGCTTCATGTTCGGCATGTTCACGGCCGGGCTGGCCACCGTGCCTCTGACGGCCTGGATCGGCTTTTCGCCCATCTTCGTGCTGCAGGAAATGGGCGCGTCCTACGCCACGTATATCGCCCTGCAATGCGTGATCTTGTCGGGCTTTGTCCTCAGCAGCATCGCCATCCAGCGCCTGCGCCAGGATTTCCCCCTCGTCTCTCTGCTGCGCCTGGGCGGGCTGATCGCGGCCGCCGGCATGCTGGGCGCCGGTGCCGCCCGCCATCACGTCGACGTGTTTGCCGCCTGCATGTTTGTCTATTCCATCGGTTTCGGCCTGTTCAACGGCGCGCTGATACGTAGCGCGATCACGGCCAGCAAGGAGGCGATGACCTTGACGACGGCCGCCATGAGCTTGCTGTACTGCATTTATCTGTCCGCCTGGCTGCAGCTGTACAACGTGCTGTGCCAGCGCTTCGGTTATGCGCTGGAAACGTATGCGCTGCTCAATATTCCCGTCATCGTGGCCATCACGGCCTGCCTGCTGCTGTTTACGCGGGGCATGGCGGGGCGCCGGGAAAGCGGGGTGCGGCTGGCCCGGCACTGATGGCGCAACGATGCGCTTGTTCTCGACCTTGCTTTACCTCCTGCGAAGTTTATTGACACTCTCCTGCGGAAAATGGTGCGCCCATGAAAATAGATGACCTGGCCTCGAAACACGATCAAGCAAAGATTTTCAACCTCGAATACGAGTTTCGCATCAACCGGCTGAAACTCGATTACATCACCCTGGCCGATGTCCGGCCGGCCGGCAGCGACCTGGAGCAACTGGCCGTCGAGCACCAGGCAGGCATCGCGGCCCTGCGCAGCTTCGTCGCCCTGAACTTCAATCATTTCAACGCGGCAAGCTGCTCCTCGCTCAGCTGCATCCCCACGCGCGCGCTCGGCGACGACGAGCGCTACCTGCACCGCATCTGGATGGGCGGCCCATTGCCGGCCATCGCGGCCGAAGCGATCAGGCAGTGGGGCGCGGCGCTGGAAGAGGTGCGGCGCAACGGCGGCGCGCCATATGTCTCCATCCTGTGGGTATGGGATGCGCAGCAGCTGTGCAATGACGAGCGCTTCAGCCCCACGGGCGGCGCCGGGCGCTACACGATAGGCCGCTACGCGATCGGCGGCACGACCCTGCATATCAACTCGCTGCGCGCGCTGGCGCTCGATTTCGCGCCGGCCCGCTTCGATATCCTCGATATCCTGCATACGCAGCGCTACTTCGCCACCTTGTCCGATTATTTCCGCATCCTCATCATGTGCGAATACGGCGGCATGTATATGGATGTCGATACGATCCCGCATAATCCGGCGACGATTTTCCTGATGAAGCCGGAAGTGCCTGATTATTTCCAGCGCAAGGAGGATGGCAGCGAAGAGCGCCGGCATGTCAGCTGGATGAATCTGTTTCTCGATGAAACGGGCATGCTGATCGCCAAGAAGAACGATGCCGCGCTGCGCGTGATCCAGCGCAATGTGAACCTCGCCTATGCGGGCATCGACGCGCAGATTCCCCGTTCCTGCCCGCAATTCGAGGCGCAGCTGTTTGGCCAGTTCTATGCGGAATGGAAGAAGAACCTGGGCGTGACCGTGCTCAGCCATGCCGAGTTCTACCAGCGCTATTGCGTGCTGTATGACGGTGCGCGGGAAGCGGTGGCGGGCGGCATCCGCGGCATGCGCTTGCTGGACGATATCATTACCGACATGCACATTCCCTTGAGCGACGAGGAACGGCGCGCGTATGCGCGTTGCGTGGCGCGGCTCGACGAGATCGGCTGGCAGCTTGACGATCCTTTGATCCTGCCCGACATCGTCGATGTGTTCGATATCGAGGAAGTGCCGCGCATGGCGTATGCGGCCCAGCTGCGTGCCGACATCGACCATTTCCACTATTACTCGGTGCTGTCGGACGACCCGCAGCTCGACCGCGTGAATAGCGTCTTTTGCCGCTACCTGCTGGCCCACCGTTCGCAGCATATTGCCGCCGGTGCTTTCTGGCGCCCGACCGTGGGCCGCCACGGCAGCCGCATGCCGGCCGTCAGCGATGTGGCCCCGCCAGGTGACGAGGCGCAGGCGGACCTGCTGTCGCATGCGCCGCTCACGCTGGTGCCGGGCGAACTGCTGGACGACGAGACGAAGAACCGCATGGCGAAGCTGCTGTTTGCCACCAGCTACCTCGAATACTGCTCGTTCGGTAATAAATTGAATCTGCAATTTGTCGAATTGCAGCGGCGGCAGAATATTGACCCGTATCTGGCGCACATCCACGGCCTGCATGACGAGGACGGGCGTTTCATCGGCTTTTTCACGGCCGCGACGATGGACGAGTTCCAGGCCTGCGGCGCCGTCTCCTATTACCGTGACGACATGAAGGCGCTCGACGATGCCTATGATGAATTCGTGCTCGCGCATGCGCGTGCCGACGACTGTTTCGTCAGCAGCCTGGCCATCGACGAGAAATACCGGGGCCAGGGTTTATTCAGGCAGATGTTCCATGAAATCCGCGACCTGGCCAGCCGCAAGGGCTGCGCGCGCATCACTCTGACGGTGTGGGAAAAGAGCGAAGCGCTGCAAGTGTATCTGCACAAGGGCTTTCGCAGTGTGGGCACGTTCGACTATGCCTACAGCCTGTTCTATGACCGGCTGCATTTCCTCGTGTATGAGGGTAACTGAGGCGGGAAACTGAGGGAAGCGGGGGCGGCCGGCAGCCGCCCCGTGAGTAGCGTTACAAAGCGAGGAAGGCCAAGGCCGCCACGGCCGTCGGCAGCAGGGCGCCGGCCAGCAGGCCGATGGCGCCGATCGATTCATCCTTGAAGCCGCGGCGCAGCAGGGCCACGCCGGCCGGGTTCGGCGCATTGGCGATGACGGTCAGGCCGCCACCGGCCACGGCGCCGGCCATCAGCATGTATTTCGCTTCATCCGTCATGCCGACGATCAGCGAACCGAGGTAAGTGAGGGCCGCATTATCGGTAATGGCCGTCAAGCCCAGGGCGCCGAAGAACAGGGCCAGCGGCTTCAGGCTCGAGACGATGGGTTGCAGCCACCATTGCTGCATGCCGCCCAGTACCACCAGGCCGCCCAGGAAGAAGCCGACCAGCAAGCCTTCCTTGAGGATCAGCGGGCTTTGATAGCGCTCGTACGCCTGCACGAAGCCGAGGAAGAACAGGAACAGGCCGATGAACAGCACGGGATGGTGCGCCAGGGTCACCACGCCGGCCAGCACGATCATGTGCACGAGGCTGACGGCCAGCGGCACTTTTGGCGCTTCCACCTCGCCGGCCTTCGGCTTGATGTCGGAAGTGTTGCTGTGCAGGTATTTGCGCAGCAGAATGCTCACGCCCGTGGCGTTGACGAGTACGGCGATGGCGGCCTTCCAGCCGAAGTGGCTGGCCATGTAGGCGCTATCCCAGTTCCACGTGGTGGCCACCATCAGCACGGGCGGCGCCGCGTACGAAGTCAGGGTGCCGCCGATGGAAACGTTGACGAAGAGCACGCCCAGCGCGCCGTATTTCAGCCATTCAGGGATGCCAAGGCGGAAGATTTGCGGCGCCAGCATCAGCGCGGCCAGGGTCATGGCGGCCGGTTCCGTGATCAATGAGCCCGTCAGGGGCACGAGCGCCAGGCCCAGCCAGACGAGGCCCAGTTCCGTGCGCAGCGGCATCACGCGCGCCACGCTTTTCAACAGGCGCTGCACGGCGTCGAGCACAGGGCGCGAGGCGGCCACGACCATGACGACAAAGACGAACAGGGGCTCCGTGTAATGGCGCGACTCGGCATACTCGATGGCCGCATCGCTGCCCGAGACAAAGGCCATGATGAGGATCAGGATGAAGGCCCAGAAGCCGAACACGACTTCGACTTCGCCCAGCAAGTGCAGCAGGCCCGCATGGCGGGGATGGCGCCGCGACAAGGTTTCAAAGGACTTGGCGGCAAAGGTGTGGATGAGCGCGAGGCCGAAGACGATGGCGCTGATGATTTGGATGGTGGTCAAATGCGTTTCCTTATGGACGGAGGAAGCCGGCTGGTACGTTGCCAACCGGTAAGGAGAGTGCTTATGGTACAGCAATCGATGCCAAAAACGGGGTTTTTCGGACATGGCGGAGCGGCCCCGGCGGTAGCGGCAGTCAGATAAACCTTGCTAAAAGTGGAGCTGGATAGTACTGTATATACATACAGTATTCATCTATCTATCCAATGATGCAACATTCTCAATTGATGGCCTCGCCGGAAGCCTTGCACCCGTCCTTGTGGCGCGCATCGCAGCTGGGGCAGGGCGCCACGCGCTGCCTGGACACGGGCTTTGCCGCCCTGTCCGCGCAGCTGCCCGGCGGCGGCTGGCCCAGCGGCAGCCTGATCGACCTGCTGGTGCAGCAGCCGGGCAGCGGCGAATTGCGGCTGCTGGCGCCCGCGCTGGCGCAACTGCCGGGCTTGCCCATCGTGCTGTTGCAGCCGCCCCATCCGCCGCAGGCGCTGGCCCTGGCCGCGCAGGGACTGGCGCCATCGCAACTGCTGTGGCTCAAAAGCGCCGGCAGCAAGGATGCCTTGTGGGCGGCGGAAAACATCTTGCGCAGTGGTACCTGCGGCGCCTTGCTGTTCTGGCAGCCGCACGTGCGCGCCGACAGCCTGCGCCGCCTGCACCTGGCCGCGCAAAGCGGTAACACCCTGTTCTGCATGCTGCGCCCGCTGCACGCCGCCCAGGATGCGTCGCCGGCGCCGCTGCGTCTGTCCGTGCGCCCGGCCGCCGGCGGTATCGAGATCGGCTTCATCAAGCGCCGGGGACCGCAGCGCGACGCGCCCCTGTTCCTGCCCCTGCAACCTCCTTCATTATTGCGACGCCATGCGACTCTGGATCGGCCTGTGCCTGCCCCGGCTCCCGCTCGAAGTGTTTTGCCCGCGCTGGTCGGCTGACAGCCTGGGCGTGGTGCTGGAGCAGGAGCAAGTGATGGCCGTGTCGCCGCTGGCGCGGGCCGCCGGCATCCGGCCGGGCATGTGCCGCGCCGGTGCGCTGATGCTGGCGCCGCAGGCGCGCCTGCACGAGCGCTCGCCTGAACTGGAAGCGCAAGCCTTGCAAGCGGTGGCGCTGGCGCTGCTGCAATATTCACCGCTGGTGGCGCAAGGCGAGGAAGCGACCCTGCTGGTCGATGCGGGCGCCAGCCTGCGCCTGTTCGGCGGCGTGCGCGCCCTGTGCCGGCACATCGCGGCCAGCTTGCGCGCGCTCGGCTACACGGCCCAGTTGTCGTGCGCACCCACGGCGCGCGGCGCCTGGCTGCTGGCGCGCGCCGCTATGCGCCGGCGCCGCGTGCTGGGCATGGAGAGCCTCACCCGCCGCCTCGACGGCCTGCCGTGCGCCTTGCTGCCGCCCGCGCGCCCCTACCTCGACTGGTTCGAGGGCATCGGCTGCCGCACCCTGGGGCAGCTGCGCCACTTGCCGCGGCCCGGCTTGCAGCGCCGTTGCGGCGGGGCCTTGCTCGATATGCTCGACGATGCGCATGGCCACAGCACGGAATTGTTCGTGTGGCTCGAAGCGCCGCCCACGTTCCGCGCCAGCCTGGAATTGTTCGACCGCGTGGAGCATGCCGACGCGCTGCTGTTCGGCGCGCGCCGCCTGCTGCAGCAAATGACGGGCTGGCTGTGCGCGCGGCAATTTGCCGTCGAGCGCATCCAGCTGCTGCTGGCGCACGAGCGGGGCAGGGTGGCGCGTCCGCCCACCGTCATCGACCTGGCGCTGGGCGAGGCCGTGTGGCGCGACGAGCACCTGGTGCGCCTGCTCCAGGAGCGCCTGGCGCAGCTGGTGCTGGAGGCGCCCGTGATCGGCCTCACCCTGGAAGCGCTGCAGGTGCAGCCGATGGCGCCGCCCAGCGACAGCCTGTTTCCCGAGCCGGGCGGCACGCCGCAGGAACGCCAGCGCCTGCTGGAATTGCTGGTGGCGCGCCTGGGCACGGACAATGTCTTGCAGGCCGCGCCGCGCGCCGATTACCGCCCCGAGGCGGCCAACCAGTGGCTGCCGCTGCCGGCCAAGGCCGGCGCAAAAAACGCGCTGCCGGACTTGCCGCCAGGCTTGCCCGGCATGCCCCGTCCCGGCTGGCTGCTGGCCCAGCCCATCGCCCTGCTGATGCGCGAGCACCGGCCGTTTTATGGCTCGCCCTTGAAAATGGTGTCCGTTGCCGAACGCATAGAGGCGGGCTGGTGGGGCCAGTCGCAGGCGCGCGATTACTTCATCGCCGAAGGCCTCGACCACGCCCATTACTGGGTCTACCGCGAGCGCATTGCCGGCAGCGGAGAAGACGCCGCGCCGCGCTGGTTTTTGCATGGCTTGTTTGGCTGAATGGGCTGTCCTGCTGAAACTGCCATGCTTGGCTATACTGGCTTCCCGGCGCCGCATCTTTCATTGAAACAAAGGATATCCATGACACAGCTTTCCGACTTCCCCATCACCCAAAAATGGCCTGCCCTTCATCCCGAGCGCCTGCAGCTGTATTCGCTGCCGACGCCGAACGGCATCAAAGTTTCGATTTTGCTGGAAGAGCTGGGCCTGGCCTACGAGCCGCACCTGGTCAGCTTCGAGACAAACGACCAGACATCGCCCGCCTTCCTGTCCCTCAATCCCAACAACAAGATTCCCGCCATCCTCGATCCGAACGGTCCCGATGGCAAGCCGCTGGCGCTGTTCGAGTCGGGCGCCATCCTGCTGTACCTGGCCGAAAAGACGGGCAAGTTCATCCCCCAGGACACGGGCCTGCGCTATGAAACGATACAGTGGCTGATGTTCCAGATGGGCGGCATCGGCCCCATGTTCGGCCAGGTGGGCTTCTTCCACAAATTCGCCGGCAAGGATTACGAGGACAAGCGTCCGCTCGAACGCTACCTCGGCGAAGCCAAGCGTTTGCTGGGCGTGCTCGAGCAGCGCCTGCAGGGCCGCGACTGGATCATGGGCAGCCAATACACGATTGCCGACATCGCCATCTTCCCGTGGGTGCGCTGCCTGGTGGGTTTTTACGGTGCGGGCGATCTCGTCGGTTTTAACAACTTCCCGAACGTGCAGCGCGTGCTGGATGCTTTCCTGGCCCGGCCTGCCGTCATCAAGGGGCTCGACATACCATCGCGTGGCTAAAACAGCCGTGGCCGGACGGCGCTACAATGCGCCATCGGCCGCGCTGCGCGGCAGCTTTGATCTGAGACAATGAAATCCACCCGGCAAGATTTTCCCGGCGCGCACGGCCATGTGCTGGCGGCGCGCCTCGATGCGCCCGACGGCGCCATCCGCGCCTACGCACTGTTCGCCCACTGCTTTACCTGCGGCAAGGACGTGCTGGCCGCGCGGCGCATCGCGCAAGGCTTGACGGAACACGGCATCGCCGTGTTGCGCTTCGACTTCACGGGACTGGGTGCCAGCGAAGGCGAGTTCGCCGCCACGAATTTCTCGTCGAACGTGGACGACCTGGTCGCCGCCGCCGACTTTTTGCGGGCCAGACACGCCGCGCCGCAATTGCTGATCGGCCATAGCCTGGGCGGCGCCGCCGTGCTGGCCGCCGCGTCGCAAGTGCCGGAAGCGACCGCCATCGCCACCCTGGCCGCGCCGAGCACGCCCGCCTACGTGACGCGCATGTTCAGCGACCACCTCGAGAAAATCGCCGCCGAAGGCGAAGCGCTGGTGCAGCTGGAAGGGCGGCCCTTCCGCATCCGCCAGCAATTCGTCGACGACGCGGGCAGCCACAGCTTAAAAGAGCACATCGCCGGCCTGCGCCGCGCCCTGCTGGTGATGCACGCGCCGAACGACACGACGGTCAGCCTGTCGAATGCGATGGATATCTTTACGGCGGCCAAGCACCCGAAAAGCTTCGTTTCGCTCGACGATGCCGACCATCTGTTGACGGGGCGCGATGACGCGGCCTATGTCGCCAACGTGATCGCCGCGTGGAGTGCGCGCTATATCAGCTAAGTAACTAAGCGGCCGCCCATGAAAAACGCCGCGGCAGCAGAAGCTGGCGCGGCGCAGATGGGGGAGAAAACGGATCAGTCTTCGTCAAACTCGGCCGAAAGATCCTTCCAGCCCTTGCTCACGGCAAAGGCCGAGAATTCCTCGGGCGCTTCCAGAACGATCAGTTTCTTGTCTTGCAGGCCCAGGTCGCCGTGGCCGAAGTCGGGCCCCACGTAGCCGAGGCTGCGCAGGCGGGCCAGGATGTGGCCGACCAGGGTCTTGTCCTTGTAGGCGCCCGCTTCGAGCGGGGCGGCGAAATCGACGTAGACGTCGATGATGCCGTAGCCTTCGTCGAAGATGCGGATGGCCTTGATGTCGTGGGCACGGCCGGAGCCGTCGGTGGCCTTGAAGGGGCCGCTGAGCTGGATGTCGGTGTCATTGTTCATGCCGCCAGCATACACCAAAAGCCGGCCCCGCATGGGCGGCGCCATGCAAAATCCCCGGGATGGGTCATGTAAAATTTTCTTACAAATTTCGCGGCGTCTGGGGCACTTTTCGCCAATTTCAAGGCCTTGAAAGGGGCTGGAGAGGCCGTATATCGGTAACAAGCGGATGCTCATCGTGAGGTCCGCCCCTCTTATCGCTTCATTTGAAAAGGATATTTATCATGCGTACTTTTGACCTTGCTCCCCTCTACCGTTCCGCCATTGGCTTTGACCGCCTGGCACAGCTGCTCAACGAACAACGCGCCGATGCGCAACCGAGCTATCCACCGTACAACATCGAACTGGTGTCGGAAGACAAGTACCGCATCGTGATGGCATTGGCTGGCTTCTCGCGCGAAGAGATCGACATCATCACCGAACGCGACTCCCTGCACGTCACGGGCCGCAAGCAGAAAGATGGCGTCGAGCGCACGTTCTTACACCGCGGCATCGCTGCCCGCGATTTCGAACAGCGTTTCCAGCTGGCCAACCATGTGAAGGTCACGGGCGCCACGTTTGAAAACGGCATGCTGACCATCGACCTGGTGCGTGAAGTGCCGGAAGCACTGAAACCGCGCAAGATCGAGATCGGCGCCGGCAGCGATACCGTCAGTGTACTGGAACAGCGCCAGGCAGCCTGAGCTGAGCTGAGCTGATCCCGGCGCCACGCGCTGATATTGGCGGGAGGGAACATCCCCTCCCCGTGCAGTAAAATACTGGCCGGTTGATCCGGCCAGTGTCACGTCTGGAGCCTGTTCGGGCCCTTCATTGAGCGCCATGCAAGGTGCGTGCTGCAGGCCAGATTAAGCCATGCTTAAAGGCGCAAATACCTGTTTCCAAATAGAAAAATGTTAAGCACCGCCTAAGACTCGTGGCCCACTATTGCAGACATCAAAATCTCATTAAATGAGGAGCAATTCATGGAACAGCAAACGAATACCGCATCCCTGAAAATCAAACGCACCGTAGCCGCGCTGGCCGCGATCGGTGTGCTGGGCGCCGGTGGCGCCATGGTGGTGCATCAGAACAATGCCGGCGCGAATGCCGCTGCCGCTGCCCCAGGCGCCCCCGTGGCCGCCGCCGTGGCGCCCGCCGCCAGCGCGCCGCTGGTGGCCTTGCCCGACTTTAGCCAGATCGCCGCGCGCAACAGCCCGGCCGTCGTCAATATCAGCGTCACGGGCAGCACCAAGGTGGCCTACGACCCCTCGGCCCAGGCCGGCAATGACGACTTCGGCAACGACCCCTTCTTCGAATTTTTCCGCCGCTTCCAGGGGCCGCAGGGCGGGCAGCGCGGTGGCCGCGACGTGCCCACGCATGGCCTTGGTTCCGGTTTCATCGTCAGCCCCGACGGCGTCATCATGACGAACGCCCACGTGGTGCGCGATGCGCGCGAAGTGACTGTCAAGCTCAACGACCGCCGCGAATTCCGCGCCAAGGTGCTGGGCACGGATCCGAAGACCGATATCGCCGTGCTGAAAATCGACGCCAACAACCTGCCCGTCGTGCCGCTCGGCCATTCGAGCGACCTGAAAGTGGGCGAGTGGGTGCTGGCCATCGGTTCCCCTTATGGCTTCGACAGCACGGTGACGGCCGGCGTCGTCAGTGCCAAGGGCCGCTCCCTGCCGGACGACAGCAATGTGCCGTTCATCCAGACGGACGTGGCCGTCAACCCCGGCAACTCGGGCGGCCCCCTGTTCAACACGCGCGGCGAAGTGGTCGGCATCAATTCGCAGATCTACAGCCAGACGGGCGGCTTCCAGGGCCTGTCGTTCGCCATCCCGATCGACCTGGCCGGCCGTATCAAGGACCAGATCGTCGCCACGGGCAAGGCCAGCCACGCCAAACTGGGCGTGACGGTGCAGGAAGTCAACCAGGGCTTTGCCGATTCGTTCAAGCTGGCCACGCCGGAAGGGGCCTTGGTCGCCAACGTGGAGCGGGGCAGCCCGGCCGACAAGGCGGGCCTGAAATCGGGCGACGTGGTGCGCAAGGTGAATGGCCAGCGCATCATCGGCTCGGCCGACTTGCCGGCGCTGGTGGGCACGTCCTTGCCAGGCGACAAGATCACGATGGATGTCTGGCGTGACGGCAAGATCGTGAGCCTGACGGCAACCCTGGGCAATGCGGCCGACAAGGTGGCCGACGTGGCGAAGAGCGACAGCGCCGCCGGCAAGGTAAAGCTGGGCCTGGCCCTGCGTCCGTTACAATCGGATGAAAAACGCGAGGCGGGCATCAGCGCCGGCCTCTTGGTGGAAGACGCGGGCGGTGCTGCGGCCAACGCCGGAGTGCAGCCGGGCGACGTGCTATTGTCGGTCAATGGCCGTCCCGTCAACACGGTCGAGCAGGTGCGCGACGTGGTGGAAAAATCCGCCAAGTCGGTCGCCTTGCTGATACAGCGGGGACCCGACAAGATTTTTATTCCGGTGCGTTTAGGCTGAAAACAAGAGTAACGAGATAGAGAGGCAAGCCATGCGCTTATTGCTGGTAGAAGACGATACGATGATCGGCGAGGTGGTGCTCGATTTGCTGCGCGCCGAGCATTACGCGGTGGACTGGGTCAAGGATGGCGACATGGCCGATACGGCCCTGCAGACGCAGACCTATGACCTGGTATTGCTGGACCTGGGCTTGCCGCGCAAGGATGGCCTCGACGTGCTGCGCTCGATGCGCTTGCGCAAGCTCGACACGCCGGTCCTCGTGGCCACGGCGCGCGACGCCATCGAGCAGCGCATCGCCGGCCTCGACGCGGGCGCCGACGATTACGTCTTGAAACCGTATGACCTCGACGAACTGCTGGCGCGTATCCGCGCCCTGCTGCGGCGCGCCTCGGGACGGCCGGAACCGGTCTTCGAACACCAGGGCGTCTCCATCAATCCGCTGACGCGCGAAGTGATCGCCGAAGGGCATCCCGTCAATCTGTCGGCGCGCGAATGGGCCGTGCTGGAAGCCTTGATCGCGCGCCCTGGCATCGTGCTGTCGCGCGCGCAGCTGGAAGAAAAGCTGTACAGCTGGAAGGATGAAGTCAACAGCAATGCCGTGGAAGTGTATATCCATGGCTTGCGCAAAAAGCTGGGCAGCGACTTGATCCAGAACGTGCGCGGCCTCGGCTACATGGTGCCCAAGGCATGAGGATGAAGGTCACGGTGACGCATTCGCTGCGCGGCCGCCTGCTGTGGTTTTTGCTGGCGGCCATCATCATGGCGGCCCTGGCGCAAGCGTCGATCGCCTATCGCAGCGCCCTGTACGACGCCGACCAGATTTTCGATTACCACATGCAGCAGATGGCTTTGTCGCTGCGCTCCGGCGCGCCGCTGGCCAACCACGCGCAAGCCTTGCCGGCCGACCCCGTCAACAACGACATGGTGGTGCAGGTATGGACGCCGGACGGCGTGCAGGTCTTCCGTTCGATCACGCGCGCGGAATTGCCGCAGCGCGCCGTGCTGGGCTTTTCGAATGTAAAGGCCAACGGCACGACTTACCGCATCTTCTCCGTGCAAACCAGTTCACAGACCGTGCAGATCGCCCAGGACATGGCCGTGCGCAAGCGCATGGCCGGCAGCCTGGCGCTGCGCACGGTCGGGCCGATTGCCCTGATGGCGCCGATTCTGATGCTGGTCGTCTGGTGGGTCGTCAGCGGTTCGCTGGCGCCCGTCTCGCGCGTGCGCAAGCAGGTGGCGGCGCGCCAGGCGGACGATCTGTCGCCCGTTTCGGAAGCGGGCTTGCCCGACGAAGTGCGTCCCCTGGTGCATGAGCTGAACTTGCTGTTCGGCCGCGTGAAAACGGCATTCGACGCGCAGCAGCATTTTGTCGCCGACGCCGCGCATGAATTGCGCACGCCGCTGGCGGCATTGAAGCTGCAGGTATTGAGCCTGGAGCGGGCCGAATCGCAGGAAAAGCGCAGCCTGGCGATCTCCCGCGTGAGCGCCGGCATCGAGCGGGCCACGCGCCTGGTCGAGCAGTTGCTGGTGCTGGCGCGCCAGGAAGCGAGCGCCGCCAGCGGCGACCAGCTGCAGGCGGTGGATTTGAACGACGTCGTCAAGCGCGCGCTGGGCGACATGGCCGGCATCGCGCAGGCGCGCAAGATCGACCTGGGCCTGCATCACATGGATGCGGCCAAGGTGGCGGGGCAGGCCGATGCGCTCAACATCATGCTGCGCAACCTGGTCGACAACGCCATCAAGTACACGCCGCAGGGCGGCACGGTCGACATCGACCTGCGCGCCAGCCCCGTCGGCGTGACCTTGTCCGTGGAAGACAGCGGCCCCGGCATCCCGCCCGAGGAGCGCGAGCGTGTCTTCAGCCGCTTCTACCGCGTGCCCGGCACGGACGCCAACGGCAGCGGCCTGGGCCTGGCCATCATCAAGGCCATCGCCGAGCGCCACGGCGCGCGCCTGGTGCTCGATAAATCCGAGCGCCTGGGTGGTTTGTGCGTGCGCGTGGAATTCCCGCAAGCCGTGAAAAAATAGCGTTTTGATCATGATCTTTGGCATGTTGCATTGACGCGCGCGCCGCTGGCATATATTGTCTGCGCAATAAGCAATCAAGCAAACGGAGCGCAGCATGCAGAAGATCGGCTTTTCAGGAACCCTCGACCCCATCACCAACGGCCATATGTGGGTGATCGGCGAAGCGCGTTCGCTCGCCGACGAGGTGATCGTGTTCCTGTCGCAAAACCCCGCCAAGCGTCCCCAATTTCCCGCTGAAGACCGCAAGCGCATCATCGAGCAGAGCGCGCGCGAGTGCGGCTGGGACAATGTGCAGGTGGTCATCGTCAAGGGCGACTACACGGCCCGCGCGGCGAAAAAGCACGGCTGCGACTACCTGATCCGCGGCATCCGCACGACGGCCGATTTCGACTATGAAAACCTGATCCAGCAAACGAACGTGGACGTGCTGCAGGGCGCCAAGACGATCTTCGTGATGCCGCCGCGCGACCTCGGCTCCGTCAGTTCCAGCTTCGTCAAGGCGCTGGAAGGGCCCGTCGGCTGGAACTGGACCATGAAGAAATTCGTCCCCGGCCCGGCCTACCAGGCGTGGATACTCGACTGCCTGCGCAAGGAGTGGGAAGCGCTGTGGAATTACGCCAGCGCATCGCCAGCGGACATCGCGCTGGCGGACCACTGGTTCGCGCACCTGACGGGACCGCAGGCGTATGGCGGCGCGGACCGCCACTATCACAACCTCGACCACCTGGTGCACGGCCTGTCCGAGATCCGCGTGTGGGCAGACAATACCTTTGCGCCCAAGCGCGACAGCGCGCTGGTCAAGAAGGCGTTCTGGTTCCACGACGCCGTCTACAGCCATGACGACGATGCCCTGTATTCGAGCGAAGAGGCAAGCGCCCAGCTGTGGCTGGCCAGCGGCCTCGATGCGGGCGACAACCAGGATGTGGCGCAATTGATACGCGCCACCGATCACTTCCAGGGACCCGGCATCAGCCATGCGCTGAAGGACGCCATGCTCAGTGCCGACCTGGCCATCCTGGGGCAGGATGAAGAAGTGTATCAAGCGTATACGCAAGCCATCGGAAGGGAATACGCGCACGTGGACCCCGTGCGCTTCAACGAGCAGCGGGGCCTGGCCCTGCAGCACCTGAGCGCCAAGGCGCAGGCGGGCCAGCTGTTTGGCGACGCGTATTTCGCCGACCAGTATAACGAGCGGGCGATAGACAATATGCGGAAAGAGATCGCGGCGCTGGCGGGGAGTTGAGTTTAACGGCGGCTGGCGGCTGCATGCAGCAGTGCATCCTCGAGCCGGTCATTGCCCCAGAATAATTCCCCTGCGCTGATGAAGCTGGGGGCACCGAACAGGTTCAGCGCTTGTGCCTGCTCGGTCTGGCGGCGCAGCCGCAGCTTGTTATCTTGTGTCAAAGCCAGCGCCACGACGGCGCGTGCATCGAGCCCCAGTTCCTCCAAGGCTTCGCTGACGGCCTCGATGTTGTCGATATCGCGGTCCGCGGCAAAATTCATCGCCATCATGCGGCGCGCGAATGGCGCAATCCAGCCCTGGTCCGCGCCGATCAAGGCGACACGCATGGGCAACAGGGCCGTGCGGGGAAAGGAACCCGGCTGCTGCCATGGCAACGCGTACTTTTCGCACTGGCGCGCCATGTCGCGCCACGTGTAGTCGCCCTTGAGTTTTTGCAAGATGAAGGGCGATGTCTGCCAGCCCAGCGCCTTGAAGACGACGCCCAGCAGGAAGGGTTTCCAGATCACATGCACCTTCTTTTCACGCGCCAGCGCTTCGATGCGCATGGCGCTCAGGTAGCTGTAGTTGCTGCCAAAATCGAACCAGAATTCCAGTGTGGCCATGGCATCGCTTCCAGGTGGTGATGCTAAGTAGGGCGTAATAAATTATTGTCATTTCTGACTTCCATAACCGGCGCTCTGCGGTGTTGCCCGCTGCTAGCAGTGCTTGCACTGCGTCGCAGCGGGCGCCTTGCAGAGCATCCGGTTCTGTTCGTCATAACTTCACAATAATTTCCCACGACCTACTTAGCGAGCCGCCGCCTTGGCGCGCGCCGCGTGCAGTTTCTTGAAGCTGTCGATCAGGCGCTGATGCCTGTCGAGGCCTTCCAGCTGCATGCTGGTCGGGGTCAGGCCGAAGAAGCGCACGCTGCCTTCCACCGAGCCCAGCACTGCATCCATCCGTTCGTTGCCAAACATGCGGCGGAAATTGACGACGTAGTCGTCCAGTTCCAGTTCGTCATCGAGCTCCACTTCCAGCACCACGTTCAAGGCTTGATAGAACAGTTTGCGCTCGATCGTGTTGTCGTTGTACTGCAGGAAGGTTTCCACCAGCTCTTTCGCTTCTTCGAATTGCTGCAAGGCGAGATGGATCAGCAGCTTCAATTCCAAGGTCGTCAGCTGGCCCCAGACCGTGTTTTCGTCAAATTCGATGCCGATCAGGGTGGCGATGTCGCCGTACTCGTCGAGCTCGCTGTTTTCCAGGCGGTCGAGCAAGTCTTCCAGGCCGGCATCGTCCAGCTTATGCAGGTTCAGGATATCGGCGCGGAACAGCAGCGCCTTGTTGGTGTTGTCCCAGATCAGATCTTCGACCGGATACACCTCGGAATAACCGGGCACGAGGATGCGGCAGGCCGTGGCGCCCAGCTGGTCGTACTCGGCCGTGTACACTTCCTTGCCCATGCCGGCGAGGATGCCGAACAGCGTCGCCGCTTCCTCGGCATTCGAATTTTCGCCGTGGCCGGAAAAATCCCACTCGACGAAATCGTAATCGGCCTTGGCGCTGAAGAAGCGCCACGAGACGATGCCGCTGGAATCGATGAAGTGTTCGACGAAGTTGTTCGGCTCGGTGACGGCTTCGCTGGCAAACGTTGGCTGCGGCAAGTCGTTGAGGCCTTCAAAGCTGCGGCCCTGCAGCAATTCCGTCAGGCTGCGCTCGAGCGCCACTTCCAGGCTCGGGTGCGCGCCGAACGAGGCGAACACGCCGCCCGTGCGCGGGTTCATCAGGGTGACGCACATCACCGGGTACACGCCGCCCAGCGACGCATCCTTGACCAGCACGGGGAAACCTTGCTCTTCCAGGCCGGCGATGCCGGCCAGAATGCCCGGGTATTTCGCCAGCACTTCCTGCGGCACGTCGGGCAGGGCGATCTCGCCTTCGAGGATTTCGCGCTTGACGGCACGTTCGAAAATTTCCGACAGACATTGCACCTGCGCTTCAACCAGGGTATTGCCGGCGCTCATGCCATTGCTGACGTACAGGTTTTCGATCAGGTTCGACGGGAAATACACGACTTCGCCATCGGAGTGACGCACATACGGCAGCGAGCAGATGCCGCGCTCGGCATTGCCGGAGTTGGTGTCGATCAGGTGCGAGCCGCGCAGCTCGCCATCGGGGTTGTAGATATCCAGGCAATACTCATCGAGAATCTCTTTCGGCAACGCATCCTTGCGGCCCGGCTTGAACCAGCGCTCGTTCGGGTAGTGGACGAATGGCGCGTTGGCGATGTCCTCGCCCCAGAACGAACCGGCGTAGAAATGGTTGTTGCTGAGTCGCTCGATATATTCGCCCAGGGCCGACGCCAGCGCGCTTTCCTTGGTCGCGCCCTTGCCGTTGGTGAAACACATGGGTGAATGCGCATCGCGGATATGCAGCGACCAGACATTCGGGATGATGTTGCGCCACGAGGCGATTTCAATCTTGATGCCCAGGCCCGCCAGCAGGCCCGACATATTGGCGATGGTCTGTTCCAGCGGCAAATCCTTGCCCACGATATAGGTGCTCGCGCCAGGGGCTGGATTTAAAGCCAGCAAAGCCTGCGCATCGGCGTCCAGGTTCTCCACTTCTTCAATCACGAACTCGGGGCCTGTTTGCACCACTTTTTTCACGGTGCAACGGTCGATCGAGCGCAGGATGCCCTGGCGGTCCTTGGCCGAGATATCGGCCGGCAGCTCGACCTGGATCTTGAAAATCTGCTGGTAACGGTTTTCCGGATCAACAATATTGTTTTGCGACAGGCGGATGTTTTCGGTGGAAATATTGCGCGTATCGCAATACAACTTCACGAAGTAGGCCGCGCACAGTGCCGATGATGCCAAAAAATAATCGAACGGGCCAGGCGCCGAACCATCGCCCTTGTAGCGGATGGGCTGGTCGGCGATGACCGTAAAATCGTCGAACTTGGCTTCGAGACGCAGCTTGTCGAGAAAGTTGACTTTAATTTCCATGAGGTAATCCAATACAGTGCTTATGAGTTAGGCGCTATTATCCGTGCTTTCTGTCGCAGGGCAAACATTGTTCACTGCGGCCGTGCTGGCCGGGCACCGTCGGGGCAATGAGGCAGGCTGATAAATATGCGAGGCGACCGAACTGAACATGCGAATAACACTGATGCGTCACGGCGAGCCGCAACTCGCCAAGGGCGGCTGGATAGCGCCCATGCAAATGGGACAGTGGATTGATCTCTACAATCAATCGCTGATCAAGGAGGGCAGTATCCCTGCGGAGTGCCCCGTGGCCGCGCTTTCCGCGTCGACCATCGTGGCCAGCACGGCACCCAGGGCATGCTCGACGGCCAGGGCGCTGGGTGACTTGCCATTCACGCAAGAGGCGATTTTCACTGAAGCGGAGCTTCCCTTTGCGCTCTGGAAAGCGCCTTGGCTGCCGCCTCAAGCCTGGGCAGTGATTTTCCGCCTGCTGTGGCTTTGCGGTTATGCGCGCGGCTCGGACTCGCTGACGCTCACCCGGCAGCGTGCCAGGGCCGCCGCCGAGCGGCTTGTTGCGCTTGCCGCCAAGGGGCCTGTGCTGCTAGTCGGACATGGCATCATGAATCGTTTGATCGGCAAGGAACTGCAGGCATTGGGTTGGCTTGCCCGCAACAGGCAAGGCAGCCGCTACTGGAGCATGGGCGTCTACGAGTTGTGAAACTGGCGGGGCGTGGATCGATACAATAGATGGTGATGTGATCGAAACGCTTGGACCTTCCCATTGCGAAGGTCAGCGTCATTCATAAAGAAGGCCGTGCCGATGCAAATTTCCATGAATGATGTGATCACCGAGCAAGAAGTGATAGCCCTCTACAAGGCCAATCACTGGTCGTCCGCGGAAAAGCCCAAAGAGCTGATGGCTGCGCTGCGCAATTCCCACAGCCTGGTGACGGCCCGTGCCGATGGCAAACTGATTGGCATCGGCAATGCCATTTCCGATGGCCATCTGGTTGTTTACTTTCCGCATATGCTCGTCGATCCGATGGCGCAAGGCCAGGGCGTCGGCAGAAAGATGATGGCGGCCATGCTGGAAAAATATGCGGGATTTCACCAGCAAATGCTGACGGCGGACGGCAAGGCCATCGCGTTCTACGAATCCGTGGGATTTGTTCGTGCCGGGAAAACAGAGCCCATGTGGATCTATGCGGGCGATGAGCATTGAATGGTGATGCCGACATAAAAACAGCGGCTGCCCATGCTGGCGCAGCCGCTGTTTTTTTAGGTGGACACGGTGGTCAGAACTTTACCCACAGCCGTCCGAAATACGAAGCGCCGTTCAGGCCGAACTGCACGCTGTCGTATTTGAAGCCGTTATCCGTCTCATCCGCGTTTTGCGTGGTGGGCTTGACGTTGAAGATGTTGTTGCCGCCGAAAGTCAGCTTGGTGTTCTTGCTGATGCTGTAGGTAAAGCTCAGGTCGGCCGAGGTCTTGGCCTTGTAGCGGGCGTTCGGTACGCCTTCGGCCGTGCCGCTGAAGGTGCCCAGGGTTTGCGGGCCAAAATAGATGATGCGCAGGTCCGATTCCAGCTTGCCCGTGATGTAGTCGAAGCCCAAGGTGGCTTTCGCGCGCGGGCCGCCCTGTTCGATGAACAGGCGTTCGCGCTCGGATAGCAAGACATCTTCGAAGCCCGTCAGCGAGGCGGGTGTCTTGACTTTCGTCACTTCCGTCTTGCTCAAGTTTAAGGCCACGAAGGTGTTCAGGCGGTTGCCGGCCAGCTCGCCCTTGTGCGAAGCCGTCAGGTCCAGGCCGCGCGTGCGCGTGTCGATGGAGTTGACGAAGAATTGCGCCTCGCCCACGCCCAACAGGGCCAGGCGCGCGGCCAGGTCAGGATAGTTGTCGGCATTGAAGCGGCCCGACAGCACGATGCGGTCCTTGATCTTGATGTTGTACAGGTCGGCCGTGACGGAGATGGCTTGCGTCGGCGTCCAAGTGGTGCCCAAGGTAAAGCTGGTGGATTTTTCCTCTTTCAACTTGGGAATGCCGGCCGCGTTGGCGACGGTGCCGCCGTTCGGCGCCAGCACCACGTCGGTGGGCACGCCGCCGATGAAGTCGGTGAAGGTGGACGAGAAATACACTTGCTGCAACGATGGCGCGCGGAAACCCGTGCTGGCCGAACCGCGCAGCAGCACGTTTGGCGCCAGCTTGTAGCTGCCGGCCAGCTTGCCCGTCACGGTGGAGCCGAAGTCGCTGAATTTTTCATAGCGCAGGGCGGCTTGGGTTTTCAGGCGTTCCGTCCATTCCAGTTCCACGTCGCCATACGCGGCGATGCTGTGGCGCTTGGCCTTCGTGGCGTCGCCGGGCTGGAAGCCGGGGAAGCCCTGGCTGCCCGCATTGCCGCCCACACCCACGCCGTCGGCGTCGTTGTAGGAGCCCGGTTCGCCGGCCATGATCTTGTATTCCTCGCTGCGGTATTCGGCGCCGAAGGCCACGTTCATGCCGCGCATCACCGTATCATAGTAGCGGCTGAAGTCGGCGTTGCTGGTCAGCTGCTGGAACGAGAAGCCGCCCGCGTCGTAGCTGCTGGCGCTCACGCCCTTGCCGCCGTTCATCAAGTCGAGGTTGGCGATCGAGGCATTCAGCGTGTTGCTGATGTCGTAGCGCATCTTGTTGTAGCCATAGGTTTGCGAAAAGTCCGCATGCCATTCGCCGATCTGGCTGCGGTGGCCGATGGTGGCGTACTGGTCGTCGATCTTGCCGTTAATGAAGGGCACGAAACCGTCCGGGTACATGGCGGCCGAATTGCGCGATGGAATGTCGTCGCTGCCGATGCCGCCCCGGCCAAATGCGGCGCTCGAGGCGTCGCGCGTCTGTGCGCCGGCCGTGAAGTACAGCTTGCCCGTGCCGCTGGTGGCGTAGTCGCCATTCACGTACAGGGTTTTGTTTTTGGATTTGGTGTCGCCGATGATGCGCATGCTGTCGGAATCGGCCCGGTTCGAGCGGCCCCGGTCCAGGTATTCGCCGGTGATGGCCAGGGTGCCCTTGTCGCCCAGCGCAATGCCGCAGTAGGCCGAGGTCATGTAATTCTTGCCGTCGCCTTCCGAATACTGGCTGTAGCCGGCCACCGCTTCGCAGCCCAGGCTTTTCTTCAGTTCGATGTCGATCACGCCGGCAATGGCGTCCGAGCCGTACTGGGCGGCGGCGCCGTCGCGCAGCACTTGCACGTTCTTGATCGCCAACAAGGGAATCGCATTCATGTCCGTGCCCGTGTTGCCGCGGTTGCGCGCGCCAAACAGGTTGACGAGGGCCGTCGTGTGGCGCCGCTTGCCGTTGACCAGCACCAAGGTCTGGTCGGAACCGAGGCCGCGCAGGGCTGCTGAATCGATCAGGTCGGCCCCGTCGGCGCCCGTCTGGCGCGTGGAATTGAACGAGGGCGAGATGTATTGCAGCGATTGCGCCAGGTCGAATTGGCCGCCTTGCTCGGCCACCTTGGAAATCGGAATGATATCGACCGGCACCATCGTATCGGTGGAGGAACTGGCGACCCTGCGCGAGCCGACCACGCTGACCGTTTGTACGGGGCCTTCTGTGGCCGCAGGGTCGTTGCTCTGCGCCATGGCGGCGGGACTGAAGGCGGCCAAGGCGGCGCTGCCGTACAGGCTGATGAGGACTGCTTTACGCAAGGTGGTGAGGGTCGGCACGCAGTATCTCCAAGTGGTATTGTGACTTGATTCTAGTGCCATCATTTCATCATTCACCAGCGATACTTTGTTTTGTTATTACAAATTTGTAGTAACTGTTGTTTCCTGGTTGATTATCTTTTCGCCGCTGCCCGGCTTGCCTTGTACTGGTGCGGCATGCCCCGTTCAGGTGCTGCGTTGCACCATGCCGCCCACCCAGATTGCCTGCGCGCTGTATTGCACCTCGATCAAACATGGCTGCTGCGTCACGTGGCCCTGATGCAGGCGCAGCGACTGTTGCAAATGGGCTGACAGCGCGCCTGCCGCCACGCCCGTGGCGCTGTCTTCCAGCGCCGGGTCGAGGTGGTTGAAGTTGCGCCCTTCGTACTTGTGCTCGCCCGTGCGGCTATACGCATAGCAGCCGTTGACCTGATGCAAGGCGCTCCAGTCGGCGATCAATTCCAGGTTCGGCCGCAACGCGCGCAGGGTGGTGCGGTCGGCCACTTCCAGCAGCAGCTTCGGGCTGCCGACGGAGGCGATCACGGGTGGCGACAGCAAGTGCATGTGCTGGCCCATCAGTTCGGACGGCACATATTTTTCCACTATAACGGCAGGCGCCGGCTGCTGCGCCAAACCAATAAATAAATTTTCTGCGCGGCGCACCAGCTGCAAGGCTTGCCCGCGCATGGCCGTGGTCACCGTCAAGGTTGCTGGCGCGCCAGGCACTGTCAGCAGCACATGTGCGGCCGCCAGGGTGGCGTGCAGGCACAGGGGACTGCGCGTGTGCGGATAAAAATAGTCGAGCACGATGCCGCCGTCCGCTTGCCGGTCGAGGAAGACGCAGGCGCTGACCTGGCGTTCGCGGGCGAATTGCTGGCGTGCCGTTTCGCTGTTGTCGTCGTTTTCCACGACCAGCGCCGCATTGCCGCCACCGGGTGCGGCGCCGAAACATTTCAATAAGTGGACGATCATGGTGGGCGAGGCATAAGATAAAACACGAGCATAAACGAAAATATGCGCAACGCCTCTTGCAATCCTGTCAGCCTGTAGCGACAAGGCTCTGCTTATTGACGCCTTCGTGGAAGTTGCATATCAACTGATGATATAATTTGCCGCATGTGGATCGATCCTGCCATTGATACATTGCTGGACCTTGATGGTTCCATACTCGACCAGGATGGCGGCTATTGGATCAAGATAGAAGCCAGGCGGACAAAGGTATCGGATGAGATCCCCCACGGCATACGCTACTCGCTGACGTTGCACGAACCGTATGGCAAACGCATCCTCGGTTACGACAATGCCCACATGGTGAAGCCGCCAAAGAAATTCAAATATGCAGGACGTATCGTGACTTTTGACCATAAACATCGGCATCCGTCAGATCAGGGAGTGCCATACGAATTCAAGGACGCACAGCATCTGATCAATGACTTCTTTGCTGACGTGGACCGCATTTTGCTGGAGGTAAAAAAGCAATGAAACCGATTTTTATTGGCATCATGCCGCAAGAGAAAATCCGCGAACGCGTGCTCGCCATCGCTCGCGGTACCTATAAACCGAAGCCGAACGAACCCAAAGTCTGGTTCACTTCCATCAAATCGCTGGCGGAAGTCCTGAGCGACGAAAACCGGGCATTGCTGCACGTGATTCTGGAAACGCAACCGGAATCCATCTCGGCCTTGGCTGAGACAACGGGCCGTAAACCGAGCAATCTGTCGCGGACACTGAAAACCATGTCCAACTACGGCATCGTGGAATTGAAACGGGAGCGCAATCAAGTTCGTCCCATCGCCACCGCAACTGAGTTTCGTATTGTCGCGCATTGACTTTTCAGGCTCTCAGCTTTTGACTTTCTAAATCAACAGCTGTTGCGCTTCCCTGCCACCTATCCCTTCCGTTCGCTATGGCTTCTTCATGCAGTGCTGGCCCCTGCTTAAACCGGCCCCTTGCTTCCAGATGAGTATAGTATACTGTGTTTATATACAGTATTGAGGTGGATCATGTGGGGCGTCGTCTTACCCGAGTATGCTGAGTTGTACTGCCTGAGCAATTTCAGCTTCCTGCATGGGGCCTCGCATGCGGAAGAGCTGGTGGTGCGCGCCGTCCAGCTTGGGTACAAGGGGCTGGCCATTACCGACGAGTGCTCGCTGGCGGGCGTCGTGCGTGCCCATGCGACGGCCAAGCGGGCCGATTTTCCGCTGATCATCGGCGCGCATTTTCATTTGACGCAGGCCGACGGCAGTCCGGCCCTGTCCTTGCTGGCGCTGGTGCGGGACATCGACGGTTATGGCAATTTGTCGGAACTGATTACCATGGCGCGCACGCGGGCGGCCAAGGGGCGCTATTTGCTGACGCCCGACGATTTTGCCGCGCCTTCGGCGGAGTTTGCCCATTTGCGGGGGCTGCCTGGCTGCCTGATGATCTTGCTGCCCAGCTATCCGGCCCAGCCGGAAACCGTGCGCGCGCAGGGGGCGTGGATGGCGGCCACCTTTGGCGGCGAGCGCAGCTGGATCGGCCTGAACCTGCTGCAGCGGGCGCAGGATGACGCGCACCGCGGCGCCGTGCAAGCGGCCGCGCAGGCGCAGGGCTTGTCCGTGGTGGCCGTCGGCCACGTGTGCATGCACGTGCGTTCGCGCAAGCCCTTGCTCGACACCCTGTGCGCGATCCGCGTGGGCAAGCCCGTGAGCGAGTGCGGCTATGCGCTGGCGCAAAATGCGGAGCAGCATTTGCGCGCGCGCCTGCGGCTGGCCAATGTGTATCCGCCGCAAGCGCTGGCGGAAACCTTGCGCATCGCGGACCTGTGCAAGTTCTCGCTCGACAGCCTGCACTATGACTATCCCGACGAGCTGGTACCGGGCGGCCACACGCCGGCGACCTATCTGCGCGAGGAAACGTATGCGGGCGCGCGTCTCCGCTTTCCGCTGGGCATTCCGGCCAACGTGCAGGAGCAGATCGAGCAGGAGCTGGAACTGATCGCCGAGCTGTCGTATGAAGCGTACTTTTTGACCGTGTACGATATCGTGCGCTTTGCCCGCTCGCAAAACATCCTGTGCCAGGGCAGGGGCTCGGCCGCCAATTCGGCCGTCTGCTATTGCCTGCACATCACGGAAGTGGACCCGGCACGCGGCAATTCGCTGGTCGGGCGCTTCATGTCGCGCGAACGTAACGAGCCGCCCGACATCGACGTCGATTTCGAGCACCAGCGGCGCGAAGAGGTGATTCAATATATCTACGGAAAATATGGGCGCGAGCGGGCTGCGCTGGCCGCCGTGGTGATCAGCTACCGTCCGAAAAGCGCCTTGCGCGACAGCGGCCGGGCGCTGGGGATCGACCTAGCCATCGTGGAAAAAGTGGCCAAGGCGCACCGCTGGTTCGACGGCAAGCGCGATCTGCTGGAGCGCCTTGCCGAATGCGGGCTCGACCCGGAAGCGGCATTGTCGCAGCAGTGGGCCGGCCTGGCGCAGCAGCTGCTGGGCTTTCCCCGCCATCTGTCGCAGCATCCGGGCGGCTTCGTCATTGCGCACGGGAAGTTGTCGCGCCTGGTACCGATTGAAAACGCCACCATGGCCGAGCGCAGCGTCATCGAGTGGGACAAGAACGACCTCGAGGAGCTGGGCTTGATGAAGGTCGACGTGCTGGCGCTGGGCATGCTGTCGGCCCTGCGCCGCGCTTTGGAACTGGTCGGTGCGCGGCGCGGCGAGGAGTTCCGCCTGCAGGATATTCCCCGCGAAGATCCGGCCACCTACGACATGATGTGCGAGGCCGACACCATCGGTGTGTTCCAGATCGAGTCGCGCGCGCAGATGAGCATGCTGCCCCGGCTGCGGCCCCGTGAATTCTACGACCTCGTCATCGAGGTGGCGCTCGTGCGCCCCGGCCCCATCCAGGGCGGCATGGTGCATCCGTATCTGCAGCGCCGCCAGCAGAAGGAACTGGTCGAGTATCCGAAGGGCCTGGAAAAGGCGCTGGGGCGTACTCTCGGCATTCCCATTTTCCAGGAACAGGTGATGCAGGTGGCTATCATCGCGGCCGATTTCACGCCCGGCGAAGCGGACCAGTTGCGGCGCGCCATGGCGGCCTGGAAACGCAAGGGCGGCATGAACAATTACCATGACCGCATCGTCAATGCCATGGTGGACAATGGCTATGAGAAAAAGTTTGCCGAGGCCATCTTCAGCCAGATCGAGGGCTTTGGCGAATACGGTTTTCCCGAGTCGCACGCGGCCAGTTTCGCCCTGCTGACGTACGCCAGTTCCTGGCTGAAATGCCACGAACCGGCCGCCTTCCTGTGCGCCTTGCTCAACAGCCAGCCCATGGGTTTTTACAGCCCTTCGCAACTGGTGCAGGATGGTCGCCGGCATGGCGTGCAAGTGCTGCCTGTCGACGTGACCATCAGCGCCTGGGAAGCGGTATTGGAAGAAGGCAAGGGCGCTGCGCCCGCCGTGCGCCTGGGCTTGAACAGCCTGTTCGGCATGCGCGCCGAGGCCGCCCAGCGTATCGAGGATGCGCGCGCCATTGCCGCTTTTGTCGACGTGGCCGACCTAGCGCGGCGTGGCGGCCTGGACCGTCATGATTTGCAGGTGCTGGCCGCCGGCAACGCGCTGCACGGGCTGGCCGGGCACCGGCGCGAAGCGCTGTGGCAGGCGGCCGGCGCCGTGCCCGACAGGGATTTGCTGCGCGCCACGACGCAAGAGGAAGATTTGCCCATGCTGGCCGCTCCGACGGAAGGCGAGAGCATCGTCAGCGACTACCGCGCGCAAGGCCTGACCCTGGGCCGCCACCCGCTGGCGCTGCTGCGCAGGCAATTGCTGGAACAGCGTTTCATGCCGGCGTCCACGCTGATGACGTACACGAGCGGGCAAGTGGCGCGCGCCTGCGGCATCGTCACCGTGCGCCAGCGGCCGGGCACGGCCAAGGGCGTGATCTTCATGACCCTGGAAGATGAGACGGGCACCGTCAACGTCATCGTCTGGCCCGACCTGGTGGAAAGCCAGCGGCGCGAAGTGCTGAGTGCGCCACTGCTGGGCGTGTACGGCGTGTGGCAGCGCGAGGGCATCGTGCGCAATCTGGTGGCCAAGCGCCTGGTCGACATGTCGCATCTGCTGGGACGCTTGCGCACCAGCAGCCGGGATTTCTGTTGAGAGTTGCAGGCGGGGAGGAGGGCATGGCATTATTTAAGAATGACAACATTACCCGAACCGACACTGCGTCCCGCCCTCGTCGCCGACGCGCCCGCCATCGTTGCCCTGATCGACGACCTGATGCCCTTTTTGACCCTGCATCCGGATGGCGCGGGGGCGGAAAAGTTCATTGAACACTGCCGCCAGCCCGCCATTGAAGGCTATCTGTCACAGTCGCGCTACGCGTATCAGCTCGCGCATATCGGCGGCGAGCTGGCCGGCGTCGTGGCCATGCGCGACAACACGCATCTGTTCCACATGTTCGTGCCGCGCGCCCTGCACCGGCGCGGCATGGCGCGCCGTTTGTGGCAGGCAGCCCGCGATGCGTCGCTGGCCAGGGGCGATGTGACGGCCTTTACCGTCAACTCCTCGCTGTATGCCTTGCCCCTGTACACGAGCCTGGGCTTTGTCGCCACGGGGCCGAAGGTGGAAGAGGGCGGCATCGCCTTCGTGCCGATGCGCATGGAGTTGACGGCCTGATTACCAGCGCACGATCTTCCCCGGATTCATGATGTTCTTCGGGTCCAGCGCGTGCTTGATGGCGCGCATGGTGTCGATGGCGCCTACACCATGTTCTTCCACCAGGAAAGCCATCTTGTGCATGCCCACGCCGTGCTCGCCCGTGCACGTGCCGTCCATGCCGATGGCGCGCGTGACCATGTCGCTGTTGACCTTTTCCGCGCGCGCGATGTCGGCCGGGTCGTCGGGATTGACCAGCATCTGCACGTGGAAATTGCCGTCGCCCACGTGGCCGATGATGGCGTAGACGAGGCCCTGCGCTTCGCAATCGGCCTTGGTGGCGAGGATGCATTCGGCCAGGCGCGAAATCGGCACGCAGCAGTCGGTGGAAATGGCGCGGCTGCCGGGGCGCATCTGCAGCAGGGCGAAATACGCATTGTGGCGCGCGGCCCACAGGCGCGAGCGGTCTTCGGGCCGGCTGGCCCATTCGAAATCGCTGGCGCCGTGTTCGGCCGTGATGGCTTGCACCAGCTGCGCCTGCTCGGCTACGCTGGCCGGCGTGCCGTGGAATTCAAACAGCAACAGCGGCTTTTGCGGCAGCGCCATCTTGTCGTAGGCATTGATGGCTTTCACGCCATTTTCATCGAGAAACTCGACCCGCGCCACAGGAATGCCCATCTGGATGGTCTGGATCACGGCGCTGACGGCTTCGCCCGTGCCGGGGAACGAACACACGGCCGCCGAGATCGCTTCCGGCAGCGGATACAGTTTCACGGTCACTTCCGTGATGATGCCCAACGTCCCTTCGCTGCCGACGAACAAGCGCGTCAGGTCGTAGCCGGCCGACGATTTTTTCGCCCTCGTTCCCGTCTTGATGATGCGGCCATCGGCCGTCACCACGGTCAGGGCCAGTACGTTTTCGCGCATGGTGCCATAGCGCACGGCGTTCGTGCCCGAGGCGCGCGTGGCCGCCATGCCGCCCAAAGACGCATTGGCGCCCGGGTCGATGGGGAAGAACAGGCCAGTGTCGCGGATTTCTTCATTGAGCTGCTTGCGCGTTACGCCTGCCTGCACGGTGGCCGTCAAGTCTTCACCATGCACGGCGACCATCTGATTCATTTGCGACAGATCAATCGTCACGCCGCCATGCAGGGCCAGCACGTGGCCTTCGAGCGAGGTGCCGCTGCCGTAGGCGATGATGGGCACGTCGTGCGCGCTGCACAGCTTGACGGCGGCCGCCACTTCCTCGGTGGAATGGGCGAAGATGACGGCGTCCGGCAGCATGGGGGGATAGCTCGACTCGTCGCGTCCATGGTGTTCGCGCATGGCTTGCGTCATGGAAAAGCGGTCGGCAAAGATCAGGGAAAGTACGGCAGCAAGAGAGTCTGGCAGCGGTTTTTTCAGTACCGCCAACTGGTCAGTTTGATTCACGCAAGTCCTCCGTTTTTTTTATTCTACCCCGCACCTGGAGATTTCACCGAAGCACCATTTTTGCCAGTTGTAAAAAATTCCGCATGATGCGCCGCGCAGTGGTTGTAAATGAGAATCATTTCTATTAAAATGCCCGCCAGTAGTTATTTTGCAATGCGTGCTTCAACCCGAAAGGCCATGCCCATGAGATTCCCCCTGTCCCTCGCCGCCGTCCTGCCCGCCTGCGTGCTGGCCCTGAGCGCCTGCGGCAGCGTCACGCCCGTCACCGGCGCCACCGCCGTTGCGCCTGCCGCTGCGCAAGACGTGCGCCAGCTGGGCGAGATCGTCGACCTGCGCAGCGGCAAGCGCGTGACTGCCGAGCAATTGCTGGCCCAGCTGGCCGCCGCGCCGCGTGTCATCGTGGGCGAGCAGCATGACCAGCTCAGCCATCACCAGATCGAGCAATGGCTGTTGCAGCAGTTGCAGGGCCAGCGTCCGCAAGGCAGCGTGCTGCTGGAAATGCTGAACCCGGACCAGCAAGCCAAGGTGGACAAGGTCAAGCCATGGCTGCAGACGGACCCCGTCGTGCGCCCCGAACACGTGGCCGAGCTGGTGGCCTGGCAGCCGAACTGGAAGTGGGCGCAATATGGCGACCTGGTGATGACAGTGATGCGCGCGCCGTATCCCGTCTGGTCGGCCAACCTGGACCGCAGCGAGATCAAGCAAATGTTTATCGACAAGCCGGCCGTGCAGGGCAAGCATTCGAACCTGGCCAACGATGGCAAGGTGCATGACAAATTGAAAGACATCATCCGCGTCATGCATGACAACCAGATCGACGAGCCGCGCCTGGCCGCCATGCTGTCGGTGCAGCAGCAGCGCGACCGCCGCATGGCCGAGCGCCTGCTGGCCGCACCCGTGCCGGCCGTGCTGATCGCCGGCGCCTACCACGCGCACAAGGACCTGGGCGTGCCGCTGCACGTACAGGACTTGACGGGCGGCCCCGCGCCGCTGGTGCTGGTCCTGGCGCAGCAGGGCGCGACGGTGCTGGCGCCGCAGGCCGATTTCGTCTGGTTCACGCCGGTTGTTACGCCCGCCGTCGCCAGCGCCAAGTAAGCCTTAGCACCTCCGCCGGGCGTTCAGCCCGGCATTCTCCCCCAGCAAGCTTCTTCGCAGCAGCTAGGTAGTTCGTCCGATTTTTTTGCATGCGCGTGCGCGCCGTTGGCGCAGCCATGCCTGTTACCTGTTGAAGCTTCCATGCGTATCTCCTGTCTCAAAGCCGCTACCTGCGGCGTATTGCTGTCCCTGTTGCATGCCACCGCGCAAGCGTCCGCCTTGCCGCACGATATGTCGCCGCTGGGCATGTTTTTCGCTGCCGACCAGGTCGTCAAAAGCGTGCTCATCGGCTTGCTGGTCGCCGCGCTGGCCACCTGGGTGGTCTTGCTGGTGAAGGGCGCCAGCTTGCTGCAAGCGCGGCGCGAAGCGGCGCAAGCCGTCGCCGTGCTGAAGACGGCCACTTCCTTGCCCGACGCGGCCGTCAAAGTGGAGGGCGCGGGCAGCACTTCGCTGGCGCAACAGCTGCTCGACGACGTGCAGCAGGAATTGAATTTATCGCACGCCAGCGCGCCAGCGGCGGCCCTGAAGGAACGGGCCGGCTTTCGCCAGGAACAGTTCATTGCGCAGCAGGTACGCAGCATGACGCAAGGCATCGGTCTGCTCGCCAGCATCGGCGCCGTAGCGCCGTTCGTCGGCCTGTTCGGTACCGTGTGGGGCATCATGAACAGTTTCATCGGCATCGCCGTCAGCCAGAGCACGAATTTGGCCACTGTCGCGCCCGGCATCGCGGAAGCCTTGCTGGCCACCGCCCTGGGCTTGGTGGCGGCGATTCCCGCCGTCGTCATCTATAACGTATTGAGTCGGGGCATCAACCAGTACAAGGCGCAGCTGCGCGCCGCTTCCGCGCAAGTGCTGCTGATGCTGAGCCGCGACCTCGACGCGCGCCAGCAGGCCTGAGCCATGGCTTCCCTGTTTCCTACGCCGGACGACGATACGGCCGACATGCCGGAATTGAGCGAGATCAATGTCACGCCCTTCATTGATGTGATGCTGGTGCTGTTGATCATCTTCATGGTGGTCTCGCCGCTGGCCACCGTCGACCTGAAAATCGACTTGCCGGCTGCCACGGCCAAGCCGGAACCGCGCCCCGACAAGCCCCTGTTCGTTTCCCTGAAAGCCGACCGCAGCGTGTACCTGGGCGAGGCGCCCGTGGCGCGCGAGCAATTGGGCAGCCTGCTCGACGCGCAGACGGGCGGCGACCGCCAGCGCACCTTGTTTTTCCAGGCCGACAAGCAAGCGGCCTATGAAGACGTGCTGGGCGTGATGGATGCCCTGCGCCAGGCCGGTTATCTGAAAGTGGGCCTGGTCGGCCGGGAGGGCGGGTGAATCCGCGTCCGATATTGAACTGGGGCATTGCCACGTCATTGGTGGTGGCAGCCTCACTGGCGCTGCTGCTGTGGGCCGGCTGGCAGCCCGTCAGCGTCGCTCTCACGCAGCCGCCCGCCAGCGTGATGGTGGTGTTTGCCGCGCAAGCGATGTCGCCGGAAACACGGCAAGCGGCAGCGGCAGGGGCGCGCCACTCGGCGGCGTCCAGTGCCGCCCAACCCAAAAAGAGCACGGCCAGGCAAGAGGCGCTTCCCGTGCTGGCGCGCGCCGTCGCGCCGGAGATCGTCGCTGCGGAAAAAGAAGCGAAGGCGGAAACCAGTCCGTCGACGGAGCTGGGCAAGGATGCCGCGAAGGAAGCGTCCGTGCCCGCGCAAGCCAGCAGCAGCGCCACGCCGGCGCCGGCCGCCGTGCGCGGTCCGCAGGCGGCGCCATTCGATAGCGATACGCCGTCGACCAATGCCGCGCCCGCCAGCTGGCAAAGCCGCGTGCTCGGCCATCTGGCCCATTTCAAGCGCTATCCGGGCGACGCGCGCCAGCGCAAGCGGGCCGGCGCCGCCTGGGTACGTTTCCAGGTGGACCGCGACGGCAAGCTGCTGGCCAGCGAACTGGTCACCTCATCGGGCACGGTGCTGCTCGACCGCGAAGCGCTGCAAGTGCTGCAGCGCGCGCAGCCGCTGCCGGCGCCGCCCGACAACGTTCTGCACCAGGGCACGGTGACGGTCACCTTGCCCGTGTCGTTCAAGCTCGACGCCGAGAGCGGCCACGGCACCAGCTGAATTTTTCAATCACATAAGAAATCGAGGGTGTATGCATATCAAGACAATGACGCAGGCCGTAGGCATCTGCATGGCTTTGCTCGCGCAGCAGGGATGGGCGCAACAGGCACAAGAGAGTGGCAAGGTCGTGTTTTCACCGCTGAACGTATCGGGCGAGGCTGTGTCGGCGGAACAGCAGGCGCTGGAAAAACCGGGCGCCGTCAGTGCGCGCGGCGCCGATACGCGCTTGCAGCCGGTCGACCAGATACTGCGCGGCATGCCGGGCACGTTTACCCAGATCGATCCGGCGCAGGGCGCCGTCAGCGTCAACATCCGCGGCCTGTCCGGCTTTGGCAGGGTTAACACCATGGTCGATGGCGTGACGCAGAATTACTATGGCAGCGCACCGTCGGAAGTGGCGCATGGTAGCGTGCCCAGCAGCCAGTTCGGCGCCCTGATCGACCCGAATTTCATCATCGGCGTGGACGTGTCGCGCGGTAATGTCGTCGGTGGCGACGGCGTCAATGCGCTGGGCGGCAGCGCCAACTTCCGCACCATCGGCGTCGATGACGTGGTGTTTGCGGGCGAGAAGGTGGGCGCGCGCACGAAAATGTCCGCTGGCAATAACGGCGTGGGACGCAGCGCCATGCTGGCCGTGGCCATGAAAAACCCCGCCTTCGATGGCGGCAGCCTCGGTTTCATGGCGGCCACGAGCGCGAGCGTGATCGGCAACAACTACAAGAATGGCAAGGGCACGGATAGCGAGCAATTCGGCTTCGGCTACAACCGTTTCTATCAACAAAAGCCGAAGTCGCAATTGCTCAAGCTGGACCTCAAACTGAGCGATTTCCATGCGCTGGAACTGTCGGCGCGCGATTACCGCAATACGTTCACGCGCCGCGATATCCGGAGCGATGACTACTATGTGAAATATCACTACACGCCGTTTTCGGAATTGATCGACCTGAATGTGACGGCCAGCAGCAGCCGCGGCAAGCAGAAATACATGCCGGGAGCCTTGATCAATTTCGTCAACACGAGCACGGCCAACCGTGCCGATGCCTTTGACATCAACAACACGAGCAGCTTCAAGCTGGCGGGCGGCGACGCGCTGCTGACCATCGGCGGCAAGCTGATGCGCAATCAATACAGCAAGCACGTGGAAAGCCTTGTCGACGATCCCGACAATCCGGATGCCAACCGGCAGTCGATTGAAAACAATACCTTTGGCCCGGCCGGCAAGCAAAAGATCGACAGCCTGTATGCGGGCCTGCAATACAACCGCGGTATCTACCAAGTCAATGCCGGGCTCAATTACACGCGTTTCGAATTGACGGGCTACAAGCCGGCCTGCGACGAGCGCGTGAAATGCTTCCCGCAAGGGGCGGCGCATATTGCGCTGAAGGAACACGGGATCAATCCTTCGCTACTCGTTTCCGCGCAGGTGACGCCATGGTTCCAGCCGTTTGCCAGCGCCGAGCGCACCATGCGCGGGCCGAATCCGCAGGAAGTGTTTTTCTCGAACGATGGCGGGGCCTCGATGAACCCGTTTTTGAAGGGCGAGAAGGCGACGACCTATCAGCTGGGCTTCAATTCCAGCCTGCACGGTTTGCTGAGCGCGAACGATGCGCTGAACTTCAAGGCCTTGTATTTCAAGAGCAAGATCGACGGCTATATCACCAGCCAATCCTTCCTCGTCTGTGATAACGGGCGCAAGTGCAATATGTCGGAAGTGATCGCCACGGACTGGGAGACGGTCGACGAATACGTGACCAATATGTATATCTACATCAACTCGGCCACGCCCGTACGCACGCGCGGCTGGGAACTGGAAGCCCAGTATCAGCTGGGCCCGGCTTTTGCGCGGCTGTCGTACACGCGTGAAAAGACCAGCCAGCCCACCTCGATCGCCAGCGCGTGGTTTGGCGCGTCCGACATCAGCGAACTGCCCAGCACCTACTACAACCTCGATGTGGGCACGCGCTTGCTGAACAATAAAATGGAAATCGGCGCCATCATCAAGCACACGGGATCGAACCGCCGCCTGTCGCCGGACAACGAAGCCGATGAGGTGACGGGGGAAGTGACAAAGGTGGACAATCCGAAGATCCCGGCCGTGATCGATTTGTATGCGAGCTGGCAAGTGACGAAAAACCTGTTCCTGCGCCTGTCCGTGCAGAACGCGATGGACAAGAATTACTCGGAAGCGCTGAATCGGCTGAACTCGATGCCGTCGCAGTCGAACGACAATACGCCGATGAGTACGGCGCGGGGCAGGACGTATGTGGCGGGGCTGGAGTACCGGTTCTAGTTTAAAGCTGGGGTCAGTTCCTTTGGAATCGGCATGCGGTCCATTGGGCCGCATGCCCCCGGCGGGTCTGACCCCAAATGAGGCCAGCTCTTAATACTCGCGCGGCGTCGTTCCATAATAGCTATGGATCGACGTCGCCCAGGCTTGGTCCGCCATGTTCGGCCAGTTATCCGTGTCGAAGCCGGGCGCGTTTTCGATGCGTTCCTTGTCGACGTTGAGGGTGAAGCGCTTGTTGACGGTGTCGAGCAGCAGCGCTTCCCACGGCACGGCGAACAGCTTTTCGCCGATGGTGAACACACCGCCGTGCGACATGACGGCGTAGGCGATTTTGCCGCTGCGCATGTCGATCATGATTTCCTTAATTTCGCCCAGATGTTCATCCTTGGCGTTGTGCACATGGTCGCCGATCAGGGTGTCGGCACCCATCAGTTCCGGGCCGGGACCTTTGTGGCCGCGGTTGACATACATGCCGTAGGCGTCGCGTTCTTCGTAGCTCATGATGGACCTCCTGTTGAAAATGCCAGTGTGCCGCCAGGGTGCGGCAGGGTCTGTTCGCTCTCCCACACAAAGTATGGAATTGGAAATATTTCAGTTATTGCTAGCTTGCAATTTTGTTGTGCGTAGACAGCAGGAGGGGGAGGGATAGTCGGTATTTGGCGCAAATTTCCGCGCGCGGGAGGCGACGCAGGCGGGCTTTAGTGTATAATTTCAATTTCCCGCACGTGCCGTTCGGCACCATCTGCAATGACCAAATTTGTCTTCGTCACTGGTGGCGTTGTGTCTTCCCTTGGAAAAGGGATTGCCGCCGCCTCCCTCGCCGCGATCCTCGAATCGCGCGGCCTTAAAGTCACCATGCTCAAGCTCGACCCATATATCAACGTCGATCCTGGCACGATGAGCCCTATGCAACACGGTGAAGTATTCGTCACCGACGACGGGGCCGAAACCGACCTCGACCTCGGTCACTACGAGCGCTTCATCTCCACCCGCATGAAAAAGGTGAATAACTTCACCACTGGCCAGATCTATGAATCGGTGATCCGCAAGGAACGCCGGGGCGAATATCTGGGCAAGACCGTGCAGGTGATTCCGCATATCACCAATGAAATCCAGGATTACATCCGCCGTGGCGCCGAAGGCTACGACGTGGCCCTGTGCGAAATCGGCGGCACCGTCGGCGATATCGAATCGTTGCCATTCCTGGAAGCGGCGCGTCAGCTGAGCCTGCGCGCCGGCCGCAAGAACACGGCCTTCGTCCACCTGACCCTGGTGCCTTACATCGCCTCGGCCGGTGAACTGAAGACCAAGCCGACCCAGCACTCGGTGCAAAAGCTGCGCGAAATTGGCATCTTGCCAAACGCGCTGCTGTGCCGCGCCGACCGCGCCATCCCGGAAGACGAGCGCGCGAAAATCTCGCTGTTCTCGAACATCGAGGAAGACGCCGTCATTTCCGTGTGGGACGTCGACACCATCTACAAAGTGCCACAAATGCTGCACGACCAGGGCCTCGACAAGATCATCTGCGACGCGCTGGACCTCGATCCCGCACCGGCCGACCTGTCGATCTGGAGCAAGCTGATCTACACGATGGAACACCCGAAGGCGGAAGTGACCGTCGGCATGGTCGGTAAGTATGTCGAGCTGACCGAGTCGTACAAGTCGCTGATCGAAGCGCTGCGCCACGCCGGCATCCACACGGAAAGCCGCGTCAACATCGAGTACATCGATTCGGAAGAAATCGAAACGACCGGTTGCGACAACCTGGGCAAGTACGATGCCATCCTGGTACCGGGCGGCTTCGGCAAGCGCGGCGTGGAAGGCAAGATCAAGGCGGCCCAGTTCGCCCGTGAAAACAAGATCCCTTACCTGGGCATCTGCCTGGGCATGCAAGTGGCCTTGATCGAATACGCGCGCAACAAGGCAGACATGCCGAACGCGAATTCGACCGAGTTCGACCTTGATACGGATCAACCTGTCGTTGCACTGATCAATGAGTGGCAAAACCACGATGGTAAAGTCGAGTTGCGCGATGAAAACTCGGACCTGGGCGGTACCATGCGCCTGGGCGCGCAGACCTGCGCCGTCAATCCGGGCACCCTCGCCGCCGAGATCTACGGCAGCGTGGTGACCGAGCGTCACCGTCATCGCTACGAAGCCAATAATCACTACCTGGCCCGTGTCGAAGCGGCTGGCCTGATCGTTTCGGCCCGTACGCCGAGCGAAGATTTGTGCGAAATCATGGAATTGCCACGCACGGGTGAAAATGCCCACCCATGGTATATGGGCGTGCAATACCATCCTGAGTTCAAGTCGACGCCACGCACCGGCCATCCGTTGTTTACCTCGTTCATCAAGGCAGCGCTGGCGCACAAAGAAGCCAACGCCGCTGCGGAATAACGCGGTCGATCGCGACAGTATTACCCGTAAGACAGCTCCCGGCCTGATGGTTCCCGCCGGGAGTTTCTTTGCCCCCTTTGTGCAATTGCGCATCAGAACGCAGTGTGCAGCCCCCCTGTTACGCTTAACTTTGGAGAATGACATGAGTGCTATTGTTGATATTATCGGTCGCGAAATCCTGGACTCGCGCGGTAACCCGACCGTCGAATGCGATGTGTTGCTGGAATCGGGCGTGATGGGCCGTGCGGCCGTACCGTCGGGTGCCTCGACCGGTTCGCGCGAAGCCGTGGAATTGCGCGATGGCGATGCCAAGCGCTACTTCGGCAAGGGCGTGTTGCAAGCATGCGAAAACATCAATACCGAAATCTCCGAAGCCATCATGGGCCTGGACGCCAATGAACAGGCTTTCCTGGACCGTACCCTGATCGACCTGGACGGCACGGAAAACAAATCGCGCCTGGGCGCCAACGCCATCCTGGCCGTCTCCATGGCTGTCGCCAAGGCTGCCGCCGAAGAAGCGGGCTTGCCGCTGTACCGCTATTTCGGCGGCTCGGGCGCCATGCAGATGCCAGTGCCGATGATGAACGTCATCAACGGCGGCGCACACGCCGACAACAACCTGGACATCCAGGAATTCATGATCATTCCCGTGGGCGCCCCGTCGTTCAAGGAAGCCGTCCGCTACGGCGCGGAAGTGTTCCACACGCTGAAAAAGATCCTGCACAAGAAGGGCCTGAACACCAACGTGGGCGACGAAGGCGGTTTCGCGCCATCCTTGGCCAACCATGAAGAAGCCATCAAGCTGATCATCCAGGCCATCGAAGAAGCGGGCTACGAGCCAGGCACGCAGATCGCCATCGGCCTCGATTGCGCCGCGTCCGAGTTCTACAAGAACGGCAAGTACGAAATGGAAGGCGAAGGCCTGAGCCTGACCGCCACCGAGTTCACCAACCTGCTGGCGACCTGGTGCGACAAGTACCCGATCATCTCGATCGAAGACGCGATGCACGAAGGCGACTGGGACGGCTGGGCGATCCTGACGGCGGAACTGGGCAAGAAAGTGCAACTGGTCGGCGACGACCTGTATGTCACCAACACCAAGATCCTGAAAGAAGGCATCTCGAAAGGCATCGCCAACTCGATCCTGATCAAGATCAACCAGATCGGTACCCTGACGGAAACCTTCGCCGCCATCGAAATGGCCAAGCGCGCCGGCTACACGGCCGTCATTTCGCACCGCTCGGGCGAAACGGAAGACTCGACCATCGCCGATATCGCCGTTGCCACGAACGCCCTGCAGATCAAGACCGGCTCGATGTCGCGTTCGGACCGCATGGCCAAGTACAACCAGCTGCTGCGTATCGAGGAAGACCTGGGCGACATCGCCAGCTACCCTGGCCGCGATGCGTTCTATAATCTGAAGTAAGCTGATGTAAAACCCACTGGCCGGCCGGAGATATCCGGCCGGTTTGTTAACCGACTACCCCATGCGCCTGATTACGCTCGCCCTGGCAGCCCTGCTGCTGCTGATCCAATTTCCCCTCTGGCTGGGTAAAGGCGGCTGGCTGCGCGTTGCCGACATGGAAGCCCAAGTGGCGGTGGCGAATAAAAAGAATGTGGAATTGAAGGCGCGAAACGCCAAGCTCGAATCCGAAGTGCGCGACCTGAAAGATGGTACGGGCGCCGTCGAGGAGCGTGCCCGCTATGAGCTGGGCATGGTCAAACAGAATGAGATTTTCGTGCAGATCGTGCGCAAGGGACAAACCCCGCCACTGCAGGAAACGCCGGTGGACGCTACCGCGCCGCACTGAGTACTTCCCACTTGCCAGCCTGGACCGATTGCCAGGCTGACATATCACAGCTTTATTGCTACCTGGTACTTCTTACTTTCTACTGCTATGCACGACTGTCTTGCTGTTTGCTGATCAGAAACGGGCCTTGCCGGTCGAGATCAGGTAGAAATGGATGCCGGTAACGACGACGGCTACGGCGATCAGTGCGGTTTCGAGAATCATCATATAAAAATCCTTTCAGTATTGAGTTAGCCGCGCGAGGCGAGGAAGCGCAACTCAGAAGCCAGATTCGGCATCAGGTTTTCGTAACGTGCCGCTTCCGAGTTCAGCAGGGCGATGTCGCGCTTGCTTGGGCGCACATAGCGCTCTTCATTGGCGACGCTGCTGCCGATGACTTCCTTCTGGGCCAGGTCGCTGTACGGCTTGGAAGCGAGCAGGGCGCCCAGGAAGGCGCGCGTGGCACGGCCCAGGTTGCTGAAGTAGTTGTCGTTGTCGTTGCTGTAGGTGTTGGTAAAAGTGGACATATGCCCTCCATGAATGGTCTGTTGTTGCATTGCACAATAATGGAGTTCGCGATATATGTCTAATTCCAAATTCCAATTTCAGAAATTCAAGAAACGAATAATAAGGGCGTAGCCGCCGGCCACGCCCTGAAAAAGAATTTGTTACGAAATGTTTATCCGGCGGCGATGCGCCCCAAACCCGGATCGTCGCTGAAAAAGCCGTCCAGTCCCGTCTCGATGTAGCGCCGCATTTCCGCCACGGAACCCGCTTCGTTGCGCGCGTTTTCACCGTTGCCGTCGCGGAAGTCGGCCGCCAGGAAACGGTTTTCCGGACGGAAGGTCCACGTGTGCAGCAACAAGCCCGCCTGGTGCGCATCGTCGACGATGGCAGTGGGCTTGGCCAGGCGCTGGTCGGCGCCCAACGCGATGATTGCTCGCGTGGGCGGCGCCACCACGTCCGCGTAGGCGGCGATGTCGCGCAGGCCGGCCGGCGTCGTCATTTGCCCGAACGTCAGCTTGCCGCCCGCCTTGGCCACGTCCATGGGGCGGATATCGCCACCCACCACCAGCTGCATCAGGCGCACATTGGCGCGCCGTCCCAGCTTCTCGCGCAAGTATTTCAAATTTGCCACTTCGAAGGACTGGATTTCGATCGGTGCGCGGCGCGTGTATTCGTGCGCCAGCATGGTCGACAGGAAACGGTCTTCCAGCGCCAGGCCCGCATCGCGGAAGTAGGTCGAGCTTTTCAGCTCGGGCACGAGGCCGATGATGCGTCCGCTGGCGGCCGATTGCGCTGCAACAAAATCGATGATTTCTTCCCACGTGGGGATCTGGAATTGTCCATCGTACAGGGTGTTGCCGGTGCGTACCTTCGGCAGCCGTTCGATGGCGCGCAGGGTTTTCAGTTCGGCCAGGGTGAAGTCGTCGACGAACCAGCCTTCATGCCATTCGCCATCGACCATCTTCTTGCCGCGCCGGCTGGCGAACTCGGGACGGCGCGCCACGTCGGTGGTGTCGATCAGGTTGCTTTCGTGGCGCGCCACGAGGATGCCGTCGCGCGTGGCGACCAGGTCCGGCTCCACGTAGTCGGCGCCGTCGAGGATGGCCTTGGCGTACGACGCCAAGGTGTGCTCGGGACGCAGGGCGCTGGCGCCCCGGTGGGCGAACACGAGCGGACGGGCAGGTGGCGTGGCCAGCAGGCCGGCCGCAAAGCCGGGCGCGGCGGCCAGCGCCAGGCCGCCGGCGGCCACCCGGACGAAGCTGCGGCGCGAAAAATGCCGTTGCGGCAAGATTGGCGTACGCATCAGAAGTCCGCCGTCAAGGTGAGGAAGCCCTGGCGCGGGGCGATCGGGAAGGTGTTGTAGGTCTTGTCGGCCGCGCCGACGACCACGTTCAGCGAGCCTTCGCGGTTGGCCAGGTTGCTGACGTTCACTCTCCAGCGCGGGTTTTTCAGCCAGCTGGCCATGGCCGGCAGCTTGCCCGACACGCCCAGGCCCATCAGGAAATAGCTGGGCACGGACAAATCGTTGGTGTACGTCGCGTAGCGCTTGCCCACATAGTCTCCCGTCAGCTGCACTTCGATATCGCCAAACGTTGCCGAGGCCACGAACTTGTTCAGCCATTCCGGCGAGCCCGGCACGTTCTTGCCCGCCGTCAGTACCAGCGCGGCGCCATTGTTGTAATTGTCCGCGTACTGCGAGCGGTTGTAGGACAGGGCATTGTAGAACGAGAAATTGTTGCCGAAGTGCACAGTACCCGCGATATCGATGCCGTCCGTGCGCACGCTGCCCACGTTGGCCAGCACGGGGTTGCCGCCTATGATGGAGGAAATCACGGGGGTTGGGCTGATCTGCAGCAAACGGTTGCTGAAGTCGACATGGTAGACGTTGACTTGCCCATCGATGGAAGTGATGGCGCCCAGGTTCAATGGATGGCTGCCGCGCACGCCCACTTCATAGGTGAGGGCCGTTTCCGGCTTGGCGTCGCGCTTGAATAAATCAAAAGCGGCCTGGCTCGACAAGCTCCATGGCGAGGCGCCGCCACCGCCATAGGTGACGAACTGGCGCATGTTTTTCTGGATGTTGAAATACAGCTGGTCTTGCGGTGTGAAGTCCCAGCGCGCGCCCACTTGCGGCAGGAACCATTTTTTCGTGTTGATCGTGCCGACCGGCAAGGCCGTCGAACCGCCGGCGATGGCGCCCTTGGCCGGCTGCACGGGGAATTGGCCATCGGCAAACTGCAGGCTGGACTTGAAGCCGGCTTGCAGGGCGATATCGGGGCGGATGCGCCATTCATCCTGCAAGTGCAGCTGCACCACCTTGTTGTCGATCTCGCTGCCGTATTGCGTGATCAAGGGATTGCTCGGGCGGTCGTACGGCGACGTCGGGTTGTTGACGTCCAGCGCATACCAGCGGCGGTAGGCGGACGAGCGGTTCTGTTCCAGCCACAGGCCCGCTTCCAGCTGGTGATTGCCGATTTCCTTGCGAAGTGTGGAAATGAAGCCGCCGCGCTTGATGCCGTATTCCGTCGTGCGCACGGCGTAGCCCGAGTTGCCGAAGACTTGCTTCAAATTCTGTTTAGGGTAGTACACGCTGAACAGGCCCGGCAAGCCGGCTACGCCGATGGGGCCGGCCACCACACCCGCGCCGTCATCCTTGTGGTAATACACCTGGTTCGACCACGTCATGCCTTCGGACAGGTTGGCGTCGAACTTGGCGTAGGCCAGGTAATCGGTGCGCTGCGCATCGCTGTAGTAATTGCGGTAATTGTTGCCGTCGGCGGCGGGCGTGGCGCCCGTTGGCGACAGGTAATTGAGGGCCGCCTTGAAGTCCGGATACAGGAAGGGGCGCGTGTACGGCGCGCTCGTCTCGCCGGCCACGTGCACGGTGCTGTCTTCGTTCGGCTCGATCTTGTCCGAGTAATTGAAGAACAGGGTCAGCTTGCCCGCATCGCTGCGGTTGACGTACTTGGCATTGAACTGGTCGCCGCCCTGGCGCGCATCGAAGTCCCAGGCGCGCGCCTCGTGGTGCAGGATGGAAAAGTAGGCGCTGCTGCCGTCGCCGAAGGCGCCCGTGTCGTAGCGGGCAAACGTGCGCGAGGTGCGGTGGCTGCCCACCGTTTGCTGCACGCTGGCGCCCTGCGTGGCCAGCGGGTCGCTGGAATAGGTTTCGATGGTGCCGCCCAGGTTGCTGGTCGAGGCCGTGGCCAGGTCGCCCGCACCCGACGACAGCACGACGCTGCGCACGTTTTCGCTGATGACGGCACGCTGCGGCGACAGGCCGTTGTAGTTGCCGTACTGCTGGTCACCCAGCGGCACGCCATCCATGGTGTAGCCCAGTTGCTGGCCCGAAAAACCATGCACGAACAGTGACAGGTTCTGTTCGTTGTTGCCCCACGGGTCGGCCGTCTGGAAGCTGACGCCCGGCAAGGTCTGCAAGGCTTTCAGGGGATTCGTGCCGGGCAGGATCTTCTGGATTTCATTCTTGCTCAGGGCGACGGAAGAGCGCGTCTTGCGCGAGGAAATCTCCACGGTGGCCATCGGTGCGCCGTCATCAGCGGCGGCGGCCATGTCGGTAGTGGCCGAAGCCACGGCGGCGGCGACGGCCGTTTGCGCCAGGGCAGGCAAACTCAAGCCTGCGGCGCAAGCGCCCAGCAACACGTGGAAGGAATGGCGGCGCAGGGCCAGCGTCAAGTGGGTGTTCATCATCAGCCTGTGGAAAGTATTGGGAGGAATACAAGCTGCGCAGCGTAACGGCGGCGCGTGACGGGCTGATGACGAACTGATGACGGGAAGATGACAGCAGAAACAAAAGCGCCACCTCAAGGGCGGCGCGAAGAATATTACAATTAGTTGATGCTGGCTGCGGGTGGTATGAGCACCTCTGCCGGCGCATCCGTGACGAACAGCTGCGCGCAATCGACCTTGTCGAACTCGTAGTGCTGGCCGCAGAAATCGCAGTTCACGCCCACTTGTCCCACTTCTTCCAGGGTGCTGTTGACTTCTTCCTCGCCCAGCATCTTGAGCATATTGCCCACTTTTTCGCGCGTGCAGCTGCAATGGAAGCTCGGGTGCAGCGGGTCGAAGACGCGGATCGTTTCTTCCCAGAACAAGCGCTGCATCAGGGTCTCGATGTCCGTCGACAGGATTTCTGCCTCTTTCAGGGTCGAGGCCAGCATCACGGCGCGGTTCCACGTGTCGAGCGCGTCTTCTTCCGACACGGGCGTCGCTTCGGCCTTGCCGCCATGGTGGGGCAGCTTTTGCAGCAGCAGGCCGCGCGAGACGGTGTCGTCCGTGGCCAGCCACAGGCGCGTGTCGAGCTGTTCCGAGCGCAACATGTAGTTTTCGATCACGGTCGCCATGTCGTCGCCGTCCAGCGGCACGATGCCCTGGTACGGTTGCTGGCCCGGCACCTTGTCGGCCGGATCCAGGGTGATGATGAAGCGGCCCTTGCCCGTGGCGTTGAGCAATTGCGGCACGGTGGCCACGTCGGCGATGATGGCGTCCGGGTCGAGCTTGGCCGTGGCGCGCAGGCGCAGGTCGGAGTCGCACTCGACCACCATCAGGCGCACGGGGCCGTCACCATGGATTTGCATGATGATGGAGCCGTTGAATTTCAGGTTGGCCGACAGCAGGGCGGCGGCTGCCACCATTTCGCCCAGCACTTTTTTCACGGCCGTCGGATAGGCGTGGCGCGACACCACTTCCTGCCAGGTGTGGGACACGTCGATGAACTGGCCGCGCACGGCGGCGTTGTCGAAAATAAATTTTTGCAGGGTATCCTGGCCGGTAGCGGCTGCGCTGACGGCGCCCGTGATTTCAGTCGTCATTCTTTTATCCAATCTTCTTGAGTTGCGTATTAAATAGCTGGCCGCGCTGCACATAGTTCACGGCGTTGCCTTGTAGCCTGGTGATATCGTCTGCCGTCAGGGCCCGCACGGCTTTCGCCGGTGAGCCGAGGATCAGCATATTGTCGGGAAATTCCTTGCCTTCCGTGACCAGCGCGCCCGCGCCGACCAGGCAGTTCTTGCCGATCTTCGCGCCATTCAGGATCACGGCCTGGATGCCGATCAGGGCGCCATCGCCGATCGTGCAGCCATGCAACATTGCCTGGTGGCCGATGGTCACGTTCTGGCCGATGTCGAGCGGGTAGCCCGGGTCCGTGTGCAGCACGGCGCCTTCCTGCACGTTGCTGTTGACGCCCACGGTGATGCGTTCGTTGTCGCCGCGAATCGTGGCGCCAAACCATACGGACGTATTCGCTTCCAGGGTCACTTTGCCGATCACGTTGGCCGTGTCGGCAACAAAAGCGGAAGCATCAATCTGCGGCGCATCGGCGCCCAATTGGTAGAGTGTCATCGTTAGCCTGTGGCGGTGGTGGAAGCGCCGGGCGCGGCCGGACGCGGAAGTTTTGCGCTATTTTACGCTGTTGCAGGGCAAGTCCGAGCGCCGACCGCCAATCCGGTATAATTATCGAACGGTCGTACTTTTATGTCCGCACTATCTACAGACACAGCATGTGGCGCCATTCGCGCCACTTTCAAGGCAGGCATGCGATGAAACCCATGAAACTTTCCCGTTCCGAATTCATCAACATCCGCGGCGCCCGTACGCACGTACGCCACTGGGGCCGCGAAGGGGCGCCCATCCTGTTCATGGTGCACGGCTGGATGGACGTGGCCGCCTCGTTCCAGTTCGTCGTCGACGAGCTGGCCGGCGACTGGCACGTGATCGCGCCCGACTGGCGCGGCTTTGGCCTCAGCGACTACACGCAATCGGACACCTACTGGTTCCCCGACTACCTGGCCGACCTGGACGCCATGCTGCTGCATTACTCGCCGGACGCACCCGTCAATCTGCTGGGCCACAGCATGGGCGCCAACGTGGCCGGCCTGTACGCGGGCGTGCGGCCCGAGCGCATCAGCCGCTTCATCAACCTGGAAGGCTTCGGCATGATGGCAACAAAACCGGAGCAGGCGCCGGGCCGCTACGCCAAGTGGCTCGATGAATTGCGCGAGCCGCCCGCCATGCGCAGCTATCCCACGCAAAAGGCCGTGGCCGAACGCCTGCAAAAGACCAACCCGCGCCTGCCGGACGAGCGCGCGGCGTTTCTGGCCGAGCACTGGTCGGCGCAGAACGAGGCGGGCGAGTGGGACATCATGGGCGACCCGCAGCACAAGCGGGTCAATCCCATCCTGTACCAGGTGGAGGAAGTGATGGCGTGCTGGCGCCGCATCACGGCGCCCGTGCTGTGGGTGGAGGCCGATGACACGAATATGTGGCAATGGATGGGGCCCAAGGAACAGGCACGCATCGAGATCGACCGGCGCTTGGCCTGCATCAAGGATGTGCGCTGCGAGATGATGCGCGATGCGGGCCACATGCTGCATCATGACCAGCCGGCGGCACTGGCGCGGCTCGTGGAAGCCTTTTTGGCCTGATGTGTGACGGGAACGCCGCAGCGCGATTTGACAAGCAGCGTACAATGAAAACTTCTTCCATGCTGAGCCCGTGCAGGGTATTGTTTTCACATGCTTAAAGTCGACCTGCATTGTCATTCGAATATCTCCGACGGCGTGCTCGCGCCCGCCGCCGTGGCTGCGTACGCACGCAAGGCCGGCGTCGATGTGTGGGCGCTGACGGACCACGATGAGGTGTCCGGTGTTGCCGCCGCGCGCGCGGCCGCGCTGGACCTGGGCATGCGTTTCGTGGCCGGCGTGGAAATTTCCATCACGTGGGCCGGCGAAACCGTGCACATCGTGGGCTTGCAAGTCGATGAAAACAATCCCGGTCTCGTGCAGGGCCTGCACCAGACGCGTTCCGGCCGCGACGCGCGCGGCCGCGAAATCGCCCGCCAGCTCGATCTGGCCGGTATTCCCGACGCCTATGAAGGGGCCTTGAAATTCGTCGGCAACCCGGACCTGATGTCGCGCACGCACTTTGCCCGCTACATCGTGGAAATGGGGAAATGCGCGAACATTCCCGACGTGTTCAAGAAATACCTGTCGGAAGGCAAGCCCGGTTATGTCGAGCACCGCTGGGCGACCCTGGCCGAGGCGGTGGGCTGGATACGCGGCGCGGGCGGCGTTGCCGTCATCGCTCATCCGGGCCGCTACCGCTTCAGCGACATGGCGCAAGGCGTGCTGTTCGATGAATTCAAGCAACTCGGCGGCGTGGCCATCGAAGTCGTCACGGGCAGCCATAGCCCGGACCAGTATCCCGAATACGCGCAGCTGGCCAACGCCTACGGCTTCCTCGCTTCGCGCGGCACGGATTTCCATGCGCCGGGCGAATCGCGCGTGGATTTTGCCAAGTTGCCGCCTTTACCTGCCAACGTGACCCCGATCTGGCACGACTGGTTCTAGGGCGCGGCTGGCCTGCGCGGGCTTGAAAAGTCGCGACTGCACACTTATCTTTTAGCTATTCTGTTTTCCGGAGCCAACGCCCATGAAACGTATCGTCCTTTTTATTGCAACCAATCTGGCCGTGATGCTGGTGCTGTCGCTCGTGCTCAGTTTGCTGGGCGTGGGCAATCCGGCGCGTGGCAGTACCTTGAACCTGGGTAGCCTGCTCGTGTTTTCGCTGGTGGTGGGCTTCACGGGATCGATCTTTTCCCTGTTGATCAGCAAACCGATGGCCAAGTGGAGCACGGGCGCGCGCGTGATCGACAACCCGACGTCGTCGACGGAATTGTGGCTGGTCAATACCGTGCGCGCGCTGTCCGAGCGGGCCGGCATCGGCATGCCGGAGGTGGCCGTGTACGAAGGCGACGCGAATGCGTTCGCCACGGGCGCTTTTAAAAATTCGGCGCTGGTGGCTGTCTCGACCGGCTTGTTGCAAAGCATGAACCGCGATGAAGTCGAAGCCGTGCTGGGCCACGAGATCGCCCACGTCGCGAATGGCGACATGGTGACCTTGACCCTGATCCAGGGCGTGGTGAATACCTTTGTCGTCTTCATGGCGCGCGTCGTGGGTTTCTTTGTCGACAATGTGCTGCTGAAAAATAACAACCGCGAAGGCGGCGGACGGGGCATCGGCTATTTCGTCACCGTGATGGTGTGCGAAGTGATCTTCGGCTTGCTCGCTTCCATCATCGTTGCCTGGTTCTCCCGCCAGCGCGAATTCCGCGCCGATGCCGGTTCTGCCAAGCTGCTGGGCAGCCCCACGCCGATGATGCATGCGCTGGCACGCCTGGGCGGCGTGCCGCCGGGCGAGCTGCCGCAATCGATGCAGGCGCTGGGCATCAGCGGCGGCAATGGCGGCTGGGGCGCGTTGTTCGCCACCCATCCGCCGATCGAACAACGCATCGCCGCGCTGCGCGGCGTACAATAATGCTAACTTAACAAGCTGGTTCGCCAGAACGCTTACACATGAGTCAATTTTTCCAGATTCACCCCGACAATCCGCAATTGCGCCTGCTCAAGCAGGCTGCGCAGATCATCCAGTCCGGCGGCGTCGTGGCCCTGCCCACGGATTCCTGCTATGCACTCGTATGCCAGCTCGACGACAAGGGCGCCGTCGAGCGCCTGCGCCGCATCCGTGGCATCGATGAAAAGCACCATCTCACCTTGCTGTGCCGCGACTTGAGCGAGCTGGGCGTGTATGCCCGCGTCGACAACCGCCAGTTCCGCCTGCTCAAGGCGGCCACACCGGGCGCCTATACCTTCATCCTGGAAGCGACGAAGGAAGTGCCGCGCCGCCTCAGCCACCCGTCGCGCAAGACCATCGGCCTGCGCGTGCCGCAGCACCGCATCGTGCAATGCCTGCTGGAAGAGCTGGGCCAGCCCCTGCTGGGCGCGACATTGACCCTGCCTGGCGACGAAGAGAGCCTGACGGATGCCGACACCATCCGCGAACGCCTGGAAAAACTGGTCGACCTGATCATCGATGGCGGCGTCTGCGCGCATGGCCCCAGCACCGTGATCGACCTGACGGGACCGGAGGCGGAAGTGGTGCGCGTGGGACGCGGCGACCCGGCCGTGCTGGGTTTGTAGAGGGGCAGGGCGCGCCCATTGCCGCGCCGGTCTTCACCTGTTCTTAATGACAACGTAAGAAAGAGGCTGTGGCGCCTCTGGTAGAATCGCGGTCATGAGCGATTTCAATACGATAGTCCAGACCGTTGCGGTGTACCTGGTGCCGGTGCTGTTTGCCATTTCCCTGCATGAGGCGGCGCATGGCTACGCCGCCCGCTATTTCGGCGACCCCACGGCTTCGAACGAGGGCAGGCTGAGCCTCAATCCCATCCGTCACATCGATCCTTTCGGCACGATCTTGCTGCCCTTGATGCTGTATTGGGCGATTGACGTGCCGTTCGGCTATGCCAAGCCGGTGCCCGTCGATTTCAGCCGCCTGCGCAATCCGAAGAAACAGATGGCCTGGGTGGCGTTTGCCGGGCCTGGCGCCAATTTCGTCATGGGCCTGGGCTGGATGATCGCCTTTATTGTGCTCAGCGTTATGCCGCCGACGGAAATGGGCATGTTTTTCCGCAAGATGGCGGGCGCCGGCGTCAGCGTGAATGCGGCCATGTTCGTCTTTAACCTGATTCCCGTGCCGCCGCTTGATGGCGGACGCATCATGACAGGCTTGCTGCCGATGCAGCTGGCGCGCCCTTACGCCAGCATCGAGCGCTACAGCCTGTATGTGTTCGGTGCCCTGGTGCTGCTGATGTACACGGGCGTACTGAACCGCGCCTTGCTGGCGGCAATCGAATTTGTCATAGGCATTTTTGTCACCTTGGTCACGCCCCTGACGGCCCTGTTGACGTGATACAAGCAACTGGATATACGCAAATAATTGATGGAAGTACCGATGCAAGCAATTGAACCAACAGTAGAAACCGAAGCGATTTCCGGCTGGCTGCGCCGCTGGGCGCCGCTGATCCCGGGCGGCGAAGTGCTGGACCTGGCCTGCGGCGCAGGCCGCCACGCGCGCCACCTGGTGAGCCTGGGCCACCCCGTGATCGCGCTCGACCATGATCCGGAAATGCTGGAAAAAGCGGCCGGCACGGGCATCACCACCTCGCTGGTGGACCTGGAAGCGCCGGGCGCCGTATGGCCTTTCGCGCCCGGCCGCTTTGCCGGCATCGTCGTCACCAATTATCTGCACCGGCCGCTGCTGGACGCCATGGTCGCCAGCCTGGCACCCGATGGCGTGCTGCTGTATGAAACGTTTGCCGAGGGCAATGAGCAGTTCGGCAAGCCGTCGAATCCGAAATTCCTGCTGAAGGAAGGCGAAATGCTGAGCTGGGCGGTGCAGCAGGGATTGCGTGTGGTAGCGTATGAGGATGGGCGCGTGGAACAGCCAAAAGCTGCTCTGGTGCAACGAATTTGCGCCGTCCGGCCGGATTTTCCACGGTTGGCGGCGCTGCTGCCGACGTTTTGAGCGGCCATACTATGTCAGAATGCACCACAGGCGCGGGCTATCCGCTACAATCGTTGTTTTATTTATCGGCGCTATAAACTTACTATGATCAAGGGCAGCATTGTAGCAATCGTCACCCCGATGCACGCAGACGGCAGTCTGGACTTTCCAGGTCTGCGCAAGCTGATCGACTGGCATATCGCCGAGGGTACGGACGGCATCGTCATCGTTGGCACAACGGGCGAATCGGCAACAGTCAGCGTGGAAGAACACTGCGAACTGATCCAGTTGACCGTCGAACATGCCAAGGGACGCATTCCTATCATCGCCGGCGCCGGAGGCAACTCCACGGCCGAGGCCATCAAACTGACGCGCTACGCGAAAGAAGCGGGCGCCGATGCTGTCTTGCAAGTGGTGCCGTATTACAACCGTCCTACCCAGGAAGGCATGTACCAGCACTTCAAGGCCATCGCCGACGCCGTCGACATTCCCGTCATCCTGTACAACGTGCCGGGCCGTACGGTTGCCGACATGAGCAACGAGACCATCGTGCGCCTGTCCGCCATCCCGAATATCGTCGGCGTGAAAGATGCGACCGGCAATATCGGCCGTGGCATCGACCTGCTGCGTTTGGTCTCAGCCGACTTCGCCGTGTACTCGGGCGACGATCCGACAGCCATGGCGCTGATGTTCTGCGGCGGCCACGGCAATATCTCCGTGACGGCCAACGTCGCGCCACGCGCCATGCACGAACTGTGCGTCGCGGCCATGGCGGGCGAGCGCGCCACGGCGATTGCCATCAATAACAAGGTTTTTCCTCTGCACCAGAAGTTGTTTGTCGAGCCCAACCCCGTGCCCGTCAAATGGGCGATGGCCGAAATGGGCCTGATGCCTGCCGGCATACGCTTGCCACTGGTGCCGCTGGCTGAAAATTGCCATGCCACCGTGCGAGATGCCTTGCGCGACGCCGGCATCCTGTCTTAAGACCGAACTTCAAGCCCGGACTTGACCAGTCCGGACCTTCCCTGATTCCAGCTGCTACTTAGCTTCTTATCCAGTTACGACATGACTAATTGCAAGAAAAACCAATCGGCGCCTGCCACCATCGCCGTCCGCGGCATCGTCATCGGCGCCATCGCAGCCAGCCTCGCGGGCTGCGGCATGATCAGTTCGGTAGTCGGCGGCGACAAGGTCGACTACAAGTCGGTCAAGAAAGCCGGCACTCTGGACGTGCCGCCTGACCTGACGCAATTGCAGCAGGACAACCGCTACTCGCTGCCGGATGCGAAAAATGGCGTGGCTACGGCTTCCGGCTACAACGCGCAGCGCAACGCCACGGCCGGTACGCCCGTCGTCGTGGGCGCCGACGGCGTGGTCGGTGTCGTGCCGGTCACGGCAGGCGGCGTGAAGGTCGAGCGCGCGGGCAACCAGCGCTGGCTGGTCGTCAAGCAGTCGCCTGAAGTGCTGTGGCCGCAACTGAAACAGTTCTGGGAAGATTCGGGCTTTACCATTGCCGTCGACCAGCCGACGGCTGGCATCATGGAAACCGAGTGGAATGAAAACCGCGCCAAGGTGCCGCAAGACTTTATCCGCAGCACCATCGGCAAGGCCTTCGATTCGCTGTACTCGACCGGTGAAAAAGACAAGTTCCGCACGCGCGTGGAGCGCTTGGCCGATGGCTCGACCGAGATCTACGTCAGCCACCGTGGCGTGGAAGAGGTTGTCACGGGCCGCGACAAGGAAACCACCACCTGGACCGCTCGCCCGAACGACCCGGGCCTGGAAGCGCAATTCCTGGCCAAGCTGATGACGCGCCTGGGCGCGGCCAGCGACGATGCGCAAGCGAAGACGGCTGTCGATGCCGCCATCGTGCAGCCGCAGCACGCCAAGCTGGTCGGCGACGCCGCCACGCCGGCGCGCGCAATCGAAGTCGATGAAGGTTTCGACCGCGCCTGGCGCCGTGTCGGCCTGGCGCTGGACCGCGTTGGCTTCACCGTGGAAGACCGCGACCGCACGCAAGGCACGTATTTCGTGCGTTACGTCGATCCGGACGCGGTCAAGAAAGACGGTTTCTTCTCGAAACTGTTCAGCTGGGGTTCGTCGTCCGACAAGGACAAGGAAGCGCAGCGCTACCGCGTCCTCGTCAAGGCCGGCACGGGCTCGACCAGCCTGGTCAGTATCCTCAGCAACGAAGGCCAGCCAGATACCTCACCAGTGGCAGAGAAGATCCTGGGCCTGCTGAACGATCAGTTGAAATAAGGTTCACTGAGTGGCGGCGATCAAAAGCTGCCACGCATCATAAAAAAGGCTGGCCCGGTGCAAACCGGGACAGCCTTTTTATTTTGGGTACGCAATAGATGCTTGCGACGCCCAACAAAACCGTAGCGAGCGCCAGTGATTTGTGGCTAAGAAGCGCAGCCGTACTTTAGTACGGTGAGCATCGCAGGCCGCAAAGCGCGGCGCGCAGTAGGTTTGGTTGGGTGTTTACCCAACAAAAAAGCCGGCCCTAAGGCCGGCTTTCTCTAGTGCAGGGTGCTAAATTACTTAGCAGCCGATGCAGCAGCCGAAGCAGCCGAAGCAGCGTCGGTAGCGGCCGAAGCGGCAGCCGAAGCAGCAGCAGCAGCGTCGGTAGCGGCCGAAGCAGCAGCGTCAGCAGCAGCAGCTGGAGCAGCTTCAACTGCTGGTGCTGGTGCTGGGGTTTCAACTACTGGTGCTGGTGCAGGAGCTTCTTCTTTTTTGCTGCAAGCAGCCAGAGCAACAACCATCAGGGAGGCGATCAGCAGGGATTTTTTCATTTGTTTTCCTTAATTATTTCAAAAAATAAATCAACATTGTTGCGATGAATAATTACCGGTAATTATCGCTCGTTAGGTCGTCTTCGAAGGCTTTTCGTACCAGGTGGTGCCTGCCAGACAACGGAAACTTCCTAACCGAATATTATAGCGATTTTTGGTGCGTCGCAATAGGAGCAAGAGGCAAATTCGCAACTATTTTGTGATATCGCAATATTTGCCGAAGCAAATTGCAAGCAAGTGTAAGTGTTTTGCGAAAGCGCGACAAAACGATATAAAAATAATATCTTTCTTTGCGCTGGCGCAGAAGATGTTATTTTGCTTACTGTAATACCACTTTGCTACGCTGCACCCATTCAAGCCAGTTCGATCCAGCCATCCTGATACCAGGTATATAAGGCATCCATCACGTCATCGGAAGCCAGGGCCACGGCGGCGCCATCGAGGGCGCGTTCGTTGGCCAGGGTTTCCAGGGCCGCTTTATCGGCCTTGCCAATGGCAAACGATTCGCCATTGATGAAGACATTCTTGCCACGATACAGCATCAGCGTCTTGCGCGACAACACGACACCTTTTTTCTGTGCGGCGTCCGCGAAGCGGCCCACCGTCAGCGGCTTGGACAGCGGCGTGAAAAACACATTGTGCTTCGGTTCCGACAGGTGTTCGCCGAGGAAAATGGTGACGTCTTCTTCCGTGAAGCGCACCTTGTTCAGTTCTTCCGCGATGGTGCTGAGCATTTCACGGGGGATTTCGGCCGGCTTGCCCGACGCTTTCAGGTCCGGATCGCTGTAAATGCCCGGCAAGTCGATCGAGTCGGCCATGAATTGCAGGAAAGCTTCGCCCAGTTCCTGGAACGAAGGCGAGCGGAAGCCGATCGAATACGTCTGGCAGTCACCGATGGCCACGCCGTCGTGCGCATAGTGGGGCGGCAAATACAGCATGTCGCCCGGTTCCAGGGTAAATTCTTCGTCGGGCGTGAAATTGCTGAGGATTTTCAGCGGCAAGCCGTCGATCAGGCTCAGGTCTTTCTGAGCGCCGATGCGCCAGTGGCGCTTGCCTTGGCCTTGCAGCAGGAACACGTCATAGGAATCGAAATGCGGGCCCACGCCGCCGCCATCGGTGGCGAAGCTGACCATCAGGTCGTCCAGGCGCGCGTCCGGCAGGAAACGGAACTGGCGCAGCAGGGCGTCAGCCTTGGCGCTGTGCAGGTTGGCGCCCTGCACCAGCAGCGTCCATTCCTTCTGTTTCAGCGAAGGCAGGCTGGTCAGCGGACCTTGCTGCATGTTCCAGTGGCCATCCGCATGGCTGACCAGGCGCGATTCAACGTGATCGAGGGTAGCCAGCTCGGCCAGGGCCTTGAAATCGAACAGCGCCTTGAAGCCGGGTACGGCTTGACGGATCAACAGGGGCTTTTTATGCCAGTAGTCGCGCAGGAATTGCGCCGGCGTGATATCGCCGAGGAGAGTTAATGTTTTCATGCGCCCATTATAACAACCGGAAATGCAGGAATGCGCCTGCCGTTGGCGGCGTGAAGGTATAATTTGCCAGCTTATACAATGAAAGGAAGCATAATGAAGATTGCCAAAAATACGGTCGTGACTGTCAACTACAAACTGTCAGACGCGCAAGACAATCTGATCGAAGACGGCCGTCAGCCGATGGTCTACCTGCACGGTGATTATGAAAACACCCTGCCGAAGATCGAAGAAGAGCTCGACGGCAAGGAAGTTGGCTATTCCAACACGATCCAGATCGAACCGGATGATGCTTTCGGTGAATACGATCCCGCCCTGGTCAAGGTCGAGCCGCGCAATCGCCTGCCTGAGCCGCTGGAAGTGGGCATGCAGTTCGAAGGCATGCCGGAAAGCGATTCGCCGGACGAAGAAGCGATGATCTTCACGGTCACCGACATCGCCGATGACAAAGTCGTGCTGGATGGTAACCATCCTCTGGCCGGCATCGCGCTGCGCTTCTCGCTGACCGTCGCTGACGTGCGCGCCGCCACCGACGAAGAAATCGCCCATGGCCACGTGCATGGCGCACATGGCCATGACCATGGTGATGAAGATGATGAAGGCGAAGGCGAAGAGGGCGACCACTTCCGTACGCATCCGATTCATTAATACTGCTTGTTCCAGGCCGGCTACATGCCGGCCTGTTTGCTGATGCGCTAGCGGCGTACAGTCGACGCCTTGGCGCGCGCTTGCGCCGATGGCCTGACTGCGCGTTGACGCACCTCAAAGAATGGCGTCTTGCCTGGCCGTACGGCGATGGCGGACCAGTCGTTGTTGATGCTGACGTGGCCCAGGTTGCCTTTCCAGCTGATTTTCGGCCCGCCTGCCTTGGCCGCGGCCTTTTTACTTTTCCCTTCCTTGCCGTCCGCGTCGCCATCGCGCTGCGTATCGACCAGCAGCACCTTGCCGCTGAACTTCTTCGCCAGGGTACGGACCTGCTTGCGCGGTCCGGCAAAGCCATCCTGTTTTGAGCTGAAGCTGGGCAGCAGCGAATTGTCTTCTTCGTCCAGCACGCCCATGTCGCCGTCGGAAAACAGCACGATACCGTCGAGTTTCTTGCGCTGCGCCATGGCGAACAGGCGCTGCAGCCAGGAACGGTTGGCGACCAGACGGTCTTCGAATTCGCTGTTGCGTCCCGCTTCCGGCAGGAAGTGGTTGTTATTCGCGGGCAGGTTGATGGTGGCAAACAGCACGCCGCCGTATTCCCAGTGGGCGTTTTCCGCATAGCTGCGGAACTTCGCCGTCGATGACAGCCGCGACAGGGTCAGCTTGCGCTGGCCCAGGCTCTGGTCGTCGGCGAAATACACGTCGCGCAAGCGGTTCAGGCGTTCGATGGCATTGACCCTGCCGCGCGAGTTGCGGCAGTTGGCCCAATCGCTGGCCGACAGCGAGACGATCAGCGGCGGGCCGCTGGCGTCGAGCAAGTCCTTGCGCTGGCTGTACAGCTTGTCGCTGCACGATTCGCTGGCCGCCTTGATGCCGGTGGCCACGACGAACGATGCATTGAAGGCGCTCGTGTCGGCGATGGCTTTTTTCAGGGGGCCATCGTCGGGTCCGGCGTTGAAGGAATGGCCCAGCACGGCAAATTCGAAGCCGGCCTGGTCGCTCTGGGCGGCCAGCGCCGCTTGCCATGGCAGGCTGGCAGCCAGCAAGCCGGCGGCCAGCAGGTGGATCGTGCCGCGCCGGAGGGTCATGCGGCGGCCAGCCGTTTCAACTGATACAGCTGCTCGAGCGCATCGCGCGGCGTGAGCGCATCGGGATCGAGGTCGGCGATGGCGTCGAGCAAGGCTTGCTGCGCCGCGTTCAGCGCGGCCAGCGGCGCCGATGCTTCCTCTTCTTCCTCCTGCGCATACGGATCGGCTGTCGGGGCGGCGAACAGGTCGCGCTGCGGCGTGGCGTCGAGCGCTTGCGCTTCCAGGCGTGCCAGGTGTTTGCGCGCGGCCTTGATCACGGGCTGCGGCACGCCCGCCAGTTGCGCCACCTGCAAGCCGTAGCTTTGCGAGGCAGGGCCCGGCTGCACGGCGTGCAGGAAGACGATGCTGTCCTTGTGTTCAACGGCCGACAGATGCACGTTGGCGGCGCTCGGGTGGCTGTCCGGCAATTGCGTCAGCTCAAAGTAATGCGTGGCGAACAGCGTGAAGCTGCGGCTGGTGTCGATCAGATGGCGCGCGATGGCCCATGCCAGCGCCAAGCCGTCGAAGGTCGAGGTGCCGCGGCCGACTTCATCCATCAGCACCAGCGAGTGCTCGGTGGCGCCGTTCAAAATGGCCGCCGATTCCGTCATTTCCACCATGAAGGTCGAGCGTCCGCCCGCCAGGTCGTCGGTGGCGCCGATACGCGTGAAGATGCGGTCGATGGGGCCGATGGTGGCGGACGCGGCCGGCACGTAGCTGCCCACGTAGGCCAGCAGGGTAATCAGGGCCACCTGGCGCATGAAGGTCGATTTACCGCCCATGTTCGGACCGGTAATCAAGAGCAGGCGGCGTTCGTTGACGAAGCGGCAGTCGTTGGCGATGAAGCGTTCGATCTGCTTTTCCACGACGGGGTGGCGGCCTTCGACGATGTTGATGCACGGCTCGTCGACCAGTTGCGGCGCGGCCCAGTTGTGCTGCTGCGCATGTTCCGTCAGCGCGTTCAGGGTGTCGAGCTGGGCCAGGCCCTGCGAGATCGTCTGCAAGGTGCCGATGTGCGGCGCCAGGTCGGCCAGCAGCAGGTCGTACAGCATCTTTTCGCGCACGAGGGCCTTGTCTTGCGCCGACAGGGCCTTGTCTTCGAACACCTTCAATTCCGGCGTGATATAGCGTTCGGCGTTTTTCAGGGTCTGGCGGCGGCGGTAGTCGTCCGGCACCTTGTCTGTCTGGCCGTGCGTGACTTCAATATAGAAGCCGTGCACCTTGTTGTATTCCACGCGCAGGTTGGCGATGCCCGTGCGGGCCCGTTCGCGCGTTTCCAGGTCGAGCAGGAACTGGCCCGCGTTTTCCGACAGCGCGCGCAATTCGTCGAGTTCGGCATCGAAACCGGTGGCAAACACGCCGCCGTCGCGCACCATCGCGGCCGGTTCCTGCGCCACGGCGCGCACCAGCAAGTCCAGGCAGGCGGTCGGTGTCGCCAAGGCCGTGTGGATGGCGGCCAGCAAGCCGGTTTCGCCGCCCTGGCCAGGACCATAGCAACGCACGACGTCGCCGCGCAGGGCCGGCAGTTGCAGCAGGCCGTCGCGCAGGGCGGCCAGGTCGCGCGGACGCGCCGACAGCAGCGCGATACGCGTGGTGATGCGTTCGATATCGGGCACTTGCGCCAGGGTGGCGGCGAGCGGACCGGCCGCTTCGCTTTGCGCCAGCGCGGCGATCGCCTCATGGCGCGCGCGCGCCACCTTCTGGTCGCGCCGCGCATGGTGCAGCCAGTGGCGCAGCATGCGCGAACCCATGGCGGTGCGGCAATGATCGAGCAGGGAGAACAAGGTCGGCGATTCCTGGCCGCGGATGGTTTCCGTCAATTCGAGGTTGCGCCGCGTGGCCGCATCCAGGCCGATGAATTCACTTTCCGTTTCCGTGATCAAAGAGCGCACGTGCTGCAGACCGCGTCCCTGCGTCGATTGCGCATAGCGCAGCAGCGCACCGGCCGCCCCGAACGCGGCGCCGAGGCCATCGGCGCCGAAGCCCGTCAAGGTCGCCACGCCCAATTGATCGAGCAGGGCCTTGTGGCCGCCCACCACGTCGAAATGCCAGTCCGGCACCCGGTTGATGTGCGTGCCCGCATAGTCGTCGAACAGGCTGCCATTGTCGCCACTGAGAATTTCGGCAGGCACGATGCGTTCGAGTTCCTGCTGCAATCGCACGGCCACAGTGGCGCTGTCGCCGGAAAACTCCATCAGTTTCAAGGCACCGCTGGCCAGCGACAGCCAGGCCAGGCCCGTGGTCACCGTCTTGCGCTGCGTGATGCTGCACATGGCCAGCAGCGGGCGCTCGGCCTTCTCTGGCAGCAAGTCCGCATCCGTCAAGGTGCCGGGCGTGACGACGCGCATGACCTTGCGTTCGACGGGGCCCTTGCTGGTAGCCGGGTCGCCGATCTGTTCGCAAATGGCCACCGACTCGCCCAGCTTGACCAGCTTGGCCAGATAGCCGTCCAGCGAATGAAACGGCACGCCGCACATCTTGATTGGATTGCCGCTGGCCACGCCGCGCGCCGTCAGGGTAATCCCCAGCAGGCGCGAGGCTTTTTCCGCGTCCTCGAAAAACAGCTCGTAGAAATCGCCCATGCGGTAGAAGACCAACATCGTCGGGTGGTTCTCCTTGATGCCTAAATATTGCTGCATCATGGGTGTGAGTTTGCTTTTCTGGATTTTTGCAAGCTCTTGATTTGACTGCATATTCATCTGTAAGTCTTTGATTTATTTCGTTGTTCTTGCGAATTCGTTTTCGCTCTATTGCATCAATACACATCACCGCATATCATCACACTTCATGTTTTGGCGTAGCTAAATTGCTGACTTTGTAGAAGTTACGCCAAAAAACCGACTTCAGGTTCGTGTGCTGGGTAAAAGCTACGCCGGACCTACGCTTAATGGGGTGAGTATGCAATTCGATGCAAGAGCGGCAAAGCTGCTCGCGGCTGGCCAACACTTTACCATTTCCGACTGCCCAGGGCTGCGACTTGAGGCTACAAAGTCGAAGAGATCGTGGATATATCGCTATAAAAGCCCGCTTGATGGGCGCATGCGGCAAACCAAGATTGGCGAGTGGCCAGCGATCTCGCTAGCGGCGGCGACGGTTGAGTGGGAGCGCTTGCGTGGCGCGCGCAGTGCCGGCGTCGACCTTGCCGTCGATAAACGCGAGGTGCGAGCGCAGTCGCGCCAAGCCACGGAAGCAGAACGTGAACGCAAGGCAAAAGCGTTGCTGACGGTGCGGCGCGTAGCGGACATGTACGTGGCTGGCCACCTGTCGCGCAATCGTGGCGAAAAGGGCGTCAAGGAAGTGACGCGCATGTTTGAAACAATGCTGGGCGAATTTGGTGACATGCCCGCCGCAGAGGTTTCTCGTTCGGATGCCTTCGACCTTATCGAGAGTTTTGCGCATATTCCCGTCCAGGCTGCCAAGCTCCGAGCGGAGCTGGGATCGGCATGGGATTATGTCCATGACGCAGGCCGCCTGCCCGATACCGTGCCGAACTGGTGGCGCCTGATCATGCGTGGCAAGTTGCGAAGCAAGGGGAGGGTGGTGCAGGGCGTCCAGGCCGGGCCAGTCAAGCGTGTGTTGAGCGCCGAAGAACTAGGCACTTTGATCAAGTGGCTTCCAAATTTTTCCAAGGCGGTGTGTGATGCATTGACACTGTACTTGTGGACTTGCACTCGTGGGTCGGAAATTATGGCCATGGAAGTGACCGAAATCAGCGAGGAGGCTGACGGACTCTGGTGGACGATTCCAAAAGCGAAGACAAAGAATTCATGGCGCGAGCATGCTACAGATCTTCGCGTTCCGCTGGTTGGCCGGGCGGAGGTTGTGGTACGTCGTCGCATGAAGGTAGTAAAAGGAAAGTACCTTTTTGAGTCGTACGGAAAGGTGGGTTATATGGAGCAAAAATCGGTGGGTTGTGCGGTTTGGGTTTCTATGCCGTACAGCGCAACGAAGCCGGACGACCTTAGGCCGCGCCTGCCTGTCACGAATTGGGCTCCGCATGATCTGAGGCGCAGTTGCCGCACGCAGCTAGCAATACTGGGATGTCCGGAAGAGATCGCAGAGGCAGTGCTGGGGCACATGAAGAAAGGTGTGGTTGGTGTTTATAACAGGCACGCTTACGACCAAGAACGTCGTGACTGGCTTTGCCGACTCTCTTCCCATCTGGAAGAGCTTGCACAGAATTAACGGTCAGCATCGCTTGCAGAGTGGCCTGCGCGCTGTTCAGTCAGAATCAAAATCGAGCGCAGTGAAGACAATGTGTTTGAGATAGGATTGGTTGGCTCCTTTACAGACTGCGTATAATTGATGTATGTAATTATAAAACGTATCAAGATGGAGGTCAGGACTATGGCTAACAAGGAATATTTTTCGATGAAGTTGGTCGCGCAGGTTGGACGGGACATGTCTCGCTCTGGTCGTACTATGGGTAGTACTTCTGGTCGAATAGTTGGAAGTGAGAGCTTAGTCTCGCGGCCGGTTTCCGCGTCGACGAAGTCGACTGTTGAGATTCGGAACGCATTCAAAAATGCATCTATTAAATTGAAGGCGGGTTGACCCGAGTGGCGGCTGGTAACTATAACTTTATCTATCGGCAGCTCGTCGATGATGACAATGATATCCTAGGTATCATTGCTTACTCTCTGTACAAACGGCAAAAGATTGAATTCATAGAGAATTTCAAGAAGAAGTACGGCCAGGAGCCGCAAGAGGCTGACTTCAAAAGCTTTAACGAGTTTAGCTCAAGTGACTTGCAACTGAACAGTTACATCAATGAGGCTAGTGCCCTTGCAAAAACTTTCTTGGACTCATCGTTGGCGGAAGAGGCTGCAGTACTTGACAAGCAGTATTCAGATGAGTCAACGGCTAAGATAAAAGCTGCGAAGCCGAGCTTTTGGTTCGGGGTCTGGCAGGGTGTCGTTGCCTCTTTTATTTTCGTCATCCTCGTCGGTATCCTTGTATTCTTTACCTGGAGCTTGAAGCAAGGCCCCCGACAGGCAATCGAAAGTATTTTCGCAGTTACGATTACTGACACGGAAATCGCAGCGGCCAAGTGAGCAACGTACTATGCAGCTTGCAAACTTAGAGCGCTGCCTTTGCCATGTATTACTTACGTCTTCCAGAGTTGCGTGGAGGAAGTATTTCCGATGCAGGCCGTTCTTCCGCCCACTCTTCAACTTCACGTAACAACCATGCTACACGGTTGGCCGAGAGCTGGCGTGGTTTCGGGAACACGCCTTCTCGCACCATCCGTTGGATGGTCGCTGTGGCCAAGGTCACCAAGCTGGCAACGCTGGGCAGATCAACGTAAATCGGTTTCATGATTCTTCTCATTGATAGGGATACCACCAGTACAAGCTGGCCAACGCGCTGACCAGTGATGCTAACGCGGCAGCGATATGCGGTCGGTAGGGCATCGGCTCGGCGTGGCCCTGTCGCTGTTTTGATGGCTTGCCAAGCGATGCATTCACCACTGCCATGTGCGCCGCGATTGCTTTGCCTTCTCGCTGCTCTACCTGGTCGGCGAGGTGCTTCTCCAATCCAAGAAGGCGGCGGCGAAACGCTGCCGACCTGAGTTGCCATTTTTCTTGCATGGTTAGGGCTGGCGGTAACGCCGGGGTATTCGTGCTGGTCTCTTCGATCAGTGCGCCGACGATCTCGGCCGGGCTGTTGGCCCATTTGAATGCCGGCCGATAGGCGGCAATCTCTTGCAGCAACTGGTTGCCAATATTGGCCATGGCCGCCACCTGGTGCTCTTCGCTTGCTTTGAAATTGAGTGCGCCTGCGTTGACCATCAGCCAGGTGTCGCAGTAAGCGGCGGCTGGAGCGTTTGGCCAGGACAGGCGTTCCTGGACTTCGACTGCGTCAATACGTTCCTGGGCGGGCGTGGCCGCGATGTTCTCGCTGTTCATTGTGCTTCCTTCGCGGTAGTTGGTGACGCGGTTGCGGATGTTGCCCAGGGCCATGCTGCAGGCTTCGTTGGGCTTTTGGGCTTCCGTGTGCGTTGTGCTGGCTTCTTGGCTTCTGGTTCTGGCGGCTCGACCGCAACCCCTGCCGGCGGCTCGATTACGGCTACGTCGTCCTGCTGCGCCAAGTTGATTTGATTTGCGAGGTCGTCGGCATCTTCATCGTTGGATTGCTCCGGCGCCACGTGGGCCGCGCCAGGTGCGCTTGTTTCGTCGGCGCGCAGCCAGACTTGACCCGGTGCGTACTGCCAGCCATTTTCATTGGCGGCCCGTTCGAGGGCGTAGAGCAGGTGAGGCCGTTCGGCGATGACGAACTTGGTGAGATCATTCAGGCGCCATGATGCGTGGGAAATGATGGCACTTAGCTGGTGTTCCTGGATGTCCTCAAGCGCTATCGATTCCATTTCCAGCTGCAGGCGTACGGCATCAGGGTCGATGCCCTCATGCCTGGCCATAGCATCTATTGCGGCTTGCTGGTTATCGAAAGCTTCGTCATCCCAGCCATTTGTAATCAGGCTGTCGCCCAGCAGCAGGTCGACCAACAGCAGTTGCACATCGGGCAGGCCTGTCTGATCGATATAGGCGTGGATGCTCTCGGTGCTGGAGGTATCAAACGTATATATGCCTGCGAGAGCCTCGTCTGGAAGATCGCGGTCAATTAGCACCAGTTTGGTAAATTCGCGCAGCGAGGCCAGTGAAAATCCGTTGGCGCCGCGTGCGCGCAGGCGCTTGTAAAGCTCGATGCGGTAGGCTTCTTCCTGCTCGGCTTTTGCCTCATCCGCGCGTGCGATTTCCCGTTGCTTTTCGGCGGCCGCTTGCTTTTCCGGTGTATTGGCAGCGGCCTCCTTTTTTGCTTCTGCGGCGCGGAGTGTCGACATGCGCGCGTCATAGACTTCTTTTGTTTCGCACGCGCCGGCATCTTCCAGGAGTTTCTGGATAGTCGCCTTATCGTAAAAGGGGGTCAACAGACCCTTCTCGTCCTTCACGTACCACGCTGGCTCGGGCAGCAGGCCGCTTTCAAGGAATTTCTCTGTATTGCCTTCATTTTTTGTGCTGGGCGCGTTGCGTTCGAAGACCCACAACGGCGACGCCAGCGCTACAAACTGGCTGCTGCTTCTATATTCATTCTGACGTCTCCTTGTCGCCCCATCCTCGCCTTCGTACACGGGCACGCCGCCTTGTGATGCTGCTGCGATGGCTAATGCATCGTGCGCCTGGCGCTTTTCGGTGTAGCACGCCGGATCTGTGCAGACGTCTGCACTTTTGATGTCGGTGAATACGTCCGGCTGGTTGCCTGTTTTCTTGGGACACTTGGTGCAGGCGCCGGCCAGCGTCACTAGGCTGGCGTCGTTAAGCTTAAACAGCGCGCGGGTCAGGTCGACCATATAGCGGGTCTGGATATGCTGTAACGCCGCGCGGTAGGACATCGGCTCGCCAGTGCGCTGGTCCGGCGCGCTGATCTCGGCCAGCGCCTTGATCTGCAGAGCAGGGACGGGTACGCGTGCGATCAGCAGGGCTGTCGAGGCCGAGATAACGTCATCGAGGAACTTCTCGCGCACTTCGGTCGTCAGCGCGCAAAGTTTCAGGCGGCCATAGATGTAGGAGCGAGATTTTTTGAGCTTGTCGATCAGGCGTTCGGCCGTGTAGCCAGCATTGAGCATCAGCTCCTGGAACCCCTCTGCCTCCTCCATGGGATGCGGGTCTTCTCGCTGCAGGTTCTCCAGCAGCTGGATCTCGCGCGCCTGCAGGTCCGTCAGCTTGCGGATTATGGTCGGCCCGCGTTGCAGCTGGGCGATGTTGCCGGCGCGCCAGCGGCGTTCGCCGGCGACGATCTCGAAATGCTGAGGCGCGTCAGCGGTTGGCGTGACAGGGCGAATTAGGATGGGCTGGACAATTCCGACTTCCTTGATGTTGGCGGCCAGTTGCTCCAGCGCGGTCTGGTTGAACCGTTTGCGGTTGGTGTAGCTCGGGCGGATGTCGGCCCAGTCGGTGATTGCGAGTGCCTGATCGTCGACCAGTTCGTCGACGATGATGCGTTTCTCGCTGCGGGACGGGGCTTTCTTCATGCCTCCGATGGTGGGTATTACGAGGTCGCTACTCATGTGCGGCTCCTGGTTGTGGGCGGGTACGGCCCAGTTAGCGTTTAATGAAATCGAAAGGAGTGCTGCGGCCGACGGCCAGCAGCTCATGGCCGTCGGCCAACTGCGCCACCAGGGCGGCCTTGACCTGGCGTGGAGTCATGGCGCGGCCGTCCGGGTGGGTGAAGCCGCGTAGCTCGTGGAGTGGCCTGGCCAGCACGCTGCGCACATCGATTGCCAGGTGGACGAGAGGGGCGGTCATGCTGGCACCCGTGGCAGTGGCACGCCCAGCCTGAGGCCGACGCCTGTCGGCACGACGATGTTGATCAACCAGATGGTGTGCAGCGGGTTGGGCTGCGCGGTGGCCATGACGGGCGGATCGATGCGGTAGCCTCGTGCACGCATGACGTCGAGCAGGCGCAGCATGTCGATACTGCGGCCGCCGTCGGACGACAGGTCTTTCGGAGCGCATCGAACGGACTTGGCCAGGTGCTGCAGACGCGCCAGTGCGGCGGACGCGGCCAGTGCCTGGCTCAGATGCTGGTCGTGTGCCAGCGGCTTGGTGGCGGTCTTCATTGCGCTGCCTTGAGCGGCTGAACGGATACCAAGCAAGGACCGAAAAGGTCGATCATGTTCATGATCGCGGAGGCAGCGTCTGCAGCGATAGCGGAAAGTGGAAGTCCATCGCAAGGCAGCTGACCAGGCATACGAACCGTGACAGTAAAGGCGTTTGAGTTTTCCATCGGCATCACCCCATCGTTGTGGTTGCTGTTTTTGATGGAGTGGAGTATTACACAGGATGTGTATTCAATCAAACAAAATGTGTATTGTTTGCGTGGTTGTGTATCCGAGCTACTTTATTGCAACCGGCCGACGAGGATAAGTTGCCAAAGTGTAGGCATAAAAAAAACCCGCAATATGCGGGTTTTTGATGAGTAGTTGGTCTAGGTAGTGCTGCTTACTAGATGTGATCGCTTTCCTTGCGGACGACGCGCCCAATTATGATGCAATCACCGCCCCTGCATAATTTTCGGTGGTACTTGCGCTGATCTGGATTGTCTGAGGTGAGCCACCATTCCCCCGCATCCCGAGATAAGCGTTTTACAACTGCTTGGCCTTCATAGTTGAACGCGTACACCGCGCCATCTACCATTTGCGTGTCGGCAGTATTAAGGATCACTAAATCGTCTTCATAGAGGGTGGGCTCCATGCTTTCCCCTTTTACTTTGATCGCAATCAGTCGATCAGTGGCGAAGCCATGGCGCGCAAGCCATCGAGGATCAAGGGCGACGGTACCGCCACTATCGAACTCGGGATCTGCTTGAAAGCCCGTGACCCCGGCAGACAGTCGTAGCTTTACTTTTTTGATATGTGCGTAGGCCGGATCGCCTCGCTCGACTGCCTGGACGCGCGAGGCGCCTGAGGGGATGTCCGCACTATCCAACCCCAAGAGTTGGTCTGTGGTGAGATCAAGGATCTTAGCGACGGACACAGCTTTTCCGCTGGGAACTCCGCGAGTCTTCCAGTTTGTAACCACGCTTGGCGAGAGCTGCAGGGCTTCGCGCAACCATTGCTGATCTTTCCCCAACTGAGCTAGTCGATTTTCTACGACTCCCCAAGGGATATTGGCCTTTTTATTCATAGACACAGAATAGTCAACACTTCACAAGGCGTGTTACACAAATTGTTTGTTGTGAATACACAAAACGTGTATTATCCGTTTCCATGAACCCATTAGATAAAGCAGTTCAGCTGTGTGGCGGCCCATCCGCTCTTGCCAAGGCAATTGGCGTTAGTCCTTCGCGGCTAGGAAATTGGCGCGCACGCGGCGTGCCAATTGAGTGCTGCTTCTCAATTGAAAGGGCAACGGGTGGCCGGGTATCGCGCAAGGATCTGCGCCCATTGGATTGGCAGAGTATCTGGCCGGAACTTGCCCCGATGGAGGCAGGGCACGGAGGCCGTCAGCTGCCATCGCCAACAAACATTCTTGACACCGTACCGGAGCATTCCGTTGTCGGTGTCGATCCGCGAAGCAGGGTGTGAGCAGGATCAATTTTCATATCGCAAGCGTAGCTTGACCGCGTAACAAGAACAACCACCAAGAAGAAGGAAATGTTGTGAAAATTAAAAAATCGTACCTTGCCATGATCAAGGCATTTCCTGGCGGTTGGGATGCAATTGCAGCCGCCTTGGGCATGAGCCGCAACGGACTGGAAAACCGCGTCTATGAACGCAAGGGCCAAGGCGTCGCTGTTGATACGGCCCTGCAGTTGCAGGCATTCTCAAGCACGACTCTGTTTGCCGAAGCTGTAGCGGCATCGAGTGGTGGCACCTTCGTTAAATTACCAGCGGATCTGTCGGACAGTAACGAAGTCATCGCCAAGAAGTTCCGCGAGGTCTATATCCGCCTGGGGCGCTTCGCCGAGCGTTTCGAGGCTGCCATCGATGGCGACGATGAAATCGATGAGAAGGAACGCGCGGAACTCGACGCCATCATGGATGGCATCCATAAATCGCTGTCCGAAATGATGGCGATGAGCATTCGCGTGTATTGCAAGCCGGATGCCGGCCAGGAAGGTGCTGCATGAGTGCGCATTTTGGCCCGCGCGCTGGAACGCGCCCTGATCTTGCCTTTCGTAAGCTGGTCCAGCTGGGCGGCCGTACCGGCTTACAGGGCTGGATGAACGCTATGATGTGGACGCGCCCCATTACCACGTTTGAGCGTGAAATCATCAACTCGTTGATGCGTTGTCATGTGGTGTGCCGTGAGGCTGGTGATTACGTGGTGACGCAAAAAGGCTGGGATTTTGTTGGCCGCTCGACTCAAGCCAAGGTAGCACCGGCAGGCCAAGTCGCAGGGCCGCGCTACGTGCCATCCAAGGCGCCATTGTCCGCCCGCCATATGGCGCGTGCTGGCCTGGTGCGCGAAGGTGCTCTGGACTACGCGCAGATTCCATCCCGCTACGGTAGCCAGCGCGTTGCGCATAAGGCGAAGGTGCGTACCGCGTGACTCTCGACGATTTTGCCGCAGTCAACAGCGCGGCCATTCTTTCCATTGAATCGCTGCTGAACTCCTGGTTCCCGAACGGCGTGCGTGAAGGTATCGAGTTCTGTATTGGTTCTTCCTCCGGCGAAGCCGGCAAATCAATGCGTATCCGGCTCGAAGGCGATAAAGCTGGCGTATGGGCTGATTTTTCCGACGACGGCGTAGCCGGCGCTGATCTCATCTCCCTCTATGCGCATATCCACGGCGTGAAGCAGGGCAAGGCGTGCGCCGATCTGGCCGCGCAGCTGGGCATCACGCTGACGCCATCCGATTTTTCCTCCCCTGGCGCAACGCGCCTTATCGTTTCGGCCAGGCCGAAAAACACCCCCAGTCGCGCGCCCGCGCAAGCGGACAAAGGGGTACAGGCAGTTTCCGAGGCGAAAATAAAGACGCCCTGGACGCCGATTTTGCCCGTCCCGGCCGATGCAGGGCCGTATCCGAAGGCGCACGTGGTGCGCGGCAAGCCCGATACATCTTGGGAATACTGTGACCAGGGCGGCCAGCTGCTGGGCGTGATCTATCGTTTCACCACCTCGGACGGCGGCAAGGAAGTGCTGCCGTGCGTCTTCGCGCAGCACCCTGTCACGAATCACCGTGAGTGGCGATGGATGTCGTTTCCGGTTCCTCGTCCTCTGTACCTGCGCGGCCCGATGCGGCCCGACCTGCCGGTACTGGTGATTGAAGGCGAGAAATGTACCGACCGAGCGCACGACATGCTTGCCGCCGAGCTGGACGCGGTGTCCTGGGTTGGCGGCAGCAAGGCAGTGGACAAAATCGACTGGACGCCGCTGGCCGGCCGCACGGTCATTCTGTGGGCCGATGCCGACGCCAAGCGGTACAAGGAAAAGCACAAGAGGGCCGGCGAGCTGATGCCGGAAGCGGACCAGCCCGGCATGGCGGCGATGATCAAGGTCGCCGGCATCCTGCGCGGCTTGGGCTGCACGGTGTTTTTCGTCGACATTCCCGCACCTGGTGAAGTGGTCGATGGCTGGGACGTGGCTGACCTGATCGATGGCGGCGCTGGCGTCGACGAGGTGATGTCCTGGGTGACGAAGCTGCGCGGCGAAGATGCCGAGCCAGAGCCTGTGGCCGAGCCAGTCGCGGCGCCGGCCAAGGCCGAGGATGACGTGCCTGATTGGATCGACGAGCAAATGGATTCCTTGCCTGCCGATGGATCTACCCCTTTGCCAGCTGGCGCGGGCATGTCGCCTAAGCAGCTGCGGGCGCAATTGATCCAGACGGCAAACGGCGGGGTCAAGGGCTGCAGGGAGAATGTGTACATGGTCATGCAGGGCGATCCGCGCCTGATCGGCCTGGTGGGTCTGGACCTGTTTTCCGGCCTGCAGGTGAAGCGGCGGCCAACGCCATGGCGCAGCGAACCGGGCGAATGGACTGAGGGCGACGATTTCCACCTCGGCGTGTACCTGTCGCAGCACCATAGCCTGCTGCTGGCCGCCATCGGCGACATCGAGCGCGGTGTCGCCCAAGCCGCGCGCGAGCATGCGTTCAACCCTGTCACCGACTACATGGACCGCTGCGGCGCCATGTGGGATGGCGTGCCGCGCGTGGCTTCGGCCTTGTCGCAATACTGGGGCTGCGTCGACAGCGAATACCTGCGCCTGGTGGCTACCATGTTTTTTGTGGGAGTGGTGGTGCGTGCGTATCGCCCAGGGGTGAAGCACGACCATGCGCCCGTTTTCGAGGGTGGCCAGGGCGAGGGCAAATCGACCGCGCTGAAGGTATTGGGCGGCGACTGGTTTGCCGACACGCCTTTCCGCATGGGCGAAAAGGACGGCTACCTGTCGATCCAGGGCGTGCTGCTGTACGAGGTGGCCGAGCTGGAGCAGTTCAACAGGTCAGAGGTCACCGCCATCAAGGCGTTCATGTCGTCGACCGTCGATAGGTTCCGCGAGCCGTACGGCCGCCGCATGAAGAACATGCCGCGCCGCTGCGCCTTCGCGGCGACGACCAACGAGGGCGAGTATTTCAAGGACACGACCGGCAACCGGCGCTTCTGGCCGGTGGCCACCGGCCGCATCGATATGGACGCCTTGATCACGGATCGCGACCAGCTGTTCGGCGAGGCGGTGTCAATGATGAATGCCGGCGTGCTGTGGTATCCCACGCGCGACCAGCAGGACCGTCTGATCTCGCCAGAGCAGGAAAACCGCGAGATACCCGACCCGTGGCATGGCCATATCTATCGCTACCTGGAAGGCCTGGATGCCGAGGGCATACCAAAGTTGAACGGCCGTATTGATCGCGTGACCGTACTGGACTTGCTGACGCGTGGGCTGCACTTCGAGATATCGAAGCTGGGCCCAGCCAAGCTGGAGACCATGCGTATCGGCGCGATCATGCGCAAGCTGGGCTGGAAGAAGGACCGGGAAACATCAGGGGCGCGTGAGCGCTTCTATTCGCGGCCAGTGGTGCCCGCAACGGACGCAACCGGAGTAGCACAGGAGGACGCTGATGCGCTTCCTATTTAACGTCATGGGCGATGTAGCAGCAATCGTCTGCCAGGGATCGTGGGCGCAGCGTGCGCAGGCGGAAAAGGCGGAATTGCAGGCGACACGTTCGGACATTTCGGCCAGGCTGGACCATCCGTCCAACCTCGCTAATTTTAGGTTGGACGGCTGGAACCCGCATGGAATGCGGCACCGCCAACCTCCCAACCTCGCCAACCCGGACGCGCAAGCGCACATGCGTACGCACGCACGTATACGTGCGCGTGTGTGGCCTTTTTCCATAAACCCCTTTCCAGTCAAACCGAGAAATAGGTTGGGTAGGTTGGGAGGTTGGCAAAGCAAGCAAACGTGCGGGTTTCAGCCGTCCAACCTTTTGGCCAACCTTTTTGAGGTCGGACGAAACAGCAGGAGAGCGATATGAGTAAGGGAAGCATGAGGGAGCAGATGCCCATTTCAGCGGCATGGGTCGATGAACTGCGCCGTGTATTTGGGCGTGACCACATTGACCAGCAGATCAGGAGGGGATTGAAGGAGCCAGGGGTGTTTTACGCAGCGGAGGATGGGCATGAGCTTGGATATGCGCCGGGACGCCGGGTTCGGATCGGCAAGGACGCTCGTGGTAATAGCGTCAACCGGGATGACCCGGATGCGCTGCCGGAACCGTATTTGAGGAGGATGGGAGAAGTGGCATGGCAGGCAGCATTGGATCAGCAGGCGATTGAAAACGAGAAAAGGGGCTAGGCGATGGAAGTGAAAGCGGAAGAGGCGGTATTTGAAAACGTGGGGCAGGCGGTGCATGTGTCGTTCCTGATCATGGCCCAGGAGGCAAAGCAAGATGCACCGTTACGGGCAGCACTGATCAAGGCGATGCAGTCGGTGCAGTTGAACGGCCGGCAGCGTTCCTGGCTGGAGCAGCTGCGCGGTGCGGCATCGGGAACAATTAACTTCGGCGGACTGGATGGCAACGAGGTGCGCGCCCAGTGTGCCATGGTGCTGCAGGCGGTAAAGCATCGGCTGCCGAAGACGGAAATGTGGGTGCTGCAGGCGAAGTACGGGCAGACGGACTTTGAGGATGTGGATGGCCGGCGTCGCTTTGCCTTCTCGGTCGAGCGCATCGAGGCCATCAAGGGATTGGCGGATTGGTTCCGGCCAATGTTTCCTGGGCTGAACCCGCATGCAGTCGACTGCATGCTGGGGCGATTGTTCGCCAACCATAAGCAGCTGGATATCACGGTGCGAGACCTGGCCAAGTCATTCGGCGCAAGCCACATGACCTACCAGCGGGCCTCGACAAAGATGCACGGGCATGTGCGGGAGCTTGAGCAGATGGCTTATAGCCGCCTCGCGCCAAGCTTTGTTGCCGATGGCGTGGTCGAGGAGTTTTTGCAATAGCTTGACGTGGCTGTTACAGCGGGTGTATATTTCGGTTATTCTCGCAGCAGTAACGCCTAAAGCCCGCATAAGCGGGCTTTTTTGCGTTTAACGAGACGATTTCTCAACAGCGGAAGAGGTGATCTATCTCGATCCGCTCCATAGCGGGGGATACATTCGTTTCTGGTGCTTGCCCACTTCGGTGGGCTTTTTTATTTGTGTTGATGATAGTGCCCTAGGGCGCACGCATCAACCACAGGGCGGGCGCGTTTCTGGTGGGCGTTTTGTGCAGACGTTTGCACATCGACGCCTCCAGGGTAGCAGCATGCAACGCCTCCATTTCATGAGGTTTCGATGCCAACGATTGAATTGCAAGGTCTATCCCAGTTGATGGCGAGGCTGGACGATGCGGGCAAGCGGCAGATGCCGTTCGCCGTTGCCAAGGCACTGACCCAAACTGCGCGACAAACAGCAGCGGCCGAGTCTGCGCACATCAAGGCGATCTTCGACAGGCCGACGCCTTTCACTCAGCGCGCGGTCGGCGTGACCGCGGCAACCAAGGCAACGCTCAGCACGCGCATCTTCGTGAAAGATATACAGGCGAAGTACCTGATGGAGGAGGCAACTGGCGGGCGGCGTGCCTTCAAGACATTTGAGGAGAAGTTTGCTGATAGCGGTACGCCTCAGATCGCGCTGCCTGGCGCGGGCATGCAGCTCAATCAGTACGGGAACATGAGCAAGGCCAAGATCATGCGAATTGCTAAGGATCTGAATACGAATGCATCGAGCAAGCGATTCTTCAAAGGTACGCCCAAGGGGCAGAAGCTGCCAGCAGGGATCTATGCCCGGACCAACGACAACCGGCACATCACGCCGTTGATCAGATTTGCCACCGATGCGGTGTATAAGAAGCGGTTCGAGTTCAGCGCCATCGCCATGGAAACTATCACGGCGAACCTGGAGGCGAACCTGATCAGCGCATGGGAAGCAGCACTGCGAAGCTGATGCCGCTACCGGCCGGTCTGGTCGCCACGTAGTAGGGCCGTCGAGGCCGAACCGCCCGACGCGGCTCGAAATGCCCCAATCGAGGGGGCGGAGGATTTTCCAGGGTCCTTCCCCGAGCCTACCGCGCATGGGTAAATTCGCGCTCGGTTTGTCCGGCGTCGGAGAATTTTTAAAAGGGTAGTCACACAGGGTAGTCACTCTGGTAGTCACTGCCGCAGTCACTGAGGTAGTCACTATGCTGATGGGATATCGAGAGTACGCCCGTCATCGCGGCGTGAGCCTGGGCGCCGTACAAAAAGCACTGCGTGCTGGCCGAATCAATGCGAACGCGGACAAGAAGATTGATGCCGCTGTTGCGGATCGTGAGTGGGATGTCAACACGGATGCGTCGCGCATTGCGGTCAGCGCCGTTGAAGCCGCCACACCCCTGGCTCAAAAAGAAATTTCTTTTGCTGTGCCGGCGGGGGAAGAGACCGACAAGCCGGTGGCCGAAGAGTTAACCGGCAGCGACAAGAGCGCCAGTGAATACCGCGAGAACAGGTCAAAGCGTGAGTACTATGTGGCGGCCAAGCACCAGCTGGAGTACGAACAGCTGCTCGGGCAATTGATCAACGTCGACGATGCCAAGCGCATCGCCTTCACTTCGTTTCGCGCCATCCGCGATTCCGTACTGAACGTGGCGGCGCGTATCAAGGACCAGCTGGCTGCCGAGACCGATCCGCATGTTTGCGAGGAATTGCTGGACCGCGAACTGTCCGCTGCGCTGGCCAGCGTTGACGTCGGCCAGCTGGTGGCCGAGTCGGAGGATTAGATGGGGGCAACGGACGAATTCCTGCGTGCCATCGGTGAAGCAATTCTGCCCGATAGCAAACAGTCGATCAGCGACTGGGCGCAAGACAACCGCATCCTTCCGCCAGACAGCCCGGAGCCGGGCGCCTGGCGCAACAGCCGCACGCCGTATCTGGTGGGCATCATGGATGCGCTGTCGCCCAGCAGCAAGTACCGCGAGGTGTATCTCAAGAAGGGCCACCAGTTGGGCGGCTCTGCTCTGGGTGAAAATTTCATAGGCCACAGCATCACCAGTGCGGCCGGCAATATCCTCGCCGTGTTCGCCACGGTGGAGGACGCGGAAAAGTGGGAGTTGTCGCGCTTCGAGCCGATGCGCGAATCGACGAAGGCGCTGCGCAGGCGGGTGCTCGATGCTGGCATCAAGGGCGCGGATAACACCAAGCGCCGAAAGAAGTTTCCGGGTGGCTTCATCCAGCTGATCGGTGCAAACCGGCCTGGTGGTTTGAAGTCGTCGACCATGCGCTATGTGCTGCTCGAAGAGATGGACGAGTATGCCGGCGATATCGGCAACCAGGGTAGCCCCGAAGAGCTGGCGCGCAAGCGCACCAGTAACTTTGGCAGGAAGGCACGCATCTTCGGCAACAGCACGCCGACGATCAAGGGCGCCTCGGCGATCGACCGGAACTACGAGCGGGGCGATAAACAGCACTACATGGTGCATTGCCCGGATTGCCGCGCGCCACAGTTTTTCAAGTGGCCGAACATGAAGTGGCCCAAGGGCCAGCCGGGGAAAGTGGCGTACGCCTGCGAGTGCTGCGGCGTCCTGAATACCGAATCGGTCTGGAAGACGAAGGGCTACATCAACGCCCACTGGTTGCCGACTGCGGTGGGCGAACCCGGCGTGGCCAGCTTTCATCTGCCGAGTATGTACGCGCCGCTTGGATGGCGTGCGTGGGACGTGCTTGCCGGTGAATTCGAGGCTGCGGCAAACGACCCTGTCGCCTTGAAGGTGTTCGTCAACAACGAGCTGGCCGAGTGCTGGGAGGATTTGAGTGGGCAGATCAAGGGTGCCGAGATCGCCAAGCGGCGCGAAAACTACGAATTGCGTACCATCCCCGTCGGCTGTCTCGCCCTGGTGATGTCCGTCGACGTGCAAGGCAACCGGCTGGAGTACAAGATACTGGGCTTCGGCAGGGGCAAGCATCATTGGGTGATCGATTACAACATCATCGATGGCGATCCGGCGAAGGACGATGTATGGACGCGTTTGACGGTGATACGCGAACGGCCGATAGAAAACAGCTTCGGCGTCTCGATGCGGGTTCAGGCCTGCGCCATCGACTCCGGTGGTCACCATACGCATGAGGTGTATCACTACGCCAGGCTATACCGGCATGCCGGCGTATTTGCCGTAAAAGGCGCATCGGTCAGCGGCAAGCCGGTGATTGGCCGTCCGTCGATACAAGATGTCAACCACAAGGGCAGGACGATCAAGGGCGGGGTGCAGCTATGGCTGGTGGGTAGCGATACCGCCAAGTCACTGCTGTTCAACTACTTGGCCTCGGACGAAGAGGCCGCGCCGGAAGAACGGTTTATCCATTTTCCGCTGGGTTTGTCGGACGAGTATTTCGAGCAGTTGACTGCCGAGGTGTATGACTCGACCAAGAGGGCCTACCGCAAACTGGGGGGGCGGCGCAATGAGGTTATCGACTTGTTTGTGTATGCCTTCGCGGCGGCGTTTCATCCGCTGCTACGCCTGGACACCATGCGCGACGCTGACTGGACGCAGCTGGAAAGCATGGTCGAACCGGTCATTGGCGACCTGTTCAGGGCTCCGATCCCGGTGGGGGCGCAGGCGGCGGAAGCGCCGGCCGGCATCGAGAACCCGACAGCATCAGTGCAGACGTCTGCACAAAAACCAACGCCCGCTGTGGCCGTCGCGCAGCACCACGACGACGACTGGCTCAGCGGCACCGATAACTGGCTGGAGTAAAAACGATGGCATTTACACTGAAACAACTATCTGCGCTGGAAGCGGCCATCGGCAGCGGCGAGCTGTCGATTGAGTATGACGGCAAGAAGGTTACCTACCGCAATATGGCCGATCTGACGAAGGCCTATGAAATGGTCAAGAACCAACTGATGGCCTCTGGCGCACTGGTGGCGCCTGCGATGTCCAACCGTGGCCCGGCGACTTTGACGGTTTTTTCGCGGGACTGACATGGGTGCGATGACCGATATGAACTGGCTCGACCGTGCCGTCAACTTCATCAGTCCCGGCCATGGCGTGCGGCGCACGCAGGCGCGTATGGCGCTGGAGATGGCGCGGGCCTACGAAGCGGCCAAGGTGGGGCGGCGGGGTGATGGCTGGCGCGCAGGCAGCGGTAGTGCCAACGCAGAGGTACTGCCGGCATTGTCCATAGTGCGCAACCGCGCCCGCGAAGCAGTGCGCAATAACGAGTACGCCAGCGCCGCGCTGAATGCACTGGTGACCAACACGGTCGGCATCGGTATCGTCGGCAAGGCGCCTGACCAGGCGCTTTGGGATGACTGGTGCGAGTACTGCGATGCAGACGGCCAGTTGGATTTCAATGGTCTGATGGAGCTGGCGGCTCGTACACGCTACGAAAGCGGCGAGGTGCTGATCCGCTTTCGCTGGCGCACGCCTGAAGACGGCCTGGTGGTGCCGTTGCAGCTGCAGGTGCTGGAGCCTGATCACCTCGATACGCTCAAGACCGGACCGCTCGATAACGGCAACTATGCCATTGCTGGAGTGGAATACAACGTCATCGGCCAGCGCCTTGCCTACTGGCTGTTTCCCTCACATCCGGGTGAGGTGCTGATCATCGGCGGCAACCGTCTGCAGAGCAAGCGTGTGCCGGCCAGCGAGGTGCTGCACTACTACCGCAAGCGGCGTCCTTCGCAGGTGCGCGGGATGCCGGAATTTGCCGTGTCGCTGATGCGACTTCGTGACCTGGGCGACTATGAGCAGGCCGAGCTGGTGCGCAAGAAAATCGAGGCCTGCTTCGTTGCCTTCGTGCGTACAGATAATGAATCGGCGCGCCTGGGCCAAGTGCAGAGCAATGCCGGTGCGAACGAGAAGGTCGCGCCGGGCATGATCAAGTACCTGAACAACGCCGAGAGCGTCGACTTTGGGGCGCCGGCGGCATTCAGCGGCTATGGCGAATATGCTGCCACGCAGCTGCACGCTATTGCAGTTGGCGCTGGCGTCACCTACGAACAGTTGACGGGCGACTTGTCGCGCGTCAATTACAGCTCGATCCGCGCTGGTCTGGTGGAGTTCCGACAGCGCATCAAGCAGGAGCAGTGGCTGTGCCTGGTGCCGATGGTGCTGAACCCAATTGCGCAGCGTTTCCAGCAGGCTGCCAGGCTAGCCGGTGCGCAGCAGACGCCATCGCGGCGCTTTGTCTGGACTATGCCGAAACTGGAATACGTCGACCCGTACAAGGAAGTGCTGGGTACCAAGGAAGCCATACGCGGCACCCTGCAAAGCCTGTCCGAAGCGATTCGGTCACGCGGCGATGACCCGGAAGCAGTATTTACCGAAATCGCGAAGGAGCGCAAACGCATGACGGAGCTTGGCATCCTGAGCGATTCAGATGCTGCCGTCAGTAGTAAGCTGATCGACGCGGCAACGGCCGCCGCTGTGATGGGCGTCGAGTAGTTCCACCTATGTTGTTTGCAGCCCGCTGGCTTACCCCAGCGGGTTTTTTTTGAGGAAATTATGCCGAATCCGAATGCCGCAACCGAAGTATTGCAAATGCCGATGATGACGCGCCTGGCGCCCATCAATGTGCCGGAAGGTGATACGCGCACCGTAGACCTGGTGTGGACTGCCGGCGCCGGCGTGCGCCGCTATGACTGGTACAACGACCGCTACTACATCGAGGAGCTGAGCCTCGATCCCAAGCACGTGCGCATGGGCCGTTTCGAGTCCGGCCGTGCGCCGCTGTTGAACACCCATTCGCGCTGGGACTTGAGCTCGGTGATGGGCGTGATCCGCAGCGCCACGTTGGCCGGTGACGAAGGCCATGCGACGGTGGAGTTTTCCAAGCGCGCCGACGTCGAGCCCTATTACCAGGATGTGGTCGACAAGATCATCGGCAATGTCTCGGTTGGCTACAACGTGTATGCCTATGACCGCATCCCGCCCATGAAAGACGGCGAGTCGTGGCGTTATGTGGCCATCGACTGGGAGCCGACCGAAGTGTCGCTGGTGCCCATCGGCGCCGACGCCGACTGCGGCGTGCGTAGCGATGATCCGTCCAAGCCGAACACTGGGCCGGCTGTGCGCATGGCCCCTTGTAATTTTTCAACCCGCAGTATTCCAGCATCAACTATCCCGCCGGCAGCCGCCGTCGATCACACCAGAGAGGAAAACACCATGCCAGGTGCAGCAAACAACACGACGTCGGCGCCACCAGCCGGCGGCGATCAAGGCCAGTCGGCAATCAACCAGCGCGCGCTCGATGAGGCGCGTGCCGAGGGCGCGCGCCTGGAATGCGAGCGTCAAAGCGGTATCCGCGAGGCCGTCACCCTGGGCGGCCTGGAGCCGGCCTACGCAGATCAACTGATCGGCAACCGTGACATGACGGCCGAAGGCGCAGGCCTGGCCGTGCTGCGCGAAAAAGCCAAACGCAGTGCTTCTACGCCGACGCGCTCTGGCGCGCATATCCAGACTGTCAGCGACGAGACGGATAACCGCCGTGCCGCGATCACGGACGCCATCGTGCATCGCCTGAACCCAAGCGTTGCGCTGCCTGAGCATGCGCGCCAGTACCGCCATATGTCGCTGCTGCGCATGGCTGAAGAAACGCTCGATCACGCTGGCGTCAACGTGCGCGGCCTGTCGGGCATCGAGATTGCCGGCCGTGCCATGCACACCACGTCCGACTTCCCGGCCATCCTGTCGAACGTACTGAACAAGCGCCTGCGCCAGGCGTATGCGGAAGCCGAGCGCACCTACAAGTTGTGGGCGCGCCGTGCCCCGAATGCGCCAGACTTCAAGAAAATGCAAGTGGTGCAAATGGGCGGCGCACCGGACCTGCTGAAACTCAATGAAGCGGGCGAGTATCAGTACGGCACCATCAACGACGCCGGTGAAACCTACGGCGTGGTGACGTATGGCCGCATCGTGGCGGTATCGCGCCAGACCCTGGTCAACGATGATTTGCGCGCCCTGGACCGCTTGGTTGCCGCTTTCGGCGCTTCGGCCAGCCGCCTGGAAAATCGCCTGGTGTACGCACAGCTCACCGGCAACCCAGCCATGGGCGACGGCAAGCAGCTGTTCAGCGCGGATCATGGCAACCTCGGTGATCCTGGCGCGATTTCGGCGGCGGCGCTGGGTAAGGGCCGCAGCCAGATGCGCCTGCAGAAAGGCCTGGCCGGCGAAGAGCTGAACGTGGTGCCGAACTTCCTGATCGTGCCGACGGCGCAAGAGCAGCTGGCATACCAGTACACCAGCAGCAACTACGTGCCGGCCAAGGCAGGCGACGTGAATGAGTTCCGCGCCGGCGGCCGCACGGCGGTCGAACCGATTGTCGAGCCTCTGCTGGACGGCAATAGCCCGACGGCGTGGTACCTGGCATCGAACAGCGGCGAGATCGATACCGTCGAATACTGTTGGCTCGATGGCGCCGAAGGCGTCTGGATCGAGAACGAAATCGGTTTCGACGTGGACGGCATGAAGGTCAAGGCGCGCTTGGACTTCGCGGCCAAGGTGGTCGACCACCGCGGCCTGTGGAAAAACGCCGGCGCTTAAGCGCTGGTCAAGCGGCGCCATCGCTTCGCGGTGGTGCCCCACTTTACTTTGCAAGGAATCGAGATGAAAAATTTTGTACAGCCAGGCAATACCTTGACGCTGCCGGCGCCCTATGACCTGTTGAGCGGCTCCGGTTTTCAAGTCGGTGCGTTGTTCGCCATTGCCTCCACCGATGCCGCAGCTGGTGCGCAAGTCGAGGGCGTGACGGATGGTGTATTCATGTTGCCGAAGACCGGCGCCCAGGCCTGGGCGATTGGCGCGCGGATCTACTGGGACGATGTCAACAAGCGCTGTGATAGCGATACCGCCAAGGGTGACCTCATTGGCGTGGCCACGCTGGTGGCGGCAAACCCGTCGACGGTCGGCTACGTCCGCCTGAACGGCGGCGCGGTCAGCGCATAAGCGAGGCCTACCGTGTCATTTCATGCGGAGCGTTTCTGGAGCGCATTCCAAGGTGTGGGCATGCTTGACGAGGCCAGCTATCAGCCGCCAGTTGGCGACCTGGTAGTGTTCTCGGGCGGTTTCAAGCGGCCCGACCAGGTAGTGCTCGACGGCATGGTGCATACCACCGACTACAGCATTGAGTACCTGGCCAGCGCCGTGGAGCTGAAGCGTGGCTTCATGATCACTGTCGCTGGCGGGCAGTACAAGGTGCGGCAGACGCCGATGGCAAACGGCGGTGGTGAATTCGTCACTGCGTTGCTGGAAAAGGTGGCCCCATGACCTTGCGCGAAATTTTCATCCAGGAGCTCATGGCATTGCTGGCGGCGGCACCATTGTTTCCGGCTCAGGTCGAAAGGTCACTCTCGGTAGCATTCAGCCGCGAGGAAAGCCCCGTGTTGGTAATTCATCGCGGCGACGAAGGCGTTGATGGCGACTTGGCCGACGAAGTGATCCGCGAGTGTCAAATCCTCGTCAGCGTTATCACGCGCAGCGATGTGCCCGACCAGCAGGCGGACAGCGTGATGGAGGTCGCGCACCCGCTGCTGATGTCCTATAAGGCAGACGCTTTGCTGGGAATATGGGAGGAGGGCACGAAAGCCCCCATGTTTGCCAACACAGACGGCCAGGCTTGCATGCTGACGACGCAGTACCGTGTGCAGTATCGAACTGACCGGCTAAGCCTGAGCGCTTAACCAGTCATCCCTGTTTTGGGCCGCCGATTGGCGGCTTTTTTTTTGAGGAGTTACTTATGGCAACAGGTGGTATTTCGGCACAGGGTAGTGACCTGGCCATCAATACGGGGACTGCGCTTGCACCCGTCTGGACCAAGATCAAGGGCGTCATTTCCTACAACGGCCTCGATGGCGCGGCGTCCGATATCGACGTTACCGACCTCGACAGCGAGGCAATGGAATACATCAGCGGCCTGGTCGACAACGGCAAATTCAGCATGGAAGCAAAATCGCTTCATGGCGACCCTGGCCAAATGGCATTGCGCGCCGCGCACGTCAGCGGCGAACGGACCAGCCTGCAGCTGACCTTTCCAGATGATGTGGTGGCAACCTTCGACATCCTGGTCAAATCAATGCCTGTTGCCGGTGCCGTCAACGCCGTTCTGAAGGGCACCATCGATACCAAGGTAACTGGCAAGGTGGTGTGGTCATGAGCGGCTTGTTGAGCAAATCGGCGATCCTGGGCGCGGCCGACCTGAAACATGAAGACCTGCCAGTACCAGCCTGGGGCGGTACGGTGCGTATTCGCGCCATGACGGGTATGGAGCGAGATGCCTTCCGGACTTCTATTGCCTCCGAAGCGGGCGTGCCGGTAGGGCGCTTCTCGGCGGCTCTGCTGGCGGCCACCATCGTCGATGAGTTCGGCGTGCGGCTGTTCACAGTGGGCGACATCGAGGCGCTGCAGGCGAAGTCGGCGGCGTCGCTCGATGGCCCTGCCGAGGTAGCCATGCGCTTGAACGGCCTGGGTTCCAAGTCGGGGCCGGATGCCGCAAAAAACTCCGGGAGCGACCAGAGCGGCGATTCTGGTTCCGCCTCGCCAAAGAGCTAGGCAAGTCGGTGCGCCAGGCCCAGCTGGAGATATCTTCAGCTGAGTTTACCGAGTGGATGGCCTACTACGAGCTTGAACCGTTTGGCGACCTGGTAGCCGATCAACGGCACGGAGTGGCCAGCGCTTTGCTGGCAAATATCAACCGCAACAGCAATACACGGCGTGAGCCTTACTTGTCGTCAGATTTCATTCACTGGGGCAAAGTTGGCGGTTCGTCGGACGAGGCCGAGCCTGTCTTGCTCGCAGACCCAGTGGCACACGGACAACTGATGCGAGCCGCACTTTTTGGCAAGCGCCCATCATCATAGAAAGGTAAATTATGGCTACTATGGGTTCGCTCGTTGTTGTACTTGAGGCGAACATTGCTCGTTTCCAGGCCAATATGGCTCAGGCCCGGCAGGATACCGGCGCGGCCATGGAAGGCATGCAGGGCGCAGCCGACTTGGTGGTAGGTGCGCTGGCAGCGGTTGGTATAGCGTTGTCGGTGGACGCGCTGGTGGGAGCGGCCAATGAGGCGATCGATGCGCTGGCCGCTCTCGATGATATGGCGCAGAAAACCGGGTCCTCGGTCGAGAACCTGTCGCGCCTGCAGCAGCTCGCTTCGGCCACCGGCGCCGATTTTGGCGCGGTGGATGGCGCGCTGGTGAAATTATCCAAAGGGCTGGTGAGTGTCGACGACGAAGGCAGCAAGGTGCGCAAGGCGCTGACAGCGCTTGGCATGTCGACCAAGGACCTGAAGAATCAGGACCCTTCAGCCACGTTCATCGAGATCTCGAAACGCCTGCAGAACTACGGTGACGGTGCTGGCAAGGTGGCGTTGATCAATGATGCGCTCGGCAAATCTGGCGCGGATCTGCTTCCCTATATGAACGACGTGAGCGATCATCTGGACCGCTTCAAAGGGGTGAGCGCCGATGCCGCAGCAGCGGCTGCCAATTATCAAGACCAGTTAGGTTTTTTGCGGACGAAACATCAGGCACTTGTCACTCAGATTGTGAGCGATGCACTGCCGGCAATGACCGATTTTGTCGAGGCATTTGCTGACCTGAAATCGGGTGCTGAGGATCTGTATGGAGTGGACGTTGCTACATGGAGTGATGACCTTGCCGTCGGCTTGGCGCGGGTGGTGGACGTAGCTGTTTTAATACCCCGCATTTTGCAGACGGCAGCAGGCAGCTTCAAGTCGGTCTATTCGGACATCAAGGTAGTCGCGTCGGCCGCCAAAAACCTTAACCTTAATGGCGTCATTATCAATGGCGTCCAGGGCAAGTCATCTTGGGATGAGTTTCAGAAAGACCTTGATGAGCGAAACAAGATCGTCGAGGCCGCCAATCAGGATCTGGACGATCTTTGGAACAAGCCGGCCAATCTAATGGAACAATCAGTACTTGGCCGGATTGCCAAGCGCAAAGAAACGGGTGCAAAACCTAAAGTTCAGGAGCCTCAAGAGCCTCAGAATGTCCTGAATTACGCCGGTGAAAAGGAGCTGGAGGCAGCTGCTGCGCGCGCTAAGAAGTTGCTCGACATGCGCTTAAAAGATCTGGAAGAGGGACTAGCTAAACAGCAAAGCGCGCTGGAGTTCGGCAATAAGTACATCGCGGAACTGCGCAGCCAGGATCTGATCGATCTCGATACCTACAACGATTACCAGCAAAAGGCGCTGGAATCCGGTCTGGCCATTACGCTCAGGGCATATGACGCCGAGATCGCAGCGCTGCGGGCGCACCAGGCGCGCACGTCCAAGGAGTCGGAGCGCGAAGACGACCAGCAGGCGATTATCAACCTGCAGGCGAAAAAGGCGAAGGCGCAGCAGGATGCCGACCAGGACGCGGCGATGTTGAAGCTGGGGCTGTCGAAGGCGCAAAGTGACCTGAACCAGGTAATGAAGGACTGGAACCTGCAGCAGAGCCAATCCATCGGCCAGATGCAGTTCGAGAATACGCTGTACGGCAAGTCGGCCCTGGAGAGCGCCAAGCTGACGGCGCAGCGCCGCATCGAGCTCGATATTGAAGAGAAGATCCGGCAGGCTCGCGAGAAGGGCACCATCAGCGATGAAAGCATCGATCTGTTTCGTCAGGACGGCAAGAACCAAGTGACGCAGGTCAACAAGGCGGCGACGCAGTCGGTAGCCCAGCAGATAGGGGAATCATTGCGTACACCAGAGCAGGTGGAAAACGAGCAGTACGCCAACCGCCTGAAGGACCTGCAGGCGTTTCGTGATGCTGAGTTGGAAAACACGATGGAAGGCAACCGGCTGATCGAGGAGGAAAACGAGCGGCACGAGCTGGCCATGTTGGAAATGAAATCATCGTATCAAATGCAGTCGCTGGGCGCAGCCGGCAATGCGGCTGATCAGCTATATGGCCTGATGCAGCAGGCTGGCAAGGAGCAGTCGGCTTTGGGCAAGGCAGCATTCCTGGCCAGCAAGGCGATTGCCGTGGCCGAGATCCTGCTCAACACCGAAGTGGCAGCGGCCAAGGCAGGCGCCCAGCTGGGCATCTTCGGCATCCCCATGGCGACGATGATTCGTGTAACTGGCTATGCTAGTGCCGGCATGGTGGCAGGCATGGCCATTGCCGGCATGCGCGAGAAGGGCGGTCCGGTCTGGAGCGGTGGCGCCTTCATCGTTGGCGAAAAAGGTCCTGAGATTTTCCAGCCGTCATCGCACGGCACCATCATCCCGAATAACAAGCTCGGCAGTGGCAGCGCAAGTGATGTGAAGTGGACGGTGGTCAACACCGGCTCACCGCTGCGCATCAAGGAAACGCAGCGCGTGTCCGAGGATGAATGGGCCTTGATCGTGGAGGATGCCGTCAGCTCGGTGGCGGCGCAGATGGCCGACCCGAACAGTAAGGTAAGCCGTGGCATGGGTCGAAACTTCAATACGCAAAGGAGCCGAGGCTGATGCCGACACTACCAACAGGATTGACGCCCACGGTCGCCGCATATTCGCACGGTGGCCCCGGTGGCGTGATGCGCACCGAGGTCTCAGGCGGTGCCGCGCGCTATGCCTTGGATTACGGCCGGGGGCCACAACAATTTAACGTGACGCTGATACTGGATAAGTTGAAGTTTTCTGTCTGGACAGCGTTCTTTCACCACATCATTTTGAAGGGCGCGATCACCTTCGACATGCCGCTCGATAGCGGTTTTGGGGCCGAGGCACATGCCGTCAATATCTTGCCGGGGACGTACTCGGCCAGCCGTACTGGTGGTACCGCCATGGTGGTCGCTTTTGTCGTTGAGGCCGAGAGCAAGGTCTACGACATGACTGCAGTGGATGCTGCAGCGCTGATCGATGTCTACTCGACCTATGGTGACGACTCGAACAAGCTGCTTGACCGCCTGGCCCAGTTCGCTAACGTCGACACCAACGTATTGGATTTCTGATGAGTATAGACATAGGGAGCCGCTTGCGGCGCTTCCTGGCATCGGCGCCGCAGGCAGTCTGGCCTATCCAGACGATACAGATCAGTCACCCGGCCATGAGCCGGGCTTTTTATTTGTGGCGTGAGCCTTACGCCGGCCAGGTGACCACTGAGGACGGTAGCGTCGTCACCATGCAGCCCTGCAATATTGAGACCAAGCTTGCCGGCAGCCAGGGGCACCTCGATCAGAAGTTCGATATTCGCCTGGGGCTGATCGAGGCGGCCGAACAGGATCAGTTCCAGGCCGAGATGGACCGCGTGCCGCTGGCCACGACAGAAAAGGTGCGCGTGGTGTACCGCGAGTACCTGAGCGACAACCTGAGCGAGCCGCAGGCGGTTGCCGTGCTGCAGGCCGAGAGCATCACCTACATGCTGGGCGCGGCCGGCATCAGCGCCGTCTCGCCGAGGCTGAACGTGACCCGCACCGGCGAGCTGTATGTGCCGCGCGAAATTCCCATGCTGAGAGGATTTTTATGAACGTCAATGATTACCTGGGGCGCCAGTACGATGCGCCGCCATGTTGGCAACTGGTGGCCGATGTGTATGCCAGCGAACTGCAGCAGACGGTGACCGATTACCGCACCATCAACAGCTCGATCCGGGCGATTGCCAGCGCGTTTCGCATCGCCCTGCATAAATCCCCGGCAGGATTCGCCCAGATCGACGTACCAGGCAATTTCTGCATCGTGCTGATGGGTAAGTCCCAGTCCATGGGGCTGCACCACTGTGGGGTGTTTTACGAGGGCAGGGTGCTGCATGCCATGGCCGACGGCAACCGCTACGAGGAGTTATCGGTGATCGGTGACGCCTATCCCCTGATTGAGTACTGGGCCAAGAAATGACGCGCATCCGCTTGTTTGAATCCCCGTTCGCGCCGGTGGCGCCGCTGCTGTTCGAGGCTGAGAGCCTGGCGCACTGGCTGCTGGACCATTATGGCGATGCGCCGCGCGTGACCGTGCAGATCTTCGCCGGCGAGCCGTCGAGCGCGACGGAGATCAGCCACGATGCCGAGGCGATCCTGGCCAGCGATTGCGCTGAGTATGTGGTGCTGCAGTCGCCCGGCATTCCGGCCGCGTGGATACCGTACGTGATCGCGGCGGTCATGGCGGTGGCTGCTATGGTGCTGATGCCAAAGCCGGTCATGCCCGGCAACGTCAACCGTACGCAGCAAAGCCCGAATAACTCGCTGGGCCAGCGGGAGAACAAGGTAAGGCTGTTGGAGCGAGTGGAGGACATCTATGGCACGGTGCTGTCGATTCCGTCGTTGATGATGCCGACCTATACCAAGTACATCGGCCATCGCAAATTCGAGTATGGTTACTACTGCGTGGGGCGCGGCTATTACGACATTGATGAGGTGCAGGATGGCGACACGCTGATTGCCGACATCCGAGGCGCCAGCGCAGCGTTTTACGCCCCATTCACCTCGCCCAACAGCGGGGAGCCGGTGCTACAGATTGGCGATCCGATCATCGACAATATCCTTTCGGCACGGCGCGCGGTCGAGGTGGATGGCATCACACTTAAAGCTTTGAATCAGGTGCAGCTTCCGGTATCTGGCATCTACACGTTTGACCATGGCAATCGCCTGACGCAGCTGAACAAGGAGCCTAACTTCAATGCGGTGGCAGCATTGGGCGATGTATTGACAATCAGCGGCGCGGCGAAGGTCGTGACGACCTTGGGCAGTGCAAGTTTTACGGCCGCCACGAAAACGCTGCGCGATTCAGCTGGCGCGGCGCTGTTCTCCGCCATCGCCGTGGGCGATGTAGTAACGGTGGGCGGTACCGCGTCCAACAATGGCCCGCGTACAGTGACGGCAAAACCTAACGCGGCGACACTGGTTGTGGCCGGGGCAGTGGTCGACGAAGAATCGACCACTGCCAGTTTTGCGGCGGCGCGCGACTATAGCGGCAGCTACGAGATCGGCGCCATTAACGACGGCTATGTCGAACTGCTGGGTGTAGCCTGGCCGGCCGACTACACTGCCAGTGGCGTGCGCGTGCAGCTGGCCGACGTCAGCGATTTTACGGACTGGGTGACGCTGCCAGGCAAGGATCGCACCGAGGTCTGGTGCAATGTCGTGGCGCCGACTGGCATGTTCCGCGACGATGGTGGCAAGACGGCTACAACGGTGACGTTTGCCATCGAGATCGAGAAACTGACAGCAGCCCTGGTGCCCACCGGAACCGTGGAAGTCGTTTCGGGCAGCTTGGCTGGTGCGGTGCAAGACGAGCGCGCCGAAACCATCGAGCGGCGCACGGCCTGGACTGGGCCAGCCAGGGTGCGCATGCGGCGCGTGAGCCAATATGACTATGCGTTCAAGGGCACCATCGTCGACGAGATCAAGTGGCAGGACGTGTATGCCGTTTCGCCGGTCGACAGGGCTGAGTTCGGCAACAAGACCACAGTGCATACGGTGACCCAGGCAACCGCGCGCGCCACCACGATGAAGACGCGGCAGCTGAACTGCCTGGCTTCGCGCTGCTTGCCTGTCTATGACGGTGCGGCGTTCTCTGGTGCCTTCGATGCGGACGGGCGCCACGTGGCCGGCAGCATCGCCGCCACCTCGCGCCTGGTCGACATCATTGCGGCAGTGGCGGTCGACCCGCTGATCGGCCGGCGCGACCTGGCCAGCGAGGTGGACATGCGGCAGATTTGGGCTGTGCAGCAGCAGCTCGATGCATGGCGCCCGGATGTGGGACAGTTCAATTTCACCTTTGACTCGGACAACACCAGTTTCGAGGAAACGGTGATCATGATCGCCAATGCAGGCTTTTGCATCGCCTACCGGCAGAACGGCAAGATCCGCCTGGCGCTCGACCGTGCCCAGTCTGCCAGCACAGCGTTGTTCACCCACCGGAACAAGAAGCCGAGGTCGGAAACGATCACCAGGGCATTCGCCAACGATGCCGACTATGACGGCGTCGAGTTCGTGTATGTCGACCCGGACTCGCTGCAGTCGGAAACGATCACTCTACCGCTCGATGGCAGCCACACCAAGGTCAAGAAATTCGAGATTCCCGGTATTCGTAGCTTCGCCCAGGCCTGGCTGCGGGCCAACCGCGAGTATCACAAGCTGCTTGGCCAGCGCATCACCATCGAAACCAGTACCACCAGCGATGCGCGGGCCCTGCTGCCGAACTCCCGCGTCGACATTGTCGACAACACGCGATTTAAATCGTATGACGGAGAGGTTGTGGGGCAGGCCGGCCTGGAGCTGACTCTGAGTCAGGACGTAGTCTTTGCGCCAGGCCTGCCGCACAGCATCGTGCTAATGCGGCGCGATGGCAGCTTGGAAAGCATGGGATGTCGGGCCGGCAGTGCGGCCAACAGGGTGGTGCTTCAGGCGCTGCCCAATGAAGCGGTGGTGACGGCGTATGGCCGGGATGGCATCCGCACCATCTACAGCTTCGCGGCCGACAGTGCGCGCGGGGCCATGGCTTATCTGGTCCAAGAGATTGACTTGTCAGATGCGCAGTATCCGACCATACGAGCAATAAATTATTCGGACGATTATTACGCGATGGATTATGAGAGTGTTCCTGAGCGCGACGATGTCGTTAATTAAGTTTTCTAAACAAGGCGCCTTTTGGCGGATATTAGTGATAAGGAATTTTAAATGAGCGCCCTTACTATTGGAAGTTTGGAGAATGCAAGTGCGGACCTGCAGCATGTGGAGAGGGTAGCGACATCGCCGGATTTAGAGGCCACTGACCGTATGGGGCGCAGAAAGAAGACATTGGCTGGGGCCATTTATACCATTCAAAGCATCGTTAGCCGTGGTGCTTGGCTCGCAGGCAGCAGCTACGTGATGAAGAATGTAGTGAAGGTTGGTAGTACTTGGTACATCTGCGTCACTGACCATTTGGCCAGCAATGAATTCATTCAAGATTCAATTTTTTGGCGCGTTTATCAAGGTGTGGTTGCTGGTGACTTGGCCGCGTCCGATGGCGCAAAGTACATCGGAAATGAGGGGAATACCATTGATCGGCAGATCGATTTATATGACTTTAATGCAGAGAGTGTTCATGATTTCATACTATCTGGTCTTTACCCATCCAATTTTTTTCTTCTCGGAGATAGCAAGACTGCTGGGGTAGGTGTTAGCGTATTGGCGCAGCAATTCTCCTGGTTGTTGTCGCGGTCGTTGATTAACCATCAGGCGCGTGGATTCGGTGCGGCTTCTGGATTTGGCTACGCGTCCAGATTGGATATGGAAAACGCCGTGAAGGAACCAGGCATAACCGCCCAAGGTACCTTGGTGAATGCCGGATTTGTCAGCTCCAGACTGTCATTGGGGGTTGGCCAATCAATCAGAATTACACAGCGAGAAATTGCTTTTGTTGGGCTGATTGTCGATGCCGATGCAAGTGCTGGAGCATCTCTTCAAGTTTCCATGAATGGACTTCCTGTTGGCCCTGCACTGTCGGTATCTGGTTCCGGCATACGGTATGTGCGTACACAGCTTTTGAAAACCTGTTCAATTGATGATGTTTTAACTTTGACGGCATCAGGATCGTCTATTCAGGTGTGTGGAATCATTGCCCAAAGATATTCAGAAAAGGGTTGTAATGTAATGGTGGCCGGAAAATCTGGGACTGCCTATCAGGACTTTAATTCAGGTTCAGCACTTGCGGAAATCGTCGCGCACTGCAATATTTATGGTGGAGGTAGACCCACCCTTTTCGCAATCGCACTCGGTACGAATTTGCTTTATAGCTCACTCAAAGCCTTGTCGCCCAATGATGCTGTGCTGGAGTTGGGCAGGCTAGTTGATGGAATTCGCGCAGGAGTTCAGCTAGCTAAGTTCTTGATCGAAATCCCGGAGCGCGCTGATGAATCTGCATGGCCTATCATCATTGCAGGCTATACCTATACAGACTATGTCAACGCGATTGTCGATTTCTGTGAGATGCGCGGCTTTGCGATGGTTCGTGGCGATCGTTCATTGAACAGTACAGGTCGCTACTACGCCGATAAAGTTCATCCAAATGCAGATGGGTCTCGCATCCGAGCTCGCAGCTTCTGCCAAGCCCTCGGCGTAAAATATGACCCATATTTCAAGGGTGCTGCATCGGATGATCTGGCATACCAAGCCATTTTCCCTCGCGGGATCAATTATTTTATCGCCAAACCAGCATTTACTGCCCCATGGAATAATTTTTCCAACTCGGTCCCGCTCGGTCCGTCCTGTCAGTACTATCTGAATACGCTCATTTTTTCAGGGCTTATAGCTCCCTTTGGCGCTACTGGCCGGACAATCTGTAAATTTGATATTCCTGCTCTTGCAGCAGATCGGTACTTTGCGGCCTCTTCAAATGGTGGAATGATCCGTTTGATTTTGACCAAGGATGGCTTTCTAAAATTGGCCGATGGTGAGGTCATTCCCTCGACATATATCTCGTTGGACAACGTGTCGTTACTGGTGTTCGGGGGATAACAAAATTTTATCCAAAGCTCACAATCTTTAGTGGCCTGCTTAAAATTGCAGGCCATTTTTTTTAATCATTCGGGACGAAAAAAAATGCCAGAACCCGCTTCTTCGACCGTAGGCATTGCTATTGCCGCCGGGACCATAACACTGACAGGCTCGATAATCGGCGTGCAGTACGACGCGCTGCTGGCTGGCTTATTCGGTGGTCTTGTATCCCTCTCTTACCTTCCCCCTATGTCCGGCCCCAAAATTGCCGGCAGTGTTATTGGCTCATCTCTGGTTGGCGGCTGGTTTGCGCCTGTCGCAGCGGTAGCCGCAGTGAATTACTTCCCATGGCTTGCCAGCGCTGGCGAAGCTATCCGGCTGTCGACGGCTGCTGGCCTGGGGTTGGGCGCACAAGTCATGATTCCCGTGGCCTTTGCCTGGCTGCGCAAGAAAGGAGATCCGCAATGATGTTCCTTGATATGGTTGCCGCAGGCATCGTGCTGCTGCGTGGCCTGTTTGTGGCATTGAATGCCATGTGCCCGAAAACCCGTTTGTTCATGCGCCTTACGTGGATATTACTGACTGTTGGAGCCGCTGCCGTTCTGCTGTTGGGGCGGGCGCCTGCCTGGCCCGAGGTGTTATTCCATTGGGGGGTGGCAGCGCTAGTTTGCGCAGATCGCCGCTCTATTTTTTTGAAAGGCTTGCCATGCAATTGATCCAAACATGCAAATTGATGGGGCGGGGTGGTTTATGCGCGCAGTGACTCTGTTTCAACTCCAGGAAATCATGCCTAATGCCCGCTCGAAAGCGGGTATTTTTTTACCTGCACTCAATGCGGCAATGCAGGAGTTCGGTATCACTACGCATGTGCGTCAAGCCTCGTTCCTGTCCCAGCTGGCGCATGAATCCGGACAACTGGTGTACCTGCGCGAACTGTGGGGGCCAACGCCGTCGCAATTGCGCTATGAGCGCGATTTCACGGCTGCTTGGCCGCCACGGGGGCGCACCGACCGCAACCAGTTGCCATTCGATCTGGGCAACTCCGAGGCCGGTGACGGTGGTCGTTATCGCGGCCGTGGTCTGATCCAAGTGACAGGCCGCACCAACTACACTGCCTGCGGCAATGCTCTTGGGCTGGATCTGCTGGCCAAGCCCGAGTTGCTCGAGCAGACCGTCAACGCCTGCCGCTCGGCCGGCTGGTTCTGGCAGACGCATGGCTTGAATGTTCTAGCCGATGCGGGCGACCAGGAGAAGGTGACTCGGCGCATCAACGGCGGTACGAATGGGCTGGCCGACCGCCTGGCGCTCTTCGTGGTTGCAAAGCGGGTACTGGCGTGAGCGCCCTGGGCACGTTGGCGGCCGGTGCCGTCAGCGGCAGCTGGAAGGCAACAGCCATGTTGCTGGCCGCCGGGTTGCTGGTCGTGGCCAGCTCAACCGGCACAGGCTGGTGGCTGGCCGCCGGCGACCGTGACGCCGCGCGCGCTACGCTGGTGCAGGAGCAGGGCATCAGTGCGCAGCTGCGGAGCGCGATTGCCGAGCAGAACCTCGCCGTCGAGGGAATGGCTGCCGCCACGCTGGCAGCCCAAGAGCGCGGGGCAGCGGCGCAGGCTGCTGTCGTCGCCAAGGGTAAGAAGTATGACGCGGCCCTGTCTCAGGTCGCTAGCGCGAGCGCCAATAACTGTGACGAGGCTATGCCCGCCGTCAGGCTGCTGCTGGAGAGCGTGCGATGAAATGCGGGCTTGTATTGCTGCTGGCCGGTTGTGCCAGCGCGCCGACGACGGTGCCGTTGGTCGAAGTTCCCGTATTTACACCATGTGTAAAGTCGGTGCCGCAGCGCCCCGTCTACGAATTCGATCAGCTGGCGCCGTCGTCCACGGACGGTGGCATTATCCTGGCGCTGGCGAGAGATTGGCCAAGAAGCAAAAAATATGAGGGAGAATTGGAGGCGATCATTGAGGGATGTAGATGAGATTAATCTTATAAAAAGTGATATTCTTGGTCCTCACTATTTTGAGGACATCATGAATATTTCCATCTCGGCTGTAGACCCAAAACTAGAAGCAGAGCAAAGGTTGCGAAGAGTCGTGTTGGAGTCGTATCTTCGGAAGTGCCAGGAACTATTTTCAACAGGTATTTTTAGACAGCATGAGTCACCTTTGTTTCAGTCTGCAGTTGTTCATCTATTGGTTCTTTTGAAAGAGCTTACTTCGATGGTGGCGAATGAAGGTAATAGGGTGACATTTCAAGAGGATATTCTTCCTTCAAATGAAGTAAAAGATGTTACTCATTTAATTGCAGTTTGTCGAAACGCGGCATGCCATATTTTAAGTAAGGAAAATTATATTGCAGGAGATATTTATTCTACCGCCAATACTATTATTGGATATGCGCCTAATGTATGGGAATGTGGCGGCGTTTTGAGAGGGTGTGACTTTGCTGATGATATTGCTTTTTTTTACGGTGAATATAGAATATATTTAAGAAGGCATCTTCTTCGGGTTGTGAACGAGATTTCGCGTAATTACCCGCGATTTCATCATCGGCCAAATCCTATTTCTATCATTTAGGATGTTTTGTAAATAGGTTTTTGAGTATTTTTTTTGAATTATGATTTGTATTTTGTCATGCGAAAGAGCGCTGATTGCCGCTGCATCAACAGCGGCAATCAGGCCCAGTGCTCGCCAGGCCAATGGGCCAAGTAGGCTCGTGCTACCTCTGGAAGGTAATTCGACTCTAACATTAGGAGGTTCACATTTTGGCTTTACCCATCGTCCCCTGGATTGGCGGCAAACGACGCCTGGCCGACCGCATCATTCCGCAATTCCCACCGCACACCTGCTACGTCGAAGTCTTTGCCGGCGGCGCCGCGTTGTACTTCATGCGGCCGCCGGCCGAGGTCGAGGTGCTGAACGACGTCAACGGTGAGCTGATCAACCTCTACCGCGTTGTCAAGAATCACCTGGAAGAATTCGTGCGGCAGTTCAAGTGGGCGCTTTCGAGCCGTGAGGTTTTCAAGTGGCTGCAGGACACGCCGCCGCATACCCTGACGGACCTGCAGCGCGCGGCCCGCTTCTTCTACCTGCAGCAGCATGCCTTCGGCGGTAAGGTCGACGGCCAGACGTGGGGCACGGCCACGACCGCGCCCCCGCTTAACCTGCTGCGCATCGAGGAGAACTTGTCGGCCGCGCACCTGCGCCTGTCTGGTGCCTACATCGAGAACCTGGACTGGTACAAATGCATGGAGCGCTACGACCGGCCGCATACGCTGTTTTACCTGGACCCGCCGTACTGGGAGACGGCCGGCTATGGCGTGGAATTTGAATTTGCTCAGTACGAGAAGATGGCTGAGTTGATGGCCAGGCTGAAAGGCAAGGCAATCTTGAGCTTAAACGACCACCCTGATATCCGGCGCGTGTTTGCACGCTTCCAGATGGATACGACCGGCATCCAGTATAACGTGGGCGGAGGTGGCAGGGCGGTCGAGCGGAAGGAGTTGATTATTTATAGTTGGGACAAACAGATGGAGCCGGCTGGGCTGTTTTAAGCAGCAGTGAACGAAAGACTGCGACGTTCGCGCTCGGCCTGCTCTTGAGCGCTTGCGCAAGCCTGCCACTTGCGCAAGTGGACCTGCCGACACGGCCGGTGCCGACAGCCCAGAAGGCGGTGTTGCCGCCGATTCCGTCGGCTGACTACTCCTTCAATGCAGCCCGCGCTACCCACCGGCTATAATTCCCCAACGACCGACGCTAGGCTGAAAATTGACGGCCAAAATGACGGGGAAATTCGACGGCGCTGTCGACTATATGTTTACTCCGATATACAACTAAGGGTTAAAACAAAAATGAGAATTAAGAGACTATTTTTACTGCTGGCCTTTCTTCTATTTGTTGCAATAATCGTTATGATTTTTCGTGGTGAATTTTCAACTTGTGAAGTGGTTGCGAAGAAACCGTTGACAAATCAAACAAAAGTATTAATTCAATATTTTGGGGATTCAACGGTATTTGGTGCCAATCCAAGAAAATTAAATTGCCAAGTTTCGACAAGCGCTCCAGGCGCCATGGCTGAAAAATTTGAGAAAAAATATGGGCAGACTGTACTTGTTTGGAATGAGGGTATTGGCGGTACAAAAGCTGACTATTACTTGAGCGGCGAGCATGGGTCATGGCAAGAAATTATGAGAAAATCAGCTGCAAAAATTGTTATCGTGAATTGGGGTATGAATGACGCATGGTTCGATCCTGGGGTAAGCGTCGAGACCTACAAGGGGCAATTAACTGCTTTAGCTGACGCTGCGAAATCGAATGGGAAAACAATAATTTTTGAAACCCCTAATCCTATTTCGGTAGATAAAAAACCGTTCGGTGACCAAGCAAAAGCAGATAGACTGGAAGTTTTGGTTGATGCAATGAGGCAGGTGGCAGCAGAGAAAAAAAGCCCCTTGATTGATCAGTATAAGTACGTGAAATCCATCAGTGATTGGAAAGATTTAATACCAGATGGGGTCCACCCGAAACCTGAGTTGTATCGATTGAAGGGGGAGTATTCCGCAATGACTATTGCATCTATTGTGGAAGCTCACTTAGCAAATAAATCGACTTTGGCACTGCGCATTGAGCACTAGTCCGAACAGGATATTTGACTTTGTACCGCTGGAATTCAATGCATAAATATCTAGCACGCCGCAATTTTTTTTGCCATGCATTCTTGATGCAGATCAGCAGCAAGATGTTACGCGAGATCGCCACTTGCGATCATCGAAACATGGGCATCATGCATAACACCACCTGCCGCCAGCGCTGGCTATCTTTCTCCTCTCTGAATTCATGCGTTGCTGGATGTCAGCCTGCTGCACTGCGCCAGGCTGAAGAGGCAACCATGCCTCAGTGCTATGAATGAACAGCGCCGTAACTGATGGTCTTCGCATCGACCGCGCGCCACCGCATACCTTGACTGACCTGCAGCGCGCAGCCCGTTTCTTCTACCTGCAGCAGCATGCCTTCGGCGGCAAGGTCGACGGGCAGAGCTGGGCACGGCTACCACCGCACCGCCGCTTAACCTGCTGCGCATCGAGGAGAACTTGTCGGCCGCACATCTGCGCCTGTCCGGCGCCTACATCGAAAATCTGGACTGGTACAAGTGCATGGAGCGCTACGACCGGCCACACACGCTGTTTTACCTGGACCCGCCGTACTGGGAGACAGCCGGCTATGGCGTGGAGTTTGAATTCGTCCAATACGAAAAGATGGCCGAACTGATGGCCAGGTTGAAGGGCAAGGCCATCTTGAACCTGAATGACCACCCGGACATCCGGCGCGTCTTCGCACGCTTCCAGATGGACACAACCGGTATCCATTTCAACGTGGGTGGCGGTGGCCGGGCCGTGGAGCGGAAGGAGTTGATTATTTATAGCTGGGACAGGGCATCGGAGCCGGTTGGATTGTTTTAATCAGTGATTGGCGAGTGTAGACGTCTGCACTCGCCTGGCTCTGAACATGATGCCATTGGAATATTGTTGATTTTTGTTTACTTTACATCGTGCGAGCTTTATATATACTGTATGTATGTACAGTAATATTAAACAGGTGCGGCGCCGTGGCGTTCGCAAAGCGGAGAGGGATCTCGCCAACGAGCCAGGTGTTTTCGGCGAGCTTACCTTGTTTCGCATTGATGGCTATCTAGTCTTGCAAGTCCATGCGCCTGGTGGTTTTGCTGATGGGCAAGACCTCTATCCGTGTTTGCATGAGGCGGTTTGTACTGGGATGCGCGATTGCTTTTTGGTATGGCGAGGTTGGCAGCGCGAAGGCAACCAAGAAGACAAAAATGGCCCGACCTACTTGCAGGAATGGCGTGTGGAAGTAATTGCCATGCGGCCACCGCAGGAGGCCATGCCCCTTACTGCTGCGAAGGCAGGGGGTGGTTGATCATGAGTAGATTCCGGGCGCCCTTGAGCTTAGATCAATTGAAGGCAATCCAGGGTCGCAACGACTCGGCCGACGTGCTCGCGCTTCTGTGGGAGGTGCGTCGCCTGCGCGAGATCGCAGCGGCGGCGGACGAGTTGGAGCGCAGCTTGGGGGCACGCGTAGGCATGCCAGGGCTGATCCGTGCTTCTCTGCGCGTTCAGTTAGATGGCGAGCCGTGCTTTGTCGCAATGCCACCATCCGCATGAGCAGATGGCAGCTCAGCGGACAGGGCACAATTTCCCGGCCGATGCCCATCCTGCCACGCGCTGCGCTTGGTCGATCAAAACGATAAGCTGGCAGCCGGCCATGTCGCTTCCATAATTCAATTGTAGGTAATCCCCCTGGCGCTGATAGCTGGTGGGTGTGCCGTAGCGAGCGGCAAGAGAGAAGGTGCTCTGGCCTACTTGAAGCATTTTAGCCGCCGCTTCAGGCCTTGGTGAGCTGCAAGACAAAACTGAAAGAGCGACCAAATATTTTAGCAAGAAATTCATGATCATCGCCTCATAAACGCCGTCTGGAGTGGAGTTTAGGATGCCATGCGTAAAAGAGATGGGGGCTGCGCCGGCGCATATTGAGTCAAGGATGTGTGCAGGCGCGTTGGAAATTTGTCAAAGCCGTTGGAAAATGCAAAAAAAGGGTCACAAGCCGAAGCATGTAACCCTTTGATTTTCCTACTTATTCTGTGGGGTGGCTGATGGGGCTCGAACCCACGACAACAGGAATCACAATCCTAGATGCTGTTTAGTCTGGTGTTGCCAGCCAGTGGTTGAGGAGGTACTTCTCGATATTGTCATGGCTATGCAAGTTTGATGGTACAAAACCATCTTTAATCAAGCGTTCAACTTTAAGCGCCACTTCTTTCTTCCCGCTGCTGTTTTGGTTCGCAAAACGATTGCAAAAGTACAGTACTTCGTACCATTCAGACCTGTTCAACAGCGAGCGATCTGGTTCGTTTCTTTTTGATGGGTCATCGCCTGCAGATACTGACTTGGGGTAATCATATTGCAGGTCGCTTTTCTTGAGTGGGCTAACGCGGTGATCAACTGCCATGAGTATTCTCCGGTGATAACTGCTTCCAAACGGCTGTTCAGCTCAACAGTACGGGAAAGCATTTTGAGGCGACTTGAGATAAAAACAAGTGAAGGAGCGTAAATAAATGGCGTAGCTTTCAGCGTACCTTTTGAAAATCAGCGAAATTCTTCATAGCGGAAATACGCTGCTGCATCATGGGAGTGAGCTTTTCAGCCGAATTTTTCTTTGCCGCGGCGGCGTTGATTTCTTTTGGGACGGTGGTCATGTGTTCTTTGTCGTTGGTCCGGCGGCAGGGAAACGCATGCCTGCCGGGCTGTGTGTGGTGCTGTGTGCAGTCAAGGCCGCGCCATGTGGCGGAGCTTGGGTTCAAGGCCGTCATTTTACCGCTTTCGGCGGGCAGGGCGGGGTATTGCGTGCGTATGGAAAAAAGCCACGTCGATGGAATTGACGTGGCTTGGCGCATTTCGCCCGCTGGCGAGGCGCAGTGGATGGCATCGGCAGGCCAGGACGTGCAGTGATGGTTACTTTGCATTGCATTGCCGATATAGTCGGCAATACCACTCTCTACATGGTAGTGCTGCCACCCACCGAGCTTTCCGGGTCGAAGGAAAAGACGCGTAGTTCCGGTTGAACGTCTTCGCCGCGCATGATGCGTACCGTCATGACGAAGGACAATTCCCAGCGTCCAGAGGTATGACCTACGTCCAAATTGTGTTTCCATTCCTGACGGATGCGGTGCAGTGGCATCTGGTCTGGCTCACCCAGCAGTTGCTGGATTTCGAAGTCCAGAGGCAAATGATAGGTTGCACCTACTGCCTGGAGGAATGGTGATGGCGGTGAATAAATGGTCGGCACTTTCGGGCCGATTTGCGTCAGTTGCGGCACGGTGACGATGCAGCAGTCGATGATCTGGAATGAGGTGAAGCCGCTATCCTTGGAGCCGCAGCAAGTAACGTCGAGATAGACATGCTGACCTTTCTGGAAGTGCACGCCGCCCATGTAGGGGCCATGGCGAGGATCGGCTGTGCCGTCGCAGGAGGTGAAATTGTAGTCAAGCTGATTGGTAATCTGGTCTGCATCAAAATGCACGGATAACTTCATCCAAGGGCTTACAGGCGTCATTTTTTACTGTCTCTTTCCAGGTTGATGAGAAGTTGTTGGTAGCGGGCATCTCGCCGCAGGTTCAACAGATCGGGGGCTGATTCGATCAGATTGAGAGGGTAGCCAAGCTTGCTGGCTTGTAAAAGTGAAGCCAATGCGTCACTGCGATTGCCAATTAGTTCGTGCGTGAGGGCTGCACGGAATTGCACGTCGGCCGCTCGCGGTGCCAGATTCAGCGCTTGTCGCATGCTAGCCAGCGCTGCCTGTTTTTCTCCTACATAAGCCAAATAGAGTGCCATGCGGGAATTGACGGTGCCATCGTTTGGCATGCGTTGAAGTATTGGCCGCAGCAGGGTAATGGCGCGTAGATAGGACTGTTTTGATGCCTGAATCTGCGCTGGTATCCAACGCTGTGCATCAGCTAGGTTAGCCCACAACATATACATGTTGGGACTACCCTTGGTTTCAGAGACGGCATTTTCAAACGCTTGTACTGCGCCAAGATAGTCCCCCTTCGCAAACAGTGATGTGCCGAGGTTCGTATACAGTTCCCAATACGGGCTGATCTGCAACCCTTGCTGCAGTACTTGCAGTGCTTCGTCGTTGCGATTTTGTCGTAACAGCGCGGCGTTCAAGTAGGCGTAAGTGCCGGGTGATTGCGGATCCATACTTATGCTTTTGCGGAATGCTTTTTCAGCACCAATGTAGTCGCCTTGCTTGTAACGCATGATTCCAAGTTGGGCGACAAATACATGCTCACTTGGATAAGTGGCGATGGCTTGATCTAATATTTTTTTCGCCGAATCGAACTGATGACCAACTATAAATAGGCGGGCCTTGCCATACAAGGCTAGCAAATTATTCGGTTCCAAGTTCAGCGCAGTATTGATTGCGTGCTGTGCTTCGTCACGCTTTCCGTGTAGCTCATGTACTGCTGCCTGTGCTACATGGGCGAGGGCCAATTGGTCGTCTGCCACTAGTGCCTGTCGTGCGCTGACATCGGCCCGTTGCAGCCAGGTGTCATCGCGGCCATCACTGATATAGCGGAGGCTTGCTGCCAGCGACAGGCCGGCCGCTGCAGCCGCATTATGAGGATTGTGTTGCAGCACTGTCGAGAAGTGCGCAAAGGCCTGCTTCTGGCTGCTATCGCGGTCAAACGTACGTAAGGCATCCATGCCAGCCTTCATGGACGCAATTTCCGAGTACGCCGGCGCGCCTGTAGTGCCGCGCAACCTAGCCACCAAATCAGGCCCTTGCAAGACACTCAAGCCTAGTAATAAGAATGCTCCTGCCGCCAGCATGGTACGCTTGACGGGCACCTGCAGCCGGATAGCGATCGAAGCCGGCGGCTTGGCAGGCTGAGCGGGTTTGCTGTCGGCGTCGAGGGCGGTCGCTGTTGCCGCAGATATTTGCTGCCCACCTAGCGCCTCGCGCACAGCGCGCATGGTGCGCGGCCGTTCGGCCGGGTCGTGCGCCGTCATCGCGCGCACGAGGGCGTTGATGGTGGGCGGCACTGTTTCCGGCAGGTCGGGCCACGGTTCCGTCGCCTGCATGTGGGCGGCGGCCAGGGCCAGGCCGTTCAGGTGGGCGAAGTGGCGCTGGCCAGCCAGCATTTCGTACAGCATGGCGCCCAAGGCATACACGTCGCCGCGCGTGTCGGGCAGGCGGCCCATCAGGCGCTCGGGCGCCATGTAGGCAATGGTGCCTTGCAGGTCGCACAGCGTGGTCGTTTGCGTTGCTTGCGGGTCGATGTGGCGGGCCAGGCCGAAGTCGAGGATGCGCACTTGACCGTCCGCTTCCAGCATCAGGTTCGACGGTTTCAGGTCGCCATGCACGAGGTCCATGGCGTGCGCCTCGTCCATGGCGTCAGCGATCTGGTAGGCGATGTCGAGTGCCGTTTGCAAGTCTGCCTTGCCGCTGTGCATGAACTGGCCCAGGGTCTGGCCTTCGACCAGTTCCATGACGATGGACTGGCCCGTGCCCTGGCCTTCGATGGCGAAAATGCGCACGAAGGCCGCATGCTTGAGCGAGGCGGCCAGGCGCGCTTCATTGATCAGTTTTTCCGGGTGCAGCACGTCGGCCTGCGGTTTCAGGCGTTTCAGCGCCACGCTGCGGCACAGCTTGGCATCCCACGCTTCGAATACATGGCCGAAACCGCCTTCGCCCAGCAAGCGGCGCACTTCATAGTGCCCGCTGATCGTGTCGTCTTGCAGAGGGGGCTGACGCAGGGAGTCGAGCAGTTCCATATACCTTGGCTTCAGAGTGCATCAACATGGGCGTCAAGCATCGAAAAGGGGTAATGCGATGATTGAATGCCCAAGATGATTGATTTTGAGTAACTTCCTGATTTAAAACGATTGTTTAAAATAAGTCAATTAATATTGACAAGGAGTGAACAGAAACTGCTGGCAGTCGCCTTTGCGCGTTTCTGCCGCAGGCATGCGCGGCTACGCCACGCAAGCATCGATGGCCGCGCCCAGCTTGTCGACAATCTCATCGACGTGGCTGGCGTCGATGATGTAGGGCGGCGCCAGCAGGATGTGGTCGCCGTGCAGGCCGTCGATGGTGCCGCCCATGGGATAGCACATCAGTCCGGCTTGCATGGCTTGCGCCTTGATGCGCGCGTGCAGGCGGCGGGCCGGGTCGAACGGCTGTTTGGTATTGCGGTCCCGCACCAGTTCCAGTCCCAGGAACAGGCCGCGGCCGCGGATGTCGCCCACATGCGCGTGGCTATCGAAACGCTGGCGCAGCCGCTCTTGCAGCAAGCCGCCCATGGCGCGCACGTTGGCCAGTAAATCGCGCTCCTCGATCTGCCGCTGCACGGCTAGGGCGGCGGCGCAGGCTGTGGCGTGGCCGATATACGTGTGGCCGTGCTGGAAGAAGCCCGTGCCCGCGCGGATGGTGTCGCGGATATCTGTCGATACCATGACGGCGCCGATGGGCTGGTAGCCGGCGCCCAGGCCCTTGGCGATGCAGATCAGGTCGGCGCTGATGCCTTCCTGCTCGCAGGCGAACAGGCTGCCCGTGCGGCCCATGCCGCACATGACTTCGTCGAGGATCAGCAGAATGCCGTGGCGCTGGCAGATCTCGCGCATGCGCGCAAAATAGCCGGCCACGGCGGGCAGGGCGCCGGCCGTGGCGCCGACGACGGGTTCGGCGATGAAGGCCATGACGTTGTCCGCGCCGAGTGCGGCGATATGGTCTTCCAGCTCCTGGCCCAGGCGCGCCACGTAGTCGCCATCCGTTTCATGCGCCTGCTGGTCGCGCCAGGCGTAGCACGGGGAAACGTGGGTGACGCCGATCAGCAGCGGTTCGAACTGCTGGCGGCGCCAGGCGTTGCCGCCCGTGGCCAGCGCGCCCAGGGTGTTGCCGTGGTAGCTCTGGCGGCGTGCGATGACGTGGCGGCGCTGCGGCTGGCCCCGCTCGACGAAATACTGGCGCGCCATCTTGAGCGCGCTTTCCACCGCCTCCGAACCGCCCGAGACGAAATACACGCTGTCGATGCCGGCTGGTGCCCGGGCGACGAGGAAATCGGCCAGCTGCTCCATCGGCTCGCTGGTAAAAAACGAGCTGTGCGCGTACGCCAGCGTGGCAATCTGCCGCTGCACGGCGGCAATGACGGCCGCATCCGAATGACCGAGGCAGGAGACGGCCGCGCCGCCGCAGGCGTCCAGGTAGCGCTTGCCATCGGCATCGATCAGGTAGGGGCCGTCGCCGCCCACTGCGACGGGATAGCTGGCGGTCAGGCTGCGGTGGAAGACATGGCTCATGGCATCGCTTTCTTATCGACAAGTGGGATGGCCGATTATAGGAGGCGTTGCGCCGCAATGCAACGAATGATGTATTTGTTTTTAATTTACATCGTTTGATGTTTTGGCATAGGCCCCCAGCGTTCGCAGCTGGTTTTCCGCCGCGCCGATGGCCGTGACGGCATCGGGCCCCGCGCGCGCCACCAGCAGTTCCACCAGGCTTTCCACGGCCGCGACGCCGGCCACGATGGAGGGGAAGAACGAGGGGCTGTTGACGGCGATGACGATGCTGGCATCGGCCTGAAGGGCCAGCGGCGACATGGCGCTGTCGCTGATGGCGATCACCTGGCAGCCGCCCTGGCGCGCCGCCTGCGCCACCAGCAGCGCTTCGCTCGAGTACGGCGCGAAGCTGACGACGACGACGGCTTCGCCCGCCTGCAGGGCGCGCAAGTCCATTTCCAGGGTGCCGCCCTGGCCGCTCAGCAGCTGCACGCTGGGGCGCAGCAGCCGGTACAGATAATGCAGGGTGTAGGCGATCGGGTGGGCGGCGCGAAAGCCGGCCACGTGCACGCGGGGCGCCGTCTGCAGCAGGTTGGCGGCCGCATCCAGGGCGGCGTGGTTGGCGCTTTCCGTGGCGGCCAGGTTGCGCTGCTGCACCATGAACACTTCGGTGACCAGATTGCCCTCCTTGCCGGCCAGCGCGCCGGCTTTTTCCGCATAGCCGGCCGGTCCCGCGCGCAGGCGTTCGACAAAGATGGCTTTCAGCTCGGGCCAGCCGGCAAAGCCCAGCTGCTGCGCTAGGCGCACGAGGGCAGCCGATTGTACCTGCGCGCGCGCGGCGATGCTGCGCATCGACGAGACGGCCACTTCGTCCGGATGGTCAGCCAGGTAGCGGGCGCCGGCCTGGAATTGCGGGCTCAGTTCCGCATGGCGCGCCTTGATCAGGTCCATCAGTGCCGCATAGGAATCGTGGGGTGTCGCTGCCTGCATCGCCGTGCCTCATTGAATAGGTTGCGGCGATGGTACAGGATTCGTCAGCGGGCCGGTAGCGGCGCGCCATGCGCCAGGGCGGCCGTGCGCGGGCGCAGCCGGGCAAACAGGTGCGGCCCGGCAGGTTTGCGGTGCGGTCCCGTCGTCAGCACGCGCAAGGCCGTGGGCAGCGGCACGTCGTGGCAGTGCAAAAACAGGGCGGCGGCGCCCGTGCCGGCCATTTCCTGCAAGGCCAGCGCATGTTCGACCAGCGCCGCCGTGCGCATGTCGAGCCGCACCGGGATGTCAGGTTGAAATAACTGTGTATCGACGTGCCGTGCATCGCGCATGCTGTCCCCGCCGGGTTCGATGGTCAGACTGCCAGCATAAAAGCGCCCCGGCGCCGCCACTTTGCGTTAAATCAATTCCTGTGTCGGATAGATTCCACAAGGCAAAAAAAACGCCAACCGTCACCGGCTGGCGCTGAAACTCCTCAAGGAAGAAGACATGTATTCCAACAACGTTTCGACGCCTGACAAAACCATCGCGAGCGGCAGTGATTTGTGGCCGAGAAGCGCAGCGGCACTGTAGTGCCGTGAGCATCGCCGGCCGCAAAGCGCGCCGCGCAGCCGGTTTGGTCAGGTGTCCATCACAAGCTCCAGCGGACGGAGAGTCCCACGACCTTGTCATAGCGCCGCACGTCGCGCACATAGTCCGGCGTGTCGTGGTAGTCGCGGTAGGTCGAGTCGAGCAGGTTGTTCGCGTCCAGGGTCACCGTGGTGTTCGGATTGAGCTTGTACGAGATCGACGCGTCCAGGGTCTTGGTGGGCGCCACGGTCAGGTGGATGCCCTTGCCGCGGTAGTTGTAGTCGTCGACGTATTTGTCGCGCCAGCTGTAGGCCAGGCGTGCCGACCACGGTCCCTGCTCGTACAGGCCGACGATATTGGCCGACCACTTCGACATGCCCGTGAATGGATGCACGCTGCCATTCAATTCTTCCAGCTCGCCCGTCATGTAGGTGGCGTTCGCCTGCAGGCCCAGGCCGCTCATCCAGCCGGGCAGCTTGTCGTAGAACTGCTGGTACGCCATTTCCAGGCCTTGCAGATGGCCCTTCGAGGTGTTGCGCGGGCGCGTGATGTCGTACTCGATGCCGCCATACGTTTCCTTGGCCGAACCGGACAGGATGTAGTTCTTGAAGTTGTGGCGGAACACGGTGGCCGTGACGGAACCCGTCTGCGCGAAATACCATTCCAGCGCCACGTCGAGGTTCTTGCCTTCCACGGGTTTGAGGTCGGGATTGCCGCCGCTGCCCGTCGGACGCACCATCTCCAGGCTCTGGCCCAGGCTCACGCCGGGGTTGAAATCGGCGAAGTTCGGGCGCTGTACTGCCTTGCCTGCCGTCATGCGGGCGACCAGGTCCTGGCGCAGCATGGCTTTCAGTGTCATGCTGGGCAGCACGTCCGTATCCGAGGTTTTTACGCGCACGGGCGTGATGATGCCGTTTTGCGAGGAATTGCCCTGCAAGTCCTGCTTGGTCTGCACCACGCGCACGCCTAAGGTGCCGTCGACCGGTACCTGCGCCAGGTCAAAGCCGATGCGCGCCTTGCCGTAGACGGCATTGGTTTTTTCCACATCCTTGTAGTGGGTCATCGGATCGTCGGGGCTGCGTTCGCTGCTGCCCGTAAACAACTGGCGCAGCGCGGACGTGTTGTTGAGCATGAAGTCGCGGCACGGCGTGAGCCAGCTTTGCAGGCCGAAGTTGCCCGTGTTGTCGTGCGAGGCGCACGCCAGGCCGGGGATCGCGTCCGCCGTCATGACCGACGCCAGCCCGCCCTGGCCATTTTTTTCGCGGATCGATTCGGCCTTGCGCTTGGCCAGGCGCACGCCGCCCGAAAATTCGCGGAAGAAGCCCGTGCTGTCCATGTCGTAGGTGACGTCGCCGCGCCAGTCGGTCGAGCTGCCTTCGTCGTGGCTGTGATTGTCGTAGAAGCCGAGCAAGGTGTAGTTCTTCGGATCCAGCATGTTGTAGCCGGGGTAGCTGATCTGCGCTCCGCCGTTCACGTTCGTGCTGCCGATCACGCTGGTCGGATGGGCGAGGAAGTCGAGGATGGGGAATTCGCGCTCAAAGTTGCTGACCGTGCGCGCCAGCTCCGTCGTGGCGCGCAGCTGCGGCGTGATGTCCCAGCGCGCGCCGATGGCGCCTTGCGATCCGATCGAGCGGTCACGCCGCGCCTGGGTCGAGCCCAGCGTGAACGGCGACCATGGGCCGTCGATCTTGCCCACCGTGGCCGCCTGATTGGTGCCGGGGATCAGGGTGATGTCCGGGTTCTGGCCCCACGGCAGCGAGCCGACGAAGAACTGGCTGTCGAAAGCGTGCTTGATCAGGGTCGACATGCCTTCCGCATACACTTCCACCTGCGAGTTCGGGCGCCACTGGAAGGCGGCGTTGGCCGCGTAGCGCTTGCGGTCGCCCACGGTCGGGATCATGCCGACGGAATCGGGACCCGTGATGTTGCCCGCTTCCGGGCGCTTGACGGGTTCGGCGTTCCAGATCGTCTCGTCATAGTATCTGCCGCGCTGGTAGGACAGGCCGAGCAGGGCGCCGAATTCGCCGTATTGGGTCTTCCAGCGGTTCGAGACCATACCGCTGACGTTCGGGTCCGTCGAGCCGGACTTGTCGCGGTGTTCGGCGCGCACGTTGCCCGATGCCGTAAAGCCCTTGAAGTCGAACGGGCGGTTGGTGCGCACGTCGATCACGCCGGCCGTGCCGCCTTCGACCATGTCGGCGCCCTGCGATTTATAGACGTCCACGCGCTGCAGCATGGCCGTCGGAATATCGGCCAGGTACAGGCTGCGGCCCACGGAGGTGAACATTTCGCGGCCGTTGAGCAGGGTCACCACGCCAGGCAAGCCGCGGATGATGACGGTGCCGGCTTCGCCGCCTTCGCGGCGGACCTGCACGCCCGTCACGCGGCCGAGGATTTCGGCCACGTTCTTGTCGGGGAATTTGCCGATTTCATCGGCGACGATGGAGTCGACCACCTGGTCGCTGTTTTTCTTGATCGTCTGCGCGCTCTGTGCCGCCCTGCGCACGCCCGTGACGGCGACGACGGCGATGCCGCCATTGTCGGCTGGCGCCGCTGCTGCTGCCGTTTCTGCCGCTGGTGTTTCCACGGCGGGCGCCTGCTGCGCCCAGACGGAGGCGCTGCTCAGCAGGCCTGCGCCGGCCAGGGCGGCCACCGTCGCCTTCAAGGTCAAGCGTGTATTTTGTCGGGGCGTGCAGGTGCCCGTTGCCATCAATTGCATCATCTTGTCTCCACCTGTATTTTAGTTATGTTGAGAACGCTGCGGCAGTCGCCGCCAGAGCTGGAACTGGCTCAGGAAGCATGGTAGGGGCGAATGACTTTGCGCCACAAATGACTTCTTTTGCGATGTCCATATCAATTCCGGTATCCCTGCCGCATTCATGCACCTGCCGGCCTTGCCCGCTCTCCACACGTGGCGAAAATAGTTTTGTATTTTTTGCCGGTGGCGGCGTTGAGGTAGCGATGCAGCGGCACCAGATGGGGCGTCGCCATCCCACTCAATGAAAGGAAGCACCATGTTGGCATCCACTATCACCGAACCGTTGCTGCGGCACTTGCAAGCGGACGGATATCAGGCGCAGATCGACAGCGATGGCGATATCGTCTTCCGTTTCGAAGGCATGGGCTATGTCCTGTGCTTTGACGCCGATGACGCGCAATTTGGGAAACTGCTGTTGCCGAATGTGTGGACCATCGATACGCCGGAAGAGTTGCTGCGCGTGCGTGCCGCGCTCGATGAAGTCAACCGCCGCATCAAGCTGGTGAAAGGCCATGTGCAGCGCGGTCAGGTATGGTTCTGCATCGAGATGCTGCTGCTCGAGCATCAGCACTGGACGCATTTCCTCGCGCGTGCCACCCGCGCCATCGCGCATGCGGCGACGCTGTTTGCCAGCGAGATGCGGGCCGGCGCGCTGGCCGCGCAGGCGATCGGGAAAGCCGGCGCCGACTGAGGTGCAGGGATGAAAAAGGGCGGCCCGCAGGCCGCCCTCGTATGCCGTCAGGCTGCGCTTAGGCTTCGGCGACGCGCTTGGCGATGTGCGCCAGCGCTTCTTCCACCTGGTCGATCAGGATCAGGCACAGATCGCCTTCGCCGAGGCGCGCCAGGGCCTTGTCGATGGCGACGAATTCGCCGTTGATTTCATCGATATGGCTGGTGCGCTTGGCGCCGTTCAAACCCTGGCGCAGCAATGCCACGACTTCGCCGTCGGCGCGGCCGCGCTGGCATTGATCCTGGTACAGCAGCACGTCGTCGAAGGCGGCGCCGAGGATTTCCGTCTGCTGGCGGATGTCTTCGTCGCGGCGGTCGCCGGCGCCGCTGATGACCACCGAGCGGCGCTTGGCCGGCATGCTTTCCACGGCCTGCACCAGCGCCAGGATGGCGTCCGGATTGTGGCCGTAGTCGGCGATCAGGGTGGCGCCCTTGTAGTCGAACACGTTGAAGCGGCCTGGCGCATTGTCGGCTTCATTGGCAAAGGTTTTCAGGCCCAGCGCGATGGTTTTCCAGTCCAGGCCCACGGCCCAGGCGGCGGCCAGCGACGCCATGACGTTGTCGACCTGGAAGCCGATGGCGCCGTTGCGCGTGATTGGCACCTGCGACAGGGGGATTTCGTGGCGCTCCTTGCCTTGCGCCGCGACCAGCTTGCCGTCCTCCACGTACACGACGCGGTTGCCCTGCGCGCGGTGCGTGGCCATCACGGGGTGCGTCTTGTCGGCGGCGAAGAAGGTCACCGTGCCGCTGCAATTCTTGGCCATGCGGGCCACGGCCGGATCGGTGGCGTTCAACACGGCCACGCCACTGTCGGCCACGTTCTGCACGATCACGCGCTTCAGGACCGCGAGGTCTTCCACGGTGGTGATGTAGTTCAGGCCCAGGTGGTCGCCCGCGCCGATGTTGGTCACCACGGCAACCTGGCAGCGGTCGAAGGCCAGGCCTTCGCGCAGCATGCCGCCGCGCGCCGTTTCAAATACGGCCGCGTCCACGTCCGGGTGCAGCAGCACGTTGCGCGCGCTGCGCGGGCCGCTGCAGTCGCCGCTGTCGATCTGGCGTCCTTCGATGTACACGCCATCGGTATTGGTCATGCCCGTGCGCAGGCCGGAAGCCGTCAGCAGGTGGGCGATCAGGCGCACGGTGGTGGTCTTGCCGTTGGTGCCGGTAACGGCAACGACGGGAATGCGGCCATCGTCGCCCTCGGCGAACATGGCGGCGATGATGGCTTCGCCCACGGGACGCGGCTTGCCGAACGATGGCGCCAGGTGCATGCGCAGGCCCGGGGCGGCGTTCACTTCGACGATGCCGGCGTTCTGCTCTTCCAGCGGTTTCAAAATGCTGTCGGAGACGACGTCCACGCCGCAGATATCGAGGCCTACCATGTGCGCGGCTGCGACGGCGCGTGCCGCCACTTCCGGGTGCACGTCGACGGTGACGTCGGTGGCCGAGCCGCCCGTCGACAGGTTGGCGTTATTGCGCAGGATGACGCGCTTACCGACCGGCGGCACGGAGTCGGCCACATAGCCCTGCTTGGCCAGGCTGGCCAGGGCGATGTCGTCGAAGCGGATCTTCGTCAGCGAGGTGGCATGGCCGCTGCCGCGGCGCGGGTCCAGGTTGACCTGGTCGACCAGTTCGCGCACCGTATGCTGGCCGTCGCCCACCACTTGCGGCGGGTCGCGGCGGGCCGCCGCCACCATCTTGTTGCCGATGACGAGCAAGCGGAAATCGTGGCCCGGCAGATAGCGTTCGACGAGGATATCGTCGCGGAATTCCTGCGCCGCGAGGAAGCCGGCCGTCAGCTGTTCCCGCGTGGTGACGTTGACGGTGACGCCCTTGCCCTGATTGCCATCCTTCGGTTTCACGACGACAGGCAGGCCGATCTCGCAGGCGGCGGCCCAGGCATCGTCCGCATCGACGGCGACGCGGCCTTGCGGCACGGGCACGCCGGCCGAGTCCAGCAGCTTCTTGGTCAGTTCCTTGTCTTGCGCGATGGCTTCGGCGATGGCGCTGGTGCCGTCCATTTCGGCGGCCTGGATCTTGCGCTGCTTGCTGCCCCAGCCGAACGTCACGAGGCTGCCTTCGGTCAGGCGGCGGAACGGGATGTTGCGCGCCACGGCGGCGTTGACGATGGCGCCCGTCGATGGACCGAGGCGCACGTCTTCATCGAGTTCCTGCAACTGGTGCAGGGCGCCGGCCAGGTCGAATGGCGCATCGTCGAGCGCGGCCTGGCACAGCTGCTGCGCCAGTTCCAGCGCCAGGCGGCCGACGGCTTCTTCCGAATATTCGACGACGACCTGGAAGATGCCCGTTTCCAGTGTCGGCGTGGTGCGGCTGAAGGTGACGGGGCAGCCAGCTTGCGCCTGCAGGCCCAGCGCCGCCAGTTCCAGCACCTGCGCCATCGGCGCGGCGTTGTAGTTGCCCAGCGGTTGCAGCGGGCTCAGTTGCGGGAAGAGGGCGCGCAGGCGGGCTTCGAAGCCAGGCAGCTGGGCGATGTCGAGTTCCTGCGTGGTGCAGGAAACAATGGCTTCCACGGCGGTGTCGTGGCTCCAGAGGTTAGGGCCACGCAAGGCCCGTACGCGAGATACTTCCATAATTAAACCGTAATCCTGTTGTGTTCTTGTGGGCCCGGCCGTCCTGGCCGGGCTTGAGTGCTGCTTTGCCTTAGTTGCCGATGCAGCCAGGGGCCGCGTCAAACGTGCGCAATCCTGCGCAAATCAGGTCGACGGGCAGGTTCAGGGCCCAGGCGGCGGCCGCGACGGCCAGCACGCTGTCGACATTGCCGGCCGTGGCCGGTTTCAGCAAGTCCAGGCACAGCAGGACCGTTTCGATGCCGCCTTCGGCCAGCACGATGTGGTTGCCGCGCACGAACACGGCGCGCTGGCCGGCGGCCAGTTGCGCCGCGATGGCTGGCAAGCCGCCATCCTGCGCATACAGGGTGACCGTGCCGTCGCACAGTTCGGCCAGTTCCAGCACGTGCGCGTTGGCGGCGTTGAGCACGGCGACGCCCGTCGGCACCACCACGTCGACCTGGCTGCGCACGGCCTTGTACAGGCCCGCTTCGTCCAGCACGTCGAAATCCTTGACGCTATCGAGGCTGCCCATGTCCGTGACGACGCCGATCTGGCACTTGTCGTAGGCCAGGCCTTCGGCCAGGATCATGCGCGGATTGCTCTCGAACAGGGCCGTCTGCACGGTGCGGTTGAGCAGCAAACGCTGGCCCGCGTCCCAGTTCACGCAATCGCTGCTGACGACACGGCGCTGGTCCAGGTACATGCCTTCGCTGCAGACGGCGCCCGTGTGCAGGCCCGACAGGTTGAGCAGCTTGCACAGCATGCGCACGATCAGGCTGGCGCCGCGCGTGCCCGTCACGCCGATCAGCGGAATGCGGCCCGTTTCCTCCGGCGTGAACAGGTGGTCGACGATGGCCGCACCGACAGGGCGGGGCTGGCCCACGCCCGGCTTGATGTGCGCCAGCAAGCCAGGGCTGGCATTGACTTCGATGATGGCGCCGCGCTGCTCTTCCAGCGGACGCGTGATGTCGGTGGTGACCAGGTCGATGCCGGCGATATCGAGGCCGACCACGCGCGCGGCCAGCAGGGCCGCATGCACGACGGACGGATGCACGTCATCCGTGACGTCGATGGCCACGTTGCCGTTCGGCTGGATCAGCACTTTCTGGCCGGCCTGCGGCACGGACAGGGCGGTCATGCCCTGGCGCTGCAGTTCCAGCACGATTTCACCCGATTCGTGCGGCTTGACCGTGCCCAATGGGAAATCTTCGCCTTCGCCGCGGCGCGGGTCGGTATTGATCTGCGTGTTCACCAGTTCCAGCACGGTGGAGAGGCCGTCGCCGTCGACCCACAGCGATTCGCCCTTGGCGGCCGCGATCAGCTTGTTGCCGACGACGAGCAGACGGTGTTCGTCGCCCGTGATGAAGCTTTCCACCAGCACGGCCGAGCTGTCGCCCTTGCGCGCGGCCAGCTCGTAGGCGGCCTTCACGTCGCTTTCCGTCATCAGGTTCAGCGAGACGCCGCGGCCATGGTTGCCGTCATACGGCTTGACGACGACGGGCACGCCGATGTCCTGCGCTTCTTCCCAGGCCGCTTCGGCGCTGCGCACCAGGCTGCCTTCAGGGACGCGCACGCCGCACGATTTGAGCAGGAATTTGGTCAGATCCTTGTCGCTGGCGATGCCTTCGGCGATCGCGCTGGTGCGGTCCGTTTCGGCCGTCCAGATGCGGCGCTGCGCGGCGCCGTGGCCCAGTTGCACCAGGTTGCCGTCGTTCAGGCGCAGCGAAGGGATGCGGCGCTCGGTGGCCGCATCGACGATGCTGGCCGTGCTCGGACCCAGGCAGCGCGAGTCGACCATGTCGCGCAGGGGCGCCAGCGCCGCTTCCAGGTCATAGGCTTCATCGTTGATGGCGGCCATCAGCAGTGTGCGCGCGGCGGCCAGGGCGGCGCGGCCCACGTGCTCTTCGCGCGTGCGGAAGGCCATCTTGTAGACGCCGCGCTGGCTGGTCGAGCGCGTCTGGCCGAAGCCCGTGCGCATGCCTGCCAGGTTTTGCAGCTCCAGCACCACGTGCTCGAGGATGTGGGCCGACCACGTGCCTTCGCGCAGGCGCTCGAAAAAGCCGCCCCGTTCGCCCACGCCGCAGCGGTGCTCGATCATGCCGGGCAGCCACGCCACCAGGCGCTCGTACAGGCCGGGCAGGGTATTGGATGGATAGTCTTCCAGTTCGCCGATGTCGACCCAGGCTTCAATCACCGGGCGGTAAGTCCAGATGTTGGGGCCGCGCAAGTGGGTGACGCGGGCAAATTCGATGTTCTTCTTCTTGATCATGTAAGTGGTTTCTTGATAACAAGCCAGGCGTCTGGGCGCCAGATACTTTATGTTGGCTCTACAGAGTCTTTTCAGGCTCGTGCTTGGTTCTTTATCCCGGGTATGCGCAGTGTGCCACTTTTAGCGGCCTCTTGTCGCGTTTGCTGCCCTTATTCTGCTGGTGTTGTCATTCTAATTGTTACTAATTGTTGCCATACTTGTTATAAAGATACCGACTCTGCTTAAAGCTGGAGCATTTGCGCAACAGCGGGCTGTTGTATACTTGCTCCCGTACGACGGACGCTGATTTTTTTGCGCCGTTTTGCCATCATTCCTTACCGGCAGGCATCCATTCGATACAATACAGGAAATTGCCACTGGTGCATCCACCTCGCCATCGCGCAGTACACAAACATTGATCGGGCGTCTGCCCCATCCCCCAAATCCCGCCCTGAAGGGCTTGGCCTCGAGCCGGAGTATGCTTTACGATGACAACTGAACTGAGTGTTCCTGCAACAACTATTCCCCTCACATCGCTGCCGGAACACTGGCTGGCGGAAGTGGAGAGCAACCTTTCTCCAGGGGAGAACGTTTTAAGTAGCGTTGAGGTTGACCTCGATGCGCGATTACGTTTCACAAAAGGCATAATAGTTGTCACCGAGAAGCGTTTGCTGGCCCGTTCGCCGGGCGATACCACCTGGAAAAGTTGGTCTTTCCGCCACGGATTGCGCCTGACGCACCACGACCACGCTGGCGTCGGCCACCTGGAACTGTTCGACGACCACGGCCGCCTGGCGTCGTGGCGTTTTACCCTGGGCCAGAACCTGCATGCGATCCGCGTGCTGGAACAGTTCGTCGAGCGCCTCGACAGCCACCTGACGGGCCAGCCCGTGCTGGAAGCGGAGCAGGAAGTGTGCCCCAGCTGCAAGGCGCCTTTGGAGCCGGAACAGGAAGAATGCCCGATCTGCGCCAAGGTGCTGCACACGCCGCCATCGACCTGGACCCTGTTCCGCCTGTGGCGCTTCGCCCATCCCTACCGTGGCCAGCTGGCCCTGGGCTTCATGCTGATGCTGCTGAGTACGGCCGCTCACATGATTCCACCGTATCTGACGGCGCCGCTGATGGACAATGTGCTGATCCCGTATCAAAACGGCAAGCATATCGACCCGTGGCTGGTGGTGTACTACATGAGCGGCTTGCTCGGTTCGGCCCTGCTGGCCTGGCTGCTGGGCTGGGGCAAGACCTATGTGCTGGCCCTGGTGTCCGAACGCATGGGCGCCGATTTGCGCTCGGCCACGTATGAACACCTGATGAAACTGTCGCTGGAATTCTTTGGCGGCAAGCGCACGGGCGACCTGATGGCGCGCATCGGCAGCGGCAGCGACCGCATCTGCGTCTTCCTGTCGCTGCATCTGCTCGATTTCGCTTCCGACGTGCTGATGATCATCATGACGGGTGTGATCCTGTGGTCGATGAACCCATGGCTGGCCATCATGACCCTGGCGCCATTGCCCTTCATCGCCTGGATGATCCACCTGGTGCGCGACCGCTTGCGCACGGGCTTTGAAAAGATCGACCGCGTGTGGAGCGAAGTGACCAACGTGCTGGCCGATACGATTCCCGGCATCCGCGTGGTGAAGGCGTTTGCGCAGGAAAAACGCGAAGCGGCCCGCTTCCGCGACGCCAATGCGCACAACCTGGCCGTCAACGATAAACTGAACAAGGTCTGGTCGCTGTTCTCGCCCACCGTTTCCTTCCTGACGGAGATGGGTTTATTGGTCATCTGGTGCTTCGGCATCTGGCAACTGTCGCGCGGCGAAATCACCGTCGGCGTGCTGACCGCCTTCATCGCCTACAGCACGCGTTTCTATGGCCGTCTCGACTCGATGAGCCGCATCGTCTCCGTGACGCAGAAGTCGGCGTCGGCCGCTAAGCGCATCTTCGACATCCTCGACCACGTGTCGAGCGTGCCGGAACCGGCGCAGCCCGTGAAACTGGACAAGATCGAAGGCAGGATCGACCTGCGCGAAGTCGGTTTCCGCTACGGCAACCGGGCCGTCAACCGCGGCATCACCCTGAACATCAAGGCGGGCGAGATGATCGGTCTGGTAGGCCATAGCGGTTCGGGCAAGAGCACCCTGGTCAACCTGATCTGCCGTTTCTACGACGTCTCGGAAGGCGCGATCTTGCTCGATGGCGTCGACATCCGCTCGTTCGCCGTGTCCGACTACCGCCGCAATATCGGCCTGGTGCTGCAGGAACCGTTCCTGTTCTTCGGCACCATCGCGGAAAATATCGCCTACGGCAAGCCGCACGCGACACGCCAGGACATCATCGCCGCCGCGCGCGCCGCGCATGCGCACGAATTCATTCTGCGCCTGCCGCAAGGCTACGATTCGATGGTAGGCGAGCGTGGCCAAGGCTTGTCCGGCGGCGAACGCCAGCGCATCTCGATCGCCCGCGCCCTGCTGATCGACCCGCGCATCCTGATCATGGATGAAGCGACATCGTCGGTCGACTCGGAAACGGAAAAAGAGATTCAAAAGGCGCTCGATAACCTGGTGCAGGGCCGCACGACGATCGCCATCGCGCACAGGCTGTCGACCTTGCACCGCGCCGACCGCCTGGTGGTGCTGGACCGCGGCCAGGTCGTCGAAGTGGGCAGTCACGATGAACTGATGGCGAAAGAGGGCGCCTATTTCCGCCTCTACGAAGCACAGGCGCGCAACAACGAACTCGCGCTCGACGACAAGGAATAAGCATGGCCAGTACAACTTTTACATTAAGCCGCGACACCTTCGGCAAGCTGGTGATGACGGACGCGGACGGCCAGGTCTTTGAAGGCGTGGCGCCCGTGCGCGCCTTCCCCATCCAGTCGCCCGACGAAGGCATTTCGCTGGTGCTGGGCAATGGCAAGGAAGTGGCGTGGATCGACCGCCTCGACGCCTTGCCGGAACCGGCGCGCAGCCTGCTGCAGGAAGAGCTGGAAGGGCGCGAATTCATGCCCGAGATCGCGCGCGTGAAAAGCGTGAGCAGCTTCGCCACGCCGTGCACGTGGTACGTGGACACGGACCGGGGCGAGACGCAGTTCGTGCTGAAAGGCGAGGAAGACATCCGCCGCATCGGCGCCACGTCGCTGCTGATCGCCGATAACCACGGCATCCACTTTCTGATACGCGACATGTTCAATATCGACAAGACGACGCGCAAGATACTCGATCGTTTCCTGTAAGCGTTTCCCTACCTTGAAAACCGCTGCCTGCAGCGTTTTTTTTTCGTCTGCCGGGCATGAAAAAGCCGCACAGGAGTGCGGCTTTCATGGGTAGCACCGGCAACCATTTCAGGCCGCCGGGATGGCGCTGCATTACATGAACTTGTAGCCTGCGCCGATGTAGAAGTAACGGCCGCGCACGTTGTACAGCTGGGCAAAGCCCAGGGTGCCGTACTGGTTGCCGGCGCCCATCGCGCTAAACGGTGGCATCTTGTCGAACAGGTTCTTGATGCCGGCCGTGAAGGTCAGGTTTTGCATCGCCACGTACTGGCCCGTCAGATCCACTTCCGTGTGCGAAGGAATCGTGCGGGTGCCCGGCTTGATTTCGTCGCGGCGCAAGTCCGAATCGATCATGTCGCCCGTCGTACGGATGACCAGGGAGCCGGACATATTGTCCTTTTCCAGGCTGGCAGTGAACGTGTTGCGGTACTTCGGATTCATGAACGTCTTCAGCGTGCTTTGCACCGGATCGGTTTCCGTATCCTGCGTTTCCATGCGGGTGTAGATGGTGGACGCATTGCGGATCGTGAATTTGCCGAACATCGTTTGCGGCGATGTGTAGCGCAGGTCCGTATCGAAACCGCGCACTTCGGTGGTGGCCAGATTCTGGTTGTTCAGCAGGATGCGTGCGTCGCCATTCTTGATTTCGACATTGCCGCGCTCGATCGCCTTGGTTTCCGTCAGGGTGCCGATCTCGTTCTTCTTGTCGATCTTGAAGTAGTCGATGCTGACCGTCAGCGAGTTCACTGGCGAGAACACCATGCCCAGGTTGTAGGTCTTGCCCGTTTCAGGTTTCAAGTCCTTGTTGGAGCCGGAGACCTGGTAGTAGGCGAAGTTTTTGCAGTTGCCGGCGATCGAAGGGAATGCATCGCAGATTTCCTTGTCGTTCGTCGTATAGGCGCCCGCATCGACGCCGCCATACATCTGTTTCAGCGATGGCGCCAAGTAGCTGCCCGCATACGAACCACGGAACATCAGGTTGTTCAGGGGCTGATAGCGCAAGGCCAGTTTCGGGCTGGTTTTGCTGCCGACATTCGAGATGTCGTCGTAGCGCACGGCCACTTGCGCTTCGACGTTTTTCAGGAAGGGAATCGACAGTTCGCCGAAGATGCCCTTGGAATTGCGGTCCGCCTTGACGGCAGCCTGCTGGATGCTGCCGAAGACCAGGCCATCGATCTGGTTCTGGTCGGGCTGGTCGCTCAGCGTTTCCTTGTTGTACGACACGCCGACGGCGTAAGCCATCGCGCCGCCTGCCAGGTCCATGATCGGCGCCGATGCCTTGGCGTTGAAGAAGGTCAGTTCCGACTTGCCGGCGCGCGTAGGCGTGAGGCGAATCTTGTCGACGGCGGCCTGCGGGTTGTCGGTGCGGGTCGGGTTGATCGTGCCATTCTCGATCGCTTCGTTGAACAGGTCGTAGTGTGCGTAGTTCGAATCGCGGTTGGTAGCCTTGCTGACGCCCTTGCCGATGGCGACGTCCCAGTCGATGCCGCGCGTCGTGCCTTCCAGGCCCGTCGAGAACTGGGTCATCGTGCCCTTGCGGTTGGTCTGGCGCGGGCCCATTTGCATGAAGCGGCCGGCAACGGTCTGGTTGCCGACCTTGAAGTTGCCTGGCGCAGGCTGGGACGAGAAGTCATCCTTGCTTTCGGAATAGGTAAATTCCGCGAACGCGCGAATGCTGTCGCTGATTTTCAGGCTGCCGATCAGCATGCCGCTGGCGCGGTCGGCGCCGTTGGTCGAGGTCAGCAAGGTCTTGTTGACGTCGAAACGGCAGGAACCGTCGCTCAAATCGTCAGGTGGGCATGGCACCAGGGTGCCGCCGCCGACGATATTGCCGCTAGGATGATAGCCACTGCGGCCATCCGGGCCGCCAAAGCGGCGGAAGTCGGCCGAACGGGTCAGGTCGCGGTCTTTGCGGTAGATCGGATCGCGCTTGAAGATGTCGACCGTAGCCAGCACGTTGAAGCCCTGGGTGTCATAGTCGCCAAAACCGTACACGAGGTTGGCCGTCTTTTCCTTTGCGTCCGAGCGCGAGCTTTGGCCGTAGCTGGTTTTCGCTTCCAGGCCCTGGTAATTCTTTTTGGTGATGAAGTTCATCACGCCGGCAACGGCATCGGCGCCATAAATGGCCGAACCGCCATCCTTCAGGATTTCAATGCGTTCCAGCGCGCTCAGCGGGATGGCGTTGACGTCGACCGCGGCGCCCGCGCCCGAACCGTCAGCCAGCGCATTGGTCGGCAGGCGGCGGCCGTTCAACAGGATCAGCACGTTGCGTTCGCTCAAGCCGCGCATCTTGATGTTGGTGGTGCCGGAACCGGAAGGCGAGCTGGCGCTCAGTTCGCCCTGGTCATTGATGTCGATGGAAGCCAGGTTCCGCACCAGTTCAGCGACGCTGGTGGCGCCCGTGCGCTCGATATCTTTCTTGCTGTAGATTTCCACCGGTGCGGCCGTTTCGGCATCCACGCGCTTGATGGCGGAACCGGTGACGACCACACGCTGCACTTTTTCCTCGCCAGCCTTGGCTTCCTGCGCCTGGACGGCCTGGTGCATGAAACCTGCGCTCATGACCAAAGTGCCGGCAAACATCATGCGCAAGGATTTGCTCAATTTCTTTTCAATCATTGTCCATCCTCCAACTAGGAAACTTTAGTTTCCTTAGGGTTTTATGTAGCTATTTGAAAGTATTTTCAAAATGACTATGTTTACAAATTTAGTATTTTAAATTTGCAATTCATCAGACCATTTTTTGATCTTGACTGTCAAGAACTGCCGGGTATTTGTTCAGGTGCATGGCACGAGGCAGAATGAAGGTGGATGAATTTTATTTGTGGCAAGCAGGAAAGTATCAAATTTCAATTGTTAAATAAATTAAATTTGCAATTATGTTCAATTATCATTGAAAGTTCGGTCTTTGCTGATCGCCTGTCTAGACAGCTGTGGTTTTTTTGTGACAATGTCGGGGGTGAACAAGGCGGGCAGCAGGACAAAAAAAAGCCGCCCGGCAGGGGCGGCTGGCGCTGGAAAAGGCGCTATTACTGAAACGCCACTTCCGCAAAGCTGCGCAATTTCCGGCTGTGCAGCCTGTCCACGCCCTGGCGGCGCAGCAGTTCCACGGCGCGGATGCCGATGCGCAGATGCTGGTCGACGCGCTCGCGGTAGAAGTGATTGGCCATGCCGGGCAGCTTGATTTCGCCGTGCAGCGGCTTGTCGCTCACGCACAGCAGGGTGCCGTAGGGGACGCGGAAACGGAAGCCGTTGGCGGCGATCGTCGCGCTCTCCATATCGAGCGCGATGGCGCGGCTCTGGCTGAAACGGCGCTCCGGCGTGCGCTGCGGCAGCAATTCCCAGTTGCGGTTGTCCGTGCTGGCCACGGTTCCCGTGCGCATGATGTGTTTCAGGTCATGCCCAGTCAGCTGGGTGATTTCCGCCACGGCCGTTTGCAGCGCCTGCTGGATTTCCGCCAGCGGCGGGATCGGCACCCACAGCGGCAAGTCTTCGTCGAGCACGTGGTCTTCGCGCACATACGCATGCGCCAGCACGTAGTCGCCCAGGCTTTGCGTGGTGCGCAAGCCGGCGCAATGACCGAGCATCAGCCAGGCGTGCGGGCGCAGCACGGCGATATGGTCGGTAATGGTCTTCGCATTGGCCGGTCCCACGCCGATATTGACCATGGTGATGCCGCTGCCGTCCGCGCGCAGCAAATGGTAGGCGGGCATCTGCGGCAGGCGCGGCGGCGCGGCGCCCAGCGCATCCTCGCTTTCGACCGTCTGGCCGACCCGGCGCGTGACCACGTTGCCCGGTTCGACAAAGGCGATGTAGCCGTCGTCGTCCGAGGGCGCGGCCGCATCGGGCGCGCGGTCCATCATGGCGTGGCCCAGGCGGATGAATTCGTCGATGTAGAACTGGTAATTGGTGAACAGGACGAAGTTCTGGAAGTGCTGCGGCGACGTGCCGCTGTAATGGCGCAAGCGCTGCAGCGAATAATCGACGCGCGGTCCCGTGAACAGCGACAGCGGCTGCGCTTCGCCATGCGCCGGTTCGTGCGTGCCGTTGGCGATGCCGTCGTCCATGGCCGACAGGTCGGGCAGGTCGAACAGGTCGCGCATGGCCAAGCGGCGGCCCGCATCCATATTGCCTTCGATATGGTCATGCTCGGCGAACGAGAAATGCACGGGGATGGGCTGGGCGCTCACGCCCACTTCCAGGTGCACTTTCTGGCCGCTGTTATGGTTTTTCAGCAGCAGGGTGAACTGGTCCAGGTAGTAATCGCCGAACAGGTCGGGGCGCGTCAAGGTGGTTTCAAACACACCGGGGCCGGCGACAAAACCGTAGGCCAGCGGCGAGTCGGCGCGCGCCACGGTGTCCGTCTGGATACGCACGAAGGGGTAGCAGGCACGCACACGTTCGTGCATGTCTTCGCCAGCGACAAAGCGCTGCAGCGCATCGCGCAAGTGTTCGATGCTGCTGCGGTAGATGGCTTGCACCTGTTCCAGCGCCAGGCGTGGATCGTCGAAGCGGGAGGAGGCGATGAAGGGGGGCGTAAGCAAGCGGATTCTCCTTGTGGCGGTTCGTGCATACCATTGTAAGGCAGCAGGGCCAGTCGTGTTGCCGCTCGTGTGGGTCCATGGTTGGGTGCTTGACGAATTCAAATAGAATCTGTATTCTATTTGAATGGTCAGACTTGCTAAATTCAACGAAAACAACTTCATCGACAGCGCAATCGCCGTCGCCGCCCAGTGCGGCGTGGGCGCCGTCTCGATGGCCGCCATCGCCGTCAAGGCCGGTGCACCCATCGGCTCCGTGTATCACCGCTTCGATTCGCGCAACGCCATCCTGGCGCGCGCGTGGCTGCGCGTAAAAAGCGACTTCCGCGAGGAAGTGGCCAGCCGCTGGCTCGGCGGCGACACCTGGGCCGGCGTGCATGGCTTGCTGGACTGGTGCCGGCGCAAGCCCGTATATGCGCGCTTCCTGCTGCAATGCGCGGATAGCCCCGATTTCAACAGTGGCCTCAGCGAGGAATTGCTGGCCGCCGTGGAAGAGGAGCAGGCCGCGCTCGACGCCTGCTTTGTCCGCTGTGCCGAAGCCATGCCCGCCACCGCGGAGCTTGACCTCGATCACATGCTGCTCAAATTCGTGCTGATCGATGCGCCCGTGGCCGTCGTCAAACCTTACCTGACCCAGGAGCGGCCGATACCGGCCAGCGTCGACGCCATGCTGCGCGCCTCGCACGACGCCGTGCGCGGCTGGGCCGCCCATACCACCTCACACTAACAAAGAAAAGAATCCCCATGCGCTATTCCACCCAGCTTGAACACGGCAAGAAAATCCCGCTGCACGACGAAGAAGGTTTCATCGGCATGCGCGCGGCCGGCCGCATCGCCGCCGACACGCTCGACTACATCGCGCCTTTCGTCAAACCGGGCGTCTCGACGGCCAAACTCGACGCCCTGTGCGAAGAATTCATGCGCGCGGCCGGCGCCATCCCCGGCACCATCGACTACCACGGCTACAAGCACGCCAGCTGCATCTCCGTCAATAACGTGGTCACGCACGGCATCCCGTCCGAGACCAAGATCCTCAAAGTGGGCGACATCCTCAACATCGACGTGACGCCGAAGTTCAACGGCTGGTTCGGCGACACCAGCCGCACCTTCAAGGTGGGCGCCGTCTCCATCCTGGCCAACCGCCTCGTCAACACGGCGTATGACGCCATGATGGCAGGCATCCACACCGTGCGTCCCGGAGCGACCCTCGGCGACGTGGGCGCCGCCATCGAAGCGGTAGCCAAGGCGCAGGGCTTTTCCTCCGTGCGCGACTTCTGCGGCCATGGCGTGGGCCAGGTCTTCCATGACACGCCGCAAGTGCTGCATTACGGCCGCGCCGGCACGGGCATCGTGCTGGAACCGGGCATGATCTTCACGATCGAACCGATGCTCAACGTGGGCAGCTACCAGGTCAAGGTCTTGCCCGACAAATGGACGACGGTGACGAAGGACCGCTCGCTGTCGGCGCAGTTCGAGCACTCGCTGGCCGTGACGGAAACGGGCTTTGAAATCTTTACCCTGACCGGTTCGACCGAGCCGCTGGTGTAAGCATGGAGGACGCGCGCCGGCAGCAGCTCACCGATATCGTCGCCGCGAAAGCCGGCGTGGATGTCGCTTGCGCGGCCCGCCACCTGGCGCTGCATGATGACGACGTGGCGGCCGCCTTGCGCGGCATCGACGCCGAACGTTATACGCTGACGCAGCGTCTGCTGAACAAGTACCGGCGCGATCCGGAAGACGCGCTGCAGCACGTGGCGCTGGCCGTGCTGCAGCAGGAAGGCATCGGCAGCGACAGCGTGCTGCGCGCGGAGCGCATCGCGTCCCTGGCGCCGTCCGTCGCCGGCATGGTGATGCTGGCCGAATGGCTGGCCTATGTGGACTGGGAAGGCTACGACAGCGCCCTGTACGCGAATATCGACGCGGTGGCGGCGATCATCGCCGGCGCACTGGACCTGCCCGAGGTGGCGGCCAATCTGCTGCAGGCGCGCGACGAAACGGTGTTCGAAGCGCAGCGCCCCGCGCTGGCCGCCGCCGCCCTGCTGTTCATCGAGCGCCACACTACGCAGTTTCCCTGACGGCTGGCGCTTTGCCGCCGGCGGGCGCGCGTCTTACAATGGCGGCAAGCACTGTTGCCCCATTTTGAAGACTTCCGCATGAGCGATTTTCCCGAAGATATCTACACCGAGCCGTCCGCCGACGTGCACACTCTCAACAACCTGGGCCCCTTGACGGGCATGGCCGGCATCTGGACGGGCACGCGCGGCCTGGACGTCAAGCCGAAAGCGGATGGCCCGCGCAAGCAGGCCTTCGTCGAGCGCATCGAACTGCAGCCGATCGACCCCGTCACCAACGGCCCGCAACTGTTCTACGGCTTGCGCTACTACATCCACATCACCAAGCCGGATCAAGTGAAAACGTACCATGAGCAGGTGGGCTACTGGCTGTGGGAGCCGGCCACGGGCGCCGTGATCCAGACCCTGGCGATTCCGCGCGGCCAGATCGCCATGGCGTCCGGCACGACGACGGCGGACGCCACCAGTTTCGAACTGGTGGCCAAGCGCGATTCGACGGCGTACGGCATCTGCTCGAACCCCTTCCTCGAACACGCATTCACCACCGTCGAATACCGGATCAAGGTCGATATCCACGCCGACGGCACGTGGGGCTACGATGAAGACACGGTCATGCTGATCCGCGGCAAGGACGAACCGTTCCACCACACGGACCGCAACTTGCTGACAAAAGTCGCCGAGCCGACGCCGAATCCGATGGCCTTGCAGGCACTGGCGGCGGCAGCTTAAGGTTTTCCCTGCGCGACGGCTTTGATGGCCCGTTCTTCGCCCATGGCGGCCGCGATCTTCCAGCGCTGCATGGCGCTGGCGCGGTCGGGGCGTTTCAGTCCCGCGCCTTCCCAATCCATCAGTCCCAGGTTGTAGATGTCGCCCGCGCTGCCCTTGTCGGCGGCGAGGGTGAACCATTTGCGCGCTTCCTTGTGGTTGACGGGAATCTGGTAGCCGCGCACGTGGTACAGCCCCAATAAATGCATGGCTTGCGCATTGCCCTTGTTCGCGGCCTGTTTCAGCAGGTCGAGGCCGCGCGCCATGTTGCGCGGTTCCTGCCAGCCTTCGGCCAGCATCACGCCTTTCGCCGCCAGCGCATAGCTGTCGTTTTTCACGAGGCCCTTGCCGATCAGGGGCTTTGCGGCCACCTGGCGCGCTTCGCGCTGCTGCGCCGTCGGCGCGGTGACGGGGCCGGGCTTGCCTTCGCCCATCAGCAGCATCCAGCCATACAGGCCATACGCGCCGGCGTCGCCCTTGCCGACCAGGCTTTCCAGCATGGCCAGCGCCTGTACCTTGTCGCCATTTTCGTACAGCTTGACGGCCTTGGCGCTGCTCGCATCTGGCGGCACTGGGACTGGCGCATGGGGCGCGATGGGCGCCGACGCCATGGCCGTTTGCGGCGGTGGAGCAACCGGGCGCACACGCACGGGCAAGCCATAGCTGGCGGCCAGCACGGCCAGAGTGGCGGGCGCGAGGATCAGCACTTGCGCCAGCTGGTTGCGGCGTCCCTTGCCGGCGATGCCCATGGCCCGTTCGGCTTGCTGCTCGCCGCCCAGCGCCTCGCTCAGCACGTTTTTTACCTTGCGGTTGAACAGCCAGTAGCCGGCGCCCGTGACGAGCAGGCCTGCGACGGCGGCCGCCCCGCGTCCTGCGAAGAACCACGTGGCGATGGCGACGGCCAGCGCGGCCAGCGCGCTTTTCCACCAGAATTGCTTGGCCAGCCGCGTGTAGACCTGGCGCAGGGCGCCGAGCACGCAGGTGCGCACATTGTTGGCATAGTCGGCGGAGACGACATCGACGTGCGCGTGGTCCGCGTCGCCGCTGAGGACGGACTCGATCACGTCCGCATTCAGTTCCGAGGCGGCCACGTCGCGCAGCGGCGTCAGCAAACCTTGCACGTGGGCCGAGAACAGGCCGTCGTCGGCGCTGCCGGCCAGCGCGTCGCTGAGCGCCTTGAGGTCGCCGCGCAGCAGCTTTTCCACGATGTCGTCCAGGGTCAGCCAGCGCAAGTCCGTGCCGTACGCCACCAGGTGGTGCTTTTCCGCGTTGCACGATGCATCGAGGCGCACGATGCGCAGCTTGGCCGCATACAGGGCGTCGACCTCTTGCGGCTGGTCTTCATTGTAAATGCTCACTTTCGCCAGGGCCAGGCTGCTGGCAATGGCTGCCAGTGAGTGCACGCTCTCCTTGTCGCGGATGCGGCGCGCGTCATCGGGTGCCTGCTTGGGCAGGCTGACGCTGTAGCCGGGCGTCACATGCACGTCGACCCAGGCCGCCTTGCCCACCTTGCCGGAACCGTCGCACGGGTTGCAGCGCAAGTCGCCCACGCCGCTGCAGGTGCGGCACGTGACCTTGCCGCTGGCGCGGCAGGTGCCGCAATTGATGTTGCCGGAACCGTGGCAAGTGTTGCAGCTGACCTTGCCGTAGCTGCAATGGTAGCAAGAACGGTATTCGGTGCGGTACTGGGGCCGCGTCTCGCTATGGTAACTGGTGTGCGAGCTGCCGTTGCTGTAGGTGGTAGTGGGCACTTGCACCGTGATGTAGTCGGTGACTTGTTCGGACACGGTGCCGCTGCCGCTGCAATACGAGCACGACACCTTGCCGCTGCCGTAGCAGCCATACGCGTCGCAGCTGACGGTGCGCCCGCCGTGGCAGTTCCAGCATGTTTCCGTCGTCGCGCCGTAGCAGGTGTGGCAGTTGATGCGGCCGCTGCCGGTGCAGTTGCTGCAGGTATCGAGGTGCCAGTACTTGACGGCGTGCGGCAGGTAGACGCCCGCCTCGACGCCGTTGTAGGCCTGGCCTGGCTGGCGCAAGGCATTGTCGAGCTTGCCCGCCGCGCGGCGCAGCCGTTCCTTCTCCTGCGCGTGAGCGAGCGCTCCCACCTCGTGGGAGCCGCAGCGGCAGTCATTGCCCGCTGGCGTGAAATAGCCATTGATGACGCGCTGCTCGAAGCGCGCCTCGAGCGCGTAGTTCGCTTGCAGCGAAAACTCCTGCAGTACGTCTTCCTCGTCCAGCGGCGTGATGTCGTGCGGTTCGAAACGCGTCTTGTCCTGCACCAGAGTGCGCAGCTTGCCCAGCACCGTCGGTATCTCTTCCTTGTCGAGCTTGAGGGGCGCTGGCGCCGTCACGGCCGTTGCTGATGCCTGGGGCATGTCCTCGTTGCCTTGGGTATCGGTGGCCGTCTCGGTGCTGGGGTTCATGCGCGTCCTTTTGCTCTCTGGAAAGATGTTTGAATTTTAGCATCCTCATATGACAAAGCGGATAGCGCCGGTCCGCTTTTTCAGCGCAGGCCGCGGCGGAACTGGTCGGGCGTGCCGCCGCTTTGCCGGCGAAACATGGCGATGAAAGCGGAGGCCGTGCTGTAGCCCAGTTCCAGCGCGATCGCCTGCACGGTGTCGCCCCGTTCCAGCAGGGGCAGGGCGGCCAGGAAGCGCTGGCGCTGGCGCCATTCGCCGAACGGCATGCCCAGTTCGCGCTGGCAGCGGCGCGCCAGGGTGCGCTCCGTCACGTGCAGTTGCGCGGCCCACTCGGCCAGTGAGCGGTTACTGCCGGGCTCCGCCTGCAGGGCCGCCAGCAGCGCCGCAATGACGGGCTCGTCGCTGCCAGGCAGATAGTTGCGGCTGCACGGCGCCAGCTGCAGCTGGTCGACCAGCACCTGCGCCAGGCGCTGGTCTGCTTCGGTGGCGGGCGTGGTGACATGGCGCCCGGCAAAGTCGCCGAGGATGGCTTTGAGCAGGGGGCTCATGACCAGCGCGCACGGCTGGGCCGGCAACTGCGCGCACAGGCTGGCGTCGATGTAGGCCGAGTGAAACACGACATCCTGGCGGATATAGCCGTCGTGCAAAGTCTCGGGCGGTATCCACACGGCGTACTGGGGCGGCGACAGGTAGCGCTGGCCCGCGACCATGATTTCCATCACGCCTGTGGAGCAATACGTGAGCTGTCCCCAAGGATGGCTCTGGTAATCGAACTGCTGGTGCGCGCGGTAATCGTCGAGGCGGAAATACACGGGATGGGGCAGGGTGTCGGAAACGGCGGGGAAATGCTGGTTGCTGGCCATGGTGTCTTTGTCCTGTTCTTCGCATCGATTGTCCGATATTCATTATATCCATGGAATCGGACCATGCGAAAATGGCGGTCTTGAATACTGGAGTACGCCGCATGCAAGTGAAGCACTATCTGTTACCCGTGATCGCCGTGCTGATCTGGGCCATCAATACCATCGTCAGCAAGATGGCCGTCGGCGTGATCGATCCGGCCGCCATCTCGTTCTACCGCTGGCTGCTGGCCGGCGTGCTGCTGGCGCTCGTGTTTGCCCGTCCCGTATGGAAGCAGCGCTCCGTGGTGCGACCGTATCTGGGCAAACTGTTTGTGCTGGGTATGTTGGGCATGGTCATGTACCAGTGCCTCGCCTACATCGCCGCGCAAACGACGACGGCCACCAATATGGGCATCCTCGCATCGATGATGCCGCTGCTGGCCGTGGGCCTGTCCGTGCTGCTGCTCGGTGAGGCGCCCACCGTGGGCGGCGTGTTCGGCGGCCTGGTGTCACTGCTGGGCCTGGCTTACCTGCTCAGCCATGGCGACCCGGCCGCCCTGCTGGCCCATGGCGCGGCCGTGGGTGACGCGCTGATGCTGCTGGCGTGCCTGTCGTATGCGGGCTATGGCGTGCTGCTCAAGCGCTGGAAGATTCCCCTGAATAACTGGCATTCGCTGCTGATCCAGGTCTGGTGCGCCGTGCCCGTGCTGTTCGTGTATTACCTGAGCCAGTCCGCGCCGCCTGTCACCAGCGCCGGCTTGCCGCTGGTGCTGTTTGCCGGCATCCCCGCCTCCATCATCGCGCCGTTTTTGTGGATGCACGGCCTGGCCAAGTTGGGACCGAGCCGCGCGACGACCTTGATGAATCTGCTGCCTGTGTTCACGGTGATCATCGCCATGCTGTTCCTCGGCGAAACCTTGCACAGCTACGATGTGATCGGCGGCGGCGTGACCCTGCTGGGCGTGGTGATGGTGCAATACCTGAAACGTCCGCTGCGCCGCGCACCGGCATAGTTTTTTTGCTATGCTGGTGTTTTGAACAAGGAGGCGCCATGCCCAGCATCGATACTCTGTTGAGTGAACTGGAAGCATTCGGTAACACCAATGATGCGGCGCACACGGCGCGCGCCAGCCGCATGCTCAATATCACGCGCGACACGGGCGAATTGCTGGCCGTGATGGTGCACGCGCGCGGCGCCCGGCGAGTGCTGGAAATCGGCACGTCGAACGGCTATTCCACTTTGTGGCTGGCGCGCGCCGTGCAGGCGCTGGGCGGCAAGGTGGTGACGGTGGAAAAGGCGCAGGACAAGTTCGACATGGCGCACGACAACTTTGTGCGCGCGCAATTGCAGGGCGTGATCGGCCAGCTGCTGGCTGACGCGGGCGACGTGCTGCGCGATGCGGCGGACGGCGCCTACGATTTCATCTTCCTCGATTCCGCGCGCCAGCAATACGCGCAGTGGTGGCCGCAGCTGGACCGCGCGCTGGCGGCCGGCGGCGTGCTGGTGGTCGACAACGCCAGTTCGCACTACGCGGACATGGCCGGCTTCATCGAAGCCATCCGCGCCGACAGCCGCTACACGACGTGCCTGGCCACGGTCGGCAAGGGCGAATTCATCGCCGTCAAGGCGGGCAACTAGTTATTCAGCAACGATAGCCGCTTCCAGCACGCGCACCAAGGATTCGACGCCTTGCGCGTCGACGTCGTCAAAACGGCTGACGAGCGGGCTGTCGAGGTCGAACACGCCGATGATCTGGCCATTTGAAAACACGGGCACCACCAGTTCCGAACGGGAATTGACGTCGCAGGCGATGTGGCCGGGAAATGCATGCACGTCCTGCACGACGATGGACTTGCCTTCGACCACCGTGGTGCCGCACACGCCGCGCCCTTTCTTGATGCGGATGCAGGCGGGTTTGCCCTGAAACGGTCCCAGCACCAATTCCTCGCCCTTGAGGAAATAAAAGCCGGCCCAGTTGAGGCCCGGCATGGTGTTGAAGACCAGCGAACTGAAGTTGGCCGTATTGGCGATGAAGTCGCTCTCGCCCGACAGCAAGCCTTGCAGCTGCGCGCGCAAGTCCGCATACATGGCTTGTTTGGCGGCGGGGGTATCGGTGCCGTAGGCGGCGTCGCTGATGGTAAACGTCATGGTCGTGGTGGCGCGAAAAATAGGGAAGGCAACATGGTAGCGCGTCTGGCGCCTCCGCGCGCGGCCGTCACTGTTTCAGATATTCCTGCGCCAGCTGGCGCAGCAGGGGCAGGGTCGCATGGCCGTGGTCGGCTTGCCAGGCCAGGCCGATGCCGGCCGCCAATTCCTCGCCTTCCGCCAATGGCCGGTAGATCACGCCATCCATGCGCAGCGCGCGGAACGAGTCGGCCAGCAGCGCCATGCCCTTGCCGGCGGCCACGTCGCCGAGCAGCACATGATGGTCGGGCGCTTCGCGCAGGAAATGCGGCGCGAAATCATGCCGGCGGAACACTTGCTGGCAATGGTCGAAAAAGGCGGGCTGGCGCGCCCGTTCGAACCAGTAGATGGGTTCCTGGGCGATGTCAGCAAGGCTGAGCTTGCGCTTCTTCGCCAGCCGGTGCCCGGCGGGCAGGGCCAGCATCATGGGCTGGCGCGCCAGCGGCTGCACGGCCAGCTCGAACGTGGCGCTGGGTAGCGCAAGCAGGGCCGCATCGAGCTGGCCCTTGCGCACGGCGGCGACTAGGCGCGGCGACGGGGCCGCCGTCAATTCCAGGCGGACATTGCCCAGTTGCTCCTCCAGCGCCGCCAGCAAAGGACGGAACAGGCCGGCCGCCACGGAACTCGTCAAGCCCAGGCGCAGGCGCGCGGGTGCGCTGTCTTGCCGCAGCGATTGCTGCGCCATCTCCAGCAAATCAAGGATGTGCAGCGCCTGCGGCAGCAGGGTACGGCCCGCTGGCGTCAAGGCCACGCCCTGCGTGTCGCGCTCGAACAGGCGCGCGCCCAGCTTGTCTTCCAGCCCCTTGATGGCGCGCGACAATGGCGGCTGGGTCATGTGCAATTGCTCCGCCGCCTGGCGGAAGTTCAGGCAGCGGGCGACGGCGCAAAACAGGGTCAAGGCATGGGTATCGAGGGCTCTCATACCAGAAAGGTATCACGAAATCGGGCATTCCCTTGTCATCCGGCGCGGCCCAGACTGGCGGCATCGAGTCAACAACAGAGGAGAGCAGCATGCAACAGCGACGCATCGGCAATAACGGTATGAGCAGTTCGGCATTGGGCCTGGGCTGCATGGGCATGTCGGAATTCTATGGCGCCACGGACGAGGCGCAATCCCTGGCCACCCTGGAAGCGGCCCTGGCGGCGGGCGTGACCCTGTTCGACACGGCCGACGCCTACGGTTTCGGCCACAACGAGCAATTGCTGGGGCGCTTTTTGGCACGCCACCCGGGCCAGGCCCTGGTCGCCACCAAGTGCGGGCTGGCGCGCGAGGCGGGCAGTTATGCGCGCCGCGTCGACAATTCCCCCGCCTACATCCGCCAGGCGTGCGAAGCGTCGCTGGGGCGCCTGGGCGTGGAGGCCATCGACCTGTTCTATCTGCACCGCCTGAATCTCGAGACGCCACTGGAGGAATCGATGGGCGCGCTGGCGCAACTGCGGCTAGAGGGCAAGATCCGCGCCGTGGGCTTGTGCGAGGTGAGCGCCGCCACCTTGCGGCGCGCTGCGGCGATCTGCCCCGTGGCCGCCGTGCAGAGCGAATACTCACTGTGGACGCGCGAACCGGAGCAGGGCGTGCTGGCCGCCTGCCGCGACGTGGGCGCCAGCTTCTTTGCCTACAGTCCGCTGGGCCGGGGATTTTTGACGGGCGCCATTGCCGATGCGGCCAGCCTCGATGCGGGCGACTTTCGCCAGTTCAATCCCCGCTTCGTCGCCGAGAACCTGGCGCGCAACCAGGCCATCGTCGCGCAGGTCAAGGACATCGCGCGCGCAAAAGGCTGCACGCCGGCCCAGCTGGCGCTGGCCTGGCTGCTGGCGCAAGGCGACGACATCATTCCCATTCCCGGCACCAAGCGCATCGCGTATTTGCACGACAACCTCGGCGCGCTGGCCGTGCGGCTGGACGAGGCGGAACTGGCGGCGATGAACGCGGCCTTTCCCTTGGGCATGGCGGCGGGCGCGCGCTATACGGAAGAAGGCATGAAGGGCGTGGATGCCTGAAAAAAAGGCTATGTCACCGTTAGATGTGGGAATGCTCCTAGTGTTGCCTTCAATAATGTTTCTGGCGAGCGGATGCGCCCGGCGTCGAGTATCCAGCGCCAGCCCAGGTAATTCGACAGGTAGCGTGTGGCCACGCCGTGAAACGGCCGTAGCCAATCCCGCAAGCGGCTGTGATACGCATTGACGTTTTGCACGTGGGCGGCGCCCCGCACGCGGATGCCGGCACGCAAGTTGACGGCCTGGTGGCTGACCCCTGCTTCATGGGCGAAGGCGCGGTAGGCGGCATGACCATCGGTGACCAGCAAGATATCCTTGTCGATGACGGGTGGCAGGCAAGCATGTAGCTGTGCCTTGGTCAGTGCTCCTTTTCCCGTGACGAAATCGAGGGTTTGTCCAGTGCGGTCACGCGCCACCAGGATGCAGACTTGCTCATTCGATATGCCACGTTTAAAGGCATGATCACCACGGCGCCGCGCCGGGCGCGTCAAATGCCGCGATCCCTTCTCCGATTCCAGTACATACAGCTCGTCCGCTTCGGCGATGCCATGCAGGCGATGGGGCCGGTCCGTTTTTGCCAATGATAAAAACCGGTGGCGCCAGCGAAACGTGGTATTGCGGTGCACGCCCAGCTGTAACGCCGCCTTGCGCACGGAATCCGATGTCAGCATGCAATGGGCATATTCAATCCACAGCGCCTTGTGGCGCAAGCGGGCAAGCGGCGTGCCGGTGAGTGCATTGAAGGTGCGGCCGCAAGGCACGCAACGGTAGCGCTGCAGTCCGTGTGCATGGCCGTGCCGGTGAGCATGGTTGCTGTTGCAAACCGGACAGTGCGGTTGTTGGCGGGCCACGCTTTCGATCAATGCCACGGCGACGTCTTGCGATGCGGCCCCGTGCAGCAGGGCGATGCCCGCCAGGCGCTGGCGGCGGTTCAGTTCGGCGAACTGGGCGATGAAGGTTTTCCATTGGGCTGGCTGCATGGAAGGCTCCCGCTTGTCTGCGATGCTCAGTCAGACAGCAGGGACACGGGAAGATTCCCTGAATTCCCCTACTTGTCGAGGACAGAGCCTGAAAAAAACGCGTGAGTGTACGCCAGCGTACCTAACTGAAACTTTCTCTGCAGGATAATCGCCGGCGATCTGCTAGCATTTGGCAGTGACTGCGCGCTGCGCTTTGCACGCTGTTCAATGGTCAGGTATCCGATGAGGTGGATGTTGTTAGATGACGATATTTTCGATATAGAACTGAAGTTATTGCTTGAGGGAATACTGCTGCGCTATCAGCACGATTTCCGCGATTATTCCGTGGCGTCCCTGCGCCGGCGCATGCGCCAGGCCATGGAGCGCTTCGGCTGCGCCAGCCTGTCGCAATTGCAGGACCGCATCTTGCACGAGCCGGCCATGTTCGCGCAGATGCTGCAGTTTTTCACGGTGCAAGTGAGCGAGATGTTCCGCGATCCCGCGTATTTTCGTGCCCTGCGCGAAAAAGTCGTGCCCATCCTGCATACCTATCCCTCGATCAAAATCTGGGTGGCCGGCTGCAGCAGCGGCGAAGAGGTATGGTCGCTGGCCATCTTGCTGGAAGAAGAGGGCTTGCTCGAGCGCAGCATGATTTATGCGACCGACATCAATGTGGAAGCGCTGGCCGCCGCTGAAGCGGGCATTTATCCCATCGAACGCATCGCCCAGTTCAGCGAGAATTACCAGCTGGCGGGCGGCAAGCGCTCGCTGTCCGACTATTACACGGCCGCCTACAAGGGCGCCATCTTTGACCGGCGCTTGCGGCGCCAGTTCGTCTTCGCCGACCACAGCCTGGCGACGGACAGCGTGTTTTCGGAGGTGCACATGGTTTCCTGCCGTAACGTCATGATTTACTTCAACAAAGATTTGCAAGACCGCAGCCTTGGCCTGTTCCATGAAGCGCTGGTGAACCGGGGCTTCCTGGGGCTGGGCATGAAGGAAAGCCTGCATTTCAGCCGCCATGCGGACAGCTTCAACGAGCTGAGCCCGGCCGAACGCATCTTCCAGCGTGCCTGACATGCTGCCAAGCTGCGACGTCGCGCCACCGCCCGCCGGCCTGCGCCTGATCGCCATCGGCGCCTCGGCCGGCGGCGTCGAAGCGCTGGGCATCGTGCTGCGCGCCTTGCCCGCCACCTGCCGTGCAAGCGTCGTGGTGGTGCTGCACCTGGCGCCGGGCCGCTCGAGCCAGTTGCCGCAGCTGTATGCGGAACGTTGCCAGCTGCCTTTGCGCGAGGCGCAGGACAAGGAACCGCTGCAAGCGGGCGTCGTGTATTTCGCTCCGCCCGATTACCACCTGCAAGTCGAGCCCGATGGCTGTTTTTCCCTGTCGCAGGAAGCGCCCGTGTATTTTTCGCGCCCGTCCATCGATGTCTTGCTGGAAACGGCGGCGCTGGCTTACAGGCGAAACATGCTGGCCATTATCCTGACGGGCGCTTCGGCCGATGGCGCGGCGGGCCTGGCGCGCGTGCGGCAGCTGGGCGGTAGTGCCTGGGTGCAAGACCCGCAGCGGGCCAGTTGTGGCATCATGCCGGCGGCCGCGCTCAAGCTGGCGGGCGCCGACCGCGTGCTCGATTTGCCGCAAATGGCCGCCAGCCTGGCATTGCTCGGCGATCGCGAACACAAGTGAATGGGAGTGGTGTAGTGCGTGTAATATATGTGAGAATTGAAACAATGTTGATGTTCATATCGAAACACGATGGCATCTTGCCGTTGCGATGCCTGAAGATGATTCCGTGACCGCACCTATCCATATCCTCGTCGTTGACGACATCGCGCAAAACCTGGTCGCCGCCGAAGCCGTGCTGGCACGGCCCGGTATTGTCATCCTGAAGGCAAGCTCAGGCGCGCAAGCGCTGGAATTGCTGTTGACGCATGAAGTGGCGCTGGCCCTGATCGACGTGCAAATGCCGCACATGGATGGTTTCGAGCTGGCCGAGCTGATACGCGGCAGCGAGCGCACGCGCAGCATTCCGCTGATCTTCCTGACGGCGGCGTCGCGCGAACCGAGCTACAGCTTCCGCGGCTACGAGGCGGGCGCCGTCGATTTCCTCTACAAGCCCATCGACGTGAAGGCCTTGCAAAGCAAGGTGGCCGTGCTGGTCCAACTGTACCAGCAGAAACGCGAATTGTCGGCCCAGCTCGACGAACTCAAGCATGCCTTGCACCTGAATGAACTGTTCACGGCCGTGCTGGGCCACGACTTGCGCACGCCCTTGTCGGTGGTGATGAACGGCGCCATGCTGTTGCCGATGATGAGCGACCACCCGAAGGTGATCGTCACGGCGCAGCGTATCGAAAGCAGCGCCAAGCGCATGGGACGCATGGTCGACCAGCTGCTGGACCTGGCGCGCATCCGTTCCGGCACGATGGAGTTGCGCAGCAGCACGCACGACTACCTGGCGCTGGCGCGCGCCATCGTCGAGGAGTTCGAGACGGCGGGCCAGGCGCCGCTGGTCGAAGTCAGCAGCGTGGGTAATCTGCACGGGCAATGCGATGCGGGCTTGCTGTCGCAAGTCATCTCGAATCTGTTAAACAATGCCATCACGCATGGCGAGCCGGGCACGCCCGTGCAACTGGACCTCGATGGACGGGCCGCCGACCATATCGAATTGCGCATCGCTAATCGCGGCGTCATCCCGGCCGCCTTGCTGCCGACCCTGTTCGAGCCATTCCAGCAGGCGGGCGAGAAGCGCCGGACGGGGCAGGGCCTGGGGCTGGGCTTGTACACGGTCAACATGTTCGTCAAGGCCCACGGCGGCACGGTCGAGATCAGTTCGACGGCCGCGCAGGGCACGCTGGCGACCGTGCGCATCCCGCGCCAGTGCCAGGTGCGCGTGCAAGCGGGATTGGTTACATGAGCGCGCCAGCTTGGCCGCGCGGCGGCGGCAATATGGGCGAGCTGGTGCGCCAGCGCGACTGGTCCGCCACCAGCCTGGGCCCGCTCGATGGCTGGCCCGCCCATTTGCGCACGAGCGTCGACATCGTGCTCAATTCGCCGATGGCGATGGTGCTGATGTGGGGCCCGCAGCACGTGATGATTTACAACGACGATTACATCCAGATCGCAGGCGAGCGCCATCCGGCCGCACTGGGCGGCACGGTGCCGGCCATCTGGCCTGAAATCTGGGACTGGAATGCGCGCATCCTCGAAACGGGACTGCGCGGGGAAACACAGTTGCACCGAGAATGCTGCTTGCCGCTGTTGCGCGGCGGACAGCGCACCGACGTCTGCTTCGACCTGTTTTATACGCCCGTGCATGGCGACGAGGGCCAGGTGGACGGCGTGCTGTGCACGGCACTGGAATTGACGGCGCGCATGGAAGAAGGGCGCCAGCTGAAGCTGGCCACGGCCGAGCTGGGCAAACTCAACACGACCTTGCAGGCCGAGAGCGAGGCCGTGCGCGCGGCCAACCGCCGCCTGGGCGAGGAACGCGCGCTGCTGCGCGCCCTGTTCCAGCAGGCGCCCAGTTTCATGGCCATGCTGCGCGGGCCGCGGCACGTGTTCGAGCTGGCGAACGAACATTATCTGCGCCTGGTCGGTCACCGCGATCTGCTGGGCAAGACAGTCGAAGCGGCCTTGCCTGAAGTCAAGGAGCAAGGTTTCATCGAACTGCTCGACCAGGTCTACCGCACGGGCGAACCGTACGAGGGACGCCAGGTGAAGGTGGATTTGCAGACGGCGGACGGGCAGACGGGCCAGCGCCAGATCGACTTCGTCTACCAGCCCATCAAGGATGACGAGGGCGCGGTCACGGGCATCCTCGTCGAAGGCATCGACGTCACCGAACGCATGGAAGGCGAGGAGCGCTTGCGCCTGGCCCAGCAGGCCGGCGGCATCGGCACCTTCGAATGGTTTCCCGAGACGGGCGCGATGCTGGTGTCGCCCACCTTCCGCCGCCTGTGGGGCATTGCCGACGAGGTGGAAGTGACGGAACGCTTGCTGGTGAGCCTGGTCGATGCGCGCGACCAGCAAAAGGTCGGACCGAGCAAGCTTGCTGTGGCGCCCAATCCCCTCGAATACGTGGAGTACCGCATCCGCCGCCCCGCCGATGGCGCGCTGCGCTGGATCGCGCGCCAGGGCGAGGTGGTGGCAGGCCGCGTGCCGGGCCAGCGCCGCTACGTGGGCGTGTCGTTCGATGTGACGGAGCGGCGCCAGATCGAGGATGAACTGAACGCCAGCCAGGAGCGTATGGCCGCTATTTTCGGCCAGGCCTCGGTGGGCTTGTCCGAGCTGGGCCTCGACGGCAGTTTCCAGAGGGTCAACGGCGCCCTGTGCTGCATGCTGGGCCGCTCGGCCGAAGAGCTGCTGAGCCTAAACATGAACGACATCATGCATCCGGCGGACGTGCCCGGCAACAGCGTGCTGTTCCAGCGCCTGGTGGAAACGGGCGAATCGTTCTCGCTGGAAAAGCGCTACCTGAAGCCCGACGGCTCGCAAGTGTGGGTGTCGAGCAATGTCAGCCGCCTGGTCGATGAACAGGGACAGACGCGCTCCTTGATCGCCGTCAAGACGGATATCACGGACCGGCGCCGCGTGGAAAAAGCGCTGCATGAATTGAACGAAACGCTCGAGCACCGGGTCGAACAGGAAGTCGGTGAGCGCACGAAGGCGGAAGACGCCTTGCGCCAGGCGCAAAAGATGGAAGCCGTGGGCCAGCTGACGGGCGGCATCGCGCACGATTTCAATAATGTGCTGCAAATCATTTCCGGCAATTTGCATTTGCTGCAGCATTTGACGGGCACGGATGGCGTCATGCGCCAGCGCCTCGATACGGCGATTGCCGCCGTCGAGCGGGGCGCCAAGCTGTCGTCGCATCTGCTGGCGTTTGCGCGGCGCCAGCCTTTGCAGCCGGTGGTGGCCGACCTGGCGCGCGTGGTGCGCAACATGGATGCGCTGCTGCGGCGCGCCCTGGGCGAAGCGATCGACATCGTGCTGGTGGGCGGCGGCGGGTTGTGGAATACCCTGGTCGACCGCGGCCAGATCGAGAACGTCATCCTGAACCTGGCCATCAATGCGCGCGACGCCATGGATGGCGTGGGCAAGCTGACCATCGAGCTGGGCAACGTCGTACTCGACGAGCAGTATGTGCACAACCTGGTCGACGTGCCTGCCGGCCAGTACGTGATGCTGTCGGTGACGGACACGGGCCGTGGCATGAGCGGCCCCGTGCTGCAGCGCGCGTTCGAGCCGTTCTTCACCACCAAGCCGGAAGGCGCGGGCACGGGCTTGGGCTTGTCGATGGCGTATGGCTTTGTCACGCAAAGCCGCGGCCATATCCGTATTTACAGTGAACCTGGCGTGGGCACGGGAGTCAAAATCTATTTGCCCCGTTCCCTGATGGCGGAAGCGGACGAGGAACTGGAATTGAGCGGCGTCGTCACGGGCGGCACGGAAACGGTGCTTGTGGTGGAAGACGATGTGGGCGTGCGCACCACCGTGGTCGATATGCTGGGCGCGCTCGGCTACAAGGTGCTCAAGGCCGAGGATGGCGAAAGCGCGCTGGCCGTGCTGCACAGCGGTGCGCAGATCGACTTGCTGTTTACGGACGTGATCATGCCCGGTCCCGTCAGCAGCACGGAGATGGCGCGCCAAGCACGCGAGTTGCAGCCCGATATCGCCGTCTTGTTTACGTCGGGCTACGCGCAGGATGTCATCGTGCACGAAGGCAGACTCGACGCGGGAGTGGAATTGCTCAGCAAACCGTACCGGCGCGAAGAGCTGGCGCGCAAGCTGCGCCATGTGCTGGCCAACCGCCAGCAGCAAATGCGCGCGCGCCAGTTTGAACGGTCCGGCGCACCGGTGGCCGGCACGCAAGCGGGTGGCGGCCTGGCGGCCAGCGTGCTGGCAGGCGGCACGCCGGGGCTGGACTTGACGGGGCATGCGCCAGAACCGCAGGGGGACATGCCGACATCGATGAAGATACTCGTGGTGGAAGACAATCTCGATTCGCAGCTGATGGTGTGCGAACTGGTGGGTATGCTGGGCCACACGGTCAGCGGCGTGTCCGATGGCGAGGCGGCGTGGAAATTGCTCAACGAGCAAGACTTCGATATCCTGTTTACGGATGTCAGCCTGCCCGGCATGTCCGGCATCGCGCTGGCGCGCATGGTGCTGCGCGATAAACCTGATATGCGCATTATCTTTTCCACGGGCTATGGCAAGGAGTCGATGGATGAACTGGGCTTTTCCGCCAGCGTCTTGCGCAAGCCCTATGATTTGCTGGAGTTGCAAGCGGCACTCGATCAACCCTGACGGGCACGCGCCGGCACGGCTTGCCCGTCTCACCCTGCAGAGGCAAATGGATGACTCCTGAACTGACGATGCTGGCCTGCACCCTCGTGCTGGCGCTGGTGCAAATCCTGCTGCCCGCCCTGTTTCGCACGCGCGAAACGGGCACGGCCTATAACGTGAGCGCGCGCGACGGCGACGGGCCGCCTGTGGGCAAGATCACGGCCCGCTTGCGCCGGGCCCAGGCGAACCTGTTCGAAACCCTGCCCCTGTTCGCCGCCGCCGTGCTGATCGCCCACGTGACGGCGCAGGAAAGCGCGCTGACTCTGTACGGCGCCGCCCTGTACCTGGCCGCGCGCGTGCTGTACCTGCCCCTGTACGCGTTTGGCGTGCCCGTCGTGCGCACGCTCGTGTGGTGCGTGTCGATTGTCGGTTTGCTGATGCTGTTCTGGGCCATCCTGTTTGCTTCCTGAATTCCTACGTCAGCTGTGGCGCCCGTCCTATGGCGGCGCGCCAGGCCCGGCCGTAAAGTAGCTGCACCCTGGCGCTGTGGCGCCGGCATGGCGGTTTTACTTTTAGGATGGCAATGATGCTTGCTTCGCTGAACAAGTCTGGTCGACACATCCAGCGTCTGCTGCGCTCGGTATTTGGCGTGGCGCGGCTGCGCACGGGCCAGCAGGAAGTCATCGACAGCGTGCTGGCCGGGCGCGATACCCTGGCCATCATGCCCACCGGCAGCGGCAAGTCCCTGTGCTACCAACTGCCCGCCGCCCTGTTGCCGGGCGTGACCCTGGTCGTGTCGCCGCTGATTTCGCTGATGAAGGACCAGCTGGAAAAGCTGCACGAACTGGGCATCACAGCCGTGCAGCTCAACAGCAGCCTGTCGCGCGCCGAAGAGGACGACGCCATCGCCCGCATCGCCCAGGGCGGCAGGCTGATCATTTTTTGCACGCCGGAACGCCTGGCGATGCCCGAGTTCCTGTCCTTGCTGGCCAGCGCGCCGCCCAGCCTGGTCGTCATCGATGAAGCCCATTGCATTTCCCAGTGGGGCCATGACTTCCGTCCCGCCTACCTGGAAATCGCGGCCGCCCTGCGCGCGCTGGGCCGTCCGCCCGTGCTGGCGCTGACGGCCACGGCCACCGGGGAAGTGATAGCCGATATCGACGCGCAGCTCGAAGCGCGCAAGCTGCAGGTCATCAACACGGGCATCTACCGCGCCAATTTGCGCTACCGCGTGATCCAGGTCACGAATGCGGGAGAGAAACAGGACGAAGTCTTGCGCCTGCTGCGCGAGACGCCCGCCGTGGGCATCGTGTATGCGGCCACCGTCAAGGCCGTCGAGGACCTGGCGGCGCGGCTGGAGGAACTGGGCGAGAGCGTCACGTGCTACCACGGCAAGCTGGCGGCGCGCGAGCGCAAGCACAACCAGGACTTGTTCATGAACGGCGAGCGCCGCATCATGGTCGCCACCAACGCGTTCGGCATGGGCATCGACAAGCCCGACACGCGCTTCGTCATCCACTTGCAGGTGCCGGCCAATCTGGAAGCGTATTACCAGGAATCGGGCCGGGCCGGGCGCGATGGCTTGCCCGCCGACTGCACCTTGCTGTACTTCCAGGAAGACAAGCGGGTGCAGCAATTCTTTCTGGCCAAGCACTATCCCACGGCCGAAGAACTGGCCGCCATCGTGGCGGCCGCGCAAGAATTGCCGGCCACGTTTGCGTTCGCCGCCCTGGCAGCGCGCCTGCCCGAGTTTTCCGATGGCCATCTGAAGGTCTGTCTGAAACTGTTGAAAGACGGCAAGCTGCTGCGCCAGGACCGCAAGCTCGGCTACCGCTTGACAGCCCAGTCGGCCGCCACGCCTGCGTATGCGCAGCTGGCGCAGATCTATGTCGACAAGCAGGAGCGCGACAAGCAGGCGCTCGAGCAGATGGTGGCGTATGCGCAAAGCGGCCTGTGCCGCTGGAAACTGCTGCTCGATTATTTTGGCGATGCCGGCGATTTCGAGCGCTGCTGCACCTGCGACAATTGCCAGTCGCCGCCCGCGCTGGCCGCACCCATCAGCCTTGACGAGTTCCCGCCCGCGCCTGCTGGAACGCCACCGCCAGCGCTGGCGCCCCAGATCGCCGTCGGCAGCCGCGTGCGCGTACCGCGCTACCAGATCGGCACCGTGCTGTCCGTGGCGGGCGACCAGGTCACCATTGCCTTTCCGGAAAACACCACGCGTACCTTCATGGCCGAGTTCGTCGTCCCCGCGTGAAGCCATGGTGCGCTGCCGAACAGTGATTTGGCGCAAGCGCGCTAGAATCAGCCCATTCCAACGCGCTTTTTTTAAGGCAGGGGGCAGGGCATGGCAGACATGGTGGTGGTGCGCAAGGAAGGCTTGTACTGTGTGCCGGGTCAGTTCTACATCGACCCGTGGCGTCCCGTCGAGCGCGCCATCATCACGCATGCGCACGCCGACCATGCGCGTGTCGGGCATCGGCACTACTTGTGCGCCGCGCCCGGCGAGCAAGTATTGCGCGCGCGCCTGGGCGCCGTGTCCATCCAGGGCCTCGCGTATGGCGAGACCATCGACCACCACGGCGTGCGCGTGTCGCTGCATCCGGCCGGCCACGTGCTGGGTTCGGCCCAGGTGCGCATGGAAGTGGGCGGCCAAGTGTGGGTGGCGTCGGGCGACTACAAGCTGCAGCCCGACCCCACGTGCGTACCGTTCGAGCCCGTGCGCTGCGATACCTTTATTACGGAATCGACCTTCGGCCTGCCCATCTACCGCTGGCAGGCGCCACAGGAAGTTTATGACGACATCAACCAGTGGTGGCGCAGGAATGCGGCTGAAGGGCGCACCAGCGTGCTGTTCTGCTATGCCTTCGGCAAGGCGCAGCGCATCCTGGCCGGGCTCGATCCTTCCATCGGCCCCATCATCTGCCATGGCGCGGCACAGGCATTGACGCAGGTTTACCGCGAATCGGGCGTGGCCTTGCCCGCCACCGTGCTGGTGGGCGACGTGACGGACAAGGCGGCCCTGAAGACGGCGATGGTGATCGCGCCGCCGTCGGCCGCCGGTTCGCCGTGGATGAAGCGTTTCGGCGACTACAGCGATGCGTTCGCCAGCGGCTGGATGCTGTTGCGCGGCGCGCGCCGGCGGCGCGGCGTGGACCGGGGTTTTGTCCTGTCCGACCATGCCGACTGGCCTGGCCTGATGCAAGCGATCAAGGCCACGCAGGCCGAACGCATCATCGTCACGCACGGCTCGATTCCCGTGATGGTGCGCTGGCTGCAGCAGAACGGCTGGCAGGCGGGCGGCTTCGAGACGGAGTATGGCGACGACGAGGCCGATGACGGCGTGCCCGGTGCGTCCACGGCAGCGGAGGACGTCGCCCATGCGTGACTTTGCCCGGCTGTACGCGGAACTCGACGAGACGACCTCCACCAGCCGCAAGCTGGCGGCGCTGCAAGCGTATTTTCGCGGCGCCTCGCCCGAGAATGCGGCCTGGGCCGTGTACTTCCTGGCCGGCGGCAAGCCGCGCCAGGCCGTGCCCACCAAGTTGCTGCGCGAGTATGCGACCGAGCGGGCGGGCCTCGACGCCTGGCTGTTCGACGAGGCCTATCACGCCGTGGGCGACCTGGCCGAAACCATCGCCCTGATCCTGCCCGCGCCCGCCAAACGCAGCGACGTCGGCCTGGCCGAGTGGGTCGAGCAGCGCATCGCACCGTTGCGCGGCGCGCCGCCCGAGACCATCCGCGCCGACTTGCTGGCCTACTGGGACGAACTGGAAACGCGCGAACGCTTCCTGCTGATCAAACTGATCGGCGGCGGCTTTCGCGTGGGCGTGTCAAAGCTGCTGGTGACGCGCGCGCTGGCCTCCATCGCCGCCGTCGACAGCAAGCTGATCGCCCAGCGCCTGATGGGTTGGACCGATGGCAAGGTCAGCCCCACGGGCGCGGGCTTTCTCAAACTGATCGCCGCGCAGTCCGATGGCGAACATGCGCTGCGCGGCGGCCAGCCGTATCCGTTCTTCCTCGCCCATCCCTTGCAGGCGGAGCCGCAGAGTCTCGGCGACATCGGCGACTGGCTGGTCGAGTGGAAATACGACGGCATGCGCGCCCAGCTGCTGCGCCGCGAAGGCGTGAACTGGCTGTGGTCGCGTGGCGAGGAATTGATCACGGAGCGGTTTCCCGAGCTGGCGCAGCTGGCCTTGCCCGAGGGTACCGTACTCGATGGCGAAATCCTCGTCTGGCAGCCGGGCGACGTGCCGGCGCCGTTTGCCGATCTGCAACAACGCATGGGCCGCAAGAGCGTGTCGTCCAAGCTGCTGGCCGAGCTGCCGGCCGTGCTCGTGGCCTACGATGTGCTGGAACTTGATGGCGTGGACGTGCGCCAGCTGCCCCAGCTCGAGCGCCGCGCGCTGCTGGAAGCGGTAGTGGCCGGCGTGGCTTCTCCCGCGCTGCGTTTGTCGCCGCGCATAGCGGCGGCAAGCTGGGAGGCGCTGGCGGCCATCCGCGCTGAATCGCGGGCGCGCGGCGTGGAAGGCATGATGCTCAAAGCCAAGTCTGCCGCGTATGGCGTGGGTCGCACGAAAGACGTGGGCACATGGTGGAAGTGGAAGATCGACCCGTATTCGATCGACGCCGTACTGATCTACGCGCAGGCAGGCCACGGCCGGCGCGCGTCGCTGTACACGGATTACACGTTTGCCGTGTGGGGTGACGTTGAGGAAGGCGAGCAGGGGGAACGTAAGCTGGTGCCGTTCGCCAAGGCGTACTCGGGCTTGACGGATGCGGAGATCGGGCAAGTCGACGCCGCCATCCGCAAGACGACGATAGAAAAATTCGGTCCCGTGCGCAGCGTCAAGCCGACGATGGTGTTCGAGATCGGCTTCGAGGGCATCGCCGCGTCCAGCCGCCACAAGGCGGGCATCGCCGTGCGCTTTCCCCGCATCCTGCGCCGGCGTGACGACAAGGCCATCGCCGATGCGGACACGCTGGCCACGCTGAAGGCCATGCTGGTCCAGGCCACATGAGCAAGCGATGAGAAAAAGCGCGCTGGCGCAGCGCATCGATGCGTGGTTTGACGCGCGCGGCTGGGCGGTGTTTCCGTTCCAGCGCGCCGTCTGGCGCGCGGCCGCACAGGGACAATCGGGTTTGCTGCACGCGAGCACGGGCTCCGGCAAGACCTATGCCGTCTGGTTCGGCGCCTTGCTGCGCGCCGAGCGACTACAAGACAAGGGACGAAAGCAGGGCTTGCGCGTGCTGTGGATCACGCCCATGCGGGCGCTGGCGGCCGACACCGTGCGCGCGCTGCAAGCTTCGGGCGCGGAGCTTGCACCGGGCTGGCGTATCGAGGCGCGCACGGGCGACACGAGCGCCGCGCAGCGGGCGCGGCAGGCGAAGGCCTGGCCCGAGGTGCTCGTCACGACGCCGGAAAGCCTGTCCTTGATGCTGAGCCAGGCGGATGCCCGCGAACGCTTCAGCCTGCTGGAAACCGTGATCGTCGATGAGTGGCATGAATTGATGGGCAGCAAGCGTGGCGTGCAGGTGCAGCTGGCGCTGGCTCGCTTGCGCCGCTGGAATGGCGCATTGATGACGTGGGGCCTGTCGGCCACCCTGGGTAATTTGCAGCAGGCGCAGGACGTCTTGCTGGGCGAGGAAAGCACCGGCGTGCTGGTCGAAGGCAAAGTCAAAAAGCACATCCTCGTCGACAGCCTGATTCCAGTCAACCCCACGCGCTTTCCCTGGGGGGGCCACCTGGGTATCCAGATGCTGCAACCGTTGATCGCCGAGATCGAGGGCAGCGCCACCACCCTCGTGTTCACCAACACGCGTTCGCAGGCCGAGCTGTGGTACCAGCACCTGCTCGATGCGCGGCCCGACTGGGCGGGACTGATCGCCCTGCACCACGGTTCGCTGGACCGCGAAGTGCGCGAGTGGGTCGAGCAGCACCTGAAAACGGGCGAGCTGAAAGCCGTCGTGTGCACGTCCAGCCTGGACCTGGGCGTCGATTTCCTGCCCGTCGAGCGGGTGCTGCAGGTGGGTAGCGCGAAAGGCATCGCGCGCCTGGTGCAGCGGGCCGGGCGCAGCGGCCACGCGCCGGGCCGCATTTCGCGCGTCACCCTCGTGCCCACCAACAGCCTGGAATTGCTGGAAGCGGCCGCTGCCCGCACTGCCCTGGCGCAAGGCCACCTGGAAGCGCGGCCCGTGCCGGACAAGCCGCTCGACGTGCTGGTGCAGCACCTGGTGACGATTGCGCTGGGCGGCGGTTTCCAGTCTGCCGAGCTGTACGCGGAAGTGCGCGCGGCCTGGTCCTACCGCCACCTGACCCCGGACGAGTGGCAATGGGCGCTCGATTTCGTCGCGCGCGGCGGGCAAAGCCTGACCGTGTATCCGGAATACCGCAGAGTGCTGCCGGACGAGGAGGGCGTGTACCGCGTGCCGGACGTGGCGCTGGCGCGGCGCCACCGCATGAGCATCGGCACCATCGTCTCGGAGGTGGCGATCCAAGTCAAGTTCCTCGGTGGCGGCCGCATCGGCAGCATCGAGGAATCGTTCATCGCGCGCCTGAAGCAGGGCGACCATTTTTTGTTTGGCGGGCGCATTCTGGAATTCGTGCGCGTACACGAGATGACGGCCTACGTGCGGCGCGCCACGGGCAGCCGCGGCGCCGTGCCGCGCTGGCAGGGCGGCAAGATGCCGCTGTCGTCGGAACTCGCGCACGCCGTGCTCGACCAGTTGCAACTGGCGCAGGAGGGCAAGGCCAGCGGGCCGGAAATGCGCGCGCTGGCGCCGCTGCTGGCCATCCAGCAGGCATGGTCGAGCTTGCCCACGCGCGCGGCCCTGCTGCTGGAAACCCTGTCCAGCCGCGAAGGCCATCATTTGTTCGTGTATCCGTTTGCGGGACGCTCCGTGCACCTGGGCCTGGCGTCCTTGCTGGCCTACCGCATCGCGCGCGTGCAGCCGGCGACCTTGTCGATCGCCGTCAACGATTACGGCTTTGAATTGCTGGGCGCGGACGACATCGATTTTGCGCCGCTGTTGACGGGCGCCAGCGGCGCCGACCTTACCCTGTTCAGCACGGACAATCTGCTCGAGGACGTGCTGGCCAGCCTGAATGCGACGGAATTGTCGCAGCGGCGCTTCCGCGAAATCGCCCGCATCGCCGGCCTCGTGTTCCAGGGCTATCCGGGCCAGCCAAAAAGCGCGCGCCAGTTGCAGGCCTCGTCCTCGCTGTTTTTTGAAGTATTTCGCAAGCACGATGCGGCCAATCTGCTGCTCACGCAGGCGCAGCGCGAAGTGCTGGAACAGGAACTGGAATTGACGCGCCTGCGCGCCACCTTGCGCGAGCTGCATGGACGGCGCATTTCCCTGCAGCCGCTGGAGCGGGCTTCGCCATTTGCCTTCGGCCTGATGGTCGAGCGCTTCCGCGAACAGCTGACGACGGAAAAGCTGTCGGACCGGGTGGCGCGCCTAGTCAGTGCGCTGGAAAAGGCGGCCGCATGAGCGGCCAGCAAGCGCACTGCGTGGTGGAGCTGGCTGGCGAGATAGTCTGGCTGCTGGCGCACAAGGCCATCTATTGGCCGGCGCGCAAGATGCTGGTCGTCGCCGACATCCATTTCGGCAAGGCGGCCGCGTTTCGCGCGCTGGGCGTACCCGTGCCACGCGGCACCACGACGCAAAACCTGCTGGCGCTCGACAGCTTGCTGGCCAGTTACGCTTGCGAGGAAATCGTCTTTCTCGGCGACTTTCTGCACGCGCGCGCCGCCCATGCGCCCGCCACCGTGGCGGCCATGCTGGCCTGGCGCGCGCGCCATCGGGACGTGCGCCTGACGGTGGTGCGCGGCAACCACGATGCGCATGCGGGCGATCCGGCCGCCACGCTGCGGATACGCATGGTCGACGAACCGCACCAGGTGGGCAAGCTGTCGTTCTGCCATCATCCGGATACGGTGGCGCCCGGCTACGTGCTGGCCGGCCACGTGCATCCCGTATTCCACTTGCGCGCAGCAGGGACGGGACTGCATGGCGGCGGCTTGCGCCTGCCGTGTTTCCTGCTGGGGCAGGATCGCGCCATTTTGCCCTCGTTTGGCGCCTTCACGGGCGGCCATGCGGTGCGCCCAGGAGCTGGCGAGCGCGTCTACGTGACGGCGGACGCGGCGATTTTTCCGCTGCCCGCTAACTGCTGAGTGTTTGGTACTTTTGGTGAAAAACTGAAAGTAACTACGCTACCGTAGGCGGGACTCATCCTACATACGCTCTTGCCATCCTCCTATTTCTTGTGGCCCATGCGCGCACTAAGATGACGGTTCCCTTGCCATGCGAGGGGGAAGATTTGCATGGTTTGCATTGTTTTTTGCATTGTTTCTGATTCCATCGATCAAGGAGATCATCATGGCCACATCGAGCGACAATAAACAGCAAGGTAGTAAAACCAGTAGCAGCAGTAGCAGCGGCGGCAACAAGCAAAGCGATACCAGCAAACGGGGTTTCGCTTCCATGGACCCCGCCCAGCAGCGTGAAATCGCCAGTGAAGGCGGACGTGCCGCGCATGAAAAGGGCACGGCCCATGAATTCACGTCCGAAGAGGCCCGCCGCGCAGGCAGCCAAAGCCACAAGAACGATGCCAACCGGCAAAGCGCCTCCAGCTCCAGCGGTTCGCGCGACAATGCCAGCATGAACCAGGATGGCGGCCGCGACAGTGGCAACAAGCAAAGCGGCGGTTCGGGCTCCAGCTCGGGGTCGCGCAACAAGTAGTGACTGGCAAGCAGTAGCACGTTGCAAGTAGCAATGGGCCCTGGGCGGCGGGAGGCAGGCACGCCGCTGGCCAGGGCCGCGCTTGTTTGGCTGCCGCTGGCTAGCGAAAATTTTGATGCATTGCAGCAGGCATGGACTATGATGAAATAGCTGCGCCGGCCACGGCCCACGCGCAGTCAACGCAGTGAACGCAGTCAATCCGCACTCACGTACTCACGATCAGGGAGAAGATGATGGGCAACTCCACTACGCCGCAGCCCGGCAATAGCCAGGGCGGTGCGCCGTCCATGGCAGGCAGCAAGCAAAGTACGGCCGAGTCGGGCGAAAACTTTGTGCTGGTCGATAGCGAGCAAGGCCTCGATATCGGCGACGATCTGTTTTCCATCGGCGAAGTGCGGCGCGCCGACCGCTTGCCCCATCACCAGGCCGGTTCCGCCGGGCAGAGCCGGCAGAGCGCCGACGATGCGCCCGATACCACGGGCAGCACGGGCGTCTGATCTTTCCACCGTCGCTTAATCTTCGGACCATCCCCGCTGGGCCAGCCGCAAGACGTGTTCGCGCACGTCGGCTGGCCAGTCCTGCACGCATGCGAGGAACGCCGGCTGCTTGCCGGCGAACAGGGCGCGGCTCGCTTCCTCGAAGCCGGGCGCGTCGCCGGCCAGCGCATTCATGACTTTATAGGCCGCTTCGCGTGCCTGGCGCTGTTCATCGTGCGCCTTGTTGCCGCGCTGCGCGTGTTCCACCAGTTTGCGCAAGGCCACGGAAGCACCACCCGGCTGCGTTGCCAGCCATTCCCAGTGACGGGGCAGCAGGGTGATTTCGCGCGCCACCACGCCCAGCTTCGGCCGGCCTGCCGTGCGCGCGGGAATGTCTTCCTGCGGCGCCGGCGTGGCTGCACGCGGCAGGCGCTGCAGCACATCGGCCAGGCTGCCATGCAGGTTCAGGTCGACCTGGCTGCCGCTGGCGTCGTCGAAGATCAGGATCTGCGCATCGGGTTCGCGCGTCACCAGTTCCTTCAGTGTTTGCGCCACGGCGTGCAAGGGGCCGGCGGCCACTTTGCGTTTGCCGGCGAAGGCGGTGAGCTCGGGTGTTGCGGGGGTATGCATGTTTGCCTCCATGGGGGAATGAGGCAATTTTACCCGGGTTAAATTGAAAGTCAATAACACCCGGGTAAAATAGGGTAAACCTGCTACAGATCGACCCGGCCGTGTTCGCCCATATCCTTCGGCGGCTCGCCCGTGATAGCGGCCTTGGCCATTTCATAGAATTGCATCATCTTGCTGGCGCTGCTATCCCAGTATTCGGCCGACTGTATCGTCACCTTGATCAGCGACAGCTTGGGATCGTCGAGTCCGCCAGGAAACCAGGCTTTCACCAGCGGGTTCCACAATTCCTCCGCCTTGGCGCGGTCTTTCAGCAACAGCGCGTGGCCGCAGACGGACACATACAGGCTGTCGCCCGTGTCGACAAAGCTGACGTTGACTTGCGGATTGTTCAGCAAGTCGCGCGTGTAGGCGGCATCGTCCGAGACAAAAAACCAGATTTGCCCTTCGCTGTCGACCTGCTGCTGGGTCAGCGGCCGGCTGGTGAGCGTGCGCATGTCGTCGCTGGTGGTCAGCATGCCGAATTTGACGTCCTTGATCTTGGCCGCGATGCTGGCCAGTTGTTCACTGGAATACTGTTGCATGTGCTTGCTCCTGTTTGATTGTCCTGAACAACAGCATAGACGGGCATGGCACGCGGCTCTGTACGGCAGCTTACGTAGCAGGCCAGCTTTGTTTCAAAGCTGTTACAAAACGCTGGCCCGGCGGAGCGCCCCATGTATTGACTTAATAAATGATAATCATTATCATTTGTTTGAAAATATAAGCATGCACTTTGATTGAAGGATGGGAATGAAGCACACTGACTTGTCGCGCCACCTGGCCCGCTCCTTGCCGGGAGCGATTGATGGGTAATGCGGGCGCCGCAGACAAGGCCAGGAACAACGCCAGCCGCGCCGTCTGGCTGAAGAACTTGCATCAATGGCACTGGATCAGCTCGGCGCTTTGCCTGCTGGGCATGTTTTTGTTCGCCATTACCGGCATCACCCTGAACCACGCCGGCCAGATCGAAGCGAAGCCGGCGATCACGCGCCAGAAGGCGGAGCTGCCGGCGCCCCTCGTCACGGAACTGGCCGCCTATGCCGTCAAGCACGATGGTGCCAACGCACCGATGCCGGCCGCCGCCGAAGCCTGGCTCCAGCAGCAATGGTCGCTCAATGCGGGCGGGCGTCCCGCCGAATGGTCGGTCGACGAAGTGTATCTGCCGCTGCCCAAGGCGGGCGGCGACGCCTGGGTGCGCATCGGCCTCGAAGACGGGGCCGCCGAATATGAATTGACGGACCGGGGCTGGGTGTCCTGGCTCAATGATGTCCACAAGGGCCGCAACACGGGCGTGGCCTGGAGCTGGTTCATCGACATTTTTGCCGGCGCCTGCATCGTGTTTTGCCTGACGGGTTTGTTGATTTTGAAGTTCCACGCGGCCAACCGGCCATTTACCTGGCCGATGGTGGGCCTCGGTATCTTGATACCTTGCGCGATCGCCTTGCTGTTTATCCACTGATGTTTTTTCCTTTTTACAGGCACACCATGAAATTACGCTACTCCCTGGCGCTTGGCCTTCCCCTGATCGGTACGTCGGCGATGGCTGCCGACCTGGCCCTCAAGATTGAACTGCCGCAACTGAACGTGGCGGAATACCACCGTCCCTACGTGGCGGCGTGGCTGGAAACGGCGGACCAGAAGGTCGTTGGCAATCTGGCTGTGCTGTATGACGTGAAAAAGAAGGACAAGGCCGGCGAAAAATGGCTGAAGGACATGCGTCAATGGTGGCGCAAGAGCGGCCGCGACCTGGCCATGCCCGTTGACGGCGTCAGCGGCGCCACGCGCGCCCCCGGCGAACATACCTTGACGTTCCCCGGCGCCAAAGCCTTGCTCGACAAGCTGCCGGCCGGCGAATACCAGGTCGTCGTGGAAGCGGCGCGCGAAGCGGGCGGACGCGAACTGGTGCGCGTGCCGTTCCAGTGGCCGTTGAAATCGGCCCAGTCCGTGCCTGCCAAGGGCAAGGAAGAACTCGGCAATGTCGTCGTCCAACTCAAACCATAAGGCGCACATCATGTTCAAGCAATTCAACAAAACCCTGATCGCTGTGGCCCTGGCCGGCCTGGCCATGAACGCCCACGCCCACCGCGGCTGGATGGTGCCATCGAGCACGATGGTGGAAAGCAAGGACGCCTGGGTGACGGTGGATGCGGCCGTTTCCGACGGCCTGTTCGAGATCGACCACCAGCCGCTGCGCCTGGATGCGCTGCAAGTGACCGGTCCGGATGGCGCGAAAGTCACGCCGGCGAACACGGTCACGGGCCGTTTGCGCAGCGTCTTCGACGTGAAAATGGAAAAGCCGGGCACGTACAAGGCGGCCATCGTGTCGCAAAATGTGATGGGCAGCTACAAGCTCAATGGCGAGCAGAAGCGTTTCCGCGGCAATGAAGAGACGTTCAAGAAGGACGTGCCGGCCGACGCGCAAGAGCTGAAAATCACGCGCACGGCAGCGCGCCTGGAAACTTTCTTCAGCAATGGCGAAACCAGCACGGAAGTGTTCAAGCCGACCGGCGTGGGCCTGGAATTCGTGCCCGTGACGCACCCGAACGACTTGCGTGCGGGCGAGAAAGCCACGTGGCGCTTCCTCGTCGATGGCAAGCCGGCGGCGAACCAGGCCTTCAGCCTCGTGCCAGGCGGCGTGCGCTACCGTGGCGTGCTCGGTGAAATTCGCCAGAGCACCGATGCCAAGGGCGAGATCACGTTTACGGTGCCAGCAGCCGGCATGTATTACCTGAGCAGCACCTGGCCAGCGGCCGCACCGGCCGTGGCCGGCCAACCGCCGGTGATGCCCGAGCGCCGCATGACGTACGCGGCCACCGTGGAAGTGCTGCCGCAGTAAGCGGCGGCATCGTCACGAGAGCGCCGATGCGCCGGGTCCTGCTGCCGCAGCATATTTCCGATCAGGCCGCGCCGCCCGGCGCCGCGATCCGGGACTTGCGCGGCTTGTCCATGGGCACCAGCTGGTCTGTGCGCCTGCTCGAGTCCGCCATGCCGGGACGCGCGGGCAGCGCCGACTTGCAGCAGGGCTTGCAGCAGCAGCTGGACCTGGTGGTGGCGCAAATGAGCCACTGGAGCGACGAGTCCGACCTGGGCCGCTTCAACCGGGCCGAGCCAGGCAGCTGGCACAGCCTGCCCGCCGCGTTTTGCGAGGTGCTGGGCTTTGCCATGCACGTGTCGCAAGCATCGGGCGGCGCGTACGACCCGTGCGCGGGCGCCCTCGTCAATCTGTGGGGCTTCGGTCCCCGCCATCGCTACGACGAACCGGGCTTTTTGCCGCCAAAAGACGATAGCGTGGCCCTGCTGCTGGCGCAAGGCCAGCGCCGCCGCCTGGAGCTGGACTTGCCGGCGCGCCGCGCGCGCCAGCCGGGCGGCTTGCAGCTCGATTTGTCCGCCATCGCCAAGGGCTATGGCGTGGACCGCCTGGGACGCTACCTGGACAGCCAGGGCATCCACCATTACCTGGTCGAAGTCGGTGGCGAGCTGCGCGGCGCCGGCAGCAAGCCCGACGGCCAGCCGTGGTGGGTCATGCTGGAACAGGTCGATGGCGCCGCCGATAGTGCCGATCATGCGCAGCATCCGGCGGAAATGCTGCTGGCGCTGCACGGCTTGTCCGTGGCGACGTCGGGCGATTACCGGCGTTTCTTCAAGGACGGCACGGTGCGTTTCTCGCACACCATCGATCCGCGCAACGGCATGCCGATCGCCAATCAACTCGCTTCCGTCACCGTCGTGCATGAGCAATGCATGGCGGCCGACGCCTGGTCGACGGCCCTGACCGTGCTGGGTGTCGAGGCCGGCATGGCGCTGGCCGAAGAGCAGGGCCTGGCCGTGCGCTTTGTGCAGCGCGACGGTCACGGCTACCATGAAACGCTGAGCAGCCACATGCTGGCCATGCTCGACGAATGAACGATTAATCCATGATTTTTACGCACGATACGACGCGGCTGGCCTTGCTGGCCGCCCTGTCCCTCAGTTATGCGGGCGTGTGCCTGGCGCCCTGGCTGCGCGCGCGCGCCAAGCGCCGCACGTCCGACGCGGCCAAGGCGGCGCTGGCCGATAGCCGGCCCTGGCTGGTGGCGTATGCGAGCCAGACGGGCAATGCCGAGGAACTGGCCACGCAAACGGCGCAGAGCCTGCAGCTGGCCGGCATCCCCGTACGCCTGTGCGCGCTGGCCGAAGTCACGGCAGCTGATCTGCAGCAGGCGGAACGGGCCTTGTTCCTGGTCAGCACGTATGGCGAAGGCGACGCGCCCGACAATGCGGCCGCCTTCATGGGCCGATTGATGACGGGTGAGATTGCGCTGCCGCAATTGCACTATGCCGTGCTGGCCCTGGGCGACCGCAGCTATGGCCAGTTCTGCGGTTTCGGCCGCGCGCTCGATGCCTGGCTGGCGGCGCAGGGCGCGTCGCGTCTGTTCGAACGCATCGAAGTCGACCGCAGCGCCAGCGCCGCCATCGAGCAATGGTTCCAGCACCTGAGCCACCTGGCCGGCACCAGCGACGCGCCGGACTGGAGCGCGCCCGCGTTTGGCGACTGGCGGCTGACGCAGCGGCGCCACCTCAACCCCGGCAGCGCCGGCGGCGCCATCTATCATGTGGAACTGGCGCCCGTGGCCGGCAGCTTGCCGGAGTGGCAATCGGGCGACCTGGTGCAGGTGACGGCGCCCGCCGATCCATCGCAGCCGCGCGAATATTCGATCGCCTCGATCCCGCGCGATGGCGGCGTGCACTTGCTGGTGCGCCAGCATGCGCATCCCGATGGCAGCCTGGGCCTGGCCTCGGGCTGGATCACGGCGCAGGCCAAGGTCGGCGATGTGGTGCAGCTGCGCTTGCGCCAGCACCGGCGTTTCCGCCTGGAAGACAATGCCCAGCGGCCACTGATTTTGATCGGCAACGGCAGCGGCATCGCCGGCTTGCGCGGACATTTGAAAAGCCGCGTGCTGGCAGGGCAGCGGCGCAACTGGCTGATCTTTGGCGAACGCAATGTGGCCCACGATTTTCATTATCGCGAAGAGATCGAAGGCTGGCACGCCAGCGGCGACTTGCCGCGTCTGGACCTGGCGTTTTCGCGCGACCAGGCGGAGCGGACCTACGTGCAGGACCGCCTGCGCGGCAATGCCGATGAAGTCAAGCTGTGGCTGGAGCAGGGCGCGGCCATCTATATTTGCGGCAGCCTGGCCGGCATGGCGGGCGGCGTCGACCAGGCGCTGCAAGAGATCCTGGGCCGGCCCGCGCTCGATGCGCTGGCAGCTGAAGGGCGCTACCGGCGCGACGTGTATTAATACGGAGGGGACTGCTTACGGCTGGATATCGGCCAGCGGCGCCGTGTCCATTCCGCCGCTCACTTCCTGCAAGCCGCGCGCCAGGCTGGAGATGCTGGGGTTGTCGATGAAGACGCAACGTTTTCCCGTGCGCTTGCAATAATCCTTCACGCGCCAGTAGGCGCTGTGGCTGATGCAGCCCGTCTGGCAAATCACCAGGTCGGCCGCCGCCAGGCTCGAGTCGAGCAGGTTGGCATTGTCTTCCAGGCCCCCGTCGTGGTGGGCGAACTGCGCGCCCACCCGCTCGATCAGGGCGCGGTAGGTGGCGACATTGCCGCTGCGTCCGCCCACGCACAAGACGCTTTGGTCGACGAGGCGGATCGGCATTTTGAGCTTGCCGCCGGTCGGCACTTCCAGCTTCGGCGCCGGTGGCGGCGCGACAGCGGCCGGGCGCGGCTGGGCCTGTTTCAATTCCGCGATTTGCTGGCGCAATTCCTTTTCGCGCTCATCCATTTGCGCCAGGCGTTCGACCAGGCGCGTGCGCGATTCCAGCGCGGGGATGGCGGCCTGCAACTGCGCCAGTTCCGCGCGCAAGCCGTCGATCACGCTATCCTTGCCGATGGCCTCGGCACGCGTGCGCAGCAGCACGGCTTCCTGGCGTTCCAGCTCGCCCGTCTTTTCCATCAGGGCGGCCTGGCTGCGTTGTTGCAGCTTGGATAGTTCCTGTGTCAGGCGCACATTTTCTTCCTGCAAGGCCGTAAATTTTCCCATGTCGGCGCGCACGCAGGCGCCGGCCTGGTGCTGGATCATGTGCAGGTCGCGGCACATCTGCTCTTCCAGCTCGGCATCGCAGCGCGGGTGCGTCAAGCCGGCCCAGAAAGCGCCCGACACGTCGCCGTTGGCGACGGCCGTGCGCCACAGTTGCGCTACCTGCTCCGTCGTCTTGGCGCCGCGAAAGCGCAGGATCACGGGAGCGTAGCGGCGTTCGAGTTCCTTTTGCAGCGCTTCGGACAGGCGGTTGCGCGCGCCGCATTCCGTCACGGCGCCCACGTGCACTTCGTAGTCGTCGGCCAGCACGCGTCCGCCCGTCATCTTGCCCACCAGTTTGCGCAGGTAGCCCAATGGCAAACCCACGCCGACCAGCGGACAATGGCAGGTGTGCGACAGTTCCCACAGCCGGCGGCGGCGCGAAGCGAGCGCGGCCGTTTCCGTGTCGGCGTGGGCGCAATTGCTGATGACGGGCAGGGACTGGTCTTTGTCACACATGGCGGTATCCTGTTGGGCGGTGGAGATGTTGAAGAGAACTATTGCGGCAGGGGCGAAGCGGGGCGCCTGGCGCTCAGCATGCGTGCCAGGCGATCCAGCAAGGTGGCCTTCGGCGGCACGGGCTGGTGCAGCGCCACCAGGGCGGCCCATTGCTGCGACAGTTGCTGGCAAGTTGCTTGCAGCACGGGACTCAGGCCGGGCGAGCCGGCCAGCGCTTGCAGATGGCGTTCGATGACACCGGCCAGTTTCTCGCAGGGACTGCCCGCATGGTAGTGCGACATCAGGTGCAGCACGGCCGACAGCAGCAATTCAGGCTGTTGGCTTTGCGGGGAAGAAAACATCGGGGAAGGTCGGTCGTGCGCCATCAAACACTCCTGTGCGGTGGTTTGGCTGGCTGCGCGCACGGGGCGCGACTGGCTGGCGAGCGTGGTGACTGGCTGCCGTGCTGCTTCAGGCAGTCAGGATCAGCTTGTTCAATTGGGTGACGCGCAGGCGATAGATCTTGCCGCTGTGCTCAATCTCCACTTCGCGGCCCTGCTGCAGCAGCGCTTCGCTGGTGATGCGGCGCGCCGGCTGGGCCATGCTGACGGGAGGACGGACGTGGGCAGTAGCGGCATCCTGGATCAAGGCTGGTTTTGAGCTTTGCATGTTGGGCTTTCTTTATCTCATTTGAGAATGATTCGTATTTGCATTATTGTTGAATGTGGCCCGAAAAGCAAGGCTTATTTGTGCGGAACCGGCGCTTTTTTATGGCGGCGCGACGCCTTGGCCGACGAGGTCGTTCAAAGGCGGCCGCTGGCGCGGCGTGGAGGGGCGGTGGCGGCAAAAAAGACCCGGCAAGGCGGTGCGCGCCTTGGCCGGGTCAAGCCTGTGCCAAGCTGGAAGAAAGCGGGATGGCGTTAAATCGTGGCCAGCAATTGCGCCGAGGCAGTGGCGGCCGCAGTGGTATCGGCCTTGAGCTTGGCGGCGGCCAGCTGCTTGGCGCGCGAGCGCGAGGGCGGCAGGCGGCGCAGGGTTTTCAGGGCGTCCGGATCCTTGATGCCGATGGTGCGCTGGTCAACCGAGATCAGGCCGATTTCATTGAAGGCGGATAAGGTGCGGCTCACCGTTTCCAGGGTCAGGCCCAGGTAGCTGCCGATTTCATGGCGCGTCATGCGCAGGTTGAACAGCTTGCTCGAGTAACCCATCTGCGCGAAGCGGTCGGCCAGCGAAACGAGGAAGCGCGCCACGCGGGCCTCGGCGCTCAAGGCGCCCAGCATGCCGATCATCGCCTGTTCGCGCACCAGTTCGCGGCTCATCACGCCGTACATGACGTTTTCCAGTTCCAGGTGAACACGTCCCAGCGCCGTCAGCTTCTTGAACGGCAGCAGGATCAGGTCGCAGTCGGACAGGGCCACCGCTTCCGAGGAGTAATGGCGCGAGTGGATGCCGTCGACGCCCAGCATGTCGCCCTTCATGGGAAAGCTCAGAACCTGTTCATTGCCGAATTCATCGATGAGCACGGTTTTCAGGAAGCCCGAATTGACGATGTACAGGGTGTCGAACGGCTGGCCGATGGTGTGCACGCGCTGGCCCGTCTTGAATTGCACGTGCTGGAACAGCAGTTCGTCGGCGGCGATGGTGCAGGCGCTGGAGATATGCAGCAGGTCGCACACCTCCTTCAGGTTCGACCAGAGCCGCCCCTGGCGCTGGCGCCCTGCTTCCATCGGAGAGGAGGGGGCCAGCGATGGGGAGGCGGCGCGGGTTTCGGGCGTTTGCGTGGACAGCATGTTCATCTCCTGGTGACAGGTAGTTCAGAGTTGAATAACAGGGTGCGCAGGACGGCGGGCAGGGAAGGGGCGGCGCGCGTCCAGGCAGGTAAAGCTCAATTCGCTGACGACTTGCTGTGTGATGAAATAACTTCCCAGCAACTTGATTACTGGTTTCAGTATGCCAACAACCGTATCCAATTAATATCAGCAGTGGCTGAATATGGCAGTAGGAGCTGTGGTAGGTGAGGTAGGATTGTTCCTACGGTCGACGCGCGGGCGCGCGCCGCCGTGCTCAAGTCTTGAAGGGGGATAAGAGGCGGTGCGCCACGGCGTACTGGACCATTTCCGACAGCGAACTCATGCCCATCTTTTGCATGATGCGCGTCTTGTGCGTACTCACCGTCTTGACGCTCAGGTGCAGATTGTTGGCGATTTCCGTGATCGACTTGCCCGCCACCAGCAGGGAAAAGACTTCGAACTCGCGGTCCGACAACTGTTTGTGCAGCAAGCTTTCATTCGGCATCATGATGTTGAGCACGAGCTGCTCCGCCACCTCGGCGCTGATATACGGACGTCCCGACGCCACCTTGTGGATGGCGCCTACGAGCTGGGTGCCCGCGCTTTCCTTGGTCAGATAGCCTTGCGCGCCGGCGCGGATGGCGCGCACCGCATATTGTTCTTCCTCGTGCATGGTGAGGATCAGGATGGCCAGCTTCGGCGCCTCGCTGCGGATTTGCCGGATCAGGTCGACGCCGCTGCGGCCCGGCATCGACAGGTCGAGCAGCAGTAGGTCGAAGCCGCCCTGGCGTACGTGGTTGAGTACTTCAAAGCCGTCGATGGCTTCACCCACGATATCGATGTCCGGCGCGCCGTCAAGGATGCGCTTCAATCCTTCTCGCATGATGGTGTGGTCGTCGGCAATCACAATACGTATCATAGGCGGGCAATCTGGATGCGTGAAATCTGCTCTGTCCGTCACCGGACAATCAAATGTTGAGAAACGAGAAACGTTGCCATTTTAACTGACGCGGCCGAAAATTTGCCTTTTTCTTAATGTGCCGGCAACGGCGGTCTCCGTGGTCATGTGACCCCTTATTCCGACGGTGGTTCCTTGATCAGCCTATGCACGAGTACCGGCAGTTTTGAGTGCGACAGCACCTTGTTGGTCACGCTGCCCAGCAGCAATTGCCCCCAGCCGCTGCGGCCATGCGAGCCCATGAAAATCAGGTCGCAATGCTGCAATTGCGCCACTTCCACGATTTTCAGGGCGGGGCTGTCGGAAAAGGCCGTCAAGCCCGTCGCTTCCAGGCCCCGCTTGGCGGCCGCGTCGAGGATGGGCTGCCAGTGGTCGGTGCCCGCCTTGCGCATGGCGATGCGGTACTCCTCCTCGCTGGGGTAGCTTGGCGGAATGATCTCGATGTATACCGGGTACTGGTATTCGGGCGCCACGTACACGGCAAGGATGTCGGCGTGCATCTGTTCGGCAAAGGCAACGCCGGCACAGGCCGTCAAGTTGGAGACGGTGGAGCCGTCCGTGGCGATCAGAATTTTCTTATACATGGCAGATCCTTTGACGGTGACTGAGCGCACGCAACGCCTCTTATTGTAGACGCGGCGGCAGCATTGTATTCATGTAAAGACTTGATAATTATCAACACAACTGCACCTTCAGTATAGACAACATTGGCAGAAAGATCGTGTTTTAGCTGCAACGATGTCCATACTGCGCTGTTGCGCGGGCGCCCGGAAGCAGGATTTGTTGTACTGCGCGTGGTCTTGCACCCACGCCAATGGTAGTATTTCAAAATACAACAGCAGGAACACTTATTTCCTGGTGGAAAAGCTCTTGTGGACCAGCTTTGCACCAGGAAGCGCGTTTTGAGATTTACCAACAGGGCGGCGCCCTGCTACACTCGCACCATCGCAGCGGTATTGCCTCAAATCATCTTAATCGAGAAATTGTGGGTATCAGTCTGTAAAACGCACAGTTCAGGCGGAATTTTGACAAATTATGGAGAAGCAGGGATATGACCAACGCCGCTGATGATTTCGACGCATTATTCGATGAAGTATCTGCGCAAAGTGCGGCCGCGGCTCAGCCCGCACCTGCCGCCGCGCCCGCTCCCGCCGTGATTGCGGATGACGATTTCGACGCGCTGTTCGACTCCGTGTCGGCCAGCGCCGCCGTGGCAGAAACGCCAGCCGCGCCGGAAGCGGCGCCCGTGGCCAGCGCCGATGCGCCTGGCGACGCGGCCGATCCCGTCGACCAGTCCGACAAGCCGATGTTCGAGCGCCTGGGCGGCATCGTGCGCCTGCTGCACGATTCGCTGCGCGAACTGGGCTACGACAAGGCGTTGACGGAAGCGTCGTCGCAGATCGTCGACGCCCAGGACCGCCTGGAATACGTCGCCACCCTGACCGAACAGGCAGCCAACAAGGTTCTGAACACGCTCGACGAAGGCATGCCGGCGCAAGATGTGCTGTCGAAGAAGGCCAAGGACATGGACAGCCGCTGGACGGCCCTGTTCGATGGCAAGCTGAGCCTGGAAGAATTCAAGGCCCTGGCCGGCGATTCGCGCCAGTTCGCGCAAGCCGTTTCCGAAGCAACGGAAGCGGAAAAAGCGCGCTTGCTGGAAATCATGATGGCGCAGGACTTCCAGGACATCACGGGCCAGCTGATCAAAAAAGTGGTCAACATCACCAAGACGGTGGAAAACGAACTGGCCCAGCTGCTGCGCGACAACGCGCCGGCCGAAGTGCGCGAGAAACTGGCGCAAAAGCCGGTGCCGCTGATGCAGGGCCCGTCCGTGCCGTCGGTGGCGCTGGACCAGGATAATGTAGACGACCTTCTTGCGGATTTGGGATTCTAATGGACGATATGCTCAAGGATTTCGTCGTTGAGGCGATGGATCTTGCGGTTAATGTTGAAGAGCACTTGTTGCGCCTCGAGCGCGATCCTGACAACAAGGAAACACTGAATGCCGTGTTTCGTTCCTTCCACACCATCAAGGGTGGCGCCGGCTTCATGGGCTTGCCCGCGCTGGTGGCGGCCTGCCATCTGACGGAAAACCTGTTCGATGCCTTGCGCACGGGCGCCGCGCCCGTGACCCCGATCGCCATCGAGGCGGCGCTGCAAGCGTCCGGTTTCGTCGCCGACCAGCTGACGGAGCTGGCCAATGGCGCCGCGCCGGAAAGCTTGCCGGCCATGCCGGAAGAGCTGGAACACATCCTGACAAACGCCATCGAAGGCAAGGGCATGGACGCGCCTGCGCCAGCCGCCGCCGTGGCGGAAGTGGCCGCGCCCGTTGCCGAGGTTGCCGAAGTTGTTGTGGCCGCGCCGACCGCTGCCGTTGCCACTGCCAGCGCCGATGGCCTGGACTGGGAAGCCATGTACAACGCCGTCGTGCCCGAAGGTAGCCGGGTCGCAGCCGCGCCCGTGTCCGCCGCCGCTGCGCCTGCCGCCGTGGCCGCCGCGCCTGCCGCTGCTGCCGCTGCTGCCGCCAAACCGGCCGCCAAGGCCTGGGATGGCGCCGAACGGCGCGAAGAGCGTCCGGAAGTACGCCATGCCGCACCGGTCAAGGAAGACAGCATCCGCGTCGACGCCGTCAAGCTCGACGCGCTGCTGGAAGTGGCCGGCGAATCCGTGCAGGCCGCCAACCAGGCTGCCGTGCTGCTCGAACGCTTGCTGCAATTCAAATTCGAAGGCCAGGCCGCCACCCTGATGGCGACCTTGGCGGAAACCCTGGAACGCGCCTCGCGCTACTCGACGGAACTGCAGCGGGCCACCCTGGCCACGCGCATGCAGCCCGTCGGCCGCCTGTTCCAGAAATTCCCTCGCCTGGTGCGCGAACTGGCGAAAGACCTGGGCAAGGATGTCGAGCTGACCATCGAAGGCGCGGAGACGGAAGTCGACCGCGTCGTCGTGGACAGCCTGTACGATCCGCTCGTGCACATGCTGCGCAACTCGCTCGACCATGGCGTCGAATCGCCGGAAGCGCGCCTGGCCGCCGGCAAGCCCGCCAAATCGTATATTTCGCTGAAAGCCTGGCAGGAAGCGAACAGCGTCATGATCGTGCTGCAGGATGACGGCAAGGGCATGGACCCGGTCTTCCTGCGCAGCAAGGCCCAGCAAAAGGGCTTGATCAGCGAAAACGCGCAACTGAGCAACGACGAATGCTTCCAGCTGGTGTTCCTGCCGGGCTTCTCGACCAAGGAAGTCGCCTCCAGCGTTTCCGGGCGCGGCGTGGGCATGGACGTGGTGAAAACGGCCGTGGAGAAAAACCGCGGCGCGATCCATATCGAATCATCGCTGGGCAAGGGCACCAAGTTCGCCATCCGCCTGCCGATCGAATTGTCGATCGTGCCGACCATGCTCGTGTCGACCTCGGGCGCCGCGCTGGCGCTGCCGATGGCGGTGGTGCAGCGTGTCGTCGAATTGCCGGAAACCTTCATGGAAGTGGGCGGCGCGCCCGTGCTGAAAGACCAGGGCCGTCCATTGCCCGTGCGGTCGCTGGCCGGCTCGCTGGGCTACGAATCGTGCAGCGAGCGCGTCGGCATCGTTGTCGCCGCGCCACAGCCGTACATTCTGGCCGTGGAAGCCGTCGATGGTACGGCCGACCTCGTGATCAAGCCGATGACGGCCATCACCGTGGAAGGCATTACCGGTACTGCCCGCTCGGCCGAAGGCGAGCTGGTGCTAGTCGTGGGCCTATCTTTCCTGATGGATGGTTGCAGGGGAAGTGTGCGCATGGCTGCCTAGAAACACCGGCACTGACACCAAGCCCGCTGCAGACCTCTGCAGCGGGCTTTTTTTTCGGCTTTTTTCGATTTTTATTCGCCCCGCCGGCATTTTGGCGGATTTTCGTATCAGCAATTTTTTCGTCATATCCGCAAAGCATGCCAAATTTTGTATCGCCTATCCCACGCTGGAGCGGCTTTTGGTTCTGCATTGCACAATATATGGCATAATCATTGCCGATCCCTTCGATCAGTACGACAGATCACTTACTACAGGCTGTGGCAACGCTGCATAAATCATGATGAAGACGCTTTACGACAAACTCTGGGAATCCCACGTTGTTCGGGCCGAAGATGATGGCACGACAATTTTGTATATCGACCGGCACCTGCTGCACGAAGTCACCAGCCCGCAAGCCTTCGATGGCCTCAGCGTGGCGGGCCGCCAGCCATGGCGCATTTCCGCCAACCTGGCCGTGGCCGACCATAACGTGCCGACCACGAGCCGCGTGGACGGCATTGCCGATCCGGTCTCGCGCCTGCAGGTGGAAACCCTGGACAAGAACGCCAAGCACTACGGCTTGACCTACTTCAACATGAACGACAAGCGCCAGGGCATCGTGCACGTGATCGGCCCCGAACAGGGAGCGACCCTGCCCGGCATGACGGTCGTCTGTGGCGATTCGCACACGTCCACGCATGGCGCCTTCGGCGCGCTGGCGCACGGCATCGGCACGTCCGAAGTGGAACACGTGCTGGCCACGCAAACCTTGCTGCAAAAGAAATCCAAATCCATGCTGGTGCAAGTCGACGGCGCGCTGCCGGCCGGCGTGACGGCCAAGGATATCGTGCTGGCCATCATCGGCAAGATCGGCACGGCCGGCGGCACGGGTTACTGTATCGAGTTCGGCGGCTCGGCCATCCGCGCCCTGTCGATGGAAGGACGCATGACGGTGTGCAACATGGCCATCGAGGCGGGTGCGCGCGCCGGCATCATCGGCGTCGACGACACCACCATCAATTACGTCAAGGGCCGTCCGTTTTCGCCGGCCGGTCCGCACTGGGAGCGCGCCGTCGCCTACTGGCGCACCCTGCATTCGGATCCGGGCGCCCGCTTCGACCTCGTCGTCACCCTCAACGCGGCCGAGATCGTGCCGCAAGTGACCTGGGGCACGTCGCCCGAAATGGTGGTCGGCGTCGATGGCCGCGTGCCTGACCCTGACCAGGAAAAAGACAGCGTCAAGCGCGATGCGATGGAAAAGGCGCTCGTCTACATGAACCTCAAGCCGAACACGGCCATCGAAGACATCCGCATCGACAAGGTCTTCATCGGTTCCTGCACCAATTCGCGCATCGAGGATTTGCGCGCGGCCGCCGCCGTGGTGCGCGGCAAGTACCGCGCCTCGAACGTCACCCTGGCGCTGGTCGTGCCCGGTTCCGGACTCGTCAAGGACCTGGCCGAGCGCGAAGGACTGGACCGCATCTTCAAGGATGCCGGTTTCGAATGGCGCGAGCCGGGCTGCTCCATGTGCCTGGCCATGAATGCGGACCGTTTGGAACCGGGCGAACGCTGCGCTTCCACGTCGAACCGCAACTTCGAAGGTAGGCAAGGGCAGGGCGGCCGTACCCACCTGGTGTCGCCCGCGATGGCGGCGGCGGCGGGCATCGCCGGCCACTTTGTCGACGTGCGGGGATTGCGATGACGGCAGGGACTGGCGCCGCTGGTTTACACTAGCGGTATCAGTCCCATCTTTCTTATCGAGAACTCATCATGAAAAAACTCTTCGCCCTCCTTATCGCCACCGTCATCCTGTCTGGCTGCAACACCGTCTCCGGCATCGGCCGCGATGTGCAGAAAGTCGGCCAGGTTGTCACTGGCGCCGGCGGAAAATAAACAGTGACGTGCGGGCGCACTGCGCCGCGCGTCTTACCGAGTAGAAACAGCATGGATAAATTTACGATTTACGAAGGCCTGGTCGCCCCGCTGGACCGCGCCAACGTCGACACCGACGCGATTATTCCGAAGCAATTCCTGAAATCGATCCACCGCAGCGGTTTCGGCCCCAACCTGTTCGACGAATGGCGCTACCTCGACCATGGCGAGCCGGGCCAGGACAACAGCCGCCGCCCGCTGAACCCCGAGTTCGTGCTCAACGAGCCACGCTACCAGGGCGCTTCGATCTTGCTGACACGCAAGAACTTCGGCTGCGGCTCCTCGCGCGAACACGCGCCTTGGGCACTGGATCAATATGGCTTCCGCGCCATCATCGCGCCATCGTTTGCCGACATCTTCTTCAACAACTGCTACAAGAACGGCTTGCTGCCCATCGTGCTGTCGGAAAGCCAGGTCGAGCACCTGTTCAATGAAGTCAAGGCTTTCCCCGGCTACAAGCTGGTGGTGGATCTGGAGCAGCAATGCGTGCGCACCAGCAATGGTTCCGTGTCGTATCCGTTCGAGATCGACGCCTTCCGCAAATATTGCCTGATGAATGGCCTCGACGATATCGGCCTGACCCTGCGCCACGCCGACGATATCCGCGCCTTCGAAGAGCGGCATCTGCATAATCAACCCTGGCTCGCCAACGTCATCTAATCGATAAAAATATGAAAATTGCAATCTTACCCGGCGACGGTATCGGTCCTGAAATCGTCGCGCAAGCCGTCAAGGTCTTGCATGTGCTGGGCGAATCGTTCGAACTGGAAACGGCGCCCGTGGGCGGCGCCGGCTATGCGGCCCATGGCCATCCTTTGCCGGAAGCCACCCTGGCGCTGGCAAAAGCGGCCGATGCCGTGCTGTTCGGCGCCGTGGGCGACTACAAATATGACAATCTGGAGCGCCAGTTCCGCCCCGAGCAGGCGATTCTGGGCTTGCGCAAGAACCTGGGCCTGTTCGCCAACCTGCGCCCGGCCATTCTGTATCCGGAACTGGCGGGCGCCTCGACCCTGAAGCCGGAAGTGGTGTCCGGCCTGGACATTTTGATCATCCGCGAATTGACGGGCGACATCTATTTCGGCCAGCCCCGCGGCGTGCGCGAGTGCCCGGACGGTCCGTTCAAGGGCCAGCGCGAAGGCTTCGACACCATGCGCTATGCGGAAGGCGAAATCCGCCGCATCGCCCACGTGGCTTTCCAGGCTGCGCAAAAACGCGACAAGCGCCTGACCAGCGTGGACAAGGCGAACGTGCTGGAAACCTTCCAGTTCTGGAAAGACATCGTCACCGACGTGCACAAGGAATACCCGGACGTGGCGCTCGACCATATGTATGTCGATAACGCGGCCATGCAGCTGGTGCGGGCGCCGAAGAAATTCGACGTCATGGTGACCGGCAACATGTTCGGCGACATTCTGTCGGATGCGGCCGCCATGCTGACGGGTTCGATCGGCATGCTGCCGTCCGCCTCGCTGGATGCCAACAACAAGGGCTTGTACGAGCCATCGCACGGTTCGGCGCCCGATATCGCGGGCAAGGGCATTGCCAATCCGCTGGCGACGATCTTGTCGGCCGCCATGATGCTGCGCTATTCGCTGAACCGCGAAGAGCAGGCGAACCGTATCGAGGGTGCCGTCAAGCAAGTGCTGGCGCAAGGCTTGCGCACGGCCGACATCCATGAAGCGGGCACGACTTTGGTCGGTACCGAGGCCATGGGTGATGCAGTTGTAAAAGCACTGGGATAAAATAGTCTAATGACGGCAGTCGCCGTCTCATCTTGAGGAATGGTAATGAAATTAGTTGGCTTGGTAGGTTGGCGCGGTATGGTCGGTTCGGTCCTGATGCAACGCATGCAGGAAGAGGGTGATTTCGCCCATATCGAACCGGTGTTTTTCACCACTTCGAACACGGGCGGCTCGGCGCCGGCCATGGCGAAGAATGAAACCATCCTCAAGGATGCCAACAACATCGCCGAACTGTCCAAGTGCGACATCATTATTTCCTGCCAGGGCGGCGACTACACGAGCGCTGTCTTCCCGCAGCTGCGCGCCAGCGGCTGGAATGGTTACTGGATCGATGCGGCCTCGACCTTGCGCATGGAAAAAGACGCCGTCATCGTGCTCGACCCCGTCAACCTGCACGTCATCAAGGATGCACTGGGCAAGGGTGTCAAGAACTACATCGGCGGCAATTGCACCGTGTCGTGCATGATGATGGGCCTGGGCGGCCTGTTCCAGCACGATTTGATCGACTGGATGACGTCGATGACCTACCAGGCGGCATCGGGCGGCGGCGCGCAGCACATGCGCGAACTGCTGACGCAGTTCGGCACCATCAACGGTTCCGTCAAGGCGCTGCTGGACAACCCCGCTTCCGCCATCCTGGAAATCGACCGTCAGGTGCTGGCCACCCAGCACGGCTATTCCCCGGATGAAATCAAGCAATTCGGCGCGCCGCTGGCCGGCAACCTGATCCCATGGATCGACAAGGACCTGGGCAACGGCCAGTCGAAGGAAGAGTGGAAGGCGGGCGCGGAAACGAACAAGATCCTCGGCCGCGGCCTCGATTTCGGCACCAAGGAAATTCCAGTCGACGGCCTGTGCGTGCGCATCGGCGCCATGCGCTGCCATTCGCAAGCGCTGACCATCAAGCTGAAAAAAGACGTGCCGCTCGATGAAATCAACGACATCATCGCCAGCAACAATGAATGGGTGAAATTCGTGCCGAACACGCGCGAAGCGTCCGTGCGCGACCTGTCGCCGGCCGCCGTCACGGGCAGCCTGACGATACCCGTCGGCCGCGTGCGCAAGATGAGCATGGGCGGCGAATACCTGTCCGCGTTCACCGTGGGCGACCAGTTGCTGTGGGGCGCGGCCGAGCCGCTGCGCCGCATGCTGCGCATCCTCTTGGACGCATAACGACCATAAATTGCTGATCCAGATCAAGCCGGGGCTGTTTTCCCGGCTTTTTTTTCGTCCTGAGCCCGTCAAGGCTCAACCATGCGGAGCTTGCATAGCTCTGGGCATGATGATATGTTGATACCTCTGGAAAAGTAACAGTTTTCCCATGTCAACTAAGATGCCGCCAACTATGCCTGTACACACTCGTCCCCGGGTCGCCTCCCTTGCCATTAAAACACTCAGCAGCGCTGTCGCCTGTGCGGTGTTATTGTCACCGGCGGCATCCGCAGCCGAGCTGGGCAAGATCACGGTGCTGTCCGCCGCCGGCCAGCCGCTGCGCGCCGAGGTCGAATTATCGGCCATCAAGCCAGGTGAGGCGTCGAGCTTGCTGGCCAAGCTGGCGCCGCCGGACGCCTACCGCCAGGCCAACGTGGAATTCAATCCCGCGTTGAACGCGCTGACGTTTGCCGTGGAAAACCGCAACGGCAAGCCCTTCATCCGCATCAGCTCGGCGCAACCGGTAGCCGAACCCATGGTCGATTTGCTGCTGGAACTGAGCAGCAAGAGCGGACGCCAGGTGCGCGAATATGCGTTCGTGCTCGACACGCCGGAAGCGCGCCAGACGCGCGGCGCGCAAGTGACGGCACCGGCCGAGCCGGGCAAAGGCAAGGCGGCCGCTGAAGCTGCCCCAGCGGCGGCGAAAAAACCGGCCGGCGAATACAAGGTCAGGACGGGCGACACCCTGAGCCGCATCGCCAGTGAACTGAAGCCATCGGGCGTGTCGCTCGACATGATGCTCGTCGCTCTGTACCGCGCCAATCCCGACGCCTTCAAGGGCGAGAACATGAACCGCATGCAGGCCGGGCGCATCCTGGCAGTGCCAGGCGCGGACACCGTGCGCGCCACCGGTGCGGCGGAAGCGAAGGGCATCGTGACGGCGCACGCCATCGATTTCGAAGCCTACCGCAACAAGCTGGCAGGCCAGGTGTCGCAAAGCAAGCCGGCCAAGGCGGCGGAAGCGACGCAAAGCACGGCCGGCAAGATCGGCGCGACCAAGGTACAGGAAAAGCCGACGGCCGTGAGCGAGTCGCAAGACAAGCTGAAACTGTCGAAGGCGGAGCCGGCGGCCAAGTCGGCCGGCAAGAGCGCGGTGGCCAGTGAGGAAGACAAGATCGCCAAGGCCAAGCAGGTCGATGAAGCGGCTGCCCGCGTCAAAGAGCTGGAAAAGAACGTCAGCGACCTGGAAAAGTTGATGGCGGTCAAGAGCAAGGCCATGGCCGACAAGAGCGCCCCGGCGCCCGCCAAACCGGCCGAGGTCGCCGCCAGCGCACCGGTTGTTGCCAGCGTGCCAGCCGAAGCCCAGCCTCCCGTGCCCAAAGCAAAGCCGGTGCCGTTGGTGAAAAAACCTTCGCCGCTGGAACCGACCATCACCGACAAGATCAATGACCACCTGGGCGCCATCGGCATCGGCATCGCCGCGCTGCTGGCCGCCGTGGCCGCGCTGGTGATCGCGCGCCGCCGCAAGGAGACGCCGCCGCCCGCCCAGGAAGATATCGCGCCCGTGTTCGAACCGGAAGCGCCCGTGACGCCGCCGTCCGGCTTGGCGCCGGAAGACCAGCAGTCCGAAGCGAGCAACCACCTGTTCGGTACGGGCGCCGCCGCTGCCAGCGTGGCCGCCGCAGCGGGCGCCAGCATGCTCGATGCGAATGAAACGGACCCCGTCGCCGAAGCGGACGTGTATATCGCTTACGGCCGCGATGGCCAGGCGGAAGATATCCTCAAGGAAGCCTTGCGCATCCATCCGGAACGCCATACGGCCCGCCTGAAGCTGCTGGAAATCTATTCGGCCCGCAACGACGTGCGCGCGTTTGAAGACCAGGCCAGCGAGCTGTACAGCCTGACCCGGGGTCAAGGCGAAGAGTGGCCGCAGGCGGCCGCGCTGGGCCTGGCGCTCGACCCCACCAATCCCCTGTATGGCGATACGGAAGACGACGCCGTCGTCAGCCTGAGCAAGGCTGCCGGCGACGACGTGCATGGACAGAGCATGGACTTGCCAGATGAGCCGCCCGCGCCGCTGGCCGATCTGGCGCCGGCCGAACCGGTGTCTTCCGTGACGGCCCGCGATGCGCGCGATCCCCTCGATTTCGACCTCGACAGCCTCGATTTCGAGCCTGTTTCTACCACCGACCCGATCGTCATGCCGGGACCGGACAGCAAGCCGGTCTCCGCCGCGCAGGATGCGCAGTATGACGCCAGCATGGATTTCGGCCTGGACCTGGAGCCGCCTGCCGGCCCCGTCAATGGCGTGGGCGCCGGCCTGACGCCGTTGCCTGATCCGCTGAAGGATATCGATCTGGCCCATTTCGACCTCGACGAGCCCGTGGCGCCGGCTGCCGCGCCGGTCGCGGCGGCCGAGCCTTCCCTCGACAGCCTGTTCGACGACGCGCAAACGCCTGAGACCTTGCCGGAAGCCATACCGCCGGCACAGGAGTTCGACCTGTCCGGCATCGACCTGGACCTCAACGATGGCAAGACGGCCAGCGTGGGGGTGGACGACCCGCTGTCGGCCATCCACATGGAAATGGATACCAAGCTGGACCTGGCGATCGCCTATCAGGAAATCGGCGACAAGGAAGGCGCACGCGAGCTGATCGATGAGGTCATCAAGGGCGGCAGCGAAGAGCAGGTTGCCAAGGCTAACACAATGAAGGCACTCCTTAGCTAGCAATACCCGCCGGTGCGGCAGGCTGCCGCGCCGGTATAATGCTTCGATGCAAAATATTACGACAGCAACGCCATTGAAGCGTATCGTCCTCGGCCTGCAGTATGACGGCACGGCCTGGCACGGATACCAGAAACAGGAAGACGGGCAAACGGTGCAGGACCAGCTGGAAAACGCGCTGGAGCAGTTTGCCCGTGTGCGCCTGGCCACCACGTGCGCCGGCCGCACGGATACGGGCGTGCATGCGCTCGAGCAAGTCGTGCATTTCGATACGGAACTGAACCGCGACGTGCACTCGTGGGTGCGCGGCGTCAACGCCTTCCTGCCGAAATCCATCGCCGTACGCTGGGCCAGGGAACTCGAAGGCGACCCGACGGTCAATGATTTCTTCCACGCCCGCTTCAGCGCCCGCGCGCGCACCTATCATTATGTGTTGTACAACAACGCCACCCGGTCGCCGCTGGTGGAAGGGCGTGCCGGTTTCTTTTTCCGTCCGCTCGACGTGGAACTGATGCGCCAGGCCGTGCAGCCGCTGCTGGGCTGGCATGACTTCACGGCCTTCCGCGCCGCGCAATGCCAGGCCAAGTCGCCCGTCAAGCTCATGCATGACATCCGCATCGAGCGGCGCGGCGATTGCGTCATTTTCACGATTACGGCCAATGCCTTCCTGCACCACATGGTGCGCAACCTCGTCGGTTCGCTCGTCTACATCGGCACGGGGCGCGAAAAGCCGGAATGGCTCGGGCATTTGCTGGAAAGCAAGGATCGCCACGCGGCCGCGCCCACCTTCATGCCGGACGGCCTGTACCTGGCGCAGATCGATTACGATCCGAAATGGGCATTGCCGCAAGACAGCAGCAGCGCCTTGCCCTGGTTCTGACGTTTTACTTCAAGCAATAACTTCAAGGAAAAGCCATGCCACGCACACGCATCAAGATCTGCGGCCTGACCAGAGTCGAAGACATCCACGCTGTCGTGGCGGCGGGCGCCGACGCCATCGGCTTCGTGTTTTATCCGCAGAGCCCCCGCTATGTGACGCCCGAACAGGCAGCTGCTCTGATCGCGACCATGCCGCCCTACGTGACGGCGGTGGGCCTGTTCGTCAATGCCAGCGTGGACGAGGTGCGGGCGACCAGGGCCGTTGCGCCCTTATCGATGCTGCAATTTCATGGCGACGAGACGCCCGAACACAGCGCCGCGCTGGCCGCGGCCGTGAATACGCCGTTTACGCAAGTGTTCCGCGTCAAACCCGACACCAGCTTTGAAGATTTGCTAGAATACGAACAGCGCTATCGCGCCGCCAGTCCCTTGTTTGCCAGCCTCTTGCTGGACACCTATGTGGATGCCTATGGCGGTGCAGGAAAGGTATTTGATTGGTCCCTCATTCCAAAAGAACTCGCGCCTCGGGTCGTTTTAAGTGGTGGCTTGAGCGTACAAAACGCGACTGACGCAGTGGTGCGCGTGCGCCCTTACGCCGTCGACATCAGCAGTGGTGTCGAAGCGTCCAAGGGCATCAAGGACGCGTCCCGAGTCCGCGCGTTTATCGCCGCGGTGCAGGATGCCGATGCCATCATTGCCAGAGGAAACAACCATGAATGATCACACCATTGCGCCCGGCGCAGCCGCCGCATTGTTCCACGCCACCGATTACCCGTTCCCCGACCTGCGCGGCCACTTCGGCCCCTACGGCGGCTCCTTTGTTGCCGAAACGCTCACGCATGCGCTGGCCGAACTGAAAGACGCCTACGCGCGCTACAGCGCCGACCCGGAATTCCTCGAAGAATTCCGCTACGAGCTCAAGCACTTCGTCGGCCGTCCGTCGCCGATCTACCACGCCAAGCGCTGGTCCGAGCTGGCCGGCGGCGCGCAAATCTATTTCAAGCGCGAAGACTTGAACCACACGGGTGCGCACAAGATCAATAACGTGATCGGCCAGGCCTTGCTGGCCAAGCGCATGGGCAAGCCGCGCATCATCGCCGAGACGGGCGCGGGACAGCACGGCGTGGCCACGGCCACCATCTGCGCCCGCTTCGGCCTTGAATGCGTGGTCTACATGGGCAGCGAAGACGTCAAGCGCCAGGCGCAGAACGTGTACCGCATGAAATTGCTGGGCGCGACCGTCGTGCCCGTCGAATCGGGCTCCAAGACCCTCAAGGATGCGCTGAACGAAGCCATGCGCGACTGGGTCACCAACATTGAAAACACCTTTTATATCATCGGCACCGTGGCTGGCCCGCACCCGTATCCGATGATGGTGCGCGACTTCCAGTCCGTGATCGGCGAGGAATGCCTGGTGCAGATGCCGGAAATGACGGGCCGCCAGCCTGACTACGTGCTGGCCTGCATCGGCGGCGGCTCGAACGCCATGGGCATCTTTTACCCGTATATCGACCAGAAAGACGTAAAACTGATCGGCGTGGAAGCGGCCGGCGAAGGCCTCGATACGGGCAAGCATTCGGCTTCGCTGACGGCAGGTTTCCCGGGCGTGCTGCACGGCAACCGCACCTATCTGCTGCAGGATGAAAACGGCCAGATCATCGAGACGCACTCCGTCTCGGCCGGCCTCGACTACCCGGGCGTGGGACCGGAACATGCGTGGCTGAAAGACTCGGGCCGCGCGCAATACGTGTCGATCACCGATGACGAAGCGCTGCAGGCTTTCCACGACTGCTGTCATATCGAAGGCATCATCCCGGCCCTGGAATCGTCGCACGCACTGGCCTACGCGGCCAAGCTGGCGGCCACCTTGCCGAAAGACCAGATTGTGCTGGCCAACCTGTCGGGCCGTGGCGACAAGGACATGCATACCGTGGCGGAACGCATGGGACTCAACTTTAGCTGATCGTTAGCTGTTGACTACCGGGGTCAGACCCGCCGGGTCTGACCCCAGCCTTCAATTTCCCTCAGAAAAGAGATATCCATGTCCCGTATCGCCACCACCTTCGCCACTTTAAAATCGAACAACAAGACCGGCCTGGTCACCTTCATCACCGCCGGCGACCCCGGCCCCGACGCCACCGTGCCGCTGATGCACGCGCTCGTCGAGGGCGGCGCCGATGTGCTGGAACTGGGCGTGCCGTTTTCCGACCCCATGGCCGAAGGCCCCGTCATCCAGCGCGCCTGCGAACGCGCCTTGAAATTCAACGTCGGCATCCACGACGTGTTCGGCTATGTGCGCCAGTTCCGCGAGACGAACCAGACGACGCCCGTGGTGCTGATGGGCTACGCGAATCCCATCGAGCGTATCGGTAGCGCAGCGTTCATTGCAGCGGCGCAAGCGGCCGGCGCCGACGGCGCCATCGTCGTCGATTATCCGCCGGAAGAGTGCGAGGAATTTGCCGGCGCCATGCGCGAAGCTGGCCTCGACCTGATTTTCCTGCTGGCGCCCACTTCGACCGAAGAGCGCATCGCGCAAGTGGCCAAGGTCGGCGGCGGCTTCAGCTATTATGTGTCGCTCAAGGGCGTCACGGGCGCCGGCAACATTGATACGGAACAGGTGGCCGAGCGCCTCGCGGCCATCCGCCAGCATGTAAAATTACCTATCGGCGTGGGCTTCGGCATCCGCGATGGTGCCACGGCCAAGGCCGTTGCTAAGGTGGCCGATGCCGTCGTCATCGGCAGCCGCATCATCCAGGAAATTGAAAATGCCCCGGAGGGCGGCGCCGTCGACGCCGTGCGCAACTTCACGGCAGGCATCCGCGCCGCACTGGACGCCTGAGCAAGCTTGCTGTTTACGCAAGATGCGTTGACGGCAAAGTTCGACAGCCCGGCGATAAACGGCTACACTTCGGCCACTGATTTGCCTGTAATTGTGCAATAGATAAAATTTCTGGTGGCGCCCTATGGGGGCGTCGCCGTTTACCGTCTGCCGGGGGCGTCCACCGACGCTACCCCTACAAGGGCCCAAGGAGAAAATATGAGTTGGTTGGAAAAACTGCTGCCACCGCGCATCCAGCGTTCTGATGCTGCCGCGCGCAAGACCATGCCGGAAGGCCTGTGGGTCAAGTGCCCGTCGTGCGAAGCCGTGCTGTATCGTACGGACCTGGAATCGAATTTGCACGTATGCCCGAAATGCGACCACCACATGCGCATCCGCGCGCGTGAACGCCTCGACAGCCTGCTCGACGCGGGCGGCCGCTATGAAATCGGCCAGGAAATCCTGCCCGTCGATACCTTGAAATTCAAGGACAGCAAGAAATACCCTGACCGCCTGAAGTCCGCCATGGAAGCGACGGGCGAGACGGATGCGATGGTCGTCATGGGCGGCGCCATCATGAGCCTGCCGGTGGTCGTGGCGTGCTTCGAATTCGAATTCATGGGCGGCTCCATGGGCTCCGTCGTGGGCGAGCGCTTCGTGCGCGGCGCGCAAATCGCGCTGGAACAGAAAGTGCCGTTCATTTGCATCACCGCCACCGGTGGCGCGCGCATGCAGGAAGGCTTGTTGTCCCTGATGCAGATGGCGAAAACCACGGCCATGCTGACCAAGCTGTCCGAAAAGAAATTGCCATTCATCAGCGTGCTGACCGACCCGACCATGGGCGGCGTGTCCGCCTCGTTCGCCTTCATGGGCGACGTCGTCATCGCTGAACCGAAAGCGCTGATCGGCTTTGCCGGTCCGCGCGTGATTGAAAACACCGTGCGCGAAAAACTGCCGGAAGGCTTCCAGCGCGCCGAGTTCCTCGTCACCAAGGGCGCCGTCGACATGATCGTCGACCGCCGCAAGATGCGCGAAGAAATCGCCCGTCTGCTGGCCTTGTTGCAAAACCAGGCTGTGGAAGTCCTGGCGTAACGCCAAAGTATCAGGCCGGGCGGTGTCCTGCGGACCCGCCCGGTTGCCACGCAACACCGTCTCCGCGCCTCGCGCACTGTCTCCTCATCAAGAAGTCTCCCATGCAAAACCTCCCCACCACCTTGCCGGACTGGCTCGCCATGCTGGAAACCCGCCATTCGGAAACCCAGATCAACATGGGCCTGGACCGCGTGCAAGCCGTCAAGGCGCGCATGCAGCTGGCGTTTACTTGCCCCGTGATCATGGTGGCGGGCACGAATGGCAAGGGTTCCACCTGTGCCATGCTGGAATCGGTACTGTTGCGTGCCGGCTACAAAGTGGGGTTGTACATCAAGCCGCATTTTCTCGATTTTAACGAGCGCGCCCGCGTGCTGGGCGAGATGGCCAGCGATGAGCAGATCGTCGCCAGCTTCAATGCCGTTGAAGCCGTGCGCGGCGATACGCCGCTCACGTATTTCGAATTCACCACCCTGGCGATTCTGCATTTGCTGTCGCAAGCGAAGCTGGACGTGGCCATCTTGGAAGTGGGCCTGGGCGGGCGCCTCGACGCCGTCAACGTGATCGACGCGGATGTCGCCATCGTCACCAGCGTCGATATCGATCACACGGATTACCTGGGTGACACGCGCGAAGCGATCGGCTTTGAAAAGGCCGGCATCTTCCGTCCGGGCAAGGCGGCCATCTGCAGCGACCCCGTGCCGCCGCAATCGTTGATCGACCATGCCGAAGCCATCGGCGCCGACCTGTGGCTGATGGGCCGCGATTTCAATTATTCGGGCGACAAGCAGCAGTGGAACTACGGCGGACGCGAGCAGCGCCGCAATTCGCTCGCGTATCCAAGCTTGCGTGGCGCCAACCAGATCCTCAATGCGACGGCCGTGCTGGCCGCGCTGGAAGTGCTGAAGCTGAAGCTGCCCGTGGGCGCGCAGGAAGTGCGCACGGGCCTCGTGACGGTGGAGCTGCCGGGCCGCTTCCAGGTCTTGCCTGGCCGCCCCAGCGTGATCCTCGATGTGGCGCACAATCCCCATGCCGCGTCGGCACTGAACCAGAACCTCGGCAACATGGGTTTCCACCCGTACACCTATGCCGTGTTCGGTTCCATGCAGGACAAGGATATCGATGGCGTACTGGCCGCGATGAGCGAACACGTCGACCATTGGTGTCTGACGGGCCTGCCGTCGCCGCGCGCGGCCACGGCTTCGGAGCTGGCCGCCAAGGTGCAGATCATGCTCGAAGATAAGCCCGACAGCAGCGAACATACTGTGTCTATTTTCGATGATCCGGCACAAGCTTTTGCAAATGCAATGAGCCGGGCCGGTGAGAATGATAGAATTGTGGTCTTTGGTTCTTTCCTCACCGTTGCCGGCGTGATGAAGGCCCGAAAATCCTCACTTCACTGAAACGCACTCGACTGAAAATCACGCATGGGCTTGTTCTCGAAACTGTTTAAAAACAAGCAAGAATCCTCTGGCGAAGACAGCGGCTTTTATGTCCCTGGCGAAGCACAGTCGCCGACCCGCAAGCGCGCAGCCAACACCGCCGGTGGCGGCGGATCGCGCCGTGGCGGCAAGGAAGCGCCGGACCCGGTCTTGCCTGAAAAAAAGCGCGCACGCCGCCGCCTGGTCGGGGCCATTGCCCTGGCCCTGGGCGTGGCTGTCGGCTTGCCGATGCTGCTCGACTCCGAGCCGAAGGCGCCGTTCAACGATATTGCCATCGACATTCCGTCGAAGGAAAAGGCCGTCGCGCCTGCGCCTGCGCCCGTGCCGGCCGTCCCGGCCCAGGCCGCATCGAATGGCCTGGACCAGTCCGAGGAAATCGTCGACGCGCCGTTGCCGCCTGCGGCCAAGCCGACCCCTGCACCGACACCGGCACCCGTGCTGGCGGCCGCCCAGCCTGCACCGGTCAAGCCGACCTATGTGGAACCGAAACCGGAACCCAAGCCTGAACCCAAGCCGGTCAAGGTGGAGCCGAAACCGGAACCGAAACACGAAACCAAGCCCGAGCCGAAACATGAGTCCAAGCCCGAATCCAAGCCTGAGCCCAAGCATGAAGTAAAGCCGGAAGCCAAGCCCGAGCCGAAGCCTGCCAAGCCGGCGCAATCGGCTGACGATGCCGCGCGCGCGCTGGCGATTCTGGAAGGCAAGCCGCAAGAGAAAGCACAGGACAAGGCGCACGATGCCGGCAGCGGCAAGTTCGTGGTGCAGGTGGCGGCCCTGGCGACGCAGGACAAGGTCGACGAATTGCAGGACAAGCTGCGCGATGCGGGCATCAAGTCGTACACGCAGAAAGTCTCGAGCCCGGCGGGCGAGCGCATCCGCGTGCGCGTGGGGCCGTTCGGCAGCCGCGAAGACGCTGAAAAGACCCGTGCCAAGCTGCAAAAGCTGGGCCTGGGCGGCAGCCTGGTACCGGCGTGATGTTGCAAGGCTGAGCGCGCGTGACGATCTTCGATTACCTGGTGCTGTTCGTGCTGGTGACGTCCGTGCTGATCAGCATGATGCGTGGCCTGGTCAAGGAAATACTGTCATTGGTCAGCTGGATCGTGGCGTTCGTCATTGCCAATGCGTATGGCGCTACCCTGGCGAAATTTCTGCCGGAAGCCGTGCCCGGCGAAGCCATCCGTTTGTTGCTGGCTTTCGTCGTGCTGTTCATCGGCGTGCGCATTTTGATGGGATTGCTGTCCATGACGGTCGACGCGCTCGTCAAGGTGACGGGCCTGAGCCTGGCCGACCGCACCCTGGGCACCCTGTTCGGTGTGGCGCGGGGCCTTGTGATCGTGCTGACCGCCGTCATCTTGTGTGGCATGACTTCCATACCGCAGCAGCCATTCTGGAAAAATGCGCAGCTCAGCCCGCTCGCGGAGCAGGGCGCGCGCGCCATCAAGCCTTATCTGCCTGCCGCTTACGCGCAGCATGTGAAATTTTGAATTTTTTTAAAATCAGTAGCACAGTTTAGGAGCACACCATGTGTGGCATCGTCGGCGTCGTTTCCCATCAACCTGTCAATCAATTGCTCTATGATGCATTGTTGCTCTTGCAACATCGCGGTCAGGACGCGGCAGGGATTGCGACCAATCACAGCAGTATGTTTTCCATGCACAAAGCCAACGGCCTCGTGCGAGACGTCTTCCGTACGCGCAACATGCGTTCGCTGCAAGGTACGACGGGCATCGGCCATTGCCGCTACCCGACGGCCGGTTCGTCGAGCGAAGAGGAAGCACAACCGTTCTATGTGAATGCGCCGTTCGGCATCACCCTGGCGCACAATGGCAACCTGACCAACTGGGAACAGTTGAAGCTGGAAATGTTCAAGAACGACCGCCGCCACATCAATACCGATTCCGATTCGGAAGTGCTGCTCAACGTGCTGGCGCATGAAATCCAGGAAGCGACGACGGGCCTGAACCTGGACCCGGAAGCCATCTTCAAGGCCGTTACCGTGCTGAACCGCCGCGTCAAGGGCGGTTACGCCGCCGTTGCGCAAATCGCCGGCGTGGGCTTGCTGGCCTTCCGCGACCCGCACGGCATCCGTCCGCTGTGCCTGGGCATCAATGAAACGGAGCAGGGTCCCGAATACCTGATCGCTTCCGAATCCGTAGCCCTGGAAGGCATGGGCTTCCGCTTCGTGCGTGACATCGGTCCCGGCGAAGCCGTCTTCATCGATGCCGACAAGAAATTGCACAGCGCCCAGTGCGCCGATAATGCCAGCCTGAACCCGTGCGTGTTCGAATTCGTCTATCTGGCCCGTCCCGACTCCGTCATCGACGGCGCTTCCGTGTACGCCACGCGCCTGAAAATGGGCGAATACCTGGCCGAGAAGATCCGCGCCGAATTGCCAGGCGTGCATATCGACGTGGTCATGCCGATTCCCGATTCCTCGCGTCCGGCCGCCATCCAGCTGGCCATGGCGTTGAACATCGAGTACCGCGAAGGCTTCATCAAGAACCGCTACATCGGCCGTACCTTCATCATGCCGGGCCAGGCGGCACGCAAGAAATCCGTGCGCCAGAAGCTCAACGCGATCCCGTCCGAATTCAAGGATAAAGTGGTGCTGCTGGTCGACGATTCCATCGTGCGCGGCACCACCAGCCGTGAAATCGTGCAGATGGCGCGTGAAGCGGGCGCGACGAAGGTCATCTTCGCCTCGGCCGCGCCACCGGTGATCTACCCGAACGTGTACGGCATCGACATGCCGACGCGCGACGAGCTGATCGCCTACGGCCGCACGACGGAAGAAGTGTGCCGCGAAATCACGGCCGACTACCTCGTGTACCAGGATATCGGCGCGCTGAAGCAGGCGATCGCCGACGTCAACCCGGCCCTGACGAACTTCGAGGCATCGTGCTTCGATGGCGTGTACGTGACGGGCGACGTGTCGCAGGAGTACCTGGACCGCCTGGAATATGCACGCCACCATCCGAAGGCGGCAGCGCCCGAAGATACGCCGCGTTCCCAGCTGAACCTGAACCTGGCGACAACGGAAGCATAAGTACCTGCCCGGCCGATGCCGGGCTTTTTTTGGGGTCGGACCCTCAGGTCGGACCCCGGCACTTGCCTTGGGTTAAGCGGCAAGACGAGTATTTGGAACTTCCACCATGACCAACAAAAAAACCTACGGCTTCACCACCACCATCCTGCACAACGACCGCCGCAAGGGCATCGAGCACGGCTCGCTGCACAAGCCCGTGCATACTTCCGTTGCCTTCGGTTACGCCGATGCGCGCCAGCTCGCGTCCGTGTTCCAGGGCAAGGAGCCGGGCTTCCGTTATGGCCGCCAGGGCAATCCGACCGTCTCCTCACTGGAAGACAAGGTCAACAAGATGGAAGACGGCGTGGCGACCCTGTGCTTCGCCACCGGCATGGGCGCCATCGGCGCCGTGGTGCAATCGTTGCTGCGCGCGGGTGACCATGTCGTGTCGTCGGCCTTTTTGTTTGGCAACACCAACAGCTTGTGGCAAACGGTGACGGGGCAGGGCATCGGCGTGTCGTTCGTCGACGCCACCGAGGTGGCCAATGTGGCCGCGGCCATTACGCCGGCCACGCGCATCGTGTTTGTGGAAACCATCGCCAATCCGCGCACGCAAATCGCCGACCTGAAGAAAATCGGCGACCTGTGCCGCGAGAAGGGCATCTTGTACATCGTCGACAACACGATGACGACGCCATACCTGTTCCGCCCGAAAGCTGTGGGCGCGGGTCTGGTGGTCAATGCCTTGACGAAATCCATCGGCGGCCACGGCAATGCGCTGGGCGGCAGCTTGACGGACACGGGCGTGTTCGACTGGACGCAGTATCCGAACATTTTCGAGAACTACAAGAAGGCGGCGCCCGCGCAGTGGGGCATCGCGCAAATCCGTGCCAAGGCCTTGCGCGACTTCGGCGCATCCTTGGGGCCGGAAGCGGCGCATCATATCGCTGTTGGCGCGGAAACCATGGCCTTGCGCATGGATCGCACCTGCTCGAACGCTTTGGCGCTGGCCACCATGTTGCAGGCGGATCCAAGAGTGGCGGCCGTGCATTATCCTGGCCTGGTGTCGCACCCGCAGCACGCACTGGCGACGGACATGTTCCGCAGCTATGGTTCGCTGTTCAGCTTTGAGCTGAAAGATGGCATCGACTGCTTCGATTTCCTCAATCGTCTCAATCTTGCGATTCCCGCCAGCAACCTCGGCGACACGCGCACCTTGGTCATTCCCGTCGCCCACACGATTTTCTACGAGATGGGTGCCGAGCGCCGCGCCAGCATGGGCATCGCCGAATCGCTGATCCGCGTGTCCGTCGGTATCGAGGATGAAGCAGACTTATTGGAAGATTTCAGCAGCGCACTGGACGCATAAGCAGCCGCGCACCATGTAAAAAGGGCCGCGACAGGGATGCTGTCGCGGCCCTTTTTTTCGTGCGGCAGTTTAATGCCAGCTGCGCATCAAGCCTACCGCCAAACCTTCCAGGGCGAATTCATCTTCCGGCGACACGGTAATGACCTTGAAGTCCGGATTTTCCGGCAGCAGTTCGATGACGGAGCCCGTCTTCTTGTAGCGCTTGACGGTGACTTCGTCGCCGATGCGGGCGACGACGATCTGGCCATTCTTGGCGCTGTCGACTTTTTTCACGGCCAATAAATCGCCATCCATGATGCCGGCGTCGCGCATGGACCAGCCGCGCACCTTCAGCAGGAAGTCGGGCTTGGCCGAGAACAGGGCCGGATCGACGTTGTAGCTCGCTTCCAGGTTTTCCTGCGCCAGGATGGGCGAACCTGCCGCCACCCGGCCGATCAGGGGAAGCGACATCAGCAGGGCTGCCGGCACTTTCGATGGCGGCGCTTCGGCGGCCGCACCGATCAGGCGGATGCCGCGCGAGGTGCCGGGCGAAATCTCGATCGCGCCCTTGCGGGCCAGGGCCTGCAAATGCTCTTCGGCCGCATTGGCCGATTTGAAACCCAGTTCATTGGCGATTTCGGCACGGGTGGGAGGAAAGCCCGTGTTTTCAATCGCGTCCTTGATCAGGTTCAGGATTTGTTCTTGTCGTGCTGTCAGCTTGATCATGAGCGGTGGGTGCATACTAAAATGCTGTCTATATGAACAGTCTGTATTTTTGTACAGTATCGCCCACTATGCAAGGGGATTTCCGTGTTTTGGGCGAATTTCGCAAGAAATACTTGTCCACGGTCGGAAAGCACGGTGGCGCACGGGCTTTTCGGGCGCTTGTGGAAGGAATGATTGAAACGTTTGCAAAAGACGGTTATAATCTTCGGCTGACCTTCCCACACCCGTCTTGACGCCGGGGTGGGCGATTATCAATCCGACCTGAAGGAGTTTGCATGCGTCATTATGAAATAGTCTTTATCGTCCATCCGGACCAAAGCGAGCAAGTGCCCGCGATGATCGAACGCTACAAAGCCAGCGTAACCACCCGCGGCGGTTCGGTTCACCGCGTGGAAGATTGGGGCCGCCGTCAAATGGCTTACTCGATCCAAAAGCTGCCTAAAGCACACTACATCTGCCTGAACATCGAATGCGACAACGAGACCCTGGTCGAGTTGGAAACAGCATTCAAATTCAATGATGCCGTGTTGCGTCACCTGACCGTTAAAATGAAGAAAGCTGAAACAGCTCCTTCGCCGATGATGAAATCGGTACAACGCGAAGACGCGGCCAAAAGCCACCGCACCGAAGCACCAGCAGCCGCTCCAGCCGCAGCAGCAGCTTAATTCTTGACCAGGATCGTGCGCTGAACCAGCTACAAGTAACCGCCATCATTGCCGAGCGCGAAATATTGCGCTATACCCCGGCAGGGCTGCCGATTGTGAATGCAGTATTGCAACACAGTTCGCAGCAGATGGAAGCAGGGATTGCCCGTTTGACCGAGTTTGATGTTGCCGCGCTAGCCGCTGGCGAAATCTCAGGCAGGTTCAGTCAGGCAAGCTTGGGCGGGGTGTATCAGTTCACGGGTTTCCTGGCCAGGAAGAGCCGCAACAGCAAGAGTTTGGTGTTTCACATCATTGATTTTAGTGCAGTCAATTCTGACTAGCGCATTTTAGATACAGGAGCCTGACATGGCATTCGGTAAAAAGTTCGACAAAAATAAGCTCAAGCTTAAAGAAAAACGCAAACAGCAAAACCCGTTGTTCAAACGCAAGAAGTTCTGCCGCTTCACCGCAGCTCACGTTGAGCAAGTCGACTACAAAGACGTCGACACGCTGAAAGACTTCGTCCAAGAAAACGGCAAGATCATGCCAGCACGCCTGACCGGTACCAAAGCGCACTACCAGCGCCAAGTTGACACCGCAATCAAGCGCGCTCGCTTCCTCGCGCTGCTGCCATACACCGATCTGCACCACGCTTAATCGGTCAGATATTCCTGGAGAAGAACTATGCAAATCATTCTGTTAGAAAAAGTTGTTAACGTCGGTAACCTCGGCGAAGTCGTCAAAGTCAAAGACGGTTACGCACGTAACTTCCTGATCCCGCAACGCCTGGCACGTCGTGCTACGGCAACCGCTGTGGCTGAATTCGAAGTCAAGCGCGCCGAACTGGAAAAAGCTGCTGCCGCCAAACTGGCCGCATCGCAAGCCCAGGGCGAAAAACTGAGCGGTCTGACCGTTCAAGTTGCTCAAAAAGCTGGTGTTGATGGCCGTCTGTTCGGTTCCGTCACCAACTTCGACATCGCTGAAGCGCTGACCAAGCAAGGTTTTGCTGTTGAAAAAGCACAAATCCGCATGCCTACCGGCCCGCTGAAGATCGTTGGCGAGCACAACGTTTCGGTTGCTCTGCACACCGACGTGGTCGTGGAAGTTGTTATCGCTGTCGTTCCAGACGCGAACGCGTAATTGTCTGCGGGCCTGGCCCGCAAGCATTGCCGCACTATGAAAAGCCGGGTTCGCCCGGCTTTTTTGTGGCCTTTTTTTCGCTCAATTTCAGCCCTTTATTTTTGCCAGCACGCCGAAGCGGGTATAATTCGCGCCATGAACGCCCCCTCTGATCCGCAACTGGATTCCCTCCGTATTCCGCCGCATTCGATCGAAGCAGAACAATCCGTCATCGGTGGTCTGCTGCGCGACAATGCCGCCTATGACCGCATCGCCGACTTCATGCATGCGGAGGATTTCTATCGCTATGACCATCGCATCATCTTCGAGCAAATCGTTAAGATGGTTAACGCTTCCAAGCCAGCCGATGTCATTACTGTTTTTGAAACCCTGACCCAGCTCGGCAAGGCCGATGACGTGGGCGGACTCGCTTACCTGAACGCCATGGCGCAAAACACGCCATCGGCCGCGAACATCCGGCGTTACGCCGAGATCGTGCGCGACCGCGGCGTGCTGCGTAAACTCATCACCGTCGCCGACGATATCTCCGGTACGGCCTTCAGCCCGCAAGGCAAGGAAGTCAAGCAGATGCTTGACGAGGCCGAATCGAAGATTTTCGCCATCGCCGAAGAAGGCGCGCGCGGCGCCCAGGGCTGGACCGCCATCCAGCCCCTGCTGACGCAGGTGGTCGAGCGTATCGACGAACTGTACAGCCGTGACAACCAGAGTGAAATCACGGGCGTGCCCACCGGTTTCATCGACCTCGACCGCATGACCTCGGGTCTGCAGCCGGGCGACCTGGTGATCGTGGCGGGCCGTCCTTCGATGGGCAAGACGGCGTTTTCCGTCAACATCGGTGAAAACGTGGCCATCGACAGCGGCTTGCCCGTGGCCGTGTTCTCGATGGAGATGGGCGGCGCCCAGCTGGCCATGCGTATGCTCGGCTCCGTCGGACAGCTCGACCAGCACCGTTTGCGTACCGGCCGCCTGAACGACGAAGACTGGCCGCGCCTGACGAATGCCATTCAGAAGATGAACGACGCGCAGTTGTACATCGATGAAACGCCGGCGCTCAATTCCATCGAATTGCGTGCCCGCTCGCGCCGCTTGTCGCGTCAATGCGGCAAGCTGGGCCTGATCATCGTCGATTACTTGCAACTGATGTCGGCCAATACGCCGGGCGACAACCGTGCCACGGAGATTTCCGAGATTTCGCGGGGCTTGAAAGGCCTGGCGAAAGAACTCGGTTGCCCCGTGATCGCGCTGTCCCAGCTGAACCGCTCGCTGGAACAACGCCCGAATAAACGTCCTGTCATGTCCGACTTGCGCGAATCGGGCGCTATTGAACAGGATGCCGACGTGATCCTGTTCATTTACCGCGACGAGGTGTATAACCCCGACTCGCCAGACAAGGGAACGGCCGAGATCATCATCGGTAAACAACGTAACGGTCCAATCGGCAGCATCCGCCTCACTTTCATGGGGCAATACACCAAATTTGGCAATTACAGTGGTGGCCTGGCGCTTTACCAAGGCGACTAAGACTCAGCAGCACTGGCATTCCATCGGCCGCCCCCGACAACGGGGCGGCTTTCTGTAGTAAATAACACGACTCAATGCTTAACGGAGAATGACATGTTTGGACGCTTGATGCCCACAGAGGGCAAGTTTTTTGAATTGTTTAACCAGCACGCGGAACTGTGCGTCAAGGGCGCCAAAGAGATGCTCGGCCTGATGACCAATTTCGACGACCTGGAAAACCGCGTGCATGCGATCGAAAGCATCGAGAAACAGGCGGACAAAGTCACCTACGCCACCGTGGAAATGCTGCACAAGACCTTCATCACGCCGATCGACCGCGATGACATCCATCAGCTGATCACGCGCCAGGACGACATCCTCGACCTGCTGGAAGATGCGGCGCAAACCGTCTCGCTGTACGACCTGAAGGCCGTCACGCCGGAAGCCAAGCGCCTGGCCGAACTGGTGCTGGCCTGTACCGAAAAAGTGCGCGACGCCGTCGCCATGCTGCACAACATGGACAACTCGCGCAAGATCGTCGCCATCTGCGAAGAGATCGATCGCCTGGAATCGGACGCCGATCACGTAATGCGCGCCGCCATGTCCAAGCTGTTCCGCGACGAACCGGACGTGCGCAATCTGATCAAGCTGAAAGCGATCTACGAAATTCTGGAAACCGTGACCGACCGTTGCGAAGATGTGTCCAATATTATCGAAGGCATCATCGTCGAAAACGCGTAAGCGTTGGGCCTGTCCTGAACCAGAATCAGAAAAGAAACTATAATGACCATACAAATCAGCATCTACGTGCTAGGCCTGTTGATCGTCCTGGCGCTGCTGTTTGACTTCATGAACGGCTTCCACGATGCCGCCAACGCGATTGCCACGGTGGTCTCGACGGGCGTATTGAAACCGCAGACCGCGGTTGCCATGGCTGCCACGTTCAACTTTGTCGCCATCTTCGTGTTCCACCAGCTGACCGTGGCCGCCACGGTGGGCAAGGGCACCATCGATCCGGCAGTGATCGACCAGTACGTGATCTTCGGCGCGCTGATGGGCGCCATCTTCTGGAATTTGTTTACCTGGTACTACGGCATTCCATCGTCGTCCTCGCACGCCCTGATCGGCGGCCTGGTGGGCGCCGCTGTCGCCAAGTCCGGCACGGGCGCGCTGGTCGCGGCCGGCCTGTGGAAAACCGTCGCCTTCATCGTCATCGCACCGGTACTGGGCTTCGTGTTCGGCTCCATCATGATGCTGCTCGTGTCGTGGATCTTCGTGCGCTCGACGCCGCGCAAGGTCGACAAGTGGTTCCGCCGGCTGCAGCTGGTCTCGGCGGCAGCCTACAGCCTGGGCCACGGCGGCAACGATGCACAAAAAACCATCGGCATCATCTGGATGCTGCTGATCGCCGCCGGCTACTCGAGCGCGGCCGATGCCATGCCGCCGATGTGGGTCATCATCTCGTGCTATACGGCCATCAGCTTCGGCACCTTGTTTGGTGGCTGGCGCATCGTCAAGACCATGGGCCAGAAGATCACCAAGCTCAAACCCGTCGGCGGCTTCTGCGCCGAAACGGGTGGCGCGATCACCCTGTTCGTCTCGACGGCGCTGGGCATTCCCGTGTCGACCACGCACACCATCACGGGCGCCATCGTCGGCGTCGGCTCGTCGCAGAAGATGTCGGCCGTGCGCTGGGGTGTGGCGGGCAATATCGTCTGGGCCTGGATCTTCACGATTCCCGCTTCGGCCTTCGTCGCAGCAGTCGCCTGGTGGATAGGCCACCACATCATGTAATGGATAGTCAACGCCAGTAAAAAGGGAGCCTTGCGGCTCCCTTTTTTTATGCGCCGGCCAGTTCCACCGTCAGTCCCTCGCAGGCGAGGAATACTTGCAAGTCGTCGAGCCGGCTGCTGTAACGGCCCATCACGTCGGCAAACACGGCTTCGAGCTGCTCGTCGCTGCGGGTCGGTTCGTGGTGGGTGCAGTACAGGCGCCGCGCGCCGCAGCGCAGGGCCAGGTCGAAGGCGGCGTCGAAGGTGCCGTGGCCCCAGCCCTGCTTGCCCGGGTATTCTTCACGCGTGTACGAGCAGTCCATGATCAGCGCGTCGACGTCGGCGACGAGCGCGTCGATGCCGGCCTGGCGCTGCGCATTGCGCGCCGCGCAGGCCGCATGTTCGGCGTGACCGGGCGGGTGCAGGTTGTAGAACGGTTCATGGTCGCCGCTGAAAAACAGCGAGGCGCCGCCGCAGTCGATGCGGTAGCCGAGGTTGACGACGGGATGGTTCATTTCCGCGCCGCGCACGTGCGCGCCGCCCACCTCGACGGCTTCGCCTGGCGCCAGAGTGCGGTACTCGATGCAGGCCGCCATGGCCGCTTCGCTGACGGGGAAATAACTGCCTTGCAGCTGCACCGCCATCACGTGCTCGATGCCGCGCCCGCTGATGCCGTCAAAGGCGCCATGCAGGCGCATGCGGTTGCCGGCCACGAACAGGGGCGAGAACATGGGCAAGCCGTGGATGTGGTCCCAGTGGCTGTGCGTGATGAAGACGTGCGCATCGACGGGCTGGCCCGGCGGCAGTTGCTGTGCCAGCGAAAAGATGCCGCTGCCCGCATCGAGAATGATCAGGCTATCGTTGTCGGTGCGCACTTCGATGCACGTGGTGTTGCCGCCATAGCGCGCCGTGCGCGGGCCGGGGGAGGGGATGGAGCCGCGCACGCCCCTGAACGTGAATTTCATTCAGTACCTTGTTACGGTGTAATTATTGTTGATTCTATTCTAATTAATGAGATTGGCGGCAACATTTATGCGTGTTGTGATACGGAAAGTAATTTCATTTTGTTGTGACTAAGTAATGTACAGTGCGCGGGACGGCCGTTACACTGGCGCTTGCCGACTTCCCCTTTTTTGCTTGCCCATTACCTGATTGCCACCAATATGCCTCAGTTGCACCCTGAGAAAATCGCCTACAGACTGGAGCAATTGACCGAACTCAGTGTCGCGCTCGGCCACGGCCTGGGCGGCGAGGGGCACGACATCGGCGCGCTGTTGCATCGCATCGTGCTGCTGGCAAAAAGCATGAGCGGCGCCGATGGCGCGACCCTGTACCGGCCCGCGCGCGAGGGCCGCCAGCTGGCGTTCGACATCAGCGTCAACGACAGCCTGGGCATCGCGCAAGGCGCCGACATGGGCTTGCCGGGCGTGCCCCTGTTCGATGGCGCGGGCCAGCCCAACCTGGCGTCCGTGGCGGCGTACGCGGCGAACATGCGCCGCAGCGTGAATATCGCCGACGTCTACCGCGACGAGGCCTTCAATTTTTCCGGCATGCGCGAGTTCGACCGCCACCACGGCTACCACACGCAATCGATCCTGACGGTGCCCATGAGCGACCATGAGGGCGACCTGATCGGCGTGCTGCAACTGGTCAATGCCAAGGATGGCGAGACGGGCCAGGTGCGCGCCTTTTCCTCCACCGACCAGCGCTTCATCGAGGCGCTGGCCGCGCAGGCGGGCGTGGCGCTGACGAATCAGCTGCTGATCTCGCAGCTGGAAGAGCTGCTCGAATCGCTCGTTACCCTGATCAATATCGGCATCGATGAAAAGTCGCCGTACACGGGACGGCACTGCCAGTTCGTGCCCGAACTGACGATGCTGCTGGCCGACGCCGCGCACGCCACGCAAACGGGGCCGCTGGCCGATTTCCGGCTCAGCGACAACGAGCGCAAGCAGTTGTGGCTGGCCGGCCTGCTGCACGACTGCGGCAAGATCACCACGCCCGTGCACGTGGTCGACAAGGCCACCAAGCTGGAGACCATTTTCGACCGCATCGCCCTGATTGACACGCGCTACGAAGTGCTGCTGCGCGACGCCGAGATCGCGGCCCTGCGCCAGCAGGCGGCGCAGCCGCTGCAAAAGGAGGCCATCGCCCGCGCACTGGAGCAGGAGCAGGCGGCGCTGCGCGAGGAACGCGACTTCATCCGCACGGTCAATATCGGCGGTGAAAGCATGGCGCAGGCCGACCAGGAGCGCGTGCGGCAGATCGCCAGGCGCCGCTGGCGATCTGCCGACGGCGAACTGCGCGATTTTCTCGACGCCGACGAGACGGAAAATCTGACCATTCGCGCCGGCACGCTGACGGCGGCGGAGCGGGCCATCGTCAACAACCATATCAGCGTGTCGATCCGCATGCTCGAAGCGCTGCCGTGGCCCAAGCACCTGCAAAAGGTGCCCGAATACGCGGGCGGCCACCACGAGCGCATGGATGGCAAGGGCTATCCACGGGGGCTGACGAAAGAGCAGATGTCGGTGCCTGCGAGGCTGATGGCCATCGCCGATATTTTCGAGGCGCTGACGGCGCGCGACCGGCCCTACAAGAAGGGCAAGTCGCTGTCCGAATCGCTGCGCATCCTCGGCAATTTCAGCTTGAACGGGCATATCGACCCTGAGCTGTTCGACGTTTTCATTCGCAGCAAGGTCTATCTGACCTTCGCTGAAAAGCACATGCATCCGAGCCAGATCGATGCCGTAGACGAGGCGGCCATTCCGGGCTATATCCCTTGAAGCTGTCGCAGGCCTGGCGCAAGCATGGGGCGCGGTCGCTGCTGGGAATACTGCTGACTCTGGCGGCGGCCGTGCTGTGCCTGGCCGGCAACGACACAGTCGCGCGGCTGGACGCCATGCTGGGCGACTGGCGCATGCGCGCGGAAACGCCGCAGCTGGACCGCCGCATCGTCATCGTCGACATCGATGAGCGAAGCCTGGCCAAGGTGGGCCGTTTTCCCTGGAGCCGCGACATCCAGGCGCGCCTGGTGCGCCAGCTCGCCGGCCATTACGGCGTGGCCGCGCTGGGCTTCGATATTGCGTTTCCCGAAGCGGACACCAGTTCCGGCTACGCCGTGCTGCAAGGACTGGCGCAGGGCGAACTGGCGGGCGTGGCCGGCTTGCCGGCGCAGCTGGAAAAACTGCGTCCGGCCATGGATTACGACGGCTTGTTCGCCGAGGCCATGCGCGGCCAGCCCGTGGTGCTCGGCTACAGCGTCTCGGAGCAGCAAAGAAAGGGCGTGCTGCCCAAGCCCGCCTTTACCGTCGCCGACCTGAATGGCCGCACGGTGACGGCCTATGTGGCGCGCGGCTACGAAGCCAATATCGCGCCCCTGCAGGCGGCCGCGCAAGGCGCTGGCATCTTCACGGCGCTGACCGATGCCGATGGCGTCGTGCGTTCCTCGACCCTGCTGCAGCGCATCGGCGACGGCTATTACCCGTCGCTGTCGCTGGCTACCGTCGCCGTCTACCTGCAGGCGCGCGCCATCGCCCCCCGTTTCACGGGCACGGCCGATACCCTGTCGGCGCGCGAGCTGGCCAGCGGCGGCCTCGAACACATCATGCTGTTCACGCCGCGCGGCGCGCTGGCGATCCCCGTGGGCGAAGCCTTGACGACGACGGTGCAGTACCGCGGCGCGGGTGGTCCCGATGGCGGCGGCTTCCGTTACGTGTCGGCGTCCGACGTGCTGGCCGGCACGGTGCCGCCGGCGCTGCTCAAGGGCGCCATTGTGCTGGTGGGCACGACGGCGCCCGGCTTGAACGATATCCGCGCCACGCCCGTGAATGCCGAATATCCGGGGGTGGAAGTGCACGCCAACCTGATCAAGTCCATGCTCGACGGGCGCTTCAAGGCGCGGCCCGACTATGCGCTGGCGCTCGAACTGGTGCAGATACTGCTGTTTGGCCTGCTGCTGGCGGGCGCCCTGGCCGTGCTGCCGCCGGCCGGCGTGATGCTGGCTACCCTCGGCGCGCTGGCGGCGGCCATCGGCATCAACCTGTATCTGTATGCCACGCACGACCTGGTGCTGGGCGGCGCCGTGCTGCTGTTGCTGATCGTTGCGCTGTTCATCGCCAACCTGGCGTGGGGTTACTTTTTCGAGGTGCGCAAGGGACGCGCGCTGGTGGCGCGCTTCGGCGAATACGTGGCGCCCGAGCTGGTGGCCGAGATGGCCGACGATCCGCGCCGCTACACGATGGAGGGCGAGAACCGCGAACTGACGGTGCTGTTTGCTGACGTGCGCGGTTTCACGGCCATTTCCGAGCAGCTGGCGCCGGCCGCGCTGCGCGAATATATCAACGAATACCTGACGGCCATGTCGGAAGATATACGCGACAGCCATGGCGGCACCCTGGACAAATACATCGGCGACGCCGTGATGGCATTCTGGGGCGCGCCCGTCGCCTTTGGTGATCACGCCAGCCGGGCCGTGGCCAGCGCCCTGCTGATGCAGGGCAGCGCGGCGCGGCTGAACCAGCAGTTTTGCGCGCGCGGCTGGCCGGCGCTGCGCATCGGCATCGGCATCAATACGGGACCCATGCATGTGGGCGACATGGGTTCGCGCATCCGCCGCGCCTATACCGTGATGGGCGACAGCGTCAACCTGGCCGCCCGCCTGGAAGGGGCCAGCAAGCTGTATGGCGTGGGCATCGTCGTGGGCGAGGCTACGCGCGCCGCCGCCCCGGACTTTCTATACCGCGAGCTCGACCGCGTCAGAGTGGTCGGCAAGCAGGAAGCGGTGGCCATCTTCGAGCCGCGCTGCCCGCTGGCCGGCGCCCCTGCCGCCGAGCTGGCGCAGCTCGAGCGCTGGCATGCTGTGCTGGCCAGTCTGCGCGCGAGCGACTGGGCGGCGGCCGGCGCGCAGCTGGCCCGCTTGCAGGCGGACTTTCCCGGCGATGGCTTGTACCGGCTGTATGCGGCGCGCCTGGAGCAGTACCAGAGCGCGCCGCCGCCCGCCGGCTGGGATGGCGTGACGGAATTGCATAGCAAATAGGCCGGCCATTGCGGCATTTTTCATCATTCTCGGCGCACGGTTTGTTGCGTTGCGATAAAAATCAGGGAGAAATGTTAGAAATTTCTGACTGGAAACTAAAAGCCGTCTAAAATTTGTCTTCAATCCATTGTCGGACATGCAGGCGCCTGCGGGCCGCGCGCTTGTCCGGTTACACAAGAAATCCTTCACATGACATATCGTTTGGTGCACCTGCTTGCGGGTTCCGCGCTGCTGTTCGCCGTCGGCGCCGCCGGCGCTGCTGTTTCCATGGATGACGCTACCCCTGCCGCGCAGGAAGACGGCGTGCCGCGCTTCGAAATCCGCCGCTTCGACGTCCAGGGCAATACCCTGCTCACGTCCGCGCAGGTGCAAGCCTTGCTGGCGCCCTTTACGGGCGTGCAGCGCGATTTTTCCGACATCGCCCGCGCCGTCGAGGCGCTGGAAGCGGCCTACCGCGAGCGCGGTTACAGCGCCGTGCAGGTGCAATTGCCCGAGCAGGAACTGGAACGCGGCGTGGTGCGCCTGAGCGTGCTGCAAACGCCGCTGGGCAAGGTCGCCATCAGCGGCAACACCTACGCCGATGAGGCCAACGTGCGGCGCGCCTTGCCGTCTCTGCGCGAAGGCGAGACGCCGAACCTGCCGGCCCTGTCGCAAAGCCTGAAGCTGGCCAATGAAAACCCGGCGCGCAAGATCGAAGTGCGGCTGCAGGCCGACGAGCCGGCGGGCGCCATCGACGCCATCGTCACGGTGGCCGATGAAAAGCCGTGGAAAGCCATGCTCAACGTGGACAATACGGGCAATGCGCAAACGGGCAAGACACACGTGGGCGTCGTGCTCCAGCATGCCAACCTGTTCGGGCTCGACCATGTGGCCAGCCTGCAGTACACGAGCAGCCTGGAAAAGCCCGACAAGGTGGGCGTGTATGGCGCCGGCTACCATTTGCCGCTGTATGCGCTGGGCGATTCGATGGACTTTTTCGCCAGCTATTCGAACGTCGATTCGGGCAGCGTCTCGGCCGGCATCTTCGACCTGGCCGTCAGCGGCCAGGGCAGCATGGCCGGCATCCGCTACAACCAGAACTTTGCCCGCAGCGGCGACTTCGAACCCAAGCTCGTGTACGGCATCGATTACAAGGCTTACCGCAACAGCGTGCAGCTGTTCGGCATGGAACTGGGCGCCGACGTCACCGTGCATCCGCTCAGCATCAGCTACATCGGCAACTGGACCTTGCCCACGGGCGAGACGAGCGTGGCGGTCACCTTCGCGCACAATATCCCTGGCGGCAAGCATGGTGCGCAAGCCGATTTCGACCGGGTGCGCGCGCATGCGAAGGCCGCCTACAGCACCTTGCGACTGAGCGCCAGCACGGGACGCGTGCTGGCCGGCGACTGGCAGTGGCGCGCGCTCGTCAATGCGCAAGTCACGCCGGACGCGCTGGTGCCGGGCGAGCAGTTCGGCGCCGGCGGCGCCGCGTCCGTGCGCGGCTTTGCCGAGCGCGAGGTATCGAACGATTCGGGTGTCAACCTGAACCTGGAGTGGTACACGCCGAACTGGTGCGGCCAGGCGCTCGGCTACCAATGCCGCGCGCTGGCGTTCTATGACACGGCCTGGCTGCGCCGCAACCATGGCTTGCCCGGCGAAAGCGCGTCGCAAGGCATCAGCAGCGGCGGCCTCGGCCTGCGTTTGCTGCTGAGCCGCTACGCCAATCTGCAACTCGATTACGCCCATGTCGTCAATGGCGGCGACACGGGACAGCGGGGCGCCAACCGCCTGCATTTCCGCCTCGCCTTGGCCTACTAGTATCAGGATGAACACCATGCACAACCACGTCCCGCACGCCTCCGCTTTCATCCTGACGCCGCCCTTTGCGCCGCCTTTGCGCCGCACGGCGCTGGCGTTGCTGCTGGCCGGCTGCTTCGGCGCCGCGCAGGCCAACCCCGCCTTGCCGCAGGTGGTCAACGGACAGGCCACGTTCAACCAGCAGGGCAATATCTTCTCGATCACGAACACGCCCAACACCATCATCAACTGGCAGAGCTTTTCCATCCATGCGGGCGAAATCACGCGCTTCATCCAGCAAAACGGCAATAGCGCCGTATTGAACCGCATCACGGGACAAGACCCCAGCAAGATCCTGGGCAGCCTGGAATCGAACGGCAAGGTCTTCCTGATCAACCCGAACGGCATCGTCTTCGGCCAGGGCGCGAAAGTGGACGTGAACGGGCTGGTCGCGTCCAGCCTGGGCATGACGAACGAGGATTTCCTGGCCGGCAAGCGCCAGTTCACGGCCGGCGGCGTGGCCGGCGGCGTCGGCAATGCGGGTACCATCAATGCGGGCAAGGGCGGGCAAGTGCTCCTGATCGCACCGAACGTGGAAAACACGGGCATCATCACGGCGCCAAATGGCGAAGTGATCCTGGCTGCCGGGCGCAGCGTGCAGCTGGCCGACCCCGGTAATCCGCAGCTGCGCGTGCTCGTCTCGGCACCAGGCGACCAGGCGCTGAACCTGGGCCAGATCATCGCCCAGGGCGGCAGCATCGGCATGGCCGGCGCGCTGGTCAGCCAGCGCGGCGTGCTCAACGCCAACAGCGCCGTCGTCGGCGAGAACGGCAGGATCGTGCTCAAGGCCAGCGGCAAGGCGCTGCTCGAGGCGGGCAGCGTCACCAGCGCCAGGGGCGCGGCGGGTAAAGGTGGCGACATCCAGGTGCTGGGCGAGCAGGTGGGTTTGCTGGGCAATGCGAAGGTCGATGCCAGCGGCACTGCGGGCGGCGGCACGGTCTTGCTGGGTGGCGACTACCAGGGCAAGAACGCGGCCGTGCAAAATGCGCGGCAAGTACTCGTCGGCAAGGACGCCAACATCAACGCCGATGCGATTGACAGCGGCAACGGCGGCAAGGTCATCGCCTGGGGCAATGAATCGGCGCAGGTGCACGGCAGCATTTCCGCACGCGGCGGCGCACAAGGCGGCGACGGCGGCTTCGTGGAAACGTCCGGCCATTACCTGGCCGTCGACGGCGTCCGCGTCAATACGGACGCGGCGCGCGGCAAGCGCGGCAACTGGCTGCTTGACCCGTACGACATCACCGTGGTCGCCGGCGCGGGCGGCCAGCTGACTGACGTCGACCAGTTCGCCGACTCTCCGTCCACCGGCAACACCAGCATTGGCGCCGACCTCATTTCTGACGCCAGCAGCAACGTCACCTTGCAGGCCCTGCACCGCATCAATTTCAACAGTGCCATCCACATCACGCAGCAAGGCGTGGGTTTGACGGCGCAGGCGGGCGAAATCATCAATGTCAATGCGCCCATCACCACCAGTGGCGGGCATATCACGCTGTCGGCCAACGATGCGGCCGCAGGCATGGCTTATGGCGTCGGCTCGAACGTCAACCTGAATGCGGCGCTTGACAGCGGCAATGGCAACGTACGGCTGTCCGGCGCCGGCGTCACTTTCGGCGTCGGCTCGGTCAATGTCGGCAATGGCAACCTGGTCTTGCGCGCGAATGTCGCCGGTGGTGCCATCGATTTGACGGGCAGCGGCGATCAGCTGCTGGGCAGTGGTGTCACCGGCCAGACGGTGCTGTTGGAGGCGGACAACATCAGCATCAACGGCGCCATCAATGTTGGCGGCGCTGCGGGCAATGCCGGGGTGACCATGCAGGCGTTCACGGCGGGACGGGAGATCGTGCTGGGCGACAAGCCCGGTAACGGCCTGCGCCTGACAAATGCCGAACTGAACCGCATCGCCGCCGGCAGCGTGCATATCGGCAGCGCCACTGGCGGCGACCTGACGGTGGAGCAGGCGGTCGATCTGGCGACGGTCGCGCCGGGCGGCGGCGTGAAAAACCTGGTGCTCGAAAGCGGCGGCAATGTGCTCGTATCGAACACGCTGGCGTTGCGCCAGGATGGCAGCGGCATTGCCGCCACGGCCGGTGGCTTGCTGTCGGTCGCCAGCGGCGGCGGCCTGTCCGCCGGGGCGGTCAATCTGGTTGCCGACAATATGAGCCTGGGCGGCGGCGCGCAATCGGTAGCGGCCACGGCGGGCGGCACCGTCAGCCTGAGCCGCCGGTCCAGCGTGGGCACCATCACGCTGGGTACGGGGGCGGCGGACAATGCCAGCAGCCTGGGCCTGAGCGAGGCGGAATTGAAAACCATCAGCGCCGGCACGGTGCAGGTGGGCAGCGACAGTTTTGCCGGAGTCGTGAATCTCATCGGCGGGCTGGACCTGGCGTCGCAAGGCGAATTGAACCAGCTTGTGCTGCGCACGGGCGGCAATATCAATCTGAACGCCCCCCTTAGCGTGGCCAGGGGCTTGACCCTTGCTTCCGGCGGCAACATCAGTGCGAGCGGCGCCGTCAGCGTAGGCGGCGACTTCCTGCTCGATGGCGGACGCTGGGTGCAGAACAGCGCCAGCCTGCCCATGTTTTCCGCGCGCGGCTTCGGCATTGCGCAGGGCAGCTTCCTGCGCGCGTCCGGCGGCGACGGCGGCGCGTCCTCGCCCTACCTGATCGCCGATATCTACGGCTTGCAAGGCATCGCCAGCCTGGGTCTGGGCAACAGCTATCGGCTGGCTGGCAATATCGACGCCAGCGGCACGGTCAACTGGAACGATGGCCAGGGCTTTGTGCCGATCGCTGGCGGCGGCAGCGGTTTTTCCGGCGTGTTCGATGGCGGCGGATTTACTCTCAGCAATTTGAAAATCGACCGCAGCCTGGCGTCCGGTTCGGCGGCAGGCCTGTTTGGCACCGTGCAGGGCGGCACCTTGCGCAACCTGACTCTGAGCGGCGGCAGCGTCACCGGCACGGCCAACGTGGGCGCGCTGGCGGGCAATGTCGTCAGCGGCACCGTCGATGGCGTGAACAGCAGCATGGCCGTCAGCGGCCAGCGCAATGTCGGCGGTCTGGTGGGCAGCAACGGCGGCGCCATCACCATGTCCAGCAGCAGCGGCGCCGTCACCGGCGTCAATGCCGACAATGGCGGCGCCATCGGCGGCCTGGCGGGATTGAATGCGTCCGGCGCTACCATCGCGACTTCGTACGCCAGCGGCGTGGTGACGGGCGCGCGCGAGATGATTGGCGGCCTGGTCGGCAACAACCAGGGTGCGCTGAGCCAGTCGTATGCCACCGGCAATGTCACTGGCGCGCGCAGCATCGGCGGCCTGGTGGGCCTGAACGGCGGCACTATCGACGATGCGTACGCCAGCGGCGCCGTGGGCCGGGCCGGCAGTGCCGACCCCATCCTGGTCAGGGAAAACATGGGCGGGCTCGTTGGTGAAAGCACGGGCAGCGTCAGCCATGTCTTCAGCAGCGGCGCCGTGACCGGTGACGGCTATGCGGCCGTGGGCGCGGTGGCCGGCCGCGTCTCCGCCGGTTCCCCGTTCAGCTATGGTTTTTTCAATTATGAAACGTCGCTGGTGCAGATCGATGGCGGCGGCTCCAGCGGCCGCAGCACGGCGCAGATGCAGCAGCAGGGCAGCTTCAACGACTACAATTTCAGCAGCGTGTGGCGCATCTACGAAGGCTATACGACGCCGATGCTGAAGGCTTTCCTGAAGCCGCTGCAAGTGAATCTCTCGGGCAATGCGGCAGGCAAGGTCTACGATGGCCAGCTGGCCGCCTTCCTCGGTTCGATCGGCTATGTGGGATTGCTTGACGGCGACACGGGCGTGAATGGCAACCTTGGCTACGGCAACGCGCGCAACGTGGGCAGCTACGCAGCGACGGGCCTGTGGTCGACCAAATACGACATCACCTTGGGCGGCACGACGACCTTTGCCATCACGCCGCGCGCGCTGGCGGTGAGCATCGGCGGCAATGGCAAGGTCTATGACGGCACCCTGGGCTACGACGGCGCCAGCTACGTGCTGGGCAATCTGGTGACGGGCGACAATATCAGCGTCAGCGGTAGCGCCGCTTTCCTCGACAAGAATGTGGGCGGCAGCAAGGCCGTGCACGCCAGCGGCCTGACCCTGGTCGGCAATGAACTGGGCAACTACAGCCTGGCCGCGACGACGGCGGACGGCACAGCGGCCATCACGGCGCGCGTCCTGAACTATGGCGTCTCGGGCGCGCAAAACCGCGTCTACGACGGCGGCTTGCAGGCGGTCCTGAATGGCTATTTCGAAGGCCTCGTGACGGGCGACCAGGTCGGCATGGCCGGCTTGCAGGGCAGTTTCCGCGACAAGAATGCGGGTACTGGCAAAGTAGTCGATTACCAGGTGGCAACGGGCCACCTGACGGGCGCCGATGCGGGCAACTACGTGCTCAATGGAAATGCGGGCAGCACCACGGCCGACATCACGGCGCGCACCCTGAACGTGAGTTTTAACGGCGTCAACAAGACGTATGACGGCACGACGGCTGCGCAAGTGAGCTTTGGCGACGACCGCGTGCAGGGCGATGTCCTGACGCTGGCGGGCAGCGCCGCGTTTGGCAACAAGAATGCAGGTACCGGCAAAGCCGTCACGGTGACGAACGTGGGCGTGAGCGGCACTGACGCGGGCAACTATGTGTTGAACGCCAATGCGGGCAGCACCACGGCCGACATCGCGGCGCGCACCCTGAACGTGAGCTTTAATGGCGTCAACAAGACGTATGACGGCACGACAGCGGCACAGGTCGGCTTTGGCGACGACCGCGTGCAGGGCGACGCCCTGACGCTGGCGGGCAATGCCGCCTTCGGCAACAAGAACGCGGGTACCGGCAAAACCGTCACGGTGACGAACGTGGGCGTGAGCGGTACTGACGCGGGCAACTATGTGTTGAACGCCAATGCGGGCAGCACGACGGCCGACATCGCGGCGCGTACCCTGAACGTGAGTTTTACTGGCAGCAACAAGACCTATGACGGCACGACTGGTGCGCAAGTGAGCTTCGGCGACGACCGCATCCAAGGCGATGCCTTGACCGTGGCGGGCAATGCGGCCTTCGGCAACAAGAGCGCGGGTACCGGCAAAGCTGTCACGGTGACGAACGTGGGCGTGAGCGGGACTGACGCGGGCAACTATGTGTTGAACGCCAATGCGGGCAGCACGACTGCCGACATCGCGGCGCGTACCCTGAACGTGAGTTTTACTGGCAGCAACAAGACCTATGATGGCACGACGGACGCACAGGTTGGCTTTGGCGATGACCGCGTGCAAGGTGACGTGCTGACGGTGGCGGGCAATGCGGCATTTGACAACAAGAACGCTGGTGCCGGCAAGGCCGTCAATGTAAGCAATGTGGGCGTGAGCGGCGCCGATGCTGGTAACTATGTTTTGGGTGCCAACAGCGGTAGCACCACGGCCGACATCGCGGCGCGTACCCTGAACGTGAGTTTTAACGGCATCAACAAGACCTACGACGGCACGACCGGTGCGCAAGTGAGCTTTGGCGACGACCGTGTGCAGGGCGATGCCCTGACGCTGGCGGGCAATGCCGCGTTTGGCAATAAGAACGCGGGTGCCGGCAAAACCGTCACGGTGACGAACGTGGGCGTGAGCGGCACTGACGCGGGCAACTATGTGTTGAACGCCAATGCGGGCAGCACCACGGCCGACATCACGGCGCGCACCCTGAACGTAAGTTTTAACGGTATCAACAAGACCTACGACGGCACGACGGCTGCGCAGGTGAGCTTTGGCGACGACCGCGTGCAGGGCGACGCCCTGACGCTGGCGGGCAATGCCGCGTTTGGCAACAAGAATGCAGGTACCGGCAAAGCCGTCACGGTGACGAATGTCGCGTTGAGCGGCGGCGATGCCGGCAACTACGTACTGGGCAGCAACGCTGGCAGCACCACGGCCGATATCGGCGCGCGCGCGCTGAACCTGTCCGGCGTGGCGGGCAACAAGGTTTACGATGGCACGACGGGTGCGCAGCTGAGTCTGGGCGATGACCGTGTCGCCGGCGACAGTTTGACGGCTTCGGCGGCGGCCACCTTTGCGGACAAGAACGTGGGCACGGCCAAGGCGGTGCAGCTCAGTGGCGTGGCATTGACGGGCGCCGATGCGGGCAATTACTTTATCGTCTTGCCGACGGGCTTGCTGGCCAGCATCACGCCCGCCAGCCTGACCCTGGCAGGCTTGAACGCCGCCGGCAAGGTATATGACGGCACGACGTCCGCCACTGTCAGCGCGTTGGCGAACGGCGTGCTGGGCCAGGACCTGGTCAGCGTGGTGGGCGGCAGCGGCAGCTTTGCCGACAAGAACGCGGGTGCCGGAAAACTGGTGACGGCCAGCGGTTTCCGCCTGGCGGGCGCCGATGCGGGCAACTACACCCTGGAAACGACGGGTGGCACGGCGCAGGCAACGATTGCGCAAAAACAATTGTCCACCTGGGTCGGCAGCGGCAATGGCTTGTGGAGCGATGCGGCCAACTGGGATGGCGGCGTCGTGCCGGAAGGCGCGAACGTGCTGGCTGTCGATTTTACAAACAGCAAGGGCATCGTCACCTACAGCGCGGCGGCCGGCAACACCATCCTGAAAAACCTGAACTCGGCGACGGGCTTGCTGTTGACGGGCGGTAGCCTGACCCTCGGCGAGAGCGCGCTGGACCGCTCCGTGCTGGGCGGCCTGGCCGGCCTGGAAATCAACGGTGGCAGCTTGCTGCTGAACGGCAGCCTGTCGGCGGACCGCTATGCGCAAGGTGGCGGCGTGCTGAGCGGTAATGGCAATCTGCTCGTGGCCAACAGTTTTAATCAGACTGCCGGCGCCATCCGGCTGGCAGGCCAGTTGGCCATCACGCAAGCGGCTGGCGACTTGCGCTTCGCCAGCCTGGCGGCGAACACTGTACAGCTGAGCGCCTTGGGCGGTGCCATCGGCCAGGATGGCGCGCTGCGCGCCGGTAGCCTGGTTGCGCAGGCACGCGATGGCATCGTGCTGGGCAATGCGGGCAACCAGGTAAGCAGTTTTACCGCCAGCAATAGCGCAGCGGGCGGCATTGCGCTGAACAATACCTCGGCGCCGGGCACCTTGACCTTGGGAACGCTCGTCACGGGCGCGGGCAATATCGCCATCGACAACACGGGCGGTGTCGCCGCTGGCAATATCAATGCGAATGGCGGCAACGTCAGCGTGACGGCGCACAGCCCCGTCACCGTCAACGGCAAGATCACGGGCAATGATATCGCGCTCAATGCCAGCACGGACGTGCTGCTCGGCGATGGCACGCAGTTGGCTGCCGCGCGCGATATCAGCCTGGTGGCTGGCGGAGACATCCGCGTCGGCGGCAATGCGAATATCGTCAGCGGCGGCAATTTCAGCGCCAGCGCGGGCGCCAGTGTGCGCTTTGCGGACACGGCAAGTTTTACCTTGCCGGCAGCGGGCAGCCTGAACGTGCTGGCGAAAACAGGCAGCATCACGGGTGACGCGGGCGTGCGCGTCAACCGCCAGCGCAGCGGCGTGACCCTGCTGGCGCCGAATGGCGCGGTGAGCATGGCGGATGCCATCTTCCTGCCAGCGACGACCATCGACAAACCCGTGATCGACGCCGCCACGAACGCCGCCATCGACGACGCCTTGCGCATCATCAAGCAGGCCGACCGTGCCAATGATGTGCTCGTGTCGACGCCGCCAGCCAAGCCGGACGACAAGAAGAAAGACAGCAAGGATGTTGCCGATGCCACAGATAAACCTACAGGATACAAATTCGATGATGCCGCTAAAAAAATGTACTGCAATTAAGGCCTTGCTGTGGCTGGCCCTGATGTGCGTGGGCGCACACGCCTGGGCGGGGCAGGTGGCCGGTACCGTCATGCAATTGAGTGGTCCGCTGATGGCCAAGAAGATAGACGGCAAGGTGAAAATCCTGGCCATCAAGTCCGAGGTCGAGCAGGGTGACACCTTGCTGACGGAAAAGGAAACCTATGCCTTGATCAAGCTGATCGACAATAGCGAAATCATCCTGAAACCGAATACCAGTTTTGTGATCGAGCAATTCAGCTACGCTGCCGAGCAGCCCGATGGCGACCATGCCATCTTCAGCTTGCTCAAGGGCGGCTTGCGCTCCGTCACCGGCCTGCTGGGCAAGCGCAACAAGGAGCGCTTCGAGATGAAGACGCCGGCGGCCACCATCGGCATCCGTGGCACCACCTTCATTGCCAGCTACGTGCCGCCGGCGGCACCTGGCGGGCCAGCGGCGCCCAAGGCTGGCCTGCCAGGTTTGTATGTGCAGGTGCTCGATGGCATGATTCATGTCACCAATCCTGCGGGCACGCTCAACTTTGCCCCGGGCCAGTTCGGTTTTACGCCCAACTTCCAGCAGCCGCCCACGCTGCTGCCCGTCAATCCTGGCATAAAGTTCACGCCACCAGCTGCCTTTGTGCCATCGTCCTCAAGCGGCGGCGGTTCTGCCGGCGGCAGCAAGCCTGCCGCCATCGACTGCGTGGTGCGCTAAGTTTTTCACGCAAGCCCGGGAAATCCATGAAAATAGGGCTTGACCTTCCCATCGTTGGATAGCAGATCCTGACCTTATTCGTTAATCTTTCGGACAGGATCTGCCATGAACCAGAGTGCACTCGCTCCCGCCACTTCCCCTCCCGCCGCCGCGCATGCGCAGGCGCTGGCCATCGAAGGCATGAGCTGCGCCTCGTGCGTGGGCCGCGTGGAAAAGGCCCTGGCCGCCGTGCCCGGCGTGACCCAGGCCAGCGTCAACCTGGCCACCGAAGTGGCCAAAATCAGTTCCGACACGCCGATTCCACTGGCCACCTTGCAGGCAGCCGTGGAAAAGGCCGGCTATAGCGTGGCGCAGCGCGAGATCGACCTGAACGTCGCCGGCATGACGTGCGCCTCTTGCGTGGGCCGGGTGGAAAAAGCCCTGCTGAAGGTGCCGGGCGTGCTGGGCGCCAGCGTCAACCTGGCGACGGAAAGCGCGCGCATCAAGGTGACGGGTGGCCTGGAAGCGGGCACCCTGATCGCCGCCATCGACAAGGCCGGCTATGCAGCCACCGTGCCCGCCGCCAGCCAGGCCAGCGCGCTCGCTGCCGCACCCAACCGCGACGGCATGAAAGTGGCGTTCGCGGCCGTGCTGGCTTTTCCCTTGATGCTGCCGATGCTGCTCGAATGGGCCGGCATCCATCTGATGTTGCCAGGCTGGCTGCAATTCGCGCTGGCCACGCCCGTGCAGTTCTACTTTGGCGCGCGCTTCTACAAGGCGGGCTGGAAGGCGGCCCGCTCCGGCAGCGGCAATATGGATCTGCTCGTCGCGCTGGGGACGAGCGCCGCGTATGGCTTGTCCGTCTACCAATGGCTGACGGCGGGCGAAATGCTGCCGCACCTGTACTTTGAAGCATCGGCCGTCGTCATCACTTTGGTGTTGTTGGGCAAATGGCTGGAAAGCCGCGCCAAGCGCCAGACGGCCTCGGCCATACGCGCGCTGCAAGTCTTGCGTCCGGAATCGGCCCGCGTGCGCCGCGACGGCGTGGAAATCGACTTGCCCGTGGAACAAGTAAAAGTGGGCGACCTGGTGGTCATCCGTCCCGGCGAGCGGGTGGCCGTCGATGGCGTGGTGGTGGAGGGCGCCAGCCAGATCAATGAGTCGCTGATCACGGGAGAAAGCTTGCCGGTCGATAAGCATCCGGGCGACAAGGTCACGGGCGGCGCCATCAATGCCGATGGTTTATTGCTGGTGCGCACGCAAGCGGTGGGTGGCGAGACGACCTTGTCGCGCATCATCCGCCTGGTGGAAGATGCCCAGGCGGCCAAGGCGCCGATCCAGCACCTGGTCGACAAGGTCAGCGCGATCTTTGTTCCCGTGGTGCTGGTGCTGGCGCTGCTGACCATGCTGGGCTGGTGGTTTGCTACGGGCGAGCTGGAGAATGCCATTATCAACGCCGTGGCCGTGCTGGTCATCGCCTGCCCTTGCGCGCTGGGCCTGGCCACGCCGACGGCCATCATGGCCGGCACGGGCGTGGCTGCCCGCTACGGCATCCTGATCAAGGATGCGGAAGCGCTGGAAGTGGCGCACGCCGTCAATACCGTCGTGTTCGACAAGACGGGCACCCTGACGGTGGGCAAACCTGCGCTGGCGGCCCTGCATGCGCACGGCATCGACGATGCACGGCTGTTGCAGCTGGCGGCCAGCATCCAGCGTGGGAGCGAGCACAGCCTGGCGACGGCCGTGCTGGACGCGGCGGCGGCGCGCCACATCGAACCGTTGCCAGCCACGGGACTGTCGGCCTTGCCAGGCCGCGGCCTGGCGGCCCACGTCGATGGCCTGGAATTGAAACTGGGCAGCACGCGGTTGATGCAGGAGTTGAACGTGGACATGGCGCCGCTGGCGGAACAGGCCTTGTCGCTGGAAAACACGGGCAACACGATCTCGTGGCTGGCTTCGGGCAAGGAACTGTTGGGTCTGTTCGCCTTTTCCGACCAGGTCAAGCCGAACGCGCAGGCGGCCATCGCCCAACTGCACAGCCTAGGCATCCAGACGGTGATGTTGACAGGAGATAATCAGGGTAGCGCGGACGCCGTCGGCAAGCTGCTGGGCATCGACACGGTGGCGGCGAAAATGCTGCCGGCCGATAAAACCGCTAAAATCGTCGCGCTGAAAGGCGAGGGCGCGAAAGTGGCCATGGTGGGCGACGGCATCAACGACGCGCCCGCGCTGGCGGCCGCCGACGTGGGCATCGCCATGTCGACGGGCACGGACGTGGCCATGCATGCGGCCGGCATCACCCTGATGCGCGGCGATCCGGCCCTGGTGGCGGATGCCATCGATATCTCGCGCCGCACGTACAGCAAGATACGGCAGAATCTGTTCTGGGCCTTCATTTATAACCTGATCGGCATTCCGCTGGCCGCCTTCGGCCTGCTCAACCCCATGGTGGCGGGCGCGGCGATGGCCTTCAGTTCGGTCAGCGTGATCAGCAATGCCCTGTTGCTGCGCCGCTGGAAAGCCCGCAGTGCGCATACCAAGGAGTCATAGGATGAATATCGGCCAGGCGGCAAGCGAAACGGGCGTATCGGCAAAAATGATACGCTACTATGAAAGCATTACTTTGTTAAAACCCAGCGCGCGCAGCGACGCCGGTTACCGCATCTACACGCCGAACGACTTGCACGCGCTGCGTTTCATCAAGCGCGGGCGGGGCCTGGGTTTTTCGCTCGAGCAGATCCGCGAACTGCTGTCGCTGTGGCAAAACGATCAGCGCGCCAGCGCGGACGTAAAAGGCATCGCCCTGGCCCACGTGGCGGACTTGAATCAGCGGATCGCCGAACTGACGGAAATGCGCGATACCCTGGCCCACCTGGCGCAATCGTGCCACGGCGACGACAAGCCTGATTGCCCCATCCTGCAAAGCCTGGGGCTGGCCGGCGACAAGGAAGCGAAAGCATGTTGCCCTTGATGTAAGCCAACGGAGGTGCATATGGCGTATGAACTGTACTACTGGCCCACGATACAGGGGCGTGGCGAATTCATCCGGCTGGCCCTGGAAGAGGCGGGCGCCGAGTACCACGACATCGCCCGTTTGCCTGAGCGCAAGGGACAAGGCGTTCCCGCGATGCTGGCCTGCCTCGACGGCGGCAGCACGCCACAGGCCGCCTACGCGCCGCCCGTGCTGCGCGATGGCGAGCTGCTGATCGGCCAGACGACGAATATCCTGTTCTACCTGGGCCGGCGCCTGGGGCTGGCGCCGCGCGCGGAAAGCGGCCGTTTGTGGCTGAACCAGCTGCAGCTGACGATGGCCGACTGGCTGACGGAAGTGCATGACACGCACCATCCGCTGTCGATGAATCAATATTACGAAGAGCAAAAGCAGGCGGCCATGCTGCGCAGCGCGGATTTCCGTGCCACGCGCTTAACCAAGTTTCTCGATTATTTCACGCAAGTGTTGCTGAACAGCCGCGGCCAGTATCTGGTGGGCGCCAGGCTCACGTATGGCGATCTGTCGCTGTTTCAGATGCTGGCCGGCTTGCGTTATGCCTTTCCGCAAGCCATGGCGCGTCTGGCGCCTGAATATCCCGCCTTGTCCGACCTGCACGATGTTGTGGCGGCGCGGCCAAACATCGCCCGCTACCTGAAATCGAAGCGCAGAATCGCCTTCAATGAGGACGGCATCTTCCGCCATTATCCCGAGCTGGACGGATAAAAAAACAGCCGGCGCAATGGCCGGCTGTCGTGACGCTGCTGTGGCTGTTATTGCGCGCTGGTGACGGGAAAGCCCGCCTCCACGATGGCCGCGCTGATGGCGCCCAGTTCGGCGGGCGATTCCACCGTGACGCGTTTGCTGGCCAGGTCGATCTGCACCTGGGCTTGCGGATCGATGGCTTGCACCGCTTTCGTGACCGAGCCGACGCAATGGCCGCAGCTCATGTTTTCAACTTGTAACTGATACATGGCAAGCACTCCTTCAATGGTTAAGTGTGTCCACTGTAAGCCTTACCCCGATGGTAAGGTCAAGGGGAAAGCTGCCCTACGGATCAATTCAGCAGGAAATCGACGGCTTGCATGGCCGGCGGCACCTTGTCGTCCTGCACGGATTCGCGCAAGCTGATGTCGATGGCGCGGCACATGGCCGACAGCGGCAGATCGTTGGCATCCTCGCCGAACGGTTCCTCGATCTCGTCACCGAGCGCGTCGAGGCCAAAGAAGGTGTAGGCGACGATGGCGACGACGAACGGCGTCATGAATCCGAGCGAATCGACGAGGCCGAAGGGCAGCAGGAAACAGTACAGGTAGGCTGTGCGGTGCAGCAGCAGCGAATACGAAAACGGAATCGGCGTGCTGCGGATGCGTTCGCACGAAGCACCGGCCGCCACCATGGCCGAGACCGTGTTATCGATCTGCGTGGCCAGGATGCTGTCGATACGGCCCTGCCGGACGCAGTCGGCCAGGTCGTGGCCCATCTGCAGCATCAGGTAGTCGGACGGGTTCGCCGCCTTGCAGGCCGCGTCCCATTCGGCCGGGCGCAGCAGCGGCTGCAAGTCGGTCGGCCCGCGCGTGTCGCGCAGCTGGTGGCGCAAGGCGTGGCAAAAGGCGATGGTGCGGTAAATCATGCGCACGCGCACGTCTTCCAGGCCCAGCCTGGCGTGGGCCGGCGTGTCGCCGCGTATCATCGTCTGGCACTGGCGCGAGAAATTACGGCTGCGCAAGACCAGTTCGCCCCACAGCTTGCGCGCTTCCCAGTAGCGGTCGTAGGCGGCCGTGTTGCGAAAGCCCAGGAAGATGGCCAGCGGCAAGCCGATCAGGGTAAACGGGATGGTCGTGAGGATCACCTTGTGGTCGAACAGGGTGCCGTGGCACCAGGTGACGAGCGTGGCGATCAGGGTGTTGACGATGAGCGTGATGCGGATGCGCGGCAGGACGGAACCGCGTACCACGAGGAACAGCCGCAGCGCCGATGGACGCTCGCGCACGATCATGTTGTGCTCCCGGTTTGGGAGCGGGCTGGCGGGGAACGGCGCGCCCGGTGATGGTTAAAAGGGGTAAGACGGAACGGCAATGGCCGGGAACAAAAAGCCCGCGATATATGCGGGCTGAGCTGGGTGTGCATGGGAAGCAGAGTAGGGGAGACGGCTTGAGTATAGGCCGCCGCTTCGCTTCAGGCCAATTCATAGTGATAATGGGCATTATTCATTTCATGAATGAATATTTCATTTGTAATTTAAATCATATAACTACTGAAATTACTGTTTCTTTTTCCGTCGGGGCCAGTCGCAATCGAGCAAGTCGCATGGGTTGCAGGAACAATGGTGGCAGTCCGGCGAGGGAATGTCGCAATCGCAAAATCCCGCCTGGGCCAGATGTCTGCCGCTGCGCCGTGCCTGCGGATGCAGCGCGAGGTGTTGGCGATGCCGTTCGCCGCAGGCGCGCAAGCGGCGTTGCAACAGGGGCAGGCCCGTGCGCAAGCCATGACGTTCAATCACCCGGTAGCCATAGGCGGAGCAGCTGTCGCGCCCCGTCAGCACGCGGTAGGCGCAGGAAAACCCCTTCCATGGGGACAGGTAGCGCTGGTAGGCGCGAATGGCCCACAGGGCCAGGCGTTTGCCGCAAGTGTCGAATGAGAAAATGCCAGCTCCTTTGCCGAGTGTCAAGACAGTGGTGCGAGCATACGACAAGTGTCCAAAAAATAATAGCGTCAGCGGCCTAGGCAGTCATGATTTTCCAGCCATACCAGCCGAACGCCGCCACCCACGCCAGCAAAACCGCCAGCCCCGGCAGCAACAGCCATTTTGCTGCCGTCTCTTCCCACGCCACATACGGCTTGCCGCCGCGCGCGATGGCCAGCAGCGCCTGGCCCCCGTTCAAGCCGGCAAACGGCAGCAGGTTGAACGCGCACAGTTTCAATGAGAACAGGGCGAACACGAGCGCAAAGCCGTGCGTGCGGGCAAAGCTTGCTCCATCCCCCAGCAATGCCTGCGCCGTCGACAACGGCGCCAGCGCGCCGTGGATGATTTGTCCGAAGGTAGCGACAAAGCGCTCCCAGCCCGAGGCTCCCAGGATGCCCAGCGACAAGGCCAGCAGCACTCCCACTCCGCTCAATGGCAGCAGCACCTGCTTCCACAGCGGCTGGAAGTTATAGGCGTCCAGGCAGCGATCATCGTCATACAAGGTTTCCTCGCGCGTATCCTTCAGCACCACATTGCCGCCCAGGGGCAGCAGCTTGACGTGCACTTCCCCCCAGGTCAGCAAAGTCGGGCCCACGCCATAGCTGACGCTGCGCACGGTGATGCCGAATGCGCGGGCGCACATGGCCATGATGGAAATGTGGATGAGCATGAAGAGAGCAGCAGCTAGAAAGAATTGAATGGCCGGTGACATTGCTGATATTTTGAAGGACAGGGGGCGACATTAGAACATGCCAAAAGAAATCAATACGCTCGATAGTCCGAAATTTACCCCTTGATGGATGTTGAAAATAACTTTAACCGTATCTGGTTGGCAACTATCTTTATTGACCTGACATAAATTCAGTACTATTCCGCCTGCTTTAAGCTCGTCTATGACCTTTAGGGAGTAAAGTTGTACGTGAAAATTCAGTAGTCCCAGATTAATGATGAAGTAGTGAGGCAATAATGAATGATTCGGATATAGTTTCTCCAGCTTTTGAATCAGATTTTCTGCAAGGCAGCCTGTCTGCAGACGCAAAGCTAGAGCGTGCTCGTACGGAGTTGCTGGACTTGACTGCACGTAACCGCTTGCTGAATATTCCACGCTCCTCTACCACTGCACGAACCATTGATGTGGTTGATGAGAAGTCGAGCGAGATATTTCGATTGATGGTATCCGAAAGTCGTCCATTTAACTTTTTGCCTGGGAGGGCTGCAAGCAAGATTGACCTTGATAATACGGACGCTAACGCTAACGGTGATGAAATCGCGGAATTGGCGCCAGCCCATGATGACAGTGTCGACGCGCGCGGTGTTTTGAACCGGCATGCCGATACGCGCCTGCAAACCAGACTCACTGCCAAGGGGCTGCAGAAGCGCCTGCTTGACATGTATCTCGATGCACGTACATTGGAGGAGGAGCAGGGCGTCAATATCTTGTTCTTGGCGCTCGGTACCTTGAAATGGCTCGATCCGTTGAATGCGAAGAATGTGCGATACGCGCCGCTGATCCTGATTCCCGTCAGCTTGGAAAGGGGCAACGCTGCAGAGCAATTCAAATTGAAATGGCGCCAGGAAGAGCATTCATCGAATCTGTCGCTTGAAGCCTTTCTGGAGCGCGTGCACCATTTAAAAATGCCCGCATATGAAGCTGGCGATGAATTCGATCCCATGGCCTACATCAACGCCGTCAGGGATGCTGTGCAGTCGAAAGAAGGCTGGGTAGTCGATGCCGACGATATCGTGCTCGGTTTCTTTTCATTTTCCAAATTCCTGATGTACCGCGACCTCGACCCCGCCATGTGGCCGGAAGGCGGGCTGACGAATCAGCCTTTGATGCGTGGATTGTTATCCGATGGTTTTGCTGCCGGTGCATCAACCATTCCTGAAGACGCCAACTTAGACGAATATATCGCGCCGGCCGAGTTGTTGCATATCGTCGATTGCGACAGTTCGCAAACGCTGGCCGTGCACGATGTGCGCGCTGGCCGTAACTTGGTGATCCAAGGACCGCCCGGTACTGGCAAATCTCAAACCATTGCTAATGTCATCGCGTCGGCGATTGCCGATGGCAAGACGGTACTGTTCGTAGCGGAGAAAATGGCCGCCCTCGAGGTGGTCAAGCGGCGACTGGACCAAGCTGGCGTTGGCGATGCCTGTATTGAATTGCACAGTAATAAAGCTAACAAGAAAATGTTTCTCGATGAGCTGCGCCGTACGTCTGAACTAGGCTCACCCAAGGGCGATGCGGCCACCACCTTGAACAACCGATTGCTGGTGGCGCGCGATCAACTCAACGCACACAGTGCACGCTTGCACCTGCGGCACTCGGTTGCCCAGCTCACGCCCTATCAAGTGATCGGCGAATTGAGCAAATTACGTCTGGAACATGTCAAGCCGGTGGACATCCGTTTGCAGCAGCCTGAAAGCTGGTCGCCCGACGAGGTGCAGCAGCGCTTGGCAGTGGTTGAAGAATTGGCGCAGCGCATCGTTGACATTGGTGAGCCGGGCGACCATCCATGGCGCGGCGTGGCGCTCAAGATGATACTTCCCAATGACGTGGAGCGCCTAGTGTCGCGTATCACGGCCATGCGTGCGCGCTGCAAGGAGCTTGCTGAACAACAGGCAGAGCTGGCCATGTCGCTCGATACGGTGGCACCGGCGGTGCTGCGCGACTTTTCCTATCTGGTGGCGCTGGCGCGCGACGTTGCTGCGGCGCCCATGCTGGCCAACGAAGCCCTGCGAGCGCCAGAATGGAGCGAGCAGTCGAATGCCCTGATGGCTTTGATCGACGATGGCATCCAATTGCAACGTTTGCAGGCTGCTCTTGCGGGCGAAATCCATGCCGACGCGTGGGAGATTGAAGTGCTTGACTTGCGCCAGCAACTGGCCGGCTTGCCGCAGTACGCGAACGCACAGGCCTTCGAACGGGCGGTGGCCTTGCAAACGCTGTTTAGTAGGCTCGATGGCGAAGTTGCTTTGCTAAGCCGATTGCTCGGTGTCGATGCCGGCAGCCAAATGGCAAGCTACAGTGAGATCAACCGTTTGGTATTGACGGCACAGAAAGTGGCGACGGCACCTGATGTCAGCCCCGAGGTGTTTGTTTCGACAGTATGGGATCAAGGCGTGGAACAGGCTGCCGATCTGGCGCAATGCGTGGTGGCGCTGGAAGGCTTACAGGCGCGGCTGGAAGGAAAAATTAGCAGCGATGCCTGGCAGCTTGATCTGTCTGGGGCGCGCCAGACGCTGGCCGTCCACGGTGACAGCCTGCTGCGTTTCGTCAGCAGCGAGTGGCGCGCGGCTAGCAAGCAGGTCAAGGGCCTGTTGCGCAATCCGGACACAGCGCTGCCCGAACAGCTGGAAATTCTCGACCATCTGGGCGAAGCGAGAAAACTGCTGGAGCGGATTGAGTTAAGCAATACATTTGGCAGCGGTGCGTTTGGTGCCGACTGGAAGGGTGGCCAATCGCGCGCGGCGCCTTTGCTGGCGCTGGTGGAATGGATGCGCAGCTTGCGTGGTTTGGGAGCGCAGCCGCGAATTATTGCCAGCAAGTTGCCGGACCGCTCGGAAATTAGCCGTCGGGCTGCACTGCTGGAGAGCCTGCTGCAGGAAATCCGGCCTCTGTTAGACGCGATGTGGTTCAACGGCTGGAAAGACGAACCCGCTTTTCGTGAATGGGCTAGCGTGGAGGCCTCCGCCCTTGAGACTGTGGTCGGGCAAGTGTCTCGGCTTGCGTTTTGTCAGACCGGCTGCCAGGCTGTGATGCCACATGTACCGCTTGACCTTTCAGACAAGATTGCGCGCCTTGACTTGTTGATCGAAGCGCAGCAACTACGCCGAGATATTGATGCGGGTAGCGAACTGGGCCGAGCTGCGTTTGGGGCGCATTGGCAGGGTTCATTGTCCGACTGGGAGAGTTTGCGCATCAGCACGGTGTGGATGGCGTCCAAGTCTAGACTGCGCCATATGGTTGCGCGCCACGATAATCGCGCCGCGCCGCTACATCGTGCGTTAGAGCTTGAAGCTGCGCAGGACAAGTTCGTGAGTGAACTCGACGAACTCTATAGCGAGTTATGTACCAATAACGACAAGCTGTTTCAGGTGCCGGCTATCTTGGATTTGCCCGCCTTTGCCTTGCTTGGACGTATGGCGGTGTGGATTGAATTTTCCGAAGAGTTGTCGAAGTGGGTGATCTACCGCGACCGCTGTTCCAAGGCACGCCAGTTGGGTATCGGTGAAATTGTCACGCAACTGGAAGCTGGCACGCTGATTCCTAGGGATGCCATGCGCACGTTCACAATGGCGTATTTCGAAGCGCTTTTTGCTGATCAAGTACGCAGCGACGAGGCGCTGGCCCATTTTGACGGGCACCTCCATAGCCGCCTGGCGGCAGATTTTACGCAGATGGACCGCCAGCGCATTGCAGCATCCAGTCTGGAAGTGGTGCAAGCACACCACCGTCGCATCCCGCAGGGAGGCGGTGCGATCGGCCCCTTGGGTGTGCTGCGCGGCGAAATGGCCAAACGTAAGGGGCATATGCCGATACGCCGCTTGATGCAGCGCGCTGCACCCGCAATCCAGGCGCTCAAGCCGGTATTTATGATGAGTCCGCTATCGGTAGCCCAGTTCCTGCCTCCCGGGCAACTCAGTTTTGATTTGCTGGTGATGGACGAGGCCAGCCAGATCCAGCCTGTGGATGCGCTGGGGGCCATTGCACGCTCGCGTCAAGTGGTTGTGGTGGGTGACGAGCGGCAATTGCCACCAACCAAGTTCTTTTCCAAGATGACCAGCGCCGAGCCCGATGAAGACGGTGACGATGATGCACAAGTCTCCGATATTGAGAGCATCCTGGGGCTGTTTACTGCACGTGGCTTGCCGCAACGCATGCTGCGCTGGCATTACCGTAGCCGACATCAGTCCTTAATCGCTGTATCGAACAGCCAGTTCTATGAAAACAAGCTGTTTATCGTGCCCAGTCCCTACACCCAAGAGGCGGGCATGGGCTTACAGTTTCATCACGTAGCTAACGGCGTATTTGATTCCGGTAACACTGGCACCAATGCGGAAGAGGCTAGGGTCATTGCCGGGGCTATTATCGATCATGCGCGCAACTCACCGGAACATTCGTTGGGTGTGGCGACTTTTTCGGTCAAGCAGCGGCGAGCCATCCAGGATGAACTGGAGTTATTACGCCGCGAGCATCAGGACGTGGAGCCCTTTTTTCAGCAGCATGCCAGCGAGCCGTTTTTCATCAAGAACCTGGAAAACGTGCAGGGCGACGAACGGGATGTGATTTTTATCTCGGTTGGCTACGGTCGCAACAAGCTTGGCTACATGGCCATGCGCTTCGGCCCACTGAGTGCAGAAGGTGGTGAGCGGCGCCTCAATGTGCTGATCAGTCGTGCCAAGCGCCGCTGCGAAGTGTTTGCCTCGATTACCGATGAAGATATCGATCTCGAACGTGCCAAGGGGCGGGGTGTAGTGGCCTTCAAGCTGTTCTTGCATTTCGCGCGCACGGGCAGGCTGGGCTTGTCGCGTGTATCCGGGCGCGAATATGACAGTCCGTTTGAAATACAGGTGGCCGATGCCGTTAAGGCTTGCGGTTACGAGGTACATCCGCAAGTCGGCATCGCCGGGTTTTTTATCGATCTGGGTATTGCCGACGCCCAGCATCCGGGTCGCTATCTGCTGGGCATCGAATGCGATGGCGAGTCTTACCATAGCTCGCGCTCGGCGCGTGATCGCGATCGCTTGCGACAAGCCGTGCTGGAAGACCATGGTTGGATCATTCACCGTATTTGGGGACTCGACTGGTTCCAGAGACCCAATAATGAGTTGCAGCGCCTGCTGATGGCCATTGATGCCGCAAAGACCGAGCTGGCAGCGCGCGCTGAACTTCATGGGAGGCAGGAGCGCAAGCCGGGCGTGTCGGTAGTGACCGTGGAGCGAGAAGATCATGCCGAGATTGGCTTGGAAAGGAATGGGCAAAACAGGCCGGCGGCCTATGTCGAAGCGATCCCTGCCAAACCTGCCTATGCCGATGAGCTGCATGAGATGCCGGTAGCGGCCTTGAGCGACTTGGTCAAGCAGATCGTTAGCCTGGAAGGTCCCGTGCATGTTGATGAAGTCGTTGTGCGTCTGCGCGCTGCGTGGGGCTTGAAACGTACCGGCGCGCGCATCCAGGCAGCGGTGGAACGCGCCATCCATGCTGCCATACGCTTCGATGGCATGATCATGACGGAGCGCTTTTTGAGCATGGCCGATACCATTATCAGCATCCGTGACCGCGGCGCCGTTGTTTCCGACACCCTTCGAAAACCCGACATGTTGCCGCCGCAGGAAATCGACGTGGCGATCCTTGATACGCTACAGAAAAACTATGGCGCAGGATTAGTTGAAATTGCTCAGTACGTGGCACGCCTATTTGGTTTTAAGGCCACCAGCCCGCAGTTGCGCGACACCATCCGTGCTCGCATCGATGATCTGCTGCTGCGCGGCTTGCTGCAGAAAAATGGTGAGGTGTTCGAGCTCAGCCAGCAAGACAGCATATAAGCCTGTCAGCAAGAAAAAAGCCCCGGTCGCATCGCTGCAGCCGGGGCTTCGAATAACTGGGCGGCTGGCGCCGCCCGCCACAATTTACAGCACTTCGCTGGCGTGGTCGGCCAGGCGCGAACGCTCGCCGCGGGCCAGGGTGACGTGGCCGCTGTGGGTCCAGCCCTTGAAGCGGTCGACCACATAGGTCAGGCCGCTCGAGCCTTCCGTCAGGTAGGGCGTGTCGATCTGTGCGATGTTGCCCAGGCACAGGATCTTCGTGCCGGGACCGGCGCGCGTGACGAGGGTCTTGACTTGTTTCGGCGTCAAGTTCTGCGCTTCATCGATGATGAGGAACTTGTTGACGAACGTGCGGCCGCGCATGAAGTTGAGCGACTTGATCTTGATGCGCGAGCGGATCAGGTCTTGCGTTGCCGCACGGCCCCATTCGCCGCCATCGGAGTCGGACTTGTTCAGCACTTCCAGGTTGTCGTCGAAAGCGCCCATCCATGGCGACATCTTTTCTTCTTCCGTGCCTGGCAGGAAGCCGATGTCTTCGCCCACCGGCACCGTGACGCGGGTGACGATGATCTCGTTGTAGAGCTTGGTTTCCAGCACTTGCGCCAGGCCGGCGGCCAGGGCCAGCAGGGTCTTGCCGGTACCGGCCTGGCCCAGCAGGGTGACGAAGTCGCATTCCGGATTCATCAGCAAGTTCAGCGCGAAATTCTGTTCGCGGTTGCGCGCCGTCACGCCCCACACATTGTTCTTTGTGTGGCTGAAGTCGCGCAGGGTTTGCAGCACGGCCGTCTTGCCGTTGATCTGTTTCACCTGGCCATAGAACGGCGTTTCGCCGTTTTTCGGTTCCAGATAGATAAACTGGTTGACCAGCAAGGAAGGAATGAACGGGCCCGTCACGCGGTAGAACGTGGAGCTGTAGCCGTTCTTGCTTTCCTGCCACGATTCCATGTCCTTGCCATGCTTGTTCCAGAAGTCGTCCGGCAATTGCACGATGCCCGAATACAGCAAGTCCGTGTCTTCCAGCACATGGTCGTTGAAGTAATCTTCGGCCGGCAAGCCCAGGGCGCGCGCCTTGATGCGCATGTTGATGTCTTTCGACACCAAGACGACAGGGCGGCCTTCCTGTTCCGATTCCAGCGAGCGCACGACGGCGAGGATCTGGTTGTCGGCCTTGCCCACTGGCAAGCCAGCCGGCAAATCGGCGCTTTGCAAACGCGTCTGGAAGAACAGGCGGCCCTTGGCATCCTTGTTGCCCAGCTTGGACAGCAGGATGCCGTGTTCGATGGCGTCGTCGTCCGTGTTGCTGATCAGGGCGTCCAAGGTGCGCGAGACCTGGCGTGCATTGCGCGCCACTTCCGTCATGCCCTTTTTATGGTTGTCCAGCTCTTCCAGGGTCATCATCGGCAGGTACACGTCGTGTTCCTCGAAGCGGAACAGCGACGATGGATCATGCATCAGCACGTTCGTGTCGAGCACGAACAGCTTGCTGATGCCGCGCTGGTCGGCGGCGCGGCTGGCGGACGACTTGAGCTGCACTTCCACAGGCTTGTGCTTGGCCGGATGCGGTTGCTCGGCTTGCTTGAGGGGCTTGATCGGCGTGACCTTGCCTTTTGCGGCCGGCTTGGCTTTCGCTGCGGGCGCAGCAACGGCGGCAGGCGTGGCCGCAACAGGCGCAGGTGCAGGCGCTGCTGGCTTGGCGACCATCAGGGCCGCCACTTGCTTGATCTTCGTGGCCGCATTGCGGACCGGTTTGGCAACTTCGGTGATCGCCGTTTCAATGATCGGTGCAGCCACTTTCTTGGCTGCCGGGGTTTTGGTGGCCGGGCGCGCTGCGCCTGCGGTTGGGTAATCTTGGGTGGCCAGGATGGTGGCTGGCTTGCTCGGTAATTTTGGCAGTGGCATCAGGATCTCAATCAAAAAATTTCTGGAATGAATCTCCCATGGGCAGCCAGCTTCTGGCGGCACTTCTCATGGGGGGATGCGAGGGGAACAACAATGCTACAGGACGAGAAACTGCCGGAAGGCCGGCAGCATGGCCGGTCATGGACGCCATCGGCGGGCTGCTGGCCCGCCTGGCGGAGTGGATGGAGGCGCTTCGTTGACTCAAAATGGCGATAGGTACCGTGAACTGAACTGCGGTTGAACCAGGCTCGCTGGAAGCCGACAACACGCATTGGATCAACATGGACGATCAATTCAGATGCGCTACGAATTCCAGCACTTCTTCCACGTGAGTTGCGACCTTCACGCCTCTCCATTCTTTCACCAATCGGCCCTGGGCGTCAATCACAAACGTACTGCGCTCGACGCCGCGGACCGTCTTGCCGTACATCTGTTTCATCTTCATGACGTTAAACAGCAGGCAAACGGCTTCGTCCGGGTCGGAAATGAGCTCGAATGGCAGCTCGAGCTTGGCCTTGAAGCTTTCGTGCGAGCGCAGGGAATCGCGGCTGATGCCATAGATTTCCACGCCGGCGGCGACGAATTGCGGATACGCATCGCGGAAAGCGATGTTTTCCGTGGTGCAGCCAGGGGTGTTGTCCTTCGGATAGAAAAACAGCACGGTGGCCTTGGCCGGGCGGCCCAGCAACTGAAAGGTTTTGCCGCTGGTCATGGCGGCGCTAAAGTCGGGTATGCTAACGAGGGATTGGCTATCAGCCACAGGTTCTCTCCTGAACGGTGATCATCAGCGCTGGTTTTTAATCTGGCAACGCATCCAGGTGCAACAATACAGCATTCAGGCCGCTTTGCCCTGCACAATCAGGCGTCCCGAACGCCCTGGCAACTCATCCCAGGTGATGGGGCAAACGGGCAAGTCCGACTCTTTTATCTTTTCATAATAATCGCCCATCGCTGCAAACTGGTAGCCCTGGGCTTTCCAGCCAGCCAGCAGTTGTTCGAAAATGGGGGCAAGTTTCTGTCCTTCAAGTTCCGCATGCAAGGTATACACGTGATCGCGGGGATTATCCGCTGTCAGCGACAATATATGCGCGGCAACATTGCCGGTGGTGATCAGTTTGCCGTCGATTTCACAGCCCAGCAATTCATCCAGGGTGGGCAGCGTGGTGGGCAGTTGCACGCATTGCAGGATGGTGTTGCCGTTGCGCACGCGGTGCGGGCCTTGCGACGGCTGCGCCATGGCGCCGCGCGCGTCGAGCATGGCGCGGCCATCGGAGGCAAAGCGATAGCCGGCCGTGTCGTGCTCGACAAAGGCGCTGACGTTCATTTGCCAGCCGGCCGCGCCGTGCGTGTGCGGCTTGGCGCCAAACACCTGTTCGTAGCGGTTGGCGGCCTTGCGCATCATGTTGATGGTCCAGGCAGCGTTGCGCTTGGCCACGTTGTCTTGCCACAGGGTGTGATCCCAGGTGTGGATGCCGCACTCGAAACCGGCATCGCGCACGGCGCGCAATTGCGCCGCGCATTGCTTGCCGATATCGGGTCCCGGCAGCAAGGTGCCGTACATCAATGTTTTCAAGCCGTAGTGCTCGACTACCGACGTGCGCGACACCTTGCTGAAAAAGCCGGGCCGCAAGGCGCGCCGCAAAGCCCAGCCCGTGTGGTCTGGACCCAGCGAGAACAGAAAGGTGGCCTTGGCCTGGTGCGCGGTCAGCATGCGCACCAGATTGCCCATGCCTTCACGGGTGCCGCGATAGGTATCGACGTCGATTTTCAGGGTCAGGAACGGCTTGCTCAACATTAATCCATCAGGGCTTTGGCTTGGGCTACCTGGCTGCGGTAGGCATCGAAAATATTGCGCAGGGAATCGGCCATGGTGGTGGTCGGTGCCCAGCCCAGCTCTTCGCAGGTATTCGTGATTTTCGGCACGCGGTTTTGCACGTCCTGGTAGCCGGCACCGTAGTAGGCGCCCGAGGTCGTTTCCACGATGTTCACGTGTTTCGCACCTTCGGCGTATTCCGGGTACTCGGCGGCCAGGGTCAGCATCATGCCGGCCAGGTCGCGGATCGAATAGTTATTGGTCGGATTGCCAATGTTGTAGATCTTGCCGCTGGCGATGCCGTTCTTGTTGGCGATGATGCGCATCAGTGCATCGATGCCGTCGTCGATGTAGGTGAACGCGCGTTTTTGCGCGCCGCCGTCGACCAGCGAGATGTTTTCGCCGCGCACGATATGGCCGAAGAATTGCGTCACCACGCGCGATGAGCCTTCTTTTGGCGTGTGGATCGAGTCCAGGCCCGCACCGATCCAGTTGAATGGACGGAACAGGGTGAAGTTCAAGCCTTCCATGCCGTAGCCCCAGATCACGCGGTCCATCAGCTGCTTGGCGTTCGAATAGATCCAGCGCGGCTTGTTGATCGGGCCGCAGATCAGTTCCGAATTTTCCGGATCGAATTCCTCGTCATGGCACATGCCATACACTTCCGAGGTCGACGGGAAGACCAGGTGCTTGCCGTACTTGGCGGCCGAGCGGACGATAGGCAGGTTGGCTTCGAAGTCCAGTTCGAAGACGCGCAACGGCTGCTTGACGTAGGTCGAAGGCGTGGCGATGGCCACCAGCGGCAGGATCACGTCGCATTTCTTGACGTGGTACTCGACCCATTCCTTGTTGATCGTGATGTCGCCTTCAAAGAAGTGCATGCGCGACTTGTAGTTGTCATCTTCCAGCAATTCCGTGATGCGGTCCGTGTTCATGTCCATGCCGTAGACATGCCAGTCGGTGGTTTCCAGGATGCGCTTGGACAGGTGGTGGCCGATGAAGCCGTTGACGCCTAAGATGAGGACTTTTTTCATGTGAGATTCTCTTGTGTGATATCAGTGTGTGCTGACGCGGGTGGTCAGACTTGCTTGCAATTGCTGAGCCGAAACCGGCTCCCCGGCAGCCCTCAGCGCGGAAATGGCCAGCATGTGGCCGTCTCCGCAGACGCCAAAGATGCAATTATCCACTACCGCCAAGCCCGGTGGCAAACTTCCTGCTGAATGCTTGCTTAAACGGGCTGTTTCGATGGTGTAAATAACATTGTTGACTTCGGTGAACGCGCCGGGATAGGGCGGCGCGACGGCCCGGTGCAGGTTGTACACCTGCTGCGCCGGTAACTTCCAGTCGATGCGGCCGTCTTCCGGCGTGCGTCCGCCGAAGTAGCCGCCCTGGCGCAAATCGTTGAGCTGGCGCGGCGCCGTGCCGTCCAGCAAGGCCGGCAGCACGTTCCACAAGGTTTGCTCCGCCGCCACGGTGACCTTGCCGAAGACTTCGAAAGCCGTGTCGTCGGGCAGGATGGGCACGGCCGTTTGCGCGACGATGGCGCCGGCGTCCGGCTTGACCGTCATTTCATGCAGGGTGGCGCCCGTTTGCGGGGCGCCATGCAGCACGGCCCAGTTGACCGGTGCGCGGCCGCGGAACCGCGGCAGCAGCGAACCGTGCATATTGTAGGCAGGCGCGACTTCCAGAATGCTGGCCGGCAGCATGTGGCGGTAGTAAAAGCTGAACAGCATGTCCGGTGTTGCCGCCTGCACCTGCGCCAGCAGCTCGGGCGCGCGCGCGTCCGATGGCGTGATGTAGGGGATGCCTTCAGCCTGGCACAGGCTGGCGACGGATTCGAACCACAGGTTTTCCGTGGGGCTGTCTTCGTGCGTGACGACGAGGGCGATATCGACGCCGCCGGCCAGCAGCACCTTGATGCAGCGAACGCCCACATTGTGGTAGCCGAAGACGACGGCGCGCGGGGCGCCCATCAGCGGCCCACCTGGCGTTTTTCCAGGCGCACATATGATGGCGCCTCGGCTTCCGCCTGGACCATGCCGTCCTGCAAGATGGTTTGCACCACGTAGCGGGGACGGGCACGTACTTGCTGGAAGATGCGCCCCACGTATTCGCCCACGAGGCCGATGCCGAACAGGATCACGCCCATCAGGAAGAAGGCGATGGCGAACAGGGTAAACACGCCCTGCGCCTCGGCGCCGAACAGGAAGCGGCGCGCCAGCAGATAGATCACCAGCCCGGCCGAACTGAGCGACAGCAGCATGCCCAGCATCGAGAAAATTTGCAGGGGGATCAGCGAAAAGCCCGTGACCAGGTCGAAATTGAGACGGATCAGGCTGTACAGCGAATATTTCGATTCGCCGGCTGCCCGTTCCTCGTGCTCGACGGTGATTTCCGTGGGCTTGCGGGCAAACGTGTAGGCCAGGGCGGGGACGAAGGTGTTGACTTCGGCGCACTGGTTGACCAGGTCGATCACGTTGCGGCCGTAGGCGCGCAGCATATTGCCCTGGTCCGTGATCTTGATGTTGGTGATGCGCTCGCGCAGCCGGTTCATCATCTTCGAGGCCAGGGTGCGCCAGGCGGAATCTTGCCGCTTGCGCCGGATCGAACCCACGTAATCGTAGCCTTCGCGCATCTTTGCCACGAGGTTGCCGATTTCTTCGGGCGGATTCTGCAGGTCGGCGTCGAGCGTGACCATGATCTGCCCGCGCGACGCTTCAAAACCGGCCAGGATGGCCATGTGCTGGCCATAATTACCGTTGAACAGGACGACGCGCGTAACGTCGGGGCGCTGGCGGAACTGTTCCGCCAGGATGGCCACCGAATTGTCGCGGCTGCCATCGTTGATGAAGATGATCTCGTAGCTTGTCTGCAGGGCATCGAGGGCCGGATACAGGCGCGCGAACAGGCTGGCCAGGCCATCCTGCTCGTTGTAGATCGGAATGATAACGGACAGTTCAGGTTTCATCGGCGCGCTGCTCATTTGATGAGAATGGATTTGACGGTGGCGACGGCGCGTTCCACGTCCTGTGTCGTCATGGCGTAGAACATCGGCAAGGTCACGGTCAGGCGGCCGATCTTTTCCGAGACAGGGAACATGCCCTCGGTAAAGCCGCGTTCGCGGTACATGGTAAACAGGTGGATCGGTGCGTAATGATAGCCCGTTCCCACGTTTTGTTGTGCCATTTGCTGCATGAACGCGGCGCGCGTGCCGGGGCCGTTATCGGGCAGGATAATCTGGAACAGGTGCCAGTTGCTGTTTTCAAAGTCCTGCACGGGCAGCTGGGCGCCGCTCAGTGCTTCGAAGTCGCTGCCGAATTGCTCAAAGTAATGGCGCGCCAGCGCGCGGCGGTGGGCTGTGATGGCGTCGATATTGGCGAACTGGCCCAGGCCGATGGCGGCCATGATGTCGCTCATGTTGTATTTGCCGCCCAGCACATCGACATCGATGCCATCGACGCCGCTGCGCGTCACGCCCTGCAGCCGGTATTTCTCGGCCAGCTTCGCTTCTTCCAGGTTGTTCAGGACGAGGCAGCCGCCTTCGCCCGTGGTGATGTTCTTGTTGGCCTGGAAGCTGAACGAGACGAAGTCGCCAAACGCGCCGATGCGCTTGCCCTTCCACGTGGAGCCGAACGCTTGCGCCGCGTCTTCCACGACCCGCAGATTGTATTTTTCAGCAATCGCGTACAGGCGGTCCATGTCGACGGGCAAGCCGGACAGGTAGACGGGGATGATGGCTTTCGTACGCGGGGTGATGGCCGCTTCCAGTTTGTCGAGGTCGATATTGCGCGTGACGGGGTCGATGTCGGCAAACACGGGCGTGGCGCCCACTTCGATGATGACGTTGGCCGTCGCTACCCACGACACGGGCGTGGTGATGACTTCGTCGCCGGGGCCGATGCCGGCGATGCGTAGCGCGATTTCCATGGTGCACGTGCCCGAATTGAAGGTGCGCACGGGACGCCCGCCGAAATACTCGGACAGCTGGGCTTCGAAAGCCTGCACTTTCGGGCCGCTGGTGATCCAGCCCGAGCGCAGCACTTCGCCGACGGCGGCGATGGTCGCTTCGTCGATGGTGGGTTTGGAAAATGGCAAAAAGGGCAGGGTAGAGGTCATGGGGTGCGGCTCTTGGGTCGGTATGGTGTCAGGGTATCGGTGTCGCCAAGGCTGCCGTGCGCTCAAACGCGGCCGGCAGGCATGGCTATTTTATATCGTCAGTATGGCGGCGCAGCCAGTTCAGCAGTGAAAAGTTCCTGCCGCTGCGGGGGCGGGGCAAGCTGGCCGGGGGCGCGATCCGTGCTGCCTCGCGCCCCAGTTAAACACTATTTGTTGGCAATGACCATGCGGCGCGCATCTTCGGCGATAACACGCATGGGCACGCCACGTTGTTGCAATTCCTTGTAACGGTTCAGGCTGATAATGGCCATGTCGCGCACGCCGGCATTAGCATCGTTCGTCCATTGCGTGATGAAAGTCTCGATGCTCGGGATGGACAGTTCCGGCTGCTGTTTCAGGCCAAACGTAAACTCATCCCAGTAATCGACGAGGATCACGGGCCGTTGCAGGTAATACGTCAGCGACTGTTCATAGATGCCGACCGAATAGAGCTTGGTATCGGCCGTCAGTTCGGCCTGGATCTGCGGCAGCATGTCGGTGCCCGCGCGGTTCTGGCCATACAGTTCGGAGCCGGCCAGGATGCAGTGCGTGGCCAGGAAGCCGGCGCCGGCAATCGTCAGCACCGTCATGTCGCGGCGCAGCTGGCGTGCATGCAGCAAGGCCAGGGCGCCGCCGGCCAGGGCGAAGAAACCGGCCGCCATCAGCCAGGGCTGGTAGCCTTTGAGCGCGACCAGGGCATCCGCGTCGCGTGCGCTGGCCTTGCTGAAGGCGATCGGTCCGCCGATCAGGATGGCCGCGCCCAGTACGCACAGCAGGCCGGCGGCCAACAGGCGCTGGCGGCGCGATGCCGATTCCAGGTAGAGCGCCACCAGCAAGGCCAGCGCGGGGAAGATGGGCACGATATAGCCGGGCAGTTTCGAGGTCGAATAGCTGAAGAAGAAGAAAATGAAGACGGCCCAGATCAGCAGCATCAGGCGGGGCTGGAAGGCGCCTTCCTGGCGCTTGAAAGCGGCGGCCAGGCTTTGCGGCAGCACGCCTATCCATGGCAGGATGCCGGGAATGAGCAGCACGAGGAAGTAGTACCAGGCGCCTTCGCGCTTGTGGCCCTTCATCAGGAAACGCTGGAAATGCTCGTGGATGAAGAAGAAATGCGGCTGTTCCGGATTGCGCAGGGCGACCAGCACGAACCACGGCGTGGCGATGGCAAAGAACACCAGCAAGCCCTTGACCAGATGCAAACGGGTCCAGATGCGCCAGTCGCGCGCGCACAGCGAATACAGCACCAGCACGGCGCCCGGCAGCACGATGCCGATCAGGCCCTTGGCCAGCACGGCCAGCGCCATGGCGGCCCAGCAGGCCAGCATCCAATTGCGCCGCTCGATCGCCGTGGCGTCGTCGCGCTGGGCGATCAGCAAGCTGCCCATGGTGAGGGTCATCATGCCCGACAGGCCCATGTCCAGCGAATTGATCTGGCCTGAAGCGAGCCAGAACAGGCTCGACGCCAGCACCAGGCCCGCATACAGGCCCACGCGCGGGCCGAACACTTTCTTGCCCGCGTAGGCTGTCATGCACACGCCGATGATGCCGCACAGGCCAGTCCACAGGCGTGCCTGCCACTCGCCCAGGCCGAAGGCGGCGAAGGTCAGCGCATTCATCCACGTTTGCAGCGGCGGTTTTTCAAAGTACTTGATGCCGTTCAGGCGCGTGGTGATCCAGTCGCCCGTGACGAACATTTCGCGCGCCATCTCGGCGTAGCGGCCCTCGTCGGGCGGCACCAGGGTGCGCACGCCCAGCGCATACAGGGTGACGACGATGAAGATGCCCAGCAGGGACCACATCAGCACTCGCGACGAGTGCAGTTCGTTGACATTGATTTTCATGCGGCCTTGCCTGCGGCCGGGGCCAGGATCAGGGCCAGCGTGACTTTGCGGCCTTCGCCCATGAGGATATTGTAGGTGCGGCAGGCGGCCTGGCTATCCATGCATTCGACGCCGATGCGGCGCATGGTCAGCGCGGCCGTCAGTTTCGGATGCACGAAGCGCTGGCGTTCGCCCGTGCCGAGGATGACCACGTCGGGAGAGTCGGCCAGGATTTGCGCGAAATGCGCCTCGGTCAATTCTTCGAAACTGGTGACTTCCCACGCGCGTGGCGGCGTTTCCGGCATGACGATCAGGCTGTAGTTGTACGGCTGGGCATTGATCTCGACGCCGTTTTCGTCATAGCCGGTGACAGTCTGGTATTGTTGGGTGCTGCTGGCGTGGAGTTTCATGGCGATATCGGGGCTGGTCGTGTCGGTTGATCGGTACGCGCGCGGCCAAACTGGGCGCCGCGGCCAAGGGCGTAAGCATGCCATAAATGACAGAAAAGAGCGACTGAAAAGCAACATCCTTTCCAGATTGCAATGTTCGGCGCCACAGTGGCGGTGCATGCTTGCGCCATGGTAATGCTGCAAGATTAAGGGAAGATGAAGATGGCGCCCGCCCGATTGTCGTCCGGATGCGCCAACGTGGCAGAATCGGCGTCAAATGCTGCGGTTCGCCATGTTTAATTTGATAAAATGCCCTGTTTTCGGCGAGAATGGTTGTTTTCGCCTTGCAGTCTTTCGCATCGCAGTTTCACGGGTTCATAGTTCTGGCGCGGCGGCCACGCTGCAAGTTCTGGTCACCGCGCCGCATCACGACAGGGATTTATTTTGCGACCGATTCAGAAATCGAATAAATTGGCGGACGTCTGCTACGACATCCGCGGCCCGGTCCTGGAAAAATCCAGGCAAATGGAAGAAGAAGGCCACAAGATCACCAAGCTCAATATCGGCAACCTGGCCGTATTCGGCTTCGATCCGCCCGACGAGATCGTGCGCGACATGATGCTCAATCTGCAGAATGCGGCCGGCTATACGGATTCGAAAGGCATGTTCGCGCCGCGCAAGGCCGTCATGCACTACACGCAGGGCAAGAATATCGCCGGCGTGACCATCGATGACATTTACCTGGGCAATGGCGCTTCCGAACTGATCGTCATGTCGATGAACGCCCTGCTCAACAGTGGCGACGAAGTGCTGGTGCCGGCACCCGATTACCCGCTGTGGACGGCGGCCGTCAGCCTGTCGGGCGGTAATCCCGTGCACTATGTGTGCGACGAGCAGAACGAGTGGTATCCCGACATCGAGGACATGCGCCGCAAGATCACGCCGCAAACGAAAGCCATTGTCGTCATCAACCCGAACAACCCCACGGGCGCGCTGTACCCGGTGTCCGTGCTGCTGCAGATCGTCGAACTGGCGCGCCAGCACCAATTGATCATTTTCGCCGACGAGATCTACGACAAGGTGCTGTACGACGAAGCCGAGCACGTGTCGATCGCCTCGCTGGCCGACGACGTGCTGTTCATCACCATGAACGGCCTGTCGAAGAATTACCGCTCCTGCGGCTACCGCTCCGGCTGGATGGTGGTCTCGGGCGAAAAGCGCCACGCAAAAGATTACATCGAGGGCCTCAACATGCTGGCCTCGATGCGGCTATGCGCCAACGCGCCGGGGCAGTTTGCCATCCAGACGGCGCTTGGCGGCTACCAGAGCATACAAGACCTGGTGGGGCCCGGCGGGCGTCTGTTGAAACAGCGCGATCTGGCGCACAAGCTGCTGACCGATATTCCGGGCGTCACCTGTGTCAAGCCGAAGGCCGCGCTGTACATGTTCCCGCGCCTGGATCCGGAGATCTACCCGATCGCCGACGACCAGCAGTTTGCCTATGAATTACTGGCCGAAGCGAAGGTCCTGATCGTGCAGGGCACGGGCTTCAACTGGATCGCGCCCGATCATTTCCGCGTCGTCTTCCTGCCCAACTCCGATGACTTGACCGAGGCCATGGGGCGCATTGCGCGCTTCCTCGAAGGTTACCGCAAGCGTCACGGCCGGGGCTGAACCAGCCAGCAGCAATCTCGATCAACCATACCGATCAACCTGGCGCCGCCCAAGGGGGCGCCACTTATGAGCAGTCAAGCACAACTATGAAATCCATCAAGATCGGCCTGCTGGGCCTGGGCAATGTCGGTTACGGCACGTTCAGCGTCCTGAAACGCAACCAGGAAGAAATCAAGCGCCGCGCTGGCCGCGGCATTGAAGTCGTCGCCGTCGCCGTGCGCGACGTGGCGCGCGCCGAAGCGCTCGTCGCCGGCGGCTGCAAGGTCGTCAATGACCCGCACCTGATCGTCAACGATCCCGAGATCGACATCGTCGTCGAACTGATCGGCGGCTACGACCTGTCGAAAACCCTGGTGATGCAAGCCATTGCCAACGGCAAGCACGTGGTCACGGCCAACAAGGCCCTGCTGGCCGTGCACGGCAACGAAATCTTTGCCGCCGCCCAGGACAAGGGCGTGATGGTGGCCTTCGAAGCGGCCGTCGCCGGCGGCATCCCCATCATCAAGGCGCTGCGCGAAGGCTTGACGGCCAACCGCATCGAATGGATCGCCGGCATCATCAACGGCACCACCAATTTCATCCTGTCCGAAATGCGCGACAAGGGCCTCGATTTCGCCACCGTGCTGAAACAGGCGCAGGAACTCGGTTACGCGGAAGCCGACCCCACCTTCGACATCGAAGGCGTCGACGCCGCGCACAAGGCCACCATCATGTCGGCCATCGCCTTCGGCATCCCGGTGCAGTTCGACAAGGCCTACGTGGAAGGCATCAGCAACCTCAGTGCCGTCGACATCCGCTACGCCGAGCAACTGGGCTACCGCATCAAGCTGCTGGGCATCACCAAGCGCGCCATCGTCAACGGCGTGGAAGGCATCGAGCTGCGCGTGCATCCGACCCTGATCCCGGCCAAGCGCCTGATCGCCAACGTGGAAGGTGCCATGAACGCGGTGCTCGTGCATGGCGACGCCGTCGGCGCCAGCCTGTACTCGGGCCGCGGCGCGGGCGCCGAGCCGACCGCTTCGTCGGTGATCGCCGACCTGGTCGACATCACGCGCCTGGCCACGGCCGACCCGGAACACCGCGTACCGCACCTGGCGTTCCAGCCGAACGCGATGACCGATATCGCCATCTTGCCGATGTCGGAAATCACCACCAGCTACTATCTGCGCATGCACGTGGCCGACCAGCCGGGCGTGCTGGCCGACCTGACGCGCATCCTGGCCGAACGCGGCATCTCGATCGACGCCATGCTGCAAAAAGAACCGGCCGAGGGCGAGACGCATACGGACATCATCATGCTGACGCACCAGACGCAGGAAAAGAACGTCACGGCCGCCATCGAGAAGATGGAAGCGTTGAGCAGCGTGGTGGGCACGGTCACCAAGATCCGCCTGGAAAACCTCAGCTGAGCGTTTTCAGCGAGCCATGCAAAACGGCGCCCGCGGGCGCCGTTTTTTTATGCGTGATGTTGTCGGATTACGGCGCCCACGTCCATGTGGTCATGGCCAGTAGGTCGGATTAGTGCGGCAAGGCCGGACGTAATCCGACAACATTGTTGGCGTGACCGATGGTGCTGTCGGATTACGGCCCTTCGGACCTGATCCGGCCTACGCCTACGCCGATCAAGGCGCGGCGACGGGGCCCACGTCCATGCCGTCATAGCTGGCCAGCTGGTTGTCCTGCGCAAACGCCATCAGTTCGCCATTGCGCGCATGCAGGCTGTCGACGCCATGCACTTCGGCTTTTTCCACGTGCAGCACCCACACGGGCGGAGCCGCCGGATCGTCGAGTTCCGGCTGGTACAGTTCCACGGGCCGGTAGCCCTGCAGCGCCAGCAGGGTGGCGGCCTGCTCCAGCGGTTCGGAGGTGGGGTTGGTGAAGTAATAGCCCCACAGCAGCGGCTGGGACAAATCCCACGGCGCATTCTCGGCGATATTGGCAAACAGTTCGGTTACGTCGTCTTTGGTCATCATGGCTGCGGGCTTTCATTAAAATCTCAGGGCGCGATCTTAGCACCGACTGGCGCCGGGGCGAAATACACGCCGACTTTCAATCCATGCCCATTCGCCGCCGTCGCCAGTTCCAGCCGTGCGCCGTGCAGGGCCGCAATGTCGCGCACGATGGCCAGGCCCAGGCCGGCGCCGCCCGGATTGCTTTCGAGCGCCGCGCCGACCCGGTAGAACGGGGTGAACACGCGTTCACGCTCGGCTGGCGGGATGCCGGCGCCGCTGTCTTCCACTTCCAGCAGCGTTTCGTTTCCAGCGCCGCCCGCGCGCACGCGCAGTATCACGCTGCCACCCGGTGGCGTGTAGCGCAGGGCATTGTCGACCAGATTGGCGACAAGTTCATGCAGCAGCAGGGCCTGGCCATGCACGGGCGCTTCGTCGGGCGCTTCCAGCGACAGGTCGATATTTTTGGCGACGGCGGCCATGGCCATTTCCAGCCCTACCTGCTGCGCCATGTCGCGCAGCGCGACGGTGTCCATGGCCAGACTCTCGCCGCCATGCTCGATGCGCGCGAGGGTCAGCAGGCGGTTGGCCAGCAGCACGGTCGAATCGGTGGTGACGGCGATCGAGCGCACGATGTCGCGCAGGGCGGCGATGTCCGGCGGCGCGCCCGCCTGGCGGTCGCATTCGCGCATGGCCAGTTCGGCCTGGGTTTTCAGCACCGTCAACGGCGTGCGCAGCTGGTGCGAGGCATCGGCGATGAAGCGGCGCTGGCTGGCGATCAGCTGCTGCAGGCGTGACATGGCGCCGTTCATGGCGCTCACCAGCGGGCGCATTTCCTTGTGCACCAGCGTGGGATCGACGTCGGACAGGTCGGACAGGGTGCGCGTCTCGACTTCCGTTTTCAGGCGCATCAGCGGGCGCAGCACCAGGCGCACGGCAAACCACACGAGGGCGCCCATCACCAGTATCATCGCCGCCTGCCAGCTCAGGGTATCGAACAGGATCTGGTTCGACAGGCCGCGCCGCGCGTCCAGCGTTTCGGCCACCTGGATCAGGGTGATGCCGCGCATCGAGTCGTCATACACGGGCTGCAGCAGGGCGGCAATGCGGATCGGCTTGCCGTGATAGTCGGCGTGGTAGAAGCGCACCAGGGCCGGATAATTTTGCGAGCGGGGCACGTTTTTCGGCACGGGCGGCAAGTCGCCATAGCCCGATACCAGCTCGCCGTTGATGCCCGTGACCTTGTAGTAGATGCGGCCCAGGGTGTCGGTCTCGAAGCTGTCGAGCGCCACGTAAGGCACTTCGGCCACCACCTTGCCGTTGACGATGGAGACTCTTTCGGCCAGCGCCCGCGTCGACGCCAGCAAGGAACGGTCATAGGCCATGTCGGCCGCGTCGAGCGCGTTGCGGTACACAAAAACGGCATCGAGCAGCACCAGCATCACCAGCGGGATGAGCAGCCAGCGCAGCAGCTGGCTGCGCAGGCTGCCCAGCGGCCGGCCCTGCGCCCAGCGCCGGCGCAGGCGCTCGAACAGGGGCAGGCTTGGGGCGCGCTCGGTCATTTCGATGCGGCCGGCGCCATCGCGCTGCGCGGCTGCAGCAGGTAGCCGATGCCGCGCAGGGTGGTGATGACGGCACCGTCGGGCGAACCGGTTTCGACGCCGCTCTCGAGTTTCTTGCGCACGCGGTGGATATACAGTTCGATGGCGTCCAGGTTGGCGTCGTCGGCCAGCGCGAAGACTTCGTCGAACAGCTTTTCCTTCGACACGGCGCGCCCGGAGCGCGTGATCAGCGCTTCGAGCACGGCGTGTTCGCGCGGCGTCAGGGGGAAAGGGGCGCCGGCATAGCTGAACATGCGCGTGACGGTGTCGAAACTGAGGGCGCCGCACGTGTGCACGAGCGCTTCGTTGCCCTGGCTGCGGCGCAGCAGGGCTTTCACGCGTGCTTCCAGTTCGGCCAGTTCGAACGGCTTGGCCATGTAGTCGTCGGCGCCCAGGTTCAGGCCCTGCACTTTTTCATCGAGGCCGCCGCGCGCCGTGAGTATCATGACGGGAGTCTTGCCGCGCGTGCCGCCGCGCGCGCGCAGGCGGCGCAGCACGTCCAGGCCATCCATCTTCGGCAGGGTCAGGTCGAGCAGCACCAATGAATATTCCTGCGTATGCAGCAGGGCGTCGGCATCGGCGCCGTTGTGGGCGGTCTCCACCGTCAGGTGCGCGTCGCGCAGGGCCTTTGCCAGCCAGTGCGACAGCTCCAGATGGTCTTCCACTAATAATATGCGCATGGTCTCCGCCATTCGTTTGAATTGGTGCAGTGTAAGCCTGTCGGCACGCCGCCGACAGGGGCCGCAATGAATTTGTTGGTATTGCCTGTGGCTGGCCGGCGACACCTGTCAGTCTGAAAGCCAATTGAAAGGATCGCGATCATATAGTGTGATCCTGATTCATGAAATTGATCAGGCATATCACTAATAACTATATCTAAGGGAGATACTCTACATGAAGAAAACTGCATTCTCGCTGGCCGCCATGGCGGTACTCGCCGCAGCCGGCAGCGCCCACGCCCAGTCGAACGTCACCCTGTACGGCCGTCTTGACGCCGGCATCAGCAACACCAGCAACGCCGGTCCGAACAAAAGCTCGATGACGCAAGTCAGTTCCGGCGGCATGAACACGTCGCGCTGGGGCATCCTGGGCAGCGAAGACCTGGGCGGCGGCTTGAAAGCCGTTTTCAATCTGGAAGGCGGCATCCTCGTCGACACGGGCGCGGCCGACGGCGCGCTGTTCAAGCGCCAGGCCAACGTGGGCCTGGAAGGCGCGTTTGGCCGCGTCGTACTGGGACGTTCGTTCACCACCGTGTATGACTTCGTGCTGCCATTCGACCCGATGGCCTATGCGCCGTTCTACTCGTGGGCCACTTCGGCCAACGCGACGGGCCCGAGCAAATACGGCATGACGACGGCCTTCGACAATATGGTCAAGTACTCGGGCAAGACGGGCGGCTTCAGCTACGGCGCATCGTACGGCTTCGGCGAACAGTCGACGGGCAGCTCGGACAGCGCCAAGCTGTCGACGGCCGTCACCTATAAAACGGGTCCGGTCAGCCTGCTGGCCACGTATGAACAGGTGAACGGCAACACCATCGCCGGCGGCGCGCGCGACAAGACCACCGTCTACCACCTGGGCGCCATGTACGACGACGGCCCGTGGAAAGTGCAGGCGGCGGCGCGCGACTACAAGCTCGATCCGGCTGCCTCGGGCAAGGCCGACGTGCGCGGCACCATGTACTGGGGCGGCGTCAGCTACAAGACCACACCGGTCATCACCCTGACGGGCGTGATCTACTACCAGGACGTGAAGAACGTGGCCGCCAACCTCGATGCCGATCCGATCATGTACGTGGCGCGCGTGCGCTATGCCCTGTCCAAGCGCACCGACCTGTACGTGGCCGGCGCCTATGCCAAGGCCAAGCACAACCAGCTGGTCAGCCTGTCGCGTGACGACGCCGGTTTCGGCGACACGCAGCGTGGCCTGATCGCCGGCATCCAGCACCGCTTCTAAGGCATGACCATGCTGCGCACCGTGTTCCTGTCGCTGCTGTTGTTGTCCGCGCCGCTGCCGGCGCTGGCAACGGCCGCCGCGCCTGAAGTCGACTGCGTGGTGCCGTCCAAGCCGGGCGGCGCCATGGACCTGACCTGCAAGCTGGCGCAGAAAGGGCTGCTGCAGCCCGATCCGGCGGTGGCGGCGCCGTTCGCGTCCTCGGTGCGCATCAGCTATCTGCCGGGCGGCATCGGTGCGGTGGCGTGGCGTTCGATGGGTTCGCAGCGCCGGCGTGCCGAAGCCAACACCTTGGTGGTGTTTTCGGGCGGCTCGCTGCTGAACCTGGCGCAAGGAAAGTTCGGCAACGCCAAGACGGGCGACGTGCGCTGGGTGGCGGCGCTGGGCGCCGACTACGGCATGATCGCCGTGCGCAGCGACTCGCCCTACAAGAGCCTGGCCGACCTGATCGCCGCGCTCAAGCGCCACCCCGACAAGGTGCTGATCGGCGTGTCCGGCACCATCGGCAGCCAGGACTGGCTGAAGATGGCGCTGGTGGCGCGCAAGGCCGGCATCGACCCGAAAGTGCTGCGCTTCGTGGCGCTGGAAGGTGGCGGCGAGATCTTCACGGCGATGCAGGCCGATTACGTGCAGGTGATGTCGGGCGATACGTCGGAGGCGACCCTGAACGCGGGAGACAGCCATGCGCGCGTGCTGGCGGTGCTGTCGGAAAAGCGCCTGCCCGGCGTGCTGGCCAGCGTGCCGACGGCGCGCGAGCAGGGCGTCGACGTGGTCTGGCCCATTATCCGCGGCCTGTGGATGGGACCACAGGTGCCGGAAGCCGATTACCAGCGCTGGGTGGCCACGTTCGACCGTGCCATGGCCACGCCGCAGTTTGCCCAGTGGCGCACGCAATCGGGCATGTATCCGTTCGCGCTGACGGGCGACAAATTGACGCAGTACGTGAACCAGGCAGTCGAACGCTACTCCAGGCAGGCGGCCGAACTGGGCCTGATGCGCTGAATCGAATAGCAAACCATACAACAATCACAGACGGAGACAAACCATGCAAACCAAGACCATTCTCGCCATCGCCCTGGCAGCCGCTTTCGCGGGTAGCACCGGCGCCGCTTTTGCCCAGGTGCCGGCAGGTTATCCGGCCGACTACCAGAAGATCATCGACGCGGCCAAGAAGGAAGGCAAGGTGGTGATCTACAGCGCCACCGACAGCAAGGCCGCCGCGCCGCTGATCAAGGATTTCAGCGCCCTGTATCCGGGCATCTCGGTCGAATACAATGACATGAATTCCACGGAAGTGTACAACCGCTTCATTTCCGAAGTGGCCGCCGGCGGCAATACGGCCGACGTGATGTGGTCGTCGGCGATGGACTTGCAGATGCGCCTGGCCTCGGACGGCTACGCCCTGAAATACAAATCGGTCGAAGCATCCAAGATCCCCGGCTGGGCCATGTGGGACGACCAGGCTTACGGCACCACGTTCGAGCCTGCCGCCATCGTCTACAACAAGCGTTTGCTCGACCCGAAGGAAGTGCCGAAGAACCACGACGACTTCGTCAAGCTGATCGCCACGCCGAAATTCAAGGACAAGGTCACCACCTACGACATCGAAAAGTCGGGCGTGGGCTTCATGTTCATGTCGCAGGATGCGAAGGAATATCCGCAGTTCCTGGCGCTGCAAAACGCGTTCGGCACGGCCAAGGTGCGCGTGCAGTCGTCGACGGGCACCATGATGGAGCGTATTTCGTCGGGCGAAAACCTGATCGGCTATAACGTGCTGGGCTCCTACGCCCTGGTGCGCGCCAAGACCGACCCGTCGATCGGCGTGGTGCTGCCCAAGGATTACACGCTGATCCTGTCGCGCGTGCAGTTCATCAACAAGAACGCGAAGAACGTCAACGCCAGCAAGCTGTGGCTCGACTACATCCTGTCGCACCGCGGCCAGACCATCATCGCGAACGGCGCCAAGCTGTACGCGATTCGCGCCGACGTCACGGGCGAGACCACCTCGGCGGACCTGATCAAGGAAATCGGCGCGGCCAACATCAAGCCGGTGCCGGTGCACCCGATCATCCTGCAATTCCTGGGGCCAGCCAAGCGCATGGCCTTCTTGAAGCAATGGAAAGAAACAGCCGGCAAGAAGTAACGCCGTCCTGGCCGTCCGCAGGCCCGTGCCCGCGGACGGATGCCGTACCCTTCATTCATTGGATTCATCATGCAAACTGCTATCTTGCCGCTGCCTGCACGGTCGCGCTCTCCCTTGTCGCGCCTGAACTGGCCGCGCGGCGTGGTCGTGGCGATCACCATGGTCGCCATTTTCCTGCCGCTGTTCCTGATTTTTTACCAGAGCTTTTTGAACGCGCCGTTTTTCATGCCGGTGCGCGAATTCGGCTTTGACTCCTACCGTTTCATCTTCGATGATCCCGATTTCTCGATGGCCTTCAAGAATGGCCTGATGCTTGCCTGCGGCCTGACCGTGATTGCCGTGCCGCTGGGCGGCATGCTGGCCTTCCTGATGGTGCGCACCGACTTACCGGGTCGCGGCTGGGTGGCGCCCATGCTGCTGGTGCCGATCTTTGTCTCGCCGATGGTGATGGGCTTTGGCTACGTCGTGTCGATGGGGCCCGTGGGCTTCTACTCGGTCTGGGCCAAGGAGCTGTTCGGCTTCGTGCCCTGGAATATTTATTCCTTCACCAGCATCGTCATCATCGCCGGCCTGACGCACGTGCCGCACGTCTACCTGTATGCCTCGTCGGCCCTGAAAAGCCTGGGTTCGGACGTGGAAGAAGCGGCCCGCGTGGCCGGCGCTTCACCGGTGCAGGTCATGCTGAACGTGTCGCTGCCGATGATCATGCCGGCGCTGGCGTATGCGGGCGTGCTGGTGTTCTTCCTCGGCTTCGAAGTATTCGGCCTGGTGCTGGTGCTCGGCGATCCGGAAGGCCACCTGGTGCTGCCGACCTATCTGTACAAGCTGACCAACAAACTGGGTACGCCGTCGTACCACCTGATGGCCGCCGTCGCCGTCTGTCTGGTGATGGTGACCATGCCGCTGGTGATGATACAGCGCTGGCTGCTCAAGTCCGCCAACAAATATGTGTCGATCAAGGGCAAGGGCGCGCGTAGCAAGGCCATGCCGCTGGGCCGCTGGAAGTGGCTGGCGTTTGCCTTGCTGGCTGGCTGGCTGATCTTCACCATCATCCTGCCGCTGACGGGCATCGTGCTGCGCTCCTTCGTGCAGTACTGGGGCGAGGGCGTGCACCTGGCCGACGTGCTGACCTTGCAGCATTTCCGCGATATTTTCGACCAGCCCTCGCTGGTGCGCGGCATCGTCAACACGATCCTGATCGGCGTCGTCGGCGGCGCGCTGGCCGTGGGCTGCTACAGCTTCATCGCGCTGGCCATGCACCGCAAGCAGGACGGCATCACGCGCCTGCTCGATTACAGCGTGCTGGTGCCGCGCGCCGTGCCGGGTTTGCTCGCAGGCCTGTCATTCCTGTGGGTGTTCCTGTTCGTGCCGGCCTGGCTCGACGGCATATTGAAAGGCATGGACAACGGCGTGGCCCTGTGGCTGAGCGGTCATGTGATCCCCGTGCTGCGCGAAGTGCGCTCGACGATCTTCGCCCTGTGGCTTGCGTATTCGGTGGTGTGGATGGCCTACGGCATGCGTTTGATTTCCACCGCGCTGCTGCAAGTGGGCCCGGAACTGGAAGAGGCGGCGCGCGCCGTCGGCGCCAACCGTGGCCAGGTGACGCGCGACGTAACGCTGCCGCTGATCAAATACGGTTTGCTGGGCGCCTGGCTGATGGTGTTCCTGATCTTCGAGCGCGAATATTCGACGGGCGTGTACCTGCTCTCGCCGGGCACGGAAGTGATCGGCGCCATGCTGGTATCGCTGTGGGCCGGCGGCTCGACCGACCTGGTGGCGGCGCTGTCCTTCATCAATATCACCCTGGTGGCCATCGGCCTGGGCATCGCGCTGCGCTTCGGCGTCAAGTTACACAACTGAGTTGCATAACTAAGAATAGACTGAGACCACATCATGAATGAATTGACCGTCAATGAGCTGTACCTGGACTACGGCACCGGCGCCTCCGCCAACCAGATCCTGAAGGGTGTCTCGATGCACCTGAAAAAAGGCGAAGTGGTCGCCCTGCTGGGGCCTTCGGGCAGCGGCAAGACCACCTTGCTGCGCGCCGTCGCCGGGCTGGAAAGCCCGAAGGCGGGCACGATCGAGATCGGCGAGCGCAATGTCTTCGATGGCGCGAAGCATTTCGAAATGCCGGCCGAGCACCGCAACCTGGGGCTGGTGTTCCAGTCGTACGCGCTGTGGCCGCATAAGACCGTGTTCGACAACGTTGCCTACGGCCTCAAATTGCGCAAGATGGGCAGCACGGAAATCGCCGCGCGCATCAAGGAAGTATTGACGCAGCTGGGCCTGGGGCACCTGGGCGAGCGCTATCCGCACCAGCTGTCCGGCGGCCAGCAGCAGCGCGTGGCGATCGCCCGTGCGCTGGTGTACAACCCGCCCGTGATCCTGCTCGACGAACCGCTGTCGAACCTGGACGCCAAGCTGCGCGAGGAAGCGCGCGCCTTCCTGCGCGAACTGATCGTGCGCCTGGGCCTGTCCGCGCTGATGGTGACGCATGACCAGGGCGAGGCGATGGCCATTTCCGACCGCATTCTGCTGCTCAATAACGGCAAGATCGAGCAGCAGGGCACGCCGCAAAGCATGTATGAAACGCCGGACACCCTGTTCACGGCCGAATTCATGGGCAGTAACAACCGCCTGCCCGGCAAGGTGGTACAGCGCGAAGGCAACCAGGTGCGCCTGCTGGTCGATGGCGCCTCCATGCAGGGCGTGGCGCGCGGTGCCAACGTGGGTACGGAAGTGACCACCATGATCCGTGTCGAGGAAGTGAAGATCAGCGCCACGCAGGTGGACAACGCCATCGAGCTGCCGCTACTGACCTGCATGTACCTGGGCGACCGCTGGGAATGCCTGTTCGAGCGCGGCGGCGCCGAGAACATCAGCCTGCGCGCCTATTCGCGCCACAAGCTCGAAGCGGGCAAGTACTGGCTGCACATGCCGGCCGATAAGCTCTGGGTGTTTTAACGGTACCGCGGTGGCCACCTTGGCGCGCAGTCTGTGCCGCGCTGGCCACCGGTTTTGCATCGCCCCCGTATTTCACGGCGCCCGTGCCGGCCTTTCTCATTCTCCATACGCGGTGATCGCCGGCGCCTTGCCGTTCACGCTGGCGCCATGCCACCGCCTTCTTTGCCATGGCCGTGGATGGCACTGCTGGCCGCTCCATTCTTTTCTCTGCTGACAAGACAACGCCGCCTGAGTTGAATCGGCCGGCTGAAACTCGCATAAAGCAAACGCTCTGTATTGCCCTTGCCGCGCGCCCTTTAATCCTCGCTGCCGCCATGCGCGGGTAATATGGGGGCGCCGTTGCGCCATGCCGCATGTGTTATCTAAAAACAACGCTCTTATGTGTCGCATGCCCGGCTTGTCTTGATCATGGATAAAAAACACCCGTTCCGAGAATGCCGATGGTTTGCCGGAAAAGGCTGATTTTTCCATCGGAAGAGAATGGATGTGAGTGTTACAAATAGTAACTAGGGCGGGGTATTCTTTAAAAGACGGGTTTTGTATTTACATTTAAAAAGTTGCCGCATGGCCATTTATTTTAGTTATTTTTACTTCCATCGTTTATAATTTGAAAAGAACGCCGGCGAGGCTTTTTGCGCAGTTTTGACGTGAGTTCGCCCTTTTTTTGAGCTCAGGAAAATGCATATGCGCACCGATGGTGTCCGTTTTTCAATTGTCAGACATGCCGCATGGGCACCGGGCTTGGAAACGCCGCAGCAATGGCAGGCGTGGGCGCAAAGCGCCTTGCCCGTCGCGCCGATTGCCGCTGCCGGCGAGCCGGGCGTGCGTGCGATGGCGCCGATGCTGCGCCGCCGCGCCGGTCAGCTGGGCAAGATGGCGCTCGAAGTGGCGTACACCTGCCTCGGCGAACAGCGCGATATTCCGCTCGTCTTTTGTTCCCGCCACGGCGAGGTGGCGCGCGCCGTCGAACTGTTGTCGGCGCTGGCCCAGGGCGAACCCCTGTCGCCGACGGCGTTCGGCATGGCCGTGCACAATGCCAGCGCAGGCCTGTTTTCCATCGCCCGCGCCGATACGGCGAATCAGCTGGCCATCGCCGCCGGTGCGGCCAGCCTCGAAGCCGCGGTGATCGAGGCGTGCGGCTTGCTGGCCGATGGCGCGGCGCAGGTATTGCTGGTGCTGGCGGAGTGTCCCTTGCCAGTGCCATTTGAAGCTTTTGAAGACTGTCACGAGCAATCGCATGCGTTTGCCTGGCTGCTGCAGGCCGAGGCTGCCCCGGGCACCGCTTTCAGCCTGACGTGGCGTCCCCGCAGCGGTGATGATGCGTTGGCGGCTGCCCCCGGCGCCATGCCGGGCAGCCTGGCCGTGTTGCGATTCATGCTCGGCGAGGCCCGCACGTTCGTGCACGCGGCCAACCGCCAGGCATGGTGCTGGAGCCGCCATGCATAAGCTGGAGGCTGTTCGCGCCGGCATATCGATAGGCTGGCGCACGATCGCGACCGCGCTCAGTTTCGCCGCCTTCGGCCTCGGTGGCTTGCTGTTGCGCGTGCTGGTGTTCCCCGTGCTGCAGGTGCTGGTGTGGCGCCGCGACACGCGCATCGCCTGCGCGCGCGCGATCATCCGCTGGAGTTTTCGCCTGTATATCGGCCTGATGCGTTTTCTCGGCGTGCTGCGCTATGACTTGCGCGGTCTCGACAAGCTGGAACGCGGCGGCTTGCTGATCCTGGCCAATCATCCGACCCTGATCGACACGATTTTCCTGATGGCGTATGTCAAGCAGGCCGATTGCATCGTCAAGTCCGATTTGTGGAATAACCCGTTTACGGGCGGCCCCGTGCGCGCGGCCGGCTATATCAATAACACGGGCGGCGCCGAACTGGTGGACGCCTGCCTGGCATCGCTGGAGCGCGGCAATAACCTGATCATTTTCCCGGAAGGCACGCGCACGCCATGCAGCGGCGAAGTCGTGCTGAAGCGGGGCGCGGCGAATATCGCCGTGCGCGGCCGCCGCGACGTGACGCCGGTGCTGATACGTTGCCTGCCCAGGACCCTGGGCAAGGGCGAGCCATGGTGGCGCGTGCCGGCCCGCCGTGCGCATTTCGAGATCGCCGTGCAGGACGACCTGGCGATCGGCGAGTTTACCGGCGGTGGCGCCAGCGACGTGATGGCGGCGCGCACCTTGACCACTCATCTGCAACATTACTTTAGCGGGAAACAGGAACAACATGCTTGAACAAGAAGTGAAGGAACTGATCATCGAGGCGCTGCAACTGGAAGACGTGAGCGCTGCCGATATCGATACGGATGCACCCCTGTTTGTCGAGGGCCTGGGACTCGATTCGATCGATGCGCTGGAACTGGGCGTCGCCCTACAAAAAAAATATGGCATTTCCCTGTCGGCCGATTCGGCCGATACGCGCCGCCACTTTGCCTCGGTACGGGCGCTGGCGGCGATGGTTGACACTCACAGAAAGAAGTAAGGAGCAGCAAATGGTAGATATGAGCGCAATGAGCCGCGATGAACTGTACGCATGGGTGGTGCAGCTGCTGGCCGAAATGTTCGAGCTCGATCCGGCGGCGCTGACGCCGCAATCGAATCTGTACGCCGAACTCGATATCGACAGCATCGACGCGGTCGACCTGGCGGTCAAGCTGAAGCAGTTGACGGGCAAGCGCCTGCAGCCGGAAGTATTCAAGACCATCCGCACGATCGACGATGTGGTCGAAGCGCTGCGCGCGATGTCGGTGTCGGAACAGGCGGCATAACGCGTGCTGCTCAATGCCGTCGCGTTGCTGCTGACCGTACTGTATCCGCTGGCGATCTGGTTCGGTCACGGCCAGGTCGAGCCGCGCTGGCTGGCGCTGCTGCTGTTACTGGCTGCCGCCTGCCGCCTGCCCGCACTGAAGCTGCAGCGCGCCGCGCGCTGGTCGGTGGCCGCCGCACTGCTGCTGGCCGCCATCGCCCTGTGGAGCAATCTGCTGCTGCCGCTGAAACTGTATCCGGTACTGGTCAACGTCGTCTTGCTGGCCACCTTCGGCTACAGCCTGTGGGCGCCGCCGTCGGTGGTGGAACGCCTGGCGCGCTTGCGCGAGAAGGATTTTCCACCCGCCGCCGTGCGCTATACGCGCCGCGTGACGCAAGTCTGGTGCGGTTTTTTCATCGTCAATGGCGGTATCGCGCTGGGTACGGCACTGTGGGCCAGCGAAGCCGTCTGGTCGCTGTACACGGGCGTCATCGCCTACATCCTGATGGCCCTGTTATTTGGCGGCGAGTATCTCGTCCGCCTGCGTTTTAAGCGTTTGCACCATGCCTGAATCCTCGTTGCCGCAAGCTCCCGTGCCTGACGCACATCCGCCGATTTCCCCGCTGGCGCGCCTTGCGCTGTCCATGCATGGCCGCCCGCCGGCCATGCCCGTCGGCTGGCGCGATGGCGCGGTGCTCGATCATGCGCACTTTGCGGCGCGTATGTCCGCCTGGGCCGGCTTGCTGGAAGGCCAGGCAGGACGCCATTTCGCTTTGTACCTGGACGACAGCATCGAGTTTGGCGCCGCCTTGCTGGGCGCCTGGCAGGCGGGCAAGACCGTCTGGCTGACGGCCGATACGCTGCCGGCCAGCTGCGCTTCGCTGGCTGCGTCCGTCGATGGTTTCCTGGGGCAGTTCCCGGCTGCGCATGCGCCGCTGCCGCTGCCAGCGGACAGCCTGGCCGAGCGTGCGTGGACGCAGCTTGCGGACGATTTCCCGGCGCTGGTGGTGTACACCTCGGGTAGCACGGGCGCGGCGCAAGCGATCCCGAAAAAACTCTCGCAGCTGGCCAGCGAGGTGGCCACGCTGGAGCGGCTGTTTGGCGAACACGCCGATGGCGCGGCCGTCGTCGCCACCGTCTCGCACCAGCATATCTACGGCTTGCTGTTCAAGGTCTTGTGGCCGCTGGCCGCCGGGCGTGCCGTGCATGCGCACAGCGTGGATTATCCGGAACAGCTGGCCGCCTTGCTGGCGCGCGGTCCGTGCGTGCTGGCCGCCAGCCCCGCGCACCTGAAACGCCTGCCGCAACACATCGACTGGTCCGGCGCGCGGGCGCAACTGCGCGCCGTGTTTTCCTCGGGCGGGCCGCTGGCCCTGGACAGCGCGCTGGCGGCGGGGCATTTGCTGGGCCGCGTGCCGCGCGAAATCTATGGCAGTTCGGAGACCGGCGGCGTCGCCTGGCGCCAGCGCGTGCCGGAGCACCCTGACGACGAGAGCTGGCAGGGTTTTCCTGGCGTGAACTGGCGCCTGATGGACGACGGCGCGCTGGAAGTGCGTTCGGCGCACCTGGCCGACGATGGCTGGCTATGTCTGGCCGACCGCGCGCGCGTAACGGCGCCAGGGCGCTTCCAGCTGCTGGGACGCAGCGACCGCATCGTGAAGATCGAAGAAAAACGCATTTCCCTCAATGCCATCGAAGCGGCATTGCTGGCCACGCCGCTGGTGCTGGACGCGCGCGTGCTGCTGTGCGATGCGCCGGCCGGCGAGCGCCAGAAGGTGGCCGCCTTTATCGTCTGCAGCGCCGCCGGCCGCGCGCTGCTCGACGCCGAAGGCAAGCTGGCCTTGAACCGCCAACTGCAAACGGCGCTGGGCGGCGAGGTCGACGCCGTTGCCGTGCCGCGCCGCTGGCGCTACCTGGAACAACTGCCCATCAATGCGCAGGGCAAGACGACCCAGGCGCTGTTGCTGGCATTGCTCGAGAAACCCCGCTTGCCGCATGCGCGGCTGATCGAGCGTTCGGCCGAAGGCGAAACGCCACGGCTGCTGTTCGAACTGCACGTCCCGGCGAATCTGTTCTATTTCGAGGGCCATTTCACGGGCGCACCCTTGCTGCCCGGCGTGGTGCAAGTGGAGTGGGCGCTGCACTTCGCGCGCCAGCACCTGGATCTGCCCGCGCGGTTCCGCGCCATGCATGCGCTGAAATTCCAGCAGCCGGTCCTGCCGGACCGGCCCGTGCGGCTGGCGCTCGAATACGATGCGCCCAAGGCCAGCCTGCAATTTCGTTATCTGTCGGACGCCGGCCAGCATGCCAGCGGCCGCATCCTGTTCCACCCGAATGCCGCTGCCGTTCCCGATGGCGGCGCCGATACACCCACTCCAGCAGCGAGCGCATGTTAGATAAAAAATTTTCACCCGAACGCCAGACCGCCTTTGCCGCCCGTTTCGAGGCGCAAAAAATCGCTTTCGGTCCCGTCGTCTTTCAATGCGTGCGCTATGCCTGGAAGCGCGGCATGCTGCAGGCCCTGGCCGACACGGGCCACAGCGGCCTGACGATTGCCGACATGGCCGCCAGCGGCCGCTGGACGGAGTATGCGCTGAAGGTGGCGCTCGAATCGTGCCTGTCTGCCGGCGTCGTCTCGCTGCGCGATGGCGCGTATGTGCTCGATAAAGTCGGTTTTTGCATGCTGACGGACAGCATCACCCAGGTCAACCTGGACTTCATGCATGACGTCTGCTACCAGGGCTTGTTCGACCTGGACCGCTCGCTCGACGCCGAGCAGCCGCTGGGACTGGCCGCGCTGGGCGACTGGCCCACCCTGTACCAGGGCCTGTCGGCCCTGTCGGAGCCGGCCAAGGGCAGCTGGTTCGCCTTCGATCACCATTATTCGGATACATCGTTCCCCGAGATATTCCCGGACGTCTTCGCCACGGCGCCGCGCCGCATCATGGACATCGGCGCCAATACGGGCAAGTTCGCCAGTGCGGCGCTGGCCTACCATGCGGGCGTGGAACTGCACCTGGTCGACCTGGAGCGCCAGCTGGCGGTGGCCGACCGGACTCTCACCGATGCCGGCGTGCGCGAGCGGGCCCATTTGCACGCCTGCGACCTGCTCGACGACGCGGCGCCGCTGCCGGCCGGCATGGACCTGATCTGGATGAGCCAATTTCTCAGCTGTTTCAGCGAGCCGGCCATCGCCAGCATCCTGCGCCGCGTGGCGCAGGCGCTGGGGCCGAACGGGCAAGTGCTGATCATGGATACCTTCTGGGACCGCCAGCAGTACGATATCGCCGCCTACTGCCTGATCAACACCTCGCCGTACTTCACGGCCATGGCCAGCGGTAACAGCAAGATTTACCAGAGCACCGACTATATCCGCCTGGCGCAAGCGGCCGGACTGGAATTGCTGACCACGCGCGACGGTATCGGCTATTGCCATTCGCTGCTGCGCTTTGGCCGCGCCGGAGCACACAGTGACTGAAGTGCGTTTTCAACCGTGCATCGTGATCCCCGTGTTCAATCATGAACACGCGATCGGCGCCGTGGTGCAGCGCCTGCTACCGCATGGCGTGCCGCTGATCCTCGTCGACGACGGCAGCGCCTCTGCCGGCGCACGCACCCTGGACGCGCTGGCCGCCGCGCATCCGTCGCGCGTGACCCTGCTGCGCCATGCGCACAACCAGGGCAAGGGTGGGGCGGTACTGACGGGCTGCCGCCACGCGCATGCGCACGGCTACAGCCATGCGTTGCAGATCGATGCGGACGGCCAGCATGAAACGGACGACGTGCCGCGCTTCCTGGCGCAGGCGCAAACCACGCCGGCGGCGGTGGTGATCGGCTATCCCGTGTACGACGCCTCGGTACCCAGGGCGCGCTACTACGGCCGTTATGCGACGCATATCTGGGTATGGATCAATACCCTGTCGCTGCAGATCCGCGACTCCATGTGCGGTTTCCGCGTCTATCCGCTGGCGCCCCTGGCGGCGCTGGCGCAGCGTGGTGTGCTGGGGCAGCGCATGAATTTCGACACCGATGTGCTGGTGCGCCTGTACTGGGATGGCTTGTCGATGGCGAATCTGCCCACGCGCGTCGGTTACCCCAGCGACGGCGTCTCGCACTTTGAACTGTGGCGCGACAATGTGCTCATTTCGCGCATGCACGCGCGTCTGTTTTTCGGCATGCTGTGGCGCGCACCGCGCCTGCTGGCCCGCCACTGGCGCGCGCGATGACGGCAGCACCGCAGCAGCCGCGCGGACACTGGTCCGGCTTCAATGAAGTCAGCTTCGTGGCCGGCATGCGCCTGCTGTTCTGGATCTGCCGCGTCTTTGGCCGCTGGCCTTTCCGCATCGTGCTGTACCCGGTGCTGGCCTGGTACGTGCTGACCAAGCCGCGTGCGCGCCGCGTGTCGCGCAGCTACCTGCGCCGCGTCGCGGCCAGCGGCGGCCCGGCAAACCTGGGCGTGCTGCGGCACTTTGCCACGTTTGCCGAAACCATCCTCGACAAGATGCTGCTATGGGGCGGCTTGTACGACACGCGCAGCGTGAGCCTGCATGGCGTCGATGGCGACGATGGCGTCAACCGCTGCCTGGACGAGGGGCGCGGCGCCTTGCTGATCTGCGCCCACCTGGGCAACCTGGATTTGTGCCGCGTGCTCTCGCAGCGCAATACGCGCTTGAAGCTGACGGTGCTCGTGCACACGCGCCATGCGCAAGCGTTCAACCGCATGCTCGAGACGCTCAATCCGGACAGCCAGCTCAATCTGATGCAGGTAACGGAAATCACGCCTGCCACGGCCATGCTGCTGGCGGAAAAGGTGGCGCAAGGCGAGTTCGTGGTGATCGCCGGCGACCGCGTTCCCGTCTCGCCGCAGCCGCGCGTGGCGGTGGCGCCTTTCCTGGGTCAGCCGGCCGCTTTCCCGATCGGCCCGTATGTGCTGGCCAGCGTGCTGCAATGCCCCGTGTATCTGCTGTTTTCCATGCGCATCGGCCAGCGCTCCGAAATACATTTCGAACTGTTCCGCGAGTCGCTGCACCTGCCGCGCAAGGCACGCGAGGCGATGCTGGCCGAACTGGCGGCCGCCTATGCGGCGCGCCTGCAACACCACTGCCTGCGCGCGCCGCTCGAATGGTTCAACTTCTACGATTTTTGGCAACTCCCCGATACTTCAAGACTGGATACTCCCGATGCAACTCGCTGACCTGAAAAACACCCGGCGCGCCGTCCGCTTCGACCGCGAGCGCCTGCGGATCGAAGACATTACCGATATCGCGCATGGCCGGGCCAGCGCCGAACTGTCCAGCGACCCCGTCTTTCTGGCGGCGATCGCGCGCGGCGCCGATTTCCTCGACCGTCTGCTGCGCGAGGACGGCACCATCTATGGCGTGACCACGGGCTACGGCGATTCGTGCACGGTGACCGTGCCGCCGGAGCTGGTGGCCGAACTGCCGCACCACCTGTACACCTATCACGGCTGCGGCCTGGGCGAATTCTTCACGCCGGCGCAGACGCGCGCCATCATGGCCACGCGCCTGGCGTCGCTCTCCAAGGGGTTTTCCGGCGTCAGCGTGGAGCTGCTGGCGCAGATCGCGCGCCTGCTCGATGCGGGCCTGCTGCCGCTGATCCCGTCGGAAGGCTCGGTCGGCGCCAGCGGCGACCTGACGCCGCTGTCCTACCTGGCGGCCGTATTGTGCGGCGAGCGCGAAGTGTGGCGCGACGGCGTGCAGGTGCCGGCGCAGCAGGCGCTGCGCGAAGCGGGCATCACGCCGCTGCGCCTGCGTCCGAAGGAAGGCCTGGCGATCATGAACGGCACAGCCGTCATGACGGCGCTGGCCTGCCTGGCGTATGAGCGCGCCGAATACCTGACGCGCCTGACGACGCGCATCACGGCCATGGCCTCGTTTGCCCTCGACGGTAACGCGCACCACTTCGATGAAACCCTGTTCTCCGTCAAGCCCCATCCCGGCATGCAGCAAGTGGCGGCCTGGCTGCGCGCCGATCTGCCCACCGATTCCTGGGAGCGCAACGGCAAGCGGCTGCAGGACCGCTACTCGATCCGCTGCGCGCCGCACGTGATCGGCGTGCTGGCCGACGCCTTGCCTTGGCTGCGTTCGTCGATCGAGAATGAACTCAATAGCGCCAACGACAATCCGATCATCGACGCCGAAGGCGAGCGCGTGCTGCATGGCGGCCATTTCTACGGCGGCCATATCGCCTTCGCCATGGACAGCATGAAGAATACGGTGGCCAACCTGGCCGACCTGCTGGACCGCCAGATGGCCTTGCTGGTCGACAGCCGCTACAACCAGGGCTTGCCGGCCAACCTGTCGGGCGCCACGGGCCCGCGCGCGGCCATCAACCACGGCCTGAAGGCATTGCAGATCAGCGCCTCCGCCTGGACGGCCGAAGCGCTGAAGCTGACCATGCCGGCCTCCGTGTTTTCGCGCTCGACAGAGTGCCACAACCAGGACAAGGTCAGCATGGGCACCATCGCCGCGCGCGACTGCCTGCGCGTGCTGGAACTGTGCGAGCAGGTGGCTGCGGCCCTGCTGATTACCGTGCGCCAGGGCGTCTGGCTGCGCTGCAAGGTCAATCCCGACGTGCCACCGCAAGCGGCGCTGGCGGCGATGATGGAAGCGCTGGCCGCCGATATCGCACCCGTCGAGGAAGACCGCCGGCTCGACCCGGAACTGCGCGTGCTGCTCGAACGCATGCGCGCCCAGGCATGGCCACTGTACGGAGCCGGGAATGACTGAGACGCATAAAGTGCGCGGCAAGAAGGCCACGCCCAGCCGCTGGCATGCCGAAGTGGAGATGCAGGTGCAGTTCTTCGACCTCGACCCGATGGAGATCGTCTGGCACGGCCGCTACGTGAAATACCTCGAAGTGGTGCGCTGCGCGCTGCTCGACAGCATCGGCTACAACTACGTCGACATGAAGGCTTCCGGCTATGCCTGGCCCGTGATCGACATGCACTTGCGCTATGTGGCGCCAGCCACCTTTGGCCAGCGCCTGACTTTGCGCGCCGACCTCGTGGAGTGGGAAGACCGCTTGAAGATCGAGTACCTGGTCAGCGACAGCGCGACGGGCAAGCGCCTGAACCGCGCCAGCACGACGCAGGTGGCCGTCGATATCGCCAGCGGCGAGATGTGCTTTGCCTCGCCGCCCATCTTGTTTGAAAAATTGGGATTGAAGGCCGTATGAAAAAACAATTCAAAATCCTGCTGGCGGGCCTGTGCCTGCTGGCGATGGCGCCGCTGCACGCGGCCGCGCCGGTAGCGAAGATCGAGGCCATGCTGGCCAAGCCGCAGCAGCTGTGCGGCCGCTTCGACCAGAGCAAGCAGCTGGCCGGCATGAAAAAGGCGCTGGCGTCGAATGGCCGCTTTTGCGTGGTGGCCGGAAAAGGCGTGCTGTGGCGCACCTTGCAGCCGTTTCCGAATACCCTGCGCCTGACGCGCGACGAGATCGTGCATTTTCAGGGCGAGCGCGTGGCCATGCGCCTCGACGCGAAGACGGAACCGGTGGTCAAGATGATCAACAGCGTGCTGTTTTCGCTGCTGGCCGGCGACCTGGCGCAACTCGATACGCTGTTTGAAGTGGACGGCAGCATCGATGGCGGCACCTGGCAGGTGGCGCTGAAGGCGCGCCAGCCAGCGCTGGCCAAGGCCATCGGCAGCATCCGCCTCGATGGCGGCGCCTTCGTGAAAAACATCAGCATCAGCGAAGCGAGCGGCGACCGCACGAGCATCGTGTTCTCGGCGATTGAAACGGGACCGTCCGCCATCACGGCGCAAGAGGCGGCCCTGTTTTGAACGCATTGACGAAGCGCGGCCGCAACGCCGGGCGCCTGCTGGCCATCGCCTGGGCGCTGGTGGTGGCGCTGCTGCTCGCGCATAACGCCTATCTGTGGCTGGGCAAGCGCATCGCGCCCGAAACCGACATTCTTGCCTTGCTGCCGGTGCAGGAGCGCGACCCGGTGCTGCAGGCGTCATTTACGCACATGGTCGACGCGGCGCAGCAGCGCGTGGCGGTGCTGGTCGGCGCGGCCGAATGGAACGATGCGAAGCGCGCGGCCGACGCCTACGGCGCCGTGCTGGCGCGCCATGCTGGCCTGTTCCAGTCCACGCCGCTCGACGAGCAGACGCAGAACGACTGGCTGGCGCTGTTCCAGCAGCATCGCTTGACCTTGCTGACGGCGCCGCAGGAAATGCAGCTGCGCCAGGAAACGCCCGCGTTCTGGCGCGATTCGGCGTTGAGTCAGCTGTATAGCCCATTCGGCGGGCCGAAACTGGGCGCCTGGCAGGACGATCCCTTTGGCCTGTTTGGCGGCTGGGTGCAGGAACGTGCCCAGGAAACGCCCGTGCGTCCGCGCGACGGCCATCTGTTCGTCGCCGACGCCGAGCGCCAGTATGTGCTGCTGCCGCTGACCTTGAGCCTGCCCGCCTTTTCGCTGGGCGCGCAGGAAAGCGCGCTGCCCGTGCTGGCGCAAGCCGAGGCGGCGGCGCGGCAGGCCGTGCCCGGCGTGGACATCATCAGCGCCGGCGTGATCCTGCATGCGGCGGCCGCCAGCAGCCAGGCGGCGGGCGAAATGTCGACCATCGGCCTGGGCTCCCTGGCCGGCATCATCTTGCTGACGTGGTTCACCTTCCGCTCGTTCAAGCCGATCTCGCTGATCCTGCTGTCGATCGGCATCGGCTGCCTCGGTTCCCTGTCCGTGTGCTGGCTGCTGTTTGGCAAAATACACTTGATGACATTGGTCTTTGGCGCCAGCCTGATCGGCGTGGCGCAAGACTACGGCATTTATTTCCTGTGCAACCGCCTGGGCGCCGATCCGGCGCTCGATTCGCGCGCCTTGCTGCGCCGTCTGCTGCCGGGCCTGTGCCTGACCCTGCTCGCCGCCGTCATCGGCTACATGGGCCTGGCGCTGACGCCATTCCCCGGCCTGCGCCACATGGCCGTGTTTTCCGCCCTGGGCCTGGTGTTTGCCTGGCTGACGGTGGTGTTCTGGTTCCCCGCGCTGATCGGTGGCGGCACCTTGAAGAGCGGCGCGCTGGTCAAGCAGTATGGCGCGGCGCGCGCGCGCTGGCCGCTGTTGCGGGCCAACCGCGCCACCCTGGTTGGCGGCGTGCTGTTTGCCCTGTTTGCGCTCATCGGCATCAGCCGCCTGGGTGTCAACGACGATATCCGCTTGCTGCAAACGCCACCCGCGCACCTGATACGCGACCAGATCAAATTGAGCAAATTGCTCGATGGACCTACGCCGGTGCAGTTCTACCTGGTGCGCGGCGATAGCGCGGAAGCCGTGCTGCAGCGCGAGGAAGCGTTGAAACAGCGGCTGCTGCCGCTGATCGCGCAACAGCACATCAGCGGTGTCCAGGCCATGTCGAACTGGGTGCCGTCGCTGCAGACGCAGGCGGCGCGCCGGGCCTTGCTCGACACGGCCATCCTGCAGCCGGGCGCCGCGCTAGACCTGCTGGCGCAGTCCGTCGACGAAGGCCCGGAATGGGCCGGCAAGGTGCGCGCGCAACTGGCGCAAGCGGGGGCGCCGCTGTCGATCGACGCCTTCCTGAAGGTGCCGGCCAGCGAGCCGTGGCGCCATCTGTGGCTGGGCAAGGTCGAAGGCGGCTATGCCTCCATCGTCGCCTTGCGCGGCATGCAGTATGCGGCCATTCCCCTGCTGGCGAAGGCGGGCGAGGGCATGCCCGGCGTGCAGTGGGTCGACAAGGTCAGTGAAATATCCTCGGTGCTGGGCCGCTACCGCGTCTACATGGGCGCCGTGGTGCTGGGCGCCTACCTGGTGGTCTTCGGCTTGCTGCTGCCCCGTTACGGGCGCCGCACCTGGCGTGTGCTGGCGCCCACGGCGCTGGCCAGCGTGGCGGCCCTGGCCTTGCTCGGCTATTTGAACTTGCCGCTGCAGCTGTTCCACGTGCTGGCGCTGATGCTGCTGCTGGGCGTCGGCGTCGACTACGGCATCTTCATGCAGGAGCATCCCGACCGCCGCAACGATACGCCATGGCTGGCCGTGGGCCTGTCGGCGGCGAATACCATTTTGTCTTTCGGCTTGCTGGCGCTGAGCAAGACGGCCGCATTGCAGGCGTTTGGCCTGACCATGCTGATCGGCACGGCCCTGGTGTGGCTGCTGTCGCCGTGCTTTGCCGAAGCCGACCACCGTAGCGCGGCCGATGCCGCAGGAGAGTTCTGATGTTTTTGCACTGTCAACGATGGGCGCCCGCATTGCTGCTGGCGCTGGCCGGCTGCGCCAGCACGCCGCCTTCGGCACCCGCACGCCTGGGCCTGAAACTGGCGCCGCAGGCGCTGGGCGCCACGGTCAGCGTGCAGCAGCACCTGGTCGTCGAACGGGCCGGGCGCATCGACGAACTCGATGCGGCGCTGGAAGTGGAGCCGTCGCATCTCGACCTGGTGGGACTGGCGTTCGGCCAGCGCGTGCTGTCGCTGCATTACGACGGCAAGGAGATGACGTCATGGCGCCACCTGATGCTGCCGGCGCAGGTACGCGCCGAGGACGTGCTGGAAGACATGCAGCTGACCCTGTGGCCGCGCGAAGCGATTGCGCAAGCGCTGCCGGCAGGCTGGCGCATCGAGGACAGCGGCTTGCGCCGCACCCTGTTCCTGCATGACGAGGCGGTGACGGTGATCGACTACAGCGGCATGCCGCGCTGGAGCGGCACGGTCGTACTCGACAACCTGCGCTACCGCTATCGCCTGACGATACAGAACGCCCCGGAAGGAAGTTGAATGACTGGCCTGACTGTGTACCTGAACGACTGCGGCATCGTCTGCGCGCTGGGCGCGGACCGCGAAGCAGTGCGCGCGCGCCTGTTTGCCGCGCACAGCGGCGTGATGCCCGTCGATACCTACACGCCGGGGCGCATGCTGCCGCTGGGCGTGGTCGATGCGGCCTTGCCATCGGTGGCGCAGCACGGCATCGCCGCGCGCAGCCGCAACAACCGGATGGCGCTGGCGGCGCTGGCGCAGATCCGTCCCGCCGTGGAACAGGCCATCGCCCGCTACGGCGCGGACCGCGTGGCCGTGGTGATCGGCACCAGCACGTCGGGCATCGCCGAGACGGAAGGCGCGATCGGCCAGCATGTGGCGGGCGACGGCTTGCCGAAAGCCTTTCATTATGGGCAGCAGGAGATGGCGTCGCCGGCATTGATGCTGGCCGAGGAACTGGGCATCGACGGCCCGGCCCTCGTGCATTCGAGCGCCTGTTCGTCGAGCGCCAAGGCCATGGCCAGCGCGGCGCGCCTGATCCGCATGGGCCTGTGTGACGCCGTGCTGACGGGCGGTGTCGATACCCTGTGCGGCTTTACCGTGGCCGGATTTTCCGCGCTGGCGTCCGTCAGTGCGCGGCGCTGCAATCCGCTGGGCGCTAACCGCGACGGCATCAATATCGGCGAGGGTGCGGCCCTGTTCCTGATGACGGCGCAAGCGGCCAGCGTGGCCTTGCGCGGCTGGGGTGAATCGTCCGATGGCCACCACATGTCGGCGCCCGATCCCGCAGGCGGCGGCGCGCGGCTGGCCATTGCCCAGGCACTGGCGCGCGCGGGCATCGCGGCGTCGCAAGTCGACTACGTGAACCTGCACGGTACGGCCACGCCGCAGAACGATGCGATGGAAGCGCGCGTGGTGTCCGACCTGTTCGGCGCCACGGCGATGGTCAGCTCCACCAAGCCGTTGACAGGCCATGCGCTGGGCGCGGCGGCCGCCATCGAGGCGGCGCTGTGCTGGCTGGCGATGCAGGACGATAACGCCGAGGGCTTGCTGCCGCCGCACCTGTGGGATGGCGTGCCTGATGAATCCCTGCCGCCGCTGCGCTTGGCCTTGCCCGGTGCGCGCCTGGGGCGTCCGCTCGACTGGGCGCTGAGCAATTCGTTTGCCTTCGGCGGCTCGAACGCCGCCCTGCTGTTCGGGAGGGGAGCATGAGTTTTCCCCCTATCCGCGAACTGGTGCCCCATTCCGGCGCCATGGTGCTGCTCGACCGGGTGTTGTCGGCCGATGCGGAAAACCTGTGCGCCGAAGTCGCCATCCATGCCGGCAGCGTGTTTTATGACGCGCCGTCGGCAGGGGTGGGCAGCTGGGTCGGCATCGAATACATGGCGCAGGCGATCGCCGCGCACGCGGGCTACCTGGCGCGGCTGGCCGGCGCGCCCGTGAAGATCGGTTTTTTGCTGGGGGCGCGGCGCTACGAAGCGCAGCTGCCCCTGTTTGTCGGTGGCAGCGTGCTGCAGGTGCATGTGCAGCAGGCCTTGCAGGGCGAGAATGGACTGGGCGCGTTCGAGTGCCGTATCGAGATGGCGGGCGCCGTGCTGGCGCAAGCGACGATTACGGTATTCCAGCCCGAGGATGCAAAGCAATTTCTGCAGGAGAGTATGAATGGAGCGCAGCATGAGTAAAAGTGTATTGGTGACGGGGTCGTCGCGCGGCATCGGCAAGGCCATCGCCTTGCGGCTGGCGCGCGACGGTTTTGACGTGGTGCTGCATTGCCGCAGCGCGCGCGGCGAAGCCGACGCGGTGGCGCAGCAGGTGCAGGCCATGGGACGCGCGGCGCGCGTGCTGCAATTCGATATCGGCGACCGTGCCGCGGCAGCTGCCGCGCTGGAAGCGGACATCGCTGAACATGGCTGCTATTACGGCGTCGTGTGCAACGCCGGCGTGGCGCGCGATAATGCGTTTCCCGCCATGTCGGGCGAGGACTGGGACATCGTCCTGCAGACCAACCTCGATGGTTTCTACAATGTGCTCAATCCGCTGGTGATGCCGATGGTACAGCGCCGCAAACCGGGGCGCATCGTCACCATGGCGTCCGTTTCGGGCCTGATCGGCAACCGGGGGCAAGTCAATTACAGCGCCGCCAAGGCCGGCATCATCGGCGCGACCAAGGCGCTGGCGCTGGAACTGGCCAAGCGTGCCATCACGGTCAACTGTGTGGCGCCGGGCCTGATCGAGACGGACATGATCAGCGAGGTGCCGCTCGACGAAGCGCTGAAGATGATCCCCGCGCGCAGAGTCGGCACGCCGGAAGAAGTGGCCGCCGCCGTCAGTTTCCTCGTCGGCGAGGAAGCGGGCTATATCACGCGCCAGGTCATTTCCGTGAATGGAGGCATGGCATGAGCCGCCGCGTAGTCGTGACCGGCATGGCCGGCATCAGCCCGATCGGCAATGACTGGCCGGCCATCCGCCAGCGCCTGGGCGAGTACCGCAACGCCGTCGTGCGCATGGACGAATGGGCCGATTACGAAGGCTTGAATACGCAACTGGGCGCGCCGGCCGCGCCGTTCGCGCTGACGGACCGCTATAACCGCAAGGCCGTGCGCAGCATGGGACGCATCGCGCTGATGGCCACGCGCGCCAGCGAACTGGCGCTGGAACACGCGGGCCTGGCCGGGCACCCCGTGGTCAAGAGCGGGCAGATGGGCATTTCCTTCGGTTCGTCCGCCGGCACGCCCAGCGCCATCGGCGACTTTGGCCGCATGATGGAAGAGCGCACCACCAAGGGCATCAACGCCACTACCTACATCAAGATGATGGCGCACACGGCGCCCGTCAACATCGGCGTATTCTTCGGCGTCACGGGCAGGGTGATTACCACCTCGAGCGCCTGCACCTCGGGCAGCCAGGGCATCGGCTATGCCTACGAGGCGATCGCCGGTGGCAAGCAGCTGGCGATGATCGCCGGCGGCGCCGAGGAGCTGTGCGCCACCGAGGCGGCCGTCTTCGACACCCTGTTCGCCACGAGCACGCGCAACGACGATGGCCACACGACGCCGCGCCCGTTCGACGCCAGTCGCGATGGCCTCGTCATCGGCGAAGGCGCCGGTTGCCTGATCCTCGAAGAATTCGACCATGCGCAGGCGCGCGGCGCCACCATCCATGCTGAACTGGTGGGCTTCGGCACGAACAGCGACGGCTGCCACGTGACCCAGCCGAACGCCGCCACCATGCGCCAGGCGATGCTGCTGGCGCTGGCCGACGCGGGACTGCAGCCATCCGATATCGGCTACATCAATGCGCATGGCACGGGCACGCAGCAGGGCGATATCGCCGAGTCGCAAGCGACGTTCGAAGTGTTTGGCGACCGCACGCCTATCAGTTCGCTGAAAAGCTACATGGGCCATACCCTGGGTGCCTGCGGCGCGCTGGAAGCGTGGATCAGCATCGAGATGATGCGCGAAGGCTGGTTTGCGCCCACCATCAATCTGCAGCAGGTCGACCCGCAATGCGCACCGCTCGACTACATCGCCGACGAAGGCCGGGCCATCGAATGCGAGTACGTGATGTCGAATAATTTTGCCTTTGGCGGCATCAACACGTCGCTGATCTTCAAGCGTTACCGGCCGTGAAGTTAGCTTGCGCTGGCGCAAGCGGCAAGTGTGGTTCCCTTTGTACTATCTTTAACTTATCGAGGAAAACAGCATGAAAAAAATGATGATCCTGGCGGCGCTGAGTGCGGCGCTGACGGTTGCCTTGCCGGCACAGGCAGGCGATACCAAACACATGATGTCGATCGCCAATGCGATGTCCGCCAACGACGCCCAGGCCCGCCTTGGCGACACCGTGAAATTCTATTTTGGCGACCAGGCAACGCCTCCGATTGCCACGCGCATCAGCAGCGACAAGACCAGCCAGAAAACCAATGGCGTTGGCAAGTCGGCAGAAACCTCGTGCAACTGGGCCTTCCTGTCGGCCATGCTGGCGCTGCAAAAGCGCGCCCAGTCGGTGGGCGCCGATGCCGTCGTCAATATCGTCAGCAATTACAAAAACATCGAAAATTCCAGCGCCACGGAATTCGAGTGCCATGAAGGCACGATGATGACGGGCGTGGCCTTGAAGGGCGAGTTCGTGAAGTTGAAGGCAGGCAAGTAAGTAGCAGTAGCAGGAAGCAGCAGGGAAGTCCACCCCATCGGTAACCGGCGCAATCAGAGCAGCGATCGCGTCCGGAAGCCATTCCAATAAAAAGTAGAAAGAGAATATGCAAAAAGTATCGAAAACTGTCATCCTGGCCGGCGCACTGCTGGCATTGACCATGTTGCAAGGCTGCGCCACGCGCATCAAGGCATCGTCGACGACCAATCCGCCGCCGAGCGAGGCTTTCTCGTCGTTTGGCCGCATTGAAGTCAAGCCGACAGTCTTTGCCGAAGGCTACAAGGGCAACCAGGCCGGCATGGCGAAAATCGACGAGAATATCCGCAAGGACCTGGCTGAATCGCTGACCAGCTGGAATGCCGCCCCGGCCAATGGCCGCGTGCTGACCATCGAGCCTATCGTTGAAGAAATCCAGTTCAAGAGCGGCGCCAAACGCGTACTGCTGGGACCATTGGCTGGCAGCTCGGGCGTGCGCATGCGCGTCATGATCCGCGACAACAAGGGTGCCGTGGTCGCAACGCCAGAGTTCTTCCAGCGCGCGGACGCGATGGCGGCCGGATTCACGTTTGGCGTGCACGATAACCTGATGCTGACCCGCATCGCCAACCTGACCAGCGCTTACATCAAGGCCAACTATGTACGTGCCGAAGGCGGCCCGACGGGCGCCGACAATAAAGCGGTCGAAGCAGCAATGACGAACTAGGACGGACGCGGCGCGCAAGCGCCTGCAGACCTGCTGAGAATGGCAGCGACGGGCAACCGCGCTGCCATTTTTTTGCCGTATGCATGCTGGCAATTTGTGGCAGACTGCGCCTTTGCCTATCCCGACCTTGTCATGCCACCAGCCTTGCCCAGTAGCGGCGCCAGCATCTGGCTGCTCGATTCCCGCAGCATTGATCTTGCGCAGATCAGCCAGTATGAAACGTGGCTCGGTGCCGCGGAAGCGGCCCGCTACGCACGCTTTGTGCGGCCGTTGCGCCAGCGCCAGTTCCTGCTGGGGCGCGCGCTGCTGCGCGTAGCGATGGGGAAACTGCTGGAAGTGGCGCCGGAATCCATCGCGCTGGAAGAGAGGCCGGGCCAGGCGCCGCGGCTGCTGTCGCCCGCGGAGGGGCCGCACTTCAGTATTTCGCACAGCGGCCACTGGGTCGCGTGTGCGTTGAGCGGTACTACGCGGCTGGGACTCGATATTGAGCTGCGCGCCCCGCGGCGCGACGTGCTGGCGCTGGCCCGCCAGGCGTTTGGCGCAGATGTGGCCGCCGAACTGGAAAGCATGCCGCTTGAAGCGCGGCTGGCGGCGTTTTACCAGCGCTGGAGCGAGGCGGAGGCGCGCTACAAGCTGGGCATGGACGCGGGCGCTTGCGCGACCTTGGCGCATGTCGAGCTGTCCATCGTGCTGTGCAGCGCGGCGCCGCTGGCGCAGGCGCCCGCCTTGATATTGCAGGGTCTGGCGCCAGACTAATTCCCCCGTACGACGATCTCCTGCGCCTTCGGCTCGCGCTGGCGCATGAAGCGCACGATGGAGTCGACGGTGACGACGTCGATCTGGCGCGTCATGCGGCGCTCGAACGGGTGATCGTCGAATGCGATATTCGCGCGGAACATGCGCGCGCCCAGGCGCGTGGCGGCGGGGATGCTCAGCGTTTGCGGCGCGTAGCTGGCGCTGCGCAGCCAACCTTGCGCTTCGGCGCGCGTTTCGATCTTGCCAGGCTCGTTGCTGGCAGCGGCCAGGGTTTCCAGCACCCACTGGTTCGAGTTCTGGTACTTGGTGGAAAACGGGTAGGCCAGCATATTGTAGTGCGGCTCATGCAAGCGCTTGGGCGTGTTCGATGTCAGCAGGCGCACCAGTTGCTGCTGCGTATCCTGGCCGGGAACCAGGATCAGCGTTTCATACATGAACACATCATCCATGAAGAAATTGCCCAAGCCTTCGTTGTACAGCGACGATTGCGCCGTGCCGCATTCATTGAGTTCATGCACCACCAGCCAGCGGCCTTTCGGGTGGTCGCGCCAGGCCAGCGCCATGTGCGAATAGCGCAAGTTGTATTTCGACAGGTCTTGCCCGGCGCGCGCCACCAGCGCCACTTGCGCGCCCGAGGCGTCGAGCGCCTGCAGGGTCTTTTGCGCCAGGTCCATCGATTTGACGAGGGTGGTCGCATCCGTTTGCTTTTCCTCGCACGAGCGTCCCGCATGGGCGGTACCGGCCAGGGCCAGGCTGATGAGAATCACGGTCAGGCGTTTCATGGGGTTCACGCTTTCGAATGGTGGAGGATGGCCTGGCCGGCGGCATTCGGCACATAGGCGATGGCCTTGCCCGACAGCACCAGCATGTGTCCCGTCGAGACGGCCACCACTTTGATCACCGTGCCGGCCGCCAGCGACAGGCCTTGCGCAGCCTTCTGGCTCAGCTTGACGGAGACTGTGGCGGCGGAGGACGCGCCCCTTGCCGCGCTTTTGAGCACGAGGACGCTGCCGTCGGCCGCGTCTTCCACCTTGTCGATGACGATTTCACCGGCGGCGGCCAGCACCGACATGGAGCCGACCAATACGATGGCTGAGGCCATGCTGGCGTTGTCGGAGGCGTTGGTGGTATCGGAGTTGGCGGCCTGGGCCAGCGGCGCCATGGTGGCGGCGCACAGCAGGGCGGTGGCGAGCAGATGTTTCATGGAATGTCCGTTCTTTATTGGTGGTTACACTTTGGAGTGGTGCAGCAGCGCCTTGCCCAGTTCGTTCGGGATGAAGGCGATGGCCTTGCCGGAGAGCACCAGCATGTGGCCGGTGGACATCGCCACCACATTGACCACGGTGCCGGCCGCCAGCGACAGGCCCCTGGCCGCTTGCCCGCTCATCTGGATGGACGCGCCACCCGCTTCGGAGGCGCCCTTGAGCACGATGACGATGCCTTCGCCCACCGTTTCCACGCTGGCGACGACCACCTGGCCGGAGGCGACCAGCATCGACATGGAACCGGCGACGACCACGGCGGAACCTTCGCTGAGGTTTTGCGAGCCTTTCGACAGATTCTCGGAGGCGGCGGCGTGGACCAGGCCGGGAGCGGCCACGGAGAGCGTCAACAGCGACAGGGACAGGCAGAGGGGCAGCAGGCGTTTCATGTGTTTCTCCTTCAAGTGTGCCAAGTGGCAACGCCATCATTGTAGACTGTGGGCAATTGGTCAATGAATACGCTACTCGTAGCGGGCAGGCATACCGCAGGTAGCATATTGCGCTACTTTTCTGCCGCCAGAATCGATGCTATTTTTATAAAGGAAGTGCATGCCGCAAACCCACGCCTTGATCGAAGCCTTGAAACGCCTGTTGAAAGCGCGCTCCGTCACGTATGCCGAGCTGGCCCAGCGCATCGGCGTGTCCGAAGCCAGCGTCAAGCGGATGTTTTCGCAGAAGCAATTTACCCTGCAACGGCTGGACCAGATCCTGGTCGCCATCGGCAGCGATTTCCAGCAGCTGGCGCTGGCCGTGCAATCAGCCCAGGCCGCGCCGACCCTGATCACGGGACTGACCTATGCGCAGGAAAAGGAAATCATCGAAGACACCCGGCTGTTCGTGGTGGCCGTCTCCGCCCTGAACTTGCTGCCGCTGGAACAGATCGTCGCCATCTATGACATCAGCGAAGCGCAAGCCGTGAAATACCTGCTGCGTCTCGACAAGATCGGTTTCCTGGAACTGCTGCCGAATAACCGGGTCAAACTGCTGGTGGCCCGCACGTTTGCGTGGATACCGAACGGTCCCATCCACACGTATTTCAAAAAGGAAGCCTATGGCGACTACTTGAATTCGCAGTTCGATGGCGAGACGGAATTGCTGCGCCTGGTGAACGTGATGCTGTCGAAGAAATCCACGGCCGCCTTGCTGGAACGCCTGAAGCAAGTGGCCGTGGAATTTTCGCAGCAACACCAGGAAGACGCGCGCCTGCCTGGCAATGAGCGCCTGGCCATCAGCTTCATGCTGGCGGCACGTCCCTGGATGCCGCAGACGTTCAAGGCGCTGCTGCGGCAGTAAGCTGGCGAGTGCAGCGCTCAAGCGGCGGATATTGTGGCTAAGGTTGCTGCTTGTCTGTGCTGCCTTGTTCCTCTTTCATCTGCGACAGCAAACGCCAGGCGAAAAAGCCCAGCACGGCCACGCCCAGCAGAAGTGCGGCCCACAGGGCGGCCAGGCGCAAGCCTGCGCCGTCCGGCGTCTTCTCGATGGGAGCGTCGCTGGTCAGCGCCACCACCCTGGCTGCCGTGGCGACAGGCAGCGCCAGCAATTCCTCCTGCGTGAAGCCGGGCGCGACCTGCGACAGCGGCAACGCTGCCGGCGTTGCACCATTTCTGCCGAAGGCCAGTTGATACGGCCCCTTGCCGCTGGCCAGGAACACCAGGCTTGCCGGTGTCCATCCCAGGCGCAAGACGGAGTTGATGTTCGGGTTCGTGCCGCTGTGATATTGCGGCCGGAGCACCCATTGCTCCGTTTGCACGACGGGCATGGCCAAGTCGCCGGAGACCCGTTCCTTGCCATCCATGCTGATACGGTAGAACGTCGTGTGGAGCAGTGGTTCGAATTCGGCGGCCTGCGTGGCGCGCGCTCGCGGGCCCAGATGCAGGCGCTGGCGCTGGCGCGGCGCTTCGCTTGCCGGGTGATACACGCCCAGAGTAACGGGCATGGACGTGTTGCCCTCAGCCAGCTGCAAGCCGATGCTGTCGGCGGGAATGGCGATCGGCGTGGCATACAGGCGCTCGTCGACGCTCTTGCCTGTCGTCCCCTTCAGCGTGATGGTTGCGCGCGGCAGGGCAAGGGCCGTGACACTGACCTGCTGCGCGGCGATGCCGGCGAAAGTGATGGGATCGCCGTACTGCCAGCTCAGCCGCGCATAGCGGAAGGCACGCGGCGCGAATTCGATGCGGTCGTTGGCCAGGGTTTGCGTGTCGCTGTTGCGCAGCCAATTCAGGGTGGTGGTGGCGATGGCATCCCATTGTTTCAGGTCGTCGCTTACTTCCAGCAGTACTTGCGCATTGTAGTTATCGGTTCCTGGCGGCAAGGTAAATTGCAGGGCGCCGATGCGGCTATCTTTGGCGGGCGGGCCCGCATCGAGGATCAACCCTTGCAAGCCCGGCGCCGCATCGAGCGTACTGCCGCCACGCGCCGTGACGGACAGCAGGCGGCCGTCATTGCCGGTCCGGATATCCACGTTGTCCAGTTCGTAGTAACCGATGTTCTTGCCGGTGACGGGAAAGATGCGCATGGCAAGCGTGTCGCGCTGCGTGCGCGATTGCGCGGGCGGGGCCGTCAGAGCGAAGACCAGCGGCTTGCCGGTACTGTCGAACAGGCGCACGTCGGCCAGGCTGGCCGAGCGCGCATGCAGGTACACGTCGGTGGGGACGCTTATGCGGCTCAGGCCGGCACCGGGCTGCGGCGTCAACGCGATGCTCCAGCGATAGTCCTGTGGCCTGTCCTGGCCAGGCGCGGCCAGCGCGGCGCCTGCCATCAACACGATGCCGAACATGAGTGTGCTTGTTTTCATGCTGCTCCCGGTTGCGGTTCGGCTGACGCTGGCGCGGCAGCCTTGGGGAAGGGCGCCAGGTAGCCGATCAAGACCATCAGCAAGCCGACACCCACGAAAGATACGATGCGTTCGATACCGCCCACGTTGGACAGGTCGATCAGGAACAGTTTCACAACTACCAGCCCCAGCAGCACGGCGCCCATGCTCCATTGCTGGCGCCGCTGCTGGCGGGCCGCGTGGCGCATCAGCAGCAGGGCCGTGACGCTCCACACGAGCGACAGCATCGCTTGCACGAACTGCGAGGCCAGCATGGCGTCAAAGGTATAGGGCACGCCCAAGTAGTGCGACACCGTGCGCAGCAGCATCAGGTTGAACCACACATACAGCAAGCACGCGGCCATGACGGGCAAGCGCGCCTGCCACAGGGCGGGCAGCGGCAACTGCTTCGCCGGCAGCATACGGTAGCTGGCAATGGCCAGCAGCACGGCAAAGCCCGTGCTCAAGTCCAGCGGATTGAGCAGCGGCAAGTAGGGCAGCGGCGCCATGGCGCCGTCGTCGAAGATGTTCCAGGCGGCGATCAGCAGCAGCGACCAGAGCGCACCCAGCGGTATCAGGGTGCGCTGGTACCACTCGGCAATCGGCGCCACCGGCCAGACGCCGGCACGGCAGCGGCGGATCAGCCAGGCCAGTACCAGCATCATGGCCCAGGCCGGCAAGTAGCGGGCCCAGGCGGGGCTGACGCTGTCTTCATGCTGTGCCAGCCAGGCGCCAACCTGTATGGCGCCCACGGGCCACAGCATCAGCCAGGGCGCGGCCGTACGCAACGTATGCAGCAGGCGCAGCGCACGCACGTCGAGTTGCCAGCCGGCTTTCGGCCAGGCCTGCAGCAGGTATTCGTCGGCCGCCAGCGCGCCGGCCAGGGCCAGCCAGCTCAAGCCCGTCAGCAGATAGTCGCGCAGGTACAGTGCCAGCAGCAGGTTGGCGCTCCACAGGCCCAGGCCGAGCCAGGCGGCCACGGTGAACCAGCGCAGCTGCGGCCAATCGAGGCGCCGCGCCACAATGGCGAACACGGGTGTCGTGACGGACACGGCGATCAGGTACAGCGCCAGCCAGTGCTCGCCCGCGTACGGCTGCATGCTCAGGTCGCCATCGATCAGGCGCAGCAGCCAGCTGGTGAACGGCACGAGGATGGCGGCAAACCACAGCAAGCCGCTCCAGACCAGCAGGGGACGCGCTGCCAGCGCCAGTAGCTCGTCGCCGCCGCGTGCGCGCAGCGCAAGGAAGCGGGCGCTGGCAAAGGCGGCGGCGCCCAGCAGCAGGGCGCTGAGGAAGGAGCCGTCGAACAGGTTGGCCGGATGCTGGTCCCAGGCCCAGCTGGCGCGGCTGAGCATGACCATGCCGGCCAGTACCTGTACGGCCAGCAGCAGGGCGCGCGGCGCATGCCATTGTTCGCGCCGCGCCAGCGCCGCCAGCAGGACCGCCACTGCCAGCGCGCTGACGGTGAGCAGGTTCAGTTGCGTGGCGGCATCCGTGCGCAGCAGGATTTCGCTCCAGATGCCGCCCAGCAGCCAGGCCGTGGCGGCCGTCAGGAACAGCACGGACAGGCTGCTCATGAATTCAGGATGTAAGTGGCTGGCGTGGCGGCGGAAATTGTAGGCCATCACCAGCGCGGCGGCCGCCAGCAGCGCGCAGCCGAGCCAGATGTTGGCTTGCAGGGCCGCTGCCGTATTGAGTCCCTGCATGGCGCCGAGGAAGGCCAGCCAGGCGGCCCCCTGCACCAGCAGGCCGAAGACCCAGGCCAGGGTCTGGCGCTGGCGCAAGCCGACCCAGACGATGCCCGCGCCTTCCAGCGCCCAGGCGGCGGACGTCCAGCGGCCATCGAGGGCAAACGGGATGGCCAAGGTGCCGAAGACGATGCCCAGCGCGAGGAAGGCTTCGGCCAGCAGTTTGAAACCTGCGCGGCGCCACAAGGTCACGGCCAGTCCCGTGTAGGTCAAGCCGGCGAGCAGCGCGGAAAACGCCAGACCGAACTCGAAGTGCCGGACCAGGCCGTATTGCAGGCCCATGGCCGCCAGCGGCGTGCCGAACACGAGGGTGCCGTCCACATAGTGTTTCAAGCGCGGCGCCTGGCGCGCGCAGTAGGCAATCGCGATACCGATATAGAACAGCACGAACAGGATCAGGAACAGCTGCGTTGACAGGTAGTGCTCGGGCGTGTAGCGCAGCAAGCCCCAGGTGGTGGCGACGACAAAGGTAAAGCCAAAGCTCAGTACATTCAGGACGCGCCAGGCGCGTTTCAGGGCGATGGCGAAGACGCCCGCATTGAGCAGCGCGTAATAGCTGAACAGGCCGATATGGTTGCCGCTGCCCGTCGAGACGAGCAGGGGCACGGCAAAGCCGCCGACGATGCCGAAAACGGCCAGCCAGACGGCGTTTTGCAGCACGGCCAGCAAGCACGTGAACGCCGTCAGCACGAACAGCACGGCAAACGCCAGGCCAGCCGGGATCAGTTCATACAGGCGGAAGGCGCCAAACGTCACCAGCATCAAGATCGCCAGCGACGTGCCCTGCAGCGGCAAGCTGATGCCGGGGCGTTTGATGCGGATGCGCCAGGCCCAGGCCAGCAGGGCGATGTCGGCCAGCGCGATGCCTGCCAGGCGCAGCTCGATGGGCACGGTCACCTGCGCCGACACGTATTTGAGCAGGAAGCTGACGCCGAGGAACAGAATCATCAAGCCCAGCTTGGCAACCAGGTTACCCGTGAACAGCCAGTTCTTCGCCTTGGCAACGAGGCCGTCCGGGTGCGCGATCCAAGACGGAGTGTTGGGGGCAGCAGGGGCAGCGGGGGCGGGTTTGGCGGGAGCCTGTGGCGTGGGTGGCGAAGGCTTCGGCGGCACGGGCGCGGCCGGCGCGACCTTTGCCAGCTCGACCGGCTCGATCACGGCCGCCTTCGACACCTGCACCTGCACCGGTGCAGGCACGGAAACGGGCGTCGGCACTGCGACTGGCGCAACGGCAGCGGGCACGGCAGGCGCGGCAGCTGGCGCTTCGTCCTGGCCTTCCAAGGTTAGCAGGCGCTGCTGTATGCCGTCGACTTCCTTGCGCAGGCGCGCCGTCAGCAATTCCAGATCCGCCACTTTTCTGCGGTATTGCAGCACCAGCACGAAGCCGGTGATCAGCACGCCAAGGATGAACAGCGTTATCAATCCAAACATGGGTCAGCTTTCCTGGAGGGGCGGGGCGAAGACTCCGCAGTATGCGCACATTACCTTATTATCAAGAAATGGGCGTTTTTTGTTGTGTAGGGGAAAGGCGTCAGGTGCGGGGCCAGCATGGCGCGATGCGGCGCTTTCCGTATTGACGCTAAGCAAGATGGCGACATTCAGATTGTCGTGCGCAAGATAGTGCTGTATTTTAGCAATTCCTTAATTGCCGGTTCCCCATGCCATGAGTCAAAGCAGCCAGTTTTCCTTATTGTCGCAGCGCCGTTTCGGGCCCTTCTTCTGGACCCAGTTCTTTGGCGCCTTCAACGACAATCTGTTCAAGACGGCCCTGATGGTGATCCTCGCCTACGATGCGCTGAGCTGGACCACGCTCGACCCGTCCACCATCACCAATTTGATCCCCGGCCTGTTCATCCTGCCCTACGTCGTGTTTTCGGCCACGGCGGGCCAGTTGGCCGACAAGTTTGAAAAGGCGGGCCTGGCCCGCTTCGTGAAATGGATGGAACTGGCCATCATGGCGGTCGCCGCTGCCGGCTGGATGACGCACACCTTGTGGCTGCTGGTAGCCGCCGTCGTCGGCATGGGCGTACATTCGACCCTGTTCGGCCCCGTCAAGTATGCCTACCTGCCGCAGCAACTGAAACCCGAGGAACTGGTCGGCGGCAATGGCCTGATCGAGATGGGCACGTTTGTCGGCATCTTGCTGGGTGAAATCCTCGGCGCCGTGCTGATCGTGCACAAGCCGCTGGGCGTGGAACTGGTGGCCGGCGCGACGATTGCCGTGGCCGTGTTCGGCCTGATCGCCAGCTACCGCGTGCCGCGCACGCCCGCGCCGGAGCCGGACTTGAAGGTGAGCCTGAATTTTGTCGCCGAATCGTTCCGCAACTTGAACTTTTCGCGCAAGAACCGTCCCGTCTTCCTGGCCATGCTGGGCAACTCCTGGTTCTGGTTTTACGGCGCGCTGATCCTGGCCCAGTTCCCCGTCTACTCGAAGGACTTCCTGCATGGCGACCATAGCGTGTTCGTGCTGCTGCTGACCGTGTTTTCCGTCGGCATCGGCACGGGCTCCCTGCTGTGCGAGCGCCTGTCCGGCCACAAGATCGAAATCGGCCTGGTGCCGTTCGGCTCCATTGGCCTGTCGCTGTTCGGCATCGACCTGTATTTCGCCAGCAATGCGTATGCGAATACGCAAGTGGTCGATGCGCTGGCGTTTGTCAGCCAGGCGGGTGTGCCGCGCATCCTGATCGACATCGTCATGATCGGCGTTTTCGGCGGCTTTTTCATCGTGCCCCTGTTCGCCCTGATCCAGACGCGCTGCGACCCGAAACACATTTCGCGCACCATCGCCGGCATGAATATCCTCAACGCGCTGTTCATGGTGGCGGCCGCCGGCGTGGCCATCGTGCTGCTGGGCAAGGGCTTTACCATCCCCGAACTGTTCCTCGTCACGGCCATTTTGAATGCGCTGGTGGCCGCCTACATCTTTTCCTTGGTGCCGGAATTCCTCATGCGCTTCCTGGCGTGGATACTCATCCAGACCGTGCACAGGGTCAAGGTGGTCGATGGCGAGCGCATTCCCACGGAAGGGGCGGCCGTGCTGGTGTGCAACCATGTGAGCTATGTGGATGCCATCGTCATCATGGCGGCCAGCCCCCGTCCCATCCGCTTCGTCATGGATCACCGCATCTTCAAGATGCCACTGATGGGCTGGATTTTCCGCACGGCCAAGGCGATCCCCATCGCGCCCGCCAAGGAAGATCCTTTCCTGATGGAAAAGGCTTTCATCGATATTGCGCAAGCGCTGCATGAGGGCGAACTCGTATGCATCTTCCCCGAAGGCAAACTAACGCGCACGGGCCAGATCAGCGAATTCAAGGGCGGCATCGCCAAGATCGTCGAGCGCAGCAAGGTGCCCGTGATTCCGCTGGCGCTGCGCGGCTTGTGGGGGCATCTGTTGAGCCACCGCAATGGCCATTTGTTCGAGCGCGCCTTCAAGGCGGGCTTGCGCTCGCGTTTGTCGCTGGCAGTGGGCGTGCCCGTGGCGCCCGAGGCTGCCACGCCGGAGTTGCTACAACAGAAGGTGCAGGAATTGCGCGGCAAGTGGAAGTAAGCGCTACTGCGTCTGCGTAGCGGCCGCCCGCTGCGCCAGGTGCTGTTCCAGCAGGGCGGCGATGGCGTCGAAATCCACCGGTTTCGTCAGGTGATGGTCGAAGCCGGCTTGCTCGGTCTGTGCGCGGGCTTCACCCTGGCCCCAGCCCGTCAGGGCGATCATCAGCACGTCGCGCCCCTGCGCGCGCTGGCGAATCTGGCGCGCCGCTTCGTAGCCATCCATGTCCGGCATCCCCAGATCCATCACGACCAGTTGCGGCCACGCCAGCTCGACGGCCGCCAGTGCTTGCGCGCCGCCATACGCGACCGTGGCCGCATAGCCCTCGAGCTGGAACAGGCTTTGCAGGGAATCGGCCGCGTCGCGGTTATCGTCCACCACCAGCACTTGCACGGGCTGGCCCGTGCTCACGGGCGCGTCGTTCCTGGAGGCCGGCATGGCGGCCGGGGCGCCGCCGTCGCTGGCCGGCAAGGTGACGATGAAGCGGCTGCCGCGCCCGGGGCCGTCGCTGTAGGCTTCGATGCTGCCGCCATGCATTTCGGCAAATTGGCGCGCCAGGCTCAATCCGATGCCCAGGCCACTTTTTATCTGGCCTGCCACCGTGCGCCCCTGTTCGAACATGGAAAAGATGCGCGCGATGGTATCCGGGTCGATGCCGATGCCATTGTCTTCGACCATCACCTGTAACTGGCCCTGCGCCAGGCGCGCCGTCATGTGGATGTGTCCGCCGTCCTGCGTGAACTTCACGGCATTCGAGACGATATTGGAAAAGATCTGCACCACCCTGGCATAGTCGGCGTGCAAGGTCACGGCATGCTGCGGCAATTCCAGCGTGAGGCCGATGTGCCGACTGCTGGCCGCAGGCTGGCACAGTTCGATGACATGCTCGAGCACTTGCTGCAGCTCAAACTCCTTGCGCTGCAGCACTACCTTGCCGCTGGTGATGCGTGCCACATCGAGCAAGTCATCCACCAGCCGCGTCAGGTGCCTCAGCTGGCGCTCGATCACGTCGCTCACCTTGCCGACCTGCTCCGATGCGGGAAACAGGTGCTTGAGCAGGGCCACCGACGACTTGATGGGCGCCAGCGGATTGCGCAGTTCATGCCCGAGGCTGGCAATGAATTCATCCTTGCGCCGCTGCGTCTCGCGCACCTGGTACTGGCGCTGGCGCGCGCGCAGCATGGCGTGGGCCGAGGTGATCAGGGTCAGGATGTGCACGGGGCGTTCCAGCAGGGTCAGGTTGCCCAGGGTGGCAATGGCTTGCCGCAAGGGCAGGGAATCGAGCCGCGCGTGCGTCAGCACGGTGATCGGCAAGTCGGACCAGTCCGGCTGCTGGCGGGTATAGGTGTCGAGCACGGCGTAGACGCCCGCGTGCAAGGCCTCGTCCACCGTCAGCACGCCGCCGGCGCCCAGCGCCAGCTGCTCGGCCAGTTCGCCGGGCGAGCGGCAGGCGTGGCTGGCGATGGCGCTGCCCGCTAATACCGTGCCGGCCAGGGCGGCATCCTGGCCGGCAGGCGCATAGATCAGGATGCGCAGCTCCATGGCATTCCTAGGGGAAAGGCGTGCCGCCGATGGTGGGCAAGCCCGACAGGATGCCGTGAAAACCGGCCAGGGCCGGGCCGATGCGCACGCCCTGCGGGCTGATGTCGAAGCGGCGGATGCTGCGCTCGTGCGCGCTGCCGCGCTTCTTGAAGACGGAAATGGCTTGCCGCACTTCGCCTTCCGTTTCGTAGTAGCGCAGCATGATGACGCTGTCGGCCAGGTAGCTGGCGTCGGCCGCCGTCGTCATCGAGGTGCCCAGCATGTTTTGCTGCACGCCGACGAGCAGGGTGGCCACCCCGTGCTGGCTCAGGTAATTGAGCAGTTCGTGCAGGTAGGTGCTCTGGAAGCGTTCATCGGGCACCGCATGCATGTAGCCGTTCAGGCTATCGATGACGATCACCCTCGCGCCCCGCTGCGCCGCGTCGACCACGGCCTGGGCGAATTCGCCCGGTGTCAGCTCGGCCGGATCAATCTGCTGAGCGCTCAGCAAACCCGTGTCGAGTGCCGCCTGCAGGCGCATGCCCACGCTGTCGGCCCGGGTCAGCAGCTTGCTGCGCGCTTCCTCGAACAGGAACATGGCGCACGGTTCGCCGCGCTCCGTGGCCGCATGCACGAATTGCGCCGCCAGGGTGGACTTGCCGCTGCCGGCGGGGCCGGAAATGAGCGTGCTCATGCCTTCTTCGAGGCCGCCGCCTATCATGGCGTCGAGCTCGGGCACGCCGCTCGACAGGCGCCGATGGCCGCCATCGCGGCGCGTGTCGGCCGCCACCAGGCGCGGAAAGACGACCAGGCCCTCATGGGCGATCTTGTAGTCGTGCGTGCCGCTGCGAAACGGCACGCCCCGGTATTTCACCACGCGCACACGGCGCCGGTCAGTGCCGTAGTCCTGGTTTTGCAGTTCCAGCGAGATCACGCAGTGGGCCACGCTACGCACTTGCAAGCCGTCGTCGAGCGCGGAACGGTCATCGATCAGCATGGTGGTGCAGTGCCGGCTGGCCATGTATTGTTTCAGGGCCACGACCTGGCGCCGGTAGCGCAGCGGGTTTTCCGCCAGCAGTTGCAGTTCGGACAGCGAATCGAGCACGAGGCGGGCCGGGCGGTGCTTTTCGATGGCGGCCAGGATGCGCTGGTTGGTCGAGGCCAGTTCGATTTCCGACGGGTGGAAGATGGTGTACTGGCGCTCGGGGTCGAGCATGTCGTCGCTGGGCGCCACTTCTTCGATGGCGATGCCGGCCAGGTCCCAGCCGTGCGACAGGGCGGCGGCGCGCAGCTCGATCTCGGATTCGGCCAGCGCGATATACAGCACGGGCACGCCGCTGCGCACCCCTTCGGCCAGAAACTGCAGCGCCAAGGTGGTCTTGCCTGTGCCGGGCACGCCTTCGACCAAATACAGGCGCTCGGGCAGCAGGCCGCCCGTGAGAATGGCGTCGAGGCCGGGCACGCCCGTCGACAGCAGCGCGTCCAGGCCGCCCGCGCCATCGTGTTGCGCCAATCCATGAGCTTGTGCCGTCATCATCGCACCCCGCTTCGCCACGCCGTGGCCAATATAGTAGCGCGTCTGCCGCGGCATGTCTTTTCGATACCATTGGTAAATAATTATTCCGTCGCGCCTGCCGCGTGGGGCGGTGTTGCGTCCGCGTTGGTCAGTTCAGCAAAGAAATCTTGACCCTGCTACAGTATTCACTCAATCCACCTTTTCCGCATTGCCATTTTTGCCACCGTACGCCAGCTTCGTAGCTGACTTTGCTGGCGCGCCGCTGCTGTAGCTGTCTTTACTTTGTTGCCTCATTGATAATTTAATCCGCTTGATGGTTACTATGTTTCAATTGTAACGATGCTTGACGATTTTAGAATGATCGTTCATTCTTTGATCTGCGTTAATAAATTTAGTCATTTCTAACGACACTAGCCAGCTTCTTTTTCAGAAAGTCCAAGATGCAACCAACCTTTTCCCTGACGTCGCCGCGTACGAGCGGCGCTATTGCCGTTCTGTGCGCCACTGTAATCATGGCCGGCTGCAGTAAAAAACAGGAAGCACCTCACGCGCAGCAAGCGCCACAGGTGGTCGTGTTTACTGTTAATCCGGCCGCGTTGCCGATGAGCGCCGAATTGCCCGGCCGTACGAATGCCTACCAGGTCGCCGATGTGCGCCCGCAAGTCGGTGGCTTGATCCAGAAGCGCCTGTTTGTCGAAGGTAGCGATGTGAAAGCGGGCACGGCCCTGTATCAGATCGACTCGGCCACGTACCAGGCGGCCGCCAATTCGGCCAAGGCCGCGCTGTCGAAAGCCAAGGCCAATCTGCTGACGGCCGGTCCGAAAGCGTCGCGCTACAAGGAACTGGTCGCCATCGAAGGCGTGAGCCGCCAGGAATACGATGATGCCGTCGCTGCGTTCGAGCAAGCGAAGGCAGACGTCGAGTCCGCCACTGCGGCGCTGGAATCGGCCAACATCAACCTGCGCTACAGCACCGTGACGGCGCCGATCAGCGGCCGCACCAGCCGCTCGACCGTGACGGCCGGCGCGCTGGTGACGGCCGGCCAGGCCGAGGCGCTGACGACCGTGCAGCAACTCGACCCGATCTATGTCGACGTGACGCAGTCGAGCACCGACCTGCTGCGCCTGAAGCGCCAGATGGCCGATGGTTCGCTGAAAAAAGTGGGCGAAGGCCAGGCCAAGGTCGATTTGATTCTGCCGGACGGCAGCAAGTACGGCGAATCGGGCAAGCTGCAGTTTTCCGGCGTGACGGTTGATCCGACCACGGGCAATGTGATCCTGCGCGCGCTGTTCCCGAACCCGAAAGGCGAATTGCTGCCAGGTATGTACGTGCGTGCGCAGCTGGAAACGGGCGTCGATGAGAAAGCCATTACCGTGCCGCAAGTGGGCGTGACGCGCAACCAGAAGGGCCAGGCCACGGCCATGATCCTGAACAAGGAAAACAAGGTCGAGCAGCGCGTGCTGACCACCAGCGGCACCGTCGGCACCAACTGGCTGGTGACGTCCGGCCTGGCCGCAGGCGACCGCGTGATCGTGGAAGGCTTGCAAAAAGTCAAGCCAGGCGCCCCAGCTGTTGCCGTACCGGCCAAGGCCGAAGCCGCTCCTGCGCCCGCCGCTGCCGCTTCTGCCGCAGCATCGGCTGCCAGCGCCCACTAATTCAGGAGAATATTAATGGCCCGTTTTTTCATTGACCGCCCGATTTTTGCCTGGGTGGTCGCGATCGTCATCATGCTTGCCGGCGTGATTTCGATCCTCAGCCTGCCGATCGCGCAGTACCCGAGCATCGCTCCGCCGTCGATTTCGATCAGCGGCTCCTACCCTGGCGCCTCCGCCAAGACCGTGGAAGATGCGGTCACCCAGGTCATCGAACAAAAGATGAAGGGTATCGACGGCTTGCGCTACATGTCTTCGTCGAGCGATGCGACTGGCGGCATCAGCATCACGCTGACGTTTACCAGCGGCACCAATCCCGACATCGCCCAGGTGCAGGTACAGAACAAGCTGCAGCTGGCCACGCCGCTGCTGCCGACAGCTGTCACGCAACAGGGTCTGGTCGTCTCGAAAGCGACGAAAAACTTCCTGATGGTGTTCGGCTTCATTTCCGAAAACGGCAAGATGGACCAGACCGACTTGAGCGACTATGTGGCCGCCAACGTCGTCGATCCGCTCAGCCGCGTACCGGGCGTGGGCGACGTGACGCTGTTCGGTTCGCAGTACGCGATGCGTATCTGGCTCGACCCGGCCAAGCTGCAAAGCTTCAACCTGACCCCGGCGGACGTGATCACGGCCGTGCAGGCGCAGAATGCGGAAGTGTCGGCCGGTGAACTGGGCGGCACGCCGTCCGTCAAGGGCCAGCAGCTGAACGCCACCGTCTCGGCGCAAAGCCGCTTGCAAACGGTGGAGCAGTTCGGCGCCATCTTGCTGAAAACCACCACCGAGGGCGCCATGGTGCACCTGAAGGACGTGGCCAGCATGGAACTGGGCCGCGAGAACTACAACACCGTGGCCCGCTACAACGGCCATGCGGCGACCGGCGTGGCGATCAAGCTGGCGACGGGCGCCAACGCGCTCGATACGGCTAACGCGGCGAAAGCCATGCTGGGCAACCTGAGCAAGCAATTCCCTGAAGGCATGAGCTACCAGGTGGCGTTCGACACGACCCCGTTCGTGAAACTGTCGATCGAAGAAGTGGTGAAAACCCTGGTCGAAGCCGTCATCCTGGTATTCCTGGTGATGTATCTGTTCCTGCAAAACTTCCGCGCCACCCTGATCCCGACCATGGCCGTGCCGGTCGTGCTGCTCGGTACCTTCGGCATCCTGAATGCGTTCGGTTACTCGATCAATACCTTGACCATGTTCGCCATGGTGCTGGCCATCGGCCTGCTGGTCGATGATGCGATCGTGGTGGTGGAAAACGTCGAGCGCGTGATGAGCGAAGAGGGCTTGTCGCCGCTGGAAGCGACGCGCAAGTCCATGACGCAGATCACGGGCGCGCTGGTCGGTATCGCCATGGTGCTGTCGGCCGTGTTCGTGCCGATGGCCTTCTTCGGCGGTTCGACAGGCGTGATTTACCGCCAGTTCTCGATCACGATCGTCTCGTCGATGGTGCTGTCCGTCGTCGTCGCGCTGGTGTTTACGCCAGCCCTGTGCGCGACGTTGCTGAAACCGGTCGAAAAAGGCCATCACGCGACGAACAAGGGTTTCTTCGGCTGGTTCAACCGCAGCTTCGATAGCAGCAGCAACAAATACCAGGGCATGGTCGGCAGCATGATCCGCCACCGCGCCCGCTCGATGCTGTTGTACGTCATCCTGCTGGCCGGCCTGGTATTCGTCTTCATGCGCCTGCCGACCTCCTTCCTGCCGGAAGAAGACCAGGGCATCCTGTTTACGCAGATTCAATTGCCGACGGGCGCCACGCAAGAGCGCACCCTGAAAGTGATCGAGCAGGTCGAAGACCACTTCATGAACAGCGAGAAAGACAACGTCGCTTCCGTGTTTGCCGTGGCAGGTTTCAGCTTCGGCGGTAACGGCCAGAATACGGGTATCGCCTTCGTGCGCCTGAAAGACTGGTCGCTGCGCAAGGACGTGGCGCAAAAAGCGCCGGCAGTGGCCGGCCGCGCCATGGGCAAGCTGTTGCAGATCAAGGATGCGATGGTGTTTACGTTCGCCCCGCCTGCCGTGCTGGAACTGGGTAACGCCACCGGTTTCGACATGCAGCTGCAGGATATCGGCGGTGTCGGCCATGACGCCCTGATGGCGGCGCGTAACCAGTTGCTGGGCATGGCCTCGCAAAATCCGGCCATGGTCGGTGTGCGCCCGAACGGCCAGGAAGATACGCCGCAGTACAAGATCGACATCGACCAGCAGAAAGCTACCGCGCTGGGCCTGCAGATCTCGGAAATCAACCGCGTGCTGAGCGTGGGCTGGGGTAGTTCGTATGTGAATGACTTCCTCGACCGCGGCCGTGTGAAGAAAGTGTTCATGCAAGGTAATGCCGAATCGCGCATGCTGCCGGAAGACTTGAATAAATGGTTCGTGCGCAATGGCGCTGGCCAGATGGTGCCGTTCTCGGCCTTCGCCACGGGCAAGTGGATCTACGCTTCGCCACGCCTGGAACGCTACAACGGCTTGCCGTCGGTAGAGATCCTCGGTACGCCGGCGCCGGGCCAGAGCACGGGCGCCGCCATGAACGCGATGGAAGAGATGGTCGCCAAGCTGCCGCCTGGCATCGGCATGAGCTGGACCGGCGTGTCGCTGGAAGAGCGCGAATCCGGTTCGCAGACGCCGCAGCTGTACGCGCTGTCGCTGCTGATCGTGTTCCTGTGCCTGGCCGCGCTGTATGAAAGCTGGTCGATTCCATTCTCCGTGCTGCTGGTCGTGCCGCTGGGCGTGATCGGTGCCGTGCTGGGCACGTGGTTCTTCGGCCTGTCGAACGACGTGTACTTCCAGGTGGGCTTGCTCACGGTGGTGGGCCTGTCGGCGAAGAATGCGATTCTGATCGTCGAATTCGCCAAGGAAATGCAGGAATCGGGCATGTCGTTGCTGGACGCGACCTTGCATGCGGTGCGTCTGCGTCTGCGTCCGATTCTGATGACCTCGATCGCCTTCGGCCTGGGCGTGTTGCCACTGGCCATTTCCAGCGGCGCCGGTTCCGGCAGCCAGAACGCCATCGGTATCGGCGTGCTGGGCGGTATGTTGACGGCAACGTTCCTCGGTATCTTCTTCGTGCCGGTGTTCTTCGTGCTGGTGCGCGGCTTCTTCTCGAAGTCGGACGCGCCGACCACGCCGGCGACGCCTGGTTCGCCAGCCGTCACGCTTTCTAAGGATGCGCATTAATATGAAAAAAACGCTACTCTCCATGGCGGCACTGGCCTTGCTGGCCGGTTGCAGCCTGGCTCCCACGTACGAGCGTCCGGCAGCGCCGGCGCCCACGGCGTGGCCGACCGGTCCTTCCTACAAGGCCGACACGGCCGCCGCCGACGCCAAGCCGGTGGTGGACGTCGCCTGGCGCGAGTTCTTTGCCGATGCGCGCTTGCGCCAGGTACTGGAACTGGCGCTGGCCAACAACCGCGACCTGCGCGTCTCGATCCTGAACATCGAGAAGGCGCGCGCCACCTACGGCATCGAACGCGCCGCCCTGATCCCGACCCTGTCGGCCTCGGGCGGCCAGTCGGCCACGCGCATTTCGAAAAACCAGAGCGCCACGGGCGAAGCGTCCATCAATCGCCAATACACGGCGAACCTGGGCGTGTCGGCGTACGAGCTGGACTTCTTCGGCCGCGTGCGCAGCCTGTCCGACAGCGCGCTGGAACAATACCTGAGCACGGAAGAAGCACGCCGTGCACAGCAGATCAGCCTGGTGGCCGAAGTGGCCAGCACCTATCTGAACCTGGTGGCCGACCAGCAGCGCCTGCGCGTGGCGCAGGACACCCTGAAGAGCCAGCAGTCGTCGTATGACCTGGCCGTGCGCCGCTTCAGTGCGGGCGCCACGTCGGGCCTGGACAAGTACGATGCCCAGACCAGCGTGGAATCGGCCCGTTCCGACGTGGCCGTCTACACGAGCCAGGTGGCGCTCGACCAGAACGCGCTGGTGCTGCTGGTGGGCGGCCCCGTGCCGGCCGACCTGCTGCCGCAAGCCGAGTTCGGCGCCGTGACGGCGTTGGCGGACATTCCGTCCGGCCTGCCGTCGGACGTGCTGCAACGCCGTCCCGACGTGCTGGCGGCCGAGCGCACCTTGCGCGCGGCCAACGCCAACATCGGCGCGGCGCGCGCGGCTTTCTTCCCGCGCATTTCGCTGACGGCGACGGCGGGTTCGGTCAGCGACAACCTGTCCGGCCTGTTCAAGGGCGGCAGCGGCACGTGGAGTTTCCTGCCGCAGATCAGCTTGCCGATATTCGATGGCGGCGTGAACCGCGCCAACCTCGATATCGCCAAGGTGCAGCGTGAAATCTCCGTGGCGCAATACGAAAAGGCGATCCAGGTCGCCTTCCGTGAAGTGTCCGATGCGCTGGCCCAGCGCGGCACCATCGACGAGCGCCTGCAGTCGCAGGTCTCGCTGGTCGAGGCGTCGACGAAGAGCTACACCATCCACGATGCGCGTTACAAGCAGGGCGCCGAGTCCTATCTGAACGCCCTGGTGGCCCAGCGCGCGCTGTACACGGCTCAGCAAAGCCTGATCACGGCGCGCCTGGCCAAATCGACCAACCTGGTGACCTTGTACAAGGTGCTGGGCGGCGGTTGGCAGCCTGAGCAGACAGCCGTCGCGGCGGCTGGCGGCACCCAATAACTACGGGGACGCCGACGCCGGCCTTGCCCTTGTCCGCAGGGGCAGGGCCGGCGCGCTACTGGAAAATCATGAACCAAGTTGAAAAGAAGCATCCGGACCCGGAGCGCGCCAACACGCGGCGCAAGCAGGTGCTCGATGCGGCCGAAAGCTGTTTCAGCCGCCGCGGCTTTCACGGCGCCAGCATGGCCGAGATATCGAAAGCGGCCGGCATGAGCGCGGGCCACATCTATAATTATTTTGACAGCAAGGATGCGATCATCGCCGCCTTCGTCATGAAGAACACCGAGCGGGTGTCGAACCTGATGCAGGATCTGGCGCAGCGCGAAGACCCGTTGCAGTCCGTGATCGACAATGCGGGCGAGCACGTGCTGGAAAGCCTTGATCCGAAAACGTGGGTGATGCCGCTGGAAATTTTTGCCGAGGCCTCGCGCAATCCCGCCATTGCCGAAATGCTGCATTGTGCCGACCGGCGTTCGCGCGCCCTGTTCCTGACGATCATCCGCGACGCGCGCATCAAGCGCGGCCTGCCGGCCGACGAAGAGATGCTCGAAGGGCGCTTGAATGCCATGATCGCCATGTACCAGGGCTTGCCCGTGCGCGTGGTGCACAATCCCGACGTCAAGGTCGAACCGCTGATCGCCGGTTTCCGCATCGTCCTGACGGCGCTGCTGCTGAGCGAATAGGGCGCCTGGCCGGGCCATGCAAAAAAGTTTGCGCAGTTCGATATGAATCATGCGCAAAGCATGGCAAAAACCTAAAAGCGTCTGCTATAATTCCCACCTCGTCGGGGCGTAGCGCAGCCTGGTAGCGTACATGCATGGGGTGCATGGGGTCGGAAGTTCGAATCTTCTCGCCCCGACCATTAGATTCAAGGACTTACGGCGCAAGCTGTATCAAAACCCGGCACTGTGTATTGGACATTGGTCTGATATCGGTGCCGGGTTTTTCCGTTTATAGGACGTATGATTTGTGCAGCGTTGCATGCTCATGGCTGCGATCGGCTGCCAGAAGCGGTCATTGCCAGAATTTGATTGATTATTATTTTTAGGCCTGTCTACATTTAATGTTTGGAATGTTCAAAAAGCGGCAAGCGCCGCCGCCCTCGCCTACGCACGATTCTGAAGACAGTCACTGTTTGGTTTTCATCCCTGCGCTTGTGACCGTTCTTCTCCACGCTGAAAAAACGTTGGGCAGGCCATTGACAGAGCCTGAAGCCATCGCTATCCGTGACAACGCGGTTTGCATGGCGATGCCCGTTTCGCAAGCTGAAATAATGGAGGCGAAACGCGGCTACCCGGACATCGTTGCAGAGGCTGTTTGGCCTGAGTGGCAATCGGCGCGCCTGCAACTCGGTCAATCGTGATTGTTGAGGCTCGTTACTCAGTAATCGCATAACGGTTGTTCACCTTTAGGCTGCCAATTAAGTCAGCCGGCATCTCATCCAGACTTAAAAACAAGTGCTTCCAGCGTCCGCGACGGTGCGGGAACAGCCATCCAGCGTTGACAGATGATGGCGGCTATTTGTGAAAATCGGGCTTTACTCGAGCCAGGGCAATGCCATCGGAACCCCGGAAGCCTCCGCAATCGCTTCCTTGATGTAAATACCCGTCGTTTTGCCTGACGTGGTTACCATGCGCTTTTAATGTCGCTGCGGTTCTCGCCGCGCGAGGCCGCATCCTTGGCCGCCAACGCCCGGATATCACGCAATACCACATCATCGTTCATTCCAATTCGCTCCTTCGCACGGTACCACATCGAACCGAGGCCGGAGTGGGTGTAGCCGCGTAGATGCGCAACTGCGTGGCGCCGTTCAGCGGCTGGTCGATCAGCCCGGGCACTTCGGAGTCATAGCGGCGGCGCCGGATGCGCGAGCCCATGCATGCTTGGTCAGGTTGATGGCGCCGGCCAGTACGTCCTCGCTGGCCTTGATCGTCCCTTGCACGGCCATGGCCACGCCGTCAGCGGCGCGAGCCACGGTGGGCGTCGACCAGGTGCGCGTGCTGCCGGCGCGCCGGGTGGCCCAGTTCAGCCATTCGGTGGTGAGTGTCGGCCCGAGCCGCACGCGCGCCTTGGCCCCGTTGACCTCGGCAATGGTGCCCAAGCGGATCAGGTTTTGCAGCAAGCGGAGGAGCTCGGACAGGTCGGCGTTCATGCAGTGCATGTTGCCGAAGTCCGCGTGCGGATGCACGCGGGGGCGGTTGATAAGCGGCTTAGCGACTATGGCAGTCCGTGAGGCATAAACTTATATTTCCCAAGTCGGGGACGATGTGGCGGGTGGCCGTTTCCGCACCCTATAGCGGACCATGGAGCAGTTGAGGTTTGACTTAACGTTGATGTCTAGCGAGGTTGAAAATCATGGGTGTTGATGCTTGTAGAGAAACCAAGTTAATACTGCCATGACAACTAGAGACAATAGCGCACTGGTCAACAGTATTCCTAGTATTCGTTTTTGGTGATGCTTTCCAATCACTACACCCAAGAGACAACCCCATGCTATTGGCAAGATCGCATAGATGACGATTGACACGACTTTTAGTAAGTTGGAGCATGATTCGCGACAAACGTTGGTCTTTGCGACGACCTCAAACGCATGAGGCACCATATCGAAGGCTATGCCAACCAAGAACCCGAGGACAATAAAAGCAATCTTTTTCACCATCATTTGACCTCGAAGAAAAGGATTAATTTCGAGTTCCGAAGATCGGAGTAAATCGGTATCCAAGGGTTATTGATTCCCAGCGTGAACCGTGCAAATGTCTCCAGCGTTCCGGTTAGGCCGTTATTCGTGAGCCGTGACCCGTTCCATAGATCGATGTGCCCACCGCTTGCGCTTGCAGGTGCTTCCCCGCTGCGAGTCCAGTAAGCATGAAACATTATGATGCCAGTACGCCCCTTGACCTTCGATTCCCAATCCTTGCCGGTGATGTTCTCGGGCTTTTTGGGCAAGCCACAAAACGGCTGTAGCTTGAGCCATTCGCTAAGTTCGTATGCCCGCGCGGCAGCGGGGGAGCCGTTCAACATGACGCGCCCCAATACTTTCGTGCCTGGCATCGGCTTTACGGTTTTTTGCGAGAAGGAAAGCATCTTGATTCCCGCCTTGTGAAAAGTCGCGCTCATGCGTAGGGCGCACTGATTACTATAGTCCCCCTTGTCACCTTCCCCTGGCTTGTATGGTGCACCACTAACATAGTTTTCCCAAAGGTCGGCGAATTTGACGACGGGCACGTCAATCTTGCACACGGAGTCCTTCGTGGTGTTCGTCTTAATCTTTGCTTGTTGTTTGAGCTCCGCTGCCATCAGCCGACCTCTTCCATTTTAGCCAGGGCAACGTCATCCAGTAAACGGTGTATTCCTCTTCGTTATATGTTTCCACGCGCGGGAGCATGCCTTCCATCGTTGCGCGGCCAGAGAAGCGACGTCCGTCCTTGGTCTCGACAAAATACGGAATGCCACCGATTTCGCTGGCGTGAAGCTGTGGTTGTTCGTCATAGCTTTCGGCGATCTCCGAGGCCGCAGTAGACGAATGTGGAGGTAAAGCCCCCGGCGCTAATTGCGCGGCAGCCGCCGCAGTCGCATTCGAATGCTCAGCGGCTTGCCATGTGCCTGTACTCCATTCCACTGTATCGGTGAATTGGGAAGCGATAAGAACTGCGCCGCACGAGGTTTTCATTCCCGCAACCGCCACACCTCTGCCATAGAACGACGTGGTTGTTACTCCTTCGGCAATTGGAAATATGCCTTTGCACTTTGGACAGTGTACCTTGTGGCCCAAATATGAGATCGGCTTGCCCATGCACAGGTCACGCGGGGATCCTTCCAATACTGTGCCGCCATGATTCGTGGTGTCGCCCTGTCAGATTATCTCAGGCATGTAATGCTTTCTAGAGAGAATGATGTTTGTTTAATTATATTAAGTTCAACGCCAGATTGCCTCTCGTTAAGAATATCCGTATCGCCGCCTGGAATAGCGGGAGGCCGGAACCGCCAAGAATTCCGTCGGGAAACGTCATAAGCGAGGTTTACGGTTGTATCAGCAACCCGACGTGGTTTGCCTTGCGTATTTTCACTGTCTACACGTGCCCGATAGGCTTCTGCCACTATGGCATCGGAAAACCTCTGTTTTCCGACAGACCGCTCTTTGCGGTGGGTATCATGCGACTCTAACTCATTTGATAACTAATGTCAGTTGAAGTTTGCAGTGACGCATCATGGTTTTGCTCCATGTGACGCAGCAGAGATTCGCGTATCGACGTCCGATCCGGCTCGCTCAAGCCCAATAGCGGCCGCTCGGGGTACTTGTAGACTGCGCCCTTCTTGCTAACGCGGTCTTGCCGGCCAAACTGATGCACATGCGCCACGCGCGCCACCCAGCCAAAGAAGCCGACCTCGATCTGGTCGCCGGTCGCCTTTGCTTTCAGATGTTTGGCGGTGCGAATCTTGGCAAACATTGCCGCCTTTTGCCGCTTGATTCGTCCATTCTTCCCCTTGAATTCCTTGCGCCGCTTGCGCGCCGGATAGGCCGTGCCGTCCGGCGCCTGCTGCGCTTTGATGCGTTGCGCCTGGCTGCGGCGCAGATCGATTGCCACCTTGTGATTGATGGCGTGGCGCTGGGCGTGCCCCATTCGGCGAGCAGCGTCTCGCCGGCATACAGCTTCCAGAACTCGTCCGCGTAGGCCGGCATGTGCTGTATCTCGGCCAGGTGCTGGATGTCCAGGCAGCCCGCCTCGCCGGTCTTGACGGCCACGCGCTCGGTCAGGTCCAGCTTGATGGAAATATCGACCGTTTCGTGGTTATTAAAATCGACCTCGAAGGCGATGCCGTGCTTGCGCGTTTCCTCGTTGGCCATCAGGTCGAGCTGGTGGACTTTCGGCCAGGCGATCAGGGCCACCACATTGCCCTCGTCGGCGAAGACCAGCAGACGGTCATGGTTGCGCTGCAGGTCGGGGATGGCGGCGGCCATACGCGCCAAGGAAGTTTCGACACGGTGCGCATCACAGCACCGCCCCGCCCCAGTCCTCACATCGATAAAAAAGCTTGACCTTCCAAGTGTGTCAGGTCGGATAAAGGCAATGGGAGTTGTTTCAGCTCAACAAAACCATGTCGACTCCAGTCGCGAAAGGCACAATGATGAAAGTCACACCAATAACCCTGATTACCGCGGTGCTGGGTACCGCGTTTGCCGTCAGCGGATGCAAGCAGACGGCATCGCCTGCCGCTGCGGCCAAGCCGCCCGGCGTTCCCGTTGCCGAAGTGATCGTTCGCCAGGCAACACCGTATGTCGAGTTCAACGGCTCGCTGACCGCCGTCAAGCGGGTTGAGTTGCGCCCGCAGGTGGCCGGCTACCTGCAGGACGTGAACGTGCCGGAAGGCCGCTTTGTCGAGAAGGGCAGCAAGCTCTTCGTGATCGATCCGCGCGTGTTCCAGGCTGCGGTGCATGCCGCCACGGCGCGCCTGCGCGAGGCTGAAGCGGCATCGATGCTGGCGCAGGCCGAGCATGCACGGGCCGAACAGCTGTTCGCCACGAAGATCGTCGCGCGCGACCGTCTCGATGTGGCGACGGCGGCGCTGCATGCGGGCAAGGCACAGGTCGACGCCGCGAAGGCCGCGCTCGACGCCGCGCAGCTGGAGCTCGGTTTCACGCGCGTCACGGCACCGATCAGCGGACGTGTCGGCCAAGTTCTCGTCACCGAGGGCAACTACGTGGCCAGCGGCGTGACGCCCCTGACGACGATCGTTTCCATCGATCCCCTGCACGTCTATTTCGATGTCGATGAACGCACCTATTTGCGCTCGCTCGCCGCCGGCCGGGCCAGCGCCACCGCGCGTGGGGCGCAGGCGGCCAAGGTGATGGTGGCGCTGGCCACGGACAAGACATATGAACGTCCCGGCCGTGTCGATTTCCTGGCCAACGCCGCTGACCGCGGGACGGGAACGGTGCGTGTCCGCGCCGTGGTCGACAACCCCGATGGCAAACTGACGCCCGGCCTGTTTGCCAAGGTCAGGCTGGAGACGGGGGCGCAGCAAGCCAGGGTGCTGGTGTCCGACCAATCGATAGGCACGGACCAGGGGCGCCGCTATGTGCTCGTGGTCGGCAAAGGCGACAAGACGGAGTTCCGTCCCGTCGAGCTTGGCCCGATGGTCGACGGTTTGCGCGTGATCGAGCAGGGGCTGCAGCCCGGCGAGCGCATCGTCGTCAAGGGCCTCGTGCGCCCTGGCATGCAGGTGACGCCACAGTCGGCCGCGATTGACGGCACGCCCATCGCCGTGCCGAAAACCTCGGGAGCCGCGTAATGTCTTTCCCACGTTTCTTCATCGACCGCCCGATCTTTGCCATCGTTCTTTCGGTTCTGATGGTGCTCGCCGGCATCGTTGCTTTCTTCCAGATGCCGCTCAGCGAGTATCCTGCGGTGACGCCGCCGACCGTGCAGGTGAGCGCAGCCTATCCTGGCGCCAATCCCAAAGTGATCGCCGAAACAGTGGCGGCGCCGCTCGAGCAGGCCATCACCGGGGTCGAGGGCATGCAGTACATGTCGTCGCAATCGGCAACCGACGGCCGCATGACCTTGACCGTCACTTTCGCGCAGGGGACGAATGCCGACATGGCGCAGGTCCAGGTGCAGAACCGGGTCGCGCGCGCGCTGCCGCGTTTGCCTGAAGAAGTGCAGCGCCAGGGCGTCGTCACGCAGAAAACCTCGCCGGATATCCTGATGGTGGTGCACCTGCTGTCGCCCGACAAGCGCTACGATCCCCTGTACATATCGAATTACGCCTACCTCCAGGTGCGCGACGAGCTGTCCCGCATTCCCGGCATCAGCGACGTCCTCGTCTGGGGCGCGGGCGAATACAGCATGCGGCTGTGGCTCGATCCGAACCTGATCGCCGCACGCGGCCTGACGGCCGGCGAGGTGATTGCCGCCGTGCGCGAACAGAACGTGCAGGTGGCCGCCGGTTCCGTCGGCCAGTCTCCCGATTCCAGCGCCGCCTTCCAGGTGACGGTCAACACGCTCGGACGCTTGACCGACGAGGAACAGTTCGGCGACATCATCATCCGCACGGGCGCCGAAGGCCAGGTGACGCGTTTGCGCGACGTGGCCCGCATCGAAATGGGCGCCGACGCGTATGCGCTGCGCAGTCTGCTGGACGGCGAGCCGGCCGTCGCCTTGCAAATCATTCAAAGCCCAGGCGCCAATGCGCTCGACGTTGCGCAGGCGGTACGCGATACCATGCAGCGGCTGGAGGAAAATTTCCCGGCAGGACTGAGTTCGCGCATCGCCTATGACCCGACGGTCTTTGTGCGTGCCTCGCTGGAATCGGTGGCAACAACCTTGCTCGAGGCGATCATTCTCGTCGTCATCGTGGTGGTGCTGTTCCTGCGCAACTGGCGCGCGTCGCTGATTCCTCTCATGGCGGTACCGGTATCACTGATCGGCACCTTCGCCGTCATGCATCTGATGGGCTTTTCGCTCAACACGCTATCCCTGTTCGGCCTGGTGCTGTCGATCGGCATCGTCGTCGACGACGCCATCGTGGTGGTCGAGAACGTCGAGCGCCACATCGAAAATGGCGAAGAGCCCAGGCAAGCGGCAAGGCGCGCCATGGACGAGGTCACGGGTCCCATCATCGCGATCACCTCGGTGCTTGCCGCCGTGTTCATTCCGACCGCCTTCCTGAGCGGCTTGCAGGGCGAGTTCTACCGCCAGTTCGCGCTGACGATCGCCATCTCGACCATCTTGTCGGCCGTCAATTCGCTCACGCTCAGCCCGGCGCTTGCCGGCATTCTGCTCAAGCCAGGCAAGGTCAAGGCCGGGGCCGAGGCCGTGCATGATCCGCGCAGCCTGCGTGGCCGCGCCGAGCGCCTGTTGCAGATGCTGGGCCGGCCGTTCCAGCGCGCGCCGGACGCTTATGGCAACACGGTGCGCAAAGTCGTCAGGGTCAGCGGCGTGGCCTTGCTCGTGTACGGCGGCCTGCTCGCGCTGACCTTCTTCGGCTTCAAGGCCGTGCCGCCGGGCTTCGTGCCGATGCAGGACAAATACTATCTGGTGGCGATCGCTCAGCTGCCCAACTCGTCATCGCTGGACCGGACCGACGCGGTCGCCAAGGAAATGTCGAAGATTGCGCTGGCCGAGCCTGGCGTTGAAAGCGTCGTCGCCTTCCCCGGCTTGTCGATCAACGGCTTCGTCAACGTGCCGAACGCGGCCGTTATGTTCGTCATGCTCGACCCGTTCAAGGCGCGCACGACGCCCGACCTCACCGCGAATGCGATCGCCGGGCGCCTGCAGGCGAAGTTCGCTGGCATTCCCGACGGTTTCCTCGGCGTGTTCCCGCCGCCGCCGGTCCCCGGCCTTGGCGCGACCGGCGGTTTCAAGATGCTGGTCGAGGACCGTGGCAGCGCCGGGCTCGATGCCCTGGTGCAGCAGACGCATATCCTGATGACCAAGGCCAGCGAGTCGGGACAGGTGGCCGGCCTCATGACCAGCCTGGACGTCAATGCCCCGCAGCTCGAGGTCGCCATCGACCGTACCCAGGTCAAGAGCCAGGGAGTGCGCCTGGCCGACGTGTTCGAGTCGTTGCAGATCTATCTCGGTTCCCTCTACGTCAACGACTTCAACCGCTTCGGCCGGACCTACAAGGTGACGGCCCAGGCCGATGCGGAGCATCGCATGCAGGCCGAGGCCATCGGGCGCTTGCAGGTACGTAACGCGGCCGGCGACATGCTGCCCTTGTCATCGTTTGTCACCGTCACGCCCAGTTCCGGTCCGGACCGCGTGGTTCACTACAATGGCTATCCCTCGGCCGATATCTCGGGCGGCGCGATGCCAGGCGTCAGTTCGGGGCAGGCGGTAGCCGTCATGGAACGGCTGGCGAAGGAGGTGCTGCCTGAAGGCATGAGCTTTGAATGGACCGACCTTACCTACCAGCAAAAGCTGGCCGGCGATTCGGCGCTGTTCATCTTCCCGCTGTGTGTGCTGCTCGCCTATCTGATCCTGGCCGCGCAGTACAACAGCTGGCTGCTGCCACTGGCCGTCCTGCTGATCGTACCGATGTGCTTGCTGAGCGCGATCATCGGCGTGTGGCTGGCGGGTGGCGACAACAATATCTTCGTGCAGATCGGACTGATCGTGCTCGTCGGACTGGCGGCCAAGAACGCCATCCTCATTGTCGAGTTCGCACGTAGCCTGGAAATGGAAGGGGCGAGCGCGCTCGATGCGGTCATCGAGGCTTGCCGGTTGCGGCTGCGGCCCATCCTGATGACCTCGCTTGCCTTCATCGCTGGCGTCGTGCCGCTGGTCTTTGCCAGTGGCGCCGGCTCCGAGATGCGCCAAGCCATGGGGATCGCGGTGTTCGCCGGCATGCTGGGCGTGACACTGTTCGGATTGTTCCTCACGCCCGTGTTTTATGTGGTGATGCGCGCCCTGGCGGCCCGCTTCGAGCGCCACACGCCAATTCCCAAGACAAGCATGGACAGGAGCACGACATGAATCGCCCGTATCAAACAATTTTAGTCTCATTGAGTGGGCTCGCGTTGCTGGCCGGCTGCGCGGTCGGCCCCGATTATGCGACGCCTTTGCCGCCGCCGCTGTCCGCATCGCAGTTTTCCGGCAGCGCAGGCCAGGCCTACGCCGGTCTTGTGCCGGGAGCGGTCGAGGTGGAGTGGTGGCGCAGCTTCGACGACCCGGAGCTGGTCACCCTGATCCAGCGGGCGCTGGCGGCCAACCACGACGTCGGCATCGCTGCCGCCCGGCTCGCGGAGGCAAAAGCCTTGCTGCGCGAAGACCGGCAGGGCTTCCTGCCGCAAGGTGGCGCCGCGCTCGGGTATGAGAAGCGCCGCCTGAGCAAGGCCGAAACGCTGCCCGGCCAGCCGCGCCAGAGCGAAAGCTATCGCGGCACCGTCGATGCGTCCTGGGAGATCGACCTGTTCGGCCGCGTGCGGCGGTCCGTGGAGGCGGGCCAAGCGCAGGCGGGCTCGCGCGAGGCCTTGCTGCGCGGCGTGCAGGCGGGTGTTGCCGCCACGGTGGCGGCGACCTGGTTCGAGCTGGGCGGCATCGAAGCTGAACTCGCTGTCGTCGCCAGCATCACTCAAAGCCAGCGCGACAGCCTGGCGCTGGTCGAGCGCATGGTGAGCGCAGGCTCTGCCAGCGAACTCGACCGGCTCCGTGCCGAGGCCTTGCTGCGCTCGGTGGAGGTGGCCGCGCCCGAACTGGAGCGCCGCCGCGCGGCCTCCGTCAACGCGCTGGCCGTCCTGCTTGGCGAAGTGCCGCAGACGTTCAGCCTTCCCGCCGCCACGCCGGCAAGTGAAGCGCTGACGGTGCGGACGATTGCCGTGGGCGATCCTGCCGGGCTGCTCGCGCGCCGCGCCGATATTGCGGCGGCCGAGCGCAATCTTGCCGCAGCGACGGCCCGCATCGGGGTGGAGACGGCTGGCCTGTATCCCGAGGTCCAGGTAACGGGTTCCATCGGACTCGTCGCGGGCAGTCTCGATGCGATGGGCGACGCTGGCATGCAATCGAGCTTCCTTGGCCCCGTCATCCGCTGGAATCTGCTCGATACGGGGCGCGTGCGCGCCCGCATCGCCGCCAGCGAGGCACGCGCCCGGGAAGCCCTGCTCGTCTACGACCGGACCGTCTTGCGCGCACTCCAGGAAACGGACGATGCTTTCAAAGCCCACGGCACGGCAGGCAGCACGCTAGGCTTGCGAATGCTTGAAGCGGCGGCAAACCGCGAGGCTGCGCATCTTGCCAAGCTACAGTTTTCCGCAGGCGCAGGCCTCTACCTGGACGTGCTCGAAGCGGAACGGGCCGACTTCGCCAGCCGGCGTGCGCTGGCCATCGCGCGCACCAACCAGCGGCTTGCCGTTGTCAGCATCTACAAGGCGCTGGGCGGCGGCTGGGAGATCTGCGCGCAGGCAAGCTACGACTGTGACGGCGCCGGGGCGCTTCCCCGGACGAAGCAACTCGCCGGCAGGCCTTGACCTGCCTGTGCGCGAGCAGCCGCTAGGCTTCGTAGACTATCCTGTAGAGATTGCCTTTGCGCTGGATGCGCGCGAAGCCGAGTTCGCCAAGGTGCATGCCGGCGATGAGGATGTTGTCGGCGCTGACCACATCGAGCAGTGTCGAGCGTGTTTCGGCCGACAGCAGGGGATCCTGGTCGAAGGCAATAGATACCTCGGGACGCGCAATCTGGATTTGGGGGAAGTGCACGATATCCCCCCAAATCAACAGACTGCGGCCACCGGATTCGATGCGATAACCGGAATGCCCTGCGGTATGCCCGGGAAGCGGCATCGCACTAATGCCCGGGAGAACTTCGTTTTCAGTGAACAAGCGCATCTTTTCCCGGTACTCGTCAAACACCTTCCGGGCAAACAGAAAGTTGCCGCGAGCGCGCTCACTCGCCCGGCTGAGATTGCCATCGTCCTCCCAGAAAGCAACCTCGTGCTGGTGGACCACCAGCTGCGCGTCGGGAAAGGCGGCTTCTCCTGACGCATCAAGCAGCCCGCCGACATGATCGGGATGCGCATGCGTCAGCAGTATCGTATCGATGTCCGAGGCTTGTACGCCAGCCAGCGCAAGATTGACTTTCAGCTTGCCGCCCCAGTGCTTGAATCCGCCTGCACCCGCATCAATCAGGATTGTGCGGCCACGGCCGCGCACCAGGTAGCAGTTGATATGGATGGAAGAGGGATCGTTCACCCCCGCGTCTTGCTGCAATTTTGACGCATCCATCGAACCGATATTGGAGAGCAAATCCAGACTGGCGGACAGGTATCCGTCACTGATGGCCGTGATCGAAAACTCGCCTATCTGCTGGCTGGGAAATGGTATGTGATCCACTGCCGTATTCCTTTCTGATAATCAATTGCGTGCATGAATGGCCAGGGTCGCATAGCCAAAACAGCGGATGCGTGCAGCAAGGCCGGTATTTTCTTTGATGATGCCCTCCAGCCTTTCCATGAACACATCCATGACGGCTTTCGTCCTGAACGGTACAAGCCGGTATTGGATTTCTGCATAGGCCGGATTCCCCCGGCCATGATGGACACCGACATAGATGATGTGCACGTTCACCAGCGCAGCTTCAAGCATCCCTGTGCAGAGTTCGGTACATTGGTCGGTGAGTGCCGCCAGATTTGCATCCGGCGGCATCTTTTCCGTTGGCATGAAAATCGTCACGTTGGGCATGTGGGCTCTAGCGCGAAATGTGCGCAGCGATGTCGCTGCCGCTCGTCAACTGACCGGTCATGGGCGCATACAGATGGACGCCCTCCGGCAGCTGATGCATGCCGGGGCCAGTGGCGCGCCCCATCTTCGCCACCCATCGATATTCAGGAAACCTTTCCAACGCGACAGCCTGCATCCGACAGGGAGCGAGGCCCATGTCGATAAGCGGCTCCGGGCCGACCGTACTCGTCACCAGATAGTCGTCTGCGCCGATGGCCGGTGCGCGCTCAAGGCCGGCATACAGATTGCGGTGCCAGTCGGTGATGTGCTGCTGCCAGCGCGCGAAATTGCCGCCGCCTTTCTGGCGATACTCCTGTCCCTGAAGCACATCGAGACTGTCGATCGTATGCATGGCGAGGTAGACAGGGCAACCGGCGCTCAAGGCCTTGAAGCGCTGCGAGGTATGGAAGCCGCTTACCGAAATGAGGGCGGGCAGTTTTTCCAGGCTATAGAAATGATTCCACTGCGCTTCGCTGGCGGGATCGGCAAAGCTGCATTCGACTGTATATATCATGAGATCGCTCGTGACCGGACGCTTTGCGCACCGGCCTTCCTTGTTGATGTTCAGTCATTGTGTACCCTGAATTTATCCCTATAAATCGATTTTTTGGTATCCTTCCATGATTAAACATCAAGGTGAGCCGTTAACTTGGCTCTGAGTCAGGAACTCTCATGCGCCGCAAGATCCCCAGCAACGCCGCACTGATGGCCTTCGAGGCCGCTGCCCGCCATGGCAGTTTCGCCCGGGCGGCGGCGGAGTTGTCGCTGACGGAAGGGGCCATCAGCCGGCAGATTGGCCGGCTGGAAGTCTTTCTTGGCGTTACCTTGTTTGAACGAGTCGGCAATCGTGTCCGGCTATTGCCGAACGGGGAGCGTTATGCGGCGCAAGTGCGCGAGTCGCTCGACCGGCTGGAGCGAGACAGCCAGTATCTGATGGGACAGCCCATCGATGGCGCAAGCCTCGACATTGCCGTCATCCCGACGTTCGCCATGCGGTGGCTGATTCCCCGTTTGCCACAATTCCAGCAGCAGCATCCGAACATCACTGTGCATCTCACCGAACGCATGCACCCCTTCGTTCTTGCCGGCAGCGGCTTCGATGCCGCCATCCATTTCGAGCATCCGGCCTGGACAGGAATGCGTACGTATCCGTTGCTGCATGAGGTGCTGGTGCCAGTTTGTCATCCTGCACTTCTGAAAGAGGGCAAAGGATCAACCGCACTGGATACGCTGCCGCGTCTGCATCGGCGGCAGAATCCGGATGCCTGGGAACGTTATTCCCGGGAAACCGGAGTCGCGCTGAACAATCCTGCGACCGGTGCGCGCTACGATCTGCATGCCATGCTGATCGAGGCGGCATTGGCCGGTCTCGGCGTCGCCCTGGTGCCGCGCCTTTACGTGGAAACAGAGCTGGCGCAAGGCCGCTTGGCCGCTCCGTGGCCCGATGGAAAAACCATCTCCAAGACCTTTTGCATCGTCCTTCCCGAGCCCATCGGCTTGAGCGGAAAACCCATCCAGACATTCACGCAATGGATACTGGCCGAGGCGAAGCAGACAACGATGGCTGCGCCGCAGACCTAGCCCATCAAGCGCAGCCCAGCGTTGGGATGGTCGTCCGCATCGCATTCCATACTCCCTTTCCCGCATTCCATCCCCCGATTCGCGTCGCCCATCACTGTCATCAACCTGGCGATATGGCTTTGGCCTATGATGTGCTGGCACATGCATAATTATTATGTTTTCCCTTCATCCCACAACCATGAGGTGTCCATGATTCGCTATGTCCTGCCTGTCCTGTTGTTCGCCGGCGTACTGCCGGCGCACGCCCAAGCCCCTGTCAAGGAAACGCCGCTGATCGAGCGGGCCAAGCTGTTCGGCAATCCCAGCAAGTCCGGCGGCAAGCTCAGTCCCGATGGGCAGTGGCTGTCGTGGATCGCACCGCGCGATGGGGTGCTCAATGTATGGGTGGCGCCGGCCAATGACCTGGCGCAGGCGCGTCCGTTGACGGAGGAAAAGGTGCGGCCCATCCGCAGCAGCTTCTGGTCGCCCGACTCGAAAACCCTGCTGTTCATCCAGGACAAGGGCGGCGACGAGAATTTCCTGCTGTACGGCGTGAACGTGGCGAGCGGCAAGCAGATCAACTACACGCCGTTCGAAAAGACGCGCGTGCGGATCGTCCAGATCAGCAGCAAGGTGAAGGACCGCATCCTTGTCGGCATCAATAACCGCGATGCGCGCTGGCACGACGTGTACAGCCTGGACCTGGCCAGCGGCAAGCTGACCCTGGTACAGCAGAACGATGGCTATGGCGGCTACCTGGCCGATGAACTGCTCAATTTGCGCATCGCCAGCAAGGCGCGCGCCGATGGCGGCATGCAGTATTTCCGCCTGGCGGACGGCAAGGTCGAGAGTACGCCACTGGCCGAAGTGGGCCTGGAAGACTCGCAGACGACGGCGCCGCTGGCCTTCACGGTCGATGGCAAGACCCTGTACTGGACCGATTCGCGCGGCCGCAATACCTCGGCGCTGCTGGCGCAGGACGTGGCCAGCGGCAAGAGTACGGTCGTGGCGCAAGACCCGCGCTCCGACATCGCCGATGCGCTGTACGACACGCGCACGGGCCAGGTGCAGGCCTATACGGTCAATTATCTGCAGCAGGAATATCTGCCGCTGACGAACGAGTTGAAAGCCGACCTGGCTTTCCTGAAGAAAAACACGCAGGGCCAGTTCACGGTGACGTCGCGTACGGATGCCGATGACAAGTGGCTGGTGAATGTCGACGCCGTCACGGCGCCGCCATCGAGCTGGCTGTATGAGCGCAAGACCAAGAAGCTCACGCGTTTATATGTGACGCGTCCGGAACTGGAAGGCGCGCCGCTGGTGCCCATGTATCCGCAGCAACTCAAGGCGCGCGACGGCCTGACTCTCGTGTCTTATCTGACCTTGCCGCAGGCGTCGAAGGCGACGTCCGATGGCAAGGCCACGCAGGCGGTGCCGATGGTGCTGCTGGTGCATGGCGGCCCGTGGGCGCGCGACACCTATGGCTACAACGGCTACCACCAGTGGCTGGCCAACCGCGGCTACGCCGTACTGTCCGTGAACTTCCGCGGCTCGACGGGCTTCGGCAAGCAGTTCATCTCGGCCGGCGACCTGCAGTGGGGCCGCAAGATGCATGACGACTTGCTCGACGCTGTGCAGTGGGCCGTCAAGAGCGGCGTGACCACGGCCGACAAGGTCGCCATCATGGGCGGATCGTACGGCGGCTACGCCACCCTGGCCGGCATGGCGTTCACGCCGACGACGTTTGCCTGCGGCGTCGACATCGTCGGCCCGTCGAACCTGTTTACCTTGCTGCAAACCATCCCGCCGTACTGGGAAGCGGGCAAGCAGCAGTTCTACAAGCGCATGGGTGACCCGACCACGGAAGAGGGCAAGGCGCTGCTGAAGGAACGTTCGCCGCTGAACTTTGCGCAGAACATCCAGCGTCCGCTGCTGATCGGCCAGGGTGCGAACGACCCGCGAGTCAACGTGGCGGAATCGGACCAGATCGTGGCGGCCATGGCAGCGAAGAATATCCCCGTCACGTATGTGCTGTTCCCCGACGAGGGTCATGGCTTTGCCCGGCCCGTGAACAACATCGCCTTCAATGCCGTGACGGAGAACTTCCTGGGGCAATGCCTGGCTGGCCGTGCCGAGCCGATCGGCGCCACCCTGAAGGCGTCCACGGCGCAGATCAAGCATGGCGCCGAGTTCGCGCCGGGCTTGCAGCAAGCCATGCAGTAAGCGGCCACCAGGTGGCGCGGCCTGCCGGGCAAACTGCCTGGCAGGCCATGCCGCCCGCCGGCAAGAAATTATGGGCGGGTGGCTTGCAAGATGACAGTCTCCGGCGTTGCGTGCGTACAACTGACTTTGGGGTGCGCAAGGCCGGTTCGCTGCGGCCGCCGCCGATCAGCGGCGGGCATGATACACGTCGAGAGGGTCAATCCCACCTTCCAAAGGCCTTCTTTTTCTCATTTGTTGTTAGTAAATACATAATTTCAACCACAACTGTTTTGCGTTAAAAACTTCCCTATTTGATAATATTTTTGGAATTGCTTTCCTTGTAAGTCGTAGTAGCATGGATTGACGTAAAGCAAGGTTCAACCATGCTGGGAAGCCATCTCCAGTCCTGTTGACGGTCGCTGTTATCGGCGTGCAGGTTTGCCATGACCGATATCCGTACAAGGCCCAGCGCCAGGATAAATGTATCGAGGGAAGACAAATGTTTCTAAATTTCATGAAATTTGGATGGTTAAACACGCCTGTCCGGGCTGTTGATTGTCTCGTTGCCGAAAACCCTGGCGCACCGGCTGCCCAGACTCCGGTGCCATCGTGGCTGATGCGCCTCGCTGGAACCCTGCTGTTTGTCTTGCTTTCCCTCTTATCCAGCCAGGCTTCCGCCGCCAGCACCTGCCCGAGCCCGCGCGCCGTCAGCATCGTCGCGGGGGGCGAGTATTACGAGGATTACACCAATGCGCCTTGCTCCCAGTTTGGTCTGACGGGCACCCTGGTGGCGCCGCTGTATGGCACGCTCGAAGATTCGAATGCCACAAATGCCGTGCGCTACCGGAATACCAATCTCAGCGCGACCTCGGACACGTTTACCGTCAGGGACGATGTGGGGCAGCCCATCGTGTACAACGTCACGATCACGTCCGCCATCGTGCTGGCGCCGGCCACCGTGCCGAATGCCACGGTGGCCCAGCCTTACTCCACAACAACCGTGACGGCGACGGGTGGCGCGGCGCCATACACCTATGCCATCAGCGCTGGCGCCTTGCCGGCTGGCATGAGCTTGAGTGGTGGCGGTGTGCTGTCGGGTACGCCGACAGCGGGCGGCACCTTCAACTTCACCGTGCGCGCCACCGACTCGCTGGCCGTCAATGGCACGCGCGCCTATACCTTGACGGTCTCCGCGCCCACCATCGCCATCCTGCCGACGACCCTGCCGGCAATGACAGCCGGTCTCGCCTACAGCCAGACGATAGCCGCCAGCGGCGGAACCGGCACGTACACCTATGCCAGAACGGCCGGCAGCCTGCCCGCAGGCTTGACCCTGGCATCGAACGGCACCCTGTCCGGCACGCCCACGGCGGCCGGTGCCTACAGTTTTACTGTCACCGCGACCGACAGCAGTACCGGCGCCGGCCCCTATTCGGGCGCACGCGCCTATTCCGGCACGGTGGCGGCCGGTGCGCCCGTTGCCGGCAATGTCAGCGCCACGGTGGCCTACGGCAGCAGCGCCAACCCGATCACCCTGAACCTGGGCGGCGGTGCGGCGACGTCCGTGGCGGTGGCGTCCGCCGCCAGCAACGGCACGGCAAGTGCCAGCGGCACCAGCATCACCTATACACCGACGGCAGGTTACGGCGGGCCGGACAGCTTTACCTACACGGCATCGAACGGCATCGGCACCTCGACGCCGGCCACCGTGACGATCACGGTCAGCGGACCGACCATCACGCTTGCGCCAAGCACCGTGCCGGCGGCAACTGTGGGGACGGCCTACAGCCAGAGCGTGACCGCCGCGAACGGCGGCGCGCCATACACTTACGCGATCAGCGCCGGCGCCTTGCCAGCCGGGTTGAGTTTGAATACCTTCACCGGTTTGCTGTCGGGTACGCCGACGGCGGGCGGTACCTTCAACTTCACCGTGCGCGCTACGGACAGTTCGACGGGCAGCGGCCCGTATTCGGGCGCGCGCGCCTATTCGCTGACGGTGGCGTCGCCGACGCTCGGCGTCGCCCCGTCGACCCTGCCGGTGCCGACAGTGGGCGTGGTCTACAGCCAGGGCATTACCGCCAGCGGCGGCACGGCAGCGTACAGCTATGCCGTCACCGCCGGCAGCGTGCCTGCGGGCTTGACCCTGGCGGCGAACGGTACCTTGTCCGGCACGCCCACAACTGCTGGTGCCTACAGCTTTACGGTCACCGCGACCGACAGCAGTGGCGGCGCCGGACCCTATACGGGTGCGCGTGCCTATTCCGGCACGGTAGCGGCCGGTGCGCCGACGGCCGGTGCTGTCAGCGCCACAGTGGCCTACGGCAGCAGCGCCAACCCGATCACCCTGAACCTGGGCGGCGGTGCGGCAACATCGGTAGCGGTGGCGTCCGCCGCCAGCCATGGCACGGCGACATCGAACGGCACCAGCATCACCTATACGCCGACGCCAGGCTACGGCGGGCCGGACAGCTTTAGCTACACGGCCAGCAACGGCATCGGTACCTCGGCGCCGGCCACCGTCACGATCACGGTTGGCGGACCCACCATCACGATTACGCCAAGCACCGTGCCCGCGGCAACTGTGGGGACGGCGTATAGCGAGAACGTGACCGCCGCGAATGGCGCCGCGCCATATATTTACGCGATCAGCGCCGGTGCCCTGCCGGCCGGGGTGAGTCTGAATACCGCCACGGGTTTGCTCTCGGGCACGCCGACGGCGGCAGGCACGTTCAATTTCACCGTGCGCGCCGAGGACAGTTCGACGGGCAGCGGCCCGTATGCTGGTGCGCGTTCCTATTCGCTGACGGTGGCGGCACCAACGATCAGCATCGCGCCGTCGACCCTGCCGGCCATGACGGCAGGCGTCGCCTTCAGCCAGGCTATCACCGCCACGGGCGGTACGGCAGCCTATAACTATGCCGTTACCGCCGGTAGCCTGCCCACCGGCTTGACCCTGGCGGCGGACGGCACCCTGTCCGGTACACCGGCGGCGGGCGCATACAGCTTCACCATCACCGCTACCGACAGCAGCACCGGCGCAGGCGCTCCCTTCTCTGGCTCACGCGCCTATTCCGGCAGCGTGGCACCGGGTGCGCCCATTGCCGGCAATGTCAGCGCCACGGTAGCCTACGGCAGCAGCGCCAACCCGATCACCTTGAGCTTGAGCGGCGGCGCGGCAACCTCGGTGGCGGTGGTATCTGCCGCCAGCCATGGCACGGCGACGGCCAGCGGCACCAGCATTACCTACACGCCGACGCCAGGCTACGGCGGGCCGGACAGCTTTAGCTACACGGCCAGCAACGGCATAGGCACCTCGGCGCCTGCCACCGTGACGATCACGGTTGGCGGCCCCACCATCGTCCTTGCGCCAAGCACCGTTCCTGCGGCAACTGTGGGGACGGCGTATAGCCAGAGCGTGACCGCCGCGAACGGCACCACGCCATACACCTACACCATCAGCGCCGGCACCTTGCCGGCCGGAGTCAGCCTGAATACTGCCACCGGTCTGCTGTCGGGCACACCGACTGCTGTTGGCACCTTCAACTTTACCGTGCTTGCCACGGACAGTTCGACGGGCAGCGGCCCATATACTGGCGCGCGTGCGTACTCGCTGACGGTGGCTGCGCCAACGATCAGCATCGCGCCGTCTGCCTTGCCGGCCATGACTGCCGGCGTTGCCTTCAGCCAGGGCGTCAGCGCCACCGGCGGCACGGCAGCGTATAGCTATGCCGTTACCGCCGGCAGCTTGCCCACCGGCTTGACCCTGGCGGCGGACGGCACCCTGTCCGGTACGCCGGCGGCGGCGGGCGCATACAGCTTCACCATCACCGCTACCGACAGCAGCACTGGCGCAGGCGCTCCCTTCTCTGGCTCGCGCGCCTATTCCGGAAGCGTGGCACCGGGTGCACCCATTGCCGGCGCCGTCAGCGTCACGGTGGCCTACGGCAGCAGCGCCAATCCGATCACCTTGAGCCTGAGCGGCGGCGCGGCGACCTCGGTAGCCATCGCCTCCGGCGCTACGCACGGCACGGCGACGGCCAGCGGCACCAGCATCACCTATACGCCGACGGCCGGTTACGGCGGGTCAGACAGCTTTACCTACACGGCCAGCAACGGCATCGGCACCTCGACGGCGGCCACCGTGACGATCACTGTGGGCACGCCGACGGTGACGATTGTGCAAACCAGCGTAGCTAGTGCCACAGTCGGTGCGGCCTACAGCCAGACCCTGACGGCCGCGAACGGTCTTGCACCCTACACCTATGCCGTCAGCGCCGGCGCCTTGCCGGCCGGCGTGACCTTGTCCAATGCCGGTCTGCTGGCGGGTACGCCGACGGCGGGCGGTACCTTCAACTTTACCGTGCTCGCCACGGACAGTTCGACGGGCAGCGGTCCGTATGCCGGTACGCGGGCGTACTCGCTGACCGTGGCAGTGCCAGCGATCAGCGTCGCCCCGGCGGCTTTGCCTGCCATGAGGGCCGGCGTCGCCTTCAGCCAGGGCGTCACCGCCACTGGCGGCACGTCGCCGTATGGCTATGCCGTCACTGCCGGCAGTTTGCCCACCGGCTTGACCCTGGCGGCGAACGGTACCCTGTCCGGCACGCCGACGGTGGCGGGTGCGTACAGCTTCAGCATCATGGTCACGGACAGCAGCAGCGGTAGCGGACCATATACCGGTGTACGCGCCTATTCCGGTACGGTGGCGGTCGCCGTGCCTGTCGCCGGCGCCGTCACCACGACGGTGGCCTACGGCAGCAGCGCCAATCCGATCACCTTGAACCTGGGCGGCGGCGCGGCGGCCTCGGTGGCCGTGGCATCGCCACCCGCACATGGCACGGCGACGGCCAGCGGTACCGGCATCACGTATACGCCGACGACCGGCTACGGCGGCAGCGACAGTTTTACCTATACGGCCACGAATGGCAGCGGCACCTCGGCACCGGCCACCGTGACGGTCACTGTGGGCGCACCCGCCGTCAGTTTGATCCCGGCCACCTTGCCCAATCCCGTGGCGGAAACCCCCTACAGCGTCAGCGTCACGGCGACGGGCGGCATGGCACCGTACACCTACAGCGTGACCAGCGGCAGCCTGCCGGCCGGCTTGACCCTGAATGCATCGACCGGCGTACTGTCCGGCACGACGAATGTGGCAGGCAGCTTTACGTTCAGCCTGCGCGCCAGCGACAGCAGCACGGGCGCGGGTGCGCCATTCAGTGCTAGCAAGAGTTATACGGTGACCGTTTCCGCACCGACCATCACGGTCACCCCAGCCACCTTGCCGGCAGCGACAGCGGCCACGGCGTACAGCCGGCAACTGACGGCCAGCGGCGGCGTCGCTCCGTATGCCTATACGGTGTCGAGCGGCAGCCTGCCTGCCGGCCTGACTCTGAGCGGTAGCGGCTTGCTCAGCGGTACGCCAACGGCGGCCGGCAGTTTTACGTTGACCGTGCAGGCGGAAGATGCGCACCAGTTCACCGGTACGCAAAGCTATACGCTGACGGTCGCGTCGGCCACGGTCAGTCTGACGCCGGTCAGCCTGACCAACCCGACGGCGGAAGCGGCCTACAGCACGACCCTGACGGCAACAGGCGGCACGGCGCCATACACCTTCAGCGTCAGCAGCGGCAACCTGCCAGCGGGCCTGAACCTGAACGCATCCACCGGCGTGCTGTCCGGCACGACGAATGTGGCGGGTAGTTTCCCGTTCAGCATCAAGGTCACGGACAGCAGCACGGGCGTGGGGGCGCCGTTCAGCGCGACCAACAGCTATACCTTGGCCGTCGCGGCGCCCACCTTGACCCTGACGCCGGCCAGCCTGGCGGCGATCCGCGCCGGCGATGCCTACAGCCAGACCTTCACGGCCGGCGGCGGCGTGGCGCCGTATGCGTATGCCGTGAGCGGCGGCGCTTTGCCGACCGGCCTGGCGCTCGATGCGGCGACCGGCATCGTCAGTGGCACGCCGACGGTGGCGGGCAGCTTTGCCTTTACCTTGCAGGCGAAGGATGTGCACCAGTTCACGGTGCAGCAAGCGCTGACCCTGCAGGTGAACCAGGCGCCGCCACCGGTACCGAATGAAACGGCAACGACCTCGGCCAACCAGGAAGTGAGCCTGACCATCGCTTCCACCGATGGCAGCCCGATCACGGCGGTGACCATCGTCACGCCGCCGCAGCATGGCACCGTCACGGTGGTGTCGAGTGGCGCGGCGGGGGGCGGCAATCGCGCCTTCAAGGTGACGTATGTGCCGAATGCCAACTATTTCGGTCCTGACGCCTTCAGCTACACGGCGACGGGCCCGGGCGGCACCTCCGCCCCCGCCACGGTCAGCGTGACGGTGGCGCCGCAACCGGTCCCCGTACCTGTCGCGAAGACGGCGACGGTCCTGGCCGGCACGCCGGTGACCTTGAATGTGACGCAAGGCGCCACGGGCGGGCCGTTCACGGCCGTGGCCATCACGACGCAGCCGGCCAGCGGCACGGCGGTGGTCAATGGCCTGGACATCGTCTACACGCCAGGCATCAACACCAGCGGCGAGATCAACATCGGCTACACCGTGTCGAACGCCTTCGGCACCTCGGCGCCGGTGACGTCGACGATTACCGTCAATCCGATGCCGCAAGTGCTCAGCCAGAGCGTCACCGTGGTGGCCGGCCTGACGGTCACTGTCGACCTGACGGCGGGCGCCACGGGCGGACCGTTTACGGCGGTGAATGTGCTGAGCGTGGCGCCGGCCGAAGCGGGCAAGGTGGTGGTGCGCGATATCGGCACGGCCGGCAAGCCGTCGTATCAGCTGAGCTTTGCGGCCTCGGGCAAATTCGCCGGCGCGGCCGTCGTCAGCTACACCCTGAGCAATGCGTATGCGACCTCGAAACCGGGTGTGGTGAACGTGACCGTGACGGCGCGGCGCGACCCGTCGGTCGATCCGGAAGTGATCGGCCTGCAGGCGGCGCAAGCGGACGCGGCACGGCGTTTCGCCAGCGCGCAGCTGTCGAACTTCACGCAGCGTCTGGAAAGCCTGCATGGCGATGGCTGGGGACGCTCGAGCTTTGGCCTGAGCCTGACGCCGCCGAACGACAGCAGCAATCCGACGGCGGCGCTGGCGCGCTGGCAGGCGGACGAAGCGGACCGCGTGTTCGGCACGGCCGTCAAACCGTTCATGCGCAAGGCGGCCCTGCGCCAGGTTGACACCGGTTTCAGCGGCGAGCGGCAGCAGGCGGACGTCAGCGGTGCCACCAGCGGCTTGCCCGACATGCCGCAAAAGCCCGACACGCAGAAGCAGGCCTTGTCTCTGTGGCTCGGTGGCGCGGTCGACTTCGGCCAGCACTATGTGAATGGCCGCGACACGGGCTTCCGCTTCCGCACCAATGGCGTGAGTGTGGGCGGCGATTACCGCCTCAGCGACCTGGCGACTTTGGGCGTCGGCGCCGGTTTCAGCCATGATCGCAGCGACGTGGGCCAGAACGGCAGCCGCAGCACGGCCGACAGCGCCGTGGGGGCCGTGTATGGCAGCCTGCGTCCGAGCAAGGGTGTCTTCCTTGACGGCGTGCTTGGCTACGGCACCTTGCAGTACGACGCTTCGCGTTACCTGAGCGACGGCAGCGGTTTCGCCACGGGCGAGCGCGACGGCAAGCAGGTGTTCGGCGCAGTCGTCGGCGGTATCGAGATGCGCCATGACACTTGGATGTGGTCGCCGTACGGCCGTGTGGAACTGATGTCGGCCAAGCTCGACCCGTACACGGAAAAGGCGGCGGGCATCAACGCCCTGAGCTACTTCAAGCAGACCGTGCGTTCGCGCATCGGCGCGCTCGGTGTGCGGGCCGAGGGCATCTATGTGGGCGGCCTGGGTACGTGGTTCCCGCGCGCGCGGCTCGAGTACCGGCACCAGTTCCAGGGCGCCGACGATGCGCGCCTGGCGTATGCCGACCTGGTGGCCGACGGCCCTGTGTACGTGATCCGCACGGTGCCGCAGCAGACGGGCAACTGGGCGGCGGGGCTGGGCGTCAAATTGCTGCTGTCGAACGGCATGACCATCACGCTGGACTACAACAGCAATCTGAACATCGATAGCGGACGTACCCAGTCCGTGATGTTCGGTATCGCGATGCCGCTCAAGTAGCGTTGTGAATCAAGGAAGTGACGCCGCGGGGCGGGAGCCGGTGCTTCCGCCCCGCGGCGCATGTGGCGCCTGGTTTTTCATGTCATTGCCGTGCCAGGGCGGCAATGATTCCATTAGAATCAGGCATCGTCTTCACCACACTGCTTACGGAATGGAATACCTGGAATGATGACTGTCCTGACCCTTGAACATTTTGCCGCACGCATCAACGAGACGTTTATTGCGGCCAGTGACGGCAATGCCGCCTTTGTCCTGAAGGAAGTGCAGCCGCTGCCGTCAGCGACCCTGGAGGGCTTGATGCGCAAGCCGTTCAGTCTGCTGTTTCACCATAGCTCCCCCATCCTGTTCAGCCAGAAAATCTTCCAGATGCAGCATGAGGCGTTTGGCGAGGTGGGTATCTTTTTGGTGCCGGTGGCGCGTGACAGCCACGGCTTTCTGTACCAGGCGGTGTTCAACTGAGGCCGGTACGCGAGAAGGGCAGGGCGGCACCGCGCTGGCGCCGCCTGCCTGGATGAACCCAACTTAGTCGAATGACGGGAATTCGCCTTGCAGCGCGATGCAGAAATTCACCGCCAGCATCGGCTGGCGGTTTTCGTGCGCCTGGCCGCCACCGGCACTACCGATCGCGGTCGGGGACAGCGATACATTGGGTGGCGTTGCCGGCACGAACGCGGACGTGCCGCCAAGCGCAATCAAGCCATCGCCCGGAAGCGGTGTGTTGTGCTGCAGGGCGGCGGTGGGCTGGCGGTACACATTGAGTTGGTGGGCGTGGTTCGGCATTTCCGTGGTGTTCAACGTGACGCTGTTGGTGCCGAAGGTCTCGCCCATCACGCGCGGTGTCAGGCCCGGCCCCTGGCCCTGGCTGCACGGCGCGCGTCCCGTGAAGTTGGGCAACTGGAAGGTGGTGGTGCCATTGCCGCCATACTGCGTGCCGATCAAGGAAAACAGGGCTGAATATTGCTGTATCTGCAGGGTGGCGCCATTGCAGCTGGCCCATCCGTAGGGTGTGAAATTGAAGCCGAAGACTTGTATTTCGCCAAGGTATGGTGAGGTCACGGTAGGTTCTCCTGATCGATTTTAGGGGCTGCGCTTGCGTGCCGGCTGTTATTGCGGCGATGGGAAAATGCCTGCCCATGCGATGCAAAAGGACGCTGTCAGGGTTGGCATGGTGTTCTCGTGCGGCAGGTTGCCGCCTGTCGCGCCCGTGGCGGCGCTTGCCAGTGCATAGGCGGTCAGGCCGGTCAGGTCGCTCGTGTACATCTTGTCGTTATTCGACGGGGCAGTCAGCAGCAGGTTGGCCGCCGGCACGTTCGAGGTCGCCAGGGTGCTGTTCACACTGAACGGGTGCGTATGCAAAGGAAGCTGGGTCGGCAGCAGGGTCACCGATTCGCTGCCGCTTCGTTGCCCGAGGGGACGGTTGCTCAGGCCGGGGCCGGTACCCATGTGTAGAGGGACCTGGCCGCGCAGGTCGGGCACGGCGAAGGTGTTGACGCCGTCGCCGCCGTAGGTGGTACCCAGCAGGGCGAACAGGACTTCATTCTCTGCGATCGATTTCAGGCTGCCGTCGCAGGCGAACCAGCCGCTGGGAATGCGGGAAAAGGCAAACAGGCGAATTTCGCCGACATAGGGTGTGGTCATGACTATGCTCCGTAAGAGTGGCGGATTCGTTAGTTGCGCGACGGGAAGATACCGCTCAAGGCGATATTGAAGTTGATGACCGAGAACGGCTGCATGTTGGGATGCGTCTGGTTGCCGCCGGCCAACGCCAAGGTCTGGCTGGACAGGGTCACTTGCGGCCCCGCCGAACCGTAGATGGATTCCGCGCCACTGCCGCCAAACAGGGTATTGGTGGGGTTTTTCGAGGTGCCCGGCGTCGTCACCGCATTAGCCGCATGCGTGTGCGGCGGAATTTGGGTCGGTAGCAAGGTGACAGCCTCCTGCCCCGCCCGTGTACCGATCTGGTATGGCGATGGTTGCCACGCGCCATCGGCCGAAGTACCCGCGCCAACCGGGGTACAGCCTTGCAAGTTAGGCAAGGCAAAGGTGTTACTGCCGTTCCCCCCGTAAGCGGTACCCAGCAGTGCAAACAGCGCCTGATTCTGCGCAATGGGCAGCAATTGCCCGTTACATGCTGCAAAGCCACGCGGCGCAAAATTGAAGCCGCCCATCATGATTTGTCCTAGATACACATCAGCCATCATCGTTCTCCCACGGTTGGAATGCAGCTCAATGGCAAACGAATAATATTTTCCATTTGCAATCAATGTTGCGTTTTAAAAAACCCTTTTTGTTATAGTTACTTTATTGAAATCTCGGAGTAGCATACGTTGTCATATGGCAAGCGTCAACATATGTTGGCACTGTAGAAGAGCCCGGAATGGGCAGCGCTGACGGCCTGAGATCACCTTCATTTTTGTCTGAAAAACTCTGTATTGGAGAAACTATGTCGCGTATTTGCAACGACATCATCGGCCGTCCGGCACTTTCTTTTCTGCTCGCCTTGTTTGCTGGAAATCGGAAACGAATGTCGGATCGCGGCGCCAGCGGGACGTTGTTAGCTTGCCGTCTCGGGCAGTGGTTCGCTGCGCTGTGCCTGCTGATGCTGGCGTTCGTCGCCAATCCTGCGCAGGCCGTGCCGAGCGTGAAATGTACGGCCAGCCAGAGTTTTTCAGTCGCCTCGGGCGGCTCGCATATCATCGACCTGTCGTCCTGCAGCGGATTCGGCCTGATTGACAATAACGCGACGCCCTTGCACGGCACGATTACAGGCCTCGTCAATAACAGCGATGGCATCGCCACCTATATCAACAATGGCGACGGGGCGCTGTCCGACAGTTTTATCCTGCTCGACGAGGATAGCAAGGAGGTGACTTTCACCGTGACAGTCGCGCCCGCGGCGGCCGCCTTTACGGTGTTGCCGGGCAGTTTGACCGCGCCCGTGATCGGCACACCTTACAGCCAGACCATGTCGTCGAGTGGCGGCGTCGCTCCCTACAGCTATGTGCTCGATTCCGGCACCTTGCCACCCGGTATCAGCGTATCGCCGAGCGGCGTGATTTCCGGCACCGTGACGGCTACCGGCGCCTATGTGTTCGGCGTCAAGGTTACCGACTCGACCCCCGGCACGCCGCAGGTGGTCATCAAGAACTATTCCGTGTCGATCGCCGTACCGATCTTGTCTATCACCCCCACCACCCTGACGGCGGGAGGCTTGGCGACACCCTATAGCCAGCAGATGTCGACCGCGAATGGCACCGCGCCCTATACCTATGTGGTGGAGTCGGGTGCCTTGCCCACGGGCCTGAACATGTCGAGCAGCGGCCTGCTTTCGGGCACGCCCACCGCCCTGGGTACCTATAACTTTGTGATCAAATCCACCGATGTCACGGGCGGCAATGGACCGTACAACACGTCCAGAAGCTATTCCCTGGTGATCAATGCCCAGCCGCCGCCGACCATCACAGGCGTGACGCCTGCGTCCGGCCCCAGCACTGGCGGCACGGCCGTCACCATTACCGGTACCGGCTTTACGGGCGTCACGGCGCTGAAGTTTGGCGCCAACAATGGCGTCGCCATTACCGTCGTCAACGCCACGACCATGACCGCCACGTCGCCAGCCGGCAGCGCCGGCACCGTGAACGTCACCGTCACCGCCAGCGGCGGCACCAGCGCCACCGGCGCCGCCAACCAGTTCACGTATATTCCTGCGCCGACGGTCACCAGCATTTCGCCCACGGCAGGTCCTACCGCCGGCGGCACCAGCGTCACCATCACGGGCACGGGCTTTACGGGCGCCACGGCCGTGACCTTCGGCGCCACGGCAGCGACCGGCTTTACGGTCAACAGCGCCACGCAGATCACGGCGACGGCACCGAGTGGCAGCGGCACGGTCGACGTACGCGTGACCACGACGGGCGGCACCAGCGCCACCAGCGCGGCGGACCAGTTTACCTATGTGGCGGCGCCGACGGTGACGAGCATTTCGCCCACGGCCGGCCCGGCCACTGGCGGCGGCACCGTCACCATCACCGGTACGGGTTTTAGCGGCACGACGGCGGTGACCTTCGGCGCCACGTCGGCGACGGGCTTTACCGTCAACAGCGCCACGCAGATCACGGCGACGGCGCCAGCGGGCACGGGTACCGTGGATGTGCGCGTGACCACGGCCGGCGGCACCAGCGCCACCAGCGCCGCCGATCAATTTACCTATGTGGCCGCACCAGTGGTGAGCAGCATTTCGCCCACCGCCGGCACAACTGCCGGCGGCACCACGGTCATCATTACAGGCACGGGCTTTAGCGGCACGACGGCCGTGACCTTCGGCGCCACGGCGGCGACCGGCTACACGGTCAACAGTGCCACGCAGATCACGGCGACGGCGCCGGCGGGCAGCGCCGGCACGGTCAACGTGCGCGTCACTTCGGCCGGCGGCACCAGCGCCACCGGCGCCGGGAATCAGTACACCTACGCGGCAGTGCCGGCAGTAACGAGCATTTCGCCCACTGCCGGTCCGGTTACCGGCGGCACGAGCGTCACCATCACGGGCTCCGGCTTTACGGGCGCCACGGCGGTGACCTTCGGCGCCACGGCGGCGACTGGCTACACGGTCAACAGCGCCACGCAGATTACGGCCACGGCACCACCTGGCAGCGCCGGTACGGTGGACGTACGCGTCACCACGACGGGCGGCACCAGCGCGACCAGCGCGGCGGACCAGTTCACGTACGTGGCGGCGCCGGTGGTCAGCAGCATTTCGCCGACGGCGGGGCCCACGACGGGCGGCACCACGGTCATCATCAGTGGTTCGAATTTCAGCGGCACGACGGCGGTGACGTTTGGCGCCACGTCGGCCGCCGGCTTTACCGTCAACAGCGCCTCGCAGATCACGGCAACGGCGCCGGCCGGCACGGGCACGGTCGATGTGCGCATCACCACAGTTGGAGGCACCAGTGCCACCAGCGCGGCGGACCAGTTCACGTATGTGGGTGCACCGGTGGTGAGCGGTATTTCCCCCACCTTTGGTCCCACAGCCGGTGGCGCCAGCGTCACCATCACCGGTGCGAATCTTAGCGGCGCGACGGCGGTAACGTTCGGCGCTACGGCAGCGACCGGCTTTACGGTCAACAGCGCTTCGCAAATCACGGCGACGGCGCCCGCCGGCACGGGCACGGTCGATGTGCGCGTGACCACGATTGGCGGCACCAGCGCCACCGGTGCGGCGGACCAGTTCACTTATGTGGCGGTGCCCGTTGCCGGCGCAGTCAGCGCGACGGTGGCGTACGGCAGCAGCGCCAATCCGATCACCCTGGTCCTGAGCGGCGGTGCCGCCACCTCGGTGGCTGTGGCGTCCGCTGCATCGCATGGCACTGCGACGGCCAGCGGCACCAGCATCACCTACACGCCGACGGCAGGTTATGGCGGCAGCGACAGCTTTACCTACACGGCCACCAATGGCAGTGGCACGTCGGCACCGGCCACCGTGACGATCACCGTCGGTGCGCCGACCGTGACGGTCGCGCCAGCCACCGTGCCCGGCGCAGCAATCGGTGCGGCATACAGCCAGAGCATCAGCGCAGCGAACGGCTTGGCGCCATATGCGTACGCGATCAGCGCCGGTGCCTTGCCGGCTGGCCTGAGCTTGTCCAGCACCGGTGTGCTGTCGGGTACGCCAACGGCGGGCGGTACCTTCAACTTTACCGTGCTCGCCACGGACAGTTCGACGGGCAGCGGCCCGTATTCGGGCGCACGCGCCTATTCGCTGACGGTAGCGGCGCCGACGATCAGCATCGCGCCTGCAAGTCTGCCGGCAATGACCACTGGCGCCGCCTTCAGCCAGGGTATCAGCGCCACCGGCGGCACGGCGGCATATAACTATGCCGTCAGCGCTGGCAGCCTGCCAGCGGGACTGAGCCTGGCGCCGGACGGTACCTTGTCCGGCACGCCGACGGCGATCGGTGCGTATAACTTTACCGTTACCGCCACCGACAGCAGCACGGGTGCCGGTGCCCCTTTCACTGGTTCGCATGCCTATTCCGGCACGGTGGTGGTGGCGGCTCCAGTGGCCGGCGCCGTCAGCGCCACGGTGGCGTACGGCAGCAGCGCCAATCCAATCACCCTGAACCTGAGCGGCGGCGCGGCGGTGTCGGTCGCGGTGGCATCCGCAGCATCGCATGGCACGGCGACGGCCAGCGGCACGAGCATCAGCTACACGCCGACGGCAGGTTATGGCGGTCCCGATAGCTTTACCTATACGGTTACCAACGCCAGCGGCACGTCGGCACCGGCCACCGTGACGGTGACGGTGGGTATTCCCAATATCAGCCTGACGCCGGCCACCCTGCCCAATGCGACGGCGGAAGCGGCTTACACAGCAACCTTGACGGCGGCCGGCGGCACGGCGCCATACACCTTCAGCGTGGCCAGCGGTACCTTGCCGGCCGGCTTGAGCCTGAACGCATCGACCGGCGTGGTGTCCGGTACGACCAATGTGGCGGGCAGCTTCCCTGTCAGCATCAAGGTTATGGACAGCAGCACGGGGGCAGGGGCGCCGTTCAGCGCTACCAACAGCTACACCTTGAGCGTTGCCGCCCCCGTAATCGTGGTGACGCCAAGCACCTTGCCGGCGCCGAAAGTGGCCACGGCATACAGCCAGCAATTGGCGGCCAGCGGGGGCATCGCTCCGTATGCGTATACGGTATCGAGCGGTAACCTGCCAGCGGGCCTGACCTTGAACAGCAGCGGTTTGCTCAGCGGTACGCCAACGGCGGCCGGCAGTTTTACGTTGACCGTGCAGGCGGAAGATGCGCACCAGTTCACCGGTACGCGCAGCCACACCCTGGTGGTGTCCTCGGCCACCGTCAGCCTGACGCCGGCCACCCTGCCGAATGCGGCGGCGGAAGCAGCCTACACCGCAACCTTGACAGCGGCGGGGGGCACGGCGCCGTATACCTACAGTGTGACCAGCGGCACCTTGCCCGTCGGCCTGAGCCTGAATGCGGCCACCGGCGTGCTGTCCGGCACGACCAATGTGGCCGGCAGCTTCCCTGTCAGCATCAAGGTCGCGGACAGCAGCACGGGCGCGGGGGCGCCGTTCAGTGCCACCAACAGCTATACCTTGAGCGTTGCCGCGCCGACCATCACGGTCACACCAACCACCTTGCCGGCGCCGAAAGTGGCCACGGCATACAGCCAGCAATTGACGGCCAGCGGCGGTGTCGGTCCCTATGCCTACACGGTATCGGGCGGCAGCCTGCCTGCGGGCCTCACCTTGAACGGCAGCGGTTTGCTCAGCGGCACCCCAACGGCGGGTGGCAGTTTTACGTTGACCGTGCAAGCGGCCGATGCGCACCAGTTTATCGGTACGCGCAGCTACACGCTGGTGGTGTCCTCGGCCACGGTCAGCCTGACGCCGGCCACCTTGCCGAATCCAACGGCGGAAGCGGTCTACACTACGACGCTGACGGCAGCGGGCGGCACGGCGCCGTACACCTTCAGCGTTAGCAGCGGTACCTTGCCCGCTGGCCTGAGCCTGAATGCGGCCACGGGTGTACTGTCCGGCACGACGAATGTGGCGGGCAGTTTCCCGTTCAGTATCAAGGTCACGGACAGCAGCACGGGGGCAGGGGCGCCGTTCAGCGCCACCAACAGCTACACCCTGAGCGTCGGCGCGCCAACCATCACCGTGACGCCAGCCACCTTGCCGGCAGCGACAGCGGCCACGGCGTACAGCCGGCAACTGACGGCCAATGGCGGCGTCGCTCCGTATGCCTATACGGTGTCGAGCGGCAGCCTGCCTGCCGGCCTGACCCTGAGCGGCAGCGGTTTGCTCAGCGGTACGCCAACGGCGGCCGGCAGTTTTACGTTGACCGTGCAGGCGGAAGATGCGCACCAGTTCACCGGCACGCAAAGCTATACGCTGACGGTCGCGTCAGCCTCGGTCAGCCTGACCCCGGCCAGTCTGCCCAACCCGACGGCCGAAGCGGCCTACAGCGCGACCCTGACGGCAACAGGCGGCACGGCGCCGTACAGCTATGCCGTGGTGGGTACCTTGCCCGTCGGCCTGAGTTTGAATACGACGACTGGCGTGCTGTCCGGCACGACGAATGTGGCGGGTAGTTTCCCGTTCAGCATCAAGGTCATGGACAGCAGCACGGGCGTGGGGGCGCCGTTCAGCGCGACCAACAGCTATACGCTGGCCGTCGCGGCGCCCACCTTGACCCTGACGCCGGCCAGCCTGGCGGCGATCCGCGCCGGCGATGCCTACAGCCAGACCTTCACAGCCGGCGGCGGCGTGGCGCCGTATGCGTATGCCGTGAGCGGCGGCGCCTTGCCGACCGGCCTGGCGCTCGATGCGGCGACCGGCATCGTCAGTGGCACGCCGACGGTGGCGGGCAGCTACAGCTTTACCTTGCAGGCGAAGGATGTGCACCAGTTCACGGTGCAGCAAGCGCTGACCCTGCAGGTGAACCAGGCGCCGCCACCGGTACCGAATGAAACGGCAACCACCTCGGCCAACCAGGAAGTGAGCTTGACCATCGCTTCCACCGATGGCAGCCCGATCACGGCGGTGACCATCGTCACGCCGCCGCAGCATGGCACCGTCACGGTGGTGTCGAGCGGCGCGGCGGGCGGCGGCAGCGGCCGCTCTTTCAAGGTGACGTATGTGCCGAATGCCAACTATTTCGGTCCGGATGCCTTCAGCTACACGGCGACGGGCCCGGGCGGCACCTCCGCGCCCGCCACGGTCAGCGTGACGGTGGCGCCGCAGCCGGTGCCCGTACCTGTCGCCAAGACGGCGACGGTCCTGGCCGGCACGCCAGTGACCTTGAACGTGACGCAAGGCGCCACGGGCGGGCCGTTCACGGTGGCGGCCATCACGACGCAGCCGGCCAGTGGCACGGCGGCGGTCAATGGCCTGGACATCGTCTACACGCCAGGCATCAATACCAGCGGCGAGATCCGCATCGGCTATACCTTGTCGAACGCGTTCGGCACCTCGGCGCCGGTGACGTCGACCATTACCGTCAATCCGATGCCGCAAGTGCTCAGCCAGAGCGTCACGGTGGTGGCCGGCCTGACGGTCACTGTCGACCTGACGGCGGGCGCCACGGGCGGCCCGTTCACGGCGGCCAATATCCTGAGCGTGGCGCCGGCCGAAGCGGGCAAGGTGGTGGTGCGCGATATCGGCACGGCCGGCAAGCCGTCGTACCAGCTGAGCTTTGCGGCCTCGGGCAAGTTCGCCGGCGCGGCCGTCGTCAGCTACACCCTGAGCAATGCCTTTGCCACGTCGAAACCGGGCGTGGTGAACGTCACCGTGACGGCGCGGCGCGACCCGTCGGTCGATCCGGAAGTGATCGGCCTGCAGGCGGCGCAAGCCGATGCGGCGCGGCGCTTCGCCAGCGCGCAGCTGTCGAATTTCACGCAGCGCCTGGAAAGCCTGCATGGCGATGGCTGGGGACGCTCGAGCTTTGGCCTGAGCCTGACGCCGCCGAACGACAGCGGCAACCCGACGGCGGCGCTGGCGCGTTGGCAGGCGGACGAAGCGGACCGCGTGTTCGGCACGGCCGTCAAACCGTTCATGCGCAAGGCGGCCTTGCGCCAGCATGACGCCGGTTTCAGCGGCGAGCGCCAGCAGATGGATGTCAGCGGCGCCACCAGCGGCTTGCCGGACATGCCGCAAAAGCCCGACACGCAGAAGCAGGCCTTGTCTCTGTGGCTCGGTGGCGCGGTCGACTTCGGCCAGCACTATGTGAATGGCCGCGACACGGGCTTCCGCTTCCGCACCAACGGCGTGAGCGTGGGCGGCGACTACCGCCTCAGCGACCTGGCGACCCTGGGCGTGGGCGCCGGCTTCAGCCATGACCGCAGCGACGTGGGCCAGAACGGCAGCCGCAGCACGGCCGACAGCGCCGTGGCGGCCGTGTATGGCAGCCTGCGTCCGAGCAAGGGCGTCTTCCTCGACGGCGTGCTCGGCTACGGCACCTTGCAGTACGACGCATCGCGCTACCTCGCCGATGGCAGCGGTTTCGCCACGGGCGAGCGCGATGGCAAGCAGGTGTTCGGTGCGCTGGTCGGCGGTATCGAGATGCGCCATGACACCTGGATGTGGTCGCCGTACGGCCGCGTGGAACTGATGTCGGCCAAGCTCGATCCGTACATGGAAAAGGCGGCGGGCATCAACGCCCTGAGCTACTTCAAGCAGACCGTGCGATCGCGCATCGGCGCGCTCGGTGTGCGGGCCGAAGGCATCTATGTGGGCGGCCTGGGCACGTGGTTCCCGCGTGCGCGGCTCGAGTACAGGCACCAGTTCCAGGGCGCCGACGACGCGCGCCTGGCGTATGCCGACCTGGTCGCCGACGGCCCCGTGTACGTGATCCGCACGGTGCCGCAGCAGACGGGCAACTGGGCGGCGGGGCTGGGCGTGAAACTGCTGCTGTCGAACGGCATGACCATCACGCTGGACTACAACAGCAATCTGAACATCGATAGCGGACGTACCCAGTCGGTGATGTTCGGCATCGCCATGCCGCTCAAGTAATCATCCGGTCAGACTAGTCCTGATCGCCGGCCCGGAGTCCATCCGGTCCGGCGATTTTTTTGTCTGCGCGCCCTCACAGCGTCCACGGATGTTCTTCCGCGCCGGCGACGATGCCGCCCAGCACGGCCTGGTCGCGTTCCGCATGGCTCTGGCGCAGGAAGACTGGCAGGTCGGCCGCCAGGCGCGCGAAATGGACATCGCGGCACAGGGGACCGGCACCCAGCGCGCGCGTGGCCAGGTGCAGCACCAGGGTGGCCGCGTCTTCCACGGCCAGGCGCAGGCGCAGCGCCAGGGCCATGGCGTCGCGTTGCGGATGCGCGTCGATCTCGGCAGCGCCTTCGCGCAGCAGGGCGCCGGCCGCGCGCAGGGCGCAGTCGATCTGGCCCAGTTGGGCCAGGCGCACGGGATCGGGGGCGGCGTGCTGCGCGCGCGCATGCAGGTGGCTGGCGATGGCGCAGGCGGCGCCATACCACGCGGCCGCGATGCCGGCGCTGCCATGCCAGTAGCCGGGCCGCTCAAGATAGGCGCCTGGCGCACCGACAGGAAAGGCGCGCGCGGAGGAGAAAGTCACGTCGACGCTGGCGCAGGCGCGCATGCCGACGGCGTGCCAGCCTTCGTCCGTGACGCGCACGCCGGGCTGCGACAGGTCTACGGTGGCCAGGCAAGCCTGGTGAGCGTCGTTCCAGCAGCTGATCAAGGCATGGCTGAGGCCATGTGCGCCGGCACACCAGGCCTTGCGCCCGTCGAGCACATGGCGGCCATCGGCCATCTGCCGCAAGCGCACGCGCGCGTCCGGCATGTCCGCGCTCCAGACGCCCCAACTGCTGCCAGCCGGCGCGCCGGGGCCGCCGAGTTCCGCCAGGATGGCCAGCGCATCCGTATGGCTTTCGTACAGCTTGAGCAGGGACAGGTCGATGGCGGCGATGGCGGCCAGCATTTGCCAGCGCCGCAGGGTGGCGCCGTGGCCGGGCAGCGGTAGCTGGTCCAGGCCCGCGTCGCGCAGGCGCCGCAAGCCGTCGATGGGGGTGAAGGCGCTGTCCTGCGGCGGCAAGAGGGTGGCCAGCGCGGCGTCGGACGGCAGGGAGAAAGCGTTGGTCGACATGGCAAGCTCCTTTTTTAACAGGATAGCTTTCTGCTTTTGCAATGTCTGTTCGATTCTACACCTACCCTCGCTGACGGGCTCGAGGCCATGAAGCAGCAGGGCCGTGGGCCCCGCAGCCAGTCACGCGCTTATTTTTTCACGTACAGCATGTCGGGCTCATAACTGCTGCCGTTATGCGATAAGGTGTAGAGCTTGTTGTCGCGCAAGAGGATGCCGCCTTTGATGGTTTGCGCCGGGCGCATGCCTTCGTCGAGCAGGCAGGTGGAGCCGCCTTCATATTCGATGCACCATTGCTGTTTGCCATCTTTCTTCACGTATTGCACGCCAGGTCCCGTGACGTTGAAGGTATAGGCGGGCATGGACAGGTTCAGCTTGTCGATGCGCACATTGCTGGTGGCTCCATTCTCCGTCAGCTTGACGAGAACATCGGCCACGCCATCCGGTGTCGCGCTCATCTTTGCGGTCATGGTTTCCGTGCCCAGCAAGGTGCCGCTGCAGCCGGTCTTGAGATAGGTTTCGATGGTGGAGGTCAGTTCCATCGCGCCGCTGCCATCGGCCTTGGCTGCGACCACCATGGTCTGGCGTTCATGTTCGTCGCACGGCGCTTGCCAGGTACCGACGTAGGGTGCCAGGGTCGAGCCTGCATTGGAATTGCCTGGATCACTGCTGCCGCCACCGCCGCAGCCGGCCAGCAGTGCCGTGCTTGATGTCAGGAATATTGCCACGAATTTTTTCATGCTCCATCCTTTTATTCCGGCAAGCATGCGTGCCGTAGACGCGGCAACAGTATAAAAGGATGGATCAGGGGCAATTCTCACCGAATGTATTCGTGACTTGATATAGATCAAGGGCACTCGCAGCCGCCTGGCAAGACAGGCTTAAAACTCTTCCCAATCATCGCCGGCCGGCGCCTTGGCCTGCGCTCTTTCCGCGGGCGCCGGCTTGGCAACGCTCAGGCGCTTGGCTGGCAGCGGCGCTGATTTTTTCACCGCCGGCATTGCCTGCGGCGTCGTTTGCTGCTGTGCACCCAGCTTGAACACGCTGACCACCTCGGCCAGATGGCTGGCCTGGTCTTGCAGGCTTTCGGCGGCGGCTGCCGCTTCCTCGACCAGGGCCGCGTTCTGCTGCGTCACGCCATCCATTTGCGCCAGCGCCTGGTTGACCTGGGCGATGCCGTCGCTTTGCTCGGTGGTGGCGACGCTGATGTCGGCCATGATGGCGGTGACCTTGCGCACGCTGTCGACCACCTGTTCCATGGTGGCGCCCGCTTCGTCGACGAGCTTGCTGCCGGCCGCCACCTTGCCGACGGAGTCGTCGATCAGCAGCTTGATTTCCTTGGCGGCCGCCGCCGAGCGCTGCGCCAGGTTGCGCACTTCCGTGGCGACGACGGCGAAACCGCGGCCTTGTTCGCCCGCGCGCGCCGCTTCCACGGCCGCGTTCAAGGCCAGGATGTTCGTCTGGAAGGCGATGCCGTCGATAACGGATATGATGTCGACAATCTTGTTCGACGAGTCATTGATCGACGTCATGGTTTCAATTACCTTGCCGACCACTTCGCCGCTCTTTTGCGCCACGCTGGATGCGGACGCGGCCAGTTGATTCGCCTGGCGCGCATGGTCGGCGTTTTCCTTGACCGTGCCCGTCAGCTCTTCCACCGAGGCGGCCGTTTCTTCCAGTGAACTGGCTTGCTGTTCCGTGCGGGCCGACAGGTCGTTATTGCCTTGCGCAATTTCCGCGCTGGCACGCGCCACGTTGTCGGCACTGGCCTGCACTTGCAGCAGCACGGCGTGGATCTTTTCCACGAAGGCGTTGAAACCCTTGCCGATCACGGCCAGCTCGTCCGTGCCCTTGACTTCCAGCTTGACGCGCAGGTCGGCGTCGCCGCTCGACAGGTCCGTCATGGTGCGGCCCAGGGTACGCAGGGGGCGCGTCAGCTGGTTGACGACGAGAATCAAAATACCGGCCGTGGCCGCCGCGCACAGCAGGGCGACGATCAGGGTGTAGATCATCAGGTCGCGCGCCGAGGCCGTGGCCACGCTTTTCGGGAAATTCAGCTCCACGCTCCAGGGCGCGATATCGGGGTGTATCTGCAGCGGCTGCAGCAAATGGATGTAACCGTTGTCGTCCTCATATTCATACGGCTGGCCCTGGCGTACCTTTTCCAGGCCGGCGGCCGGCACGTCGTCGGCCTTCTTGCCCAGCCGCTCGGGCACGGGGTGGCTCGCGTACAGGCCGCCGTTCGAGATCAGGGCCAGCTTGCCGCCCTCGATCACTTTCAGGTCGGCGAGGATTTTCGCCAGGCGCGTAAGCATGAAGTCGGCGCTGGCCACGCCCTTGAAGCTGCCGTCGATCATGATGGGCGCCACCAGCGAAGCCATCAGTACATTCTTGCCATCGACGGGGTAGATGTACGGTTCCGTAAAGTAGGTCTTGCCTGTGCGCTTGGGCACGTCATACCAGTCGTTGGCGCCCGGTTTCGGGTCGAAGACGATGGGTTCGACTTGCAGCTTGCCGCCGGCGCCCCGTGTCCAGTAGGGCATGAAGCGGCCGCTGGCGTCGTAGTTCGGCTTCTGGTTGGCGAACTCCGCATCCTTGCCGTCGAGCGCGTTCGGCTCCCACGTCACGGCCGAGCCCAGCAAGTCTTCCGAACTGGTCAATGTTGCCTTGGTCAGTTCATTGATCTGTTCGCGCTGCAGGGGCAGGCTGGCGCTTTTGGTGCCGCGCATGGCGCCAGCCAGGCTGGACACGCTGGACAGGTTGCTGGCGATGCGCGCCTGCAATGCACCCGCCACTTCGCGCGCCGACGTGCGCGCCAGGTCCAGCGCGGCCGCTTCGGCGCTGGCGCTGCTCTTGTAGCCGATCACGGCCGCCGTGACGCCGAGGCTGAGGATGGCGAGCGCGGTGGCGGCGACGCAGATTTTACTGTTCAGTGAGAGTTGCATGATGCTGTTCCTTGATGGGGAGGGGTATTGGTGTCATGGGCGTCGCGGGTGGCGCGCCTAGAACGTCTTGCTGATGGCCACGACCAAGGTGGTCGCGGCGGGATTCGACGTGTCGAACTGGCCGGCCGCATTCGGGATGCCCAAGGTGTAATGGTCGTAGGCATCGGTGGCGCCCCAGGCGCGCGTGACGGCGGCGCTGGCGCTCCAGCCGCCGTCGAAGGTCCGGGTGACACCGATCTTGGCGTCGCGCCAGTTCCACATGGCGTTGCCCGTACCCGCCACCCGGCCATTGCCGGCGTGCAGGTTCAAGGTCCAGGCATTGCCCAGGTCGACATTCGCGCCCACGTCCAGGTAGCCCGTGCCGCGCGCATTGGTGATGCCGAAGAAATCCGGCGTGACGGTGCGGTTGTACTTGGCGTACAGCATCATGTAGCTGAGGCCCAGCGACAGTTCGCCATAGTCGTACTTCACGCCCGTGGCGCGGTAGACGGCGCCCGGATACTTGTAATAGTAGGCCAGCACGCTGTAGCCGAGTTCACCGACCGTGCCGCTGTAGCCGCCGTACACGTCCCATTCGATGGTCGCGTCCTCGATATAGCGGTCGCTGACGGTGGACGCCCACGTGCCCAGCGACCAGCCGCTCGGGTGCGCGTAGTCGGCCCCCGCCTGCAGCGCCGGCTTGCCCCAGGTCTGGCGAAAGCCGCGCGAAATGTATTGCGAGGTAAGGCTGGCATTGGCGCCGAAGGTGGCGGCAGGGCTGTCCGTGGTTTGCGCCTGCACGGGCAGGGTGGCCAGCAGGAACAGACAGCCGAGCAAGGGTGTGGCAGGAAAATGGTGGTGCGATGGCATGGCAGTCAGCTCCGTATTTGCTGGCAGCGGCCGTTCAGGCGCGTTGCCCTGATGGTTGCAATAAAAATGCGGAATGGACTTTTTGGAAGGCAAGGCGATGCCGCCTGCATGCTCGGATGAACACGCACACATTCTCACCAAACGTAACTGAAAGGATAGGGGCTGGGGCTAGTGGAAGTCAACAAAGTTGCGTAGAGGAAAGCGTAAGTTGTTGTTTCCTGGCACTTTTTCATGCACCTGTCATCTTGCTGGTGCGCCCCGGCTGGCTGCCTGTTGCAAGCCGGCCAGCAAGCCGGGCAGGGCGGCATGCAGGGTTGGCAAGTCATCTGCCAGCGCTTCGGCCTGTATTTCCACCCGACCCGATGGCTGGCCCCAAACGACCTGGGCGCTGAGCCGGGCGCCCGACTCGAGGCCCGTGACGCTGACCAGCAGGGCGACTTCTTCCGGCGCATCGTCGGGTACATCGTCGAGCAGGCAGGAAATGCCGAAGTGATAATCCTGGAAGGCGCTGGCCGTGCCGCTGGAAAAGGCGAAGACGGATGCGAGCGCCCGTGGCGCGGCGGCCGCGAGTGCGGGCAGGGCGGCGCGGAACAGGGGCAGCAAGTCGTTTTCCAGCTGGAGCACCAGCGGATGGGTGTGGACGAGGACGGTCATGGCAGGATGGATCGGTTGGCGGCGCGCGATGTTAGCAGTTTTTGCGGCCGCTGTGCGCAGGTACTGGCCCTAGGCACTGGCCCTAAATACTGGTCCTACCAGTGGCCTCAATCGTCATCGCTGGTGACGCGCGTGCGCACGAAATCGATGTGGCTTTGCATGGCCGTACGCGCTTCCTCGGGCTGGCTGGCGCAGATCGCTACGCACAGGGTGCGGTGCTGCGACAGCAGCTGCAGCGAAGTGGCGTCGTCCTGCTGGCGCAAGCCCGTGCCATTGATGGTGATGTGTTCGCGCAGCATGCCGATGATGCTGGTGTGCAAGTGCAAAAACATGGTGTTGTGCGACGCCTGGGCGATGACTTCATGCAGCCGCGCGTCGGCCTGCGCCTCGCCGTGCTTGTCGTCGCTGGCGCGCGCCTGTTCCAGCTCGGCCAGCAGCGCCATGATCTGCGCGCGCTCGTCCCCGCTGGCCCGCTGCGCGGCAAAGTAGGCCGTCGCCCCTTCCAGCACGCGGCGAAATTCGAGGATGTCGTCGCGCAGGGCCGGGTGGTCGGCCACCAGCTGGCTCCACGGCGAAGCCATGCCGGTGCGCAATTGATCGGTCACGAACACGCCGGCGCCGCGCCGGCTGCGCACGAGGCCCCGCGCCGCCAGCCGCTGCACCGCTTCGCGCACGGTGTTGCGCGAGACGGCATATTGCTGCGCCAGCAGGCGTTCGGCCGGCAGCTGCGCGCCCGCCGGCAAGCTGCCGTCCAGCAGGGCCGTTTCCAGCCTGCGCATCACCATCTCGACCCTGCCCCGCGTTTGCATGCCTGTCGCCATCGATGTCTTTCCGGTGTTGTTTTAAAGTGGTCCGAGCAATTTGAAGTGGCTTACGGAAGCTGGAATTATGCGTGAACCGGTCATTCTTAACAACACACAGCGGCGCCGCAGCAACACACAGAGCGCCGGGGAGACAACGCATGCAGCCAGACCCGCGCCAGCCACGCCACTATCCATCGCCACCGCCGCAGGTGTACCTGTTCGCCACCTGCCTGGTCGACCTGTTCGTGCCACAGGCGGGGCTCGATGCCGTACGCCTGCTGGAGCGGGAAGGCTTGCTCGTGCATTATCCGCGCGGCCAGAGCTGCTGCGGCCAGCCCGCTTACAGCAGCGGCAATCCGGAACAGGCGCGCGCCGTGGCCCGCGCCCAACTCGATCTGTTCGCGCAGCCGTGGCCCGTGATCGTGCCGTCCGGTTCCTGCGCCGGCATGATGCGCCACCATTGGCCGCAGCTGTTCCAGGACGACCCGGTGGCCGGCCCCAAGGCCTTGGAGCTGGCCGAGCGCGTATATGAACTGAGCGAATTTCTCGTCTGCGTGCTGCAGCTCGACCTGGCCGGCATGGGCGCCGCCGCGCAGGCCGATGAAAACGTGGTGCTGCATACCTCGTGCGGCGCGCGCCGCGAAATGGGTACGCGCACCCACGGCGTGGCCCTGGTCGATGCCTTGCCCGGCGTGACGCGCATCGAACACCAGCGCGAATCGGAATGCTGCGGCTTTGGCGGCACGTTTTCATTGAAGCACCCCGATATTTCCGGTGCCATGGTCAGCGACAAGATCGCCTCAGCCTGCGCCACGGGCTGCGACCGGCTCGTCTCGGCCGACTGCGGCTGCCTGCTCAATATCGGCCACGCCGCGCAGCACCAGGGCGCGCCGCTACCCGTCGAGCATATGGCCAGCTTTTTGTGGCGCCGTACGGGAGGCGCGGCATGAGCGCGATCCTGACCGCCCGCGAACGCATGCTGGGACGCCTGCGCGCCGCCGCGCCCGCCGCACCCGAAGCGGTGGACGCCATCGATACGGCCATCGACCAGCACTACCTGGCGCGCCGCGCCGCCGCGCCGCTGCCGGCACGGGACAGGATCGCCGCCATGCAGGCCGCCTTGCGCGCTTCGCATGCGCAAGTCGACTGTGTGAGCATGGACACCTGGCCCGCCTTGCTGGCGCAGCGCCTCGGTGAACACGGCGTGCGCCGTTTGCTGCTCGATACCGGCAGCGCCGAAGGGCGGGCCTTGCGCGCCGCCTTGCCGGCCGAGGTGGAGACGCTGTTATTCACGCGTCCGCTGGCGCAGTGGAAAAGTGAACTGTTCGACACCGTCGATGCGGGTTTCACCATCGCGCGTTCCGGCATCGCCGCCACGGGCACCCTGGTCATCGCACCCGATGCGGCCACGCCGCGCACGGTGTCGCTGGCGCCCCCTTTGCATATCTGTCTCGTGTTTGCGAGCACCCTGCACGTGGACTTGCATGCGGCGGCGCGCGCCGAGCGCTGGTGCGACGGCATGCCGGCCAACCTGGTGCTGGTGTCCGGTCCCTCGAAAACGTCCGATATCCAGCAGACGCTGGCCTATGGCGCGCACGGCCCGCGCTGGCTGTGGGTACTGATCATCGATGATTTGTCCGGCCATGAAGGAGGCCTGCCATGAACGCCAAGCCCCTGCAATTCGTCAAGCCGGCCGATTTCCATGCGCGCGCCCGCGCCGCGCTGGACGACCCGAAACTGCGCCAGAGTTTTCGCGGCGCCATGGATTTTTTACAGGACAAGCGCAAGACGCAATTCCCCGACGGCGACGAGCTGGAACGCCTGCGCGACATCGGCGAAGCCGTGCGCCGGCATGCGCTGGCGCGCCTGCCCGACTTGCTGGTGCAGCTCGAAGACAAGCTGACGGCGGCCGGCGTGCAGGTGCACTGGGCCGAGGATGGCGAGCAGGCCAACGCCATCATCCACGCCATCGCGGAAAGGAACCGGGCCACGCGCTTCATCAAGGGCAAGTCGATGGCCAGCGAGGAAATCGAGCTCAATCACTATCTGGAAGCGCGCGGCATGACGTGCCTGGAATCGGACATGGGCGAGTACATCGTGCAGCTGGCGGGCGAAAAGCCGTCGCACATCGTCATGCCGGCCATTCACAAGACGAAGGCCGACATCGCCGGCCTGTTCGCCGAGCATATCCCCGACGCGCCCTACACGGAAGACGTCGACAGCCTGATCCAGACGGGACGGCGCGCCCTGCGCCAGGCGTTCGTTGACGCCGATATCGGCCTGTCGGGCGTGAACTTCGCGGCGGCCGACACGGGCACCCTGTGGCTGGTGGAAAACGAGGGCAATGGCCGGCTGACGACGTCCGTGCCGGACGTGCACATCGCTATCATGGGCATGGAAAAGGTCGTGGCCAAGCTCGAACATATCGTGCCGCTGGCCAGCCTCCTGACGCGTTCGGCCACGGGGCAGGCCATCACCACGTATTTCAACCTGATTTCCGGCCCGCGCCGCGCCGGTGAAAAAGATGGGCCGCGCGAAGTGCACCTGGTCTTGCTCGACAACGGCCGCAGCCAGGCCTACGCCGACGAGCAGCTGCGCGCCACCCTGCAATGCATACGCTGCGGCGCCTGCATGAACCACTGTCCCGTCTACACGCGTATCGGCGGCCACGCCTACGGCACCACGTATCCGGGACCGATCGGCAAGATCATCTCGCCGCATTTGCTGGGACTCGACGCGACGGCGGATCTGGCCACCGCATCGAGCCTGTGCGGCGCCTGCGGCGAAGTGTGCCCCGTGCGTATTCCGATTCCGCAGCTGCTGGTGCGCCTGCGCACGGAAGCGAACCGCAATCCGAACGAGGAAGTCAGCCATCCGCTGCGCGGGCAGGGCGCCAAGTTCAGCCGCGGCGAAAGCCTGATCTGGCGCTTCTGGAGCGGCGCCTTCGCGCGCCCCGCCAGCTACCGGCTGTTCCGCTGGGCCGCCACGCGGCTGCGCATGCTGACGCCGCGCGCGCAGCTGGGCTGGACGCAACACCGCAAGCCCTTGACGCCGGCGCCGCGCAGCCTGGCCGACCTGCTGAACGCGCGGGGCCAGGAAGAGTAGTGCCGGCCCCTACAGAAAAATACGCCGCAAAAAAATACAGCAAAGCCGTTTTTTCACTTAACCCGCATCCACCGGAGGAGACCCGACATGCAAACCTGGACCCAACTTTATACACCGCTCGGCAGCTTGTGGCTGTCGTCGCTGGCGGCAGCCATCCCCATCATTTTCTTCTTCATCGCGCTGGCGGCGCTGCGCATCAAGGGACACGTGGCGGCCGCCGTCACCCTGGCGCTGGCGCTGGCCGTCGCCATCTTCGCGTATGGCATGCCCGTGCCGCAGGCGCTGGCGGCGGCCGGTTATGGCTTTGCGTACGGCTTGTGGCCGATCGCCTGGATCATCGTCACGGCCGTCTTCCTGTACAAGATCGTCGTGAAAACAGGGCAGATCGACATCATCCGCGCCTCCGTGCTGTCCGTTACGGACGACCAGCGCCTGCAGGTGCTGTTGATCGGCTTTGCCTTCGGCGCTTTTCTGGAAGGGGCGGCCGGTTTCGGCGCGCCCGTGGCGATCACCTCGGCGCTGCTGGTGGGCCTGGGCTTCAACCCGCTGTATGCGGCGGGCCTGTGCCTGATCGCCAACACGGCGCCCGTGGCCTTTGGCGCCATGGGCATCCCCATCATCGTGGCGGGGCAGGTGACGGGCATCGACCCCTTCCTGATCGGCGCCATGGCGGGCCGCCAGTTGCCGCTGCTGTCGCTGCTGGTGCCGTTCTGGCTGGTCTTCATGATGGATGGATTCCGCGGCGTGCGCGAAGTGTGGCCGGCCGCGCTGGTGACGGGTTTGAGCTTTGCCGTCACCCAGTATTTCACATCGAATCATATCGGCCCTGAACTGCCGGACATCACCTCGGCCCTCGTCAGCCTGGTGTCGCTGACCCTGTTCCTGAAGGTGTGGCAGCCGAAGAATGCGAAAGTGGCGCATGCCGTCGGCGGCGGCACGGCAGCGCTGTCCGGCTTTGGCGGTGCGGGCGGTGCTGCGGCCGTGCGCGGCGGTGGCAACCGCGCCGCCTCGCCCTACACGATGGCGCAGACCATGCACGCCTGGGCGCCGTTCGGCCTGTTGACGGCCATCGTTACCGTGTGGAGCCTGCCCAGCTTCAAGGCACTGTTTGCCGCCGGCGGCGCCTTGTCCAGCCTGGTCATCAAGATCCACGTGCCTTACCTCGACAAGCTGGTGATGAAGACGATGCCCATCGTGGCAGAGCCGAAGGCGTATGACGCCGTGTTCAAGCTCGATCTGCTGTCGGCCGTGGGTACGGCGATCTTGCTGACGGCCGTGCTGTCGATGCTGATGCTGCGCATGAAGCCGCGCGATGGTCTGAAGGCGTTCGTGGAAACGATCGTGGAGTTGCGCCGTCCCGTGCTTTCGATCGGGCTCGTGCTGGCCTTTGCCTTTGTCGCCAATTACTCGGGCATGTCGTCCACCCTGGCCCTGCTGCTGGCCGGCAGCGGCGCCGCCTTCCCGTTCTTCTCGCCGTTCCTGGGCTGGCTGGGCGTCTTCCTGACGGGGTCCGACACCTCGTCGAACGCCTTGTTCTGCTCCCTGCAAAACACGACGGCGCACCAGATCGGCGTGTCCGACACCCTGATGGTGGCGGCCAATACGACGGGCGGCGTGACGGCGAAGATGATCTCGCCCCAGTCGATCGCCGTCGCCTGCGCGGCGACTGGCCTGGTGGGCAAGGAATCGGACCTGTTCCGCTTTACCTTGAAGCACAGCCTGTTGTTTGCCGTCATCATCGGCATCATCACCATGCTGCAGGCGTACGTGTTCACGGGCATGATCCCGCATTGAGCGGTCCGTAGAAGTACGTAGTAAAACTAGATGAAATGACAGTAAAACGTGCAGACGGTCATGAAAATGACCTGATGCACTGCAGCATATCGAGGATGGCCCGGCGCAATGCCGTGTCCGCAGCGATGCCCTCGGCATCGAGACCCGACCCCAGCAGGGGCAAGCTGATGCAGGCGTCGTCGATCAGGCGCGCCGACATGGTGCGCACCGTTTCGCGCAGGGCCGCCTGCGCATGCGTGGCGCGCGGCGAGGCGTTCAGCAGCACCAGCGGCTTGTCGATGAACGATTCATTTCCCACCATCCAGTCCAGCGCGTTTTTCATGGGGCCGCTCACGCCGTGCGCGTATTCGGGGCTGGCCAGCATCAGCACGTCGGCCGCCAGGATGGCGTCGCGCAGACCGGTCACGGCCGGCAGGCTGTCGGCATCGAGGTCGGGATTGAATAGCGGTAACTCACCGAGTCCCGAATAGATGCGGATGTCGAATGGCGGTGGCGCAAGCCCGGCGATGGCGCGCAGCAGGGCGGTGTTCAGCGAGGCAGCGCGCAGGCTGCCGGCGATGGCGAGAATGGTAATGGGCGTGTGCATCCCGCCTGTATAGCCCATCCTGTGCTCAAGCGCAAGGCGAGCAGGATGGCGCTATCGATGTTGCAACAGCCGATGAGCGACTGGGTACTGCGTCACTCTTAACGGCTCAGACCGCTCATCCAGCTTGGCTGCGGATTGGCACGGGCCAGTTCGCGCATGCGGTATTCCAGGTCGTAGCGATCCGTCGATTCGGCCAGGTAGGCTTCTTCGTAGGCGCGTTCGCGGCGGTCGCTGCTTTGGTTCAGCCAAGCGCCAACGCGTTTGGCGGCGTGGACCAGGGTGGCGACGATATTGCTGTTTTGCGTGGTGTGGTAAGTAAATGCGGTAGACATGGCAGACTCCTTATGTGGCGTGCCGCGTTGTGCTGCACTGCAATATAAGTATAGCGATTCCAAGTTATAAGGCTACTTTTGATTTCAAATGTCGGCTATTCAATTTTAGAATAACAGGCGGGAAAGCTGCGCAATACGGGGCTTTAAGGCATAATGCGGGCGCTGTATCGTAGTTTTACTACAAGACTGTTTTCTCCTGAATGTTGTTTTCTGACGCAGCCCGCAGGCGTGCCGCGCCTACAAGACATCATTTTGGCGAGAAACGGTCGGCCGTGCGCCTGCCGCGCGCAAGTAGCGCCATGCCTGCCCCTGTTTTGCTGATGGCAGTCATGGCCCACGCTGATATCTGCGTGGCGCTTGCGCGTCCTGGTGCTGCCCGGGTGGAAACGCTTCCATGCCTGGCAAGATCAACTTGGAATTGAAAAATGGAGAAGGTATGGAATACGTAAAGCAAGGCCAGGGCGTACCGTCCACACAGGCCGGCACGCAAAACAATACGGGCGCCCTGATCATTGTCACGGTGCTGTTTTTCATGTGGGGATTGCTGACATCGCTCAATGATGTGCTGATTCCCCATCTGCGCTCGATCTACACCCTGACGTATGTGCAGGCGATGCTGGTGCAGTTCTGCTTCTTTGGCGCCTACGCCATCGTTTCGCTGCCCGCCGGCATGCTGATCAAGAAGATCGGCTACCAGCGCGGCGTCGTCGCCGGCCTGCTGATCGCGGCCGCCGGCTGCGCCATGTTCTACCCGGCGTCGACCGGCAGCTATGCGCTGTTCCTGTTGTCCTTCTTCATCCTGGCGGCCGGCATCACCGTGCTGCAGGTGGCGGCCAACCCGTACGTGACGGAACTGGGCGACCCGCAGACGGCATCGAGCCGTTTGACCCTGACGCAAGCGTTCAATGCGCTGGGCACCACCGTGGCGCCGGCGCTGGGCGGCATGCTGATCTTGTCGGGCACCGTGCTGACGGTGCAGCAGTTCGACCTGCTGCCGGCGGCCGAGCAACTGGCTTACCGCGCCAAGGAAGCGGCCTCCGTGCAGGGCCCGTACCTGGTGCTGGCCGCTACCCTGGTGATCCTGGCCGTGCTGTTCGCGCTGGCAAAATTGCCGAAGATTTCGCACGCCGACGATGCCGCCGCCCTGGCGCACGATGGTCACAAGGTCTCGATCTGGTCGCACCGCCATCTGGTGCTGGGCGCGCTGGCCATCTTCCTGTACGTGGGCGGTGAAGTCAGCATCGGCAGCTTCTTGATCAACTTCCTGGGCGAGAGCCATATCGCGGGCCTCAGCCACGCCGACGCCGCCTATTTCGTCAGCTATTACTGGGGTGGCGCCATGCTGGGCCGCTTCGTCGGCTTTGCCGTGATGCGCTATGTCAGCCCGGGCAAGACCCTGGCCTTCAACGCCGCCGTCGTCATCGCGCTGATCCTCGTTGCCGTGTTCTCCAGCGGTCACACAGCCATGTGGGCCTTGATCGCCGTCGGCCTGTTCAACTCCATCATGTTCCCGACCATCTTCAGCATGGCCCTGAACAAGCTGGGTGCGCAAACGGGACAAGGTTCGGGCATCCTCTGCATGGCCATCGTCGGCGGCGCCATCGTGCCGTTCATCCAGGGCTTCCTGGCCGACCACATCAACCTGCAACTGTCCTTCCTCGTGCCGGCCCTGTGCTACACCTTCATTCTGTACTTCGGCTGGAAGTACGCCAGCATGTACAACGACAGCGCCAAGTAAGCAAGGTGGCGTGATCAAGCAAAAGGGTGGCCTCGGCCACCCTTTTTTACGTCAATGCGCGAACGGCGTGCCCAGCACGTCCTGGCATACCTCGAGCCAGGCGCGCGCCGCGTGCGACAGATAGCGCCCGCTCCAGATATGGGCCACCTGCCACGCCACCTCCGGCTCGACGATGCGCACGGCCTCCAGCGGTTCGCCAGCCAGGCGGTGGATGAACGGCTCGGGCAGCAGGGCCACGCCCAGGCCCGCCGAGGCCATCGCCACCAGCCAGTCCCATTGCCCGCTCTGGGCCGCGATCGTCGGTGCGAAGCCCGCTTGCGCGAAATGCTGGCGCAGGCTGCGCGTGAGGGCGAAATCATCCTTTAATAACACCAGCGGCAAATCGGCCAGCGCCTTGAAGGGCAGGGTCGTGCGGTTTTTCTGGAACGTGCCCGGCTCGGCCAGGGCCCAGATCGGATAGTTGGCCACTTCCACGGCCACGAGATCGAGTTCCGGGTCGGCCGGCAGCACCGTCATGCCGATTTCCAGTTCGCCGGCCGCCACCTGGCGCTCGATCTGCTGGCCCGTGTCTTCCTGCAGCGTCAGGCTGATGTGCGGGTGGCGCGCACGGAAGGCCTTTAATACAGGCGTAAACAGCACATTGATCATGGGCGGGATGCCGACCGTCAGGCTGCCGCGCTGCAAGGCCTGGGTGTCGCGCACTTCCAGGGTCAGCTGGCGCATGTTCGCCAGCATTTCCTGGCCATGCTGATAGACGATGCGGCCCGTGTCCGTCAGGGTCAGCTTGCGCCCGTCGCGCACCAGCAGCTGGGCGCCCACTTCATCTTCCAGCTGGCGCACCATCTTGCTGATGGTCGACTGAGTCAGGTGCAGCGATTCGGCCGCCTGCGTAAAGCTCGACAGGCGCACGGTTTCGACGAAATAGCGCAGGGAACGGATATCCACGAGGGGGCTCGGCATTGGCAAGGCATGAAAATATCGACTGGATGTGGCGAAATTAATTCATGCCATGCATGTGACCGCGATTTTATACTGATTCCACTTATGGGGCTGGTGTATGACAGCCATCCAGTTTGAGAATATGAAGAAGATCAGGAGCATCAGATGTACGAGGACCGTATCCGCCACCCAGGCTTGCTCGGCAAAATCATGAGCGCCGATGAGGCAGCCAAATTGTTCCACAACGGCATGCGTGTCGGCATGAGCGGTTTTACCCGTGCCGGCGACGCCAAAGCCCTGCCGCGCGCACTGGCCGAACGCGCCCTGCAAGATCCATTAAGCCTGACCCTGATCACGGGCGCTTCGCTGGGCAATGGCAGCGACGGCTTGATGGCCGAGGCGGGCGTGCTGGCGCGCCGCATGCCGTTCCAGGTCGACCCGGTCTTGCGTGGCAAGATCAACAACGGCGAAGTCATGTTCATCGACCAGCATCTGTCGGAAACGGCCGAGCAGCTGCGTTCGGGCAACCTGGCAGCCGTCGATATCGCCGTCATCGAAGCGACAGCCATCACGGCGGCCGGCGCCATCATTCCGACCATGTCGGTGGGTAACTCCGCCGCCTTTGCCCAGCAGGCAACGCAAGTGATCATCGAGATCAACCTGTCCACGCCGCTGGCGCTGGAAGGCTTGCACGACATCTATATACCGCACACCTTGCCGGGCCGCGAGCCGATTCCCCTCACGCGCGTGGACCAGCGCCTGGGCAGCACGGCCATCGCCATCGACCCGGCCCGCATCGCCGCCATCGTCATTACGGACAGTCCCGACAGCCCGTCGAACGCCTTGCCGCCCGACGCGGAAACGCAGGCGATCGCCGGCCATGTGATCGCCTTCCTGCAAGGCGAAGTGGCGGCCGGGCGCATGGGGCCGGAATTGCTGCCGCTGCAGGCGGGCATCGGCACCATCGCCAACGCCGTGCTGCATGGCCTGATCGGATCGCCTTTCCGCAACATGACGATGTATTCGGAAGTGCTGCAGGACAGCGCCATCGAGCTGCTCGATTCGGGCCAGCTGGCGTTTGCCTCGGCCTCGTCGATCACCCTGTCGGCCGCCGTGCATCAAAAGCTGATGGACAATATAGACCATTACCGCTCGAAAATCGTGCTGCGCCCGCAAGAGATCAGCAACCATCCCGAGATCGTGCGCCGCCTGGGCATCATCGCGCTGAACACGGCGCTCGAGTTCGATATTTACGGCAACGTCAATTCCACGCACGTGTGCGGCACGCACATGATGAACGGCATCGGCGGCTCGGGCGACTTCGCGCGCAACGGGCAAGTGTCGATGTTCGTGTCGAAATCGGCGGCCAAGGGCGGGCGCATTTCCAGCGTCGTGCCGATGGTCTCGCATGTGGACCACACGGAACATGACGTCGACGTGCTGGTGACGGAATGGGGTTTTGCGGACTTGCGCGGCCTGGCGCCGCGTGAACGGGCGCCGTTGATCATCGATCGCTGCACGCATCCCGATTACCGCGCGCAGCTGCGTGCCTATTACGACGCGGCATGCCAGCGTGGCGGCCACACGCCGCACATCCTGCAAGAGGCCCTGGCCTGGCACGTGCGCTACCAGGAAACGCAGAGCATGCTGGCAGCGCAGTAAGCTTCGCCAGCATCAAGACAGGGCAGGGCGGTGCGGCACCGCGCTGCCTTTTTACTTTCCTCAGTACATATGCAGCGCCTTGGCGCCCAAGCCCAGCAGGGCAAACGTGGTGGTGGCCTGTATGCCCATGAACCACAGGAAGTGGGTGTGCATGTGCTTGCGGATGTCGCCCAGTTCCGTGCGCAGGGCGTGGCAGTCGCCGCGCAAGTCGCCGCGAAATTGCGTCAGGTCGGCACGCAGCAGCTGTGATTCGTTGTGCAATTCCGTGCGTACCTTATCGAGGCCTTCGCCAAGACGCTGTTCCAGGGTCTTGAACCATAGCCGGTCATGTTCCCGGTCCGTTTCCAGTTTTGTCAGGCGCGCTTCCATGCGTACAGCATTGTTCGCGCTTTGCTGTTTGTCAAGCCGGTCCGTGGAATAGGCTTCGTTCATCTCGCACTCCTTCGCGCAAGCCGCGCTGCATCGGCGCAGGCGGCTTCACTCCACTGTCCGCCTTTTCCGTCCGCCTGGTTTGCGCTGGATCAAACGTCAGGAAGGCGGTGCAAAGCGCAGGCGGATGCCTGCCGTGACGACGGCGAGCAAATCGTCGATATGCGCGTTCATTTCCGGGTGTGGCGTCCATGGGTCGCCCGCATCCATGACGATACGCAGCGACACGAGGCCGTGCAGCGATTGCCAGAAGATTTGCGTCATCGTGTGCAGCGCCGGCTCGTCCTGGCGCACCTGGCCCGCCTGCGCCAGCTCGCCGAACAGGTGCAGCGCGTAGGCATACGGGTCTTGCTCGATATTGCCGTGTTCCACGTCGACGGCGTCGACTTCCGCGTGCGGGCGCAATTCCATGAAGATCAGCGAGTATTCGTCGGGATGCTGGAAGCCGTATTCGATGTAGGCGCGGCCGACCAGGCTGATGCGTTCCCATGGGTCAGTGCTGGTGTCGCAGGCCGTGCGCATGGCGCGCACCAGTTCCAGCAAGTCCTTGTCCATGGCCTGGGCGATCAGGGTGGCCTTGTCGCGGAACAGGGCGTACACGACGGTGGTGGAAAAGCCGGCCGCCTCGGCCACCTTGCGGATGGAGACGGCGCGCGCGCCGCCCTTCTTGATGAGGTCTTTGACGACGTCGATGATGTGCTCGCGCCGCGCCTGCGCCTCGCGTAATTTTCTTTCCTGAATATTGGTCAGCTTCTTGTCCACGACTCTTTCCTGGCGACTCTATGAAAGCAGGAATTATAGGGGGACGAGGGGCTGCCAATGTTTCCGGCATTGTTACAATTCAGTTTTTTGTCCGGTAGATGCGACAGTGGACCGATTTTTCGCGCTTTTGCCCGGCGCTTTTCCATCGATGCCCCGGAATGGTGCATAAATCACCGGAGCAGGCTTTGCGAACGGGGCCAAAGGGCGGAAAATAGCAGGATAGCTTACACTGCGTTTTTTAGCGCGACGGCGGTGGCCCACGAGGCGGCGCCGGAACACTTACATTCGGACGGGATCATTACATGACCATTAAAATCAGCCAGAACTTCGACTCGGGCGCCATCGACGTGGTGAGCGCCACCAGCGCCGGCGCCATCGACCTGAACTTGCGCAAGGATAGCCACGCCGACATCCATCAGTGGTTCCACTTCCGCCTGCAGGGCGCGCGCGGCCAGGCATGCACGATGCGCTTCCTGAACGCGGGCCAGGCCACCTATCCGGCCGGCTATGAAGACTACCAGGCCGTGGCCAGCTACGACAGCGAAAACTGGTTCCGCGTGCCGACCACGTTCGACGGCCAGGTCATGACGATCTCGCACACGCCTGAACTCGACAGCGTGTACTACGCCTACTTCGAACCGTACTCATGGGAACGCCATTTGCGCCTGCTGGGCGAAGTGGCCGAGCATCCGCTGGCGCGCGTGTCCGACCTGGGCAGCACGGTCGATGGCCGCGACATGAACATGGTCACCATCGGCAATCCGCAGGCGGAAAAGAAGATATGGGTCATCGCGCGCCAGCATCCTGGCGAATCGATGGCCGAATGGTTCGTCGAAGGCTTGATCGACTCGCTGCTCGACGACGCCAACCCGATCGCGCGCAAACTGCTGCAGCGCGCCGTGTTCCACATCGTGCCGAACATGAACCCGGACGGCTCCATCCGCGGCAACCTGCGCACGAATGCGGCCGGTGCCAACCTGAACCGCGAATGGATGACGCCTTCGCTGGAATCGAGCCCGGAAGTGCTGTGCGTGAAAAACAAGATCCACGAAACGGGCGTCGACATGTTCTTCGACATCCACGGCGATGAAGCGCTGCCGTACAACTTTGTGGCCGGCAATGAAATGCTGGAAAACTTCACGCCCGTCCAGGCGGCGCACCAGAAGGCCTTCATCGAGCGCTACAAGCAGGCCAGCCCCGACTTCCAGGACAAGTTCGGCTATGCGGCCAGCAAGTACAAGTCCGACATGCTGACCCTGGCGTCGAAATACATCGGCCATCACTTCGGCTGCCTGGCGCTGACCCTGGAAATGCCGTTCAAGGAAAACGCCGACTTGCCGGATCCAAGCGTGGGCTGGAACGGCGCGCGCAGCGCGGCACTGGGCGCGGCCATGCTGCAGCCTATCCTGCTGTCGCTCGATTGAACGGCGTTGATCATGGGCGTCGAGATCGAGCGTAAATTCCTGCTGGCCGGCGATGCCTGGCGCGGCCTGGGCCAGCCGGTGCTGCTGCGCCAGGGCTATCTGTCGTCCGCGCGCGAGCGCGTGGTGCGCGTGCGCATCGAGGGCGAACAGGCGATGCTGACCATCAAGGGCGCCAACGTGGGCGCCACGCGCGGCGAGTGGGAGTATCCGATTCCGCTGGCCGACGCCGTCGAACTGCTCGACGGCCTGTGCGAACAGCCGCTGATCGAAAAGGTTCGCCACCGCATCGAACACGCGGGCATGGTATGGGAAGTCGACGAGTTCCTCGGCGCCAATGCGGGCCTGCTGGTGGCCGAGATCGAGCTGGCATCGGAAGACCAGCCCTTCGACAAGCCGGAATGGATCGGCGCGGAAGTGTCGGGCGACGCGCGCTATTACAACGCGAATTTGATCCGCCACCCGTTTTCACAGTGGTGATGGCGCGTTAAGCGTGGCTTGAAATGCAAAAAGGCGGAACCGAGGTTCCGCCTTTTTTATGCGCCAACGCTGTTGTCGGATTACGCCGTGCCGGCTAATCCGACCTACGGCCCATACCGGCAGCGTAGGTCGGATTAGCGCGCAGCGCGTAATCCGACAAGCCTGTATTAATGGAAGTGTTCCGTACCTTGCGGCGTATCTTCCGGCATCTCTGCATGCGCCAGCTCGCCGACAGGGTCGGCAAACAGGGGCGCGCCGCAATCGTCGCAGTATTCACCGACAAAACGTTCCGCGTGGCGTTTGATCTGCGTCACGCCGGCGGCGTTCAGGTGCTCGATGATTTCATCGACCGGCGTCTTTTGCTTGTCCAGCGCGGCGATGCCGACCTGGATCAGGCCTTCGATCGGCGTGCCATCCTCGTCTTCCTGGCCGTACAAAGGCCAGACGATGCCATAGATGACGTCCGGCGCCTGGCGCAGGGTGAAGGCGATGCGGTACTCGTCCACCTGGCCGTCGGCCGCTTCCTCGCCGAAGCCGGCGATGACGGCGCGCAGTTCCGACGGCTCGATGGCCAAGGTATGCGTCAGGTAGTGCACGGCGGCGCGCACGGAGACGGGACGTATCAGTTTGTCCGCTTCGCGGCAGGCCACGTAATACGCTTCCGGCAGCAGCAATTCCAGGCCGCAGCCGGGCAGCAGGCGGGCGAACGTCGGCGTCGCCTGCGTGCGCCATTGTTCCAGAGCGGCGCTGCGTTCGGCGATGAAGTCGAGCTGGCTCGAAGGCGTCTGCCAGCGGAACAGCGGCGCGCCGGCAGGGGCCACCACGGCCACCAGCAGGTAGCGCGTGTCGGCCAGGAAGGGCGCCGTTTCCGCTTCTTTGCCCGAGGGCTTGACGGCCGTGCCTTTCAGCGCGGCCAGGGCCAGCTTTTGCGTCTTGGCATAGGTTTCGACATGGCTGCGCGGCAACTGGTCGATCGAGTACAGCGTTGGCGCCATGGCCATCTTGGTGCCGTCGGCCAGCAGGTGGGCGGCGAAATGCGCCGACAGCACACCGTGCGCGTCGCCGGCCATGGGGCCCGAGGCGATGGAAAAGCGCGTCCACGCGAGGATGGGCACGGCGACGAGCAGGGCGTCGTAGCGTACGTCTTCATGCGTGACGACGGCCGATTCGCTGACGGCTTCAACGCAGTCCATCAGCACGTCATAGGCGTTCAAGTCATCCTTGAACAGGCTGCCCAGGGTGTTGTCGATGGTGTCCTGGTGGCCGGTTTTGAGTAATTTCTGGAGCTGCGTATCCAGGCTGTGTTCCCAGGACCGCTCTTCGAGACGGCTGGCTGCCTGTACGATCGCCTGGGCAAAGGTGACCAGGCGCTGGCTGTCGGCAGTCAGTTTATGGGATGAATCTTTGGAAGGACGACGCATAGCGGGATAAGAGTCTCGGAAAGTGAAAAAAATGGATCAGTCAAACAATGATAAACCCTTATAACCGTATTGTAGAGGATTCAGCCGCACGCAATACGTAAGCTGTCCTTAGATCATGCCAATAGTCGAAATTTCAAGTCGGAACGGGATGCAGGGACGAAAAAAAGCGCCGGTCGAAACCGGCGCTTTGATCTTGCATCACAGCTGGGCTGATTACTCGGCCAGCAATTGACGCAGCACGAATGGCAGGATACCGCCATGCTTGTAGTAATCGACTTCGATCGGCGTATCGATGCGCAGCAGGACTTTGACTTCCTGGCTGGAGCCGTCGGCGCGGTGGATCACCAGGGTAGCCAGTTGCTGTGGCTTGATTTCGCCTTCGAGGCCTTTCAGGTCGAAGGTTTCCTTGCCGGTGATGCCCAGGGTTTGCACGCTGTCGTCGCCGATGAATTGCAGCGGCAACACGCCCATGCCCACCAGGTTCGAGCGGTGGATACGCTCGAACGAACGGGTGATCACGGCTTTCACGCCCAGCAGTTGCGTACCTTTTGCCGCCCAGTCGCGCGACGAGCCCGTACCGTACTCTTCGCCGCCGAAGACCATGGTTGGCGTGCCTTCAGCAACATATTTCATTGCTGCGTCGTAGATCGACATTTCTTCGCCGGAAGGCTGGTGGATCGTGATGCCGCCTTCGACCGCCGAACCGTCCGCCTTGGCAGGGATCATGCGGTTTTTGATACGCACGTTGGCGAACGTGCCGCGCATCATGATTTCATGGTTGCCGCGACGCGAGCCGTAGGAGTTGAAGTCCGCTTTCAGGACGCCGTTTTCCTTCAGCCATTTGCCTGCAGGACCGTTTTCCTGGATCGAGCCGGCTGGCGAGATGTGGTCGGTGGTGATGGAATCGCCGAACACGCCCAGTGCGCGCGCGCCTTCGATGCCGGTGGCCACTGCCGCTGGCGTCATCGAGAAGTTGTCGAAGAACGGTGGTTCCGCGATGTAGGTCGATTTCGGCCAGTTGTAGACTTGACCGGACACGGTCGTGACTTTTTCCCACAGCTTGCCTGGCGCGCCCTTGACGTCCGCGTAGTTGTCCTTGAACACCTTGGCGTTCATGGCGAACTTCATCATGGCCGATACTTCAGCCGAGGTCGGCCAGATGTCGCCCAGGTAGACGTCCTTGCCGCCCTTGCCCTTGCCGACCGGTTCCGTCATCAGGTCGCGCGTCATGTTGCCGGCGATGGCGTAAGCGACGACCAGCGGTGGCGAAGCGAGGAAGTTCGAGCGGATGTTCGGGTGAATACGCGCTTCGAAGTTGCGGTTGCCCGACAGCACGGCCGACGCGACGATGTCATGCGTGGCAATCGCTGCGTTCAGCTCGGGCGTCAGGTCGCCCGCATTGCCGATACAGGTGGTGCAGCCGTAGGCGGTCACGCCGAAGCCCAGTTTTTCCAGGTATGGCAGCAGACCGGCGGCGGTCAGGTACTCGGTCACGACGCGCGAGCCAGGAGCCAGCGAAGTCTTGATGTGCGGCGCGACTTTCAGGCCGGCTTCGACGGCTTTCTTGGCCAGCAGGCCGGCAGCCAGCATCACGCTCGGGTTCGAGGTATTGGTGCACGAGGTGATCGCGGCGATCAGCACGTCGCCGTTCGACACTTTCACGCCGTTCGTCGTTTCGTACACGGCAGCCAGGTCGGCCGGGTTCTTGTTGAAGCCGTTTTCCGTGGTTGGCTTGGCGAACAGCTCGGCGAAGTTCGCCTTGACGTTGCCGATTTCGATACGGTCTTGCGGGCGTTTCGGGCCGGCCAGCGACGGAGCGACCGATGCCAGGTCCAGTTCCACCACGCGGGTGTAGTCGATCTCGCCGGCCTTTGGCACGCCGAACAGGTTTTGCGCCTTGAAGTAGCCTTCGAACGCGGCGATTTCAGCCTTGCTGCGGCCGGTGCCCTTGAAGTAATCGATGGTCGCTTCGTCGACCGGGAAGAAGCCCATGGTCGCGCCGTATTCCGGTGCCATGTTGGCGATCGTCGCGCGGTCGGTCAGGGTCAGCGACTCGGTGCCTTCGCCGAAGAATTCGACGAACTTGCCGACGACTTTTTCCTTGCGCAGCAGTTCGGTGATGGTCAGTACCAGGTCGGTGGCGGTGCAGCCTTCGCGCAATGCGCCCGACAGGTTCACGCCGATGACGTCTGGCGTCAGGAAGTAGACCGGCTGGCCCAGCATGCCGGCTTCCGCCTCGATGCCGCCCACGCCCCAGCCGACCACGCCGATGCCGTTGATCATGGTGGTGTGCGAGTCGGTGCCGACCAGGGTGTCAGGGTAGTACACGTCGCCGGCTTTCTTGCCTGCGTGGTGCACGCCGCGCGCCAGGTATTCCAGGTTGACCTGGTGGACGATGCCGAAGCCTGGTGGCACGACGCCGAAGGTGTCGAATGCCTGCATGCCCCATTTCATGAACTGGTAACGCTCGTTGTTACGCGAGAATTCCAGTTTCATGTTCAGGTCCAGCGCTTTCTTTTCGCGGTAGTGATCGATGGTGACCGAGTGGTCGACCACCAGGTCGACCGGTACCAAAGGTTCGATCTTCTTGGCGTTGATGCCCATCTTGGCGGCCACGTTGCGCATCGCTGCCAGGTCGGCCAGCAGCGGTACGCCGGTGAAGTCTTGCAGCACGACGCGCGCCACTACGAACGGGATCTCGTCGGTGCGCTCGGCGGTCGGGCCCCAGCTCGCCAATTGCTTGACGTGTTCTTCGGTGACTTTTTTGCCGTCGCAGTTGCGCAATACCGATTCGAGCACGATACGAATCGACACTGGCAGGCGGGAGACATTGATGCCCAGGCTTTTTTCCAGCGCAGGCAGGGAGTACAGCTTGCCCTTCTTGCTATCCGAAATATTAAAGTCCTTGAGCGTGTTCAGAGTGTTGCGGGACATGACCTCTCCTTGTTGGGTATCGTCTATTTATTGATTATTCAAATTACAAAACATGACTGAGCCCCCGAAGAGGCCCTTGCTACGCACATCAGCCGCCGGCGGCCGGCAGCACGCCCAGCGATGGCGCGGCTTCCACCACTGCCGCCGGCTTGGCCTGCTCCGCATCCTTGCATTCATTGGCCAGTTGGCGGCCCTGCTTGGAATCGAGCAGCATGCCTTTGGCCGGGATGCCGATCCACACGAGGCCGTACAGACGGTTCTCGAAGCGGTTGGCGCCGGTGGTGGTGCCAACGCGGCTCAGGCGGTGCAGGCGCTTCTTCCAGCGCAGGGCGATGTGTTTGTCGTCAGTAGCATTGGTGTAGATGGTAATTTTGTTACCAAGTTCACAATTGAAATCGGTGGAAGCCGAGCCTGCGGTGTCCGGCTCATCGGATTCTTCCTTGTCGGCGACCGACATGGCGAGCGGATGGGCTTCCTTGGCGGCTGCCTTGGCCTTGCTGGTCTTGGCCTTTGGCTTGGCCTTGACAGCCTTGACGGCCTTGGGATTTGCCTCTGCGGTGGCGGCGAAGCTGGCTGGCGCCAGCGTGAGGGTCATGGCGCCCAGCGCGACGCTGCAGGCAATTGCTAATTTGGAGAGGGACATCGTGTAATTCCTGTCAGTTTTCAGTGGTGCTGGAAGAGGGGGTGTTGAGTAATGCGGCGGCCGCCTCGGGCAGGCCGAGGCCTGCCAGTTTGGCGCGTTGCAAAACGGTCCAATAATATCGGTAGCTGGCGCGGTCGTGCAAGCGGCCATTTTGTGCAATCGGTCCCCAGTTGGCGCGCAGCGCCTCGTTGAGGATGTTGCTCGCTTCGTTGACTTCGGACAGGCGCGGCGTAAAGGCCTTGATGATGGGCTTGATCTGGTCCGGGTGGATGCTCCACATGCGCGTGTAGCCGAACTCGGCTGTCGCGCGCTGGGCGTCATTCGCCACCACGGCCGAATCGCGCACGTCCGTCGTCACGTTGTGCGACGCCACCTTGCCGTGCGCGTGGCAGGCGGCCGCCACTTCCAGCTTGGCGCGCACCACCAGCGGGTGCGTGAACTGGCCAGGCGTGCGCATGGCGGCGGCGGGAATGGCGCCGTAGTGGGCCGACACGAAATCCATGATGCCGAAGGACAGGCATTCGACCTGGGGCAGGGCGGCGATCGCGTAGGCGTCGCGCAGCGCGCCATGCGTTTCGATCAGGATGTGCACGGGCAGGTTGTCGCGGCCGGCGCGGCGCGCGTGCAGGTTGATCAGGTCGATGGCCAGCATGGCATCCTGCACGCCGGCCACCTTGGGCACGGCGATATAGGCCAGGCGGGACGCGGCGCTGCAGATGATTTCCACGTCGCGCGCGAAAAACGGGCTGTCGACGTCGTGCACGCGCACGCCGATACGGTTGAACTGGTTTTCGCCGCTGGCCAGCAGGCCGGCGATCATCAGCGCGTGGGCTTCTTCGTTGCCGGCGCTGGCGCCGTCTTCGCAGTCGAACGTGATGTCGAACAGGGGGCCAAGCTCTTGTTGCAAAGCAATCGATTTACGCATCAGCTTTTCAGAGCCGGCGTAGTGGTCGCAAGCGGCGAGCAACAGCGGCTGGCGTTTGCCTTGGAATAAAACCTCGGAAGGGTGCATGCTTAAGGCATTTCTGCAGGTAAAGACTACTTGATAAAACAGCCGCGCCGCGACATGCGCGGGGCGGCCTTCTTTGGCGGGCGGCGCATTGCCGCGCCGCCAAAACTGGACTTAGGCCAGCAGGTGTTTCACGCCTTCGCGCTCTTCGGTCAGTTCCTTCAGGGTCAGGTTGATGCGCTCTTGCGAGAATGCATCGATTTCCAGACCTTGAACGATGGTGTACTCACCGTTGTCGGTGGTGACCGGGAAGCCGAACACGGTGCCTTCAGGGATGCCATACGAGCCATCCGAAGGAACGCCCATGGTGGTCCACTTGCCGGCCGTGCCCAGCATCCAGTCATGGATGTGGTCGATGGCGGCGTTCGCTGCCGACGCTGCCGACGACAGGCCGCGCGCTTCGATGATGGCAGCGCCGCGCTTGCCGACGGTAGGCAGGAACACGTTGGCGTTCCATTCCTGGTCGTTGATCAGGTCTTTGACAGCCTTGCCGTTCACGGTGGCGAAGCGGTAGTCGGCGTACATCGTAGGCGAGTGGTTGCCCCAGACGGTCAGCTTCTCGATGTCTTTCACGGCGGTGCCGGTCTTGGCAGCGACTTGCGACAGCGCGCGGTTGTGGTCCAGGCGCAGCATGGCGGTGAAGTTTTTCGCTGGCAGCGATGGTGCCGATTTCATGGCGATGTAGGCGTTGGTGTTGGCAGGGTTGCCGACCACCAGCACTTTGACATTGCGCGAAGCGACGGCGTCGAGCGCCTTGCCTTGTACCGTGAAGATCTGGGCGTTCGCTTCCAGCAGGTCCTTGCGTTCCATGCCTGGGCCGCGTGGACGCGCGCCAACCAGGACGGCCACATCGACATCCTTGAATGCGGTCAGCGGATCGGAGTGGGCGGTCATTTCCGTCAGCAGCGGGAAGGCGCAGTCGTCGATTTCCATCATCACGCCCTTGAGCGCCTTCTGGGCTTTTTCGTCCGGGATTTCAAGCAGTTGCAAGATGACAGGCTGGTCTTTGCCGAGCATGTCGCCATTGGCGATGCGGAACAACAGGGCGTAGCCGATCTGGCCGGCGGCGCCGGTCACTGCAACACGCATTGGGGTTTTAGCCATGATGAATCTCCAAAAATGGGAAAGAAAACGGGCTTGAAGCTGGGCTTACGCTTATCCGGAAAAACTGTAATGATACCAAAACCGGCCCGCGCCACCGAATTGCTGGTGTACGCTGCCGTCACGCTTGTGCTGCACGAGGCCAGAGTGGCTGGCCGACAACATAAAACGCTGGCTCACAAGTTTTATCGAGGGCAGTTTAGGCCTCTGATCCCTATCTGTCAATCATATCTTATGTCTTATATAAGACAGATAACTACGTCTGTTTTACTGGACGCGGACAGTGATTTGTGTTGAAATGTCGGACTATGAATTCCGCCTCGTCCAATCTGACCAACAATGCCACTGCTGCAAGCGGGGCGGTCAGTCCGACCGCGGGCACCCCGGCCACGCCTGCCGCCACTGCGGCCAGCACCCCTGTCGCCAGCATTAATACCACTGCCACCGCCGTGTCCGCGCCTGCCGCGACCGCTTCGCCCACCTTCAGTCCCCTGTACCAGCAGATCAAGGCGCTCATCACGCAGAGCCTGCAATCGGGCGAATGGAAGCCGGGCGAACTGATTCCCAGCGAAGTCGAGCTGGCAGGGCGCTTCAAGGTCAGCCAGGGCACGGTGCGCAAGGCCATCGATGAACTGGCCGCCGAGAATCTCGTCATGCGCCGCCAGGGCAAGGGTACTTTCGTTTCCACCCACCATGAGGCGCGCGCGCATTTCCGCTTCCTGCGCCTGGTGCCGGACGAAGGCGTGCCGCATTATCCCGAAAGCAAGTTTATCGAAGTCAAGCGCGTGCGCGCGCCGGCCGACGTGGCGCGCCTGATGGACCTGAAGTCCGGCGACGCCGTCATCTTCATCAAGCGCGTGCAGTATTTCGACGGCGTGCCGACCATCGTCGAAGAGCTGTGGCTGCCCGGCCTGATCTTCAAGGGCCTGACGGCCGAGCGCCTAGTGGAATACAAGGGCCCCATGTACGGCCTGTTCGAAACGGAATTCGGCACGCGCATGATACGCGCGTCCGAACAGATCCGCGCCGTGTGCGCCGACGCGGGCGCCGCGCAATTGTTAAATATCGACCTCGGCACGCCCTTGCTCAGTTCCGAGCGCGTGTCGTTTACCTACGGCGACAAGCCGGTCGAACTGCGCCGGGGCTTGTACCTGACCAGTCGCCATCATTATCAGAATGAACTCAGCTGAAGCGGCGGGGCGCCTGCGGGCGTCCGAACAAGCAGCAAGGCTGAAGTGCATCGCTTGCAAGATGCCTGCCGCAAGGCGGGCAACGGAGACAACGGAAAGCGCAGCGACAGCATGGCCCGCCCCGGCGGGCCGTGTTTTGCCGGCGATTCTGTAATTAAATTACGTGAACTACGGAAAGTAGCGCGGTATTTTGTAGTAAAAAACCATTTTGGTTATATGTAACAATAGATATTGGTATGGGTTGCGAAAATCGGCGAAAATCGCGGCTTCAATATTTAGTTGAAATTCAAAGGGGAGGTTTTTGTTATGTCTGAAGCCGTAAGAGAAGTACCAAAAAAAGAACGGCCGCAATTCCGTAACATTCATGTTACCGAATTGTCGAACTACCGCATGGCTGTCGGCGCCATCGTCTCGATCCTGCATCGCATCAGCGGTTTCATCATTTTCGCCTTGCTGCCATGTATCCTGTACATGCTGGAACTGAGCCTGCGTTCCGAAATGTCCTACGCCTACTTCCAGGGCATCGCCTCGCACTGGTTCGTCAAGCTGATCACCCTGGGTCTGGTCTGGGCCTTCCTGCACCACTTCTGCGCCGGTATCCGTCACCTGTTCATGGATGTGCACGTTGCCATCGAAAAAGATTCGGCACGCAAGACCGCGTCGTCCGTGCTGGTCGTGAGCCTGGTGTTGACGGCCCTGGTCGCTTTGAAACTGTTTGGAGTATTTTAAACATGGCAGACAATAATATCGGACCGAAACGCCTCGTCGTCGGTGCCCATTACGGCTTGCGCGACTGGCTGGCGCAACGCGTTACCGCCATCGTCATGGTGGCCTATGTGGCCATCCTGCTTATTTCTTTCCTGACCGGCAGCAACTTCAGCTATGAAGGCTGGGCTGGTCTGTTCGCACAGCAGTGGTTTAAATTGTTCAGCCTGGTGACCTTCGTCGCCCTGTTCTACCACGCATGGGTCGGCGTACGCGACATCTGGATGGACTACGTGAAAAGCGCTGGCCTCCGTCTGACCCTGCAAATTGCCACCATGCTGTGGTTGATCGCTTGTGCCGGCTGGACGGTACAGATACTCTGGAGTGTGTAATCGTGGCAGCATATAAATCTGCAATCCCTACCCGCCGCTTTGATGCGGTTATCGTTGGCGCCGGCGGTTCCGGCATGCGCGCGTCGTTGCAGCTGGCTGAAGCCGGCCTGAACGTCGCAGTTCTGTCGAAAGTTTTCCCAACCCGCTCGCACACCGTTGCGGCGCAGGGTGGTATCGGCGCGTCGCTCGGCAACATGGCCGAAGACAACTGGTTCTGGCACATGTTCGACACCGTCAAGGGTGGCGACTATCTGGGCGACCAGGATGCCATCGAATTCATGTGCCGCGAAGCACCGAAGGTCGTGTACGAACTGGAACACTTCGGCATGCCATTCGACCGCAACCCTGACGGCACCATCTATCAGCGTCCATTCGGCGGCCACACGGCCCACTTCGGCGAAAAGCCGGTGCAGCGCGCTTGCGCGGCAGCCGACCGTACCGGTCACGCGCTGTTGCACACGCTGTACCAGCGCAACGTCCGTGCGCGTACGCACTTCTTCGTCGAATGGATGGCGCTCGACCTGATCCGTGACGCCGAAGGCGACGTGATCGGTGTTGTCGCGCTGGAAATGGAAACCGGCGAATGCATGATCCTGGAAGCAAAAACGACGGTCATGGCAACGGGCGGCGCAGGCCGCATCTTCGCCGCGTCGACGAATGCGTTCATTAACACCGGCGACGGCATGGGCATGGCGGCACGCGCCGGCCTGCCGCTGCAGGACATGGAATTCTGGCAATTCCACCCGACCGGCGTGGCCGGCGCGGGCGTATTGATCACCGAAGGCGTGCGCGGCGAAGGCGGCATCCTGATCAATAGCGAAGGCGAACGCTTCATGGAGCGCTATGCGCCGACCCTGAAGGATCTGGCGCCGCGCGACTTCGTCTCGCGTTCGATGGACCAGGAAATCAAGGAAGGCCGCGGCTGCGGTCCGAACAAGGACCACGTGATGCTGGACCTGCGCCATATCGGCGCCGACACCATCGCCAAGCGCCTGCCGTCGATCCTGGAAATCGGCCACAAGTTCGCCAACGTCGACGCGACCAAGGAACCGATTCCTGTCGTGCCGACGATTCACTACCAGATGGGCGGCATCCCGACGAACATCCACGGCCAGGTCGTCACCCCGACCGGTCCGGATAATTCGGCCAAGGTTGTCAACGGCCTGTACGCGATCGGCGAATGCGCCTGCGTGTCCGTGCACGGCGCCAACCGCCTGGGCACGAACTCGCTGCTCGACTTGGTGGTCTTCGGCCGCGCGGCCGGCAACCACATCGTCAACAGCGGCCTGAAAGCCAAGGAAAACAAGCCTTTGCCAGCCGATGCAGCCGAATTTGCCATGGGCCGCCTGGCGCGCCTGGAAAACTCGACCGGCACGGAAACCGTGCAGGGCGTGGCGAACGACATCCGCGCAACGATGCAGAAGTACTGCGGCGTGTTCCGTACCGACGAGATGCTGAACAAGGGCGTCGAAGAAATCATGAAGCTCGACGAGCGCCGCAAGCACGTCTCCTTCAAGGATAAATCGATGGTCTTCAACACGGCCCGCGTGGAAGCGCTGGAGCTGGACAATCTGATCGAAACGGCGAAAGCGACCATCGTTTCGGCGGCAGCGCGCAAGGAATCGCGCGGCGCCCACGCCCAGGACGACCATCCGCAACGTGACGACGACAACTGGATGAAGCACACTCTGTGGTATTCGGAAGGCAACCGACTGGAATACAAGCCAGTCGTGACCAAGCCGCTGACGGTTGATACCTTCAAACCGAAACCACGTACTTTCTAAGGCTATACCATGGCACGCACTCTTAAATTCAAAATCTACCGCTACGATCCTGACCAGGATGCCAAGCCGTACATGCAAGATCTGACGGTCGAACTGAAAGACACCGACAAGATGCTGCTCGACGCACTGCAGCGCATCAAGGCGGACGTCGATGACTCGCTGGCCCTGCGCCGCTCGTGCCGCGAAGGCGTGTGCGGTTCGGACGCGATGAACATCAACGGCAAGAACGGCCTGGCATGCACGACCAACCTGAATGAACTGTCGGAGCCTATCGTGCTGCGTCCGTTGCCAGGTTTGCCGGTCATCCGCGACCTGATCGTCGACATGACGCAATTTTTCAAGCAGTACGATTCGATCAAGCCTTTCCTGATCAACGATTCGATCCCGCCTGAAAAAGAGCGCCTGCAATCGCCGGAACAGCGCGAAGAACTCGATGGCCTGTACGAGTGCATCCTGTGCGCATGCTGCTCCACGTCGTGCCCGTCGTTCTGGTGGAATCCGGACAAATTCGTCGGCCCGGCCGGCCTGCTGCAAGCCTACCGCTTCATCGCCGATTCGCGCGACGAAGCCACCGGCGCGCGTCTGGACAACCTGGAAGACCCTTACCGCCTGTTCCGCTGCCATTCGATCATGAACTGCGTCGACGTCTGCCCGAAAGGGTTGAACCCGAACAAGGCGATCGGCAAGATCAAGGAATTGATGGTCCGCCGCGCGATCTGATCCCCCTGATCGCATCCGCCGGGCGCCGTTTGCGGGAAGAGGGTATCCTCTCTTGCCTGCAGGCGGCGCCTGCAAAGCAGCACCGTGCCGCAAGGCACACGTAAAGTGGTAAACCAAATGACAGAATCAATTTTGTCCTCGCATCAGGCCGACCCGGCCAACCGCGCCCGCCTGCGCTGGCGTTCACGCCGTGGCCTGCTGGAAAACGACATTATCCTGACCCGTTTTCTCGATGCGTATGAAACCGAATTGACCGATGAAGAAGTTGACGCGCTGACGCGTTTGCTGGATTTATCGGACAATGCGTTAATGGATCTGGTACTGGCCCGTAAAGAGCCGGAAGGCGAAGTCGATCTGCCGCATGTGCGCGCACTGCTGCAACGACTGCGCATTGCCTAGACGCCTGGGCGATATATTGCAAACGGTGCGAGTGGCGCGCTGTAGCACTGCCGAGTGCGGTGCGAATTGCAGCCAGAATTTTTGATTTTAATTTCGACTCACTCCCGAGAAGGAAGAGCCCATGAATATCTCTGACACAAAAGCTACCCTGTCGTTCTCCGATGGCAGCCCATCGCTTGAATTTCCAATCTACAAAGGCACGGTTGGCCCGGACGTCATCGACATCCGCAAACTGTACGCCGGTAGCGGCAAGTTCACCTACGACCCAGGCTTTATGTCGACGGCCGCCTGTAACTCGTCGATCACCTACATCGACGGCGACAAGGGCGAGCTGCTGTACCGTGGTTACCCGATCGAACAGTTGGCCGTCAACGCCGACTTCATGGAATCGTGCTACCTGCTGCTGAACGGCGAACTGCCGAACGCGGCGCAGAAAGCCAAGTTCGTCGACACCGTCACCAAGCACACGATGGTGCACGAACAGATGCAATTCTTCTTCCGTGGCTTCCGCCGCGACGCGCATCCGATGTCGGTCCTGGTGGGCACCGTCGGCGCGCTGGCATCGTTCTACCATGACTCGCTGGACATCAACGACCCGCGTCACCGCGAAGTGTCGGCCATCCGCCTGATCGCCAAGATGCCAACGCTGGTCGCCATGACCTACAAGTACTCGGTCGGCCAGCCGTTCGTTTACCCACGCAACGACCTGTCGTACAGCGCCAACTTCATGCACATGATGTTCGCCAACCCGTGCGAAGAGTACAAGGTCAACGACGTGCTGGTGCGCGCCCTGGACCGCATCCTGATCCTGCACGCGGACCACGAGCAAAACGCATCGACATCGACCGTCCGTCTGGCCGGTTCGTCGGGCGCCAACCCGTTCGCCTGTATCGCTGCCGGTATCGCCTGCCTGTGGGGCCCTGCCCACGGCGGCGCCAACGAAGCGGCACTGAACATGCTGAAAGAAATCGGCACCGTCGAGAACATTCCTGCCTTCATCGCGCAAGTCAAGGACAAGAACTCCGGTGTCAAGCTGATGGGCTTTGGCCACCGCGTGTACAAGAACTTCGATCCACGCGCCAAGCTGATGCGTGAAACGTGCTACGAAGTGCTGCAGGAACTGGGTCTGCAAGACGACCCGCTGTTCAAGCTGGCGATGGAACTGGAAAAGATTGCACTGAACGACGAATACTTCGTTTCGCGCAAACTGTACCCGAACGTCGACTTCTACTCGGGTATCGTGCAATCGGCGCTGGGCATCCCTGTGTCACTGTTCACCGGTATCTTCGCTATGGCCCGTACGATCGGCTGGATCGCCCAGTGGAACGAAATGATCGCCGACCCAGAGCAAAAAATCGGCCGTCCGCGCCAGCTGTTCGTCGGTTCGACCACGCGTGAAGTACTGCCACTGGACAAGCGTTAATCCAGAGCGGTATCTAGCGAACAAAAAAACGGGCTTCGGCCCGTTTTTTTATGCCGGGCTGTTATGCTCGGGCCCTGGTTCAACAGGAAACACAACGCGATGAATGAAGAAACCTGCGCCCCCAGCGGCGTGGCCCTCGGCGATACGGCATTTGGCTACACTTTGTCGCTGATCGGCGGCAAGTACAAGATGCTGATCCTGTATGCGCTGGCGGAAAACACGGTGCTGCGGCATAACGAACTCAAGCGCCATCTCGGCGGCATCGCCTTCAAGACCCTCAGCGTCGTGCTGAAGGAACTGGAGGCAGATGCGCTGATCGTGCGCAAGGAATATCCACAAGTGCCGCCCAAGGTCGAGTATTCGCTCTCAAGCAAGGGCGCCTCGCTGATCCCCGTGCTGCATACCTTGTGCGAGTGGGGCGAGCGGCACCAGCCAGCCTGACCCCGATATGCACGGCAAAGCGCCATTCGACGGTCGAGTAACTTACTTTTTATACTGTATGAGCAGTAAATGTGCGTACTTGTGAAAAGTACTCAGCATGGTTATGCTGTTTTTACCTCTGCGGGCGCAACCACGCGCTACGGGGCAGGGTACCGGCTTGCCTGCTTTTCTGTGAACGCGGGGCCGGTGCATCCATCCCATTTCAGGAAAAACAGCATGTTGAAAACCCTCGTTATCGTCTTCCATCCGTCCATCGGCACGTCGGTCGCCAACAAGCGCTGGCTGCAGGAGCTGGCGCAGTATCCCGACCGCTACACCATCCATGATGTGCACCAGGCTTACCCCGACGGCATCATCGACGTGGCGCGCGAGCAGGCGCTGGTGGAGGCGCACGCCAATGTGGTCTTGCAGTTCCCCGTGTACTGGTTCAACTGTCCGCCCTTGCTCAAGCAATGGCTCGACGAGGTGCTGGCGTATGGCTGGGCCTACGGCACGGGCGGCGATGCCTTCAAGGCGAGAAAAGTGGCGCTGGCCGTGACGGCAGGCATCCGCCAGGAAGACTTCACGCCGGAAGGCAAGTGGAACGTTACCCTGGCGCAGCTGCTGGCGCCGTTCGATGTCACCCTGGCGTATATCGGCGCCGACAACCGCCGCTTCTTTGCCTTCTATGGCGCGGAAGACGGGCCGAAGGAGCCGGACTATGCCGGGCGGCTGGCACGCAGTGCGCAAGAGTATGAGCGCTTCCTGGCCGCCTTGTAAGGGCGCTGGTCCAGTCGCAGTGCAAGCAGGTGATGCTCGGGCGCTTGCCGCTGGCGGCGATGGTGTGCGCTAACTGCGCCGCACCGGAACGGTTTCCAGGGTGCGGGAGGGGCGGCAAGCATTTTGTTCTTTCTGTGCTGGATGCTCTCCCGTCTTTCGACCAGGCGCGGCAAATAGGGTAGATTGCGGTATTAGTTGCATGGATCGGATGAATCAAGGGAGTATCACCGCATGGACCGTATCACCGCCGCACAAGTATTCGTCGCCATCGCCGAGCGGGGCAGCATGGTGGCTGCCAGCGAGACGCTCGATATGTCGCGCGCCATGGTGACGCGCTACCTGGCCGAGATGGAAGAGTGGGCGGGGGCGCGCCTGTTGCATCGCACCACGCGCCGTCTGAGCTTGACGGATGCGGGCGAGACCACCTTGGCGCGCTGCCGGCAGATGCTGGAAGTGGCCGGCGCCATGGCCGTCACCTCGCCCGAGGGTCTCGATACGCCGCACGGTTTGCTGCGCATCACCTGCTCGCAATCGCTGGCACAGACGGCGCTCGCTGGCGCAGTAACCGCTTACCTGCGACGCTACCCGCGCGCCGCCGTCGACCTGCAGATGGAGAACCGCGCCGTCAACCTGGTGGAGCAGCGCATCGACCTGGCGATCCGCATCACGAACGCGCTCGAGCCGAACCTGATTGCGCGCCAGCTGGCCAGCTGCGCCTCGGTGGTGTGCGCCGCACCATCGTACCTCGCAGCGCACGGCACGCCGCGCCGGGCGCAAGACCTGGCCCTGCACAACTGCCTGACGTACACGTATTTCGGCAAGAGCCTGTGGCAATTTACGCATGACGGGGAAGCGCTCACTGTCCCCGTCAGCGGCCGCCTGTCGGCGAATGAGTCGCTGGTCCTGCTGGTAGCCACGGTGGCGGGGGCGGGCATCGCCTTGCAGCCGCGCTTTTCGGCCGCGCCGCTGATCGCCAGCGGGCAGCTGGTGGAGTTGCTGCCCGCGTACCAGCCGCAGGACATGGGCATCTACGGCGTCTACACCTCGCGCCAGCACATGTCACCCCTGCTGCGCACCATGCTCGACTTCTTGGTGCAGTGGTTTGCCGGCGATGCCGAGTGGCTGGCCGCCATCGCGGCGCCGCCTTCGCCGGGCAGACCAGTTGGCCGCAAGCGGCACGCCGGCAGGGCCGCCGATGTGCCGTAAGTACAACAGTGACAGGCTTGCAAGCCCGGGAAAATCAACAACACAGCTTACATTTGCTTGCCAAATAAAATTCAACTAGTCGTTGTTGCGTTACAATACCGCGTGCTATTCTAAATGACGGTATGCAGAATGCTGGTGCAATAAAAAAGCCCTTCCCCACAACTTGATGTGCAATCCGCTAACCGGTCAGGCCGTGTCGCGGAAGGTTAGATTAACCCGCTAATTCCTCGCGAAGCGCGAAGAAAGGTGAGCAATATATGCAGCAATTAACGACCAACTCCTACCTGTTCGGTGGGAATGCTCCGTACGTGGAAGACCTGTACGAGGCATATTTGAACAACCCAGGCTCGGTACCCGATAACTGGCGTTCCTACTTCGACGCAATGCAGCACGTGCCTGCCGTCGATGGCACCAACAAGCCTGACGTGGCGCATGCCTCCGTCGTCGCCTCGTTCGCCGAGCGCGCAAAAGCTGGTCCGATCCGCACAGTGACCGCTTCCTTCGATGCTGAAATGGGCCGCAAGCGCGTCGCCGCCACGCAGCTGATCGCCGCTTACCGCTACCTCGGTTCGCACTGGGCCAACCTGGATCCGCTGCAACGCCAGGAACGTCCGATGATCCCTGAGCTTGAGCCGAGCTTCTACGGTTTCACCGACGCTGACATGGACACCGTGTTCAACATCAGCAATACCTATTTTGGCCCCGAGACCGCCACCCTGCGTGATCTGCTCAACTATCTGCGCGATACCTACACGCGTTCGATCGGCGCCGAATTCATGTACATCTCCGACCCAGCCGAAAAGCGCTGGCTGCAGGAGAAACTGGAATCGATCCGCTCCACCCCGAATTTCACCCCAGAGAAAAAAATCCACATCCTCGACCGCCTGACCGCGGCTGAAGGCCTGGAACGCTATCTGCACACCCGCTACGTGGGCCAGAAGCGCTTCTCCCTGGAAGGCGGCGAAACCTTCATCGCCTCGATGGATGAAACCATCCAGCGCGCCGGCGAAAAAGGCGTGCAGGAAATCGTCATCGGCATGGCCCACCGGGGTCGCCTGAACGTGCTGGTCAACACCCTGGGCAAAGCGCCGCAGGAACTGTTCGAAGAATTCGAAGGCAAGCATGGCGACGACCTGCCTGCCGGCGACGTGAAGTACCATCAAGGCTTCTCGTCGGACATCTCCACCGCAGGCGGCCCGGTCCACCTGTCGCTGGCGTTCAACCCGTCGCACCTGGAAATCGTCAACCCTGTGGTCGAAGGTTCCGTCAAGGCCCGCATGGATCGCCGCGGCGACGCGCAGGGCGCGCAAGTGCTGCCTATCCTGGTGCACGGCGATGCCGCTTTCGCCGGCCAGGGCGTGGTCATGGAAACGCTGAATCTGGCGCAAACCCGTGGCTACCATACCGGCGGCACGGTGCATATCGTGATCAACAACCAGATCGGTTTCACCACCTCGGATCCGCGCGATGCCCGCTCGACCCTGTACTGCTCGGACGTCGTCAAGATGATCGAAGCACCGGTCCTGCACATCAACGCCGATGATCCGGAAGCCGTGGTGCTGGCGACGCAGATCGCGCTCGACTACCGCATGGAATTCAAGAAGGACATCGTCCTCGACATCATCTGCTACCGCAAGCTTGGCCACAACGAGCAAGATACGCCGGCACTGACGCAGCCACTGATGTACAAGAAGATCGGCCAGCATCCAGGCACCCGCAAGCTGTACGCGGACAAGCTGGTAGCGCAAGGCGTGATCCCTGCCGATGGCGGCGACAAGATGGTGGCCGCATTCCGCGACGCCATGGACGCCGGCAAGCATACCGTCGATCCAGTCATCTCGAACTTCAAGAACAAGTACGCCGTCGACTGGCTGCCGTTCCTGAACAAGAAATGGACCGATTCGGCCGACACCGCCGTGCCGATGACGGAACTGAAACGCCTGGCCACCCGCATCACCACCGTGCCGGAAGACTTCAAGGTCCACTCGCTGGTTGAAAAAGTACTGGGCGACCGTGGCACCATGGGCCGTGGCGAAATGAACCTGGACTGGGGCATGGGCGAACACCTGGCCTACGCTTCGCTGGTATCGTCCGGCTACGCCATCCGCCTGACCGGACAGGATGCCGGCCGCGGCACCTTCGTGCACCGCCACGCCGTGCTGCATGACCAGAACCGCGAGCGTTGGGATGCAGGTACCTACATTCCGCTGCAAAACGTGTCGGACAACCAGGCGCCGTTCACCGTCATCGACTCGGTGCTGTCCGAAGAAGCCGTACTGGCCTTCGAATACGGCTACTCGACCGCTGAACCGAACACGCTGACGATCTGGGAAGCCCAGTTCGGCGACTTCGCCAACGGCGCGCAAGTGGTGATCGACCAATTCATCAGCTCCGGCGAAGTGAAGTGGGGCCGCGCTTCGGGCCTGGTCATGATGCTGCCGCACGGTTACGAAGGCCAGGGTCCTGAGCACTCGTCCGCACGTCCTGAGCGTTTCCTGCAGCTGTGCGCAGACAACAACATGCAAGTGGTGCAGCCGACGACGGCTTCGCAGATCTTCCATTTGCTGCGCCGCCAAATGGTGCGCCAGTTCCGCAAGCCGCTGGTCATCTTGACGCCGAAGTCGCTGTTGCGCAACAAGGATGCCGGTTCGCCGCTGACCGACCTGGCCAAGGGCGGTTTCCAGACCGTCATCGGCGAAGTCGACGACAAAATCGACGCCAAGAAAGTCAAGCGCGTGGTTGCCTGCTCGGGCAAGGTCTATTACGACCTGGTCAACGCACGCAAGACCCGCGGCCAGACCGACACGGCCATCGTGCGCCTGGAACAGCTGTATCCGTTCCCGCACAAGTCGTTCGCTGCTGAACTGAAGAAGTTCCCGAACCTGGTCGAAGTCGTCTGGGCACAGGACGAGCCGCAAAACCAGGGCGCCTGGTTCCAGATCCAGCACAACATCTTCGAAGGCCTGGAATCGGGTCAACGTCTGGCCTACGCCGGCCGTCCTGCTTCGGCGTCGCCTGCTGTCGGTTACTATGACAAGCACTACGCCCAGCAAAAAGATCTGCTGGAAACGGCATTCTCGAAGCTGAAGGGTTTTATCCTGACCAAGTAAGTGGCAGGATAAGGGGCGCCATGCGATTGCATGGGCCTGCTTGCATACATCATGACGGAGCGCCGCCCTTGCTACGCAGGGGCGGCGCCGCAATAACAAAATAAACGGAGTTTTACATGGCACAAATCGAAGTCAAAGTTCCCCAGTTGTCGGAATCGGTTGCAGAAGCGACCCTGCTGGCATGGCACAAGAAAGTCGGCGAAGCAGTTGCGCGCGACGAAAACATGATCGATATCGAAACCGATAAAGTCGTGCTGGAACTGCCGGCGCCAGCCGCTGGCGTGATCGTTCAAATCATCAAGGCTGACGGCGCTACTGTCGTCGCCGGCGAAGTCATCGCCATCATCGACACCGACGGCTCGGCCAAGGTCAGCCCGATGGAAGTGTCGGCCGTGCCTGCGCCAGCCTTGGCTGCCGCCGCGCAAGACGCTTCGACCGCGTCCGCTCCAGCCGCTGCGGCCAAAGGCGATGTCGCCATGCCTGCCGCTGCCAAGATCCTGTCCGAAAAAGGCCTGTCCGCTGGCGACGTCGCCGGTTCGGGCAAAGACGGCCGCGTGACCAAGGGCGACGCCCTGGCCGCTTCCGCCAAGCCAGCTGTCGCGCCGCTGGCGCCAGCCGCTGCCAAGCCAGCGCTGCAACAAGTTGCCACGCCATCGGCCGCCAACCTGGGCGACCGTCCGGAAGAGCGCGTGCCGATGAGCCGCCTGCGCGCACGTATCGCCGAGCGCCTGCTGCAATCGCAATCGACGAACGCCATCCTGACCACGTTCAATGAAGTGAACATGCAGCCGGTCATCGACCTGCGCAACAAGTACAAGGACAAGTTCGAGAAAGAGCACGGCGTCAAGCTGGGCTTCATGTCCTTCTTCGTCAAGGCCGCCGTCGCCGCCCTGAAAAAGTACCCGATCATCAATGCCTCCGTTGACGGCAACGACATCGTCTACCACGGCTACTTCGACATCGGTATCGCTGTCGGTTCGCCACGCGGCCTGGTCGTGCCTATCATCCGCAACGCGGACCAGCTGTCGATCGCCGACATCGAGAAAAAAATCGGTGAATTCGGCGCGAAAGCCAAGGAAGGCAAGCTGACCCTGGACGACCTGACGGGCGGCACGTTCTCGATCTCGAACGGCGGTACCTTCGGCTCCATGCTGTCGACCCCGATCATCAACCCGCCACAATCGGCCATCCTGGGCGTGCATGCGACCAAGGACCGCGCTGTCGTCGAAAACGGCCAGATCGTGGTACGTCCGATGAACTACCTGGCCATGTCCTACGACCACCGCATCATCGACGGCCGCGAAGCCGTCCTGGGCCTGGTGGCGATGAAAGAAGCGCTGGAAGATCCTGCACGCCTGCTGCTGGACCTGTAAGCACTGTAGTCCCCCGGCGTAGCCGCCGGGGCAATGTAGCCGATACCCCTTGCCAGAAGACGCAGCTGGCTGATCTCAATGAAAGAGGATTCCTATGAACATCTCTGAAGAAATCAAGCGTCTGCACGAGTTGCACCTGGCGGGCGCTCTGAGCGACGCGGAATTCGCGCAAGCGAAAGCCAAGCTCCTGAGCAATATCAACCTGGACAAGCCGGGCAGCACGTCCGGCGCCGGCGCCGATGCGGCTGCCGGTCCGGCGAACGACCTGGTGCAGGAATTCAACCGCCTGCGCCGTTCGCGCAACGACCGCTGGCTCGGCGGCGTCTGCGGCGGCCTGGGTCGCGCTTCCGGCATGGAAGCGTGGATCTGGCGTCTCGTCTTCGTCCTGTTTACATTGACCTTCGGCTTCGGCGTGGTGATTTACCTTCTATTGTGGATTTTCGTACCAGACGAAGAGATTGGAATAACAAAACATGAGTACTAAACAATTTGACGTAGTTGTCATCGGTGCGGGCCCTGGCGGCTACATCGCCGCCATCCGCGCAGCGCAGCTGGGCTTTTCCGTCGCTTGCGTCGACGAGTGGTCGAACGCCAAGGGCGGCGCCGCTCCTGGCGGTACCTGCACCAACGTCGGCTGCATTCCGTCGAAAGCGCTGCTGCAATCGTCCGAGCATTTCGAACACGCGGGCCACAGCTTCGCCGAGCACGGCATCGACGTCGCCGGCCTGAAGCTGAACCTGGGCCAGATGCTCAAGCGCAAGGACACCGTCGTCAAGCAAAATAACGACGGCATCCTGTACCTGTTCAAGAAGAACAAGATCGCCTTCTTCCACGGCCGCGCCGCTTTCGTCGCTGCCGCCACTGGCACGTATGACATCAGCGTGACGGGCGAAGCCAACGAAACCCTGACGGCCAAGCACGTGGTTATCGCCACGGGTTCGAACGCACGCGAACTGCCGGGCGCACCATTCGACGAGAAACTGATCCTGTCGAACACGGGCGCACTGGCCATCGACGCCGTACCAGCCAAGCTGGGCGTCATCGGTGCCGGCGTGATCGGTCTGGAAATGGGCAGCGTCTGGCGCCGCCTGGGTTCCGACGTCACCGTGCTCGAAGGCCTGCCGGTCTTCCTGGGCGCCGTCGACGAGCAGATCGCCAAGGAAGCGTCGAAGCTGTTCACCAAGCAAGGCTTGAAGATCAACCTCGGTTGCAAGATCGGTGCGATCACGCCAGGCAAGAAAGACGTCACCGTGGAATTCGTGGACGCCAAGGGCGAAGCGCAAAAAGCCGTATTCGACAAGCTGATCATCTCGATCGGCCGTACGCCGAACACGAATGGCCTGGGCGCCGACAAAGTCGGCCTGCAGCTGGATGAACGCGGTTTCATCGCCGTCGACGGCGACTGCAAGACCAACCTGCCGAACGTCTGGGCGGTGGGCGACGTTGTGCGCGGCCCGATGCTGGCGCACAAGGCGGAAGAAGAAGGCGTTGCCGTGGCCGAGCGTATCGCCGGCCAGCATGGCCACACCAACTTCAACACGATTCCTTGGGTGATCTACACCTCGCCGGAAATCGCGTGGGTCGGCAAGACCGAGCAAACCCTGAAGGCGGAAGGCATCGCCTACAAGGCCGGTACCTTCCCGTTCATGGCCAACGGCCGTGCGCGCGCGCTGGGCGACACCTCGGGCATGGTGAAATTCCTGGCCGATGCGACGACCGATGAAATCCTCGGCGTGCACATCGTCGGCCCGATGGCGTCCGAGCTGATTTCCGAAGCCGTCGTGGCGATGGAATTCAAGGCCTCGGCCGAAGACATCGCGCGCATCTGCCACGCCCACCCATCCCTGTCGGAAGCGACCAAGGAAGCGGCATTGGCTGTTGACAAGCGTACGTTGAACTTTTAATTGTAGTTAGTCCTGCAGGGGCGCTCGCGGATTTTTTCCGCCGGCGCCCTTGTGCGTTAAAGCGAATCCCATGAACGTAGAAGAGTTTTACCAGCACGCGCTGCAGAAGCGTGATTTCAAGGCCGATGCCGCCCAGCGGCGCGCGGTCGACCGCCTGCAGCTGTGCTATGACGAGTGGGTGGCCTACAAGGGCCAGCGCTCGAGCACCTTCAAGCGCCTGCTGAACCGTCCTGCCGTGCCGAAAGGCGTGTATATGTGGGGCGGGGTGGGGCGCGGTAAATCGTTCCTGATGGACAGTTTTTACTCGGTCGTGCCCCTCGTGCGCAAGACGCGTTTGCACTTCCACGAATTCATGCGCGGCGTGCACCAGCAGCTCGATGAATTGAAAGGCGTGGCCGACCCGCTCGACGAGGTGGCCAAGCGCATCGCCAAGAAATACCGCCTCATCTGTTTCGATGAATTCCACGTTTCCGACATCGCCGACGCGATGATCCTGTACAACCTGCTGTCGGCCCTGTTCGCCAATGGCGTGTCCTTCATCATGACGTCGAATTACGATCCGGACCTGCTGTATCCGGACGGCCTGCACCGCGACCGCATGCTGCCGACCATCGCGCTGCTCAAGGACAAGCTCGACGTGATGAACGTCGACGCCGGCGTCGATTACCGCGGCCGCGCGCTGGAACAGGTGGAAAGCTACTATACCCCGCTGGGCGCGGAGACCGACAAGGCCCTGCGCGACGCCTACACGCGCATCGCCGAGACGGCCGACGAAGACGCGCGCATCCGCATCGAGAGCCGCGAAATCCATTGCCTGCGCCGCGCCGGCGGCATCATCTGGTTCGATTTCGCCACCTTGTGCGGCGGCCCCCGTTCGCAAAATGATTACCTGGAAATCGCCAGCCGCTTCCATACGGTGATATTGTCCGGCATACCGGCCATGTCGGCGGCGCAGTCGTCCGAGGCGCGCCGCTTCACGTGGTTGATCGACGTGTTTTATGACCAGAAGGTCAAGCTGATCATGTCGGCCGAAGTGCCGCCGGATGAGCTGTACACGAACGGCATGCTGGCCAACGAGTTTCACCGCACCGTTTCGCGTATCATCGAGATGCAATCGCGCGAATACATGGAAAAAGAACAGCGCGGCGCGGCCGACGCGATCGTTTGAGGCAGGGATAATGAACATGATGGCAAATACACTATATAAACTGGGTGCGGCGCTGGGCCTGGTCCTGGCGTTGTCCGCCTGCGCGCACCAGGGCGCCGCGGCATTGGATGAGGTCGGTGCACCGCAGGTGCCCGCCACCCTGTCCGTGGAAGAAGCGGACGCCAAACTGAAGCAGTCGGCCAGCGAGCGCGAAGCGGCGGAAAACGAGTTTGCCGCGCGCGAACTCGCGTGCTACGACAAGTTTTTCGTGAATAACTGCCTGGACAAGGCCAAGGAAAAGCGCCGCCTGATCCTCGTGCGCCTGCGCGCCGTCGATGCGGAAGCGAACTATTTCAAGCGGGCCGAATCCGTGCGCCTGCGCGATATCGACCTGGCCAGGACGCAGGAAAGTGCGCGCCTCGACGCCGAGCAGCGAGCCGCCGCCGTGCCCAAGCCCGTGAAAGTGGTTACGCCCGAGCCGGCGCCGCCCAAGCCGCAAGGCAAGAGCCTTGCCGAACGCGAGGCCGAGCAAGCGGCGAAGGTGGCGAAACAGGCTGCCGACGATGCGGCCGAAGCACCGCGCCGCGCGGCCCGTGAAGCCGCCTATGCGAAAAAACAGGCGGATGCCGTGGAGCGCCAGAAACGGGTGGCGCAACGCCTGGCCGAGCGCCAGGCCGAAGCGCAGGCCAAGGCTGCCAAGGCGGCGGCCGCCGCTGCCAGCGCGCCGGCCGTTGTGCCTGTGCCGCCGGCCAATTAAGACTGCCGTGCAAGGGTGCGCCGGAAATGGCGTGCCCTAAGGCGCGCGGCAGGTTAAACTACGCACCATGGCTGCCTGCGCGCGCCGGTTTCCCAACATTGTTACTAACACTGCCTGGAACGCAACACATGAGCGATGCACAGCAAATAGAGCGGCGCCTGATTGAACTCAACGTGGAACACCGCGACCTCGATGCCGTCATCGAGTTGCTGATACTCGATGGCCACCATGACGAGCTGCAGCTGCGCCGCCTGAAAAAGCGCAAATTGCAATTGAAGGATCACATCACCTTGCTGAAAATGCAGTTGGTGCCCGACGTTCCCGCCTGAGGGGCGCCAGTAGCGTCCAGTCCAGCCTTCACCTAAGTATATTTTGACCGATCACAATTCATTGCCAGTAAACCCAGATGGCCAGCCGGCCGATCTGCAAGCCAGTCTGCCAGCCGAACCGCAGGCGGCGCCTGGCAAGCACGATGCCGACATCGAGCGCCTGTTCGGCGCCGGCGGCCCGCTCGGTCCGGCCGTGGGCAGCTACAAGCCGCGCCGTTCGCAAACGGAAATGGCGAAAGCCATCGCCAGCGCCATCGACAGCCAGACGACCCTGATCGCCGAGGCGGGCACGGGCACCGGCAAGACCTTTGCCTACCTGGTGCCGGCCCTGATGTGGGGCGGCAAGACCATCGTATCCACCGGCACGAAGAACTTGCAGGATCAATTGTTCCTGCGCGACATCCCCACCGTGCGCGCCGCGCTGCAGGCGCCCGTTTCCGTTGCCTTGCTCAAGGGCCGCTCGAACTACGTCTGCCACTATCACCTAGAACGCACGCTGCAAAACGGCCGCATGACGTCGCGCGACGACGTGGGCCATCTGCGCGAAATCTCGCGCTTCATCAAGATGACCAGTTCCGGCGACAAGGCCGAGCTGGCCAAGGTGCCGGAAAACGCCATGATCTGGAACCTGGTGACGTCCACGCGCGATACCTGCATGGGCGCCGAGTGCCAGTACTACCAGGATTGCTTCGTGATGAAGGCCCGCAAGGAAGCCCAGCAGGCTGACGTGGTGGTGGTCAACCATCATTTGTTCTTTGCCGACGTAGCGCTGAAGGACACGGGCGTGGCGGAGTTGCTGCCGTCGGCCAATACCATCATCTTCGATGAGGCGCACCAGCTGCCCGATACGGCGACCTTGTTCTTTGGCAATACGGTGTCGACCTCGCAAATCCTCGAACTGTGCCGCGACGTGCTGGCCGAAGGCCTCGCGCACGCCCGTGGCATCGACTGGGCCAAGACCGTCACGGTGGTGGAAAAGGCGGCGCGCGACCTGCGCCTGACCTTCCCGCAAGACATCGTGCGCATGTCCTTGCCGCAGATCGCCCCGTCGAGCGACTTTTTCCCCGCGCTCGACACCCTCAAGGATGAGCTCGACGGCATGGTGGCCGTGCTGGAAACCCAAGCGGAACGGGCGGAAACGCTGGAGCAGTGCCGAGTGCGCGGCGTCGAGCTGGCGCAGCAGCTGAGCGGCTGGAAGTTCGATCCGAAGGCGAAAGTGGCGGCTGGCGAGGAAGCCGTGTTCTGGGTGGAAGCGTTTTCCAGCTCCTTGCAGTTGCATAAAACGCCATTGTCGATCGCGCCGATTTTCAACAACCAGCGCGAAGGCACGCCGCGCAGCTGGATTTTCACGTCCGCCACCCTGGCCGTGAAAAACGATTTCAAGCATTTTTCCGAACAGATGGGCTTGACGGGCGAGCCGTCGCATACGTGGCCAAGCCCGTTCGACTATGGCCAGCAGGGCTTGCTGTTCGTGCCGCAAAACCTGCCGCAACCGAACTCGCTCGGCTACACGGACGCCGTCATCGACTGCGCCTTGCCCATCATCGAAGCGGCGGGCGGGCGCACCTTCTTCCTGTGCACCACCTTGCGCGCCGTGAAACGGGCCGCCGAGCGCCTGGCCGACGAATTCAGGCAGCGCGGCCTGAACTTCCCCCTGTTCGTGCAGGGAGAAAAGGGCCGCACGGAATTGCTCGACCAGTTCCGCGCGGCCGGCAATGGCGTGCTGATCGGTAGCCAGAGCTTCTGGGAAGGCGTCGACGTGCGCGGCGATGCGCTGTCCCTCGTGATCATCGATAAGCTGCCGTTCGCACCGCCCGACGACCCCGTGCTGGCCGCGCGCATCGAAGTGATGGAAAAGCAGGGCAAGAACGGTTTCATGCACCACTCGCTGCCGGAAGCCATCATCAACCTGAAGCAGGGCGCGGGCCGCCTGATCCGCGACGAAGGCGACCGGGGCGTGCTGATGATTTGCGATCCGCGCCTCATTTCCAAGCCATATGGCAAGCGCATCTGGCAAAGCCTGCCGCCGTTCAAGCGCACGCGCGATACCGCCGAAGTGGTGGAGTTCTTCCGCAACCTGCCCGCCAAGGGCGCTTAAGTTCCGCTTGCCGGCGCCATCCGCGCGCCGGCTTATTTCCCTTTGTTATCAAGCGAGTAGCGCTTTTTCACGCGGCGCCCGCTTGCGCGCCTGGTATGCCAGAAAGCGGCGCGATCACGCCAGTTTCTGGCATTGTGACGCATGTCCAGGACGCCAGACACATCTTTGCGCCAGCGCAAAAAGGTTGTTGCTGAGCGGTCTACAGTGAGCCCATGCCTTACAGGGGCAAGGCGCGGCGATGGCAGGGCCGCACGGGGAACAGGGGGATGCCATGGAGATCCGCTACGGCTGTTTCTTGAGTTATGCACACGGCCAATATGCGTTCATGAACAAGTTCAAGAATGACCTCATCGAGGCGCTGGCGTGCTATCTGGAGCCGCACCTGGACCGCGAGGAGGTCCTGTTCATCGACAGCGAGCAGCTGGGCGGCGGCGACGATATCGACCTGCGCGTGGCACGCGCCATGTGCCAGAGCGTCTGCATGATCGTGCTGTACACGCCCAAATATGAAGCGCACGGCTATACGCGGCGTGAATTTGCCGCCATGCAGCTGATCGAACAGGAGCGGCGCGCCTGGTATGAACTGCCCAGCCACCTGATCATCCCCATCATCATGACGCGCCATCCGGACGGCTTGCCGCCGCAAATCACGGAGTCGGGCCTGTACGTCGATTTTTCCGGCTACACGCTGGCCAGCGGCGACCTGAAGTCAAACCCTCAATATCTGCCCGACATCGAACGCATCGTGCAGCGCATCGCCACGCATTACCACTTGCTCAAGCGGTCAACACCGCCCGGCCACGATTGCAGCCGTTTCGTGTTGCCCGATATTCCACCGGAATGGCGCGCCATTCCGCCTCCCCACTTTCCACGTTAATCACGTAAAAGGTCCTGTCATGGAATGCCAACGCCTCTCCCTGCCGCCTTTGAGCGCCCCTGGCGAAGTCGTCACTTTCTATTCCTACAAGGGCGGTACCGGCCGCACCATGGCCCTGTCGAATATCGCCGTCCTGCTGGCGCGCCGTGAAAACGCCAGCGTGCCCGTGCTGATGCTGGACTGGGACATGGAAGCGCCGGGCCTGCACCATTATTTCGAGCAGCACGAGGAGCGGCCGGGCGTGCTCGAGTTCTTCGAAGCGTGCCGCCAGCAGCTCGAACGCATCAGCCTGGAAACGGCGGGCGGGCGCGCCGGCGGACAGGGCGGTGGGCGCGAGGACGCGGCGCTGGCCCAGCGCGTGCTCGACGCCATCGACTGGCAGCAGTACGTGGTGCGCGTCGACCAGGGCAGTCCGCTGTACCTGATGCGCGCGGGGCGCTTCGACGCCAGCTACAGCGAGCGACTGGCGCAGATGCGCTGGGATCAATTGTTCGACACGTGCCCGGCCCTGTTCCGCTGCTTCGCCGATACCCTGGCCCAGCATTTCCGCTACGTGCTCGTCGATTCGCGCACGGGCCGCACGGACAGCGCCGGCATCTGCACCACCTTGCTGCCGAAAAAGCTCGTGGTGGTCTTCACGCCGAACCGGCAAAGCCTGGAAGGCGTCGACGCGCTCGTCACGCGGGCCATCGAGTACCGCCGCAGCCATGAAGACGAACAGCGCCCGCTGCTCGTGTATCCCTTGCCCTCGCGCATAGAAATGGGCGATGGCGCGCAGCGCGCCGAGTGGCGCCGCGGCGACGCGCACAAGGGCATCGCCGGTTTCCAGCCCATGTTCGAGCGCCTGCTGCGCACTTCCTACGGCTTGCCGCAGATCGCCCTCGACAGCTATTTCGACGAAGTCCAGCTGCAGCAGACGAAAACCTTTGCCTATGGCGAGCAGCTGGCCGTGCGCATCGACCAGGGCGGCGACCGCTTTTCCCTCACGCGCACCTTCGAAGCCTTTTTGCAGTGGCTGACGGGCGGCTACTTCCCATGGCAGTCGAGCCGTGAAATCGCCTTGCTGGGCGCCATCAGCGAAGCGCGCCAGGCCTTGCTTGCCGAGCCGGGCCGCGCCGTGGCCCTGCCGCTGGCGCGCGACCTGGCCCGTTTGGGCGAGCTGTACCGCAAGGATGGGCGCAGCGCCCAGGCGCTCGATGCCTTCCGCCAGAGCGTCGAGATCCGCGTGCGCCTGCTCGGCGAGGAGCATCCCGACAGCCTGGCGTGCAAGAGCGGCATGGCGCGCCTGCTGCGCCAGCTGGGCAAGTTCGATGAAGCCCGCTTCCTGGAAGAAGACGTGCTCGACGTGCGCGAGCGCGTGCTGGGCAGCGAACATCCCGACACCTTGGCCGCCCGGGCCTGCCTGGCGCAAACCCTGTTGCTGCAGGGCGAACTGGCGGCGGCGCTGCTGCTGCAGGATACGGTGCTGGCCACCTATGCGCGCCAGCTGGGCGGCGAGCATCCGTTGACCCTCGATGCGATGGATGGCCGCGCCGCCACCTTGCTGCGCATGGGCCGGCTGGCGCAGGCACAGCAAGTGCTGGCCACGGTGGTGGCGGCGCGCGAGCGCCTGTTTGGCGCCGAACATGGCGATACCTTGCGCAGCAAGCTGGCCCTGGCGCAGGCGCTGGGGCGCGAAGGCGACCTGGAGGGTGCGCGGCGCCTGCTCGCCGCCGTGCTGCAGGTGCAGGAGCGGCGCCTGGGCAGTGACCATGCGGCCACCTTGTCCACGCGCGACTTGCTGGCCGACGTCGTGGCCGGGCAGGGCGACTGGGCCGGCGCGCGCCAGCTGCACGAAGACCAGGTGGCGGCGCGCGAGCGCACGCGCGGGCTCGACCATCCGGAAACCCTGATGAGCCAGCGCAAGCTGGCCGAGGCGCTGCTGCGGCGCGGTGAACTCGATGCGGCGCGCAGCGTGCAGGAGCAGGTGCTGGAAGTGCATGCGCGCCTGCTGGGCGAAGACCACCTCGACACCTTGCACAGCAAGACGCAATTGGCGGGCACCCTGCAGCAGCAGGGCGACAGCGAAGCGGCGCGCCTGCTCGAAGATGCCGTGCTCAGCGGCAGCGACCGGCTGTTGAACGCCCCCGTCACCGGGCATGCGGACAGCGTGCTCGACGGCGCGCGGCATTTGCAGGAAACCATCCTGGCCGGCCGCGCCAACGGCCACGAAGGGGCCGAGCCGGACACCCTGGCCAGCATGATCTCGATGTTGCAAGGCATGATCGAGCGGGAACAGTATGCGCAGGCGGGCGAACTGGCCGAACATTTGAAGTCTTGCCTGCTGCGCCCAGGCGTGCCAGGCAAGCTGCGCCGGCGCGGCATGGCGCAGCTGAAAAGGATGTACAAGTTGCAAGGCGACCTGAATGCCTTGCTGGCCTTGCAGGAAGATGAAGTGCAGGCGCTGGAAGGGGCGTTGTCGGAAGCGCGCATCGAGCAGCGCTGACCTGGGTGTGCCATCTTCGCGCGGCGGCACAAAAAATGCTGCCTATCGGTGTGCGGCATGCGCAGTGTGGGCATTGCTTCAGGTAAAATCTCGTTATGAGAATTCTTATCAGTAACGACGACGGTTACCTGGCGCCCGGCCTGGCGGCATTGGCCGACGCGCTCGCACCCATCGCCGACATCGTCGTGGTGGCGCCCGACAGCAACCGTTCGGGCGCGTCCAATTCGCTGTCCCTGGACCGGCCCTTGTCCGTGCACAAGGCCGCCAACGGCTTTTACTTTGTCAACGGCACGCCCACCGACTGCGTGCACGTGGCGCTGACGGGCATGCTCATCGAGCGCCCCGACCTGGTGGTCTCCGGCATCAACAACGGCCCCAACATGGGCGACGACACCCTGTACTCGGGCACCGTCGCGGCCGCCACGGAAGGCTATCTGTTCGGCATTCCCGCCATCGCCTTTTCCCAGTCGCAGTTCGGCTGGGCCAATCTGGACGCGGCCGCCCGCGTGGCCAGGGAAATCGTCGAGCGCCAGTTTGACGCCCTGCAAAAACCGTATCTGCTGAACGTGAACATCCCGGCCATCCCTTACGAGCAATTGCAAGGCGTGGTGGCCACGCGCCTGGGCAAGCGCCATTCGGCCGAGCCCGTCATCCGCGCGCTCGACCCCCGTGGCCGTGAAATCTTCTGGATCGGCCCGGCCGGCGCGGCCAAGGAAGGCGGTCCGGGCACGGACTTCCATGCCGTTGAACATGGAAAAGTATCGATCACGCCGCTGCAGATCGACCTGACCCATACCACCCAACTCGATGCGCTGGCAAAAGGCCTGGCATGACCGCTCACTATGACTGACAAGCCGCGTACCTTCCCCCTTTCCCTCGATTCGCTGGCCGGCAAGCCCGCCAGGCAGGGCGGGGGGCAGTCGCTGGCCCAGTCCCGGATCGCCACGCCGCAGACGGCCACGCAGAATGCGGCGCAAAACGCGGCGCGCGGCGTCGCGCAGCCGTATGGCGCGCATGCGGCCATCGCGCCGTCGCGCGCGCAAGCGATCGCCAATGAGCGGGCGCAGCCGGCCGTCGTGTCGCCGCCGCGGCAAAACCCGCTCGTCTCGGAAGCTGTGCGCCGGGCCATGGTGGCCCGCGTGGCGAAGCAGGGCGTCAAGGACCAGGTCGTGCTCGACGCGCTGCAAGCCGTGCCGCGCCATATGTTCATGGACGAGGCGCTGGCGTCGCAGGCGTATATCGACGCCTCCTTGCCCATCGGCCACCACCAGACCATTTCGCAGCCGTACATCGTGGCGCGCATGATCGAAGTGATGCGCCAGGGCGGCAAGCTGCAGCGCGTGCTGGAAATCGGCACCGGTTGCGGCTACCAGGCGGCGGTGCTGTCGCTGGTGGCGAAGGAGGTGTATTCGATCGAGCGCATCCGGCCTCTGCACGAGCTGGCGAAGGCCAATCTGCGCCCGCTGCGCGTGTCGAATCTGCGCTTGCAGTACGGAGATGGTATGCTTGGCCTGCCGCAGGCGGCGCCCTTCGACGGGATCATCCTTGCCGCAGCCGGCCTGGAAGTCCCGCAAGCCTTGCTGGAACAGCTGGCGCCCGGCGGGCGTCTGGTTGCGCCGGTGGGGGCTAAATTGCAACACTTACAACTCATTACCCGGGTGGGGAAAATGGAATGGACCAGCCAGACCCTGGAAGATTGCCATTTCGTGCCTTTGCGCCCGGGCACCATATGATCCCCGGATCAGCTAGCAAGCAGGACATACAATTACATGCGAATGATTAAGAAAAGTAACATACTTCTATGTAGCATCACCCTGGCCGCGCTGTTGAGCGGTTGCGGCACGACGGGCGTCCAGGCGCCCGTCGTGGAGCGCCACCCATCGAGCAGCAGCGCCGCCGCCAGCGATCCGCGCGACCGCGACCCGGCCTATTACACGGTCAAACGCGGCGACACCCTGTTGCGCATCGCCCTCGAGCACGGGCAGAATTACCGCGACCTGGTGACCTGGAACGACTTGAGCAACCCGAACGACATCAAGGTCGACCAGGTATTGCGCGTGCTGCCGCCAACTGGCGACACGGGCGGCGCGCAAACGTCGGCCATCGTCATGCCGCCGTCGACGGAAATCAAGCCGGCCGCGCCTGTCGTGCCGAAGAAAACGGGTCCGCGCGGCGAGAAGCGCGCCTATTCCGACGCCACCCTGGCCGAGCTGCGCGCCGATGGCGGCACCAGCGACGCCAAGCCGGCGCCAGCGCCGGCGGCAACCGTCGCCGCTGCACCGGCCGCCGCCGCGGCAGCCCCTGCCGCATCGGCGCCTGGCGAAGACAAGATCAGCTGGATGTGGCCTTCCGAAGGCAAGGTCATCGGCACTTTCGACGAAGGCAAGAACAAGGGTGTCGATATCGCCGGCAAGGCGGGCCAGCAAGTGGTGGCCGCCGGCGCGGGAAAAGTCATGTATGCCGGGAGCGGAATCCGTGGTTATGGTAATCTTGTCATCGTGAAGCACAGTAATAGTTTATTGTCGGCGTATGCGCATAACCGCAGCATCCTGGTGAAGGAAGGGCAGAACGTCAACAAAGGCCAGGCCATCGCTGAAATGGGCGATTCCGATGCCGACCGCGTGAAGCTGCACTTTGAAATCCGCCAGCAGGGCAAGCCCGTCGATCCTTCGAAATTCCTGCCTAACCGTTAGGTAAAGCAATGACACACGCGCCGCACGATCAGCTGGACGATGACCCGGAACTGCCGGAAGACGGGGCAGACGAAGTCGTGACGGACGATATCGGCGAGCTCGACGGCATTGATGCCGTCGACGCGGGCGAGGGCGGCGAGGTGGCCAGCGTCAGCGTGGTGGTCGAAAGTGTCGATGAACTGAAAAAAGTGCTGGCGGCCGAGCTGTCGACCGATACCACGCAGCACTATCTGAACCAGATCGGCACGCGGCCCCTGCTGACGGCGCCGCAAGAGGTGCATTACGCCACCCTTGCCAAGCAGGGCAATTTCGAAGCCCGGCAAACCATGATCGAGCACAACCTGCGCCTCGTCGTGTCGATCGCCAAGCATTACATCAACCGCGGCGTGGTCTTGCTCGACATGATCGAGGAGGGCAACATCGGCCTGATGCGCGCCATCGACAAGTTCGAGCCGGAACGCGGTTTCCGTTTCTCTACCTACGCCACCTGGTGGATACGCCAGAGCATCGAGCGCGCCATCATGAACCAGGCGCGCACGGTGCGCCTGCCCGTGCACATGGTGCGCGAACTGAACCAGATCCTGCGCGGCAAATACCACCTGGAAGCCCAGCACCACGACGGCAAGGATGCCACCGCGGAAGATATCGCCCACCTCGTGGGCCGTCCTGTGGAAGAGGTGCAGGATATCCTGGCCCTGTCCGAGCACGCCACCTCGCTCGACGCGCCGCTCGACAACGACCCGCAGTCGTCCTTGATGGACATGCTGCCCGGCGCCAGCGAAGACAGCCCCGACGCGCGCGCCGAACACCATGAAATGACGGTGCTCGTGCGCGACTGGCTGACCAAGCTGCCCGACAAGCAGCGCGTCGTCATCATGCGCCGTTTCGGCCTCGACAACGACGATCCGGCTACGCTGGAAACCCTGGCCGAGGAAATGGGCGTGACGCGCGAGCGCGTGCGCCAGATCCAGCAGGAAGCGCTGATTAAACTGAAACGCGCCATGGCGGCGCGCGGTGTCGTGCGCGACTCCCTTTTGTAGCGCGCCTGATAAAGCGCACATGGCCGCGTTGCAATGCCTCGCCGTACTGGCGTACTGTCTTCGGCAATGCGCCTTGCCCTGCGTATTTTCTCAGGCCCGCTGAATCGGCGCGGCTGCGCCGCGGGCTTAAGCTGGCCCGCATCTGCTATCATACGCCCCGCTCGCGGCGCCTGACCTTTCCCCCATTCTTTCAAGTTCCAGCGCGGCCCTGCGTCCTGGCCCACTCTTACCTATTGATCGCTATGCAAGAAAATATCATCGAAATCAAATCGCTCGACATGGACGCCCGTGGCGTTGGCCATATTGAGAACGAAGACGGCTCGCCGGGCAAGGTTGTGTTTGTCGAAGGCGCATTGCCGGGCGAGCGCGTCAGCTTTGTGACGTTCAAGAAAAAGAAGAACTGGGAAATGGCCCGCATGACGGCGCTGCACCGCGAATCGGCTATGCGCGTGACGCCCAAATGCAAGCATTTCGACAATTGCGGCGGCTGCTCGATGCAGCACCTGGAACCGTCGGCGCAGGTGGCGATCAAGCAGCGCGTGCTGGAAGACAATCTGTGGCATATCGGCAAGGTGCGTCCGCAAAGCATCATGCGCCCCATGTATGGCCCGACCTGGGGCTACCGCTACCGCGCGCGCCTGTCCGTGCGCCACGTCAAGAAGAAAGACGCCGTGCTGGTGGGTTTCCATGAAAAGAAATCGGCGTTTGTCGCCGACATGGATAGCTGCGAAATCCTGCCGCCGCATATCTCGGCCATGCTGCTGCCCCTGCGTGCGCTGATCGGTTCGCTGTCCATCTTCGACCAGATGCCGCAGATCGAGCTGGCTGTGGGCGAAGACGTCACCGCCATGGTCTTGCGCATCATGGCGCCGTTGACGGCGGATGACGAAACGAAATTGAAAGCCTTTGCCGACGAGTACGGCGTGCAATGGTGGTTGCAGGTGAAAGGCCCGGAAACGGCCGTGCCGTTCTATCCGCTCGACAAGCAATTGCACTACCTGCTGCCGGAATTCGGCGTCAAGATGCCGTTCAAGCCCGTCGATTTCACGCAGGTGAACCATCACATCAATCGCGTGCTGGTGTCGAAAGCCTTGCGTTTGCTGGAAGTGCAGCCGACGGACCGCGTGGCCGACCTGTTCTGTGGTCTGGGCAATTTCACCTTGCCGCTGGCCACGCAAGGCAGTGAAGTGGTCGGCATCGAAGGCAGCACCACCCTGACGGAGCGGGCGCTGGAAAACGCCTTGGCCAATGGCCTGGCGGAAAAAACCTCGTTCTCGACGCGTAACCTGTTCGAAGTGACGACGGACGATCTGATCGCGCTGGGCAAGTTCGACCGCATCCTCGTCGACCCGCCGCGCGATGGCGCCATGGCCCTGTGCCAGGCGCTGGTCGGCCTATCGCAAGTGCGTCCGGACCTGCTGCCGAAACGCATCGTCTACGTCTCGTGCAGCCCATCGACTCTGGCGCGCGACGCCGGCATCCTGGCGCTGGAAGCGGGTTATGTGCTGAGCAAGGCGGGCGTGGTCAACATGTTCCCGCATACCTCCCACGTGGAGTCGATGGCAGTATTTGATCTGCTCTGATGGCACACCTGAGAAAACGTCCATAGCTGCGTTGCCTTGCCTAGCCGTACTATTCGTACTGTCTTCGGCAAGGCGCCTTGCTCTGAACGTTTTTCAGGCGCGCCGAGAGTGTCCCGGCCGTTTGCACTGATTCCACCCTTTGTTCTGCCTCCACCCCAATACCACTTACACCGTGTTATAAAACTGGTCTGTCTTTTCCCGTTCCAGCGTCTTTTTCATCCTCCCTCTGCCGTTTTTTCATTGTCCAGTAGGACAACACGCCGTTTTTACCTTCCGCTGCGCTTTCTGTTCGAAGTGGTATTGCTCACTTTGATGCCACTTCAAAACCACTTGACCGCCTATTTTTTCAGCAGCATGCTGTTCTTGCAACTGCAAAAAAACAAGATCACAGGGTAGTTATTTACGAGGCAGAGTGGCATTTCTGCAAACCTGAACAGGAGACAACGTGGAAAATTTAATACTCAAAAAAACAATCAGGAACATGATGGTATGTCTGGCCAGCGGCGGCGTGCTGGCGGCATGCGGCGGTGGCGGCGGTGACGCCGGCGCACCTGCTGGTTCGCAATTGCTGGCGGCCAGCACGGTCGTCGCTTGCGTGCCGTGGCAGGAGGGCGGCACGTACAACGCGGGCACGGTGGTCACGTACCTGGGGGCCAACTACACGGCCCTGGTGACGCAGACCGATCACGTGGGCTCGGGCTGGAATCCCGTCTCCACGCCTAGCCTGTGGAGCGCCGGCGGCACTTGCGACGGCGGCACCACACCGACCCCGACGCCGACTCCCACCCCGACGCCGACGCCCACCCCGACACCGGAACCAACGCCGACCCCAACGCCTACGCCGACCCCGACGCCAACCGGCGGCACCTGCGCACTGGCGTGGGCGGCCGGCACGGCTTACAGTGCGGGCGCCACTGTCAGCTATGCTGGCACGAATTACCGCGCCAATTACTGGACGCAGGGCGACAACCCGTCGACCAGCAGCGGCGGCGCCGGCACAGGTAAGCCGTGGACCAGCCAGGAGATCTGCAGCACCACGCCGACTCCGACTCCGACGCCTACTCCAACGCCAACACCGACTCCGACACCTACACCGACGCCTACTCCAACGCCGACACCTACTCCAACCCCAACGCCGACCCCAACGGGCCGCGAAGTCGGTTCCTATTTCGCGCAGTGGGGCGTGTATGGCCGCGACTATGAAGTGGCGAACGTGCACACGAGCGGCGTGGCTGACAAGCTGACCTTCATCAACTACGCCTTCGGCAATATCTACCCGAAAAACGGCGGTTATGAATGCGGCATGATCACCAAGGCCGAGCCGGGCGCGACAAATCCCAATTCGCCCGATGCGGGCACGGGCGGCGATGCCGAGGCCGACTACATCCGCACGCCGAAGCGCACCGTCGATGGCCAGGTCATTCCATGGGACGCTCCATTGTCGGGCAACTTCCTGCAGCTGAAAAAGCTGAAGGCGGCGCACCCGAACCTGAAGCTGTTCATTTCGCTGGGCGGCTGGAGCTGGTCGAAGAACTTCTCCGTCGGTTCGGCCACGGATGCGCTGCGCAAGCAGATGGTGCGCTCGTGCATCGACATCTACATCAAGGGCAACCTGCCGGTGCAGGGCGGTCGCGGCGGCGTGGGCGCGGCGGCCAACATCTTTGACGGCATCGACATCGATTGGGAATATCCGGTTGGCGGCGGCCAGCCGTACAACACGGTCAGCCCGAACGACAAGCGTAATTTCACCTTGCTGATGGCGGAATTCCGCAGCCAGCTCGATGCGCTCGGTGCGGCCAACGGCAAGCGCTACCTGTTGACGGCGGCTGTCGGCGCCGGCAAGGACAAGATCGACAACACGGAACCGGCCCTGTACTCGCAGTACATGGATTGGATCAACCTGATGACCTACGACTTCCACGGCGGCTGGGAAACGAGCACCAACTTCAATGCCCAGCTGTTTGCCGACCCTGCCGATCCGTCGACGGGCATGGCGCGCGAATACGTGGGCGACAAGGCGGTGCAGTACATGATTGCCGCCGGCGTGCCGCGCGACAAGCTGCTGCTGGGCATACCGTTCTATGGCCGTGGCTGGACGGGCGTGGCACCGGGGCCGAATGGCGATGGCTTGTACCAGGCGGCCACGGGCATGGCACCGGGCACGTACGAGTCGGGCATCGAGGACTACAAAATCCTCGTGGCTAAGGCTGGCACGCGCTACTACCATCCCGTGACCAAGCAGTTGTACCTGTACACGGGTGCGGGCGGCCAGTGGTGGAGCTATGATGACCCGACCGTCATCGGCACCAAGGTGAAATACGTGAAAGACCAAGGCTTGCGCGGCGCGTTCTCGTGGGAACTCGATGGCGACGCGAATGGCGTGCTGGCGACCGAGGTGTGGAAAGTGCGGTAACACTGGAGTAGAGTAAGACGCGGCCGGGCGGCATTGCTGTCCGGCCGCTTGTTCACATAAAAAACAGGAGACGGGCGATGGCGGCGGTATCGACATTCGGAGTCAAGCAGCAGGAGCAGGAGCAGGAGTTGAGCCGCGAATGGCGCAGCTGGATCGCGGAAAACCTCATGCTGGGCAGCCATCCGTCGGCGCTGATGCCGGTGCTGCAACAGGCCGGCATCGCGGAGCCCCTGGCGCGCCGCGAAATCGAGCTGGCGCTGCAAAGCCCCTATCTGGCCGGTGCCGTGCGCCTGTCGAACCGTCTGGCCAAGCGCGACTGGGTGATCGACATCCAGCGCAAGCTGAACCAGCTGCGCGACCCCGAGATTCCCCGCCGCGACAAATTGACGGCGCAGGAATTCCTCGACGAGTACTACTCCACCAACCAGCCTGTTATCATCACTGGCATGATGGACGACTGGCCCGCCTTGGCCAAGTGGAGTCCCGCCTATTTCCGCGAGCATTACGCGCAGCGCGAAGTGGAGGTGCAGTTCGGCCGCGAAGCCGATGCGCAGTACGAAATGAACAGCGTGGCCCACAAGCGCAAGATGGCATTTGGCGAGTATGCCAGCCTGGTCGAGGGCAGCGGCGCGACCAACGATTTCTATATGACGGCGAATAACAATTCGCAGAACCGGCAAGCCCTGCGCGAGCTATGGGACGATATCGGCCAGCTGCCCGAATACCTGAAGCAGGATGGCGGCCGCACGGGCTTTCTGTGGTTCGGCCCGGCCGGCACCGTGACGCCATTCCACCACGACCTGACGAACAACTTCATGGCGCAGGTCAAAGGGCGCAAGCGCCTGCGCATCATGGCTGCCTGCGAGGTGGCGCGCGTGTACAACCAGCGCCACTGTTTTACGCCCGTCGACGGGCGCGACATCGACGTGCGGCGCTACCCGCTGATGGCCGACGTGCAGGTGCGCGAATGCGTGCTGGCGCCGGGCGAGATCCTGTTTTTGCCCGTCGGCTGCTGGCATTTCGTCGAAGCGCTCGACGTATCGATGACGGTGGCGTTTACCAACTTCAAATGGGATAACGATTTTTACAGCAAGTATCCATCGAATCACGACTTCTGATGGTGGGGCCAAGATGCCGCGAACAGCCGCCTTATGGGCGGCTTTTTTCATGCTACGGTGCGCTTCTTGTATAAGATATTTCCATAAAATAATTGATTCAAGTCATTTTGCAGCAATTATTTTGATATGAATGGCCACGATGTTTCATTATCCAGATGCTCATGGCGGGCGGATAATTTGATGGCTGGCGCGGCGCCAGCACCGACAACCATCCGGAGGCGGCAGGGCATGAACACGCAGCACATGACACAGTTACAGCAAGCACCAGCAGATCGTACTGAACTTCGGCTCGACACAAGGCTGACCCGCGAAGCGGCCGAGCTGCTGGCCAGGGCCGATATCCATTTGAATGGCCGCGCCGCCTGGGACATGCAGCTGCGCAAGCCGGGCGTGCCCGAGCGCGCCTTCGCCAGCGGTAACCTGGGCCTCGGTGAAGCCTACATGGATGGCGACTGGGATGCGCAGCAGCTCGACGAATTCTTTTGCCATTTGCTGCGCGCCAGGTTGGGCGACGACGTGCGCCCCATGCGCCTGGCCTTCCACGCGCTGACCGCGCGCCTGTTCAATCTGCAGACGGAACGCCGCGCCTGGATGGTGGGCAAGGAACACTACGACCTCGGTAACGCCTTCTATGCGGCCATGCTCGACCCGCGCATGACGTATACCTGCGGCTACTGGAAGGATGCGGCCAGCCTGGCCGAGGCGCAGGAAGCCAAGCTCGATCTGGTCTGCCGCAAGCTGCGCCTGGAGCCAGGCATGCGCGTGCTCGATATCGGCTGCGGCTGGGGCAGTTTCATGCGCTATGCAGCGGAAAAATACCAGGTGCGGTGCGTGGGCGTGACGATTTCACAAGAGCAGGCCGCGTATGCGCGCGCCATGCCGGGCGGCGAGCACCTGGACATCCGCCTGCAGGACTACCGCGACACCGATGAAAAATTCGACCGCATCGTCAGCATCGGCATGTTCGAGCACGTGGGCCACAAGAATCACCGTACCTTCATGGAAGTGGCGCACCGCTGCCTGGAAGACGACGGCCTGTTCCTGCTGCACACGATCGGCAAAAACAAGCGCCATTCCACGTGCGATCCGTGGATCGACAAATACATCTTCCCGAATGGCGACCTGCCATCGGTCGGCCAGATCGGCGACGCCATGGACGATCTGTTCGTGGCCGAGGACTTGCACAACTTCGGCGCCGACTATGACAAGACCCTGATGGCCTGGCATGCGAATTTTGAGCTGGCGTGGCCGCGCTTTGCCGCCCAGCTGGGCGAGCGCTTCCACCGCATGTGGTCATACTATCTGCTGTCCTGCGCCGGTGCTTTCCGCGCGCGCGACCTGCAGCTGTGGCAATGGGTGCTGTCGAAGCAGGGCGTATTGGGCGGCTATGAACGTGTCAGCTGATATCATGGACTGATGGATATCAATCAAGCGCGTACCTTCCTCGAAGTGGCGTCCTGCGGCAGCTTCATCATGGCGGCCGAACGCATGCACGTGACACAGACGGCCGTCAGCGCCCGCATCCGCACCCTGGAGCAGCAGCTGGGGCGCCAGCTGTTCGTGCGCAACAAGGCGGGCGCGCGCCTGACGCCGGCCGGCGAGCGCTTCATGCGCCATGCGGCCACCATGGTGCAGGTGTGGGAACGGGCGCGGCATCAGGTGGCCTTGCCGCCGGGGCGCGACGACGCCGTCAGCATCGGCTGCGAACTGAGTTTGTGGCAGCCGCTGCTCGGCGACTGGTTGATACGCATGAGCCGCGATTGCCCCGAGATCGCCCTGCGCGCGGAAGTCGACAGCCCCGCGCGCCTGCTCGACGCCGTGCACGACGGCTCGCTCGACCTGGCCGTGCTGTACAACCCGCCGCAGCGTCCGGGCCTGGCCAGCGAATTGCTGGCCGAGGAAAAGCTCGTGATGGTGACCACGCGCGCCGACGGGCAGATGCATGCCGATACGTACGTGTACGTGGACTGGGGCCCGGCGTTTGCCGCGAACCACCAGGCCGCGTATCCGGAACTGAGCAGCCCGCCCGTGTCGATCTCGCTGGGTCCGCTGGCCCTCGTCTACCTGCTGGAAGCGGGTGGCGCCAGTTATTTTCGCATCGGCAGCGCGCAACCCTATCTCGATGCGGGCTTGCTGCACCGCGTGCGCGACGCGCCCGAATTCTCGCATTCGGCTTACGCCGTCTACGCGGCCCAGCGCGACAACCCGACCCTGGACCGCGCCCGCGCCTGCCTGCTCGAGGTGGCGGAGAGGATCAAGTAAATGCTGTGGACGTAAAAAAGCCGACCCGAGGGTCGGCTTTTCGTTTAAGCGCAATACTTAGTCGCGGCTGCCGCCGGCGAAACCTAAAAGTGACAACAGGCTGGTGAAGATGTTGTACACGTCCAGGTAGATGCGCAGGGTGGCCGAGATGTAGTTGGTCTCGCCGCCGTTGATGATTTGCTGCACGTCATACAGGATGTAGGCCGAGAAGATGGCGATGGCGACCATGGAGATCACGATCGACAGTGCCGACAGGCCCAGGAAAATGTTTGCCACCGATGCGAGGATCAGCACGATCACGCCGGCGAACAGCCATTTGCCCATGGCCGAGAAGTCGCGCTTCGAGACCGTGGCGATCGTCGCCATCACGGCCAGGATGGTGGCCGTGCCGCCGAATGCCGTCATGATCAGCATGCCGCCGTTCGAGTAGCCGAGCGTGCGCGTCAGGATAGGCGTGAGCATCAGGCCCATGAAGAAGGTGAAGCCCAGCAGGACGGCGACGCCGAGGCCCGAGTTCTTCGTCTTTTCAATCGCGTACATGAAGCCGAATGCGACGGCCATGAAGATGATGAAGCCCATGCCGCCGGTCAGCATCGGCAAATGCATTTGCACGCCGATGAAGGCGCCCAGCACGGTCGGGATCATGGACAGCGCCAGCAGCCAGTAAGTGTTGCGCAAGACCTGATGGCGGACTTGCTGCATGCCCCCCGACAGGTCAAAGGTGCGTTGCATGTTCTGATTCATAGTGCCTCCGTGTTGTCAATTCAAATTACTGCTTTACTCAAGGATAGCATGAGGGCCGGAATTTGCCAAAAAAGCAGCTTAAGATTTCATTAAACAGGGGGGGGCGGCAAGATGCCCCCTGCCTGTCTGGGTGATATGGGGTGGAGTATGGTAAAATCAAAGGTTGATTGAGTTCTCAATTTACCGTTTTAAACCTTACTTTTTATTGGAGTTTTCACACATGGCAATCGAACGCACCCTGTCGATCATCAAACCAGACGCAGTTGCAAAAAACGTAATCGGTCAAATCTACTCGCGTTTTGAAAACGCTGGCCTGAAAATCGTTGCAGCACGCATGACCCAACTGTCGCGCGAACAAGCTGAAGGCTTCTACGCAGCGCACAAAGAACGCGGCTTCTTCAAGGATCTGGTCGACTTCATGGTTTCCGGTCCGGTCATGATTCAAGCCCTGGAAGGCGAAAACGCCGTTCTGGCCCACCGTGACCTGATGGGCGCGACCGATCCGAAGAAAGCAGAAAAAGGCACGATCCGCGCCGATTTCGCCGATTCGATCGACGCAAACGCCGTACACGGTTCCGACGCTGTCGAAGCTGCTAAAGTGGAAATCGCTTACTTCTTCCCAGAACTGAAGGCTTAATTGCCTTAGATAACGTTATTTCCTGGCGTTATCTGTGAAATAACTTATCACCCCCTGTTCCCGCTGCGCTGTGGAGTGTTCGCTCCGGATGCGCGCGGGGACGGATTTTTAGAATAGACAAGATCATGAATACGACGACCCTCACCAACTTGCTGGACCTCGATCCCGCGCAACTCATCGCCTACTGCGCCGAGTTGGGAGAGAAACCGTTTCGTGCGAAACAATTGCAACGCTGGATACACCAGTTCGGCGCCTCCGACTTTGACGCCATGACGGATCTGGCCAAGTCGCTGCGCGACAAGCTGGCCACGCGCGCCGAAGTGCGCGCCCCGGCCATCATCAGCGACCATACGTCGACGGATGGCACGCGCAAGTGGCTGGTCGACGTGGGCAATGGCAATGCCGTGGAAACCGTGTTCATTCCGGAAGAAAACCGCGGCACCCTGTGCATCTCGACCCAGGCCGGCTGCGCCGTGAACTGCCGTTTCTGCTCGACGGGCAAGCAAGGCTTCAACCGCAACCTCAGTGTGGGCGAAATCATCGGCCAGCTGTGGATGGCGGAATTCGAATTGCGCCGCACCAAGGGCATCGAACCGGGCCCGAAAGGCGAGCGCCAGATCACCAACGTGGTCATGATGGGCATGGGCGAGCCCCTGCTGAACTTCGAGCCGACCGTCACGGCCCTGAAATTGATGCTCGACGACAACGCCTACGGCCTGTCGCGCCGCCGCGTGACCCTGTCGACGTCGGGCGTCGTGCCGATGATGGACAAGCTGTCGCAGGAAGTGCCGGTGGCCCTGGCCGTCTCGCTGCACGCCTCGAACGATGCCTTGCGCGATGGCTTGATTCCACTGAACAAGAAATACCCGCTGAAGGAATTGATGGCGGCCTGCAAGCGCTACCTGGAATTCGCCCCGCGCGATTTCATCACGTTTGAATACTGCATGCTCGACGGCGTCAACGACAGCGACGAGCACGCGCGTGAGCTGCTGGCGCTGGTGCAAGACCGCGAGTTCGGCGTGAACTGCAAGTTCAACCTGATCCCGTTCAACCCCTTCCCCGAGTCGGGCCTGTTCCGTTCGAAAAACCCGCGCATCAAGGCGTTTGCCCAGGTGCTGATGGATGGCGGCATCATCACCACCGTGCGCAAGACGCGCGGCGATGATATCGATGCGGCCTGCGGCCAGCTGGCCGGCGAAGTCAAGGACCGCACCCGGGTGCAGGAACGCATGGAAAAGATGACTGAGTATCAACAGAAATTTGGCGCTAATTTCGGCAAGATCGTGGAGATCCGCTCCTGATGAGGGAAGGCATGGCTTACCAACGCTCGCTTGCTGTGGCCGCTGTTTGCCTGGCCGTGCTGCTGGTCGGCTGTGCCTCTTCCACGCCGGACACGGTCGCCAGAGACGTGCAGGCGGGTGCGCCGGAACGCGCCGTGCTGCGCTTGCAGCTGGCCAGCGCGTACTATGCGCAAGGCCAGCTCGACGTGGCCCTGGCCGAAGCGCAGCAAGCCGTGCAACTGGCGCCGAACGATGCGCAAGCGTATGGCGTGCGCGCCCTGATCCTTGCGGCCCAGCGGCAAACTGCGTCTGCCGAGAAAGATTTCCTTTACGCTTTGCACCTTGCGCCCCACAATCCTGAGTTGAGCAATAATTACGGCCTGTTTTTGTGCCAGACGGGACGCGCCGCGCAATCGCTGGCGTATTTCGATGCGGCATTGGCGGATGCGGCGTATGTGTCGCCGGAAAAAGCGCTCAACAATGGGGGCGCTTGCAGCCTGGCCCTGAACGATTACCCGCGTGCGGGCGCGTATTGGATGCGCGCCGTACGCATCGCACCGGACGTGGCAGTGACGAACGCCGGCCTGGTGCGCGTGTATTACCAACAGCAAGACTACCGGCAGGCGGCTTATTATTTGCAGCGGCTCGGTAAGATAGTAACAATGGAGAGCCAGACGGCCGATGTGCTGTGGCTCGGGATCAAGGTGCAGCATAAGCTCGGGGATGCGGGTGCGGAAGCTGGCCTGGGGGCGCATTTGCGCAACCACCATGCCGGCTCCCCCGAATATGCTGCTTATCAAAATGGGGCGTTTGATGAGTGAGACAGGGATACCAATGAATTCAGAGTGGGCAGAAACGCCTCAGCAGCAGCCCCAGGGCAATCTGGCGTTGGCAGGCGCGCAGTTGAAGGCGCAGCGCGAAGCGCTGGGCTGGCCGGTGGAGCAGGTGGCCGACCAGCTCAAGCTGGCGCCGCGCCAGGTGGTCGCGCTGGAAGAGGGCGACATGGCGGCCTTGCCGAACCTGGCCGTGGTGCGCGGTTTCGTGCGCGCCTACGCCAAGGTCGTGCGTCTCGACGCGGCACCGCTGGTGGCCATGATCGAAGTCCACCCGGCGCCGGCGCAAGACCCGGCCGCGCCCGTACGGCGCGAGATTTCCGCCACGTTTTCCGAATCGCGCTTCCCGTCGATGACGCAGCGCTCGTCGAACCAGACGCCCCTGTGGATCGCCGGCGCCGTGGCCGTCGTCGTGGCGGCCGCCTTTGGCGCGTATAAACTCGGTTATGTGCCGGCCAGCCTGCTGTCCTCGCAGGCCGGGAAGGAAACATCGCATGCGGAAGTGGGCCCCGTGGAAACGACCCTGGTCAAGCCGGGCCAGGACTTGACGCCCGTGCAGTCGCCGTCCGTGCCCCTGATTTCCGTACCGCCGCCACCAGGCAACGATACGCAGACGGGCGCTCCGGCTTCCGCCATCGCTTCGGCGCCGGCCGCCGCCGTGCCGCCAGTCGCCGTGCCAGCCCCTGCGACAGCCGCGACGGCTGCCGTCACGCCGCCCGTGGCTGCCCCTGCCGTGGGCGCGAATGCGCTGGTACTGAAGGTGGAGCAGGATTCCTGGGTGGAAATCCGCCGCCCAGGCAGCACGCCGCTGATTTCGCGCATGGTCAAGGCGGGCAGCACGGAAACGTTCGATATCACGGGACCGGCCACCCTGGTGGTGGGCAAGCCCGGTGTGGTGCAGGCAACCTTGCGCGGCGCCAAGCTGGAGCTGCCGACCGTTGCCGGCGGCACGATCTCGCGCGTCAGCATCAAATAATTGCAGTAACCATTCAAGCAAACTCAGAAGATAATATTATGGCTACCTCGAAAACAGCGATCGGCTCCGGTCCATCCGGCCGGCGCGACAGCCGCAAGGTGCTGATCGCGCACGGCCAGCGCCAGATCTGGGTGGGCGGCGACGCCCCCGTGGTGGTGCAGTCGATGACGAACACGGATACGGCCGACGCCATCGGCACGGCGATCCAGATCAAGGAACTGGCGCGTGCCGGTTCGGAACTGGTGCGCCTGACGGTGGACCGTCCGGAAGCGGCTGCGGCCGTGCCCTACATCCGCGAGCAGCTCGACAAGATGGATATCGACGTGCCGCTGGTCGGCGATTTCCACTATAACGGCCATACCCTGCTCAACGACTACCCCGATTGCGCGCGCGCGCTGTCGAAGTACCGCATCAATCCGGGCAACGTGGGCAAGGGCGCCAAGCGCGACACGCAATTTGCGCAAATGATCGAAGCGGCTTGCCGCTACGACAAGCCGGTGCGCATCGGCGTGAACTGGGGCAGCCTCGATCAAGCCTTGCTGGCACGCATCATGGATGAAAACGCGGGCCGCGCCGAACCGTGGCCGGCGCAAGCCGTCATGTATGAAGCGCTGGTGACGTCGGCGATTGAAAACGCCGTGCGCGCCGAAGAACTGGGCCTGGCGCGCGACAAGATCATCCTGTCGTGCAAGGTCTCGGGCGTGCAGGACCTGATCGCCGTGTACCGCGAACTGGCGCAGCGCTGCGATTATCCGCTGCACCTGGGCCTGACGGAAGCGGGCATGGGCAGCAAGGGCATCGTCGCTTCGACGGCGGCCCTGGCCGTGCTGCTGCAGGAAGGCATCGGCGACACCATCCGCATTTCGCTCACGCCCGAACCGGGCGGCGACCGCACGCGTGAAGTCATCGTCGGCCAGGAAATTTTGCAAACCATGGGCTTGCGCAAGTTCGCGCCCATGGTCATCGCCTGTCCCGGTTGCGGCCGCACGACGTCGACCACCTTCCAGGAGCTGGCCGACAACATCCAGACGTATCTGCGCGAGCAGATGCCGGAGTGGAAGAAATCGTATCCGGGCGTGGAAGCGATGAACGTGGCCGTCATGGGCTGCATCGTCAACGGTCCCGGCGAATCGAAGCATGCGAACATCGGCATCAGCCTGCCCGGCACGGGCGAGTCGCCTGCCGCGCCCGTGTTTGTCGACGGTGAAAAAGTCGTCACCCTGCGCGGCGAACGCATCGTCGAGGAATTCCAGGACATCGTCCTCAATTATGTTAAAAGCCATTACGGCGCCGCCGCCACGGCAACGGCGTAGGTCGGATTAGCGCTGTGCGCGTCATCCGGCAATCAAGTTAAAGCAAAGAAGAACACTATGTCCGAAAATAAAAAGCTCGACAAAATCACCGCCGTCAAAGGCATGAACGATATCCTGCCAGCTGACGCCCCGCTGTGGGAACTGTTTGAAAACACGGCGCAATCCGTACTGCAAAGCTATGGCTTCCAGCAGATCCGCACGCCGATCGTGGAAGAAACGAAATTGTTCGCGCGCGCCATCGGCGCCGTGACCGATATCGTGGAAAAGGAAATGTATTCGTTCACCGATTCGATGAACGGCGACAACCTGACCCTGCGCCCTGAAGGCACGGCCGGCGTGGTGCGCGCCGTCGTCGAGCACAACCTCGTCTACGAAGGCCCGAAACGCCTGTGGTACAAGGGCCAGATGTTCCGCCACGAGCGTCCGCAAAAGGGCCGCTACCGCCAGTTCCACCAGTTCGGCGCGGAAGCCATCGGCTTCACGGGCCCGGACATCGACGCCGAGCTGATCATGATGACGCGCCGCCTGTGGGATGACCTGGGCCTGGAAGGCATCCGCCTGGAACTGAACTCGATCGGCGACGCGGCCGAGCGCCTGCGCCACCGCGCCGACCTGATCGCCTACCTGGAAAGCCACAGCGAGCTGCTCGACGAAGAAGCCAAGCGCCGCCTGCACAGCAATCCGCTGCGCATCCTCGATACCAAGAATCCTGCCATGCAGGACCTGGTCAATGGCGCGCCGAAGCTGCTCGAGTACCTGGGCGAGGAATCGCTGGCCCATTTCCACGGCGTGCAGAAGATTCTGAACCACAACAATATTCCCTTCATCATCAATCCACGCCTGGTGCGCGGCCTCGATTACTACAACCGCACGGTGTTCGAGTGGGTCAGCGACAAGCTGGGCGCGCAAGGCACGGTCTGCGCCGGCGGCCGCTATGACGGCATGGTGGAAATGTTTGGCGGCAAATCGACGCCTGCCGTCGGTTTCGGCATGGGCGTCGAACGCCTGGTGCTGCTGATGAAGGACGCGGCCGAGCCGGAGCAGCCAGCCCAGTGCGACGTCTATCTGGTGCACCAGGGCGAGCAGGCAGGCTTGCAAGCGTTCGTGCTGGCCGAGCGGATTCGCGATGCCGGCCTGGACGTTGTGCTACATTGCGCAGCGAGCAACGGTGGCGGCAGCTTCAAGACGCAAATGAAAAAGGCGGACGCCAGCGGTGCGGCGTTTGCCGTGATCATGGGCGACGATGAAATCGTCAATAATGTCGCGACGGTGAAAGCCATGCGCGAAGCCGATGCGGGCGCGCAGCAGAACACGGTGCCGTTCGACGACGTCGTCGATTACGTGGTGGACCAGATCATCGGCGACCACGATTGCGGCCATGACCACGGTCCTGGCGGCCACGTGCATCATCACCATTGATTTGACGCAAGACCGTTCTACCCTCGATCAACTACTCATTAAAACTGACGACCCATGGCATACGATCACGAAGAACAAGAACAACTGGCAACCCTCAAAGCCTGGTGGCAGCGCAATGGCAATCTGACCTCCTGGGTCCTGATCGTGGCGCTGGCAGGCTACAGCGGCTGGGCTGGCTGGCAGTACTACCAGCGCACGCAGGCTGCGCAAGCGGGCCAGTTATACGACGAACTGCAGAACGCCATCGCCGCCAAGGACACGGCCAAGGTGATGCGCGCGGCTGGCGACATGCAATCGCGTTTCAGCGGCACGGCGTATGCGCAGATGAGCGCCCTGGCCGCGGCCAAGGTGGCGTTCGACGCGAACGACCTGAAAACGGCCAAGACCCAGCTGCAATGGGTGGCCGAGCATGGCACGGAAGAGTACAAGGCCATCGCCAAGCTGCGCCTGGCCGGTGTCCTGCTGGATGAAAAAGCCTACGATGAAGCGCTGAAAGTGCTGGCAACGGCTTCCGTGGCGCAATTTGCCGGTGCCGTGGCCGACCGCAAGGGCGACATCCTGGTGGCGCAAAACAAGCTGGCCGATGCGCGCACGGCTTACCTGGCCGCTCTGGCCGCGACGGACAAGAACAATCCAGGCCGTCAACTGATCCAGGTCAAACTGGAAGCGATCGGCGGTACGGTACCGGAAGACAAGGCCAAGGCGGACAAGGCCGCCGCCTGACAGGAACACTGATGGCGGGGCCGCGCGGCTTTGTGCGCCGCCCGCCTTGCCCTTACAAGTACAAGAAAAAGGTTGGATAACACTTATGCATGTCACTGAAAAGCTGGTAGCTGCAAGTATGTTGGCCCTGATGGCCGGTTGCTCGTCCTGGAACCCGTTCGCCTCGAAAGATCCGAAAACCGAGCCGGCCAAGCTGGTCGAGTTAAAATCGAGCATCGCCGTGCGCGACGCCTGGAAGTATTCGATCGGCAAGGCTGGCGTGTACGCGTTTACGCCTGCGCTGGCTGGCAGCAGCCTGTACGTGGTCAGCGCCGATGGCGCGCTGGCGCGCCTCGATGCGGCCAGCGGCCGTGAAACGTGGCGCGTCAAGGCCGGCAGCGACATCACGTCGAGCCCCGGCAGCGATGGCACGGTCGTGGCCGTCGGCGCCGCCAAGGGTGCCGTGCTGGCGTTTGACGCCGATGGCAAGCAGCTGTGGAAGGCGCAGGCGTCCAGCGAAGTATTGACGGCGCCCGTCGTGGGACAGGGCGTGGTCGTGGTGCGCAGCGTGGACAACCGCATCGTCGGCTTCGACGCCAAGACGGGCGAGCGCAAGTGGACGGTGCAGCGCGTCACGCCGGCATTGACCTTGCGCAATGCGCCGGGCATGGCGCTGGGCGGCGCGAACATCTACGTGGCCCAGCCGGGCGGCAAGCTGCTGGCACTGACGGCGGCCACCGGTGTGGTACGCTGGGAGGTCGTCGTCAGCGAACCGCGCGGCGCAACCGAACTGGAGCGCGTCTCCGACATTGCCGGCACGCCGGTGGTGTACGAAGGCGAAGTGTGCGCCGTCACGTACCAGGGCAAGGCGGGTTGCTTCGACGCCGCCACGGGCGTGCCGCGCTGGACCAAGCCGATCTCGTCCGATGTGGGCGTGGCCGTCGACCAGCGTTTCGTGTTCACCGCCGATGACCAGGGCGCCGTCGTGGCGTTCAGCCGCGAAGGCGGCCAGAGCGCCTGGAAGAATGACGCGCTGGCGCGCCGCCGCCTGTCGACGCCGGCCTCCTACGGCCGCAGCGTCGCCGTTGGCGATTATCAAGGTTACATCCACTTCCTGTCACGGGAAGATGGTGCATTAATAGGTCGTGTCAGCACCGACGGTAGCCCGATTGTTTCGGCTCCCGTCGTTGCCGGTTCGAATTTGATTTTTCAAACCCAATCAGGGACAGTGACCGCTCTCGCGGTCGAGTAATACAATGAAGCCGGTAATTGCACTAGTAGGTCGACCCAATGTTGGGAAATCGACTTTATTCAATCGTCTGACCCGCTCGCGCGATGCGCTGGTGGCGGATTTGCCTGGGTTGACGCGCGATCGTCACTATGGCGAAGGCCGTGTCGGCGAACGTCCCTTCCTCGTCATCGATACGGGTGGTTTCGAACCCGTCGCCAAGGAAGGCATCATGCACCAGATGGCACTGCAGACCAAGCAGGCCGTGGCCGAGGCCGACGTGGTGGTATTCATCGTGGACGGCCGTCAAGGCCTGACCCCGCATGACAAGACCATCGTCGACTTCCTGCGCAAGAGCGGCCGCCCGGTCCTGCTGGTGGTCAACAAAAGCGAAGGCATGCGCTACACGGCCGTCGTGTCCGAATTCTATGAATTGGGCATGGGCGATCCGTATGCGATCTCGTCGGCGCACGGTGACGGCGTCAACGACCTCGTCGAAGTGATGCTGGACCTGGCGTTCGCGCAGCGTCCGGATGAGCCTGAAGAGCTGGAAAAGACCGACCGCGGCATCAAGATCGCCCTCGTCGGCCGTCCGAACGTGGGCAAGTCGACCTTGATCAATACCCTGCTGGGCGAAGAGCGCGTGATCGCCTTCGACATGCCGGGCACGACGCGCGATTCGATCGAAATCCCGTTCGAGCGCGATGGCCAGCAATACACCCTGATCGACACGGCCGGTATCCGCCGCCGCGGCAAGGTGTTCGAAGCGATCGAGAAATTCTCTGTGGTGAAAACGCTGCAGTCGATTTCCGAAGCCAACGTGGTCGTGCTGATGCTCGACGCGCAGCAGGATATTTCCGAGCAAGACGCGCATATCGCCGGCTTCATCCTGGAATCGGGCCGCGCGCTGGTCGTGGCCGTGAATAAATGGGATGGCTTGCAATCGCACGAGCGCGACGAGATCAAGATCGATATCGACCGCAAGCTCGATTTCCTGTCGTTCGCGCAGATGCATTTCATTTCCGCGCTGAAAGGCACCAACATCGGTCCACTGATGAAGTCGCTCAACGCCGCGTATGCGGCCGCCATGTGCGATTTGTCGACGCCGAAGCTGACGCGCGCCCTGATCGAGGCCGTGGAAAAGCAGGAGCCGCGCCGCAAGGGTTCGATCCGTCCGAAGCTGCGCTATGCGCACCAGGGCGGCATGAACCCGCCTGTGATCGTTATTCACGGCAATGCGCTCGACGCCGTCGGCGACCCGTACAAACGCTATCTGGAAAAACATTTCCGCGATACGTTTGCCCTGGTCGGCACGCCGCTGCGCATCGAATTGCGTACGGGTAAAAACCCGTTTGCACGCACGCCAAGCAAGTAATGTTTTAAATGCTGAATTAAGTGCATATTAAGGCGCCGCGGAGATAATGCGGCGCCGACAGTCATTTAATGGCTGTTTGCACGAAAATAATAAAGTGTTAATGCGCCATGCGCGACAGCGATCGCGAAAACAGGTTACAGTAGCTATGACGCATCTTTCTTTCTTTGAAAGGTGTGAGAGCACTTGAAATCAAGCGAGTCGCCTCCAATTCTTACACAACAACATAAACAACGGAGCTGTTATGAGCAACAAAGGGCAACTGTTACAAGACCCATTCCTCAATGCATTACGCAAAGAGCATGTTCCTGTCTCGATCTACCTGGTCAATGGCATTAAATTGCAGGGCCATATCGAATCGTTCGATCAATATGTCGTATTGCTGCGCAATACGGTGACACAGATGGTGTACAAGCATGCCATCTCGACAGTGGTGCCGGCCCGTGCCGTCAATCTCAATATTGAATCTGAAGCGGAGTAAAGCGTTGAGCTTGACGGCCCAGCGCCTTTCACCGTCCATCGCCCCCGTCCGCGCCAGCGGCGCTGATGCGTTTGCATCGGCGTCGGCGTCCGCCACAACTCATCAGATGCCATCATGCGCGCGGCACTAGTCGGAGTTGACTTCGGTCACAGCGACTTCGCCGCCAGCATGGAGGAACTCATGCTGTTGTCGCGTTCTGCTGGCGCAGACCCGATTTCCACCATCACGGCCAAGCGTTCGAGTCCCGACTCCGCGTATTTCGTCGGCAGCGGCAAGGCCGATGAAATTGGCGACGTCGTCGTCAACGATGGCCTGGAAATCGTCATCTTCAATCATGCCCTCTCGCCTGCGCAGCAGCGCAATCTGGAAAAGCGCCTGAATGTGCGCGTGCTCGACCGTACCAGCCTGATCCTCGACATCTTTGCGCAGCGCGCCAAGAGCCACGAGGGCAAGCTGCAAGTCGAGTTGGCCCAGCTGCAGCATCTGGCCACGCGCCTGATCCGCGGCTGGACCCACCTTGAGCGGCAAAAGGGCGGTATCGGCTTGCGCGGTCCCGGCGAGACGCAGCTCGAGACCGACCGCCGGCTGATCGGCGACCGCGTCAAGGCCTTGCGCGCCCGTCTGGAAAAGCTGCACAAGCAGCGCGAAACGCAGCGCCGCGCGCGCGGCCGCAATCACACATTCTCGGTGTCCCTGGTCGGCTATACCAATGCCGGCAAGTCGACCCTGTTCAATGCCGTGACCAAGGCCGGCGTGTATGTCGCCGACCAGTTGTTCGCCACGCTCGACACCACCTCGCGCCGGGTTTACCTGGGGCAGGAAGTGGGCAACGTGGTGATCTCCGACACGGTCGGCTTCGTGCGCGAATTGCCGCATCAGCTGGTGGCCGCATTCCGTGCCACGCTCGAAGAAACCATCCATGCCGATTTGCTGCTGCACGTCGTCGACGCCGCGTCGCCGGTACGCATGGAGCAGATCGAGCAGGTCAACCTGGTCTTGAAAGAGATCGGCGCCGATCATATTCCGCAAATTCTCGTGTGGAACAAGATCGATGCGGCCGGGCTGGAGCCTTCGGTGGAGCGCGACGAATATGCTACGATCAGTCGCGTGTTCGTCAGTGCGCAGAAGGGCAGCGGGCTCGACCTGCTGCGCGATGCGATCGTCGAGATGGCCAGGAAGGCGCCCGGTTCGGCCCACCTGTATCAGAACGACGAAGCACCGCAGGAAGATCAGTTTGACGGTCAGTACGACCAGCACGATGGCGCCGCCCCGGACCAGGACGAAGAGCCTGGCGAGGACGATAGGATTTCCACCCACTCCCAAGTCGGAACACGATAGTTATGCTTGTCTCCCTACTCAAAAAAACAGGCTTGAAGTTGTCCCTGAACGATCCCCGCTGGGGCAATCGCAAGGACGACGGCAAGAAAGCCCAAGAAGGCAAAAAGCCCGGCGAAGGTCCGCCGGACCTCGATCAGTTGTGGCGCGATTTCAATCAGCGCCTGAACGCCTTTTTCGGACAGAAGAACCGTCCCGACAACGGCGGCAATAACAACGGCGGTGGCGGTGGTCCGCGCCCAGACATGAAGGGCGCCGGCATCACCGCAGGCGTGGTCGGCGTGATCGCCGTCTTCATCTGGCTCGCCAGCGGCGCCTTCATCGTGCAAGAGGGCCAGAACGGCGTCGTGCTCACGTTCGGCAAGTACAGCCACACCACGCCGGCCGGTTTCAACTGGCGCTGGCCGTACCCGTTCCAGACCGACGAAACCGTCAACGTGTCGCAGGTGCGTACGGTGGAAGTGGGTTACCGCCAGTCGCTGCGCAACAAGCAGGCCAGCGAGTCGCTGATGCTGACGGACGATGAAAACATCATCGACATCCAGTTCGCGGTGCAATACACCCTGAAAGATCCCGTGGCGTGGCTGTTCAACACGCGCGACCAGGAAGACACCTTGCGCCAGGTCGCCGAAACGGCGATCCGCGAAGTGGTCGGCCGCAGCAAGATGGACTTCGTGCTGTACGAGGGCCGCGAAAAGGTGGCCTACGATACGCAGCAGCTGATGCAGCAGATTCTCGACCGCTACAAGGTCGGCGCCGTCATCACCAACGTGACGATGCAGGCCGTGCAGCCGCCGGAGCAGGTGCAAGCCGCCTTCGACGACGCCGTCAAGGCAGGCCAGGACCGTGAGCGCCAGAAGAATGAAGGCCAGGCTTACGCCAACGACGTCATTCCAAAAGCCCGCGGTGCCGCTTTCCGCCTGATGGAGGAAGCCGCAGCGTACAGCGCGATGGTGACCGAGAACGCGGCAGGTAATGCTTCGCGCTTCAAGCAGGTGCTGGTCGAGTACCAGAAGGCGCCGGTTGTCACGCGCGACCGCATGTATCTGGAAACGATGCAGCAAGTGTTCAGCAGTGCCAGCAAGGTCATGGTCGACGCGAAGACGGGCAGCAATCTGCTGTACCTGCCGCTTGACAAGCTGATCGCCCAGACGGCGGCCACCGACGCTGCCGCTGCCGCCGCCCGTGCTGCCGCGACACCCGCAGCCAACACCGTTTTGCCACAGGAAGCCATGCCGACAGTAGAAGTCAATCAGCGCCGCGACAGCCGCTCTTCGCGTGAACGGGAGAGCCGCTAATGAATCGTATCGTAGCCGCCCTGATCGCGGGCTTTATCGCGATCATGCTCTTGTCCTCGACCGTGTTCGTGGTCGACCAGCGTAAGTATGCGGTCGTCTTCGCCCTCGGCGAAGTCAAGGAAGTCATCAGCACGCCGGGTCTGTACTTCAAGCTGCCGCCGCCGTTCCAGAACGTGCTGTACCTGGACAAGCGCATCCTGACCTTGGATACGCCGGAACCGGAACGCTTCATCACGGCCGAGAAGAAAAACATCCTCGTCGACGCCTACGTGAAATGGCGCATCGCCGATCCGCGCCTGTATTTCCGCAGCTTCGGCGGCGATGAAAAGCCGGCCCGCAACCGCATGTCGCAAATCGTCAAGGCGGCGCTGAACGATGAAATCACCAAGCGCACCGTGCGCGAAGTGATCTCTGGCCAGCGCGGCAAGGTGATGGAAGCGATCCTGGCGAAGGTCTCGGCGGAAGCGAAGGCCATCGGCGTGGAAATCGTCGACGTGCGCCTGAAACGCGTCGATTACGTCGAGCAGATCAACAACTCCGTGTACGAGCGCATGAAGTCCGAGCGCGTGCGCGTGGCCAACGAGCTGCGTTCGACCGGTTCGGCCGACTCCGAGAAGATCCGCGCCGACGCCGACAAGCAGCGCACGGTGATCCTGGCCGAAGCGTACCGCGAAGCCGAGAAGATCCGCGGCGAGGGCGATGCCAAGGCATCGCAGATCTATGCGGAAGCGTTTGGCAAGAATCCGGAGTTCTACAAGTTCTATCGCAGCCTGGAAGCCTACCGCGCCACGTTCAAGGACAAGGGCGACGTGATGGTGGTCGATCCGAGTTCGGAATTCTTCAAGTACTTCAAGGGCGGCGGCGCAGCCGGTTCGGCCAAGAAGTAAGACAGCATCGGGACTGCCCCCGTCCGCAACGACGGGGCAGTAGCACCGGGGCCGGCATCATTGCCGGCCCCGTTTTTTTATGCCAGCCAGGCTGTTGCGGGAAGGCGTAAAATTCCCTGTTTTTAGGGCTGCGCGGCAGCGTTTCGGACAACTTATCCCTAAAGGCCCGTGTTTTCGCGTAAAATATCAGGTTCGGCCTCTTGCCTGGCGCGCCCGCCGCTGCCTCGCATGATGCATTTTTTCAACTTTCTTCCGTATCTCGCTCCCTCATGCCGAATTGGCTTTTGCCCGAAAATATTGCCGATGTTCTGCCGTCGGAAGCGCGCAAGATCGAAGAGCTGCGCCGCCTCATGCTGGATAATTTCCGTCTGTACGGATATGAACTGGTGATGCCGCCGCTGCTCGAGTATCTGGAATCGCTGATGACCGGCGCTGGCAAGGATACCGACCTGCGCACGTTCAAACTGGTCGACCAGCTGTCTGGCCGCATGCTCGGCCTGCGCGCCGACATGACGACGCAAGTGGCGCGCATCGACGCCCATCTGCTGAACCGCGCCACCGTCACCCGCCTGTGCTACGCCGGCAGCGTGCTGCATACCCGTCCATCGGGTTTGCACGCCACCCGCGAACCGCTGCAGATCGGCGCCGAAATCTATGGCCACGCCGGCCTGGAAGCCGATGCCGAGATCCAGGAGCTGGCGCTCGCCTCGCTGGCACTGGCCGGTTTCGATAGCGTCCGCCTGGATTTGTCGCACGTCGGCCTGTTGCGCGCTATCATTGCGCAAGATGCCGCCGCCGAGCGCGACGAAGCTGCGCTGTACGCCTTGCTGCGCGCGAAAGATGCGCCGGGCCTGCGCGCCCTGACCGCATCCTACGATGCCGTCACGCGCGATGCGCTGCTGGCCTTGCCGAACCTGTATGGCGACATCGACGTGCTGGCGCGTGCGCGCGAAGTACTGCCGCCGTTGCCGGGCGTGCTGAAAGCGCTGGCCGAACTGGCCGCGCTGGCAGGATCTGCCCTGGGCCGCGCCGAAGTGGCGATCGACCTGGCCGACCTGCGCGGCTACCAATATGAAAGTGGCGCGATGTTTGCGCTGTATGTACCTGGCTTGCCGAACGCGGTTGCGCGCGGCGGCCGTTATGACCACGTCGGCGAAGCGTTCGGCCGGGCACGTCCCGCGACCGGCTTCTCGCTCGATTTGCGCGAACTGGCGCGCCTGTTGCCGACCGCGGAACGGAAGCATTCGATCCGCGCGCCGTGGGGCAGCGCGCCAGAATTGAAGGAAAAAATCGCCGAGTTGCGCAAGGCGGGCGAGGTCGTGATCCAGAGTATGCCGGGTCACAGTAATGAACAAGACGAGTTCGAGTGCGATCGCGTGCTGGTACTTGCCGATAATGGTAGTAGCTGGATTCTTAAAAACTTAGGTTAAGTGATGTCAAAGAAAATTATGGCAAAGAACGTCGTTGTCATCGGCACCCAATGGGGCGATGAAGGTAAAGGCAAGATCGTCGATTGGTTGACCGATCACGCCCAGGGTGTGGTGCGCTTCCAGGGCGGCCACAATGCAGGCCACACGCTGGTCATCGGCGGCGTCAAAACCGCGCTGCAGCTGATCCCTTCGGGCATCATGCGTCCAGGCGTCGCCTGCTACATCGGTAACGGCGTAGTCGTTTCCGTGCCGGACGTGCTGCGCGAAATCGACAAGCTCGAAGCTGTCGGCGTCGAAGTCGCTTCGCGCCTGAAAGTGTCGGACGCTGCGCCCGTGATCCTGCCTTACCACACCGCGATCGACCTGGCGCGTGAAGCCAAGCGTGGCGATGCGAAGATCGGCACCACCGGCAAGGGCATCGGCCCGGCCTATGAAGACAAAGTGGCGCGCCGCGCGATCCGTATCGCCGACCTGCTGAACGAGAAGCGCTTTGCCGAAAAGCTGGCCGAAAACCTCGATTACCACAACTTCGTGCTGGAAAACTACCTGAAGGCGCCGAAAGTCGACTATCAGAAGACCCTCGACGACGCGCTGGCCTATGTGCCGCGTCTGCGTCCGATGGTGACCGACGTGTCGAGCGCGCTGTATAAGGCGCACAAGGCCGGCGCGAACCTGCTGTTCGAAGGCGCGCAGGGCTCCCTGCTCGACGTCGACCACGGCACCTACCCGTTCGTCACCTCGTCGAACTGCGTGGCCGGCAATGCCGCCGCCGGTTCGGGTGTCGGTCCTGGCATGCTGCACTACATCATGGGCATCACCAAGGCTTACACGACGCGCGTCGGTTCCGGCCCGTTCCCTTCGGAACTGCCAACGGATGCGGGCGTCGGCCACCACCTGGCGCAAGTCGGCCATGAATTCGGCACCGTGACGGGCCGTGCCCGCCGCTGCGGCTGGTTCGACGCCGCCTTGCTGCGCCGCTCCGTGCAGATCAACGGCGTGACGGGCATGTGCCTGACCAAGCTGGACGTGCTGGATGGTATCGAAACGCTGAAACTGTGCACCGGCTACACCATCGACGGCGTGGCCACGGACATTTTCCCATCGGGCGCCGAGGAAGCCGCCCGCTGCGTACCGGTGTACGAAGAGATGCCAGGCTGGACGGAAAGCACGGTCGGCGCGAAATCGCTGGCGGCGCTGCCGGCAACGGCGCGCGCTTACATCAAGCGCATCGAAGAACTGGTCGGCGTACCGGTGGACATGGTTTCGACCGGTCCGGATCGTGAAGAAACGATCGTGCTGCGTCACCCATTCGAATAAGCTGCTGGACACAATCCGCCGCAAGGCGGATTTTTTTAATCACGCTAATAATAAGATTCCACTATCATGACTACCCCACAATCGAACGATCAACACCTCTGGGTCAACTGGGAAGAATACCACCGCCTGATCGAGCGCCTGGCGCTCAAGGTCTACGAATCGGGCTGGAAATTCGACCAGGTATTGTGCCTGGCGCGCGGCGGCGTGCGTCCCGGCGACGTATTCTCGCGCATTTTTGATTTGCCACTGGCCATCCTGTCGACCAGCTCCTACCGCGAAGACGCGGGCACGGTGCGCGGCGACCTCGATATCGCCAAGTACATGACCATGACCAAGGGCCCGCTGGCCGGCCGCATCCTGCTGGTCGACGACCTGGCCGATTCGGGCGTCACGCTGGACAAGGTCACACGTCACCTGAAGGAAAACTTCCCTGACGTGACCGAAGTCAAATCGGCCGTGATCTGGCTGAAGGGCTGCTCCGTCGTGCGTCCCGACTACTTCCTCGACGAACTGCCGCACAACCCGTGGATCCACCAGCCGTTCGAAGACTACGACGGCCTGCGTCCGCACCAGCTGGCGGCGTGGATCAAGAAGGGCGAAGCAGGCAAGTAATTGCGTGCGCGCTTGCAAAAAAAAGACGATCGTGTATCGTCTTTTTTTTCGTCCAAGGAAATGCGATGACCATACTGACGACGGCGCGCCTGCGCCTGGAACCGATCACGGAAAACCATTACGAGCGCATGCGCATGCTCAACACCGATCCCGAGGTGATGACCTATCTGAACGCGGGCCAGCCCGAAAAGGAAGAGGACACGCGCGCCGCCGTCAAGCGCGTCACGGGCCGCTGGGCCGAGTGGGGCTATTCGTGGTGGGCGCTGATACGCCTCGATGATGGCGAGATGGTGGGCATGGCCTGCCTGCAGCATCTCGATGGCGACAAGAGCAAGCCGCACGAAATCGGCTGGCGTCTGGCCCGCACGGGCTGGGGCCAGGGCTATGCCAGCGAAGCGGCAGCCGCCATCGTCGCGCATGCGTTCGACGTCGTCGGCGCGCCCGAAGTGGTGGCCGTGGCGCACCCGGACAATGCCGCCTCGATCAAGGTCATGACGCGCCTTTGCATGCAATGCGTGGGCATGGAACGCCATTACGATATCGATAGCGTCGTGTACCGTCTGGCGCGCCCATGACGGTAACGCGCAAGCCCTTGAAGCTGGGCTGCGCCTACGGCGTGCGGTTTTCGCCCGATGGCACGCGCCTGGCCGTGCTGGGGCGCGACCTGGTCCTGTGGGACGTGGCGGCACGCCAGAAACTGTGGCGCGGCAAGTTCATCGCCCACTGTTCCAGCATGGCCTTTTCGCCCGATGGCGGCCGGCTGGCCATCAAGAGCACGACGGGCCTGCAGGCTGTGGTGGATGCGCAGGCGGGCCAGGTACTGCTGAACTTCCAGAACAAAAAGGATGGCGAAGGCTGCGGCCCCGCGTGGTCGCCGTGCGGCCGGTATCTTGTCGATGGCGGCTGGGATGGACGCCTGCGCGTGCGCGACGCGCAAACGGGCGACCTGCTGTTCACGCAGGCGCACCCTGGCGAAATGCTGCGCGCAATCTACGCCATCGATGGCGGGCGGCGTTTGCTGGTCCTGCATGGCATCAAGTCGGTGGAGGAAGGGCAGGTGCAGCCGCCCGACTACTGCAGCGTGTGGGACTGGCCGCTGCAAGCGGGAGGCGGGCGCGTGGTGCTGTCGCTGCCCAAGCTGGCGTCGTGCGCCCCATCGCCCGATGGCGAGCGCCTGGCCGTGCTGCATTACGCGGGCGGCGACGAGTATCTGTCCGTGCATGCGATGGATGATGGCCGCTGTCTGGCCACGGCGCCCGTGGAAGCGGGGGCTGGCACGGGTGACGCCTTGCGCTGGCTGCCCGACGGCAGCGCGCTGGGACGCATCGGCAAGGGCAAGCTGCTGTTCTATGCCTGGCCGGGGCTCGGCGTCGTGGCGCAGGAAGATTTTACGTATCCCTGCGCACTGGACTTTTTGCCTGGCTCGCCATTGGCCGCCATCGGTTCCTGGGAGTCTGGCATGCTGATGGATCTGAACGTTCACAAGGAAACCCCATGATCACCTGCTACCTGCGTTACATCATCGACCCATACAAATTGCGGGAATTCGAAGCCTACGGCAAGCTGTGGATACCGCTGGTCGAACGCTTCGGCGGCCAGCACCACGGCTACTTTTTGCCATCGGAAGGCGCCAGCAATGTGGCGCTGGCCATGTTCTCGTTCCCCAGCCTGGCCCTGTATGAGCAGTACCGCAGCGATTCGATGCAGGACGCCGAATGCCAGGCCGCCTTCCGCTATGCCGAGGAGACGCGCTGCATCGTCAGCTATGAGCGCAGTTTTTTCCGCCCCGTGTTTGCCTGAACAAGGTCAATCGCGCTGCGGCGCGCCCAGGGGGAAGAGGTGGCGGTACGGGCGTGCTTCTTCCACCGCGCGGGCGAACGACGGGCGGGCCAGCAGGCGCGCGCGGTAGGCGCGCAGCAGGGGCAGCGTCGCGGGAATCGGCTGCGTCCAGTCCGCATAGAACAGCGAGGGAGCTGCGGCGCAGTCGGCCAGCGTAAAGCGGTCGCCGGCGGCCCACGTCTTGCCGACCAGATGGGTTTCCAGCCAGGCGTAGGCGAGGTCCAGCTTGTCGCCTGCGAACGCGCGGCCTTCCTCGGTCTTCGCCGCGTCGCCGCTCAAGGCGGCGCCAACGGCATGCTGCACAGGTGTCATGACGTGCAGGTCGAAATAGCGGTCGAGAAAACGCACCTCCAGCGCCTGCATGGCGTCGTCCGGCAGCAGGCGCAGGGGACCCGGATGGGCCAGTTGCAGGTATTCGATGATGATGCTGGTCTCGGCGACGTTGCGCTCCCCGTCCACCAGCAGCGGGAATTTGCGCAGCGGCCAGCGCTCCAGCCATTGCTGCAAGTGTTGCTGCATGTCCGGCGCCAGGCAGCGGAAATCGAACGGTATGGCGTTTTCGTACAGGGCGACGAGCACCTTTTGCGTGTACGAGGAAAAGGGATGGCCGTAGAGGATCAGCGACACGGTGGAATCTCCTGTGCAAGGTTGGCAACACGCGCGTGTGGCAACGATAGTGCAATGACAGGATCAATGCAAGCGGTCCGGGCCGTTCCGCTTGCATCTGTTGCCCGCCCGCCGCCTAACTCAGGTTTGCCAGGTAGCGCAATCCCGTGATGCTGGGGAAGAAGCAATACACGCCGCCGCGCGTGATGACGCTGCGCGAAAAATGCTGCAGTTTCGTATTGCCGCTGCCCTTGGCGCCCACGCCGGGCAAGGTGAAGGAACTGACGCTCGGGTCGTTGATTCCCAGGAACACGTCCTGGCCGCTGATGTTGAGCGTGGCGTTGCCCGCCTCGGGACCGGCCGGGCCGACGGCCGATTTGACGAAGGTAGCGTCATCGTTCCATTGCTGCATCAGGAATTCGAACTGATTGCGCAGGTTGGCGTTGATGAAATAGCCGACCAATCCCCGCTGCTCTGCGATGGGTGTCACCGGATCGTATTCGCTGCCGTAGGGCATGGCGCGCCGCACGATGCGGTGGTGGCGGGCCGAGGTGCCCACGACGCCTTCGTCGCGCGGATTGTTGCGCCGGATATGCGCGCCGACCGGGCATTTCAGGCCCAGCGTGTCGTCCCGCTCCGGCTGCGCATCGACATAGTGAAAGCGGTTCAGGCTGGCGTTCGGCAGCACGGGCCCCGGTTCGTCCGGCGCGAGCACGAGCGGATTGCCGTTGCGCCAGCGTCCGCACATCTTGGCGGCCACCATCTCGGTACTGAGTCCGGAACTGGCCGCGCCCTGGCTCAGAATGCTGTCGAACAGGGGCACGTCCTGCTCCAGGATGCGGAAGGCGGCATAGCTGCCATTGGTGGACAGTTGCGGTGGCTGCACCTGGTAGGTGCCGCCGTTTTCATTCGGATAGCCGAGCAGGAATTCGCCCGTCTTGACGCTGTTGAGCGGGTCCGGGTCGTATGCGCGTTCGTGCTTGCGCGGCGGGGCGCCATCGACGTCGGGCTGGGCGATGTTGTCGCGGTAGCCGAAATGCACGCGGTTGCCTGGCAGGGCCACGCCATCGTGCGCATACAGTTCATGCCAGCCGGCGGCAAAGGCGCCACGCAGCTTGGCCGACGTTGCCTGCAGCACTTCCTCCGATTCGCTGACCCACAGGCTCAGCATCGCATGCACCTGGCCGGCTGTGGTGGCCGGCCCCAGGTTGCCGAGCCAGTGTTCGGGGGCACTGTCGCCCACGTCGCCTACAGCGGCGACGCTGGCCGGATCGGCCGCACCCCGTTGAAATGCCTGGTCAAAGGTGGCCAGCTCGGCCGCGGTTATCCCCAGAGCCGACAGGCCGGGAGCGGTAAAGCTGAGGTTCAGGAAGCAGGGCGGCTTGGGGTGGATATGGCGCGCGGTGGTAATGGCCGGCAGCCCGTCGCTGCCGTCGAGCAGGGCCGCGATGGTGCGCCGCGCCTGCGCCGCATCCGTGATGCTGAAGATGAAATGGCGCGCCAGGTTGACGCGGTAGCCGCGCAGGATCGTGCCTTGCACGTCGTCGTAATCGATGGTGGGATCGGCCATGCTGTCTCTCCGGGGGCTGGGGTGGTGGGGCCGCTTGCGCAGCCCCGGCGTGGCGTTTTCTTTAGACGGAAGCGAGGATTTGCTGGACGGTCTGCGGATAGGCGTTATACAGGCCCGTGTTGGGCACGTGCTGCGCGGCGTCGTTGGCGGTGATGAAGGCTTCGAATGCGGCCACATGGTTGGCAACGGGCATCAGCGCCTTGCCGCCCACGACAAACTGCAGCAGCGCGTCGAATACCTCGCCCAGCTGGGCCACGAAATCCTCGATGTAGCCGTTGAAGCTGCCGTCATACTCGGTGATGACGCCGATGATCAGGGTATCGGAAGTACCCGTCTTGCCAATGTTGGGTAGCAGATTGGCCTGCGAGCGGTCAAACAGGACGAAGCGGGCAAAGTGCACGGTACCGATATTGGTGAGGGCGGTATTGATCTTCGTCTGGTATTCCTGCAATGCTGCGGCGATGGAGATCGGATTGGTGCCGGGTAGTACCGGCATCATTAAGCACAGTGGATTTGCCATGGAAGGCTCCTCATTACGTGGTTGTCGGGACGACCGACACTACGCCGCGGCTCCTGCTGCGTCAAAAACTATATTTTTGCATTTGTTGCTAAATGTATACTATTGCAACATGATAGTTGCTATGAAATGTGGTCTCATGTGGATAGTTGCCGAGGCTGGCCGGCGCCGGCGGACACTCTGCCGTCAGGCGGTTCCGGCCTGATTCTGGAAGCGCAAGTGGCGCCGCCCGCAGGCCGGGTTCCGGATGGTTTATTTTTGCAGGCTGGGACGGCGCCTCAATCCTCGGCCTGGAACTCGCTGGCCGAGACGAACAGGTCCCACGAGGCGATGAACAGGGCCGCGACCACGGGGCCGATGACGAAGCCGTTCAGGCCAAACAGGGCCATGCCGCCCACGGTCGACAGCAGCACCACGTAGTCGGGCATCTTGGTGTCCTTGCCCACCAGGATGGGGCGCAGCACGTTGTCGACCAGGCCGATGACGAAGACGCCGAAGGCGGCCAGGCCCGCGCCTTGCCAGATGGCGCCCGTGGCCAGGAAGTAGACGGCCACGGGCGCCCAGACGAGGGCGGCGCCGACGGCCGGCAGCAGCGACAGGAAGGCCATCAGCACGGCCCACAGCAGGGGTGCCGGCACGTCGAGGAACCAGAACGCCAGCCCGCCGAGGGCGCCTTGGGCGATCGCCACGAGGATGTTGCCTTTCACCGTGGCACGGATCACGGTGGTGAAATTGGTGAACAGGCGCTGCTTGTACTTGCGGCTCAGCGGCACGGCACCCTTGATGCGGGCCGACAGTGTCGAGCCATCGCGCATGAGGAAAAACAGCAGGTACAGCATGATGCACAGGCTGGTGAGAAATTCGAAGGTGTACAGGCCCACGTTGATGGCTTTTACCGCCACCACCTGGCTTACCTGTTTGGCGCCCTCGGCCAGCTTGTCCTGCATGCTGGCCAGGCTGGTCAGGTTGAAGCGGTCGAGCAAATTGATCAGCCATTGCGGCAGCACGGCCATGATTTTATTGAAGAACATGGCGACCGTGAATTCGCCAGAGCGTACCATTTCCACGACGCTGGCTGCCTGGTTCACGAGCGACACGGAAATGAGCGACAGCGGCAGGATGACGATGACGATGATCAGCAGCAAGGTCAGCAGCGACGCCAGGCCGGCGCGTCCCTTGGTTTTCAGCAGCAGCCAGCGGTACACGGGCGCGAACAGGATCGCCAGGATGACGCCCCAGAAGATGGCGCCCGCATACGGCGCCAGTATCCAGCCGAAGCCGATGGTGACGATGCTCAAGAGGAGCAGGAACACTTTCTGGTGCAGCGTGAGGGTATGCATGGGCGGTAGCGGAATGATAAGGGTTGAGTTGTCCCATCATAAGCGAGGCATGGTGCGGCGCGCCATACAATTGTCTCGATGCGTGCGCGAGCGCACCTGGCGCCGGCGGTCTGACAGCGCGGTGGCGGCAATTCCAGTAAGCTGTCGTTCCAGGCGTTCCATCCCGGGCGCTGTTGACTTTGACTTCAGGAACGCGCGTGGCCGACAATATTCACTTTTATGAACCTGCACAGGGCCATGGCTTGCCGCATGACCCTTTCAATGCCATCGTGGGGCCGCGGCCCATCGGCTGGATCGCCACGCAGAGCAGCGAGGGCGTGCTCAATCTGGCGCCGTACAGCTTTTTCAACGCCTTCAATTACCATCCGCCGCTGATCGGTTTTTCCAGTATCGGCCGCAAGGATACCCTGCGCAATATCGAACAGACGGGCGAATTCGTGTGGAACCTGGCCACCCGCCCACTGGCCGACGCGATGAATACCAGCTGCGCACCGGCGCCGCCCGAAGTCGATGAATTCGCGCTGGCCGGCCTGACGCCGGCCGCCTCGCGCATCGTCAATGTGCCGCGCGTGGCGGAAAGTCCCGTCTCCTTCGAATGCCGGCGCACGCAGATCATCGAGCTGCAAGGCGTCAATGGCGACGGTGTCGGCAGCTGGCTGGTGCTGGGGGAAGTGGTGGGCGTGCACATCGCGCGCCACCTGCTCAACGATGGCGTGTACGACACGGCGGCCGCCGCGCCGATCTTGCGCGGCGGCGGTCCGGCCGATTATTTCGAGATCGGGCCGGACAGCCTGTTCCACATGCGCCGGCCCGCCTGGCCGTAACATCATGCAGGGAGCGGATGGCGCTCCCTGACGATGCCGCGATAGATCAGCCACGTCGCCACCAGGCTGATGGCGCCGGCGCCGGCCATCCAGTAGCCTGGCGCCGCCTTGTCGCCGGTGCTCTCGATCAGCAGGGTCGATACCAGCGGCGTCATGCCGCCGAACAGCGCGGTGGCCAGGCTGTAGGCCAGCGAAAAGCCCGTGGTCCTGACGCTGGCCGGGATGATTTCCGTCAGCGCGACGATGGTGGCCCCGTTGTAGCTGCCGTAGAGGAAGGACAGCCACAGCTCCACCATCAGCATGTGGTCGAAACTGGGATGGGCGACCAGCCACGACAGGGCCGGATACGCGGTCAGCACCGTCAGCGCCGAGCACACGGCCATGATGGGCCAGCGGCCGATGCGGTCGGACAGCGCCCCCATGACGGGCAGCCAGATGAAGTTCGACAGGCCGATGCACAAGGTGACGAGCAGGCTTTCCTCGGTACTCAGCTTGAGCACGTTCTTGCCGAAGGTCGGCGTGTAGACGGTGATCAGGTAGAACGCGACCGTCGTCAGCACGATCAGCATCGTTCCGGTGACCACCAGCGGCCAGTTGAGCGCGATCGTCTTGAGCATCTGCCGGAACGTCGGATGCGATTTGCGCGTCAGGTAGGCCTCGGTCTCCTGCAGCGAACGGCGGATGTAGAACACCACGGGGATGATGGAGCAGCCGATGAAGAACGGGATGCGCCAGCCCCAGTCCGCGATGAATTCCTTGCTCAAGGTCTCGTTGAGATAGTAGCCGAGCGCGGCGGAAAAGATGATGGCCACCTGCTGGCTGGCCGATTGCCAGCTGACGTAGTATCCCTTGTTGCCGGGTGTCGCCATCTCGGACAGGTAGACGGACACGCCGCCCAGTTCCACGCCGGCGGAAAAGCCTTGCAGCAAACGCCCGATCAGCACGAGGAACGGCGCCAGCAATCCGATGGTGGCATAGCCGGGCACGAAGGCGATCAGCGCCGTGCCGGAAGCCATGATGGCCAGGGTCAGCACCAGGCCCTTGCGGCGGCCGATGCGGTCGATATAGCTGCCGAGGATGATGGCGCCCAGCGGCCGCATGAAAAACCCCGCGCCGAAGGTGGCGAACGTCATCATCAGGGCCGCGTATTCGCTGGTGGCGGGGAAGAAGGCCTTGGCAATGTACGTGGCGTAAAAGCCGAACAGGAAAAAATCGTACATTTCGATGAAGTTCCCGCTCGTCACCCGGATGACGGTGGCGATGCGCGAGGGCGGACGCACTTGCGCGCGCGGCGTTGCGGCCTTGGCGATGGGTGCGGCGGTGGAGGGAATGTCCATGATTTACCTATTGATGAAAGATGAGTGACGCACGCCTAGTGCATTGCTGGCGTTGGCGCCGGCGCCGCCGCCGGTTCCAGTCCGGTCGCTTCGATCGCGCCCGCGTTGGCAGGGGCGGCGAGGAAGCGCAGCAAGGCGCGGCCGGCTTCCGGTTCCTTGCCGCCCGGGACCAGCGCCGCCGAAAACTGCGTCATCTTCTGTACTTCCGGCGGCAGCAGGCCGACGATGTCGATGCCATCGACCGGCAGCAGCTCGCTGCGCTGCTGGCAGCCGAAATCGGCCTGGCCATGCGCGATGATTTCGCCGACGGGGGTGGCGGGAATTTTTGCGGCCTTGCCTTGCATCTGCTCCGAAATCTGCAACTTGTTCATCAGCTGCGTCTCGATGTAGACGCCGCTGGCGCTGTCCGAATAGGCGACCTTGTCCGCCTTCAGGAAAGCGCTGCGCAAGCCCTCGGTGGTGCTGATGTCGGGCTTGGCCGCACCGCGCCGCACGGCGCAGGCAATCGGTGAATTGGCCAGCACCACCTTGCTGCCGGGGACCAGGCGGCCTTCCTGCATCAGTTTGTCGAGCGCGTCACCCACCATGATGACGACGTCGATCGGCTCGCCGCGCGCCAGGCGCGCCGGGATCGCATTCTTGGTCGTCCCCATCGACGGTCCCCATTCGGAGACCAGGTGGTCGCCGCTGGCGCGCTCGTAGGCGGGCGCGAGGTTTTTGTAGGCCTGGGCGAAACCGCCCGAGCTGACCACGCGGATGTCGGCGGCATGGGCCGCGCCGGCGGCCAGCAGCATGAAGCCGGCCAGTAGGGGGGCGGAGCGCCGCACGAGGGTATGTTGAAGCATGGTTGTTTCTCCTGTCGTTAAAATTTATGCATGAGGCCGAGCGTCAAGCCCATGCCTTTGCGGTCGTTGGCCCGCGTTCCCGTGACGCCGGCCGCATCGCCTTGCCACGTGGTGTAGTCCGATTCGAGATACAGGGTGGAGCGCGGCGAGAGCGTTTTTTCCAGATAGGCGAAAGCGCGCTGGAAGCCGTCGTCGACATGGCCCGTGGCGCTGCGCCGTACCTTGTAGTAGGCGGTTGTGAGCAGCACGTCCGGCGCCATTTGCCGGCTTACGCCGGCCGATATCACGCTCTGCCGGACCGACTTGCCGGCGCCCACGTCGGCGCGGTTGACGCCCAGGTTGGCCTTGAACTGCCAGGCGTCCACCTTGTAGGCGGCGCCCACGGTGGCGGCGTCGAGGCTGCGGTTGTCGCGATTGCGAAAGCGCATCACCGCCCCGGACACGGCCAGCCCCGCCTGCTGGTACGTCAGGGCGCCGCCCCAGGTCGACAATGGCGACGTGGCGCCCGCCACCTCGCCAAAGGAATAGGCGGCGCGCGCCACCACCGGCCCGAGGTTGGCGCTGGTTTTCACCATGTTGTCGAGCCGGTAGAAGTTGTCGGCATAGCCGCTGCTGCCGTATTGCTGGCCGAACGAGTGGCGGCCAAAAGCCGTATTGCTCAAGCCCGTGATGTTCACGTTCGGATTGAACGAGGCGTAGCGGATGCCCAGCGGGTCCACCGGTGCGATGGCGTCGGCCAGCAAGGTCGCCTGGCGCCCCAGGGTCACGGAGCCCAGCGGCGACTTCAGGCCCACCCACGCTTGCCGGTCGAACAGCTTGTCGGATTTGGCCGCGCTGCCCGTGTCCAGATTCAGGCCGCCCTCGAGGCGGTACAGCGCCTGCCAGCCGCCGCCGAGGTCTTCCTGGCCGCGCAGGCCCCAGCGGCTCGTGTTGTTGATGCCGCTGCTGACGGCGGGCGTGGTGCCGCCGGGCGTGGGTGCATTGGCGGCGTTCAAGCCTTTACCATAGCGGATGCCGGCATCCGCGATGCCATACAAAACCGCGCCGCTCTGGGCCAGGCAGGTGCCGCTGGCCGCGAACAACAGCGCGAAAGTGGAACAATGTCGCATGGTGTCTCCATTTTTTTTGGGGGGGATGCCTTCTTGGTGCCTTCTTGGCGAGGCTCAGCATTAAGGCCTCATCATCGTTGAAATGGCATAATTTGATAATTGCAATTTTTCCGGGGATTCATGCATGCAGCGCATCAATTACGAACTTCATGATTTGCAGGCCTTCGTGGCCGTGGCGGAGCGCAACAGCTTTCGCCAGGCCGCGGCCGACCTGTTCCTGTCGCAGCCGGCACTGAGCCGCCGCATTGAAAAACTCGAGGACGCGCTGGGCGTCAAGCTGTTCGAGCGCACCACCCGGCGCGTGCAGCTGACGAATGTGGGACAGGTGTTTCTGGTGAACGTGCGCGATGCGCTTAATGGCCTCGAGGATGCCGTGCTCGGTGTCGCCGACCTGGCCGCGCACCGCACCGGGACGGTGACGTTCGCCTGCGTGCCGTCGGCCGTGTGGCACTTCCTGCCGGACGTGCTCAAGCGCTTCAGCGCGCAGTTTCCGAAAATCCGCGTGCGCGTGCATGACGAAAGCGCGCAGGACGTGCTCAACCTCGTGCTGACGGGCGAGGCGGATTTCGGCATCAGTTTTACAGGCGCGGAAAATCCGGAGATTCTTTTCCAGCCCATCTATGTCGAGACCTACGTGCTGGCGATGCGGCACGACCACCGGCTGGCCAGGCGCAAGAAGCTGAGCTGGAAGGATACCGTCGACGAACGCTATATCTCGGTGGCCAAGTCGAGCGGCAACCGCAGCGTGCTCGATGCGGCGCTGGCGGGCGTGGAAAAGCATCCGTGGATCTCGTGCGAGATCAACCACGTGTCAGGCATCTTGGCGCTGGTGGAGTCGGGCTTGGGCGTGGCGGCGGTGCCGGGGCTGTCCATCCTGCCGGAGCGGCAAGGCATGGTGGTCGGCGTACCGCTCGTCAATCCCGCCGTGAAACGGACATTGGGCTTGATCAGCCGGCATCAGCACGCGATGCCGCCCGCGTCGCGCACCCTGTTCGACATGATGAGCGCGAGCATAGGCAAGCAGGGGCGGAGGGGATGAACGGTCTTATTTTTGCATGATGGGATCGCGCCCCAAGGTACGCGCCAGCGCGCCGCCGTCGCCGCGCCAGAATTCGCGGTCGGCCAGGCGCACGCGCTCGGCCGCATGCTGCATGTGTTCCATGGCCGCCTGGCGCGCCCGTTGCGGGTCGCCGTCGGCGATCGCCTGGACGATCTTTTCATGTTCGTGCCGCACTTCGATGGAAAAGTCCGTGCGCCGCGCTTCATTCGCGCGCGTCACCTTCACGGCCGAGCGGATCGGGTCGGCAAACATGGCAACGAATTTCGGCCAATAGGGGTTGCCCGTCGCTTCAGCGATCGACAGGTGCAGGCGCACGTCTTCTTCCACGCCGTCGACGCCGGCCGCCACGGCTTCCTCGATCCGGTGCAACGCATGCTCGATGTCGGCCAGCTGGCCCGGCGTGCGCCGCACGGCCGCCAGCGCGGCGATTTCCGCCTCCAGCCCTTGCCGCACCTCGATCAGGTTCAGCAGCGATTGCACGGACTGCTCCGTCAGCGCGTCGCCCCGTTCGCCCGTCTTCGCGCCATCCTGCGCGCACACGAAGGTGCCGCTGCCCTTGCGCGTAACGAGGATGCCGTCGGCCTGCAGCAGGGCGATGGCTTCGCGCAGCACCGTGCGGCTCACGCCGAAGTGGCTGGCCATCGCCTGCTCCGACGGCAAACGCGTGCCGCCGGCCAGGCCATCGTTGTGGATTTGCTGGCGCAGCCTTGCCGCCACCCGCGCACCCAGGGTGCCGGTGGTGAAACTGCCCGCGGCGGGCTCCGGCGGGGGAAGGGTAAAGCGGAACGTGCGGTCCATCGGTGCATCCTTGTGCTAGCGGTTCTCATGGGGCTTGCCTGCTTGCCATTATATGGAATATACAGCTTGACACACACAAAACACACACATAATATACATCCATACAAATTTTAGACAAGTTGCCAGCCACCTCCGGTGGACCATAAAAACCGGGCACGGTCGATCCCCCAGCGATCAGGAGACAAGCATGGACGTATCACAAGCATTGCCCGGGCAGCCGGCCGGCGCCGCCGCGAGCCAGAAAACCATCGACGACGCCGTCTACCGCAAGGTGACCTGGCGCATCATTCCCTTCCTCATGCTGTGCTACATCGTCGCTTACCTCGACCGTGTGAACGTGGGCTTCGCCAAGCTGCAAATGCTGGCCGATCTGCAGTTTTCCGAAACCGTATACGGCCTGGGAGCGGGCGTGTTCTTCCTCGGCTACTTCCTGTTCGAAGTGCCCAGCAACGTGATGCTGCACAAGATCGGCGCGCGCGTGTGGATCGCCCGCATCATGATCACGTGGGCCGTCATCTCGGGCGCCTTCATGTTCGTCACGACGCCGAACCAGTTCTACGTCATGCGCTTCCTGCTCGGCATCGCCGAAGCGGGTTTCTTCCCCGGCATCATTCTTTATTTGACCTACTGGTATCCTTCCGAGCGCCGCGCGCGCATGGTGTGCACCTTCATGGCCGCCATTCCCGTGGCGGGCCTGATCGGCGGCCCCCTGTCGGGCTGGATCATGGAAACCTTCGCCGGCTGGCACGGTTATGCGGGCTGGCAGTGGATGTTCGTGCTCGAAGCGATTCCCGCCGCGCTGATGGGCGTGGCAGTGCTGTGCTACCTCGATAACAGCATCCGCGCCGCGAAGTGGCTGACGGAAGACGAAAAAGTCATCCTCGAACAGCGCATCGCCACGGAAGCGCAGGGCAAGGTATCGCACCCGTCGATCCGCGCCATGTTCGCCGACCCGCGCATCTGGGTCATGGCCCTGATTTATTTCTGCTGCGTGATGGGCCAGTATTCGCTGACCTTCTGGCTGCCCAGCCTGATCAAGGCGGCCGGCGTGACGGGCGTGCTCAATATCGGCCTGTTCACGGCGATCCCGTACTCGGTGGCCGTGGCGTCGATGATACTGCTCGGCCGCAGCTCGGACAAATACCGCGAACGCCGCTGGCACATGGCCATCCCGCTGGTCGTCGGTGCCGCCGCCATCGTCTGCAGCGCGCTGGCCGGCGCCCACAACACGGGCTGGGCCATCTTCTTCCTGACGATCGCCGCCGGCGGCATCCTGGCTGCCTCGCCGATGTTCTGGAGCCTGCCGACGGCTTTCCTCGGCGGCGTCTCGGCCGCCGCCGGCATCGCCGCCATCAACTCGGTGGGCAACCTGGCCGGCTTTGCGGCGCCGTACATGATCGGCTCGATCAAGGACCTGACGCAGTCGACCGACATCGCCATCTACCTGCTGGCCGGCATCCTGGTGATTGGCGCGGCCATCATCATGCGCGTGCCGGCCAAGCTGGTGAACAAATAAAACTGGAGTAGCAGATGAACGTAGAAATGAAAAAAGTTGGCGTGATCGGCCTGGGGGCCATGGGCATGGGCATCGCGCAATCGTTGCTGCGCGCCGGCTTTGAAGTACATGCCTGCGACGTGCGCGCCGACACCGTGCAAGCGCTGGCCGGCCAGGGCGCCCATGCGGCGCAGTCTCCGGCCGCGCTGGCGGCGCAGGTGCAAGCGATGCTGATCGTCGTCGTCAATGCGCAACAGACGGAAGCCGTGCTGTTTGGCGAACACGGTGCGGCTGCCAGTCTGGCGCCGGGCAGCGTGGTGATCGCCTGTGCCACCGTGGCGCCCGAGTTTGCCGAGGCCCTCGGTGCGCGCCTGGCGGCCATGGGCCTGCGCTTCATCGATGCGCCCATTTCCGGCGGCGCGGCCAAGGCGGCTGCCGGCGAGATGTCGGTGATGGCGGCCGGCGCGCCCGATGCGTTCGACGCCTGCGCCGGCATTTTCGACGCCATCTGCGCCAAGCTGTACCGCCTGGGCGAACAGCCGGGGCAGGGCTCGAAAGTCAAGATGATCAACCAGTTGCTGGCCGGCGTGCACATCGCCGCCGCCGCCGAAGCGATGGCGCTGGGCTTGCGCGCCGGTTGCGACCCGGACGCTCTGTACGAAGTCATTTCAAACAGCGCCGGCAGTTCCTGGATGTTCCAGAACCGCGTGCCGCACATTTTGAAGGGCGATTACACGCCGCTGTCGGCCGTGAATATCTTCGTCAAGGATTTGGGCATCGTGCTCGATTACGCGAAGAAAAGCGTGTTTCCATTACCGCTGTCCGCCACGGCGCACCAGATGTTCATGCAGGCATCGGCGGCCGGCTTTGGCGGCGAGGACGACTCGGCCGTCATCAAGACTTTCCCGGGAATTACTTTGCCGGTGCAAGCGTTACTGAATCAAGAGGAACCATCATGACCGTACTACTGGGATGTATCGCCGATGACTTCACGGGTGGCACCGACCTGGCCGGCATGCTGGTCAAGGCCGGTATGCGCACGGTGCAGCTGATCGGCGTGCCGCAAGGCCCGCCGCCAGCCGATGTCGACGCCGTCGTCATCGCCCTCAAGTCGCGCACGAATGCGCCGGAAGAGGCCGTGGCCGAATCGCTGGCCGCGCTGGCCTGGCTGCAGCAAGCCGGATGCAAGCAGTTCTACTTCAAGTACTGTTCCACGTTCGACTCCACGCCGCGCGGCAATATCGGCCCCGTGGCCGAAGCGCTGATGCGGGCGCTCGATACGGATTTCACCATCGCCTGTCCCGCATTCCCCGCCAACGGCCGCACCATCTACAAGGGCAACCTGTTCGTCGGCGACGTGCCGCTGGCCGAATCGGGCATGCGCGAGCATCCCCTGACGCCGATGACGGATTCGAACCTGGTGCGCGTGCTGCAGCAGCAGGTGCAAGCCAAGGTAGGCCTGGCCGATTTCTCCGTGGTGGAAAAGGGCGCGGTAGCCATCGCCCAACGCTTCACGGACTTGCGCGGCCAGGGCTGCCATTTCGCCGTCGTCGATGCCGTGTCGAACCGCGACCTGGAAGCCATCGGCGCCGCCTGCGCGGATTTGAAACTGATCACGGGCGGCTCCGGCATCGCCTTGGGACTGCCGCAGAATTTCCGTCAGCGGGGCCAGCTGGCGCCATCGCCCGCGGGTCAGGCGGGACGCTTGCCGCCACCGGCCGGTTTGCGCGCCGTGATCTCGGGCAGCTGCTCGGTGGCCACGCAGCAGCAGGTGGCGCACCTGCGTGAACTGGCGCCAGCGTTCCACGTCGATCCGCTGCAGCTGGCCGCAGGCGGCGAGGTGGTCGATGCGGTTGTCGCGCAGGCGCTGGCATGGGCGGATGAGCACCTGGCGCAAGGTCCGGTGCTGATCTATGCCACGGCCACGCCGGACGCCGTGCGTGCCGTGCAGGCGCAGCTGGGCGTGGAGCGTGCCGGCGCCCTCGTCGAGGAAACCTTGGCCTCCATCGCGCAAGGCCTCGTGCGCCTCGGCGTGGGCCAGCTGATCGTCGCCGGCGGCGAAACCTCGGGCGCCGTGGTGAAAGCGCTGGGCGTGGCGGGCTTGCGCATCGGTCCCGAAATCGACCCTGGCGTGCCGTGGACGCAAGCCTTGCCCGCGCCGGGCGACGATGGCATGGCGCCCTTGGCGCTGGCGCTCAAGTCCGGCAATTTCGGCACGGTCGATTTCTTCAGCAAGGCTTGGCAGGTGCTGGCATGAGCGCCACCGAATCGCGCCAGCGCGAGCTGATCGTCGACTTCGGCAAGTCGCTGTTCGAGCGGGGCTTGACGGCCGGCAGCAGCGGCAACCTGAGCGTGCGCCTGGATGACGGCTGGCTGCTCACGCCCACGAACGCCAGCCTGGGACGGCTCGATCCGGCGCAGCTGTCCAAGCTTGATTGGGACGGCAATCTGATCAGCGGCGCGCCGCCGTCAAAAGAGGCGTTCCTGCACCGCGCCATGTATGAAGAGCGGGGCAGCGCCGGCGCCATCGTGCACTTGCACTCGACCCATTCGGCGGCCGTGTCGTGCATGTGCGGCTTGAACCATGACGACTGCATTCCACCGCTCACGCCCTATTTTGTGATGAAGGTGGGGCGCTTGCCGCTGGTGCCGTATCACCGGCCTGGTGACCCGGCGCTGGCGGGCGCGATTGGCGCCATGGCGCGCAAGCACTCGGCCGTGCTGCTGGCTAACCACGGTCCCGTCGTCTCGGGCACGAGCCTGGAATCGGCCGTGTATGCGGCCGAGGAACTGGAAGAGACGGCCAAGCTGTTCCTGCTGCTGCGCGACGTACCCACGCGCCCGCTCGACGCAGCGCAGATCGCGGACCTGAAGCACACGTTCAAACTCGACATATAAGATTCCCAAGGAGATACCGCATGCCCCGCTTTGCCGCCAATTTGACCATGATGTTCAACGAAGTCCCTTTCCCGCAGCGCTTTGCCGCCGCCGCGCAAGCGGGTTTTAAAGGCGTCGAATTCCTGTTCCCGTATGACCACGCGCCGCAGGAAGTGGCGGGCTGGCTGCGCGAGCACGGCTTGCAGAATGTGCTGTTCAACCTGCCGCCGGGCGACTGGGCGGCCGGTGAGCGGGGCATCGCTTCGCTGCCGGGCCGCGAAGAAGAATTCCGCGCCGGCGTGGCGCGCGCCATCGAGTATGCGCTGGCGCTGGGCACGCCGCGCGTGCACATGATGGCGGGCCTGCTGCCCGTGGGCGCCGACGTCAAGCTGCACCGCGCCACCTACCTGGCCAACCTGCGGTACGCGGCCCAAGCCGTGGGCGAGCATGGCATCGAGCTGTTGATCGAACCGATCAACGGGCGCGATATGCCCGGCTACTTCCTCGTCACGCAGGCTCAGGGCCATGCGCTGCGCCTGGAGTCGGGCGCGGCCAACGTCAAGGTGCAGATGGATTTTTACCACACGCAGATCGTCGAGGGCGATATCGCCATGACGTTCAAGAACAACTTCGACGGCATCGGCCACGTGCAGATCGCCAGCGTCCCGGCCCGCAATGAACCGGACGATGGCGAAGTCAATTACCCGTATCTGTTCAGGCTGTTGGACGAGCTGGGCTACGACGGCTGGATCGGCTGCGAATACCGTCCGCGCGGGCGCACCGAAGCTGGCCTGGGCTGGCTTGCCGCTTACAACAACAAACAAGGAGCATGAAGATGAAAGTACTGATTACCGGCGGCGCCGGATTCCTGGGACAGCGCCTGGCGCGCCAGTTGCTGGCGCAAGGCCAACTGACGGACAGCCACGGCCAGTTGCAAACGATCAGCGAGCTGGTACTGGTCGACGTGGTGGCCGCGCATGGCTTCAACGATGCGCGCGTGACAGTCGTCACGGGCGACATCGCTGACGGCGCTCTCATGCGCGCCACCATCGATGCGCAGACCAGCTCGATCTTCCACCTGGCCGCCATCGTCAGCGGCCAGGCGGAAGCCGATTTCGAGCTGGGCATGCGCATCAACCTCGACGCCTCGCGACTGCTGCTCGACATCTGCCGCGAACTGGGGCACAAGCCGAAGGTCGTGTTTACCAGTTCCGTGGCCGTGTACGGCGGCAAGCTGCCGGACGTGGTGCAGGATACGACGGCGCTCAATCCCCAGTCTTCGTACGGCGCGCAAAAAGCCATCGGCGAATTGCTGCTCAACGATTACAGCCGCCGCGGTTTCGTCGACGGCCGCGTGCTGCGCCTGCCGACCATCAGCGTACGTCCCGGTAAACCGAACAAGGCGGCGTCGTCGTTCGCCAGCGGCATCATCCGCGAACCGTTGAATGGCGAGGCGGCCGTGTGCCCCGTGGCCACCGATTTGCGTCTGTGGCTGCTGTCGCCGCGCGGCGCCATCGCGTCCCTGATCGCCGGCCACGAACTGGCGGGCGAGGCGTTCGGTGCCAGCCGCACGGTGAACTTGCCGGGTTTGAGCGTGAGCGTGGGCGAGATGATCGCCGCACTGGAACAGGTGGCCGGCAGCGAAGTAACAAAGCGCATCAGCTATGCGCCCGATCCGGCCGTCGAGCGCATCGTCAAGAGCTGGCCCGGCGCCTGGGATACCCAACGCGCCGAAGCGCTGGGCTTGACGGCCGATGCGGATTTCGCCAGCATCATCCGCGCGTATATCGACGACGTGAAAGCGGCCGGCTAGGCGGCTGTTGCCAACTGCGAGCGGCGATAGTCGAGCGGCGTACTGCCCACCAGTTCCGCAAAACTGCGGCTGAAATGGGCCTGGTCGAAAAAGCCCAGTGCATGCGCCAGGCTGGCCAAGTCGGGCGCATCGGGCTGCGCCAGGCGCCAGATCGCTTCCTGCAGGCGGTAGCGCTGGATCACCCACTTCGGCGGCACGCCCACGTAGTTGGCGAACAGGCGCTGCAGCCGGCGTTCGCCGATGGCCATTTTTTCGCACAGCTGCGCCACGCTCGCCGGGCCGTTGTGGGCCGCCGCGGCGGCAGTCAGCCTGGCGGCCAGCAGGGCCGCGTCATCGACCTGCGGCAGCCTGGCCAGCAGCAACGCCTGTGCCTGCGCCACCATGGCCGCATCGCCGGCTTGCCGCAGCACGAGCGCCTCGGCTTGCCCTGCCGGCATGTCCAGCAGGGCATCGGCGGCGATGGTCGTATCGGTGAACGATGACAGGGGCTGCGTGATGAACGGGCGCAGGCCGCCCGGCGCAAAACGCACGCCCAGCACCTTGCCCGCACCGGTCAACGGCCTGTCAAAGGCGCCGCGCACGACGCCATGGATGGCCGTGCGCCCAAGGTCGAAAACCAGGTGGGCGTTCGGGTAGGGCAGCACGCGCTGCGTCTCCGGCGCGCAACCCCGCCTGTCCCATTCGACCACCCAGAAGTAGTCGACGAACGGCGCCAGCGGGTCAGCCGGTGGATAGGTCGCCAGCCGTATGCGCCGCGCCGCCGCCTGCGGGTCGACGATGCCCTTCGGCGCCTGGCCGCGCGCGGCGAGCACATTGCGCGTGCTGTCGGCTTTATCCAATATTTGTCTCCTGAGCGGTACTAGGATGGTTCTCTCGCATCGATTGAAAGGGAATCATGAAATCACACAGCTTGTCCGGCCTGGTGCTGGCCGCATGTTGTCTATCGGTGGCGCCGGCCGGCGCCGCTTCATCTGCAGAGGGAGATCATCGCATGCCAGTGCACGCCACGGGAAGTTTCAGCATCACCATGACGCCATCCGCGGCGCCGCAGCGTGCGGGGCGCACGGCCTTGGGCAAGGTACTGCTCGACAAAGTCTATGCCGGCGACCTGGTCGCCACGGCCAAGGGGGAGATGCTCAGCGCCGTCACCGACACCAAGGGCGCGGCCGGCTATGTCGCCATGGAAGCCATCACGGGCGTGCTGCAGGGCAGAGAAGGCAGCTTCGTGGCGCAGCATGCGGGCACCATGGCCGATGGCAAGCAGCAGCTGTCCATCGTCATCGTGGCGCATTCCGGCACGGGGCAGCTGACGGGCATCAGCGGCACCTTGGCCATCCGCATTGAAAACGGCCAGCATTTCTACGACATCGACTATTCGCTGCCGGAGTAGGGCAAAGCCCATGGGCAGCGGTCCTGCAGGCGCTGGTGCGGTCAAGGCTTTTCAAGTAGGTCGGATTAGCGGCAAGGCCGCGTAATCCGACACCGCCACCGGCGCCAACGATGTTGTCGGATTACGGCCCGCAGGGCCTAATCCGACCTACCCAGTATCGATGTCACATTGTCCGTACCCGGTGCGCCGAACAGCTGCTGCTTGAGGATATGCAGCTGGTCGCGCACTTGCGCCGCCTTTTCGAACTCGAGGTTCTTGGCGTGGTCGACCATCAGTTTTTCCAGGCGCTTGATTTCCTTGCTGACCTGCTTCTCGCTCATCGATTCGAACTTGGCTGCTTCCTGCGCCACTTGCAGGGTTTCGCGCGCTTCCTGCGGGCTGTAGACGCCATCGATCATTTCGCGGATCGATTTCTTCACGCCGATCGGGATGATGTTGTTGGCCGTATTGAAGGCGATCTGCTTGGCGCGGCGGCGTTCCGTCTCGTCGATGGCGCGGCGCATGGAGTCCGTGATGCGGTCGCCGTACAAAATCGCCGTGCCGTTCAGGTTACGCGCGGCGCGGCCGATGGTCTGGATTAGGCTGCGCTCGGAGCGCAAGAAGCCCTCTTTATCCGCGTCGAGGATGGCGACCAGCGACACTTCCGGCAAGTCCAGGCCCTCGCGCAGCAGATTGATCCCCACCAGCACGTCGAAGGTGCCCAGACGCAGGTCGCGCAGGATTTCCACGCGCTCCACCGTCTCGATATCGCTGTGCAGGTAGCGCACCTTGATGCCATGGTCGCCCAGGTATTCCGTCAATTGCTCGGACATGCGCTTGGTCAGGGTCGTCACCAGCACGCGCTCGTCCTTCTTGATGCGCTCGACGATTTCCGACATCAGGTCGTCCACCTGGCTGCTGGCGGGACGCACGATGATTTGCGGGTCGACCAGGCCCGTGGGGCGCACGACCTGTTCGACCACCTGGTCGGAATGGTTCTTTTCGTATTCCGCCGGCGTGGCCGAGACGAACACGGTCTGGCGCATCTTCTGTTCGAATTCCTCGAATTTCAAGGGGCGGTTGTCGAGCGCCGACGGCAGGCGGAAGCCGTAGTCGACGAGGTTCGTCTTGCGCGAACGGTCGCCGTTGTACATGGCGCTCAGCTGGCCCGTCAGCACGTGCGACTCGTCGAGGAACATGATGGCGTCGGGCGGCAGGTAATCGACCAGGGTCGGCGGCGGCTCGCCCGGCAGCGCGCCGGACAGGTGGCGCGAGTAGTTCTCGATGCCCTTGGTGAAACCGATTTCCGCCATCATTTCCAGGTCGAAGCGCGTGCGCTGCTCGAGCCGCTGTTCCTCGATCAGCTTGTTCTCCTTGCGGAAGAACTCGAGGCGCTCGCGCAGCTCGTCCTTGATGGTCTCCACGGCGCGCAGCACGGTGGAGCGGGGCGTCACATAGTGCGAGCCCGGATACACGGTGAAGCGGGGGATCTTTTGCCGTACTCTGCCCGTCAGCGGGTCGAACAGCTGGATCGATTCGATCTCGTCGTCGAACATTTCCAGGCGCACGGCCAGCTCCGCATGCTCGGCGGGGAAGATGTCGATGGTATCGCCGCGTACGCGGAAGGTGCCGCGGCCGAAATCGACTTCGTTGCGCGTGTACTGCATCTGGATCAGGCGCGCGATGACGTCGCGCTGGGCGACCTTGTCTTTGACGCGCAACGTCAGGATCATCTGGTGATATTCGTTCGGGTTACCGATACCGTAGATGGCCGAGACGGTGGCGACGATGATGACGTCGCGCCGTTCCATCAGCGACTTGGTGCACGACAGGCGCATCTGTTCGATATGCTCGTTGATCGACGAGTCCTTTTCGATGAACAGGTCGCGCTGCGGCACGTAGGCTTCGGGCTGGTAGTAATCGTAGTAGCTGACGAAGTATTCAACCGCGTTTTGCGGGAAAAAGTCGCGAAACTCGCTGTACAGCTGCGCGGCCAGGGTCTTGTTCGGGGCGAAGACGATGGCGGGCCGGCCCATGCGCGCGATGACGTTGGCCATGGTGTAGGTCTTGCCCGAACCGGTCACGCCCAGCAGGGTCTGGAAGGCCAGTCCGTCGGCAATCCCCTCTGACAACTGGTCGATTGCCGTGGGCTGGTCACCGGCCGGAGGGAAGGGCTGGTGCAGCTTGAACGGGGAGTCCGGGAAAGAGATAATTGCGCTTTCCGCCTCGCTGGCGGTAGATAATTCGGGCATGTGAATCAGACCTTTGTTAGAATAGTGCTCTGCTGGCGGCCCTGGCGTTGTATTTTGGGGCGCTGTCTACAACTCCGCTGTGAACCTGCTTCCAATCGAATCCAATCTTATCATGACGAACCCAACTGTTTCTGCCAGTCTGTTTAGCGCCATCGAGATGGCCCCACGCGACCCGATCCTGGGCATCACCGAAGCATTTAACGCGGACCAGAATCCCGCCAAAATCAATCTGGGCGTTGGCGTCTATTATGACGACAACGGTAAAGTGCCTCTGTTAGCTTGCGTACGCAAGGCGGAAGCCATCCTGATCGAACAGGCGGCGCCACGCACCTATCTGCCGATCGAAGGCCTCGCCGCCTACGACAAGGCTGTGCAAGAACTTGTATTTGGCGCCGATAGCGCCGTAATTCAAGAGCGCCGCGCCGTCACCGTGCAAGCCATCGGCGGCACGGGCGCACTGAAGATCGGTGCCGACTTCCTGCAGCGCTTCGCGCCGGGCGCGCAAGTCTACATCAGCGACCCGAGCTGGGAAAACCACCGTGCTCTGTTCGAAAACGCCGGTTTCGTCGTCAATAACTACACTTACTACGATGCCGCCACCCATGGCGTGAACTTCGACGGCATGCTGGCCAGCCTGAACGCCATGCCAGCCGGCTCCATCGTCGTGCTGCACGCCTGCTGCCACAACCCGACCGGCGCCGACCTGAGCGTGGCCCAGTGGGATCAGATCATCAGCGTGGTGACCTCGCGCGGCCTGGTGCCGTTCCTGGACATGGCGTACCAAGGCTTCGCCAACGGCATCGCCGAAGACGGCGCCGTGGTGCGCCGCTTCGCCGACGCGGGCGGCCCGCTGCTGGTATCGAACTCGTTCTCGAAATCGTTCTCGCTGTACGGCGAGCGCGTGGGCGCCCTGAGCGTCGTCGCCTCGAGCGCCGACGAAGCGGCACGCCTGCTGTCGCAGCTGAAGCGTGTCGTGCGCACCAACTACTCGAACCCGCCAGTACACGGCGGCAAGGTGGTTGCCACCGTCCTGGCCACGCCGGAACTGCGCCAGTTGTGGGAAGAGGAGCTGGCCGGCATGCGCGTGCGCATCCGCGAAATGCGCAATGCCTTCGTGGAAAAACTGAAAGCCAAGGCGCCAGGCCACGACTTCGAATTCGTGCGCCAGCAAATCGGCATGTTTTCGTACTCGGGTCTCACCAAGGAGCAGGTGGCGTCGCTGCGCGAACAATCGATCTACGCCGTCGACACGGGCCGTATCTGCGTGGCAGCATTGAATTCGCGCAATATCGACATCGTCATTGACGCGATCGCCAAAGTACTTTAATATCTTGCTTCTTCGGCGCTGCATGCAAGTGCGGCGCTGATGGCGGTAGAAAGTCGGCGATGGCCGTGTTTGTGGCGATGCAGTATCAGTCTTGCAAATATGGAACAAGCGACATATAATATTGCCTCTTTTCCCTGATAGCTCAGTTGGTAGAGCGACGGACTGTTAATCCGCAGGTCCCTGGTTCGAGTCCAGGTCGGGGAGCCAGAATTCGAAAGGCCACGTTGAAAAACGTGGCCTTTTTTGTTTTTGCGGCGCCCGCGTATAGCTTGGGCCACGATAAGATTTTCCCTATGGAAATCTGGACAGCGCCAAGTTTGGCCTATATAATACGGCCTCTTTTCCCTGATAGCTCAGTTGGTAGAGCGACGGACTGTTAATCCGCAGGTCCCTGGTTCGAGTCCAGGTCGGGGAGCCAGAACACGTAGCAGCAGAAAGCCCAGCCTTCACCGGCTGGGCTTTCTGCATTTCAGCGCGCCGCGATTGGCGCGGGCAGGGTCCCGATGATCGATCGCTGGAATTTTTCCGGTTCGTCCTGGTGTATCTGGTGTCCCGACTGTTCAAATACAAACAGCCCCTTCCTTGGCGCTTGCAGCTGCTCAAAATAGTCTTGCGTGATGCGGGTGGAGGTCTGGATGTCGTTCTTGCCAACGAAGAAATAGACCGGGCAGTCGACTTTCTTCAAGGTCTTCGGCAAATCGATATGCATGACTTCGTTCCATACGGGCGACCAGGCTTTGGACCATTGCAGAAAGCCGGTCTTGAAGCCATCGCTGGTGGCGAATGTTTTCCCCTCTTTATGGAAAAGCCATTTGCGCAGGTAAAACAGGTCTTCATCCCGTTGAAAGGGGATCTGTACCTGCGCCAGTTCTTGGCTGGCGACGGCATCGTCCCGGAAATGCGTCTGCAAATTAAGCAGCAATGCCTTTTCGCTGGCCAGCTGACTGATGACGGGATTGACGGCGAAATACGCGTGCAGCAGTTCCGGATGCTGTTCGACGATATGAAAACCCAGCACATTGCCCCAGGAACTGCCCAGCAAGTATATTTTTTCCTGCTTGAGCTCTTTGCGCAGAAACATGATGACCTGGTAGGTGTCCTGCTCCATCTGCGCGACGGATGGCTGGCTTGGCGACGGATTGAGTGTCAGGGTTTTCCCCGCATCGCGCTGATCCCACTGCACCAGCGTAAATCTGTTTTTCAGGATGGCGGTGAAGGCATCCGCATTCTTCAGCATTGAACTTCCCGGTCCGCCCGATAAAAAGAGCAGAACAGGTTTTTTTGAGTTATCTGTCTTGATTTCCACAAACTGCTTGATCCCGCCGATGTCCGGTGTCAGCAGCGCATCGATGGCGAGCGCTTGCGCTTTGCTTGCGGAAAATGGCATCAGGGTGATGAATAGCACTGCCAGTAGCTTAGTCATGGGCGGATATCGATGGTGGCCTGCGGGTAGGGGGGTGTCCATGGGGGATATTATCCGAATAACATGTTGCATATAGAGAATATGTGTGGCGTGGCGGGCCGCTGCCTGTGTGCTTTTTCGTTTTGCGCTATCCTGAATGTAACCCCATAGGAGAGCTGCCACCATGACCTGTTCAATTCCGTTGCGCCATATCGTCCTGTGTGACTTTCTCGAGGACATCACACCGGCCAAGCATGCCGAGCTGGTCTATGAATTTTCCCAGCTTAAACACCGCATTCCCGGCGTGCTGCAATTCGAATGGGGACCGAACGTCAGCCCGGAAGGCCTCGATGACGGTTTTACCGATTGCTTTACCTTGACCTTCGATGGCGCCAGCGCGCGCGACGTGTACCTGGCCCATCCTGCCCACTTGGCCTTTGTCGATCTGCTCAAGCCATGGCTGGGGCGGGTGCTGGTGTTTGACTATCAGCCCCGGGAAAATCCGGGCTGAGTGTCGCCGCGCGTAAATTTTTCAGCGTAAATCTGGACAACTGAAAATTTGCCCTATAGAATGCGGCCTCTTTTCCCTGATAGCTCAGTTGGTAGAGCGACGGACTGTTAATCCGCAGGTCCCTGGTTCGAGTCCAGGTCGGGGAGCCAGAACATCAGCAGCATCAAAAAGCCCAGCCTTTCGGTTGGGCTTTTTGCGTTTCAGGAGCTACTCCTTGCGCGTGGCACATCATTTGGTCATCCACATCATTTTCAATTTCATGATCGCCAGATCCCCGATGCGAAAGCGGCGAATCTTGGCGGATTATTTATTATTAAATTAAGAATATTATTGATTTTTTAAGTTGTCAGCCTTAAGCTGATGACTTCAAGAAAAATAAATTTCTTGAATAAAATAAAAGGGATATTGGATTATGCGTAAGTTGACTGCTTTGGCTGGTGTGGCTGCACTGATTCTGGTTGCGCCTTTGGCGCACGCTAACTTGTTGAGCAATGGCGGCTTCGAATCGAGCACGTTTAGCGGCCCGTTCACTCAGATAAACAGCGGCGGACACCTGGGCGCCTGGAGCGTGGACAGTGGCAGCGTCGATATCATCAACCAATACTGGAAGCACGCCGAGGGCAATTACAGCCTGGATTTGAATGGCAGCTCGGGCGGACGTATTTCGCAATCCTTCGGCACCGTGATCGGACAGCAGTACAACGTCAGTTTCAGCCTGGCCGGAAATGCCGAAGGTGGCGGCAGCCTCAAGTTGGTGGATGTGGGCGTCACGGGCGTGCACAGCTTCACGTTTGACAGCACGGGCCGGTCTCCTTCCAACATGGGCTGGGTAAACGAAGGGTTCAGTTTTATTGCCACCGCTGCCAACAGCACCTTGTACTTTCAAGGTAATAACAAAAACAGCGTGTGGGGTGCGGCACTCGATAACGTATCGGTCACGGCCGTGCCAGAACCATCAACCTATGCCATGCTGGCTGCCGGCCTGGGACTGATGGGTTTCATGGCACGCCGCCGTCGCGCGCAACGTGGCTAAGGGACTTTCCGGCTGAGGCACGGCCGCTCAGCGCAACGGCCGCCACACAAAAGCCTGGTCCTTCACCGGACTTTTGCCTTTTACGGCGCGCTGATGGCACTGCTGATGCAGTTTCAATTTCCTACGCGCAGCGCTTCCAGCGCCTGATAGCCTGCTTGTATCTGCTCCGCCATGGCAGGCAGGCTGCCTGCCGCATGCGGCGGCGCGTCGCCGTGGAACACCGTGCCATATTTTGCATGCACGCCACCACGTTTGCGCATCGCTTGCAGCTGTCCGGCGGTCGGGGTGATGCGAAAGCGGGGCAGCAAGTCGTCCAATACCATGCCAGGCAATTGATTGTAGTTAATGAGCTGCAGTTGGCCCGCGGCGGCGGGCGGCTGAGCGGCCGCAAACAGGCTGGACAGCACCACACCCGCATAGCCATCATGGTCGCCCGGAGCTAGCTGGTGTGCGGGTAGCGGCAGCAGGGCCGGGTGCAGCATGCCGGGGATCATCTGCGGCCCTCGCTGGCGCTGGTGCGAGGCCAGCACGGCTTGCGGTTCGCGGTACAGGAACAGGCAGGGCGTATCGGGAAATGCCTGGCGCAGCAAGGCCAGGTTGTGGATGTGCCAGCAATCGAACTTGATGAAGAAATGTGTCTCTTCGCCCGTGCGGCGCTGGCCCAGTGCCAGGATGGCCTGGCGCAGCAGGGCGATGCCGTCGCTGCCCGCCATGCCATCGTGATGCAGACGCAGCAGCGAGTCGATCACGGTTGGCTCAGATAGCACCACGCATTGCGGCAAGGTCGCCAGCAATTGCGTCAGCAGGGTCGAACCACAGCGCGAGACGTGGAAGATGAAGGCGTCGGGCGTCAGGCAATCGCCAAGCGTGGCGAGCGCCGCCAGCGGCGTGTGGCAGACGCGGCGCTCCTCATGCGGCTGGCGTGCCAGGGTGTTGATAAAGAATGGTTCGCTGAACGGCTGCCGGCCCAGGTCGCGCCAGCAGAGGGACACCTCGTCCGTTTGCGCATCGTGCTGTGCAAAGAGTGGATACCAGCGGCGCATGTCCATGCCCGCATGCCAGGGAACAACAGTGCCTCTGGCCAGCAAGCCTTCCTGCTGGGTCAGGCCATGCCGGGCGCTCATGGCGCGTTCCCAACGCCGCCGGCTAATGCTGCCAATTCGCTGGCCAGCGCCAGGCTGGCGGGCGAGGGCGACAGCCGCAGTTGGGCGATGACGGCCCGCACATTGCCATCGTTGATGCTGGGGTCGCCATATTTGTTGGCTGCTTTCGGCGCGAAGCCGGCCGAGGCGAACAGCGTTTCGAGCCAGGCATTGGTGATGCAGTCGAGCACGAGGTGGATGCGCGGCGCGGCGCCATCGTTGCGCACCGCATGCAGGCAGCTGGCGTCCATGTACCAGGCATGGCCGGCCGCGAAGTGCACGTTCTCGCCGTCGATGCTGAACAGCACTTGGGGCGTAGTGTGGATGGGAATGTGGATGCGGATCAAGCCATCGGCCAGCGACGTGCCGGCGTCGCGGTGCGCGCGGATGGCGGCGCCTGGCGCCAAAGCCATCAGGCGCGCGGCGCGGATCTCGCAGGCGAAGCTTCCGAGCACCTCGCGCAGGCAGGGGCAGCGCGCCAGTTGCGGTGTGCCGGCATAGGCGGCGCCATCGACGGGCATGATGTCGCCGGCTGCTCCGCCCGGCGAGCGCAGCGGCACGCAACTCCAGCCCGTGTCGTAGGCGCCCGTATTGAAATGATGGACCCACTCGTCCGTGGCGAACTGGTCGCTGTCGCGCTGCATGCGCGCCACATCAAAGCACAGCGGCAGCCGCAGCCAGGTGCTGGGTGGAGTCGGCGCCGCCACTATGGCGCGCTCCATTCCAGTTGATCCTGCACCTCGTTTTCCCCGCGCAACCGGAAGCCCAGCCGCTGGTACAGCGCGCGCGCGGCGGTGTTGCTTTTGTTGACGGCAAGGTGGATCCGGCATTGCTGCGCGCCCGCTTGCGCCTGCAAGCCGCGCAGCACGGCGCTGCCTGCGCCCTGGCCTTGCGCGGCGGGCAGGATGGCGATGTCGACCAGGTGCAGCACCTGATCATGGCGGTCCAGCACCAGGCGGCCGATGGGCGTGTCGCCGTGCTGCAGCACCAGGTACATGGCCTGCGGATACGCCTGACGATAGCCGTGGCTTTGCATGCGCTGCTGCATGGCGATCAGCTGCTCGATGACGGCGGGATCGGCCGGCATCTGGCGCAAGTCGTCGCGCGTGGAGCTGTACAGCGCGGCGGCAAAGCCATCGTCGTCGTCGCGCTGGACGCGCAACTGGTATGGGGCGGAAAGCGGCAAGTCGTGCATCGGTGCTCCGGTAGGTGGTGGCGATGGGGGCGATGGGGCCAAATGCGCAGGCGTTTATTTATTTGCTATGCTGCCAATTTTTCCGCGCACTTGCAATCATTTCAAGGAAGCCGCTATGCATTCTGTCTTTATCCTGCCTTGCCTGTGGAGTTGCGCGTGACTTCGGCGCGCGCGGAACTGGCCGCCATGGCGGCCGCGCTGTGCGATCCTCAGCGTACCCTGGCCAGCCTGGTCGGCGAAACGGTGCAGCTGCGCCAGCTCGTCGAGCGCCATTCGCGCCTGCCCATGGACCGGCAGGACGGCTTGCGCGACGGCGAAAGTTTTCTCCCCAGCGGCTGGGCCATCTCGCCCGTGCAGGCGGGCCTGTGCGCGCGCGAGCCCTACCGCAGCGCCGCCTTCATCCAAGGCCTGGCGCAGGCCGTGCGCGAGCGGCTGGACGTGAACGGAGGCCGGCCCGTGCGCGTGCTGTATGCGGGCTGCGGTCCGTTCGCCTTGCTGGCCCTGCCGGTGATGGCCGTGCTGGACGCGAGCGAGGTGCAGTTTGCCATCCTCGACGTGCATGTTGAGACCCTGGACTATGCGCGCGAACTGATCGCCGCCCTGGGCCTGGATAGCCACGTCGCCGAATACCTTTGCGCCGACGCGGCAGCCTACCGCATTCCTGCGGGCGCCATGCCGGACGTGATCGTCAGCGAAACCATGAATACGGCGCTGGGCAAGGAGCCGCAGGTGGCCATCCTGCGCAACCTGCACGCGCAAGCGCCTGCGGCGGCGCTGCTGCCGGCGGCCGTCACCGTGCACCTGGGCCTGGACCGGCGCAGCCCCGGCGAGCCGTGCACGGACTGGGGCCGCGTGTTTGCGCTCGATGCGGACGCCATGCGCGCCTGGCAGGGGGAGCGGGGCGACACGCTGCCCGCCGCCAGCATCCGCCTGCCTGACGTGCTGGAGCAGGCGCCGCGTTTGCTCACGCGCATCCGCGTGTATGGCGACATCGTCCTGGGCGACCACGAGTGCAGCCTGAACCTGCCATTGCCTTTGCCGGACAAGCCCTCGTTGGCTGGCGGCAGCGTGCTGGACTTCCATTACCGCCTGGGCGGCCAGCCGGGGCTGGCGTTTTGCCTGCGTGAAAAACAGGAATTGCCCGAGCCAAATTCCCATTAGTAATACTACATTGGCAGACAATTTACTTCTGTAGGATAATATGGAACCGGTTCCATCTATGCGCAAATGCAATTTGGCGCAATCATCGAAGTCAATAAAACAACAAGTCTTGCGGGAGTCTCATGAACCATCCAGACACTGAACCATCTGCAACATCCGTTTCATTCCTTCCCCGCATCAGCCGCCGCCACGCCCTGATCGGCCTGGCCGCCTTGCTGGCGCAGGCCGGTTTCTGGAGCAATCCCCTGTCCGCCGCCATGCAGGCCCCGGCCAGCGCGCCGGCGACGGGCCTGGCCCCTGCCACCATGCTGTTCTACACCTTGTCGCAAACGATCACGGGCCACCGCGATCTGTCCGCCGCGACGGCGGCGCGCATCGAGCAAGCCATGCGCAGCAACGTGCCCGGCTTCGCCGAGCGCTTGCCGCAGCTGGGCGCGCTGCTCGTCACGGGCCAGGAAGCGAAGACCTTGCTGGCGGCCGCCACCGCCGCCGATGCGGGGCTGCGCGAGCTGGCGCTGGCCATCGTCGCCGCCTGGTACACGGGCACCGTCGCCGGCAACGCGGCGCAGGGTACGAAATCCATCGTCGTCGCCTACGCCGAGGCCTTGATGTACCGCACGGTGGCCGATGGCCAGGTCGTGCCGACTTACTGCAATTACGGTCCCCTGTGGTGGCTGAAGGCGCCGCCGGCCGTGCGCGTTTCCGCACCCGTGGAACCGAAACCCGTGCCCGCGCCGGCCACCACCGGCACCCCTGAACCGAAAGGCAAGCAAGCAAAATGAAATCACCCCAATTCAAGAGCAATGGCGACGTCGTCGCCGATGTCGTCATCGTCGGCACGGGCGTCGTCGGCGCCATGATGGCCGACCAGCTGGCCGCGCAAGGTCACTCCGTGATCATGCTGGAAGCGGGCCTGCGCATCGAGCGTGGTCAAGCCGTGGAAAACTGGCGCAACATGCCCTTCGAAAACCGCGTCGGTTCCGACTTCCAGGGCCTGTATCCGCAAGCGGAAAACGCGCCCGCACCGCTGTATTTCCCGAAGAATAACTATGTGGAAGTATCCGGTCCCAACGGCAGCAGTTTCCAGCAGGGCTATCTGCGCACGGTGGGCGGCACGACCTGGCACTGGGCCGCGTCGTGCTGGCGCCATCTGCCGTCCGACATGCGGATGAAAAGCGATTACGGGGTAGGGCGCGACTGGGCCATTTCCTACGATGAACTGGAACCGTACTATTGCCGCGCCGAGCAGGAAATGGGCGTGGCCGGCCCCAACGATCCGGCCCTGCAATCGCCGAGCGAGCGCAGCGCACCGTACCCGATGGACATGGTGCCCTGGGGCTATGGCGACAAGCGCTTCGCCGAAGTGGTCAACCCGCACGGCTACCGTTCCGTGCCGATTCCGCAAGGCCGTTCGACGCGCCCATGGCAGGGCCGTCCCACCTGCTGCGGCAACAACAATTGCCAGCCGATCTGCCCCATCGGCGCCATGTACAACGGCATCCACCACGTGGAGCGGGCCGAGCTGAAGGGCGCGGGCGTGCTGGCCGAGGCCGTCGTCTACCGCATCGACACGGACCACAACAACAGAGTGACGGCCGTGCACTGGTATGACGCGAAAAAACAGTCGCATATGGCGACGGGCAAGGCTTTCGTGATTGCCTGCAACGGCATCGAAACGCCGCGTTTGCTATTGCTGGCGGCCAACAAGAACAATCCGAACGGCATCGCCAACAGTTCCGACCAGGTGGGCCGCAACATGATGGACCACTCGGGTTTCCACTGTACCTTCCTTGCCAATGAACCGATCTGGACGGGCCGTGGCCCCGCGCAAAGCAGCTGCCTGGTGGGCCCGCGCGACGGCGCCTTCCGTGCGCAGTATTCGGCCAACAAGATGATCCTCAATAACATCACGCGTGTCGGACCTGCTACCCAGCAGTCGTTGAAGTTGGGCCTGGTGGGCAAGGACCTCGACGACGAGATCCGCCGCCGCGCCGCGTTTGGCGTGGACTTGTCGATCAGTCTGGAACCGCTGCCCGAGGCGCACAACCGCCTGACCCTGAGCAAGACGCGCAAGGATCCGCTGGGCCTGGCCTGCCCCGATATTTACTATGACGTGGGCGACTACGTGCGCGATGGCGCGAAGGCCGCGCATGCGCAGCTCAAGCACATCGGCAAGCTGTTCGGCGCCGTGGAATTCCATATCACCGACAGCCTGAACGCGAATAACCACATCATGGGCGGCGTCATCATGGGTTCGAATCGTCTTGACTCCGTGGTCGACGGCAATTGCCGCGCCCACGATCACGCCAACCTGTGGCTGCCGGGCGGCGGCGCCATGCCGTCGGCCAGCGTCGTGAACACCACCCTCAGCATGGCCGCGCTCGGTTTGCGCGCTGCCGACGACATCGCCCGCACCCTGGCAAGGGAGGCCGCATGATGCGCCGTTTATTGCTGAGCCTGACCCTGGCGGCCGGCTTGCCGCTGGCCGCGCACGCTGCACCACCGGTGCCGCCCGTCACGCTGACGCCGGACCGTCCGGCCACGCCCGCGCCCGCCAAGCCCGATGCGCGCCTCGAACGGGGCCGCTACCTGGCCATCGCCGCCGACTGCATGGCCTGCCATACGGCAGCGGGCGGCAAGCCGTATGCGGGCGGCTACGCCATCGATTCGCCGCTGGGCACGATCTACGCAACGAATATCACGCCATCGAAAAAAGGCGGGATCGGCCACTACACGGAAGCCGACTTTGCGCGCGCCCTGCGCGAAGGCGTGCGCGCCGATGGCAGCCACCTGTATCCGGCCATGCCCTACACCAGCTATGCGCAACTGACGGATGCGGACGTGGGCGACCTGTATTACTACTTCATGCAGGCCGTCAAGCCTGTCGACGAGCCGGCGCGCCAGACGGCCCTGCCATTCCCGTTCAATGTGCGCCTGTCGATGCTGGGCTGGAATACCTTGTTCCTCGACAATAAGCGCTTCGTGCCGGACGCAACGAAGAGCGCGCAGATCAACCGCGGCGCCTACCTGGCCGAAGGCCTGGCGCACTGCAGCGCCTGCCACACGCCACGCAATGCGCTGATGGCGGAAATCGGCAGCCAGACCCTGGCCGGCGCCTCGCTCGGTTCCTGGCATGCGCCCAACATCACGTCGGACAAGGTCAGCGGCATCGGCGCGTGGACGGATGCGGAACTCACGGCCTACCTGAAGACGGGCCATGTGGAAGGCAAGGGGCAGGCGGCCGGCGGCATGGCCGAAGCCATCCAGAACAGCCTGCAATTTTTGCGTGACGACGACGTGGCCGCCATCGTCGCGTGGCTGCGCACGGTGCCGCCCGTGCGCGCAACGGGCCAGACCAAGGCTGCCTTCAGCCATGGCAGCGCCGCCAGCGAAGAACCGCTGCTGCGCGGCATGGCCAGTTCCACCGAGCACCATTCGCTCAACAGCGGCGCCGTGCTGTTTTCCGGCTACTGCGCCAGCTGCCACTCGGCCAGCGGCGCCGGCAGCACGGGACAAAGCTATCCGGCCCTGTTCAACAACACGGCGACGGGCGGTAACACCCCGGCCAACCTGGTGTCGGCCATCTTGTTTGGCGTCGAGCGCAAGATCGAAGGGGAAGAGCACGAAGCGTTCATGCCCCGTTTCGACCAGCGCTCGTACGTGCAGCCGTTGACGGACGAGCAGATCGCGTCGATCGCCAATTACGTGCTGAAGCAGTACGGCAACCCGGACGTGTCCGTCACGCCGGCCTACGTGGCGCAGGCGCGCAGCGGCGGCGAGAAACCCGTGCTGGCGCGGGCGCAACCGTTCATGCTGCCGGGCGGCATCGTGGGCATCCTGCTGCTGATCGCGCTGTTTGTCTGGCTGCGCCGGCGCCGTCAGCGCAGAGAGTGAACGCTGAAACGGCGGCGAATATGAACGTTGGGCGCAACTTGCAGTAAAATGCAGGCTGAAAAATGGTTACGAGCAATCGTAGCCATTTTTTATTCTGGCCCGATCCTGGCGAGTGTCTTCGCCTTATTTGAAAATTGACAATGTCCCATTCCCTGCATCACCAATTTCTACGTTTCGCCGCCGTCGGCGCTTCCGGCACAGCCGTGCAATACAGCGTGCTGTGGGGCGGCGTGGAGTGGGCCGGCATCAGCGCCGCCGCCGCGTCCGGCATCGGCTACATCCTCGGTTCCGTCGTCAACTACCTTCTCAATTACTTTTTCACGTTTAAAAGCGACAAGGGCCATGGCGAGGCGGCTTCCAAGTACTTCACCTTGCTGGGCATCGGCTGGTGCATCAATACGGGCCTGATGTGGCTGCTGGTACACCAGCTGGGCTGGTATTACTGGCTGGCGCAGGTGCTGGCGACGGGCATCGGGCTGGTCTGGAATTTCGCGGGCAGCCGCTGGTGGGCCTTCAAACCGGCTGGCACAGCGACCAAGTAACTAGTTATTGCAAGAAAAAAAAGATGCGTCTTGGCCAAGACCTGGCGCGCGGTTTCACCAAAACAAGGGGTTAATCATGCAGTTCCTGGAACGCTATTTCAAACTGAAGGACAACGGGACCAATGTGCGCACGGAGCTGCTGGCCGGCCTGACCACGTTCCTGACGATGGCCTACATCATCTTCGTCAACCCGTCCATCCTCGGCGACGCGGGCATGCCGAAGGACTCCGTCTTTGTCGCCACCTGCCTGGCGGCCGCCATCGGCACCCTGATCATGGGCCTGTACGCGAACTACCCGATCGCGCTGGCGCCGGGCATGGGCTTGAACGCATATTTCTCGTACACGGTGGTCAAGGGCATGGGCATGAGCTGGGAAGTGGCGCTGGGCGCCGTCTTCATTTCCGGCTGCCTGTTCATCCTGGTGAGCCTGTTCAAGATACGCGAGATGATCATCAACAGCATCCCGCCCGCGCTGCGCACGGCGATCACCGTGGGTATCGGCTTGTTCCTGGCCATCATTTCCCTGAAAAGCGCCGGCGTGGTGGTGTCGAACCCGGCCACCATCATCGCGCTGGGCGACTTGCACCAGGCGGCGCCCATCCTGGCCATCCTCGGTTTCTTCATCATCGTCGCGCTGGACCGCCTGAAAGTACCGGGCGCGATCCTGATCGGCATTCTCGCCATCACGATTGCCAGTTTCTTCTTTGGCGGCAACCAGTTCAACGGCATCGTCTCGGCGCCACCGGCCATCGAGCCGACCTTGTTCAAGCTCGACATCATGGGCGCGCTGTCGATCGGCATCGTCAACGTGGTGCTGGTGTTTTTCCTGGTCGAACTGTTCGATGCGACGGGCACCCTGATGGGCGTGGCCAACCGTGCGGGCTTGCTGAAAGACGGCAAGATGGAGCGCATGAACAAGGCCTTGCTGGCCGACAGCACGGCGATCGCCGCCGGCGCTTGCCTGGGCACGTCGAGCACGACGGCCTTCGTGGAAAGCGCTGCCGGCGTGCAAGCGGGCGGACGCACGGGCTTGACGGCTGTGGCTGTCGCGCTGCTGTTCCTGGGCAGCCTGTTCTTCGCCCCGCTGGCGCACACGGTGCCGCCGTACGCGACGGCGCCCGCGCTGCTGTACGTGGCTTGTTTGATGTTGCGCGAACTAACCTTCATCGACTGGGATGACAGCACGGAAAGCATTCCGGCCGCTATCACGGCGCTGATGATGCCATTTACGTATTCGGTTGCCAGCGGCGTCGCCTTCGGCTTCATCACCTATGCCGTATTGAAACTGCTGACGGGCAAGTGCAAGCAGGTGTCCGTGGTGGCTTACATCATCGCCGCCATCTTCCTGTTCAAGTTTATCTACTTGGGCGAATAGCGGGTTTGCCGCCGCAATGACAAGGCCGCCCGTGCATCCGCACCGGCGGCCTTTTTTGATGGCGCAGCCTACGTCAGCAGCGCCGCCACCAGGTCTTTTTTGGCCTCGCCGGCGCTGCCGTCGAAGCGCAGGGCCGCTTCCACGTGCGCCAGATGTTCGACCATCAGACGCGCCGCCAGGTCCGCGTCGCCGCTGCGCGCCGCCTCGAGAAAGCGGCCGTGCTCGTTGCACGAGCAGGCGGCATCATGGCCCGACTGGTACAGCATGGTGATGAGCGAGCTGCGGCCCACCAGTTCGCGCACGATGTCGCGCAGCACGGCGTTGCCGGCGATATCGGCCAGCAAGACGTGGAAATCGCCCAGCAGTTGCGAGCGCAGCGGCGTCGCTTGCGCCAGCGCCTGGCGTTCCGCCTTCAGGTGGCGCTCGAGCATCCTGTAGTCGGCAGGCTTGGCCCGCGCAACGAATTCGCGCGCCACGGCCGCTTCGATGATGCGCCGCGCGGCAAAGATGTCGCGCGCCTCCGCTTCGGTCGGCTGGCTGACGAAGGCGCCCTTGTCGGGCACCATGCGGATCAGTTTGTCTTTGGAGAGGATGAGCAGGGCGGCGCGGATCTTGGTGCGGCTGACGCCGTACAACCGGCACAGCGCCTCTTCGCGCAGCCGCGTGCCGGGCGGCAATTGGCGTGCCACGATGGCGGCCGCCATATGCGCGGCAATGTCCGCCGAGCTGTCGCCGTTACCGGGATTGTCCACCAGGGTTGCGCTTGATTCTGTCATGTCGGGTGAGAGCAGTAAGCCAGGGGCAAGGCGAACCTTGCAAGCGCATGTCCGCTCGGGGGCGTGGTCGACGCCCCGCTGCCGGCATGCCGTTGTACGCCTTGCGTGTCGGCAAGGCCTGGCTATTCTACTATCTTGCATGGCGCCGCGCAGACGGGCGCAGCCAGCCGGCGAGGCTTGCTCCCTGGCTGCCAGTTTTGCTGGCCATGCAGCAACAACTGGACATGAGAAATTTTGACGTATATAATTCGGCCTCCTTTCCCTGATAGCTCAGTTGGTAGAGCGACGGACTGTTAATCCGCAGGTCCCTGGTTCGAGTCCAGGTCGGGGAGCCAGAACAAGCAGCAGCAAAAGGCCACGTGGCAACACGTGGCCTTTTTTGTCATGCGCGCATGGTTTTCCCATTCACGCTAGCCACCGCTTCAGCGCATCAACGGCACGCGCCGTGTTTCCCGGATCAGGGATCCACAAACACGTCGAAACGCACCTTGAGCGGGCTGCCCCACGAGATATCCACCCAGGCACGGAAGCCGCCGTTATATGGTGCGATGTTGTACACGGCCATGCGGGCTGAGCCGATGAAGCGGTTCTGGGGAGTGGCGCCATATTCGCTGATGTTGAGCAATACGCGCGAATTGGCCTTCACGTTGGCGTTGGCGAAGTTGACCGAAGGATGCACGCCGTTGGCCGTCCACGTGTAGTAGGTGGTGAAGGCGGCGGCGCTCAGGTTCAGGTCCTGTGCGGCCGCGTCTTGCGAGGCCTGGCCGTCCTGCTCCAGCGGCAGGTCGGTGGTTTCCGGGGCCAGGTTGCTGCCCGTGTGATTTTCTACTTTCATTTCCATGATGTACTCCTCATCGATAGTTTGGACACCGCGCCTGTCGTTGTGCGGCAAGACGCCCTATCTGTGTTGCCGTGACGGCCAGTGTCACGTCCGGGCTGATAAGGTAGCCGCCTGCTCCATGCTGTTGGAGTAATTCATTCTAGGCATACACAGGGGTAGAAAGCGCGCTGGGCCGCTGGAAAAGCGGCGCTCGCTTGTGCTGGCGCAAACACCTTGCAGGCAAGCGGCAAGAACTTTTCCAGCAGGCTATTTTTACGGGGGCGCCACGCATGCCGTGCAGGACAATGGCACAATAGGCCCAGCCGACCTGCCGATACGGAACCCGTTGCGAGCCTAGCCCATGCCGATACTGAACCTGAGTGCCGAAACCGATATCTATTACGAACTGATCGAAGGCGACCCCGCCAAGCCCTGCCTGGTATTCCTGCATGAGGGGCTCGGCTGCTGTGCGATGTGGAAAGATTTTCCCGCGCAGCTATGCCAGGCGACGGGATGCCGCGGCTTGCTGTACGACCGCCACGGCTATGGGCAGTCGTCGCCGCTGGCGGCGCGCCGCCAGCTCCATTATCTGCACGACTATGCGCTGTGCGAGCTGCCGCAAGTGCTGGCGGCACTGCTGCCGGGACAGGACCATTTTCTCGTCGGCCACTCCGATGGCGGCAGCATCGCCCTGATCTATGCGGCGCAGCAGCCGCCGCGCTTGCGCGGGATCATCACCGAGGCGGCGCACGTGTTTGTCGAAGGCATCACGCTCGATGGCATACGCGAGGCGGACGCGGCGTTTGGCGCGGGCAAGCTGCGCGCGCTGGCGAAATACCATGGCGACAAGACGGAAACGATTTTCAAGGCCTGGTCGGATACCTGGCTCAGCTATGGCTTCCAGTTCTGGAACATCGAGTATCTGCTGCCCTCCGTCGAATGCCCGGCGCTGGTGGTGCAGGGCAGCGAGGACCAGTACGGCAGCGCAGCCCAGGTCGACACCATCGTGGCGCAGGCGCTCAACGCCATGCCCGCCATGGTCGAGCAGTGCGGCCATACGCCGCACCAGGAGCAGCCACAGGCATTGCTGGCGCTGATGGAAGGTTTTTTGCAGGGCCGCATGGACGCGGCCACTCACCCGAGACACGCATGATAGGCCACCTCGATCACCTGGTATTGACCACCCGCGACAAGGCGGCCTGCATCGATTTCTATACGCGCGTGCTGGGCATGCGGCTGGAAACGTTTGGCGTCGGCCGCCATGCCTTCAAGTTTGGCGCGCAAAAAATCAATCTGCATGAGGCCGGCAAGGAATTCCTGCCCAAGGCGGATTTGCCCACGCCCGGTTCGCTGGACCTGTGCTTCATCGCCGCCGTCCCGCTTGACGTGTTCATCGCCCATTTGGCGGGGCGCTGGGGATTGCCATCGAGGAAGGTCCGGTGGCCCGCACGGGCGCCAACTGGCCCATCCGCTCCGTGTATCTGCGCGACCCGGACCGCAACCTGATCGAAGTGTCCGAGCGCGCCTGAGGTTTGCCGGGCACTCAATGGCAGGCGGGATCGCTGTCCCAGCGGCCCGAGCAGATGCGCGAACGGCACAGCATGCCTTCGATCAGGCCCAGCTGCTGACAGCGCTGCAACAGTTCCGCCGTTTCTTCTTCCTGTTTGCGCAGCACCACGTCGCGTGCGGGTACCGCCGTGCCTGCTTGCCGGTGCGCATGGGCCACCATCGCCGTCAGCAAGGCGACGTCGCTGTCGCCGGGCGCGGCAGCCGGCTTCGCGCCTTGTGGACGGGCGGCCGCCTGGCGCATGGGCGCTAGCACCTTGCGTGGCGCACTCGAGGCTGCCACCTCGGGCAAGGGCGGTCCCGCCGTATTGACGATAGTGGCGGCCTGCGGCGGGGAGGCCGCCTGTTGCAGCACCGTTGGCGCTGGTATTGCGGGTGCCGCCATGGCAATGGCGGGCGCCGGCGGCAGTGGCGGGGCGTCCGTGTCGTAGGCGAGCACGGCCGTGATCAGCACCGCCAGGCAGAGCGCGCCAGCGGCTCCGTGCCGCCAGCCGGCGCGCCAGCGCAGGGCTGGCATGGCCACAGGCGCGGCGGCGCCGTGTTCGAGCTGCGACAGGATGCCCTTGCCTTCGATGCGCGCACCAGCCGCGCCGGCCTTGCTCAGCAGGTCAGGACCGCGCGTCTGGCCATCCCCGGTTTTCAGTAAAGACAAAATATCACCTCCGCAGTGGATCAAATTCAACTGACCTTGATGTAAACCGCGCTCATGCGGGCCGCGGACGCCTACGATCTAGCGATACCGCCGAGCAATGGATTGCCCGGCCCCGCCGATTCCCGTCACGGAGCGCCCCATGTTCGTCGCCCTGGTCCTGATGTATTTTCTGCTTGCCTGTTTTGCCTGCTGGCTGCTGCTGTTTCCCGGCGGCCGCGCCATCGTGCTGCACACGCTCGTCAATCTGGGCTGGCGCATGCAGCGGCGTGCACAGGGGTTGCAGCGGGGCGGCGGCGCGCAGTGGCAGCGCGTGCAGCAACACACGGGCTCGGGCATGGCGCGCGTCTGGCAACTGCTGTGGCGGCATCGCTGGCTGAGCCTGGCAGGCAGCGTACTGGTCATCGTGCCGCCGCTGCTGGCCTGGCTGTCCAGCGACCGCATCACCCTGCGCGGCTATGCCGACCAGCAACACGTCATCAACGACCAGGTCAGCGACCTGCTGAAAGGCGAGCAGCTGGTGCCGCCGCCAACCCTGCCGCCGCTGCTGTTTTCCACGGCGGAAGTAACGCAGCTGCGCCCGCTGCTGGGCGGCGCCAGCCGCAACTGGCAATTGCTCGACCACGATTTCGCGCAGCGTCTGCTGCTGGTCTTCAAGATCATGAAGGACGTGCATGGCTATGACATGGTCTTGCTGGAAGGCTATCGCAGCCCCGCGCGCCAGGATCAATTGGCGGCGGCCGGCCCGAACGTGACGAACGCGAAGGCGTTTCAAAGCTATCACCAGTATGGCCTGGCGGCCGATTGCGCATTCATGCATGAAGGAAAGCTCATCATTTCTGAAAAAAATGCCTGGGCCATGCGCGGCTACCGTTTATATGGCGTGACGGCCGAATCGGTGGGCCTGCGCTGGGGCGGACGCTGGACCATGATGGATTTTGGCCACACGGAATTGCCGCAACCGCGCGTGCCGGGCAAGTAAGCCGCGCCAGCCATTCTAGCGCCGCATACGGCCCCGAATTTCACCGCTGCAAGCTTGATTGCGCAGCGTCAATGACCTGCCGGTGCCTGCCGAGCGCTGGCGCCAGATACTTGTCGTATGTCAACAAAGCCGCGCCGCATTGCTGTCAGCATGGGCCGAATCCGCCTTGCTTTGCGACCTCACCCTGGGCTTATCATGCTGCGACGACTCTGGCATTTCCTCACCGACAGCCGCCAACTGACCATCCTCGGCTTCGTGGCGCTGGCCCTGTTCCTGTACCTGGGTGCCGAGATGCTGGAAGTGGCGCTGGTCTGGGCGCTGGTCTTGCTGCTGCTGGCTTTTGCCACCTGGCTGGGCCTGTGGTTGTGGCGCCGGCGCCGTGCGCGGCGCGATGCCCAGGCGCTGGGCCAGGTCATCCTCAACGAGGCCGAGATCGCCGCCGCGCAGGCGGCCTCGTCCTCCACGGCCGGCAGCACGCAGCAGGGCGAGCTCGGCGCCGTGCGCTCGGGCATGCTGGCCGCCATCGAGACCATCAAGACATCCAAGCTGGGCCTCAAGTCGGGCGCCGCCGCCCTGTACGAATTGCCGTGGTACATGATCATCGGCAATCCTGCCGCCGGCAAGAGCAGCGCCATCCTGCATTCGGGCCTGCAGTTCCCCTTCGCCGACGGCAAGATCGTGCAAGGCGTGGGCGGCACGCGCAACTGCGACTGGTTTTTCACGACGGACGGCATCGTGCTCGACACGGCGGGGCGCTACTCCGTTGTCGACGAGCACCGCGGCGAGTGGTTCGGCTTTCTCGACCTGCTGAAAAAATACCGGCGCAAGGCGCCCATCAACGGCATCCTCATCGCCGTCAGCATCGCCGAGCTGGGCGGCGATCCTGATGTCGGCATGCAACTGGCGCGCAGCCTGCGCAAGCGCGTGCAGGACGTCATCGAACGGCTGGAAGTGTTCGCGCCCCTGTACATCGTGTTTACCAAGGCGGATCTGATCGCCGGCTTTACGGAGTTTTTCGCCGATGCCGAGCGCAGCGAGCGCGAGCGCGTCTGGGGCGCCACCATGCCCTACCAGCGCAAGCTGCCCACGGCCGACTTGCTGGCGTTTTTCGACCAGAGCTTCGATGAATTGCACGATGGCTTGACGGAGCTGAGCCTGGCCAACATGGCGCACCGGCAACGCAAGACGATGGCGCCCGGCGTATTCACCTTTCCGCTCGAGTTCGCTGCCATCAAGCCGGCCTTGCGTGCCTTCATCGCCACCCTGTTCGAGGAAAACCCGTTCCAGTTCCAGCCCGTGTTCCGCGGCTTTTATTTCACCAGCGCGCTGCAGGAAGGCGAGCCCGTCAGCGCGTCCTCGCAGCAGGTGGCGCGCCGCTTCGACCTGGCCTTCGCGCCGGCTCCGGCCGCAGCGCCGTCCGGCGCGCGCCAGCATGGCTATTTCCTGTTGGAGCTGTTCCGCAAGGTGATTTTTGCCGACAAGCACCTGGTGGCCAACTATGCCAACCGCGCCAAGCTGCGCTTCAAATATGCCGTGTTCTTCGCCGCCACGGTGTCGCTGGGCGCCTGCCTGGGCGGCTGGAGCTGGTCCTACCTGGGCAACCGGCAACTGGTGGCCAATGTCGAGGCCGATTTAAATAAAGTGGTCAAGTTGCAGGAGCGGCGCCTGGACTTGCAGTCGCGCCTGGAAGCGCTCGAGATCTTGCAGGACCGCATCGAGCAGCTGGACGCGTACCGCACGCAACGGCCGTGGTCCTTGCGCCTGGGCCTGTACCAGGGGGAGTTACTTGAACGCAAGCTGCGCGAGGAGTATTTTGCCGGCGCGCGCCAGGTCATGCTGGCCCCCGTGGCGGGCGCGCTGGAAGCCTTGCTGTTCGAGATGAACGCCAGCGCCGACCAGCTGCAGCCCACGGCGCGCACGCCGCAGACGCCGGCCGCCGCGCCCGCAGTGTCTTCCGCACCGCGCAGCGTGCAGTACCAGGCGGCCAGCGCGACGAATGTGGAAGACGCCTACAACGCGCTGAAAACCTATCTGATGCTGGCCGATAAGACGCATGCGGAAAGCAGCCACCTGAACGACCAGCTGACGCGCTTCTGGCGCGGCTGGCTGGAGAGCAACCGGGGCGCCATGCCGCGCGAGCAGATGATACGCAGCGCCGAACGGCTGCTGACGTTCTACTTGGCGCAGATCGGCGACCCGTCCTGGCCGCGCATCGAACAGAAGTTGGCGCTGGTCGACCAGGCCCGCGAAAACCTGCGCCGCGTGGTGCGCGGCATGCCGGCGCGCGAGCGCGTGTATGCCGACGTCAAGGCGCGCGCCTCGACGCGTTTTCCCGGCATGACGGTGGCGCGCATCGTCGGCGAGCAGGATCAGACCCTGCTGGCGGGCAGCTATACCGTCTCCGGCGCCTTTACGCGCCAGGCCTGGGAAAAGTTCGTCGAGGGCGCGTTTCGCGACGCCGCCAACCGCGAACTGCAAAGCGCCGATTGGGTGCTGAAAAGTGCCTCCACCGACGACCTGACCCTGGAAGGCAGTCCGGAGCAGATCGAGAAAAATCTGGTGGCCATGTACAAGGCCGATTACGCGCGCGAGTGGCAAAAATTCGTGCAGGGCGTGGCCGTCGCCGACCTGAAAGGTTTTGACGGCGCCGTGCAGGCGATGAACCGCCTGGGCGATCCGCAGTCGTCGCCGATCGCCAAGCTGCTGACGACCATTTACGAGGAAACCTCGTGGGACAATCCGGCCCTGCAAAACGCTCAGTTGCGCAAGGCCGAGCGGGGCATCATCGCCTGGTTCAAGGAAACCGTGCTGCGCCGCGCGCCGTCGCAGCTGACGGCCAACCCCGGCCTCACTGCGCAGCTCGACCCGGCCCGCCTGGATAAACCGATGGGTCCCGTGGGGCGCGAATTTGCCGGCGTGGGCAAACTGGTGGCGGCCAGGGACAACAGTGCCTCGCTGATGCGCGCCTACCTGGAAGCGCTGTCGAAACTGCGCAGCCGTTTGAACCAGCTGAAGAACCAGGGCGATGCGGGGCCTGGCGCGCGCCAGTTCATGCAGCAGACGCTGGAGGGCAGCGGCTCCGAGCTGGCCGATGCCCTGAAGCTGGTCGACGAGCAGGTGCTCACGGGGATGAGCGACGCGCAGAAGCAGGCGATACGCCCCATTCTCGTGCGCCCGCTGATGCAGACCTTTGCCGTCATCGTCACGCCGGCCGAACTCGATATCAACAAGACCTGGGCGGCGCAGGTGTACGAACCGTTCCAGAAATCGCTGGCCAACAAATATCCGTTTGCGCCCACGGCGCGCATCGAGGCGAGCAACCTGGAGATCGGCCAGTTCTTCGGCCCCGAAGGCCTGGTGGCGAAATTCGTCACCACATCCATGGGCCCCTTGGTGGTGCGGCGCGGCGACGTGCTGGCGCCGCGCACCTGGGCCGACATGGGCATCAGCTTGGCGCCGCAGGTGGTGGCGCGCTTCCCCGGCTGGATCGCGCCGCTGGGCGCTGGCGGCGTGGCGGCCACCTCGACGGCGGCGCAAACCGTGTTCCAGATCCAGCCGTCGCCCGCGCCGGGCACCCTGGAATACACGGTGGAGATTGACGGCCAGCAGCTGCGCTACCGCAATACCCCGGCGCAGTGGACGAATATGGTGCATCCGGGTCCGCAGGGCGCGGCGGGCCAGCAAGGCGCGCGCATCACGGCCGTCACGTTCGACGGGCGCACGGTGGAACTGTTCAACGAACCGGGGCAATTCGGCTTGAAGCGCATGATCGACGCGGCGGCCAAGAAGCGCAAGGATGGTGGCGTGTTCGAACTGCGCTGGACGCGCGGCGAGGTGGCCGTGGCGGTCGACCTGAAGATCACCAGCAGCGCCGAGACGACAGGCGCCGGATCTGCCACCGCAGTGCAGGAGCAGGGCTTTCGCGGCATGCAGCTGCCCGAGACGATCGTCGGCATGCCGGGCGTTCCTGTGCCAGTCATGGCCGCAGTTGCGGCGACCGGGGTGGCGCCATGATGCGCGCGGCGCAGCAGGTGCGCCTCGGCTACTTTGGCAAGATCCCCGCGCGCGGCGATTTCATCAAGGCTTGCGACAATCACGCGCTGGTGCAGCTGCTCGACGACTGGCTGGCGCAGGTCATGACCGCGCTGACGGTGGAACCGCGCTGGAAGCTCAATTACGACGCCTTGCCGCCGCTGCGTTTTGCCTTCGTCGGCACGCGCAGCCGGCGCGCCATCGCCGGGCGCCTGGAAGCGAGCAACGACCAGTCGCTGCGGCGCTTTCCCTTCATGGCCATGGGCGCGCTCGAAGTCGATGACGCCGAGGCCTTTGTCGCTTGCAGCCCGCTCGCGCTCGCGCCCCTGTGGCAGCGGGTGGAGCAGCTGTCGCAAGGCATCGTGGCCAGCGCCGAACCGGGGCCGGCCCTGCTGGCGCTGGCCGGCAACTTGGTCGAAGTCGAACCGGCCGCAGCGTGCCATGCGGAGCGGCTGGCTGACTTCCTGCAGGCGCAGACCGTGCATGGCCTGCAAACGATGCTGGCGTCGCCCGCGTTCCCCGTGACGGTGCGCGAACTGCTGCTGGGCCTGGGCCTGCTGCTGCGGCCTGTACGCCAGAGCGGCTTGCCGCGCCTGGAGAAAAGCCTGGTGCTGCCGCTGCCGCAGGACGCGCAGCAGCGCGAACTGGTGGCCAGCTTCTGGCTGCATTTGATTGCACCCTTCCTGCGTCTGGCCGATTTCGAACTGGCGCTGTTTTTTTCCCACCTCGACGAGGCGCCCGTGCTGGTGATCGGTTTTTGCGGCGCCGACCCGGATGGCTTGCGCGCGCTGATCGACCCGCAGGCCGGCAGCGAACGGCTGATCGTGTTCGACCAGCTGGACTGGGTCGAGGAGCAGCTGGGACACGACGCTGCGCTGCGCCAGTTTTCCGTCTGCCTGCAGCAGGAGCAGCTGTCGCTGCGCTCGGCCTGCGCCATGTTTGCCGACACCTTTGCCTGAAGGACCGCGATGAAATCGTATGCCATTTTCCTGCTGCTTGCCGCGGCCGTTCCCTGCCACGCCCAGGCGCAAGCGCAAGCACCCCAGACGCCGATGCCGGGCCAGATCCTCGTCACGGGTACCCTGGCCGACGAGGCGGGCAAGGCGGCCGTGCTGGCCCGTCTGCGCGAACTGTATGGCGCCGAGCGCGTGGTCGACCAGATCACCATCGGCAACGTGGCCGTGCCGGCCAACTGGAACGCCTACGTGCACAAGCTGATCGCGCCGAACCTGAAGCTCATTTCACGGGGGCAGATCACCGTCGACGGCAACAACGTCAGCGTGCGCGGCGAAGTGGCGAACGAGGCGCAGCGCCAGCAGATCGCCAGCGACATCGCCATCAGCCTCAATCCCACCTACATCGTCAACAATGGCTTGCGGGTCAGGGCGGCCGAGGCCGAGCAGGGCTTGCTCGATGCGGCGCTCGATAAACGCATCATCGAATTCGACAGCGGCAGGGCCACCATCACCTCGGCCGGCCTGGCCATCCTCGACGAGATGGCGGCCGTCATGCTCAAGCTGCGCGGACGCAAGGTGGAAGTGATCGGCCACACGGACGACACGGGCCTGCGCGCCAGTAACGTGGCCCTGAGCCAGGCGCGCGCCGAAGCCGTGCGCGCTTACCTGGCCGGCAAGGGTATCGTGGTCGACTCGGTGCTGGTGTCGGGCCAGGGACCGGACCGCCCCGTGGCCAGCAACGCCACGGCCGATGGCCGGGCGCGAAACCGGCGCATCGAGTTCAGGATTGCGCAGTAATTACGGTAAGGTGATCGTCAGGTGGGCCGGCCGTGGCGCCAGCTTGACCAGGTCCGCATACGCGGCCAGGGTCGTTTGCGTGCCGCGCGTCAGATGCGTTTTCAGGCCCAGGTAGGCGCAGATGGCCAGCAGCGCGAAAAAGCTCGACAGCGCCCACAGCGGCACGTCGCTGCCGCGCTTGTTGACCACCTGGTCGGGGCGTTCCGCGCGCGGCGCGAAGCCACGGCTCTTGCCCTTGATGTGGGCGATCTCGTCGCCCAGGCGCGCTGTCAGGTAGCTGAGTTTTTCGCCGCCGTCGATCGCATATTTACCCTGGAATCCCAGCAATAAACACATGTGGAAGACCTGCAGCGCCTGCACGCGCATGGCGCCCTTGCCGCGCAGGGCGTCGAGGCGGTCGAAGAAGTGTTCGCCGGCCAGCTGGTCGCCAAAGATCAGCAGCTGCAGCGGGCGCCGCTCCCACTGTTTGCGCAGGGCGAAAGGCGAGGCCAGGATGATTTCATCGACGGCCGCACAGAACGCATACTTGGCTGCCTCGATATCGTCGCCATCGGCGCGGATTTTTTTCGCTTCGCGCTCGAAGTCGTCGAGGAAGGCCGTGATGCGGTCCATGAAGCTTTGCTCGTCGCCAGGCGCCGAACCGTGCTTCAGCATGAACAGCATATAAAAGCCTTCGTGCATCAGGTCCAGCAGGGCGCTGCCAGCATGCCGGCTGGCCGTGTCACCGGGGGCGGAACCGCGTTGTCCCAGCAGGGAGGGTGCCGCGCGCCGTTCGATGAGCTGGCTCATGCCGTCACCGCGATCAGTTCCAGCTGCAGGTCGCGTATGCCGGCCGGCACGTAGACGGAAATCGACTGCGCCTTGAGCATCTGCTCATACAGGACGCCACGGTTTTCAATCGCAAAATAATAGGTGTCGGGGCGCACGGGAATGGCGGCCGGCACTTGCGGCGCATGCGACAGCTTCAGGCCGGGCATGGCTGTGAGCACGCATTTTTCCACGTCGTCGGGCGCGCCCACTTTCACGCGCAGCGGCACCACGTCGACCAGTTCGATGGCGGGCATGGCGGCGCGAATCGTCAGGTACAAGGTGGTGTGCTGGTCGATCTTGCCCGAATCGAGCTTGCCCAGGTAGTACGACGGCTTGTCTTCGAGCAGGGCGATGGAAAAATACTTCGACGAGATGACGGTGTCGAGCAGTTCGCGGATGATCGCGTCGATGGCGTCGAAACAGGCGCCCGGCTGCGCGTGGTCGTAGGCGGGAAGACTGGCCAGGGTGTAATGCTTGGAGTAGCTGAGCAGGCCGCCCGCCAGGCCCAGCAGCGCCTCGTACAGGCGCTCCGGATGCAGGGCCGGATGGCGCACATAGTGCATCAGCGCGGCGGCGGCCGTGCTGACCGTGTGCAGCAGCCAGAACGAGGACACGTCGCCCGAGCGGAACTCGATCACGTTGCGGCTCGGTTCGCGGTGGTGGCCGTGCAGCGCGCTCACTTTCGCCTGCAAGGCGTCGAGCAGGTGTTCCAGCACGCCCTGCAGGCGCGGCGCGCCGGCGATCGCCAGGCTGGGCGCCATGAACGAGGGCACGGGTTCGAAGCCGCCCGACACCGTGCGCCGCAGGGCGATCAGCGGCAGGCAGTCGTAGGAGCCGCGCGCTTCGCTGTCGGGAATCAGGCGCACGGTTTTCTTCAGGTAGGCCACGTCGGCCACGGCGGACTCCGTAAACAGGTCGGGCGTGGCGCGCATCGCGTGCGCAAAGCGGGTGCTGGCCGGCGTGCCTGCCGTTGCTGCCTGCACCGTGTAATTCATGCCTTCGCGGTTGAGGATGGGCAGCGCCGCGTAATATGTCACTTCCTGCACGGCCGGCGGCAGCGCTTCCAGGTCCACGGGCGGGGGCAGGGTATCGCTGCCGGGCGCGCCGTCGCCCAGCGATTCGAACACTTCGCCGTCGCGGAAGATCGCCGACAGCGCTTGCAGGCGCAGGGTGCCCGTCTTCAGCGCCGCCAGGTCCCACGCCATGTGCGCCACGCCCCACAGGTAGGGATGCAGCGCGCTGGCCGTGTGATGCAGGCGCGCTTCGTGATATTGATCCTGGCGCTGGAAATGCTGCGGCCGCAGGAACAGGCCTTCTCCCCACAAGACTTTCGCTGCCATGCCCATCTCGGTTCTCCTTGAATGTGTGGCGTATCGGGTCGTGTTACTGGCAGCGCGGGGCCGACAGCGCGGCTACCCCGCTGATGCTGAGCGCGCAGGCGTGCAGGCCGACGGTGATGCCGCCGCGTTCCGCATCGGCGGCGGCAAAGGTGGCGCGCCAGTGCTGCGCGGCCGGCGCGCGGAACAGGGCCACGACGCCGATGAAATACGCTTCCTTGCTGACTTTTTCCTGTACTTCGTAGCGCTGGCCCGGTACCAGCAGCACTTCCTTCACTTCCATCAGGTCGGCGCCCAGCGCGGCCTTTTCGCGCTGCGTGTCGAGGAAGCTGTCGTACGGCGCCTGTTCGAAGGCGGCGCTCTGGCGCAGCTTGTAGATGCGCGCCACCAGCGCCAGCGGCCGGCCGTCGACATCGGTGTTGAGACGCTGCGCCGCATGCAGGCGGATGCTGACATTGCGCGGCGGCTTTTGCGCGTCGGGCAGTTCCGGCGGCGGCTTGGCCACGCCGGCCATTTGCAGCGCCGCGTTGGCCAGTGTACCGATGGCGCCGCCCGCACAGCCGGCCAGCAGCAAGGCCATCAGCAGTAGCGCGGTGGCGCGGGCTGGGCGGACCAGGGCGTCAGGTGGCATGGGCGACCTTTGTAAATTGAAGGGTGGAAATAACAGTGTTGCAGTCATTTAAACGCATGCACTGGCGGCCCGCTTGCGTTGGCGCAAGATCGGCCTGCGATCAAGACAATTACTGCGCCAGATCAGGATTCATGGCGCTGTACGCGGCTGTGATGTGGAACTTCTTCTTTGCTGATTAATCTCAATTTGGCAAAAAAGTTGCCGGTCAATAATAGTCTCCACCAAGGCGCCGCCCATTGTTCCCAGCGGTAGCGTCCTCCACGTGAAGGAGTGCCCGATGAAGCCAGTCAGCATCTTGCCCCGTATTGCCTGCCTCGCCAGCGCCTTGCTGCTGGCCGCCTGTGCCACGCCAGACCAGCCGGCGCCCCAAAAACCTGCCGCGCCGACCCTGGCGCAAGTGATGAGCGAGGCCGATGCGGCCGCGCGCGCCGGCCAGTACGAACGCGCCATGACCCTGCTTCAGCGCGGCGGGGCTAGCTACCCGGCTGACAAGGCGCCGTGGCTGCAAATGGCGCAGATGAAGTTCGACCGCGGCCAGTACGGCGATGCCATTGGCCATGCGCTCGAAGCGCTGGAGCGCGACCCGGACGACAAGGTGGCCAACAGCATCGTCGCCGTCAGCGGCTTGCGCCTGTCCGGAAAGGCACTGGCCGACCTGTCGCGGCAAAACAATCTGAATGGCTCGCTGCGTTCGGAAGCGCAGGACCTGGCCAAGCTGCTGCGCGCGAGCATCGGCGAAGACGTGCTGGTGCCGCCGGCCAAACGTCCGCTGGCGGCCGGCAAGCGCGCAGCCACATCCGGCTCCGGCTCGGCGGCGGCGAAGGGCGCGGCGGCGCCAGGCAGCACGGCCGACCCGTTCAGCGGCCTGAAATAAGCGAGCACCCCCACCATCCCCTTGCAAAGGAAGCGACATGCCCAAGTCCGATAGCGTGCAAAAACGCCTGCAGAAGATCCGCGCGCCGCGCGTGCAAATGACCTACGACGTCGAGATTGGCGACGCGATTGAAAACAAGGAGCTGCCCTTCGTGGTCGGCGTGCTGGGCGACTTTGGCGGTAATCCGGACAGCGAGAAAAAACGCCTGAAGGACCGCAAGTTCGTTTCCATCGACCGCGACAACTTCGATGAAGTGCTGGCCGGCGTGGAGCCGGTGGCCCGTTTCGCCGTGCCGAACCGCCTCAGCGACGCGGGCGGCACGTTCGCCGTCGACCTGCATTTCCGCTCGATGGATGACTTTCGCCCCGAATCGGTGGTGCGCCAGGTCGACCCCTTGCGCAAGCTGCTCGAAGCGCGCACCAAGCTGGCCGACCTGCGCAACAAGCTGGCCGGCAACGACAAGCTGGAAGACTTGCTGACGGAAGTGCTGAACAACACGGACAGCCTGGCCGCCCTGAAACCGCAGTTCCCAGCGCAGGAGGATTGAGATGAGCGCCCAGGCAGAAGCCCTTGCAGTATCGGCCGCCAATGCGCCGGCCGCCACCGACTTGCTGGACCAGATCGTCGAGCAAAGCCGCGTCGCCAAGTCCGGCGCCGAACATGCGCGCGCGCGTGACCTGATCTCCGAGCTGGTGGCGCAGGTGCTCGATGGCACGGTGCTGATGTCCAGCAGCCTGTCGGTGACGCTGGACGGGCGCGTGGCGGAGATCGACCGCCTGATCTCGGCCCAGCTCAGCGAAATCATGCACGCGGCGCCGTTCCAGCAGCTCGAACAAAGCTGGACGGGACTGCGCTACCTGGTCGGCAATTCCGATACGGGCACGCGTTTGCAGATCCGCATGTTCAACGCCACCAAGCGCGAACTGGTGAAGGATTTCCAGGCCGCGCTGGAGTTCGACCAGAGCAGCATGTTCAAGAAGGTGTATGAAGAGGAATTCGGTACCTTCGGCGGTGCGCCATTCGCCGCGCTGCTGGGCGACTTCGCCATTTCGCGCCAGCCGGAAGACATCTATTTCGTCGAGCAGATGTCGCACGTCGCGGCCGCCGCGCATGCGCCGTTCATCGCCTCGGCCGCGCCGGAACTGTTTGGCCTGGAAAGCTACGGTGACCTGGGCAAGCCGCGCGACCTGGCCAAGGTGTTCGACACCATCGAATACGCGAAATGGAAAGCCTTCCGCGAATCGGAAGACGCGCGCTACGTCGGCCTGACCTTGCCCCGCTTCCTGGGCCGGCTGCCCTTCAATCCCGTCGATGGCACCACGGTCGAAGGTTTTAATTTTGTCGAGGAAGTCGACGGCAGCGACCATCACAAATACCTGTGGTGTAACGCCGCGTATGCGTTCGGCTGTAAGCTGACAAGCGCCTTTGCCGACTACGGCTGGTGCGCCGCCATCCGCGGCGTGGAGGGCGGCGGCCTGGTGGATGACCTGCCGACCCACACCTTCAAGACGGACGAGGGCGACGTGGCCCTGAAATGCCCGGCCGAAGTGGCGATCACCGACCGCCGCGAAAAGGAGTTGTCGGACCTGGGCTTCATCTCGCTGGTGCACTGCAAGAACACGGCGTATGCGGCGTTTTTCGGCGCACAGTCGGCGCAGAAAAGCCGCAAGTACAACAGCGACGCGGCCAATGCGAACGCGGTGCTGTCGTCGCAGCTGCAGTACATCTTCGCCGTCTCGCGCATCGCCCACTACATGAAGGCCATGATGCGCGACAAGATCGGCAGCTTTGCCGCCGCCTCCAACGTGGAAGATTTTTTGAACCGCTGGCTGATGCAGTACGTGCTGCTCGACGATAACGCCAGCCAGGAACAGAAGGCGCAGTTCCCGCTGCGCGAGGCGTCCGTGCAGGTGCACGAAGTGCCGGGCCGGCCCGGCGTGTACCGCGCCGTGTCGTTCCTGCGGCCGCACTTCCAGCTCGATGAATTATCCGTTTCGCTCCGACTGGTCGCGGAGTTGCCGAAGTCGACCAATTCCTGATTCACCCATCTTTCAACCACAGGAGCACACCATGGCAATCGATGTATATCTGCAGATAGACGGCATCAAGGGCGAGTCCACCGATGACAAGCACAAGGACTGGATCGAGTGCAAATCGGTCAGCTGGAGCGTCGAACAGCCGAAGTCCGCCACCGCGTCGACGGGCGGCGGCCACACGGCCGAACGCTGCGAGCACAAGGACATCGTCATCTCCAAGCTGGCCGACCTGGCCTCGCCGGTGCTGCTGCAGACCTGCTCGGCCGGCAAGACGATCCCCAAGGCGCGCTTCGAATTCATGCGCGCCGACGGCCAGGGCGAGCGCGTCAAGTACTTTGAAATCGAAATCGAAAATGTCTTGATCGGCGCTGTCACGCCGAACGTGGAAGAGGGGGACATCCTCGGTGAGCACGTCGGCTTCAAGTTCTCGAAAGTGAAGTGGAAATACACGCAGCAGAAAGTGACGGGCGGCGCCGGCGGCAATACCTCGGGCGGCTGGGACCTGGCCGCGAATCGCGTGGCTTGATCCATGGTGCGCGGCGCGCGGCGGCTACCTTCGCCCGCGCGCCGCGCCGACATTTCAGGAGAGCGCATGGACAGTTATGTACCTGGCCTGTTCGACCGCCTGATGGGCGACGGCGGTGCGGCGGCGGGAGGCGTGGCGGTGCGCCTGTCGCTGGAACAATTCAAGGATGCGGTGGCGCGCGACCTGGAAGAACTGCTCAACACGCGCGTGGCCCTGCCGCCTGACGCGCTCGACGCCTATCCGGAATGCGCGGCCTCCATCGTCAATTATGGTCTGATCGATTTCGCCGGCATGTGCTTGTCCAGCAGCGATGACCGCGCCCGCATCTGCGCCGCGCTGAAGGCCGCCATCGAACGCCACGAACCGCGATTGCGCAATGTGCGCGCCCGCCTGGAACGCGAAGCGGGCGCCATCAACCGGGTCGGCTTCGTCATCAGCGGCACCCTGGCCGTGAAGGCTGGAGGCGAGACGGTCAATTTCGACGCCGTGCTGCAGCCATCGTCGCTGCGCTATTCGATCAACCGCAAGGGAGCCGCTGCATGAGCACTAATCTGAAAACCCTGATCGCCAAACTCAATGACACGGCGCGCACGGCCGCCACCCGCGCCGCCGCCATCTGCGTGGGACTGGGACAATATGAAGTCGATATCGAGCATCTGTTTTTGGCGTTGCTGGAGCAGGAGCGCAGCGACTTCGTCACCATCGCGCGGCGCAGCGAAATCAGCCTGACGGCGCTGGAGGCGGACCTGCGCCGCGAGATTGGAGGCTTCCGCACGGGCAGCGCGCGCACGCCCGTGTTCTCTCCCCATCTGCCCTTGCTGTTCGAGCATGCCTGGCTGATCGCGTCGCTGGACACGGCGCAGCCAGGGCCGATCCGCAGCCGCCATCTGTTGCTGGCGCTGCTGACGGAGCCGGAACTGTCTCAGCTCGCCTACCGCGGTTCGAAGCTGTTCGCCCGCTTCAGCGTGGAGCAATTAAAGCACCATCCGGACAAACTGACGGCCGGCTCCTGTGAAGAGGAAAGCGCGGCCGTGCCGCGGCTTGCCGACACAGGTGATGATCCTGTTGCGGCCCTGGCCAGCAAAACCCCGGCGCTGGACCAGTTTACCACCGACCTGACGCAGCTGGCGCGCGACGGCAAGCTCGATCCCGTGATCGGCCGTGAGGCGGAGATACGCCAGGCCGTTGATATCCTGCTGCGCCGGCGCCAGAACAATCCGATACTCACGGGCGAGGCGGGCGTGGGCAAGACGGCCGTGGTGGAAGGCCTGGCCTTGCGCATCGCTGCAGGCGACGTGCCCGAGGTGCTGCAGGGCGCGCACATCCACGCGCTCGACATGGGCTTGCTGCAGGCCGGCGCCAGCGTGAAGGGTGAATTCGAAAGCCGTTTGAAGAATGTCATCGACGAGGTGACGAAAAGCCCGCACCCGATCATCCTCTTCATCGACGAGGCGCACACGATGATCGGCGCCGGTGGCCAGGCGGGGCAGAACGACGCGGCCAATCTGCTGAAACCGGCGCTGGCGCGCGGCGCCTTGCGCACCATCGCCGCCACCACCGGGAGCGAGTACAAAAAATATTTTGAAAAGGATGCGGCGCTGGCGCGGCGCTTCCAGGTGGTGAAGGTGGAAGAACCGAGCGAGGACATCGCCTGCGCCATGCTACGCGCCATGGCACCGCTGATGGAGCGCCATTTCGGCATCCGCGTGCGCGACGCCGCCATCGTCGAGGCGGTGCGCCTGTCGCACCGCTACATCAGCGGGCGCCAGCTGCCCGACAAGGCCATCAGTGTGCTCGATACGGCCTGCGCCAAGGTGGCGCTGGGCCAGTGCGCCACGCCGGCGCAACTGGAGAACGCGCACCGGCGCCAGGAACGCATCGGCGCGGAAATCGCCGCCTTGAGCCGCGAGGCGGCCGATGGCGAAGTGCCCGATAAAGCCGGTGCCGCGCGCCTGACGCAGCTGCGGCGCGAGCATGAAGAAGGACAGACGCAGATCACGGCGCTGGGGCAGCGCTGGGAGAGTGAAAAGGCGATGGTGGCGCAGATCGGCGACTTGCGCGCGCAGCTGCGCGGCGAGCGGCCGGGCGAGGTCGGCGCGGCGCGCCTGCTGGCGCTGAAGGAAGAACTGGCGGCGCTGCAGGGAGAAGCGCCGCTGTCGCCGCTGGAAGTCGATGCGCAGGTGGTGGCCGGCATCGTCGCCGGCTGGACCGGCATCCCGCTGGGGAAAATGCTCAAGGACGAGATCCGCACGGTGCTGACCCTCGACGGGGCGCTGCGCGAACGGGTGCTGGGGCAGGATCACGTCATCGCGGCGGTGGCGCAGCGCGTGCGCACGGCGCGCGCCAGCCTGGACGATCCGAACAAGCCGCAAGCCGTGTTCCTGTTCACGGGGCCGTCCGGTACGGGCAAGACGGAAACGGCGCTGGCGCTGGCCGACCTGCTGTATGGCGGCGAGCGCAAGCTCATTACCATCAACATGAGCGAATACCAGGAAGCGCACAGCGTGGCCGGCCTGAAAGGCTCGCCGCCCGGCTATGTCGGCTATGGCGAAGGCGGCGTGCTGACGGAAGCCGTGCGGCGCCAGCCCTACAGCGTGGTGCTGCTCGATGAAGCGGAAAAAGCGCACCCCGACGTGCTGGAGCTGTTCTTTCAGGTCTTCGACAAGGGCGTGCTCGATGATGCGGAAGGGCGCGAAGTCGATTTTCGCAACACCATCATCATCGCCACCTCGAACCTGGGGTCGGGCGCCATGATGGCCGCCTGCCTGAACCGGGTCGCGCAGGACTTGCCCACGCCGGCCGCGCTGGAAGAACTGGTGCGCCCGCAACTGGTGGCGCATTTCAAGCCAGCCTTGCTGGGACGTCTGAAGGTGCTGCCGTTCTATCCCCTGAACGACGCGGTGCTGGCCGAGATCATCCACCTGAAGCTGGCGCGCATCGGGCAGCGCATCGCGCGCAACCATCAGGCGCAGTTCAGCCATGACGCGGGTCTCGTCGACGCCGTGCTGGCGCGCTGCACCGAGGTCGATTCGGGCGCGCGCAATGTCGACCAGATCCTCAACGGCAGCCTGCTGCCGGCAATCGCCGAAGCTGTGCTGGTGCGCATGGCCGAAGGCGAGCCGGTCGCGTCGATACGCATCAGCGCGAACAAGCAGGGGCAGTTCAAGTACACGATTCGATAATCCACTTTCCGGAGAGCGCCATGTTCAATCTGGAGCAGTTGCTGCATCCCGTCAGCGCCGTCAGTCCCTGCGGTGGCGACATCACCTTCAGCCAGGAGCTCGACGCCATCGCGCGCGCGCGCCAGCACGATGACCCGAGCCTGGACCAGGGCGAGTGGGTAACGGCGTTGAAGGAGGCGGACTGGCCTTTCGTGGCCACGCGCTGCGAACAGCTGATCGCCACGCACAGCAAGGATTTGCGCGTGGCCGTGTGGCTGGCCGAGGCGCACGCGAAAACGCGCCACTTCCGTGGCCTGGGCGATGGCTACGCGCTGCTGGCCGGCCTGTGCGAGCGTTACTGGGATGGCCTGTACCCGCCGGCGGAAGAGGGCGATCAGGAACAGCGCATCGGCAATGTCTTCTGGCTGCTGTCGCGCACGCCGCAACTAGTGCGAGAGATCCCGCTGACCGATGGCGCCGACGGCCTGTATGCACTGCAAGATTTCGATGTGGCGCGCCAGCGCGCGGCGGCCAGCCTGGCGCAGGGCGCGGCGGATCAGGGCTGGGGCGATACGCGCCACGACGAAGGGGCTACCCTGGCGCAGATGGAGGCGGCGCGGCAAAGGAACACACGCGCCTTTTCCGACGGCTTGCTGGCCGACGCGCAATACTGCATGCAGTCGCTGCTGGCGTTCGAACGCAGCGTCGATGCGCGTTTTGGTGTTGATGGCCCGAGTTTTCGCGCCGCGCGCGAAGCGCTGGAAAATGCCATTCACTTCATCGCGCCGCTGTCGCCTGGCGCGGACTTTGCCGGCGCGCCGCCCACCGCCGGCCAGGGCGCCAGCGGGGGCGGGGGCGCCATCGTGCAGCGCCAGCAGGCGCTGGCCCAGCTGCGCCAGGTGGCCGATTTTTTCCGCCGCACGGAGCCGCACAGCCCCGTCGCCTACCTGGCCGAGAAGGCCGCCAGCTGGGGCGAGCTGCCGCTGCACCTGTGGCTGCGCGCCGTCGTGAAGGATTCAAGCACCCTGGCGCAGCTCGACGAAATGCTGGGCACGAACAGCGCAAACGGGTGATGGCGTTTTCCCCTTCCATGCTACTCTTCGCGCATGTCCAGAATGCTCATCCTGCCTGCCGCGCTGTGCCTGTTCATCGCTGCCGGCGCGCGGGCCGAGGGGCCGACGCCGCTGGTGATCTATGGCGACGACGATTATCCGCCATACTCCTACGTCGACAACGGCCAGATGAAAGGCATTTATACGGAGATCGTGCGCGAAGCCGTGCAATCGATGCCGCAGTATGCGGTGCAGCTGCGTCCCGTGCCCTGGAAGCGGGGCGTGCTGATGCTGCAGACGGGCGAGGCGTTTGCCCTGTATCCGCCGTATTCATGGCGCAGCGAGCGGCCGTACGTGCGCTATTCCGTGCCGCTGCTGATGGAGCAGCTAGTGGTGCTGTGCAACCAGGACGTGCTGGCCAAACGCACGCTGCGGCAGTGGCCCGCCGACTACAGCGGCTTGCACATCGGCGTGAACGCGGGTTTCTTGCTGGGCGATGCAAAGCAGACTGCAGCCGTGCAAGCGGCCGACATCGTGTTCGATACGGCCAAGGGCACGCGCACGAATCTGCTCAAGCTGATGCGCGGGCGTATCGATTGCTATGTCAGCGACCGCCTGTCGGCGCAGTGGGAATTGCAGCGCATCCGGCGCGAGGAACCGCCGGGCACGCCGATGCAGGCGATTCAGGAAACGGCGCAGCTGGCCAGCCAGCAGGGACACCTGGGCTTTACGGAGCGCCGGCCTGCCGCCTACCCGTATCGCGATGACTTTATCGAACAATTCAATGCCGCCATCGTGCGCATGCAAAACAATGGCGCGATCCGCCGCATCGTCGATCGCGCGCTGCAACCCTGACCTTGCCACCCTGATTTCACCCGATGGAGAAAAACATGAAAAAACTGCTGTTCCTGTGTGTGCTTGTGCTGGCCGGCTGCGTGGGCCGGCCCGAGAATATTGTGCCAGTTAGCAACTTCGACACGACCCGCTATCTGGGAAAGTGGTATGAGATCGCGCGCCTCGACCACTCGTTCGAACGGGGCTTGAGTCATGTGACGGCTGACTACAGCCTGCGCCAGGATGGCGGCCTGAAAGTACTGAACCGCGGCTACAAGGATGCGGACGCTGTCTGGAAGGACGCGGAAGGCAAGGCGTATTTCGTCGACAAGAAAGACGTGGGCTATCTGAAAGTGTCGTTTTTCGGCCCCTTTTATGGTTCCTACATCGTCTTCGACCTCGACCAGCAAAATTACAGCTATTCCATGATCAGCGGCCCCGACAAATCCTACTTCTGGTTGCTGTCGCGCACGCCAACCATGGACCCTGCCTTGCAGCAGCGCCTGATCGAGAAAGCCGGTGGCCTGGGTTTCGATACGTCAAAATTGATCTACGTGAAGCAAAACTGACACTGCTTGCCTGCCGCCCGTTCGTGGCGGCATACCACCTTCTGGTTGTTGCTTTTCTGCATGTTATTTCTTGCAATGCCACTCTGATTCACTCACAATCTGCTCCAAAGTAGTGCGCTGCGGCGCGCTGCCATTCCGGTGGCGTGGATAACGTTGCGCCACCTCTCGTGATTGCCGCACGGCAGATGCCTGCTATATTGATACGTAGCAGTAAATCGGTTTCGTGGCGTCTGTGCATCGTTTTTTCAGATTGGAATCACGCAATGAAGAACCTCAAAATCGGCGTACGTCTTGGTGGCGGTTTTGCCGCCGTCCTCCTTCTGTTGACGACCTTGACCGTGGTGGGCATCGTGCAGATGCAAAGCGCCAGCAAGGAGACCGATGCGCTCGTCAACGTCAAGGTGCGCAACGAGCGCCTGATCGGTGAATGGACCAAGGTCATCGAGGTGAACGCGGCGCGCACGGCGGCCGCCTGGAAAGTCAGTGATCCCGAACATCAGAAGCAGTTTGAAAAGGAAATGGCGGTCTCGTCCGCACGCGCCACGGAAATCCAGAACGATATCGGCAAGAGCCAGCTGAACGCCGAAGAGCAAGCGCTGTACCAGGAAGTGCTGAGCACGCGCAAGGCCTACACGGAAGTGCGCAAGAATGTGTTCAAGGCCAAGAATGCGGGCGATCTTGAACTGGGCAAGCGCCTGTACGAAGGCGACATGGGCGTCAAGCGCGACATCTACCTGGCGTCGCTGAAGAAGCTGGAACTGCTGGAAGCCAAGCTGCTCGATGAATCAGCCGCGCAAATCCGTTCGCGCTATGAAAGCGGCCGTCTGCTGCTGATCTCGCTGGGCGTGGTCGCCATCTTGCTCGGCATCGCCTGCGCGTACTGGATTACACGCTCGATCACGCGCCCCATCACGCGTGCCGTCGAGGTGGCGGAAGCCGTGTCCGCTGGTGACCTGACCAGTCATATCGTCGTGGAAAGCCGCGATGAAACGGGGCAATTGATGCACGCGCTGAAAAACATGAACGACAAGCTGGTGAGCATCGTCGGCCAGGTGCGCGCCGGCACCGAATCGATCAGCACGGCGTCGAGCGAAATTGCCGCCGGCAACCTGGACTTGTCGTCGCGCACGGAAGAGCAGGCCAGTTCGCTGGAAGAAACGGCGTCTTCCATGGAAGAGCTGACCTCCACCGTGAAACTCAACGCCGACAATGCGCGCAGCGCCAACCAGCTGGCCATCGACGCCTCGCAGATCGCCAGCAAGGGCGGGGTGGTGGTATCGGAAGTGGTCAGCACCATGGGCTCGATCAACGATTCCTCGCGCAAGATCGTCGATATCATCAGCGTCATCGACGCCATCGCCTTCCAGACGAATATCCTGGCCTTGAACGCGGCCGTGGAGGCGGCCCGGGCCGGCGAGCAGGGCCGTGGTTTTGCCGTCGTCGCTTCCGAGGTGCGCAACCTGGCGCAACGCTCGAGCGCGGCGGCCAAGGAAATCAAGGGCTTGATCGACGATTCCGTGCAAAAGGTCGAAGCCGGTTCGCAACTGGTGGACAAGGCGGGCCGCACCATGGACGAGATCGTGCAAAGCATCAGCCATGTGACGCAGATCATGAACCAGATCACCGACGCCAGCGATGAACAGCGCACCGGCATCGAACAAGTCAACCAGGCCATCGGCCAGATGGACCAGGTCACGCAGCAAAACGCCGCCCTCGTGGAAGAAGCGGCTGCGGCGGCCGAATCCATGCAGGAACAGGCGGCCAAGCTGGCCGACGTGGTGGGCCTGTTCAAGCTCGATGCAACGCAGCACTATGTGTCGGCCAGTGCCAGCCCGTCCGTGACGGCATCCGCACCAGCTGCCATGCGACCTGCGACGCGACCTGTCACCAGGCCCACCATGCAGCCCGCAAGGCACCGCGCGCCGGCGCCAGCCGTGGCGGCACCCGCGCCGGGCAAGGCGGCGCAAGCGGACGCTGTGCGTGCACGCGCGCCGAAGGCACCGGTGGCATCCGGCGCCGACGAGTGGGAAGAGTTTTAAGCGCAAACTCCCCTTGGCATGGTGCGGGCGCTACAATCGCGGCTTGAAGACAGCCGCGAACGCGCTCCACCATGACCACCCGCCGTACCTCCAGCCATCCGTCCAGTAATACCGTCGGCCATACCGCCAGCCGACCCGCTGCATCCTCCTTCCCGGCTGAACCCGGAAAACGCGCGCGCTGCCCGGCTTGCCTGCGCGCCGTGTCCAGCTGCATCTGCCGCTGGATCGCCCCCGTTTCCCATGCGGTGGAAGTGCTGATCCTGCAGCATCCGCTGGAAGTCCACAATGCCAAGGGCAGCGCCCGCTTGCTGCACCTGAGCCTGCCCAACAGCCGCATGCTGACGGGCGAACAGTTTGCCCCCGATGTTCTCGCCGGGCTGCTGGCCGGCAAGCACAATGTGCTGCTGTACCCGGATACGCCAGGCGACCGCTCGCTGGGCATCGCGCCGCCGCCAGTGCTCGACCCCGCCATCTTGCTCGATCCCAGCCAATTGCGGCTGGTGGTGCTGGACGCCACCTGGCGTAAGAGCCGCAAGATGCTATATATGAATCCCCCGTTGCAACAGCTGCCGCGCCTGCCACTGCGCGATACGCCCGCTTCCCATTACCTGATCCGCAAGGCGCACGCGCCAGATCAGTTATCGAGCCTGGAAGCGACGTGCTATGCCTTGATGCAGTTGGAGCAGGACGCGGCCTGCTTCGTTCCCCTGATCACGGCATTTGACGGTTTTGTCGCGCAGCAGTTGAGTTATGTCATGCCGCAGGGTGAAAAAGCTTGAAATAGCACCATGGCAGCCCTTGATATTGGCCGGACAGCGGCATAGTATACTGTACGTATATACAGTTGATGGGGCCGTTCATGAAAGCAATCATTCCAGAGCACGATGACAGCTTCGCCGGGCAAGCCATGCTGCCGCCGCAATCGCTGAAAGCTCACAAGGGCCGTGGGGCCGTCTCGAACCTGCAAGGGCGCTACGAGGTGCATGCGCGCGCCGGTTTCGACGATGGCTGGAGCGTGGCAGGGAACGATGAGGCCGGGGAAGGCGGCGCGCCAGCCTGGAAGACGCAGGTCAGCGATGAGCAGGCGCGCACCATCCTCACGCGCAACGCTTCGCCCGATTTGCCGTTCAATGTCTCTCTGAACCCGTACCGGGGTTGCGAACATGGTTGCATCTATTGCTTTGCCCGTCCCACGCACAGCTATCTGGGCCTGTCGCCGGGCCTGGACTTCGAAAGCCGCATCTACGCCAAGGTGAACGCCCCTGAACTCTTGCGGCGCGAACTGGCCAGGCCGTCGTATGTTCCCGAACCGATCGCCCTCGGCGTCAATACCGATGCGTATCAGCCGTGCGAACGCGAGCGGCAGCTGACGCGGCGCGTGCTGGAAGTGCTGCAGGAGTGCGACCATCCCGTGGCGCTGATCACGAAATCGTCGCTGATCGAGCGCGATATCGACATTCTGGCACCCATGGCGGCTAGGCATCTGGCGGCCGTGGCCGTGACTGTCACCACGCTCGATCCGGCCATCGCGCGCACCCTGGAACCGCGCGCGGCTGCTCCGGCGCGGCGGCTGCGCACCATCCGCACGCTGACGGAGGCCGGTATTCCCGTGGGCGTGAGCATCGCGCCCATCATCCCGTTCGTGACGGAGCCGGAAATCGAACAGCTGCTCGAAGCCGTGCGCGACGCGGGTGCCATCCATGCCCATTACGTGGTGCTGCGTCTGCCGTGGGAAGTGAGCCCGCTGTTTCAGCAATGGCTGGAAGCACACTTCCCGGAACGGGCCCAGCGCGTGATGAACCGGGTGCGCGAAATGCGGGGTGGCAAGGATTACGACAGCGCGTTCGGCGCGCGCATGCGGGGCGAAGGCGTGTGGGCCGACCTCATCCGCCAGCGCTTTGAAAAGGCCGTGCACCGGCTGGGGCTGCATGGCAAGGGCGGCCGCTTCAAGCAGCTCGATTGCACTCAGTTCCGCCGGCCTCTGATGGTGCCGCCGTTGGGCGCGAAAGTGAAAAATGGCAATGCGGGACAGCTGGATTTGTTTTAAGAAGTTAAGCCAAGTTAAGCCGTCGTTACCGCTGCTGGAGCGGAGGCGCTGCGGCGCTATCGTGTAGGGCTAACGTGTAGCATTATCCTGCAGCGTTATCCTGTGCAGGTGCGTGCATCTGCGCCAGATGTTGCTCGATGGCAAAGACATGCGGATCGCTCTTGCCCAGCTCGCGCAAGGCGCTGGCCAGATGCAGCAGGTATTCGCTGTTCGGGCCGCTGGGACCGTTTGATCGGGCGATCTGGCGAGCGATATCCAGTTCCGGGGCTGCGCCCAGGAAGGCGGCGTTTTCCTCGTTGGCGATGTACACGAGGCCTTCGACCTTGCCGCCGTCCTCGAAGGTGATGTCGGTGGCCAGGCGCAGGTAGCCGTTCTTTTCGCGGTGGTCGAGGTGGGCGAAGACTTCGGGCGTGATCAGATAAGCCATGCCGTCGCACACGGCGCCCGCCTGCGGCACGATGGTGGCGACCCGGCCCGGCGCCATTGGCGTGCCGCGGTGGTCATGCGAACCTTGCCAGAAGCGCCGCGTCCAGCCGGCGATGCTGGCGGGGCGGCGTTCGATGTAGGGGAAGTCGGCCTTGTAGATCAGCGACCCATAGCCGAACAGCCAGACCTGTGCATGGCCGTCGAATTTGTTCATGCGCTGGTTGATGGCGATGGTGGCGGCGTCGATGGCGGACAGGTCGTTCTGGGCAGGCTGGGTCATGGCGTAGGCGGCAAAGGGCGATGCGCCATTATAAAGCGGCGCCAGCCGGGCCGCCTGCGGGCAGGGCGTCGCGTGCCGCGCCGCTGCCAGCTCCCACGTTCCACTCGTGCGTCTCGACAAAGCGGAACAGGAAGGCCATGAAGCTTTCGGCCGCCGGCGACAGCGAACGGCCCGTCTTCGTGTAGACGAAAAAGCGCCGCGTCAGTTCCGGCTCGTGCAGGGCGCGCATGTGCAATTGATATAGTTTCACCATCGGTTCCGCGTACGGCAGGCAGACCGTGATGCCCAGGTTGGCGCTGACCATGGCCAATGCCGTCGTCATGAAGGTCACTTCGTTATAGGGATTGAGCGACAGTTCGCGAAACGCGCCGTGCATGTCGCGCAGCAGGCGTTCCGTGAACTGGCCCTGCAGCGAAATGAACGGGTAGTCGCCCACGTCGGCCCAGGTGACCCTTTCCTTTTTCTGCAGCGGGTGCTGCTCGGGGAAGACCAGCACGAAGGGCATCTCGAACAGCGCTTGCGCGGCGATCTCCGCCGTTGGGTCGCGCTCGGGGCCGATGCCGAAATCGACTTCGCCGCTGAACACGCGCGCCGAGACATTCTCCACGGGGCAGTCGACGAGGCGCAGCTGCACGTCCGGGTGCGCCTGGCGGTAGGCGGCGATCACCTCCGGCAGCAGTGTGCACGCCATCATCTGCGGGGCGGCGATGCGCACCATGCCCGTTTTCAGGGCCTTGCGCTGGGCGATGCCGGCCATGGCGCCGTCGAGGTCCTCGATCATCTTTTCAAACAGCGGATACAGTTCGCGGCCGATTTCCGACAGTTGCGTCTTGCGCGTGCTGCGCTCGACCACGCGTACGCCCAGCACGCTTTCCAGTTCCTTGATCAAGCCGCTCAAGGCCGATTGCGTCACGTGCAGGTATTCGGCGGCCAGGGTAAAGCTGCCGGTCTTGGCCAGCGCCACGAAGGCGCGCATTTGCCGCAGGCTGGGACTCATAAGATAATCCGATAAATCAATGGTTAAAAATTGTTTGTATGATAGCTGTAACTCGATTCTAATGGTGAAAAGCTGAAAAACAGGCCAGCCAACGCGCCCACGGCGCCATTCATTGGAGACAAGCACATGAAGATCAAGCAAATCCACCACGTCGCCTACCGCTGCATCGACGCGAAGAAAACCGTCGAGTGGTACGTCAAGCATTTGAACATGAATTTCGTCCTCGCCATCGCCGAAGACCTGGTGCCGTCGACCAAGGCGCCGGACCCGTACATGCATGTCTTCCTCGACGCGGGCCATGGCAATGTGCTGGCCTTTTTTGAACTGCCGACGCAGCCGCCGATGGACCGCGACCGCAATACCCCGGCCTGGGTGCAGCACCTGGCGCTGGAAGTGGGCAGCATGGAGGAACTGCTGGCCGCCAAGGAGCGCCTGGTCGCCGGCGGCATCGAGGTGCTCGGTCCCGTCAACCACGCCATCTTCCAGTCGATCTATTTCTTCGACCCGAACGGCCACCGCCTGGAGCTGGCGGCTAACGTGGGCACGCCGGAGATGATGGCCAAACTGGACGCCGTCAAATGGGAAATGCTGGAAGAATGGTCGCAGACGCGCCGCGCGCCCAAGCACGCCGCCTGGATGCACGCGCCGGCAGACGCCTGAGCGCACCGGACCGACACTCTCTGACAAATACACCGAACAAGGAACACCATGAAATTCGCAACCCTGAAAAACGGCAGCCGCGACGGCGCCCTGATCCTCGTCAGCCGCGACCTGCGCCAGTACCAGCGCGTGGCCGCCATTGCGCCCACCTTGCAGGCCGCGCTCGACAACTGGGACGCGGTCGCGCCAAAGCTGGAGCAGGCCTACGCCGACCTGAACGGGGGCCAGGCTCCGGACGCGCAGCCGTTTGATGCAAAGCTGTGCCACTCGCCGCTGCCGCGCGCCTACCAGTGGGCCGACGGTTCCGCCTACATCAACCACGTGGAACTGGTGCGCAAGGCGCGCAACGCGGAAGTGCCGGCCTCGTTCTACACGGACCCGCTGATGTACCAGGGCGGCTCGGACAGTTTTATCGGCCCGCGCGACCCGATCTTCGCCTTGTCCGAAGAGTGGGGCATCGACCTGGAAGCGGAAGTGGCGGTGATTACGGGCGACGTGGCCATGGGCGCCAGCGTGGACGACGCGGCGAAAGCGATCCGCCTCGTCATGCTGGTCAACGATGTCTCCTTGCGCAACCTGATCCCGGGCGAACTGGCCAAGGGTTTCGGTTTCTTCCAATCGAAGGCGGCCAGCGCGTTTTCGCCCGTCGCCGTCACGCCGGACGAACTGGGTGCCGACTGGGCGGACAGCAAGCTGCATTTGCCGCTGCTGGTGGACTTGAACGACAAGCCGTTCGGCAAGCCGAATGCGGGCGAGGACATGACCTTCAACTTTGCCCAGTTGGTCGCGCATGCGGCGAAGACGCGCGAACTGGGCGCCGGCAGCATCGTCGGTTCCGGCACCGTGTCGAACAAGCAGGGCAACCTGTTCGGATCGAGCATCGAGAACGGCGGCGTGGGCTATTGCTGCCTGGCCGAGGTGCGCATGTATGAAACCATCGAGCACGGCGCGCCGAAAACGGCCTACCTGAAGTTCGGCGACACGGTGCGCATCGAGATGCGCGACGCGGCGGGCGCGAGCATCTTCGGCAGCATCGAGCAGACCGTGGCCCTGTACGCCGGCCGCGCCTGAGGGGAGAGCGCCCCATGAAGCTGTACACCTATTTCCGCAGTTCGGCTGCCTACCGCGTGCGCATCGCCTTGAATCTCAAAGGCATCGCCTACGACAGCATTCCCGTGCACTTGCTGCAGGACGGCGGCCAGCAGTTGCTGCCAGCCTACCGCGCCGTCAACCCGTCGGCCCTGGTGCCGGCGCTCGACGACGATGGCGCCATCCTGACGCAGTCGCTGGCGATGCTCGAGTATCTCGACGAGACGCGCCCAGCCGTGCCGCTGCTGCCGGCGGACGCGCTGGGACGCGCCAGGGTGCGCGCGCTGGCGCTGGCCATCGCCTGTGATGCCCATCCGCTGACGAATCTGCGCGTGCTGAAATACCTGAAAAACACTCTGGGGCTGTCGGACGAGGCCAAACAGGAGTGGTACCGCCACTGGATGGCCGAGGGACTGGCGGCCGTGGAAGCGCTGCTGGCGCAGGGCGATCCGGCCGGCACGGGCCTGTTCTGCCATGGCGACAGTCCGACGATGGCTGATTGCTGCCTGGTGCCGCAGGTATTCAATGCGCAGCGCTTCGCCATCGACTTGGCGCCATACCCGCGCGTGGCGCGCATCCACGCGCATTGCGCCGGCTTGCCCGCGTTTGCGGCCGCCCATCCGTCGCAGCAGCCTGACGCCGAATAGGGCATCAGGTCAATAAGGGGAGCGGGTTCAGCTCCACTCAACCCTGTCCCGTCCGCCATGTTTGGCGCGGTACAGGGCCTGGTCGGCGCGGATCAGCAGATCGGTCAAGTGGTCCGCTTCCCGCCTGGCTGGTGCGGTCGGTTGCGGCGTATTGGATGTCACGCCGATGCTGATGGTCAGGCTGACCAGTTGGCCATCATCGCATTCCACGCGCAAGCTGGCCGCCGCCAGGCGCAGGCGCTCGGCCGCTTCCAGCGCCACCGGCAGCGGCGTCTCCGGCATCAGCAGCACGAATTCCTCGCCCCCGAAGCGCGCCGCCGTATCCATGCCCCGCGTGACGCTGCGCAGCACTTGCGCGACGGCAGCGATGGCGCGGTCGCCCGCGTCGTGGCCATGGCCATCATTGATGCGTTTGAAGTGGTCGATATCGATCATCAGCAGCGACAGCGTGTGGCCGAAGCGCTGGGCGCGCTCAAGCTCCTCTGTCAGCCGCAGGGTCATCATGCGGCGGTTCCCCAGGCCGGTCAGCGGGTCGGTCGTGGCTTGCTGCTCCAGCCGGGAGTTGGCCACCAGCAATTCCAGGGTGCGCTGCAAGACCCGTTCCTCGAGCATGTCGCGCTCCGCATGCAGGGCCGCCACGCTGGCGCGGCGGCTGCGCTGGGCCAATAGCAGGGCCGTGATCAGCGCCGCTTGCAGCGCGATCAGCGACAGTCCGGCGATGATCTGCCAGTGATATTGCGCCCATACGCCCTGGGGCCGGTTCAGGATGCGCGCCTCGCCGGGCAGGTTGCGCAAGCCGAAGCGCTGTACCGCGGCATCGTCGAAGATATACGCCTGCATGCCATCCGGGTCGGGTGTTCTGCCCAGCAGGATGCGCGCAATGGTGCGTCCCACTTTCTCTCCGCTGATGACATAGCCGCCCACCACGCCGGGCAGTATCAGCGACTCCACGCTGGTGAAAATGGGCACGGCGCTGCGCGCGGCCAGGTCGCGCGCCATGACGGGCGGCGTGGTGCGCTGCCCCAGTTCGTCGCGGTAGACGGGCAGCAAATAGATGGCGCTGCCCTCGCCCAGCGTGCCGGTGCGGCGCCACAACTCTTCCTGGCTCAGGTGATCCCAGAATTCGACCTTGAGTCTGTCCTGGTAGGGCGTAATGGCGGCGCGGATGGCGGCGATCCACGCCTGGCCGCGTGCGCTGCCGTCGCCGACGACGGCGATATGGCGCAGCCGTGGCGTCACTTGCAGCATGACGGCGATGGCCTTGCCAAAATCGTGGCGCACATCGAGATTGATGCCGTCGGCAGGTACCCAGTCCTGCCGTCCCTGATTCACATAGTAGCGGGGCACGCCGGGAAACAGCGCTGGATGCTGGCTCAGGAACTGGGCCGCCAGGTAGTTTTCCGTGATGATGGCGTCGAACCGCACCATCCTGTACTTGGTTTGCAGATAGGTTTCCAGCCCGGCTATGGCAGGTTGCTCGCCCACGCGCACGGAATCGAGCCGCTCCTCATAGATGCCGGGCGCGAGGCGCCAGTTCTCGTTGGCCAGTTCCGCGCTCATGCCCTTGTGGATCAGCGTTTGCCACTGCGAGGAGGCGTCGCTGCCCAGGGAATACAGTACCAGCACTTGCCTTGGCGCAAAACGCGGTGCGCTGATCTCCGCCAGGTCTTGCGCATGGACGGCGGCGTTGCAGCATAGCCATAGCAGAAAGCTCAGGCAGGGCAAGCGTATCGCGGCGCGCAATCGTGTGAGGTAGGGACAGGGCATGGACAGGGCAGTGTGTTGAGAACTTGCCCAGGCGCAATGAGCGTTAGTGGATGGAAGAATCCGGTAAGCACTATTTCTTGATGTGGCTCAAGTTCCAAGGAAACCAGTCTAGCATTGCCGGCCTCGATTGGCGCAGATGGAGTGCAATTTTTGATACGGTTGTTGCTATATTGGTATTGCTGTGAGATGTGGGGGGTGCGCATTCAACAATGCAGGCGTACCGGTGCGCTACAATTTGCGTTTGCCCAAATATTTCACGCGCCATGACTGCAACAACCGTTCCTGCCAGCATCACCGATGCCCTGTCCCTGGCGCACGCTTCCTGGCGTCCCATCCTGCTACGCGGCTTGGACGCCGTGATGGCGGCCGATCCCGCCTACCTGCCGGCGCTGGCTGCCGACGATTACCTGCCCACGCAGGGCCGGCTGTTCGCCGCCTTTGCCCTGCCGCTGGCGCAGGTGCGCTACGTGCTGGTGGGCGAGGGGCCGTATCCGCGCGCCGACAGCGCCACGGGCGTGTGCTTCATGGATGGCGCCGTCGGCAGTCTGTGGTCGGCCACGGGGCTGTCGAAGCCCGTCAACCGCGCCACGTCCCTGCGCAACTTCATGAAGATGCTGCTGGTGGCCGATGGCCAGCTGCAGGGCGGTGACACGTCCGGCGTAGCCATGGCGCCCGTGGCGGCGGCCGCGCAACTGCCGGGCAGCGGCGTGATCCAGACCTTGCCCGACCTGCAGCGCAAGATGACGGAGCAGGGCTTTTTGCTGCTCAACGCGGCGCTGGTGTTCCGTTCCCACGTGCCGCCCGTGCAGGATGCGCGCGGCTGGCTGCCTTTCCTGCAGGTGGTGCTCGAAGCGCTGGCGCGGCAGGGCGGGGCGGCCTTGCCGCAACTGGTGTTGTGGGGCAAGATTGCCGAGCTCATCAAACGCCTGCCGGTGGCGGCATCGTTGCCGCAGGTGACGGCCGAACATCCGTATAATCTGTCCTTTATCGGCAATCGTGACATGCAGGCCTTGTTTGGCCCGATGCAACTATTGCGTGCTTGAGATTGAATTGACGCCATCTGGCGGAAGTGCGGGGAATATGCAAATCAGTAACGTGGAAGAATTGAAGGCGTGGATCGCGGCGGGCGGCGTGCCCGACTATCTGTATTTCTGGGGCCACACGCCGGCGCAGCCGCAGGTGCCCGACAAAAGCTGCTTCAGCCAGTGGTTCCCGTCGCCCTTCAGTCTGGCCGGCGTCACGTATGCGACGGCCGAGCACTACATGATGGCGCAAAAGGCAGCGCTGTTTGGCGACACTGCCGTGCAGGCGCGCATCGTGGCGGCCGCGCGGCCGTCGGAAGTGAAAAAACTGGGGCGCGAAGTGGCGAACTTTGACGCCAAGGTGTGGGAAGCGGCGCGCGCTGGTATCGTCTTCGATGGCAACTTTGCCAAGTTCTCGCAAAAGGCCGCACTGCGCAAGTTCTTGCTGGGCACGGGCGAGCGGGTCATCGTCGAGGCCAGTCCCGTCGACCGCATCTGGGGCGTAGGCCTGGCTTCGGACAATCCGCGCATCGACGACCCCGCCAGCTGGGACGGCTTGAACTTGCTCGGTTTTGAGTTGATGAAAGTGAGGAGCGCTCTGCGCGCTTGACGAGTACTGTTGTTTTCCTGATGCCGCCGCGCCTGGCGCGGCCGGCCATGCCCCTGCCAGCCCTGTGGTCATCGAGGGGCGCTCTGACAAACCCCGCCGAATTTGTTATACTTGACTAAATCATTCAACTACTCAGGGTTTGAGAAGTTGAAAAGCCGCAATATTTTAAACTAGTTGAACCGAGGATGTATGCGTCTGACTACAAAAGGCCGTTTTGCCGTGACTGCGATGATCGATCTTGCCCTGCGCCAGGGTAAAGGTCCGGTCACCTTGTCCGGCATCAGCCAGCGCCAGTCGATTTCCCTGTCCTACCTGGAACAGCTGTTCGGCAAGCTGCGCCGCCATGAGATCGTCGAATCGATCCGCGGTCCGGGCGGCGGCTACAGCCTGGCCCGTCGTGCGGACAAGGTGACGGTGGCCGACATCATCATCGCCGTCGATGAACCGCTGGACGCCACGCAGTGCGGCGGCAAGGAACATTGCCACGGCGCCGACGCGGCCACGGGTGCGCGCTGCATGACACATGAATTGTGGTCCACACTCAACGAAAAAATGGTCGATTATCTGGATTCTGTGTCCTTGCAGGACCTGGTCGACCAGCAGAGACAAAAGATTGCCGAACAAAGCGTGATGGTGATGCATCGTAACCACGCCGCCATCGGTTGAATATTACAAAATACTAAGTTGCTGATTGCAGGAGTTATTGATGAACGCCCCAGAAAAAAACGTAGGCCAAGTGCACTTTGAAACCGCACCGCATTTCCCGATCTACATGGATTACTCGGCCACCACGCCGATCGATCCCCGCGTCGCCGACAAGATGATTCCCTACCTGCGCGAGCAGTTCGGCAATCCGGCATCGCGCAGCCACATGTATGGCTGGACGGCGGAAAAAGCCGTGGAAGAGGCACGCGGCCACGTGGCGGCCCTGGTGAACGCCGATCCGCGCGAAATCATCTGGACCTCCGGTGCGACGGAAAGCAACAACTTGGCCATCAAGGGCGCGGCACAGTTCTACAAGACCAAGGGCAAGCACATCATCACCGTCAAGACCGAGCACAAGTCGGTACTCGACACCGTGCGCGAACTGGAACGCATCGGCTTTGAAGCGACGTATCTGGAACCACAGGACAACGGCCTGATCACCGTCGAGCAGCTGGCCGCGGCCGTGCGCCCGGACACCATCCTCGTGTCGGCCATGCTGGTGAACAACGAAATCGGCGTGATCCAGCCGATCGACGAGATCGGCGTGTTCTGCCGCTCGAAAGGCATCATCTTCCATTGCGACGCCGCGCAAGCGACGGGCAAGGTCGTCATCGACCTGCAAAAGACCAAGGTCGACCTGATGACCTTCACGGCGCACAAAACCTACGGCCCGAAAGGCGTGGGCGCCCTGTACGTGTGCCGCAAGCCGCGCGTGCGCCTGGAAGCGCAGATGCACGGTGGCGGCCATGAGCGCGGCCTGCGCTCGGGCACCCTGCCGACGCACCAGATCGTCGGCATGGGCGAAGCGTTCCGCATCGCCAAGGAAGAAATGGACAGCGAAATCGGCCGCATCAAGGCCTTGCGCGACCGCCTGGCCAAGGGCCTGCAGGAGATCGAAGAAGTCTACATCAACGGCGACATGGACCACCGCGTGCCGCACAACCTGAACGTGAGCTTCAACTACGTCGAAGGCGAGTCGCTGATCATGGCGATCAAGGATATCGCCGTGTCGTCCGGTTCGGCCTGCACCTCGGCCAGCCTGGAACCATCGTACGTGCTGCGCGCCCTGGGCCGCAGCGACGAACTGGCGCACAGCTCGATCCGCTTCACCATCGGCCGCTTCTCGACCGAGGAAGACATCGACTTCGCCGTGAACCTGCTGAAATCGAAAGTACACAAGCTGCGCGAACTGTCGCCGCTGTGGGACATGTTCAAGGACGGAATCGACATCAATTCGATTCAATGGGCAGCCCACTAACCAACACCGTGGCCCCTGTTGACAGGGCCGGCAAGAATATTAAAGGAGCATCAAAATGGCTTACTCGGACAAAGTACTCGATCACTACGAAAACCCGCGCAACGTGGGCGCTTTCGACAAGGGTGATGAAACCATCGGCACCGGCATGGTAGGCGCGCCTGCCTGCGGCGACGTGATGAAACTGCAGATCAAGGTCGGCGCCGATGGCCTGATCGAAGATGCGAAATTCAAGACCTACGGCTGCGGTTCGGCCATCGCGTCGAGCTCGCTGGTAACGGAATGGGTCAAGGGCAAGACCCTGGACCAGGCACTGGCCATCAAGAACACGCAGATCGCCGAAGAACTGGCCCTGCCGCCAGTGAAGATCCACTGCTCGATCCTGGCGGAAGACGCCATCAAGGCGGCGGTACTGGATTATCAAACCCGTCACCCGGCAGCAGCTTAAACGTTGGTAGCCCGCCCCAGCCGCGAGGCCGGGGCAGTTACGGAGAAATACATGATCACACTGACCGAAAAAGCGGCGAAGCACATCAACCGTTATATCGAACGGCGCGGCAAGGGCATGGGTTTGCGCTTCGGCGTGCGGACCACTGGCTGCTCGGGCCTGGCTTACAAGCTCGAATATGTCGATGAAGCGGCGGCCGAAGACAGCGTCTTCGAATCGCACGGCGTGAAAGTCTTCGTCGACCCGAAAAGCTTGCCTTACATCGACGGCACGGAACTCGATTTCGCGCGCGAAGGCTTGAACGAAGGTTTCAAGTTCCACAATCCGAACGAAAAAGACGCCTGCGGCTGCGGCGAGTCCTTCAGGATTTAAACAGCTGGCAAGACCCCGGTCGGTGCGCTGTACCCATCGATTGAGGTACAGCGACCACTGACCATTATGCAAAACCACTTCGAATTATTCCAGTTGCCGGCGCAGTTCTCGCTCGACATGAGCGCGCTCGACGCAGCCTACCGCGACGTGCAGGGCAAGGTCCACCCGGACCGCTTCATCAACGCCAGCAGCGCTGAAAAGCGCGTGGCGATGCAATGGGCCACGCGCGCCAATGAAGCCTACCAAACCCTGAAAAGCCCGCAAAAACGCGCGCAATACCTGTGCGAACTCAATGGCGTCGATTTGCAGACGGAATCGAACACGGCCATGCCCGTCAGTTTCCTGATGCAGCAGATGGAGTGGCGCGAAGAGCTGGGCGATGCCCGCGCAGGCAAGGATGCCGACGCGCTCGACGCCCTGGACCGCCAGCTGCGCGGCGAACGCAAGGCCTTGCTGGCCCAGGTGGCGGCCCAGCTCGACGCCGCCGACTATGTGAATGCCGCGCAAAGCGTGCGCGCCCTGATGTTCCTCGACAAATTCGGCGAGGAAGTCCGTTTTGCCTATGAGGCGATCGAAGTCTGATCTCCGGATAGCTTGACCGGCGTGCCAAGCGCCAGTCTGGCGCGCGTCTTATAATGCGCGACAGGCATCAACCGCATCACGCAAAAAATTAATCGAGGCACGAATACAATGGCACTTCTGCAAATCTCCGAACCAGGCATGTCGACCGCGCCGCACCAGCACCGTCTGGCCGTCGGCATCGATCTGGGCACCACCAATTCGTTGGTCGCCACCGTCCGTAACAGCATTCCCGAGGTGCTCAACGATGAGGAAGGGCACTCCCTGCTGCCGTCCGTCGTGCGCTACCTGCCGAATGGCCACGCGAACATCGGCTACAAGGCCCTGTCCGCGCAAACGACCGACCCGAAGAACACCATCGTGTCCGTGAAACGCTTCATGGGCCGCGGCCTGGCCGACATCGCCTACGCGGAAAACCTGCCCTACGATTTCCAGGACACGCCTGGCATGGTGCAGCTGAAAACCGTGGCCGGTGTGAAAAGCCCCGTCGAAGTGTCGGCGCAAATCCTCGCCACCTTGCGCCAGCGTGCGGAAGATTCGCTGGGCGACGACCTGGTCGGCGCCGTGATCACCGTGCCCGCCTATTTTGACGACGCGCAGCGCCAGGCAACGAAAGATGCGGCGCAGCTGGCCGGTATCAACGTGCTGCGCCTCTTGAGCGAGCCGACGGCCGCCGCCATTGCGTATGGCCTCGACAACGCCTCCGAAGGCGTGTACGCCGTGTATGACCTCGGCGGCGGCACCTTCGACATCTCGATCCTGAAGCTGAGCAAGGGCGTGTTTGAAGTGCTGTCCACGGGCGGCGATTCGGCCCTCGGTGGCGACGATTTCGACCGCCGCCTGTTCTGCTGGATCAGCGAGCACGCCAAGCTGGCACCGCTGTCGGACGAAGACACGGCCATCCTGATGGTGAAAGCGCGCGAGATCAAGGAACTGCTGTCGACCAAGCCGGAAACGACGATCGACGCCAAGCTGAACTCGGGCGAAGAAATCCACCTGCGCATCACGGCTGCCGACTTTGCCGCCATGACGCAGCACCTGGTCGCCAAGACCATGAACGCCATCAAGAAAGCCTTGCGCGATGCGAACGTGGACGCGGACGACGTCGACGGCGTGGTGATGGTGGGCGGCGCTACGCGCATGCCGCACGTGCAGCGCGCCGTCAGTGAATTCTTCCACACGACGCCGCACGCGAACATCGACCCCGATAAAGTGGTGGCGCTGGGCGCGGCCATCCAGGCCAACTTGCTGGCCGGTAACCGCGCCGCCGGCGACGACTGGCTGCTGCTCGACGTGATTCCGCTGTCGCTCGGTATCGAAACCATGGGCGGCCTGGTGGAAAAAATCATCCCCCGCAATTCGACCATACCGTGCGCCCGTGCGCAGGAATTCACGACATTCAAGGACGGCCAGACGGCCCTGGCCGTGCACGTGCTGCAGGGCGAGCGCGAACTGGTCAGTGATTGCCGCTCGCTGGCGCGTTTTGAATTGCGCGGCATTCCGCCGATGGTGGCGGGCGCCGCGCGCATCCGCATCACGTACCAGGTCGATGCGGACGGCTTGCTGTCCGTGTCGGCGCGCGAGCTGCGCTCGGGCGTGGAAGCATCGATCAGCGTCAAGCCGGCCTACGGCCTGGGCGACGACGACATCGCGCGCATGCTGCAGGACTCGTACACGTCGGCAGACGTCGACATGGTGGCGCGCGCGCTGCGCGAAGAGCAGGTGGAAGCGGAGCGCATCCTGCTGGCCACGCAGTCGGCGCTCGATGAAGACGGCGGCTTGCTCGATGACGCCGAGCGCGTCACCGTCGACGGCTTGATGAACAAGGTGCGCGATGCCATCGTGCAATCGCAAAGCGGCGCCATCGACCATCAGGCCTTGAAGCTGGCGATCGAGCTGCTCGCCGACGGCACCGAGGATTTTGCCTCGCGCCGCATGGACCGCAGCGTGCGCACTGCCTTGACGGGTAAATCCCTGGACCAGGTCGTACAAGACTAATTGAACAGCGCGCCGCCGAAACTGCGGCCGCGCTCCGAATGACAGACTGAAAGAAGAAACCATGCCACAAATCGTTATCCTGCCGCACGCCAAGCTTTGCCCGGACGGCGCCGTCATCGAAGCACCTGCCGGCAAGTCCATCTGCGACATCCTGCTGGAAAACGACATCGACATCGAGCACGCCTGCGAAAAATCGTGCGCCTGCACCACGTGCCACGTGCTGGTGCGCGAAGGCATCGAATCCTTGAACGAAGCAACGGAACTGGAAGAAGACATGCTGGACAAGGCCTGGGGCCTGGAAGCCGTGTCGCGCCTGTCTTGCCAGTCCATCGTGGCCGAGGCCGATCTCGTCGTTGAAATCCCGAAATACACGATCAACCAGGTCAGCGAAGGCAGCCACTAACATGAAATGGTCCGACATCACCGCGATCGCCGAAGCGCTGTTCGATACGCATCCGGACATCGATCCCCTGACCGTGCGCTTCACCGACCTGCATAACTGGGTGGTGGAACTGGACGGTTTCGACGATGACCACACGCGCGGCGGCGAAAAAGTGCTCGAAGCGATACAGATGGCGTGGATCGATGAAGCGCGCTAAGGGCGCGGCAGCCGCCGCCACCGCAGTCGCTGCGCCGAAAGACATCATCACGGCCGCCAGCAATATGCCCGAGATCAAGGATGGCCAGTCGGTCGCCTTGCTGCAGGAATTGCACATCCTGACGCGCGACGGCAAGATGAACCAGGACAGCCGCCGCAAGCTCAAGCAGGTGTACCACCTGACGCAGTTCATCGAGCCGCTGCTGCGCGAAGTGCAGCTCGACCATCCCGGCGTGTCCCTCGTCGACCACGGCGCCGGCAAGTCCTACCTGGGCTTCATCCTGTACGACCTGTTCTTCAAGAACGGCAACGACGGTTCGCACATCTACGGCATCGAGACGCGCGAAGAGCTGGTGCAGCGCTCGCAGGAGCTGGCCAAGAAATTCAAGTTCCCCGGCATGTCGTTCCTGCCGCTGTCCGTGGCCGAATCGACGGAATCGAACTTGCTGCCCCAGCAGATCGACATCGTCACGGCCTTGCATGCCTGCAACACGGCCACCGATGACGCCATTCACTTCGCCCTGAAGAAAAAGGCGAAGTTCATGGTGCTGGTGCCATGCTGCCAGGCGGAAGTGGCTTCCGTGCTGAAGAAGAACAAGGGCAAGAGCCTGGGCAAGAGTGTCTTGACGGAACTGTGGCGCCACCCGCTGCACACGCGCGAGTTCGGCAGCCAGATCACCAACGTGCTGCGCTGTCTGCAGCTGGAAGCGCACGGCTACCAGGTCAGCGTGACGGAACTGGTGGGCTGGGAGCATTCGATGAAGAATGAACTGATCATCGCCAGCTACAAGAACCTGCCGCGCCAGCGTCCGACGGAACGCCTGCAGGAAGTGCTGCAGACCCTGGGTCTGGAAGAGATGGGCCACCGTTTCTTTGCCGAGGAATTGGCCAAGGCGACGGCCTGATTGTTGGATTACGCGGCAAGCCGCTAATCCAACCTACCAAGCCCGCCATCGCCGCGCAGGTCGGGTAGGTCGGATTAGCGCAGCGTAATCCGACAGCCACCAGGCAGTCAGCAACAACGTCAACAAGAGGGGAGGAGCGGGTCGGTTACAATACCGGCTTTCTCCTCCCTTGCTTTTTGCGCCTCCCCATGACCACACCAATCGAAATGCCCACCGTCCGCCTGGCCAAGCGTCTGTCTGAAGACGTGCCCTGTTCGCGCCGCGAGGCCGAGCTGTATATCGAGGGCGGCTGGGTCACGGTCGATGGCGTGCTGGTGGAAGAGTCGGGCGCGCGCGTGGCCGACAATCAAACGGTGGTGCTGCTGCCGAACGCGACCCTGGATGAAATGCCGCCCGTGACGATCCTGCTGCACAAGCCGGCCGGCATCAATGGCGGCGTGGGCAGCGAAGGCAAGCCGGCCCTGAGCTGTTTGCGTCCCGAAGAGATTTTCACGTCGGACAATGTGGCGCCCAGCTCCGTCACGCGCTTCCTCAAGCGCCACCTGATCGGTCTGACCATCACCAATCCGCTCGACACCATGGCGTCCGGCCTGCTGGTGTTCACGCAGGATTTCCGCGTGGCCCGCAAGCTGGTCGACGAAGCGAAAACGGTGGAGCAGGAATTCATCGTGGAAGTGTCGGGCGCCATCGCCGAGAATGGCCTGGCGCTGCTGAATCACGGCTTGCCCTTCAATGGCAAGCCTTTGCCGCCGATCAAGGTCAGCTGGCAGAATGAAACGCGCTTGCGTTTCGCCCTGAAAAACGTGCAGCCGGGCCAGATCGCCCATATGTGCAAGATGGTGGGGCTGGAAGTCGTCGCCATGAAGCGCTTGCGTATCGGCCGCATCCCGATGGGCGCCATGCCGTCAGGCCAGTGGCGCTATCTGCAAGGCTACGAACGCTTCTAAAGCTGCGGCGCCACGATGGAATGGCTTTCCGCAAAGCTTTTCCATAGCCGCTCGGCGATATTCAAGGCGATGGTGTCGGCCTTCTCTTGCAGGGCCGCATTGCCCATGCTTTCCGTCGTGGCAAAGAACAGGGTCAGCCAGCGGCGGAACATGCAGGGCGTGAGGTTTTCCATTTGCGCGTGCTGGGCCAGCGGCTTGCCGTGGTAGCGCATGGTGCCGCGCAGCAAGCCTGACCAGAAATCGATCAATGTTGCCAGATGAGCATCCCAATCCTTGACCTCGGCGGCAAAGATGGGGCCTAGCATGGCGTCGTCGCGCGCGGCCGCATAAAAAGTGTGGACGAGATGCTTGACTTCGTCTTCGCTGCAGACTTCCTCGCGGTAGGGAGCGAAGCGTGTGTGGGGGAGGGGGGCGGTATTCTTCATGGCATGCCATGATCGCAGAGCCCCCGTGGCGCTTCAATGACCCAGGTCAAGTCGCATAAAAACTCAGGCGGCGACTCTCTTCGGCTTCTTCGCGGGAGCCGGCAATTGCACGATCTGCGTGCCCGCCAGCTTGTCGTGCAGGAATTGACCATTGCCCGTGAACAGGGCCGTGCTGGACCAGGCCAGGATGCCCACGCCGATGGCGCCCAGGGCCGTCCAGTGCTGCAGGTCGAAGGCATACGCCGCCACGAGCGCGGGCAGCAGCCACATCCATGACAGGACGTAGCGGTAGGCGGCCACGCGCAGCGGCACGTGGGCGTGGCCCGGCAGCACGACTTTCAGGCGCCACGTCTTCATGGCCAGGGTTTGCCCTTCGCGGCTCCACTGATGGATGAAATACGCGCCCATGACGAGGAAGGCCAGGCATTGGCGCATGTGTTCCGTCAACGGCGTATGCGCGCCTTGCACGGCCAGCTCAAACAGCAGAAACGGCAAAAACAGCACGGCCAGGGCCAGCAGCGACTCGTACACCATGGAAATCAGGCGGCGCTTGATCGTGGGATGGGAGGTGATGCTGGCGGCAGGCGTGCTATTTGACATTGGTCGGCAGTGGGGCAGGCGTAACAGGTGGTATGACGGGCACGGCGGCGGGTGGCGTGGTGGCGGCAGGATCGCCTGCCGGCACGGCCGTCGCTGCGGGAGCGGGCGGCTGGACAGGTGGGGCGGCAGGCGCTGCCGGCGTGGCAGGCGCCTTAAGTACGGGCGGCTTGGTCGTCGTCGAATTGATCGCAGGCACCTTGCCCAGCGGTTTTTTCGGCACGAGTTCCGTCGCCAGCTTTTTCTTTTGATCTTCCGGCAATTGCTGGTATTGCTCCCATTGCGCGGTTTTTTGACCCGGATCGATCTTTTTCGTGCGCGTATAGTTTTCGCGCACGAGGCGGCGCTGTTCCGGCGTCAGCTTGACCCATTCGCGCATGCGGTCATGTACGCGGATTTGCTCGTCGGCCGTCATGGAGGCAAAACGGCTGGCGATATCGAGCCATTTCTGCTTGCGCAGCGGTTCCAGCTTGTTCCACTCGCCCGCCAGCGGCTGCAGGGCTTCTTGCTGCGCGCGCGACAGCTTGTTCCATAATGGATTCTCGCCAGCCTTCGGCGTGCCGCCCTTGCCGCCCGTGCGGGGTGAGCCGGGCTTGACGGCCGGTGCGGGCGCCACGACGGGCGCGGCTGCTGCAGGAGGGGCGGCGGGCGCGGCATGTTGCTGCGCGCCTACCCAGGCGGCGCCCGCCAAGGCGCAAGCACCCAGGCCGATGCCGCCAGCCAGCCAGCCTTTGCGTACGCTCGTGCGTGCCATTTATTGCTCGCGTTTCGTCAGGTAGGCGTTGAAGCCATGGTCCATGTAGGCGGAGAGCGGCAATTCGTCCGACAGGACGGCGGCGTCGATTTCTGCCAGCTCGGCAATATGTTGTTCCTGCTCAAACTGATAGATGCCCACCAGGCCGCCAACGAGCAGCAGCAGGGGGATGACAACGCTCATGCGGCCCAGCCACGACAGCGGCTCGACGAACAGGCTGCTGGCGATGCCGGCGAAGACATCCTTGCGCACGGCGACTGCGGCGGGCGCGTCCGCCTTCTTGCGCGACAGGGCCAGCTTGCGTGCCGTCGCCAGGCGATCGGTGGCCGATGCGGGCAGGTCGTCGAGTTTTTCGTTCAGTGCATGGCGCACTTTGTAAGCGAAATTGAGATCGTCGGTGTTCATAATTTAATTCCCTTGGCTTTCAGCGATTCGGCGAGCGTGTGGGTAGCTCTAGAGCAATGTGTTTTCACGCTACCTTCGGAGCAACCCATCGCTTCCGCTGTTTCAGCCACATCCATGTCCTGCCAGTAACGCATGAGGAAGGCTTCGCGTTGACGTGAGGGCAGTTTTTGTACCTCTGCATCAATCAAATCAAGCATTTGCGCGCGTTCGACCTGGTCGGCTGACGATTCGGCGGCACTCGAGCCCTGTTCCGATTCATAAGTATCAAGTATATCAAAATCTTCATGCTCGTCGCCCGAGGGCTTCATGCCGGAAAACAGGCTGACCCAGGTGTTGCGAACTTTTTCTCGGCGGAAATAATCAAGGATGGTGTTCTGCAAGATGCGCTGGAACAGCATCGGCAGCTCGGCGGCTGGCTTGTCGCCGTATTTCTCGGCCAACTTGATCATGGCGTCCTGCACGATGTCGAGTGCCGATTCTTCCTTGCGGACCGCGTAGGCGGCCTGCTTGAAAGCGCGCCGCTCGACATTTTCTAGAAAGTCGGATAATTCTTTGTCTGTTGCCATGCGGTATTGGGGATCTTAGCGGCTGCGGGGTGCGGTGGGCGAAATGGGGGCGGGTATGCTTTTTGCAACCCCGTGCATGCTAGCAAAAAATGTGCGTTTCCGCAGGGTTTTTGCACGGCGTGCGGGCGAATTGGCCTTTCGGCTGACATTTTCCTTGACCATAATGGTGCAACGCGATAACGTATGGGACGCTTTGAACACCCCAAAGCCCTATGGTCAGGTCGCGACCGGCACACAAGGCCATCCGCGGCAAGACGCGCTTTCATTTGTAGGCAGTTTGTTCTAACCCGCGCCACAAGCGCGAGCGGTTCGTACAGGCGCCACAGAAACTCCGGCCAAACGAGTTGCGTTAAGCGTTGTTTTGTAAGGTATCTATGGGTGCCCAAAGAAATGTCGTGACCGCATGAAAAGGGAAGCAGGAGCACTGTCGCGCACGGCGAACTTCGTCAGGAAAGAACATCCGATCAATCTCCAATGGACCTTGAAAGGAATGTTTCATGAATACCGAAGCAGCAGCAGGACCCATTACCGGCGCAGAAATTGTCGTGCGCTGTCTGGCTGAAGAGGGCGTCGAGCACGTCTTTGGATACCCGGGCGGAGCCGTACTCTACATCTACGACGCCATCTTCCAGCAAAACAAATTCCAGCATATCCTGGTACGCCACGAGCAGGCCGCGATCCACGCCGCCGATGCCTATTCGCGCAGCTCGAACAAGGTCGGTGTCGCCATCGTCACGTCCGGTCCGGGCGTCACGAATGCCGTCACGGGCTTGTCCACCGCGTACATGGACTCGATTCCCATGGTCGTGATCTCCGGCCAGGTGCCGAGCCACGCCATCGGACAGGATGCGTTCCAGGAATGCGACACGGTCGGCATCACGCGCCCCGTCGTCAAGCACAACTTCCTCGTCAAGGATGTCAAGGACCTGGCAGCGACGATCAAGAAAGCCTTCTTCATCGCCCGTACCGGCCGTCCGGGACCCGTGCTGGTCGATATCCCCAAGGATATCAGCATGCACAAATGCCATTTCGACTATCCGAAGGAAGTCGAGATGCGTTCCTACCGTCCCGTCGACAAGGGCCACTCGGGCCAGATCCGCAAGGCCGTGCAGCTGTTGCTGCAAGCCGAACGCCCGATGATCTACACGGGCGGCGGCGTGATTCTCGCGCATGCGGCTCCCGAGCTGAACAAGCTGGTCGACCGCCTGGGTTTCCCGTGCACCAACACCTTGATGGGCCTGGGCGGCTACCGCGCCTCGAGCGAGCAGTATGTCGGCATGCCCGGCATGCATGGTACCTATGAAGCGAACATGGCGATGCAGAACTGCGACGTCCTGATCGCCATCGGCGCCCGTTTCGATGACCGCGTGATCGGCAACCCGAAACATTTCGCCTCGCATCCGCGCAAGATCATCCACGTGGACATCGATCCATCGTCGATTTCCAAGCGCGTCAAGGTCGATATCCCCATCGTCGGCAACGTCAAGGACGTGCTGATCGAGTTCCTCGCGCAACTGGATGCGGCCGAAGCGAAGCCGAACGTCAATGCCTTGAGCAACTGGTGGAAGCAGATCGCCGAATGGCGTGGCCGCGAATGCCTGAAATACCCGACCTCCGACCTGGTCATCAAGCCGCAATCGGTGGTGGAAAAAGTATTCCAGATCACCAAGGGTGACGCCTTCATCACGTCCGACGTGGGCCAGCACCAGATGTGGGCGGCGCAATATTATGGCTTCGACAAGCCGCGCCGCTGGATCAATTCCGGCGGCCTGGGCACCATGGGTGTCGGCTTGCCGTACGCCATGGGCGTGCAGATGGCCAATCCGGACGCCACCGTTGCCTGCATCACGGGCGAAGGTTCGATCCAGATGTGCATCCAGGAACTCGCGACGTGCAAGCAGTACCACCTGACGCCGAAGATCATCATGCTCAACAACCGCTTCCTCGGCATGGTGCGCCAGTGGCAGGAAATCGATTACGGTTCGCGCTATTCCGAGTCGTACATGGATTCGCTGCCCGATTTCGAAAAGCTGGCGGAAGCGTACGGCCACGTGGGCATGAAAATTGAAAAACCGGGCGACGTCGACGGCGCCCTGAAAGAGGCGTTTGGCATGAAAGACAGGCTGGTATTCATGAACTTCATTACCGACCAGTCCGAAAACGTGTGGCCAATGGTGAAAGCCGGCAAGGGCCTGTCCGAAATGATGCTCGGTTCGGAGGATCTCTAATCATGCGCCATATTATTTCTGTCTTGCTGGAAAACGAAGCGGGCGCTCTGTCGCGCGTGGTGGGCCTGTTCTCGGCACGCGGCTACAACATCGAAACATTGACGGTGGCGCCGACGGAAGACTCGACCCTGTCGCGCATGACCATCGTCACCAGCGGTTCGGACGACATCATCGAGCAGATCACCAAGCACTTGAATCGCCTCATCGAGGTGGTCAAGGTGGTGGACCTGACCGAAGGCCAGCATATCGAACGCGAGTTGATGCTGATCAAGGTTCGGGCCGTGGGCAAGGAGCGCGAGGAAATGAAGCGCACCGCCGATATCTTCCGTGGCCGCATCATCGATGTCACCGAAAAGACGTACACGATCGAACTGACCGGCAACAAGGTCAAGCTCGACGCGTTCATCGATTCGATCGACCGCGCCGCCATCCTGGAAACCGTCCGTACGGGCGGTTCCGGCATCGGCCGCGGCGAACGCATCCTCAAAGTATAAAAATACAAGCAGCACTACGCGGCCCTGGCGCCGCATTTAAAACAACAACGCATCATCAAATATATAGGAAATACCATGAAAGTTTTTTACGACAAAGACGCTGACCTCTCCTTGATCAAAGGCAAAAACGTTGCCATCATCGGCTACGGTTCGCAAGGCCATGCACACGCGCAAAACCTGAACGATTCGGGCGTCAACGTCACCGTCGGCCTGCGCAAGGGCGGCGCTTCCTGGACCAAGGTCGAGCAAGCGGGCCTGAAAGTAGCGGAAGTCAATGACGCCGTGAAAGCGGCCGACGTCATCATGATCTTGCTGCCAGATGAAAACATCGCTCAGGTCTACAACGAAAACATCGCTCCGTTCGCCAAGCAAGGCGCCGTGCTGGCCTTCGCCCACGGCTTCAACGTGCATTACGGCCAAGTCGTGCCACGCGCCGATCTGGACGTGATCATGGTCGCGCCGAAAGCGCCAGGCCACACCGTGCGCGCCACCTACACCCAGGGCGGCGGCGTACCGCATCTGATCGCCGTGTACCAGGACAAATCGGGCATCGCCCGCGATATCGCCCTGTCGTACGCTTCGGCCAACGGCGGCGGCCGTGCCGGCATCATCGAAACGAACTTCCGCGAAGAAACCGAAACGGATCTGTTCGGCGAACAAGCCGTGCTGTGCGGCGGCGCCGTGGAACTGATCAAGGCCGGCTTCGAAACCCTGACGGAAGCCGGTTACGCGCCTGAAATGGCGTACTTCGAGTGCTTGCACGAATTGAAACTGATCGTCGACCTGATCTATGAAGGCGGCATCGCCAACATGAACTACTCGATCTCGAACAACGCCGAATACGGCGAATACGTGACCGGTCCTAAGGTCGTGACGTCGGCCACCAAGGATGCGATGCGTCAATGCCTGAAAGACATTCAAACGGGCGAATACGCGAAGAGCTTCATCCTGGAAAACAAGGCAGGCGCACCGACCCTGATCTCGCGCCGCCGTTTGACGTCCGAGCACCAGATCGAAGAAGTGGGCGCGAAACTGCGCGCCATGATGCCTTGGATCGCCAAGAACAAGATGGTTGACCAGTCGAAGAACTAAGCAGTTGTAGTGCATCACAAGAAGCCGGCGCAAGCCGGCTTTTTTTATGCGCATCGTTTGGCAGGCAACATCCGTTACAATCAGGCCCATTCAACCATACCGTCAGCATCATGCTTGTTTTTTCTAAAGTTTTTGTCGGGAATCTTCATGTGGTCAAGCGCCCCGTCTCGCTTGCCATCAGTTGCTGGTTTCTGGTCATCGGTTCTCTGTCATCGCTCGTGTCGGCTTACCTCGGCCGCAACGATCCCGCCATGCAGGCGTGGATGGCGCACAGCGCGATTCCCGCCGAGGTGCAATACGCGATCTTGCTCGCCAGCCTGGGCATTACTCTGGTGGCCGCGCTGGCCATGCTGCAAAGGCAGCGTGGCGCGCGCACTGTGTATCTGGTGTGGGGCGTGATCGACATTGCGCTCAGCCTGGCGACCGTGCCGCTCAAGATGAATGTCCTGCCTGGCGCGCTGACGTTCGCCGTCATCTGCGCCTTCCTGTACAGTCCGAAATCGAATGCCTGGTTTTCGCCACGCAAGGCGGCCAATGATGCCTGCATGACGCCAGCTTGAGCGCGGTTGTTTTGGCGCGCACGTTTTTCGCCCGCCTCCTGTCTTTTTATATTCCTATATAATTCCGCCCTTCCTTTGCAGTTCCCTGTGGGCTGCATCTGTTTCGGTATCTGCCGACCGCAACGCGCATCACCGCTTTTGTAGCACGCCAGGCGCCAATTGATCAGCCGCTTGGCAACCTGAAGGACCCCTATGACCGACCGCACTACCGCAACAGTACCCATGCCGGGCACTGCCGAATCTTCCGTTTCCGAACGTCTTCCCGTCTTGGCCTTGCTGGCCCTGGCCATGACGGCGTTTCTCGCCCTCCTGTCGGAAACCTTGCCCGCCGGCTTGCTGCCGCAGATTGCCCGCGACCTCGGTATTTCCGAAGTCATGACGGGCCAGCTGGTCACCGTCTACGCCATCGGTTCCATCCTGACGGCCATTCCCCTGACAGCGCTGACGAGCGGCTGGCGCCGGCGCAATGTCTTGCTGCTGGCCATCATCGGCTTTTTGATCTTCAATACGGCGACGGCGCTGTCGCCCAACTATATGGTCGCCCTGGTCTCGCGCTTCGTCACCGGCATGGCCGCCGGGCTGGCCTGGGGCTTGATGGCCGGCTACGCGCGCCGCATGGTGTCCGTCGAACAGCAGGGCAGGGCGATGGCCATTGCCATGATCGGCACGCCGCTGGCCCTGTCCCTGGGCGTGCCGCTGGGCACCCTGATGGGCGGCGTGCTGGGCTGGCGCAGCATCTTCGGCATCATGTCGGGCCTGGCTGTGGTGCTGGTCGCGTGGGTGCTGCTGGCCGTGCCCGATTATCCTGGGCAAAAGAATGGCGAGCGCCTGTCGATCCGCCAGGTATTCATGACGCCGGGCGTGCGGCCGATTCTGGCGGTGATCGTCGCCTGGATGCTGGCGCATAACATTCTGTATACCTACATCGCGCCGTTCCTGGCGCCGTCCGGCTTGCGCCCGCGTGTCGACCTGGTGCTGCTCGTGTATGGCGTAGGTTCGCTGGCCGGCATCTGGCTGGTCAGCCGGCTGATCGACCGCTGGCTGCGCCCGCTCGTGCTGGGCTGCATCGCCGCCTTTGCCCTCGTGATGGTCGCGCTGGGCCTGGCGATGGACTCCCCCATCGTCATCTATGTCAGCATGGCCATCTGGGGCATCACCTTTGGCGGCGCCGGCACCTTGCTGCAGACGGCATCGGCGGACGCGGCCGGCGACGGCATGGATGTGGCGCAGGCCATGGTGGCGACCATCTGGAACGTGGCCATCGCGGGCGGCGGCCTGGCGGGCGGCTTGCTGCTCGACGGCTATGGTGCGGCATCGTTCCCGTGGGCCATGCTGGCCTTGCTGATGGTGGCATTGACCATTGCCTGGCGCGCGCGCCGTCACAGTTTCAAGCCGGGCCGGCGCAGCGGCGGCGCGGTGGTCGGCCACTGATAAGTCATTAATAACATTGTTTTTTTCAATGGCAGTGTATTGAAATGTGAGCAGATGTGACTGGCAAGCGCATTTTGTGACGATTTGTTAATTTGCGCCACGGGAATGAATGAGGCGTTAGAATCTACACAGTTTGACAAGTTTCTCAAGCGAAAGGGGCGGCAAAACTGCTCCCTTCGCTGGCTGTCAGCCACATTAACTACCTAGGAGTACCCCCATGACCGTGATGAAATCCGTCCTTGTTGCCGCCGCAGCCACCGTTGCCCTGAGCGCACAAGCGCAATCCCTGCCGACTTCCGGCACCCTGGTGGTCGTTCCCGCGTTTGGCGAAGTCAAGCATGTCAATGACCAAGTGGTCGCTACCCTGGCCGTCGAAGAACAGGACAAGGACAAAGCCGCGGCCGCGTCGCGTGTCAACCAGAAGATGAACAAGGGCATCGCCATCGTCAAGCAGGCTGATCCGTCGGCGGCATTGAAATCGTATGGCTACTACACCTATCCTGTGTATCCGGAAGAGCGCCCATTGCCGGCTGGCGCCGTTGCCAAGCCGCGCCTGCCAACGGCCTGGCGCGTGGGCCAGTACCTGGAAGTGACGACGGCCAACCTGGCGTCCCTGCCCAAAACCGTGTCGGCGGCGCAAGGCGTGCTGACCCTGAATGGCTTGAATTTCGGTCTGAAGCCGGAAACCATCCGTTTGCTGGACGACCAGCGCATCGCCGCCACCTATAAAAACCTGAATGAGCGCGTGGCCGCCATCGCCAAGGCCATGGGCCGCAACGTTTCCGACGCCGTGCTCGATACGGTGGACTTCGAAGGTTCGGGCAATTACGTCACGGAAAACCGCTCTGCCGCCGCACCGATGATGATGCGCAGCGCCAAGATGAGCGAAGACAGTGCCGTCGCCGAACCGAGCTTCGAGCCGGGCGAAACGACGCTCGACATGCGTGTCGTCGGCAAGGTCAAGTTCAAGTAAGCTGAAGTAAGCTGATCAACGTGGAAATATTTCCGCGTTAGACTGTTTTAAAAATCATGGGGCTGTTGGCCCCATGGTCGTTTTTGCCCCCATATTTTCCAGGAGAACCCATGACTGTCATGAAATCACTGCTGGCTGCCGCCGCCGCTACCGTTGCCTTGGGCGTACAAGCCCAGACCTTGCCCACCTCCGGCACCCTCGTCGTGGTGCCCGCCAACGGCGAAGTGGTGCATGCGAACGACCAGGTGACCGTCACCCTGGCCGTCGAAGAGCAGGACAAGGACAAGGCCGCCGCCGCCTCGCGCGTGAACCAGAAGATGAACCAGGGCGCGGCCATCGTCAAGAAAGCCGATCCGCAAGCCGTGCTGAAAACCCAGGGCTATTACACGTATGCCGTGTATCCTGAAACGGCGCCATTGCCGCCTGGTGTCGCCGCCAAACCCAGAGTGCCGACCGGCTGGCGAGTGGGCCAGTATCTGCAGGTAACGACGACGAATCTGGCCGCCTTGCCGAAAACCGTGTCGGCTGCGCAAGGCGTGCTGACCCTGAACCGCCTGAACTTCGGCTTGGCGCCCGCCACCATCCGCAAGCTCGACGACCAGCGCATCGTCGCCGCCTACAAGAACCTCAACGAGCGCGTGGCCGCCATCGCTGGCGCCATGGGCCGCAATGTCAGTGACGCCGTGATCGATACCATCGATTTCGAAGGTTCGGGCAACTACGCGCAGCGCGCCAACGTGGCCGGCGCGCGCGCCATGAGTGCCGATGCCATGGGCTATGGCGGCAACCAGGTGGCCGAACCGAGCTTCGAGCCGGGCGAAACGACCTTGAACATGGGCCTGGTGGCCAAGGTCAAGTTCAAATAAGGCTTGAACAGGGATCAATATTGCCAGCTTGACGCCGCCGCGCTTTTCTTTGGCGGTGGCTCCTCTATAATGACAACACCGGCAGGCGCATGCCGTGACAGTCATGCGCCTGCCATCTGGCACCGATTCCCCCGCAGTACACAAGATATGGAACAACATGGCAAACTTCCCCCGTCGTAGAGGCAAGAACGGCACACCCGCAGTATCCAAAGCGTCCCGCTTCAGCAAATTCGCGCGCCAGCCGGTGAACGATGGCACTGGCAAGAAAACCTTGCGCCGCCGCGGCATCTATCTGTTGCCGAATGCCTTTACGACGGCAGCCCTGTTTTGCGGCTTCTACGCCATCGTCATGGCCATGAACCAGAAATTCGAACACGCGGCCTGGGCCATCTTCATCGCCATGATCCTCGACGGCCTCGACGGCCGCATCGCCCGCCTGACAAATACGCAGAGCGAATTCGGCGCCCAGTACGACAGCCTGTCCGACATGGTGTCGTTTGGCGCCGCGCCGGCGCTGGTGATCTACGAATGGTCGCTGCGCGGCATGGGCAAGCTGGGCTGGCTGGCCGCCTTCGTGTATTGCGCCGGCGCCGCCTTGCGCCTGGCCCGCTTCAACACGAATATCGCCGTGGTCGACAAGCGCTTCTTCCAGGGCTTGCCCAGCCCGGCGGCGGCCGCCATGGTGGCCGGCTTCATCCTGCTGATGAACGACCTGGAATTTGCCGGCAACCAGCTGGCCTGGGTATCGTGGACGATCGCCCTGTTTTCCGGCCTGACCATGGTCACCAACGTGCCGTTCTACAGCTTCAAGGATGTGAATTTCCGCAAGTCCGTGCCTTTTATCGTGGTATTCCTGCTGGCATTGTTCTTCGCGCTCATTTCCATCGATCCGCCGAAGGTGCTGTTCCCGATTTTCGTCGTGTATGGCCTGTCCGGCTACGCCGTGTTTTTCTGGCGCATGGCGAAGGGCAAGCCCGTCAGCATCATCCAGACCGACCCCGAGCATTAATGCGGCGAGTCGGTAGCGTCGCCAGTCTTCAGCCAGCCAGGAGCAGCCATGACCACCAGCAACCGACTCATCATTTTTGACACCACCCTGCGCGACGGCGAGCAATCGCCGGGCGCCTCCATGACGCGCGAGGAAAAGCTGCGCATCGCCAAGCAGCTCGAACGCATGAAGGTCGACGTGATCGAGGCGGGCTTTGCCGCCGCCTCGCAGGGCGACTTCGAGTCGATCCGGGCGATTGCCGGCGCCGTGCGCGAGTCCACCATCTGCTCGCTGTCGCGCGCCAACGACCGCGACATCGCCCGCGCTGCCGAGGCGCTGGCGCCTGCCGAGCGCAAGCGCATTCATACCTTTATCGCCACGTCGCCCCTGCACATGCAGATGAAGCTGCGCATGACGCCAGAGCAAGTGCTTACGCAGGCGCAAAATGCCGTGCGCTTTGCGCGCCAGTTCACGGACGACATCGAATTCAGCCCCGAAGACGGCAGCCGCTCCGATGAGGATTTCCTTTGCCGTGTGCTTGAGGGCGTGATCGCCGAGGGCGCCACCACCATCAATTTTCCCGACACGGTCGGCTACGCCGTGCCCGAAATCTTCGGCGCGACCATCAAGCGCTTGCGCGAACGCATACCGAACTCCGACAAGGCCATCTGGTCCGTCCATTGCCATAACGACCTGGGCCTGGCTGTGGCCAATTCGCTGGCGGGCGTCATGATAGGCGGCGCGCGGCAGATCGAGTGCACGGTCAATGGCCTTGGCGAGCGGGCCGGCAATACGGCGCTGGAAGAAGTGGTGATGGCGCTGCGCACGCGCGCCGCCTATTACAACCTGACGGTGGGCATCGATACGACGCAGATCGTGGCGGCGTCCAAAATGGTGTCGCAGATCACGGGCTTTGCCGTGCAGCCGAATAAGGCCGTCGTGGGCGCGAACGCTTTTGCGCACGCGTCCGGCATCCACCAGGACGGCATCTTGAAAGCGCGCGAGACGTATGAAATCATGCGCGCCGAAGACGTGGGCTGGACGGCCAACAAGATCGTGCTCGGCAAACTGTCGGGGCGCAATGCCTTCAAGCAGCGGCTGCAGGAGCTGGGTATTTCTCTGGAATCGGAAGCGGAAGTCAACGCGGCCTTCCTGCGCTTCAAGGAACTGGCCGACCGGAAATCCGAGATTTTCGACGAAGACATCATGGCCCTCGTCAGCGAGGAGCAGCAGGCGCAGGAGAGTGAGCACTACCATTTTGTTGCGCTGACGCAGCAGTCGACGACGGGCGCCGTGCCCCATGCGCGCGTGGAGTTTCTCGTCGGCGGCCAACAGCGCAGCTGCGAAGGGCAGGGCGACGGCCCCGTCGACGCCACCGTCAACGCCATCGAAAGCGCGGCCGCCAGCGGCGCCGAGCTGGTCCTGTTCTCCGTCAATGCCATCAGCACGGGCACGCAGTCGCAGGGTGAGGTTACCATGCGCTTGTCGCGCGACGGACGCATCGTCAACGGCGTGGGTGCTGATCCGGACATCATCGTCGCGTCGGCCAAGGCGTATCTGTCGGCACTCAATAAACTGCACGCCAAGGATGAGCGCATCGACCCGCAGCCGTAAGTCGGGGTCAGACCCGCCGGGTCTGACCCCAGAATTTGCATTTGGGGTAGGTGCTAGTCTTAGTGCAAGATGCTCGTCACCAGAAGAAGCGCCGCTCTTCCTTGGCCGGATCTGGCCCGTTCATCATCATGCGCACGATGCCGTCGTGGTCGAAGTGCACGTGCATCATGGAATCCCACACGCCCGATTCCTTGTAGCGGTAGGACCAGACGTGCAGTTTCGGCAGCGACAGGTATGAGGTTTCCGTCGGGCGGCCCAGGGTGTGCAGCACGTCTTGCTGAGTCGACACGCCCACCTTGATGCGGGCAAAGCCTGGCGTGTCGAGCACTTGCTCGTAGGAAATTAACCTGTCGTCGGGGCCGAAGCGGGCCATATACGTGTACTGGCCGTACGGTCCCGTCGCGTATTCGAGTTCGGGACCCGTGGGTAGCTGGTAGATATTCGTGGGCCGGCCCAGGCGCGCTTCCACGGCGGCGCGCGGCTCGCCCGGCTGGGGCGGCGGGACGTTCCAGCTGGCGCAGCCGGCCAGCGCGGCAAACAGCAGCGGTGTTGCTGATTTGAGCAGTTTTTTCATGTTTGACCTCCTGAAATGCAGGAAAACCCTATCATGCACCGAGAAAAGCGCGCACGGCAGGATACAGGCGGGCATTTTTCCGATATACTTGCGCGTCTGGTTGGAAGCATAGGCCAGTATTTTAATAATCGTAGTTCACGGTGGATAGGGTTCAGACTCTGTGCACCGCATGTGAAAGGTTTATCATGACAGTAGAAAACATCAACAAAGCCGCTATCATCGCGGACAACGCACGTGGTCAAAACGACACCGGCTCCCCTGAAGTGCAAGTTGCACTGCTGACAGCTCGCATCAACGAACTGAACGGCCACTTCAAAGCCCACTCGAAAGATCACCACTCCCGCCGCGGCCTGATCATGATGGTCAACCGTCGTAAGAGCCTGTTGTCCTACCTGAAGGCTAAAGACGCTACCCGTTATCGCGACCTGATCGCTAAACTTGGTCTGCGCAAGTAATTTTTGCCGTACAAGGTTTATACAGAAATGCCTGCGCCAGTTCGCTGACGCGGGCATTTTGTCATTTGAATTCCGGATTTATGTCGAGAAGTACAGTATTCTCTACCGATATCATGTTTTAAAAGTAAAGTAGTAAAGGCGGCAACGAAGTTTTCGCCGCCTGTGGTGAGGTGAACGACAGCCCCTGAAAATCTGTCGGCAATTAGAAAAGGGATACCCCATGTTTAACAAAGTTACGAAAACCTTCCAGTACGGTCAACATCAAGTGACCCTGGAAACCGGCGAAATCGCACGTCAGGCATCCGGCGCAGTGCTGGTGTCGATCGAAGATACCGTCGTTCTGGCAACGGTAGTGGCACGCAAAGATGCCAAGCCAGGCCAGGATTTCTTCCCTTTGACGGTTGATTATGTCGAGAAAACCTATGCTGCCGGTAAAATCCCGGGCGGTTTTTTCAAGCGCGAAGGCCGTCCTTCCGAAAAAGAAACACTGACCTCCCGTCTGATCGACCGTCCTATCCGTCCGCTGTTCCCGGAAGGCTACCTGAATGAAGTGCAAGTCATCATTCACGTGTTGTCGGTCAACCCTGAAATCGATCCGGACATCGCCGCCATGATCGGCGCATCGGCTGCCCTGTGCGTATCGGGCGTGCCTTTCAACGGTCCTATCGGCGCCGCGCGCGTCGGTTACGCCAATGGCCAGTACATCCTGAACCCGACCGTCCAGCAACTGAAAACGTCGGAAATGGACCTGGTTGTCGCCGGTACCGAAACGGCTGTGCTGATGGTCGAATCGGAAGCGAAACAGCTGTCCGAAGAAATCATGCTGGGCGCCGTGGTCTTCGGCCACGACCAGATGAAAGTCGTCATCGACGCGATTCACGACCTGGTGCGTGACGGCGGCAAGCCGGAAGTCGAATGGGCGCCTGCGCCGAAAAACGAAGCACTGATCGCCCGCGTCGCGCATTTCGCCAACGCCAAGATCAATGACGCGTATCAAACCAAGGACAAGCAGGAACGTACGGCCAAGCTGAAAGCAGCGACGTCGGAAGTGATCGCCGACCTGTCGGCTGAAGTGGCTGCCAACGGCGGCGCGGCTATCGACAGCGCTGAAGTGAACAACATCCTGTTCGACATCGAAGCGAAAATCGTGCGTACGCAAATCCTGGACGGCGAGCCACGCATCGACGGCCGCGACACGCGCACCGTGCGTCCGATCTCGATCCGCACCAGCGTGCTGCCACGCACCCACGGTTCGGCCCTGTTCACGCGCGGCGAAACGCAAGCGCTGGTCGTGGCAACTTTGGGCACCGCCCGCGACAGCCAGAAGATCGATGCGCTGATGGGCGAGTTCACCGATTCGTTCATGCTGCATTACAACATGCCTCCGTTCGCCACCGGCGAAACGGGCCGTGTCGGTACGCCGAAACGCCGCGAAATCGGCCACGGCCGCCTGGCCAAGCGCGCGCTGATCGCCGCCCTGCCAGCAGCTGAAGAGTTCAGCTACTCGGTGCGTCTGGTATCGGAAATCACGGAATCGAACGGTTCCTCGTCGATGGCTTCCGTCTGCGGCGGCTGCCTGGCACTGATGGACGCCGGCGTGCCGATGAAAGAACACGTGGCCGGTATCGCCATGGGCCTGATCAAGGAAGGCGGCAAGTTTGCCGTGCTGTCCGACATCCTGGGCGACGAAGATCACCTGGGCGACATGGACTTCAAGGTAGCCGGTACCCGCAACGGTATCACGGCGCTGCAGATGGACATCAAGATCATGGGCATCACCAAGGAAATCATGCAAGTGGCACTGGCGCAAGCCAAGGAAGGCCGCGAGCACATCCTGGGCGAAATGCAAAAAGCCATGCCGCACGTCAAAACCGAACTGTCCGATTTCGCACCGCGTCTGATCACCATCAAGATCAACCCGGAAAAAATCCGTGACGTGATCGGCAAGGGCGGCGCCGTGATCCGTGCGCTGACCGAAGAGACGGGCACCCAGATCGACATCAGCGACGAAGGCGTGGTCACCATCGCTTCCGTCGACGCTGCTGCCGGCCAGGAAGCCAAGCGCCGCATCGAAGAACTGACCGCTTCCGTCGAAGTGGGCAAGACCTACGAAGGCACCGTGCTGAAACTGCTGGACTTCGGCGCCATCGTCCAAGTCATGCCAGGCAAGGACGGCTTGCTGCACATCTCGCAGATCGCCAACGAGCGCGTCAACGCCGTGGCCGACTACCTGAAAGAAGGCCAGCTGGTGCGTGTAAAAGTTCTGGAAACGGACGACCGCGGCCGTCTGAAACTGTCGATGAAAGCTGCTGAAGGCAACGAAGCGCCAGCCGCTTAATTTCCTTCAGGTTCGCCTGAATGCGGCCTCGGCCGCATGATCAAAACCGCCAGCGCGCAAGCCCTGGCGGTTTTTTTTTGCGCCGCGTTTGCGCTGCATCGAAAGTGTGTGTCGACGTGTGCATCGGCCTTGATACAGCGCGTATCGGCCGCTGCCGCTCCTTGTAGATTCGGAAAGGGAATCTTCCCCTGAACGAGTCTTCCAAGGAGATGCAGCATGCGCACATTCCGCGGGCTGGCCGCCGCCTTTCTGCTTGCCGTTTCGCCCTGCACCTGGGCACAGGCTGACGACGCACCGACGCCGGTGCCGCTGCCCATCCCCATCGCCGCTGCATCCGCAGCCATGCCGGCGCAAGACCTCGACGCCTTGCGCGCCGTGCATGCGCGCGAAATCAATGACCTCAGCACCTTCAAGACCATCGGCCTGCAGCGCCCGGTGATCGACGGCTGGCTGGAGGGTGAGGACGGGCAGCAATTCCTGGCCCAGCTGCGCGCGGCCGATCCGGGCGCGCCGGCGGAGACGATTTATGCGCGGGCCGTTGAGCAGCTGGCGTCCGGCAATAAGTTGCCGACCGTCTGGCTGATCGATATTCCGCTCTACAAGGTAGTGCCGCACGGACAGAGCGTCTTGCGCTATTCGCCATACTTCACCACTATCGGGCAGTTGCAAGGCAGCGACGAGTGTGACTCGCTGGCAGACTGCTTCGGCTTGCCGCTCAGGAGCGAAGCGCCGCTGTATGATGTGTATGAGGTCACGCCTAACGGGACCGTGACGGTGTTTGTCAGCTCGGTGGCGCCGACCGAAGAGCTGGGCGGCCTGGTGCGGCGCAAGGGTGGCGCCTTGCAATACCTGTTGCCCAATCGCAAGCTGTGGTCGGCGCCCGTGCTGGTGGGCACCATCAAGAATTAGGAGTGAACATGGATCAGTCGCGCCTGCAAGCCTGTACTACCGAACTGGAACAGTTGCTGGCCCGCCTGGCGGGCGCCGATACGGAAGTGGCCGACCTGCGCAGCGCGCTCGAGCCGCTGCTGGCTCTGGCAGGCAGCGGAGGCTTGAGCGCACCGCTGCCGTGGGGCGATATCCCGGGCGGGCGCTACTTTAATGAAGGCAGTCTGCGCCGCTATGCCGAGCTGGAGCAGGCATTTGCCCGTTTCCGCATCGAGGCGACGGGTGGCGACTCGCCGGCCCTGCGCAAGCTGCGCGGCGAGATATGATTTATATATGGTATCAATTGTTGTTTATGGGTAATTGACTGTCGGTATTGCTTGACGACAAAATCTTATTCCCCGACCATGGTGCATCCCTCCCGATTTCCTCTTTTTTATTGGATGCACCATGTTGTCCTCCCTTAAGGCGCGGCTGATCGCCATCGCCGTTTCCATCGTCGTGCTGGCCATGCTGGCCGTCGCCATTGCCAATTTCTTCACGACGCGTTCCAGCACCCTGGCCGCGCTCGACACGCAGATGCTGCAGTTGTCGCACAGCCACGCGCAAGCCATCGCCGAATGGCTGCGTTCCAAGCAAGCCGTCGTGGGCTCGCTCAAGCAGGGCGCCACGGCGGCCGATCCGCTGCCGGCCCTGAAGGCAGCCGAACAGGCGGGCACCTTCGACATGGCATATATCGGCTTTGCCGACAAGCACGCCGTGTTTTCGCAGGAGCGCAAGCGCGCCGCCGACTACGATCCTACGGCACGCCCCTGGTACAAGCTGGCGTCCGAAGTAGGCGGCCCCATCATCACGGCGCCATACATCGGCGCCAGCACGGGCAAGCTGGTGGTGACGTTTGCCGAGCCGCTGGGCGGCAAGGGCAGCGTGACGGGCGTGATGGCGGCCGACGTGATGATGGATGCGGTAGTGCAAAACGTCGCCTCGATCAAGCCGACGGCGTCCAGCTATGCCTTCCTCGTCGATGGCGGCGGCAAGATCATCGCCCATCCGGATAGCAAACTGACTCTGAAACCGCTGGCCGAACTGGATCCGGGCCTGAGCGCGCAGGCGCTGGCCGATATTGAAAAGAGCGGCGATGGCGCCGCCATTCGCCTCGGTGACCGGAACGGTATCTTGCATGTAAGTAAAGTGCCGGGAAGCGACTGGCTGCTGGCTACCGTGCTCGACCGTGCAGAAGCGACGCAGGCACTGAGCTCCATGCTGCGCGCGTCGGCCCTGACGGCCTTGCTGGTGCTGGCCCTGGCCGCCACGGTATTGAGCGTACTGGTGGCGCGCGCCTTGCGCCGCCTGGGTCTGGTGCGCGATGCGATGGAAGCGATCGCCACGGGCGACGGCGACCTGACCAGCCGCCTCGATGCGGAAGGCGCGGACGAGCTGGCGCAGATCGCCAAGGCATTCAACTTGTTCGTCGAAAAGATCGCCACCGTGCTGGTGCAGATCCGCAGCATCAGCACCCTGGTGCGCAGCGAGTCGGCCGATATTGCCGCCGGCAATGCCGACCTGTCCTCGCGCACGGAAGCGCAGGCGGGCGCGCTGGAAGAGACGGCCAGTTCGATGGATGAGCTGACGTCGACCGTCAAGCAGAATGCGGAAAACGCGCATGCAGCCAACGAGTTGGCCGTGTCCGCCTCGGAAGTGGCGGCCAAGGGTGGCCGCGTGGTGCAGCAGGTGGTGGGCACCATGGCCGGCATCCAGGAAAGCTCGCGCAAGATCGTCGACATCATCGGCGTGATCGACGGTATTGCCTTCCAGACGAACATCCTGGCGCTGAACGCGGCCGTCGAGGCGGCGCGCGCGGGCGAGCAGGGCAGGGGGTTTGCCGTGGTGGCGTCCGAAGTGCGCAACCTGGCGCAACGCTCCGCCGGCGCGGCAAAGGAAATCAAGGAATTGATCGGCGATTCGGTGGAGAAGGTCGATGCGGGCGGCCGCCTCGTCGATGAGGCGGGCCAGACCATGGACCAGGTGGTGGCCTCGGTGCAGCAATTGACAACCATCATGAGCGAGATCACGGTGGCCAGCCGCGAACAGAGCGCCGGCATCGGCGAGATCAATACGGCCGTCACGCACATGGATACCATGACGCAGCAAAACGCGGCCCTCGTCGAGCAAGCGGCTGCCGCCGCGGAAAGCCTGCAGGAGCAGGCCGTGGACCTGGCGCAAGCCGTCGGCATGTTCCGCCTGGGCGATGCGGGCCCTGTCGCGGCGTCCGCGCCCGTGACGCGCCTCAAGGCGAAGCCAGCCGTTCGTGCCCTTGCGCCGCGTGCGCCGGTCCGCGCGCCGTCGCCAGTCAAACCGGTCAAGGCGGCCAAGTCCGGCGCCGACGAGTGGGAAGAGTTTTAAGAAGACGCTTAGCGATCTGCACGTTCATCCGCGTTTTTGTCAGGCCAGCCTGCCAAAAATGCAGTTCGTCGCAATCGGCGTGTCTGCCGGGGGCGGTATGGCTATAGTGACACCATACCGCAAGCCCACTGCCAGACACCCGAGGAGAACAACATGAACGTCGCTAAAAACATGGAAGTCATTGCCGTTGCCGCCGCCATCGTGCTTGGCGCCAGCTGCTACGCCATCGCCCCGGCCGCTCCGGCCCTGCAAGTGGCCAGTTCCACGGCCACCCTGGCCGCGCCAGCGAACAAGGCTGCCATGCAAGTGGTGGTCGTCAAGGCCAAGCGCCTGAGCGCTGCCGAAAAAGCCCGTTTTGCATAATTGATTGTCAGCCATTTTCGGCGCTGCTACAGTGGTGCTGCGCGAGCAATGCAGGCGCCCCACGCGGGCGCCGCGACACATAAAAACAAGATACCGAGGATGCACTACATGAAAAAGATTCTGCAATTGGCGCTGCTGTTCCTGGCGACATTGGGCCTGGTGCGCGGCGTGGCCGCCGAGACCCGCTTGCTGGAAATGCGCAACGTCGACGCCCGCATCGTGCGCGTCAAGCTCGATGGCGTGATGGAAGTGCGCATTCGCCAGGGCAACGTGGCTTCGCTGAGCATCACGGCCGACAAGCGCTACATCGCCGATGTCAGCACGGCGCAAAGCGGCGATACCCTGCACATCGAAACGGAGGTGCGCGGCTTCAAGATCGGCCCCTCGTCGATCCGCGCCGACCTGGTCCTGCCGAACCTGCGCGAGCTGAGCTCGGAAGGCTTTGGCAGCACCGATATCACGGGTTTCAAAGGCGAGGAGCTGACCTTGTCGCTGGAAGGGGCGGGCAGCATCAAGCTGGTGGGCGACTACCGCAAGCTCAATGCCAGCCTGGGCGGCGTGGGCAGCATGCAGATATGGATAGGCAACAATGAGCGCGCGGAGCTGGACCTGCAGGGCGCGGGTTCCGTGATGCTGGGTGGACGCGGACGTATCCTGAAAGCGAGCCTGGGCGGCCTGGGCAGCCTGAATGCGCAGCAGTTTGAAGTCGATGCCGTCAATCTGGAATTGAGCGGCCTGGGCAATGCCACGGTGAATGCCCATACGAATGCCAAGCTGAACCTGAGCGGACTCGGCTCGGTGGTGGTGTACGGCAAGCCGGCCAACCGCGATGTCAGCGTCGAGGGCCTGGGCAAAGTCAGCTGGAAGTAAACGCATCCTGCCGCAGGCTTTATTGGCAGAACAAGAATAAGTAGTCAGACCACATCCCATTCCGATGAAAAAACTGATCATTACATTACTCATGCTGTTGGCGATACAGCTGCCCGCGCGGGCTGGCTTCGTCGAAGGCGCCAGTGCCTACAACAACAAGAATTACGCGCTGGCCTACAAGGAAATCCTGCCACTGGCCAAGACCGGCAACGCCGATGCCCAGCATTTGCTGGGCTTGATGTATTACATGGGCCGCGGCTTGCCGCAGGATTACAAGCAAGCCATGTTCTGGCACCGCAAGGCGGCCGACCAGGGCAAGGCCGACGCCCAGTATGTGGTGGGCGCCATGTATTACACGGGCAACGCCGTGCTGCAGGACCACAAGCAGGCCGTCAGCTGGTTCCGCAAGGCGGCCGAGCAGAACCACGCCGAGGCGCAACAGGTACTGGGCCTGATGTACCGCTACCACATGGGCGGCGTGCAGCAGGACAACGTCATCGCCTACATGCTGTGGAACCTGGCGGCGGCGAACGGCAACGCGAATGCGGCCGACCAGCGCGCCGCCGTGGTGCGCAAGATGACGCATGAGCAAGTCGAGGAAGGACAGGCCCTGTCGGCGAAATGGAAGCCGGGTACGCCGCTGCCGCGCCAGTCGAAGACGGGCGGCGCATAGGGAAGGGGGCTTGCCTGCAAGGGTGAACGGCTTGGCGTACAATCGCCGTTTTCCCTTGAAAGAGTCCCGCCATGCGTGCAGTTGCCATCAGCCAGCCAGGCCCCGCCGACGTTTTGCAGATCGTCGAGTGTCCCGTTCCCGCCTTCAAAGCGGGCGAACTGCTGATCAAGGTGCACGCGGCCGGCATCAACCGTCCCGACGTGCTGCAACGCCTGGGCAAGTATGCGCCGCCAGCCGGTGCGTCCGATTTGCCTGGCCTGGAAGTGGCCGGTGAAGTCGTCGATGGCGATTTCAGCAATACCGCATTCAAGAAGGGCGACCTCGTCTGCGCGCTGGTGCAGGGCGGCGGCTATGCCGAATACTGCGCCGCACCCACCGGCCAGTGCCTGCCCTTGCCGAAGGGATTGACTGCGCTGGAAGGCGCGTCCCTGCCCGAGAACTTCTTTACCGTCTGGAGTAATGTCTTCGACCGCTGCGCGTTGCTTGAGGGTGAAACGTTATTGGTGCAGGGCGGTACATCAGGCATTGGCGTGACGGCCATTCAATTGGCGGCCGCGCTGGGCCACCGCGTGTTCGCCACGGCCGGCAGCGACGAGAAGGCGCGCGCCTGCGAAGCGCTGGGCGCCGAACGGGGCATTAACTACCGGACGGAAGATTTCGCCGCCGTCGTCAAGGAGCTGACTGGTGGCAAGGGCGTCGACGTCATCCTCGATATGGTCGGCGGCGACTACCTGCCGCGCGAAATCGATTGCCTGGCCGACGATGGCCGTATCGGCCTGATCGCCGTGCAGGGCGGCACCAGGGCGGAACTGGACCTGGGCGCCTTGCTGCGCCGTCGCCTGACGGTGACGGGTTCCACTTTGCGTCCCCGTTCCGTCGCCTTCAAGGCGGCCATCGCGAATCACCTGCGCACGACCGTCTGGCCGCTGATCGAGGCGGGCAAGATCAAGCCCGTGATCTATAAAACTTTCCCGTTGGAAAAAGCCAACGAGGCGCATGCCTTGATGGAAGCGAGCACGCACGTGGGCAAGATCATGTTGCAAGTTGCTTGAAACGGGGCACTGCCTGTTTGACCGGCATCGGTGCCGGAGTTAGAATGACGGGTTATTAGAATTTAGGCTACTATGCGTCGCAAACTCGTCGTCGGAAATTGGAAAATGAACGGCAGTCGCACCTCGAACGCGGTGTTATTGTCTGAAATAGTTGCTGGCCTGGCTGCCTCTGGCGCCGCCAGCGCCGTCTGTGTGCCTGCGCCGTATCTGGCGCAGTGCCAGGCGCAATTGGCAGGCACGGCTCTCGGCTGGGGTGCGCAGGATGTGTCCGCGCATGCCAGCGGCGCCTACACGGGAGAAATCTCGACCGCCATGCTGCAGGATTTCGGATGCGGCTATGTGGTGATCGGGCATTCCGAGCGCCGCGCCTACCATGGCGAGAGCGATGCGCAGGTGGCGGCCAAGACGGTTGCGGCGCTGGCGGCGGGCATCACGCCTATCGTCTGCATCGGCGAAACCCTGGCGCAGCGCGAAGCGGGCCAGACCGATACGGTCGTGGCGCAGCAGCTGGGCGCCGTGCTGGCGGCGATTTCCGCCGACGACGTGGCGAAACTGGTGCTGGCCTATGAGCCGGTCTGGGCCATCGGCACGGGCAAGACGGCCACGCCGCAAATGGCGCAGGACGTGCATCAGGTGTTGCGCGGCCAGCTGGCGGCAAAGAATGCGGTAGCAGCGGCCGGCGTGCAGATCCTGTACGGCGGCAGCATGAAGCCGGAGAACGCAAAAGAATTGATGGCGATGCCGGATATCGATGGCGGTCTGATCGGTGGGGCAGCATTGAAGGCGGCGGATTTCCTGGCAATTATTCACGCCGCTGATTGAATTAATTTAAACTAAGAATGGAATTGCAATGAACATGATGTTCAATCTGGTAGTGGTAGTACAGGTTATTTCGGCATTGTCGATTATCGCGCTGGTGTTGTTGCAGCACGGTAAGGGCGCCGACATGGGCGCCGCCTTCGGTTCGGGCGCCTCGGGCAGCCTGTTCGGTGCGACGGGTTCGTCGAACTTCATGTCGAAATCGACGGGCGTCGCCGCCGCGATCTTCTTCGGCGCCACCCTGGCCCTGTCGCTGATGGCCAATCAGCGCGCCACGACGGTCGGCGGCGGCGTGATGGATAAAGTCGTCAAGCCAGTGCCGGTCACCGGCGCGGGCGCGATCCCGACGACGGTGCCTGCTGCAGCTCCGGCTGCCAGCGCTCCAGCGGCGGCGGCACCGGTTGCCAGCACCCCGGCAGGCGCGATTCCGAAGTAATTTAGTATTTACTGAGTAGTAACTCGATACCTCATCGAGAGTAATTCTCATTACGGGCAGATTATTGCTCAATGTTTCAGCAGCGCGGCAGGAAAAAATCGTGGCGCGCTGGAAGATGTAAAAATTTATCGTTTTTATCTGTGTTTTGATGCATTTGTGCATTAACTTTAGCGGCAAAGCAGAGTAGAATACGGGCCTTACCGCCGACGTGGTGAAATTGGTAGACACGCTATCTTGAGGGGGTAGTGGCGAAAGCTGTACGAGTTCGAGTCTCGTCGTCGGCACCAGAAATCAGAAGCCAGCAACGGCGCACGAGCCATGGCTCGTACAAAGTTGCTGGCTTTTTTTACGAGGATGTGTCGTTCGATCCTGGTCTTAGCTTTGATTGGGGTCGTGCGTTAGATACGCTGCAAATGATCGCAGCGTCCTCATTTAACCGATCGTTCAATATAAGCTCATCAATCGTGAACCTCGAAAATTACTTCCCCGTCCTGCTGTTCATTATTATCGGCCTTGGTGTCGGTATCGCTCCCCAGCTCCTGGGGCGCCTGTTAGGTCCTAACAAGCCTGACGCAGCAAAACTCTCCCCGTACGAATGTGGCTTTGAAGCATTCGAAGACGCGCGCATGAAATTTGATGTGCGCTACTATCTGGTCGCAATCCTGTTTATTTTGTTCGATCTGGAAACGGCATTCTTTTTCCCATGGGGCGTTGCAATGCGCGACCTGGGCTGGGCCGGTTTCGTCACGATGATGGTGTTCATCGCTGAATTCGTCGTCGGATTTTGGTACATTTGGAAGAAAGGTGCCCTTGACTGGGAATAAGCCATGGCTATTGAAGGCGTATTAAGCGAAGGTTTCATCACCACCTCGGCCGACAAGCTGATCAACTGGGCGCGCACCGGGTCTATGTTCCCGATGACGTTCGGTCTGGCCTGCTGTGCGGTCGAAATGATGCATGTGGGCGCAGCCCGCTACGATATGGACCGTTTCGGCGTCGTGTTTCGTCCGTCGCCGCGTCAGTCCGACGTCATGATCGTTGCCGGCACCCTGTGCAACAAGATGGCGCCGGCCCTGCGCAAGGTCTACGACCAGATGGCAGAGCCACGCTGGGTCATCTCGATGGGTTCCTGCGCCAATGGCGGCGGGTACTACCATTACTCCTATTCCGTGGTGCGCGGTTGCGACCGCATCGTGCCCGTCGACGTGTATGTGCCTGGCTGTCCTCCGACCGCTGAAGCCTTGCTGTACGGCATCATGCAGTTGCAGAACAAGATCAAGCGTACCAGCACGATCGCACGCTAACCGGGCCGCTTCAGATTATGACAACACATTTAGAAGTATTGCAAAACGCCCTCGGCACTGCCCTGGGCGATCGCGTTAGCACGACGGTTGCGCTGGGCGAAGTCACCCTGGTCGTCAAGGCCGAGGACTACCTGGCCGTGATGCAGACCTTGCGCGACGATCCGGCCCTGCATTTCGAGCAGCTGCTCGACCTGTGCGGCGTCGACTACTCGACCTATGGCGACGGTAGCTGGGATGGCCTGCGTTTCGCGGCCGTCTCGCACTTGCTGTCGGTCAAGCACAACTGGCGCGTGCGCGTGCGCGTGTTCGCGCCGGACGACGACATGCCGCTGCTGCCCTCCGTGGTCGGCATCTGGCGCGCCGTCAACTGGTACGAGCGCGAAGCGTTCGACCTGCTGGGTATCCTCTTCGAAGGCCACAACGACTTGCGCCGCCTGCTGACCGACTACGGTTTCATCGGCCATCCGTTCCGCAAGGATTTCCCCGTCTCCGGCTATGTCGAGATGCGTTACGATCCGGAACAAAAGCGCGTGATTTACCAGCCCGTGACGATCGAGCCGCGGGAAAACGTGCCGCGCGTGATCCGCGAAGAACATTACGGGATGAAATAATGGCTGAGATTAAGAACTACACCCTGAACTTTGGGCCACAGCATCCGGCCGCGCACGGTGTGCTGCGCCTGGTGCTGGAGATGGATGGCGAAGTCATCCAGCGCGCCGACCCGCATATCGGCCTGCTGCACCGCGCCACCGAAAAGCTGGCCGAACAGAAGACCTATCTGCAATCCGTGCCGTACATGGACCGTCTCGACTATGTGTCGATGATGTGCAATGAACACGCGTACGTGATGGCCATCGAAAAGATGCTGGGCCTGGAAGTGCCGCTGCGCGCGCAATACATCCGCGTCATGTTCGACGAGATGACGCGTATCCTGAACCACCTGATGTGGCTCGGCACCCACGCGCTGGACGTTGGCGCCATGGGCCCGTTCCTGTATTGCTTCCGCGACCGCGAAGACCTGTTCGACGCCTACGAGGCAGTCTCGGGCGCGCGCATGCACGCGGCCTACTACCGTCCGGGCGGCGTGTACCGCGACCTGCCGGACGCGATGCCGCAGCACAAGGCCTCGATCATCCGCAACGCCAAGGCGATCGGCAAGCTGAACGAAAACCGCCAGGGTTCCCTGCTGGACTTCATCGAAGACTTCGCGCGCCGCTTCCCGAACTCGGTGGACGAGTACGAAACCCTGCTGACCGACAACCGTATCTGGAAACAGCGTACCGTCGGCATCGGCGTGGTCTCGCCGGAAGATGCGCTGGCCATGGGCTTTACGGGCGCCATGCTGCGCGGCTCGGGCGTGCAATGGGACTTGCGCAAGAAACAGCCGTACGAAGTGTACGACCTGATGGATTTCGACATTCCTATCGGTACCAACGGCGATTGCTACGACCGCTACCTGGTCCGCGTGGAAGAGCTGCGCCAGTCGAACCGCATCATCAAGCAATGCGTGGAGTGGCTGCGCAACAATGAAGGTCCTGTCATGACCAGCAACCGCAAGGTGGCGCCTCCGGGCCGCGTCGACATGAAGACCAACATGGAATCCTTGATTCACCACTTCAAGCTGTTTACGGAAGGTTTCCACGTGCCGCCAGGCGAAGCCTACAGCGCCGTGGAACATCCGAAGGGCGAGTTCGGCGTATACCTGGTGTCCGATGGCGCCAACAAGCCGTACCGCATGAAACTGCGCGCGCCAGACTACGCTCACTTGCAGTCGCTCGACGAAATGGCGCGTGGGCACATGCTTGCCGACGCCGTGACCATCATCGGGACGCAAGACATCGTGTTCGGCAGTATTGACCGCTAAGAGGCAAAAAGTATGTTGTTATCAGAGCAATGCTATAAGAAAATTGACCGCGAGCTGGCCAAGTACCCGGCCGACCAGCGTCAGTCGGCCGTCATGGCCGCGCTGGCCCATGCCCAGGATGAACTGGGCTGGCTGGCGCCGGAAACCATGAAGGAACTGGCCGACTACATCGGCATGCCGGCGATTGCCGTGCAGGAAGTGGCCACGTTCTACAATATGTACAACGTGAAACCCGTGGGCAAGCACAAGATCACCGTGTGCACCAACCTGCCATGCGCCCTGTCGGGCGGCGTGCGCGCTGCAGAGTACCTGAAGCAGAAACTGGGTATCGATTTCCGCGAAACCACCGCAGACGGCCAGTTCACCCTGGTTGAAGGCGAGTGCATGGGTGCTTGCGGCGATGCGCCTGTCTTGCTGGTCAGTAATAAAACCATGTGCAGCTGGATGTCGAACGAGAAGATCGACGCCATGCTGGAGGAACTCAAGAAATGACGTCACTCCACAACCGCCATATCGATCCATTGATCCTGAAGGATCTGGATGGCAAGAACTGGCATTTGCAAGATTATGTGAACCGCGGCGGCTATTCGGCCCTGCGGCGTATCCTGGAAGAGAAAATCACGCCGGAACAGATCATCGCCGACCTCAAGGCGTCGTCCTTGCGCGGCCGTGGCGGCGCGGGTTTCCCTACCGGCTTGAAGTGGAGCTTCATGCCGCGCCAGTTCCCGGGCCAGAAATACCTCGTCTGCAATACAGATGAAGGCGAACCGGGCACTTTCAAGGACCGCGACATCATTCGTTACAATCCCCATGCGCTGATCGAAGGCATGGCCATTGGCGCTTATGCGATGGGCATCACCGTCGGCTACAACTATATCCACGGTGAAATCTTCCAGGAATACCTGCGTTTCGAAGAAGCGCTGGAAGAGGCGCGCGCCGCCGGCTTCCTGGGCGACAAGATCATGGGCAGCGAGTTCTCGTTCCAGTTGCATGCGCACCATGGTTATGGCGCCTACATCTGCGGCGAAGAAACGGCCCTGCTGGAGTCCTTGGAAGGCAAGAAAGGCCAGCCGCGCTTCAAGCCGCCTTTCCCTGCCTCGTTTGGCCTGTACGGCAAGCCGACGACGATCAACAACACGGAAACCTTCGCGGCCGTGCCATTCGTGCTGAATATCGGTCCAGAGAAATACCTGGCGATGGGCAAGCCGAACAACGGCGGTTCGAAGATCTTCTCGATCTCGGGCGACGTGGAAAAACCGGGCAACTATGAAGTGCCGCTCGGCACCCCGTTTGCGACCCTGCTGGAACTGGCAGGCGGCATGCGTGGTGGCAAAAAGATCAAGGCCGTAATCCCTGGCGGTTCGTCCGCTCCGGTGATCCGCGGCGACATCATGATGCAGACCGACCTGGACTACGACTCGATCGCGAAAGCCGGTTCGATGCTGGGTTCGGGCGCCGTCATCGTGATGGACGAAACACGCTGCATGGTAAAGGCGCTGGAACGCCTGTCCTACTTCTACTTTGAAGAATCGTGCGGCCAGTGTACGCCTTGCCGTGAAGGCACAGGCTGGATGTACCGCATGGTGCACCGCATCGAGCAGGGGCAGGGTCGTCCAGACGACCTGGACATGCTCAACTCGATCGCCGACAACATCCAGGGCCGCACCATTTGCGCGCTGGGCGATGCGGCTGCCATGCCGGTACGGGCCTTCATTAAGAATTTCCGTGAAGAATTTGAATATCATATCGAGCACAAGCATTGCTTAGTGCCCGCATATATCTAAGCTGCGTCAGGTAACGATCACCATGGTTGAAATCGAAATAGACGGCAAAAAAGTCGAAGTCCCTGCTGGTAGCATGGTGATGGACGCCGCCAACAAATTGGGAACCTACATTCCGCACTTCTGCTATCACAAGAAATTGTCGATCGCAGCGAACTGCCGCATGTGCCTGGTCGAAGTGGAAAAGGCGCCCAAGCCTTTGCCCGCTTGTGCGACCCCGGTCAGTGCCGGCATGATCGTGCGCTCCGCCAGCGATAAAGCTGTGCAGGCGCAAAAGTCGGTCATGGAATTCTTGCTGATTAACCACCCGCTCGATTGCCCTATCTGCGATCAGGGCGGCGAATGCCAGTTGCAAGACTTGGCAGTGGGTTACGGCAAGAGCGAGTCGCGCTACAAGGAAGACAAGCGCGTCGTCACGCCGAAGGAAGCCGGTCCGCTGGTCTCCATGCAAGAGATGTCGCGCTGCATCCAGTGCACCCGCTGCGTACGCTTTGGCCAGGAAGTGGCCGGCGTGATGGAGCTGGGCATGATCGGCCGCGGCGAGCACTCGGAAATCGTGTCCTTCGTCGGCCAGTCGGTCGACTCGGAACTGTCGGGCAACATGATCGACCTGTGCCCGGTTGGCGCACTGACCTCGAAGCCGTTCCGCTACAGCGCCCGTACGTGGGAACTGTCGCGCCGCAAATCGGTCAGCCCGCATGACGGCCTCGGTACGAACCTGATCGTGCAAGTGAAAGCTGGCAAGGTCAAGCGCGTATTGCCGCTGGAAAACGAAGCCGTCAACGAGTGCTGGATCTCGGACAAGGACCGTTTCTCGTACGAAGCGCTGGACAGCGCTGAACGCCTGACTTCCCCGATGCTGAAACAAGGCAACGAGTGGAAAGAAGTCGATTGGCAAACCGCGCTGGAATACGTGGCGCACGGTTTGAAAAACATCAAGCACGAGCATGGCGCTGACGCCATCGCCGCGCTGGCAACGCCGCATTCGACCGTCGAAGAGCTGGTCCTGCTGCAAAAAGTGGCCAACGGTCTCGGTTCCGAGAATGTCGACTTCCGCCTGCGCCAGACCGACTTCGCGCTGGACGCCGGCGTCAAGCCATGGCTGGGCATGCCGATCAACGAATTTGGCCAGATCAAGCGCGCCTTCGTCATCGGCTCGTTCCTGCGCAAGGATCACCCATTGCTGGCCACGCGTTTGCGCGCGTCCGTCAAGGGCGGCGCCAAGCTGTCGATCCTGCACGCCTCGGACGATGATCAATTGATCACCATCGCCAACAAGATGATCGTGGCGCCAAGCGATTGGCTGGCGGCCTTGTCGGAAGTGGTCGTCGCTGTTGCCAAAGCCAAAGAAATCGCCGCGCCAGCCGGTTTTGAAGCGGTCACCGCTTCGGACGTGGCAGTGGCCATCGCCGCGAGCCTGATGGCTGGCGACCATGGCGCCGTGCTGCTGGGTAACGCGGCAACGCAACACCCGCAAGCGTCGCAACTGCATGCTGCCGCGCAATGGATCTCCGAACAGACGGGCGCCAAGCTCGGTTACCTGACGGAAGCGGCCAACACGGTAGGCGCGCACCTGGTCGCCAAGCCGCGCGCGAATGTGCAAGCTGCCTTTGCCGTGCCGAAAAAAGCCTACGTGCTGCTGCACGCCGAGCCGGAACTCGATGCCGCCAATCCACAAGCGGCCCGCGCCGCCCTGGATGGCGCCGACATGGTCGTGGCCATGTCCGCCTTCAAGCACGGCATGGAGTACGCCGATGTCTTGCTGCCGATCGCCCCGTTCGCTGAAACCTCGGGCACCTTCGTCAACTGCGAAGGCCGCGCGCAAAGCTTCAACGGCACCGTGAAACCGCTGGCGGAAACCCGTCCAGCCTGGAAAGTGCTGCGCGTCCTGGGCAACATCCTGGGCCTGGCCGGTTTCGACTACGACACATCCGAAGCGATCCGCGACGAAGCGTTTGGCGCCGGCGTGACCGATCTGTCGGCACAGCTGAACAACATCGCCAAGAACGCACCGGAAGCGGCTTCGTACGCACCGGCATCGCCTGCGCTGCAACGCATCGCCGACGTGCCGATCTACTTCGCCGACGCGCTGGTACGCCGCTCCGAACCGTTGCAACGCACGGTCGATGGCGCCGCGCCGCAAGCCCATTTGTCCGCCGAACTGGCTGGCAAGCTGGGCATCAAGGCGGGCGACAAGGTCAAAGTGGCGCAAGGCTCCGGCAGCGCCATCCTGGTGGCGGCTATTCACGCCGGCCTGCCAGCCAATGTGGTCAAAGTGTCGGCGGCGCATGCCTCGACGGCTGGCCTGGGCGGCATGTTCGGTGACATCACAGTTGAAACAGCAGAGGGGAAAATCTGATGGCTCTGCCTGAATTTGTAAACGTCATCAACAGTACCGGCCAGGATTTGCTGGGCGCTACCTGGCCGTTCTTCTGGACCCTGATCAAGATCCTGTGCGTGCTGTTGCCGCTGATGGGCCTGGTTGCTTACGCCACCCTGTGGGAGCGCAAGCTGATCGGCTGGATCCAGATCCGCGTCGGCCCGAACCGCGTGGGTCCATTGGGCTTGCTGCAACCGATCGCCGATGCGCTGAAGCTCTTGTTCAAAGAGATCATCATCCCGGCCAAGGCCGCCAAGGGCCTGTTCGTCATCGGCCCGATCATGACCATCATGCCGGCCCTGGCCGCCTGGTCGGTCGTGCCGTTCGGTCCGGAAGCCGTGCTGGCCAACGTCAACGCGGGCTTGCTGCTGCTGCTGGCGATTACCTCGATGGAAGTCTACGGCATCATCATCGCCGGCTGGGCCTCGAACTCGAAGTACTCGTTCATGGGCGCCATGCGCGCTTCGGCACAGATGATTTCGTATGAAATCCCGATGGGCTTCGTGATGGTCATCGTGCTGATGGTCTCGGGCAGCCTGAACTTCATCGACATCGTCGGCGGCCAGCAAATCGGCTACTTTGCCGACAAGGGCGTGAACTTCCTGTCGTGGAACTGGCTGCCGCTGCTGCCGATGTTCGTCATCTACATGGTGTCGGGCCTGGCAGAAGCCAACCGTCACCCGTTCGACGTCGTCGAAGGCGAGTCGGAAATCGTTGCCGGCCACATGGTCGAGTACTCGGGCATGGCCTACGCCATGTTCATGCTGGCCGAATACGCCAACATGATCCTGATCGGCGCGCTGACTTCGATCATGTTCCTCGGTGGCTGGTCCGCACCATTTGCCTTCCTCGAGTTCTGGGGTGGTTTCGGCGGCTTCTTCTGGCTGTTCGCCAAGACCTTCTTCATCGTGTCGGTGTTCATCTGGGTACGCGGTACTTTCCCACGCTACCGTTATGACCAGATCATGCGCCTCGGCTGGAAAGTGTTTATCCCGTTGACGCTGGTCTACCTGGTCTTCGTCGCTGCCTGGATGCAGACATCCTGGAATATTTGGAAGTAAGAGAGTGCATACGAATGGATAAGGTAAAAGATTTCTTCAGCAGCCTCTTGTTAGGCGAGCTGATCAAGGGCATGGCGCTGACAGGCAAGTACATGTTTTCGCGCAAGATCACGGTGCAATTCCCGGAAGAGAAGACACCGATCTCGCCGCGTTTCCGTGGCTTGCACGCGCTGCGCCGCTACCCGAACGGCGAGGAACGTTGCATCGCCTGCAAACTGTGCGAAGCGGTTTGCCCGGCGATGGCCATCACGATCGAATCGGAACAGCGTGACGACGGCTCGCGCCGCACCACGCGTTACGATATTGACTTGACCAAGTGCATCTTCTGCGGTTTCTGCGAAGAGTCCTGCCCGGTCGATTCGATCGTCGAGACGCAAATCCTGGAATACCACGGCGAGAAACGCGGGGATTTGTATTACACGAAAGAGATGTTGCTGGCCGTGGGTGATCGTTATGAAAATGACATCGCCGCTGCGCGCGCCGCCGACGCACCTTATCGCTGATGGATGCGCCGTAGCCACTGGCTGCGGCGCGCCCCTCGTTCATCTGTACGTCTATTGGGTTTTTTATGGACTTTAAAACAATTTTGTTTTACGCCTTCGCGCTGATCTTGATTCTGGCAGCGACGCGCGTCATCACGGCCCGTAATCCGGTCCACGCAGTACTGTTCCTGGTACTGTCCTTCTTTTCCGCAGCGGGCATCTGGATGCTGCTGCAAGCTGAATTCCTGGCCATCGTGCTGGTATTGGTGTACGTCGGCGCCGTGATGGTGCTGTTCCTCTTCGTCGTCATGATGCTCGATATCAATATCGACCGCATGCGCGAAGGCTTCTGGGGCTACCTGCCTTTGTCGGTGACGGTGGGCGTGATCATCGTGCTGGAAATGGCCGCTGTCCTGTGGCACGGTTTCCGCAACTTTGCGCCTAGCATCGCGCCGGTCAACGTCAACCTGGGCGGCACCAAGGAACTGGGCCTGCTGATCTACACGGAATATGTGTTCGCCTTCGAGATCGCCGCCGTCGTGCTGCTGGTGGCCATCGTTGCCGCGGTCGCGCTGACCCTGCGCAAACGCAAGGACACCAAGCACTTTGCTCCAGGCGATGCCGTGCGCGTCAAGCGTAACGACCGCCTGAAGATCATCAAGATGGACGCGGTTGTCGAGCGTCCTGCGGCTGAGCCGGAAGTTAAGGAGGCACCATGACATTATCGCTCACACATTTTCTGGTCCTGGGCGCGATCCTGTTCGCAATCTCGATCGTCGGTATTTTCCTGAACCGCAAGAACATCATCGTATTGCTGATGGCAATCGAATTGATGCTGCTGGCGGTGAATATGAATTTCATCGCGTTCTCCCATTTCATGGGCGACGCGGCCGGTCAGATCTTCGTTTTCTTCATCCTGACGGTTGCCGCCGCTGAGTCGGCTATCGGTCTGGCTATTCTGGTGGTGATGTTCCGTAATCTGGATACCATCAACGTCGAAGACCTGGACAGCCTCAAAGGCTGATGTTTTTCAGACTCGATCTCTCGAATAATAACGATTAAGGTTCATCATGGCGGGGCAACTCCTCAACCCTAACCTCCTTCTTGCCGTACCGCTGGCGCCGCTGGCCGGTGCCGCGATTGCAGGCTTGCTTGGCACCCAGTTCCTGGGTAATTTGGTCGGACGCAAGACGTCGCATACCGCGACGATCCTGGGCGTACTGATTGCGTTCATCCTGTCCGTGCAGACACTGCTGGCAGTGATGGATGGCGCGACATTCAATGGCACGATCTATAACTGGATGACGATCGGCACCCTGAAGATGGAAGTGGGCTTCCAGATCGATTCGCTGTCGGCGATGATGATGTGCGTGGTCACCTTCGTCTCCCTGATGGTGCACATCTACACGATCGGCTACATGAAGGACGACGAAGGCTACAACCGCTTCTTCGCCTACATCTCGCTGTTCACGTTCTCGATGCTGATGCTGGTCATGGCCAACAACTTCCTGCAACTGTTCTTCGGTTGGGAAGCCGTGGGCCTGGTCTCTTACCTGCTGATCGGTTTCTGGTACCAGCGTCCGACGGCGATCGTGGCCAACATGAAGGCTTTCCTCGTCAACCGCGTGGGCGACTTCGGCTTCATCCTCGGTATCGGCCTGCTGCTGGCTTACGCCGGCACCATGAACTACCAGGAAGTGTTCGCCAAGAAAGACGAACTGGCGCTGTTGAGCTTGCCAGGTACCGACTGGGCCCTGTTGACCGTAGCCTGCATCTGCCTGTTCATCGGCGCGATGGGCAAATCGGCGCAGTTCCCGCTGCACGTGTGGCTGCCTGACTCGATGGAAGGTCCTACCCCGATTTCGGCACTGATCCACGCCGCGACGATGGTGACGGCCGGTATCTTCATGGTCTCGCGCATGTCGCCGCTGTTCGAACTGTCCGACACGGCACTGTCCTTCATCCTGGTGATCGGCTCCATCACGGCGCTGTTCATGGGCTTTTTGGGCATCATCCAGAACGACATCAAGCGCGTCGTTGCTTATTCGACCCTGTCGCAGCTCGGTTACATGACCGTGGCGCTCGGTTCGTCCGCGTACTCGGTGGCCGTGTTCCACCTGATGACGCACGCATTCTTCAAGGCACTGCTGTTCCTGGGCGCCGGTTCCGTCATCATCGGCATGCACCACGATCAAGATATCCGCAACATGGGCGGCCTGCGCAAGTACATGCCGATCACGTGGATCACGTCATTGGTCGGTTCGCTGGCCCTGATCGGCACGCCGCTGTTCTCCGGTTTCTACTCGAAAGACAGCATCATCGAAGCCGTCGAAGCGACGCACATCTGGGGCGCTGGCTTTGCCCAGTTCGCCGTGCTGGCTGGCGTGTTCGTCACCGCCTTCTACTCGTTCCGCATGTATTTCCTCGTCTTCCATGGCAAGGAACGTTTCGGCCAGGCGCATGCGCACGGTCACGACGACCATCACGTACCGAAAGCGGCCCATGGCGCGCACGGCGATGCACATGACGATCATCACGAGGAAGAGGAAGACGACCACGCGCACCACGGTCTGGAACCTGGCCAGAAGCCGCACGAGTCCCCATTCGTCGTCTGGTTCCCGCTGGTGATGCTGGCGATCCCGTCGCTGATCATCGGCTACCTGACGATCGGCCCGATGCTGCATGGCGATTTCTTCAAGGGCGTGATCTTCGTCGGCGAAAACCATCCAGCAATGGAAGAGTTGTCGCATGAATTCCACGGCGCAATGGCGATGGCGATCCACGGCCTGTCGACGGCACCGTTCTGGCTGGCATTGTCCGGCGTGGTGGCAGCCTATTACTGCTACATGGTCAACCCGCGCGTACCGGCCTGGTTCTTTGCCAAGTTCCACGCGATCCACACCCTGCTGGACAACAAGTACTACATGGACAAGTTCAATGAAGTCGTGTTCGCCGGCGGTGCCCGCTTGCTGGGTAATGGCCTGTGGAACTTCGGTGACAAGAAGCTGATCGATGGCCTGCTGGTCAACGGTAGCGCCAAGGTCGTCGCCTGGCTGTCCTCGCTGTCGCGAGTGCTGCAGACCGGCTACATCTATCACTATGCATTCGTGATGATCCTGGGCGTGCTGGGCTTCCTGATCTATTTCCTGCCATTCTGGCCCGCTAAGTAAGCTGACCTGATAAAAGAATACTGAGAACCATGATGCAGTCTACGATTTCTACATTACCTCCTTACCTGAGTCTGTCGATCTGGGTGCCGATCATTTGCGGCGTCCTGATCCTGGCTCTCGGCCGTGACAGCAAAGCGGGCTTTACCCGCTGGCTGTCGCTGGCTGGCGCCGTGCTCAGCATGCTGTGCACCTTGCCGCTGATCCAGCATTTCGACAACGCCGCACACGGCATGCAATTCGTCGAAAAAGCACCGTGGATAGCAACCTTCAATATCTGGTACTCGCTGGGTATCGACGGCCTGTCCCTGTGGTTCGTGCCATTGACGGCCTTCATCACGGTCATCGTCGTCATTTCTGCTTGGCAAGTGATCGAGAAGCGCATCGCCCAGTACATGGGCTCCTTCCTGATCCTGTCGGGCCTGATGATCGGCGTGTTCTGCGCGCTGGACGGCTTGCTGTTCTACTTCTTCTTTGAAGCAACCCTGATCCCGATGTTCATCATCATCGGTATCTGGGGCGGTTCGAACCGCGTGTACGCGTCGTTCAAGTTCTTCCTGTACACCTTCTTCGGTTCGCTGCTGACCCTGGTTGCCATCATCTACCTGCGCAATGTGTCGGGCACCTTCGACATCCTGGCCTGGCACGCGTTCAAGCTGACGATGAACGAACAGATCTTCATCTTCCTGGCTTTCCTGATGGCGTTTGCCGTCAAGGTGCCGATGTTCCCCGTCCATACGTGGTTGCCGGATGTCCACGTGGAAGCGCCTACGGGCGGTTCCGCCGTGCTGGCCGCCATCATGCTGAAACTGGGCGCCTACGGCTTCCTGCGTTTTTCGCTGCCGATCACGCCGGACGCCAGCCACTACCTGTCGGGCTTCATGATCGCCTTGTCGCTGATCGCCGTCATCTACATCGGTCTGGTTGCCCTGGTGCAAACCGACATGAAAAAACTGGTCGCCTATTCGTCGATCGCGCACATGGGTTTCGTGACCCTGGGCTTCTTCATGTTCAACGACATCTCGGTGCAGGGCGGTATCGTGCAGATGGTCTCGCACGGCTTCATCTCCGGCGCGATGTTCCTGTGCATCGGCGTGCTGTATGACCGCATGCATACCCGCAACATCGCCGACTACGGCGGCGTCGTGAACCGCATGCCGAAATTTGCCGCCTTCTTCGTGCTGTTCTCGATGGCCAACTGCGGTCTGCCAGCGACGTCCGGCTTCGTCGGCGAGTTCATGGTGATCCTGGGCGCGGTGAAATACAACTTCTGGATCGGCCTGCTGGCTGCAACGGCACTGATCTGGGGCGCGGCGTACTCGCTGTGGATGGCCAAGCGCGTAGTGTTCGGCAAGATCAAGAACAAGCATGTGGCCGAACTGACCGACATCAACAAACGTGAATTCTTCATGCTTGCTGTACTGGCCATCGCCGTGCTCGTGATGGGTCTGTACCCAGCCCCGTTCACCGACACGATGCAAACTTCGGTTGCTGACCTGCTGCAGCATGTCGCCACCAGCAAGTTGCCTTAAATAGAAGACCGATAACATGACTAATGCACCTAATCTGGTACCGCTGTACGCGGAAATCTTTCTGCTGATCGCCACGTCGGCGCTCTTGCTGATCGATATGTTCTTGCCTGCGGCGAAGCGTTCGATCACCTATGCGCTGTCCCTGCTGACCTTGGCAGGCTGCGCCTTGCTGACCGTGGGCGACTTCAACGCGGGCACCACCGTCTACACGTTCCACAACATGTTCGTGTCGGACCCGATGTCGCAGCTGCTGAAACTGTTCTCGTACGGCGCCGTGGCGCTGACCCTGATCTACTCGCGTGCCTATGCCACCGACCGCAACATGCTGTCGGGCAACCTGGGCGGCGAGTTCTACGTGCTGGCCCTGTTTGCACTGCTGGGCCAGATGATCATGATCTCGGCCAACAACTTCCTGATCATCTACCTGGGTCTGGAACTGATGTCGCTGTCGCTGTACGCGCTGATCGCTCTGCGCCGTGACAATGCCAAGGCCACGGAAGCGGCCATGAAATACTTCATCCTGGGCGCACTGGCTTCCGGTTTCATGTTGTACGGTATCTCGATGCTGTACGGCGCCTCCGGCACGCTGGATCTGGGCGAACTGCGCGTGGCGCTGGAAAACGGCAAGACCAACGGCACCATCATGGTCTTCGGCCTGGTGTTCCTCGTAGCCGGCCTGGCCTTCAAACTGGGCGTCGTGCCATTCCACATGTGGGTGCCTGACGTGTATCAAGGTTCGCCGACGGCCGTGACCCTGCTGCTGGGCGGCGCGCCGAAACTGGCCGCGTTTGCCATTACCCTGCGTTTGCTGGGCGAGGGCTTGCTGCCGATGGCGCATGACTGGCAGCAAATGCTGCTGGTGCTGGCCGTGATGTCGCTGGCCATCGGTAACTTCACCGCCATTGCGCAAACGAATTTGAAGCGCATGTTGGCGTACTCGACCATCGCGCAAATGGGCTTCGTCCTGCTGGGCCTGCTGTCCGGTACCGTTGACGCACCGAACAACACCCTGAACGCGGCTGGCGCAGCCACCGCCTACGGCGCTTCGATGTACTACGTCATCACCTACGTGTTCACCACCCTGGGTACCTTTGGCGTGATCATGTTGTTGGCACGCAGTGGTTTCGAAGCGGAAGAACTGGCCGACTTCAAGGGCCTGGGCAAACGCAGCCCGATCTTCGCGCTGGTGATGACCCTGTTCATGTTCTCGCTGGCTGGCGTGCCGCCGCTGATGGGCTTCATGGCCAAGTACTCGGTGCTGGCCTCCGTGCTGGCCACGGGCCAGCTATGGCTGACCATCGCCGCCGTGCTGTTCTCGCTGATCGGCGCCTTCTACTACCTGCGCGTCGTGAAAATGATGTGGTTCGACGAGCCGACCGATACCAACGCGCTGGTCGTGCATGGCGACATGCGCGTCGTGCTGGCACTGAACGGCGTGTTCGTCCTGGCGCTGGGCGTGATGCCTAACAGCATCCTGGCGGCCTGCGCTTCGGCCATCACCAAGACCCTGGCGTCCTGACCGATGGATGTCACCGTCTCGAGCTGGCTGGTGATCGCCTTGGGTATCCTGGGCGCCAACCTGCCTTTCCTGAACGAGAAACTGTTTGCCGCCGTGCCCCTGAAAAAGGCGGCGCAGGCGGAGCAGGGCTGGCGCAAGCCGCTGGCGCTGCGACTGCTGGAGATGGTGATTCTGTACTTCATCGTCGGCGCCGTGGCCTTCGCGCTCGAAGCGCGCATCGGCAACGGTTTCCCGCAGACGTGGGAGTTCTATGCCATCACCGGATGTCTGTTTCTGGTGCTGGCTTTCCCGGGCTTTGTCGGGCGTTACCTGCGCAAACGCCGTTAGCAACAACGACCGAAAGCGGCGCCTCTGGCGCCGTTTTTTATTGAATAAAGGAATTCCATGGATACCCAAGCCACTGATACGCAATTGATTGAAACCAAGGTCGATGGCGAGCTCGTCTACCAAGGCGGCTTCCTGCGCGTGCAGCGCGACCGTGTTGCGCTGCCGGACGGCAAGATCACGGCGCGCGAATTCGTCCTGCATCCGGGCGCCGTCGTCATCCTGCCGCTGCTCGACGATGGCACGGTGCTGATGGAACGCCAGTACCGCTATCCGCTGGACCGGGTCTTTATTGAATTCCCCGCCGGCAAGATCGACGCGGGAGAATCGCACCTGGCGTGCGCCCAGCGCGAGTTGCTGGAAGAGACGGGCTACACGGCCAGCGACTGGCAATTCGTCTCCACCATCCACAACGCCATCGCGTATTCCGATGAACACCTGGAATTGTTCCTGGCGCGCGGCCTGGTGGCCGGCGAACGCCAGCTCGACGAGGGCGAATTCCTCGAGACATTTACGGCCACGGTGCCGCAGCTGCTCGACTGGGTCAAGGATGGCACGATCACGGACGTGAAAACCGTCATCGGTATCTTCTGGCTCGACAAGATCACCAGCGGCGTGTGGCAGCCGGCCTGATACAGCGCATGCGCACGGCAATCTTCCTGCTGCTGGCGGCCGCCAGCCTGGACACGCTGGCGGCCGCGCGCACGCCGTTCCAGGTGCGCTGCGAAGACACGATCAGCAAGACGGTGTCCGTGCTGACGGCGCAGCAGAATGGCTATTCCATCGACACGCATCTGCCGTACAAGGCCCTGACGGTGATGAAGGGCATGGCGCGCGCCAACACCTGGGTACTGGGCTTGACGAAGACGGATTCGCGCGTGGCCATCGCCCTGGCCGGCCCCATGCTGCAAGACCCGGCCAGTGGCTATGAATGCGTGGCGCCGCAGATTACCGTGAGCCTCACGTATGCGCCCGTGGTGATCTATATCGGCCGCGAGTTTGCCCCCGGCACTTGCGCGTATGATGAGATACTCGCGCACGAGCTGCGGCACATGAAGACCTATATGGAACACTTGCCGCGCGTGGAAAAGACCGTGCGTGCGGCGCTGGCCAAACGCTTCGAGGCGCGGCCCCTGTATGCGCCCAGCGGCACGGCCAAGGCGGCGCTGGCGCGCGAGATCGACACGGGCTGGTTGCCGTACATCAAGGCCGAAATGCGCAAGGTGGAAACCTTGCAGGCGGCCATCGATTCTCCACAAGAATATGCGCGCCTGGGCAAGGCGTGCAAGGGCGAAATCCAGAACATCCTGGCGGGCAAGGCAGCGCCCGCCAACTAGACAAGGAATGGCATGACAGCAGCACCGAATACCGTCCGCTACTTTGCGCTGATCCCCGCCGCCGGCGTGGGCGCGCGCATGGAAGCGGGCAGTCCCAAGCAGTATTTACCCATCGCCGGCAAACCCATGCTGCGCCATGCGCTCGACGCCTTTCTCGCCAGCCCATTGATCGCGCATACCTATGTCGTCGTCAGCGCCGACGATGGCGTGATCGACACGGTCGTGCCCGAGCAGGGCGTGACTGTGCTGCGCTGCGGCGGCGCCACGCGCATGGAAAGCATCCTCAATGGCTTGCGCGCCTTGCACGGCAGCATCGCTGCCCACGACCAGGTGCTGGTGCACGACGCGGCCCGTCCCGGCCTGACGCCGGCGCTGATCGAAAAGCTCATCACCGAAGTCGGTGGGCATGCGGCCGGGGGCTTGCTGGCCTTGCCCGTGGTCGACACCGTCAAGCGGGCGGGGCAGGGCGGCTTGTCCGCGCAGACGGTGCCGCGCGACGGCCTGTGGCTGGCGCAGACGCCGCAAATGTTCAGCTATGCCTTGCTGCACAAGGCATTATCCGAAGCGCCCGATCCGCAAGCGATCACGGACGACGCCAGCGCCGTCGAAGCGCTGGGCCTGGCGCCCAGGCTCGTCGAAGGCCACCCGCGCAACCTGAAGGTGACCTTGCCGCGCGACATACACACGGCCGAGCTGTATTTGGCCCATCCTTGAATTCCTGAGAGACACGCATGAACCCAACGACTCCCAACCTCCCATTTCGCATCGGCCAGGGCTATGACTGCCACGCGCTGGTGGAAAACCGCGACCTGATCATCGGCGGCGTGAAGATTCCCCATCACCTGGGCTTGCTCGGCCATTCCGACGCGGACGTGCTGCTGCACGCGATCACGGACGCCATCTTCGGCGCGGCCGCCCTGGGCGACATCGGCCGCCACTTCCCCGACACGGACGCGCAATTCAAGGGCGCCGATTCGCGCACCCTGCTGCGCGAAGCCGTGCGCCGCGTGCAAGCCACCGGCTATGTGATCGGCAACATCGACGCCACCATCATCGCCCAACGTCCGAAAATGGCGCCGCACATCGCCGCCATGTGCGCCAACGTGGCAGAAGACCTGGGCGTGAGTGTGGGGCAGGTCAACATCAAGGCCAAGACGAATGAAAAACTCGGCTACCTGGGCCGTGAAGAGGGCATCGCGGCCGAAGCCGTGGCCTTGCTGCTGCGCGCCTGAGCGTACCCGGCAGCGCTGTTTTAATGATTCCTGAAAATTAATATTTCTAAAGTGAAATTTGGTGAAAATTTAACGTTATTGTCATGATAATATTTGTCCGCTTTTTGGACGCGACAAGACGTCACCTTATAACCACGGGAATATTGAGAGAACGGAATCATATGCGCAGTCGTATGCAAGGGCCAGTCGTGCGCTGGTTGGGCGTTGGGATGCTGGCCATGGCCATGCTGGCCGGGTGTGGCGGTGGTGGCGGTGGCGGCGACAGTGCGCCGCCGCCCGTGGCTGCCGTGCCGCAGCCTGCCATTCTGTTTGCCGGCGCCGTGTCGGCGGCTGCCGAAGGCGCTGACGCCATCGGCAGCATGGGCGGGCAGATTGAACTTGATGCGGGTGGCAGCAAGGACGTTGATGGCGGTGCACTGAGTTTTGCATGGAGCAACGTGGGCAAGCCGGCCGGCAGCAACTTGAACATGGGCGCTGTCGCGACCCCCAAACTGAACTTCCAGCCCGATGCCCTGGGTACGTATGTATTCAAGCTGCGCGTGACGAATAGCAAGGGCGGCTTTGCCGAAAAGACCGCTACGGTGCTGGTGAATAACCGGGTGCCGAATGCGGTGGTGGTGGTCAATGCGACGTTCACGGCATTACCGCTCGTCAAGGATGTCGTGAGTGTATCGGCAGGCTCCGGCATCGTGCTCGATGCCACGGGCAGCACCGATGCCGACGGCGACAAGGTGACCACGACGTGGGAGCTGATCCATAAGCCGGCCGGCAGCAGTTCCACACTGTTTGTCGCCGGTCAGACCGCGCGTTTCGCTCCAGACGTAGTGGGCCTGTATAAGGTGCGCGCCCGCGGCGCGGACGGCAAGGGCGCGTATGCCGAGACGGTGTACCAGTTCGACGCCAACAACAGCATGCCGATGGGTGTGATCCAGGGTACGGTGGCGGTGGTCAGCCGCAACAACCAGACCGTCCCCATCGGCCAGCCGCTGGTGACCAGCGGCATCCTCAGCTATGACGAAGGTGGCGCGCAATTGACGTATGCCTGGGCAGTCGACAGCCGGCCAGCCGGTTCTGTTGCCGCGCTGGCCGCAGCAGCGAACGCAATACCATCGTTTACGCCGGACGTGGCCGGCGCCTATGTGCTGTCCTTGACGGTCAACAATGGCCGGCAAACGGCGGTAGCGTACCTGAAGTTCAATGCCGTCATCGCATCCTACAGTGTCGTGGCCTTGCCTTTCACGCCGCAGGAAATACTTTACAGCAAGGGACTCGATCGCCTGATCGTGATCAGCACCGATCCAGACGCCGTGAAAATTACCAATCCGGTTGATGGCGTCACTACCAGCATCAGTCTGCCAACCTCGGTCAAGTCGTTTAATTTGAGTCCGGACGGCAAGCTGGCGGCGGTATTGCATGAAGGCGTGGTCAGCCTGGTTGATCTGGCGGCAGGGAAACTGTTGCGTTCCACAGGTACCGATGGCGCGCAGACGGAGGTATTCACGACCAATGATGGCGTCGTTTTCCTGATGGGCCAATCTGTCGGCGCATCGTCGCGAGCGGCCATTACTGTGCTTAACGGGCGTACCGGCCAGGTCCTGCCTGGACTTGAGTACTCCAGCGGTTTCTATGGCACGCTGCGTGGCGTTTTTGCGGCATCCAAAAACAAGGTATTTGTCGCGCAGGGATATTCATACGGTATCTCGAATTTCTCCATAGACCCGCAAAGCAACGCCATTCTGACCAGTGCCAATTCCTATGTCGACTACCCGGCGGTGGCTCCTTTCTTCTTGTCGCCCAAGGAAGATCTGCTGTTTACGGCCGCCGGCACGTACTTCAGTACCGATACGCTGAAATATGTCGGCCGCTTTATCCTCAGTTCGCCTGGCAACACTGTGCTGTCGATGAGTCACTCGTCCGTGAAGGCGGAAGCACTGCTCATGGAAACATCGTACAGCTATATTTATCCCGCTGGCGATGTAACCTACCAAGCCAGCTACAAGCGTTTCAGTGGCGAGCTGCTGTTCCCTGATGGAAGTGTCACCTTGCCCGTCATCGGCGGCGAACAAAGTTACGGCATCGGCATCTTCCATACGGCCGCTGGCGACCCCGTGGCGCTGGTGCAGACGGGCGGCGCGCAGAAGAGCACGCCGCGCGCGAAGTACTATCTGATCTATCGTTGATAGTCGCTGCCAGGCGGCGCGCCCGTCTGGCAATTTGTGCTATTTTTAAAGGCGGCGCGATGGCAAAGACCATCCCGGCCGCCTTTTTTCATTGACGACACAGGAGAATTTCCGATGCCAACCATCAAGCGCACACGCCTTGCCACCGCACTGCTGCTGGGAGCTTTCGCCGCTTGCGCCATGCCCGCCCACGCCGAACTGCAAGCCACGGGCGAGCCGCCCGCCGCCAGACAAGGCTGGAAGGCCGAGACCGTCGCGCAGGGCGTGCGCCAGCCGTGGGGTATTGCCTGGCTGGGCGAGGGACGCGCGCTCGTCACGAGCAAGCAGGGGACCTTGCATCTGCTTAACGGCAAAAAGTTCGAGGACGTTGCGCTCGAAGGCATGCCCAAGGTGTTTACGGGCGGACAGGGCGGCCTGCTCGATATCGTCGTTCATCCGCAGGATGCGGGCAAGGCTGCGCCACGGGTCTACATGACGGTGTCGACAGGCAACAACGACGCCAACCGCACGACCCTCGTGCGCGGCGTGTTCGACGGCAAGAAGGTGACGGGCATCCAGACCCTGTTCAAGGTGGCCACCGACAAGAGCGGCGGACAGCATTTCGGTTCGCGCCTGCTGTGGCTGCCGGACGGCAGCTTGCTGATGAGCGTGGCCGATGGCGGCAATCCGCCGCTGCGCATCGGTGACCGGCTGGCGCGCGAGCAGGCGCAAAACCTGGCCACGCACCAGGGCTCCATCCTGCGCCTGACGGACGAGGGAAAACCGGCGCCCGGCAATCCGCTGGCGGCCAAGGGCGCCTTGCCGGAAATCTGGTCGTATGGCCACCGCAACGTGCAGGGCCTGGCGCTCGATCCTGTTTCCGGACGCGTGTGGGCCACGGAACACGGGCCGTATGGCGGCGATGAACTGAACCTGGTGACGGCGGGCGGCAATTACGGCTGGCCATTGCAAAGCTATGGCGCCGACTACAAGACGCGTGAACCGGTCGGCAAGCACGAAGTGCCGGGCATGCTCAATCCGAGCGTGGCCTGGGTGCCGTCGCCGGCGCCGTCGGGACTGGCCGTCTACACGGGCGACAAGATCGCCGCCTGGCGCGGCAGCATCTTCAGCGGCGGCCTGGCGGCCAAGGATATCCGCCGCATCGCCGTCGATGCCAGCGGCAAGGTGACGGGGCAGGACCGTCTGGACATCGGCGCGCGCGTGCGCGACGTGCGCCAGGGGCCGGACGGCTACCTGTATGCGCTGACCGATGAAGACAACGGCCGCTTGCTGCGCATCGTGCCGCAGTAACACGCCAGGCGCCCACTTCGCTTAAGATGGCGCCTTTACTTCATTCAAGGTGGCGGCATGGCCCGTGATACTTATGCATACCGGCACGTTGCCGTCGAATCGCGCGCCATCAATGGCCACGTGGAAATCCGTCCCGTGCCTGGCCAGGCTTTCTCACCCGAGCTGGCCGTGCAGTGCTCGCGCCGCCTGGCCGACCTGCAGCGCTACCCGCTGGGCAGCCGCTTTTTACTGTTTGCCAAGCTGACGGACCGCCTGGGCGGCACGCCTTTCCTGTATGCGTATCACGGCGACGCGGACGTCGTGATGACGCCGGCCGAAGTGACGAAATTCCTCGGCGAATTTCGTCGCGGCCGCATCTGATTTTTTACGAGGCGACGCAGGCCGCGCCCGCCTTGGCGCTGGCTTGCGGCTTGCCGAAGATCGCGATTGTCAAGGCGCAGCCGAGGGCGAACAGACCGCCGACCACCATCGCGCTCGATACGCCTAGCCGGTCGACGGCCATGCCTCCCAGCAACGCTCCCGACGCCAGCGATACTTGCACGATGGCGACAAACAGCGCGCTGCTGCCTTCCATCAAGTGTGGCGCCGCCTTGAACATCCAGGTCTGCACGGCGATCGGCATGGCGCCGAAACCGAAGCCCCACACGGCCACGAGCAGCATGGCGGTGAGTGCATGGCTGCCGAACGCGGCCAGGGCCAGGGTGGACAAGCCCAGCACGGCGCCCGTCACCATCAGCGCGGCCCGTTCGTAGCGGCCGGCGGCCCAGCCGCCCACGAGGTTGCCGATGAAACCGGAAGCGCCGTACACGAGCAGCATGGCGCTGACGGTGCCGGCCGCCAGGTGCGACACTTGCGTGAGGAAGGGCGCGATATACGTGTAGGCGGCGAACTGGCCCGTGAAGATCAGGGCCGTGGCGATCAGACCCAGTCTGGCTTTGCGGATGCCGAAAATCATCGGCAACTGGCGCAAGCGGATGGCCTGTGTCGGCGGCAGCCTGGGCAGCAGCAATAGCTGGCCGATGAAGACCAGCACGGCAATGGCGCTGGCCGCGCCGAAAGCGACCCTCCATCCCACCAGTTCGCCTACCAGCGCGCCGGCCGGCACGCCCGCCACCGTGCCCAGCGAGACGCCGGCGAAGATGATGGACATGGCGCGCGACGCATGCTGCGGCGACACGAGGCGCGGGCCGATGGCGCTGCCGATGGCCCAGAAGCCGCCCACGCCCACACCCAGCATGGCGCGGCCCAGCAGTATCCAGCCATATGACGGCGCCAGCGCCACCAGCAGGTTCGAGGCGATCAGCAGGGCGGTGAGGGCCAGCAGCACGATGCGGCGGTCCAGGCGGCCCGAGCCGACGGTGACGAAGATGGCGGCAAACGCGGCAACGATGCCGGGCGTGGTGATCATCAGTCCCGCCTGGCCCTTGCTGATGGCCAGTTCGGCGGCCATGGCCGGCAGCAGGCCGACGGGCAGGAATTCGGAGGTGACGAGGGCGAAAGCGCCGATGCCGACCGACAGGACGGCCAGCCACGGCGCCACGGTGGTATCGTCGCCAGTAGTGTTGGAGGGTGTGTGCATAGGGGTTCCTGAAAAGCCCGGAGGTTTTTAACCGGTCGGTATATAATATCTGGAAACGAACATTGTCGTCATAATTTTTTACCGATCGGTATGAAACAAGAAAAAACAGCTGAGACAGCCAAGGCAAAAACGGGCCGCCCACGCACGTTTGACGCGGACGAGGCGCTCGATTGCGCCATGAAAGTGTTCTGGGAAAAGGGCTATGAAGGCAGTTCCCTGCCGGAATTGACGAAGGCCATGGGCATGAACCGGCCCAGCCTGTATGCCGTCTTCGGCAACAAGGAGCAGCTGTTCCACAAGGCGCTCGAGCGCTACAGCGATACGCGCATGCGGTTTTTCGATGCGGCGCTGGAACAGCCGACGGCGCGCCAGGTGGTGGAAGCGTTGCTGACGCAGTATGTCGACGCGCAAACCATGCCGGACGGTCCGCACGGCTGCATGGGCGTCAATGCGGCACTGGCCTGCAGCGACGATGCCCTGCCGATCCGCGATGAATTGTTCGCGCGCCGGCTGCGCGGTGAAATCAAGCTGCGCGACCGCTTGCGGCGCGCCAAGGAAGAGGGGGATTTGCCGCCCGATTCCTGCCCGGAGCAGCAGGCGCGCTTTGTCGTGACCCTGTCGCAGGGCATGGCCATCCAGGCGGCGGCCGGCGTCTCGCGCGAGCAATTGCAGCAGATGGTGGGCTTGCTGCTGCGTAATTGGCCGATGTAACTATCCTGTCGGGGCGATGGTCTTGGCCAGGTCGCTGGGCGCCTTGCGCCGCCAGGCGGCCGTCAGGGCGGCGGCCAGCATGTCGAGCTCGGCGTCCGCCAGGCGCACCGTGATGCCGGCCAGGCGTTCGCCCCACCAGAGTTTCTCGCAGCCTGCTGGCGTGATGACGGTGGCGATATGCGCCGCTTCCGCATCGAGCAGCACATTGATGTGCTCGTCGTCGGGCAGGGTGGCGAAGATCTTCCCGCCCACGCGGAACGATGGACGGTCGTGGTGTTCTTCCTCGGTGGTGTCGGGAAACGACAGTGCCAGATAGCGTAGTTCTTCCAGGTCGACCATTCCTCTTTCCCCCTCATCGGACAGATAGCAGCGTGACTACATTTTGCCATGCTGTTTCGCCCCGTGGTGCAGCGGCATGCGAAAAGAAATGCGCAAGATGCGACAATGACGGACTGGTCTGTGGTGCCGCCGCGACACGCCGCGCACTGCGCATGGTCGTTGCGACAGAGTGGAAGACGGCGCTTTCTGCCGCTGGACAGACGCTTGCCAGAAAAATATCTTTCATGGCTAAAAGAAAAATACTTTTCTTCCTGGAAATTTAAGCTAGAATAGCTCCAACGTCTTACCTGACCCGTCAATTGTCTGGCCTTGTCCCGGGAACCCGAACCCTTTCCAGGACGCTTGCAGTGCCGCCATGGCACGCCGCAAGTCCGCGCTGTTTTGTGGAAGCCACGTCCCCGACCGCTCATTCACGCAATCCCTAGCGCTACGCCGACACGCCTCAATGCAGCGTGTATTCAGCTCCAGCGCCCCTTGCTGCGCCCACTGAATACTTACTTACTGGATACCATCATGAAAAACCTGCCTAAAATCGCCCTGTCCCTGATCGTTGCCGGCGTGTTTGCCCACGCGAACGCCAGCACCATCACCGTCTCCACCGGCTATTCGGGCGCCGGCGCGCAAAGCTCGGCCGCCGACTACCAATCCGTCGTGAATGCCGCCGTGGCCACGCCAGGCGCCGGCTATGGCTCGACGACGATCGCCAGCTACGACAACGTCAGCAACAGCGGCCTGTTCGGCAGCGGCTCGAACATCGCCTTCAAGTCGGTGATCAACTTTGGCGTCAGCGCGGCCGATGCGGGCGCCTGGAGCTTCCGCAGCGGCGTCGACTTCGGCAAGGGCGGCGCCCTGTTCCTCGACGGCGTAGCGCTGGACTTCAAGAGCAACGACATGTGGTGGGCAGGCAACTACAACAATGGCAGCCAGTTCTTCAGCGGTTCGAGCGCCTTGTCGGCCGGTAACCACACCCTGAGCATCTACGGCCTGGAAGGCTGCTGCGATGGCGGCCAGCAAGCGCAGTTCAAGGCGGGCAACAACAATTTCGCCAGCTTCGGTGCCAATGACGGCTTGATCTCGGCAGTCCCTGAGCCAAGCACCTACGCCATGCTGCTGATCGGCCTGGGCTTGCTGGGCTTTACGGCGCGCCGCAAGCAGGAAGCGAAGTTCTAAGCAGAAGTTCCAAGCAATAATAAAAAGCCCGCCGGTCTGTCAGGACACGGCGGGCTTTTTGCATGTCGACCTCTTAATCGCCGCTGTCTTCGTCTTCGTCGGCGCCCTTGGCCGCCTTGCCCCGTTCGGCATCGACGGCGCGCTGCAGGCCGGCCGCGTCGCGGAAGAAGGCGTCCGTCGTGTGATCCGGGCTCAGGCGCAAGGCCGGCGGGTAGATCACGGACATGTAGGTCTCGTCGGCCAGGCGGCCGCTGGCCTGCAGGTTGCTCAGCAGGATCAGGCTCGAGCCGAGGATGGCCAGCACGACGGCGACGAGGCCGAAGCGGCGTGGATGCTGCGGCTTGATCGTGCACAAATGGTAGTAGATCATGGCGCACACGATGATGATGAACATATGCCGTCCGTAGCGCGTCAGCGCTTCCAGCGACAGCGCGTACGCCGCCACGTTGCTGGCCAGCTCCCACACTTCCATGGCCAGCAGGCCGCAGCCGATGATGAACAGGTGGCGGCCGAAGCGCGCCACATGGCCGAACAATCGGTTTGCCACGGCCCAGATCGACGCCCATACGAGGCCGCCGGCCAGCGCATAGGCGACGATCATCAGGTAGGAAATCGGCTCGAAGGCGTCCGCATCGCTGAGCCAGTTGCTGAAGGCGGCCGAGGCGCCGATCATGGCCAGGCCGGCGACGGCGGGGCGCAAGCCTTCCCAGTCGTGCCGGGTCGTGTCGCCCAGTTCGGGCGCCACCGGATGATCGCTGGCCCGCACGCGCAGGCGCGTGTGGCCGAGGCGCACGATGCTGTTGCCACTCAAGGCCACTTGCGGTTGCCGCTGTCCCCGGTGGATCACGCCGTTCTGGCTGCCCAGGTCGCGCAGCAGCAGGCCGCCGTCGCCGTCGTCTTCCACAATGGCGTGCTCGGCCGCCGTATGCGGGTCGTCGAGGATGAAGTCGTTGCCGTAGCCGCGGCCGATGCGGATCGGCAGGGACTCGATCCGCTGGCGCCGCTGCACTTCGCCATTCTCGGCGAGGATTTCAAGGTAATAGGGCGGCTTCATGGCTTGCGGCTGCTGGTGGTGGTGGGCGCGCGCGACAGCGCTTCGAGGAAGGTGCGCGTGACGCGCATGCCGTTGGCGTAGGACACGCCGCGCGCGTCGATGCGGCTTTGCAGGCTCATCAGTGGCTCATCGGTGCTGGCGGCCAGCAGGGCAAAGTCGTACAGTCCCGTAAATTTGCGGTAGGCGCGCACGCACAGGACGGCGCGCAGGGGCAGCGTCTTGTTCTTGACGAACTGCTCGGTGCATTGCGGGCCCGTCAGATTCACGCTCTTGTAGCTGCCGAAACTTTCATTCTTGAACGAGGCGCTGGCCAACTCGGAAAAGCGCAGGGCGCCCAGTTCGCTGCTGCGCAAGAATTCGTGGCGCATCGACACTTGCCCCGTCTGCAGGGCGCCGGAAATGAAGATGGCCGATTCCATGGCGCAGCTGGTGTTGTCGAGCATGTAGGGCTTGTCGGACTTGACGTTGGAGCGGCCCCAGCAGCGCATCTGGTCGGACTCGCGCACGGGCACGCGGTATGGGCCCATGGCTTTCAGGCTCAAGGGCGTGTCGAGCAGGCGCGCCAGCATGACTTCCTGGTGCGCCAGCAGCTGCGCCGTCACCAGCGGCTTGAAGTCTTTCGGCGGCTTGCCTTGCTGCGCCACCTTGGCCAGCAATTGCTGGGCATAGCGGGCCGGCACGAGAAAACTGACGAGTTCGCCATCGAGGCGTTTCGACACGTTCACGCCGGCCACGTCGCCATTCGCCGTGACGCTGGGGCCGCCGCTCATGCCGGAATTGATCGGCCCCGTAAACATCAGCTGGTCGTAGAAACTGCGCGTGACGACGCCGTTGTACGAACCTTCCGAAATGGCGAAGCCCAGGTCCAGCGGATTGCCCATCGAATACAGGTACTGGCCCTGGGTCAGCGGTGCCAGCGGCTCCGGCATCTTGAAGAAGCCCGTGCCGTGGCGGTTGACGCGCAGCACGGCCAGGTCGTGCAGCACGTCGACGGCCAGCAATTCCACGTTACCGCGCTGGCCGCTCGTGTCGACCCATTCGCCCACATAGGTATCGGGGTCGAGCGCGAACTGGGACACCACGTGATAGTTGCTCACCACCAGGTCGCCCGTGCCGATCAAGAAGCCCGAGCCGACCGACGACTGCGTGCGGCCGTTTTTCAGCAGCACGCGCACTTGCAGGATGTCGGCACGCGCGGCCGTGTACAGTTTTTGCGCGGCCGACGAGGGTGGCGGCAGGGCCGCATGTTCGGTGGCGGCGGGCGCGGCGGTGGCCGGCGGTGGTTTGGCGGGAGGAGTCGAAGCGGCGGGCGCAGTGGCTGGCGCAGTGGCTGGCGCAGCGGCTGGCGCAGGCGCCGGGGCCGCGTGTGCGCCCGCTGCAGCGCACAGGCTGGCCAGCAGGAAGACGTAGTCAGATAATTTCATGCATCCTTTGTGCGTGAGCAGGAGCGCGGCGGGCGAGGGCCGGCATGCGCCGGCCCGGCAAGCCGGGGCAGCAATTACAGGGCGCCGTCTTCCAGCGCCGGGGCCGTTTCCGGCGTCATCATGTGACCCAGCTTGCTTTGCTTGGTATTCAGGTAGTGCTGGTTGAAGGCGTTGCGGTTGACCAGCAGCGGCACCCGTTCGGCCACCGTGATGCCCAGCGCTTCCATTGCCGCGATCTTGCGCGGGTTGTTCGTCATCAGACGCAGGCTGTGGATGCCGAATTGCGCGAACATGGGCTTGCACAAGGTGTAGTTGCGCGCGTCGGCCTTGAAGCCCAGCTGTTCATTCGCCTGCACCGTGTCGGCGCCCGCTTCCTGCAGGCGGTAGGCGCGGATCTTGTTGATCAGGCCGATGCCGCGCCCTTCCTGGCGCAGGTACAGCAAGATGCCGCGGCCTTCTTCGGCGATGCGTTTCAGGGCGCCCTCGAGCTGCGCGCCGCAGTCGCAGCGCTGCGAAAACAGCACGTCGCCCGTCAGGCACTCGGAATGCACGCGCGCCAGCACCGGTTCGCCGTTGCCGATATCGCCCAGCACCATGGCCAGGTGTTCCTTGCCCGTGGCATGTTCGACAAAGGCGTGCAAGGTGAACTGGGCCCACGGCGTCGGCAGTGCGCAGGAAGTCGTGTAATCCAATTCGCCTGTCGCCAGGATGTCTGCGCCGCTTTGCATGGTTGTGCTCATATAAGTAATTATCAAAAATAAAAGGCGCGCGACACCACTCCGGTGCCGGCGCGCCTTGCCATCATACCAAAAAGCAGGGAAACGTTTTCCCTGGCTGCCATTCGGTCGTTGCAATGTCTGGTGATAAGCCTTACTTAGGGGCACTTCCTCCTTTTACAAGGTGAATTGCTGGCTTTGCCTGGCGGTAGCCGCCGCCAGGCACGGGACATCAACTGCCGATGCGTCCGCCATCGTTCTTGGTGATCACGATGGTGGCCGAGCGGGGGCGCTTGCCGGCGCCATAGCCGGCGTTGGCAGGCCACTGGCTCGTGTATTTGGACGGATCGCCGATATTCGCCAGCGAGGTGTTTTCGCCCGGGTGCTGGATGTTGATGAACATGGTCTTGCCGTCAGGCGTTTCGCTGATGCCCGTGATTTCCGAGCCGACCGGTCCCACCAGGAAGCGCTTGAGCGTATCAGCCGTGGGTTTCTTGCCGATGAAGGTGTCGACCGCCAGGTTGCCGCCGGCCGCCGTCGCGTAGTTCAGGGTGGACTTGGCGCCATCGCCGACCTTGCCGGGAATGGCGGCCAGCATCATGCAGTTGGTCACATCCGTGTACGCGCCATCGTCCGTCTGGATCCAGCAGATGCCCGTGTACGGGCTGAAGGCCAGGCCGTCAGGGCTTGAGAAATCCTGGTCGGCCGTCAGGTTCGACAGGTTGATCTTGCTGGCATCGGCGCCGCTCTCGGCGCCGAACAGGTAGACGTCCCACGTAAAGCTGGTGGCAGCGGCCGCGCCCGTGCCTTCCTTGAAGCGGATGATGTGGCCGTTCGGATTGCCGTTCTGCGCGCTGCTGCCCTTCATGTCCGTGTAGGCGCGCGGATTGGAGCTGTCCGGCGCCAGCTGCGACGAGCCGCTCGGATTGACGGTGCGGTTCGAGTTGTTGGTCAGCGTGTAGTAGATCTCGCCATTGGCCGGGTTGACCGAGCACCATTCCGGACGGTCCATTTTTGTGGCGCCCACGGCGTCGGCCGCCAGGCGGGCGTTGACCAGCACGTCGGCCAGGTCGGCGAACTTGTAGGCGCTGTAGGCCTGGATCAGCGCGTTCGACATGGCCAGCTCGATCCACTGGCCCGTGCCGTCGGCGGCCAGCTTGGCCACGTACAGCTTGCCCGAATCGAGGTATTTGTCGCCGGTGGCGATACGGTCGGCCGGATTGGCATCGGCGGCGGCCCAGACGGCCGTCGTGACGAACTTGTAGATGTATTCGTTGCGCGAATCGTCGCCCATGTAGACGGCCAGTTGCTGGCCCACGGCCGGCACGCTGAAGGCGGCGCTTTCGTGCGCGTAGCGGCCCAGCGCCGTGCGCTTGCGGATGGCCTTGGTTTTGTCGTACGGATCCATTTCGACGATGTAGCCCATGCCGTTCAGCTCATTGCGGTAGTCGTCGCTGCCGTTGGTCGACGCGCCGATCTTGCTCAGATTCCAGCGTGCGTACTTGTCGTCGCTGCCGCCCGTTTCCCAGCCGTGACGCGAGGCGCCGCCCTGGCTGCGGCCATAGCGGTTCAGCGACACGACGGACTTGTCGCCGCGCGCCGCGTTGTCGGTGGCCGAGCGCGTGAAGTAGCCGGCCCAGTTTTCTTCGCCGGACAGGTAGCTGCCCCAAGGGGATTTGCCCGTGCCGCAATTGTTGATGGTGCCGCGCGTCTTGGTGCCGGTCGGCGAATATTTGGTGACGACGAGGGCGTTGCCGCGCACGGGGCCGGCGATCTCGATGTCCGTCAGCGGCGTGACGCGGCGGTTGAAGGCGGAATCGTTGACGGTGGCCCAGGCGCTGCCCGTCTTCTTGACTTCCACCACGCTCAGGCCGTGGACGGCCACTTCCTTGTCGACTTCGGCCGCAGGGCGGGGCAGCGAGGTGGTGCCGCCATTCACGTGCAGGAAGTGCGAGGACAGTTTTTCGTCCGTGGTCGCTTCGTGGTTCATCGCCAGCAAGCCCCGTTCGGCGCCGGACGCCAGCGGCGCGCCGGCGGCGGACAGGCCGTAGTATTCCATGCCGTCGTGGTGGTCGCCGGCGCGGTTGTCGAAATCGGTATCGCTGCCGTCATTCTTGTACGCTGGCGTGGCCGCGCGCAGCGAGTCGCCCAGCGCGTACAGGGCCGTGGCCGTGTAGCCGGCCGGTACCGACACGACGTCGGCCAGGCTTTTCGGCACGGCCGTGAAGGCCAGCAGTTTTTCAGGCGTTGGCGTCGGCGTCGGCGTGACGGCGACCGCATCGCTGCCGCCACCGCAGGCGGACAGGCCCATCGACCCCATGACGGCGGTAGCGGCCGTGACGGCGCTGCCGCGCAGCCAGTTGCGGCGGCTCAGGCGGGCGTTCAGGATGCTGTTGAAATGGTTGTCGTGGGACGCGTTGCTGTCAATGTCGTTCAGATCGGTGGCGCTGATGGCCAGATCGTTGGGCTTGTTCATGGGCTGCGATGTCCTGTGGTTGCGTGATTTAAATGGCAACCGCATGATAGTTGGCGAATGTGACAGCGCCATGTCAGCTTGATGACAAAACGGTGACAGGCTGCCGGCCGGGCGGGCCGCGTCGATGACGGGCCCGTCCGGTCAGGCAGCCTTGGCCTTACTTGGCCTGGCGAAAGCCGCGTTCCACCAGCAAGAGCATGCCGCCGAAGATGGACAGGTTCTTCAGGAAGTTCGTCAGCTGGTCCTGGAAGTGGGCCGCATCGGCGCTCCAGAAGGCGTGGAAGATCACGGTAGTCGGGATCAGGAACAGCGCCAGGGCCAGCGCCGCCCAGCGCGCCTGCCAGCCCGTGATCAAGAGCAAGCCGCCGCCCACTTCCAGCACGATCACGCCCACCAGCAAGATATTGGCGATCGGCAAGCCCTGGCTGGCCATGTAGCCGGCCACACCGGCAAAGCCGCCGATTTTCAGCAAGCCCGAGACAAAGAACAGCACGCCAAGGGCGGCACGGCCGAGGGGCAGCAATACGTTGGTTCTGTTTTCCATGATTTTCTCTTTCTTAATATATTTATCAATTATTTAGGCAGGTCGAAGAGCAGGAACTCCGCATCTTCCGGCTGAGTGATGATCACGCTGGCTTCCTGCGTCAGCTTCAGCGCATCGCCCGCTTTCAACGGCGTGCCGTTGACGACCAGGCTGCCTCGGATCAGGTGCACATAGGCGAGGCGGCCTTCTTCCAGCGCATGTTCGGCCTGTTCGCCTTCCTGCAGGATGCTGGCGTAGATGGCCGCATTCTGGTGGATCAGCACGGAACCCTGGCGGCCGTCGGAGGAGGCGATCAGGCGCAGCTTGCCCCGTTTGCTTTCCGGCGTGAAGTGTTTCTCTTCATAGCTGGGCGGAATGCCCGTCACGTTCGGCTGGATCCAGATCTGCAGGAAGTGCAAGCCCTCCGTTGCCGAGTGGTTGAACTCGCTGTGGCGCACGCCGCTGCCGGCGCTCATGCGCTGCACATCGCCGTAGTGCAGGACGGAGCCCGTGCCCATGCTGTCCTTGTGTTCCAGCGCGCCGTCGAGCACATACGAAATGATTTCCATGTCGCGGTGGCCGTGCGTGCCGAAACCCTGGCCAGGCGTGACCCGGTCTTCATTGATCACCAGCAAGGGGCCAAAGCCCATGTGCAGCGGATCATGGTAGCTGCCGAAGGAAAAGCTGTGGTGGGAATTGAGCCAGCCGTGGTTGGCTGCGCCGCGTTCTTCGCTATGACGAATCTGTAACATGGTGGACTCCGTTTCTATAAGTTAATGTGCGATAATTTCGAAGGACCGTTGCCTGGCGTTACGCCGTGGCTTCTTTTCTGCCCTTCGCTGTACGATGAACAAAGTATAGGCCCCCTAGCAGAGAAAGAAAAACGGAAAATCTTGCGACCTATGATCGAAAAAATCGAATGTTAAGACTGAGCCTGGAAGCCCTGCAAATCGTTGACGCCATCGACCGCCGCGGATCGTTCTCGTCGGCCGGCAAGGAGTTGCATAAAGTCCCGTCCACCATTTCCTATACGGTGGCCAAGCTGGAAGACGACCTGGGCGTGCAAGTGTTCCAGCGCAATGGCCCGAAAGTCATGCTGACGGCAGCTGGCCAGGAATTGCTGAAAGAGGGCCGTTATCTATTGAAGGCGGCGCAGGACCTCGAGCACCGCGTGCGCAGGGTGGCGTCCGGCTGGGAAACGGAATTGTCCATCGGCATCGATTCCATGTTTTCCGCCGTGGCCCTGGCCGACGACGTGCGCGCCTTTTACGACGTGGCGCAGCAGACGCGCCTGCGCCTGTCGCAAGACACCCTGTCGGGCACGTGGGAAGCGCTGCTGGACCGGCGCGCCGACTTGCTCGTGGGCGCGCCCGGCGACGGACCGGCGGGCGGCGGCTATATCGCGCAGCCGATCGGCATGCTCGACTTCGTCTTTACCGTGGCGCCCACGCATCCGCTGGCGCAGGTGCGGGAACCCCTGTCGCGCGGCCACCTGCAGCAGCACCGGGCCGTCGTGGTGGCCGATTCGGCGCGCCAGATGGCGCCGCGCACGGTGGGGCTGCTGCTGGGGCAAGATGCCTTGAGCGTGCCGAACATGCAGGTCAAGTTCGATTACCAGGTGCTGGGGCTGGGCTTTGGCTTCCTGCCGGGACCGTGCGCGCGCGCCGCCATCGCGCGCGGCTTGCTGGTGGAAAAGGCCGTGGAAGAGCCGAAACCGTCGGAAACGTTTTACCTGGCCTGGCGAGTGGGCGAGGATGGCGCGGCATTGCGCTGGTGGATGGCGCGCATGCGCGAACCGGATGTGTTTGCCCGCCTGGCGCAGCATCTGCCGGGCCATTCGGCGTAGGCCTTAAAATGTTGACATACGCCAACATTTTTAAGTTACCATATTCGCAGTATTGCAATCGTATTTCTTGCCCGACCTCCATGCCCCACAGTGGGATTTTGATGATTACACACACCGCAGCGCCCCTGATACCTTCCCCTGACCTGGCCCACGAGTGGGGTTGCCATGCTTGAGGCGAAGGTCGCGCTGTGCCTGCGCCTGGCTCAGGATGCCCGTGAACAGGCGGGGCCGCAGCAGGCCGCCACCCTGGCGCGGCTGGAGGAGGAGCTGGAACGGCTGCGCGGCGCCAGCCGGCCCGTGGTGCGCGTGGCGCCCCCCGACGCCTTGCTGGAAATCGATCCCGACGGCTTTTTGATCGGCTGGAACCATGGCGCCGAACAGATGTTCGGCTATTCCGAAATCGAGGCGCTGGGCCAGCACATCCTGTTTTTGTATCCGGAAGACGACGCGGAAGCGAGCGTGCTGGAACTGCATTTCATGCAGGGCGACGTGGCCACCGATGTGCGCCGGCGCAAGAAGTCGGGCATGGTGACGTGGCTGCGCATGCACCGCCACGTGATCCACGACCAGGCGGGCAAGGCGTGCGGCATGGCCGTGCGCCTGTCGGCCATGAGCGAGCCGCTGTCCGACGTGGACAAGGTCAGGTTGCACGCGCGCATCATCGAAGACAGCGAGCAAGCCGTGCTGATCACGGATGCGGAAGAGCGCATCGTCTCGATCAACAGTTCGTTCAGCCGCATCACCGGCTATTCGCCTGCCGAAGCCATCGGCCGCACGCCGGACTTGCTGCGCTCGGGCGTGCACGACCCCGATTTCCGCGCCAAGGTGCGCGCCGCCATGCGTGGACACGGTTCCTGGCGTGGCGAAATCATCGGCAAGCGCAAGAATGGCGAACTGTTTCCGCAAGACGTCACCATCAGCGTCGTGCGCGATGAATTCGGCGAAATCAGCCACGTGTTTTCCCTGTTTTCCGATATCTCGGTGCACAAGGATGCGGAAGCGCGCATGCAGCGCATGGCCAACTACGACAGCCTGACGGGTTTGCCCAACCGCTGCCTGCTCAATCAATTGGTCGACCAGGGCCTGGCCGAAGCGAAACGGCAAGGCACGCATGGCGCGCTGATGGTCATCGACATCAGCCGCATCGGCTCCATCAGCGATACCCTGGGCCATGAAGTGGGCGACCAGTTGGTGATCGCCATCGGCCAGCTGTTCCGTGGCGCCCTGCGCGACGCCGACATCCTGGCGCGCGTCGACAACAGCAAGTTCGTCGTGGCCCTGCTGCATATCGAAAAGCGCGAACATGCGGCGAATGTGGCGCAAAAGCTGCTCAACCTGCTCGAGGCGCCGATCAATATCGATGCGCACGCGCTGCACGTGGGCGCCAGCATCGGCATCACCGTGTATCCGGAAGACGGCCTGGAAGCGCCGGCCCTGTTCCGCTTTGCCGACGTGGCCGTGTCCAAGGCGGGGCAGACGATCGAATCGACCTTCCTGTTTTACCGCGAAGACATGAACCGCAGGGCCAAGGAGCATTTGCGCCTGGAAAGCGAAATGCGGCTGGCGCTGGGTGACAAGGAGCTGGAATTGCATTACCAGCCGAAAGTGAGCCTGGCCAGCGGACGCATCGTGGGCGCGGAAGCCTTGCTGCGCTGGAAGCATCCGATGCGCGGCATGGTCTCACCCGGCGTGTTCATCCCCGTTGCCGAGGAAACCAGTTTGATTCTGGAGCTGGGCACCTGGGTGCTGGACGAGGCATGCCGCCAGATCCGCAGTTGGGAAGACCGGGGCCTGCACATGCCGGCCATCGCCGTCAACCTGTCGGCGCGCCAGTTCGATGAACAGTTGCCGGCGCGCATAGCGGCCGTGCTCGAGCGCTACGGCGTACGGCCCGACCAGATCATGCTGGAAATCACGGAAAGCCTGCTGATGCGCGGCGCCGACAAGGTCATCGACATCATGAACCAGCTGGTGGCCATGGGCCTGGCGCTGGCGCTGGACGACTTCGGTACCGGCTATTCCAGCCTCGCCTACCTGAAGAAATTCCCCATCAGCACATTGAAGATCGACCGCTCGTTCGTCATCGGCTTGCCGTTCGAGGAAAACGATTGCGCCATCGCCCGTGCCATCGTCACCATGGCGCAGCAGCTGCGCCAGGAAATCGTCGCCGAAGGGGTGGAAACGGCCGAGCAGATGCGCTTCCTGCGCGAACTCGGCTGCGACCAGCTGCAAGGCTATCTGTTCAGCCCGGCCGTGCCGGCGGCGGAATTCGAGCTGATGCTCGATGAAGGCCGGCAGTTGCGCCTGGAAGAGGCAGTCTGAAGTCGTAGCGGTCAGACGCGCAGCAAGCCACGGAAACCCCGGCTCGCATAATACGAGTCGGCGCCATTGTGATAGACGAAGACCTGCTCATAGCGGCGGTCGCAAAACAGGGCGCCGCCCAGCGCACGGATGCTGTCCGGCGTCGCGATCCAGCTCGAGGTCTTGCGGTCGAACGGTTCCAGCTCCTGCAACTGGCGGTATTGCGTTTCCGTCAGCAGTGTGACTCCCATCGTTTGCGCCATGGCCATGGCGCTGCCGGCCGGCTTGTTGGCCTTGCGCGCGGCCAGGGCATCAGCATCAAAACACAGGCTGCGCCGGCCGAGCGGGCTTTCTCCCGAACAATCGCAAAACGTGACGGTGTCCGTGTCGCCGGCGTGCCCGATGACGTCCGGTTCGCCGCCCGTGTCTTCCATTTGCTGCAAGACCGCCAGGCTGGCGGGAGCGGCATTCAGCCGCGCCAGCACCTTGTCCCACTTCCATCCCGGATGGCGGTGCATGTGCTTGCTGAAGCGGGTTTGCAAGGTATGGATCAAGTCATCATGCATGGCGCGGCTCCCTGGAAGTTCAATGGTACGGCCGATTATAAGACGCGATGTGGGCAGGCGGCGCTCACCCCAGCTGCACTTTTTCCAGCAGATAATCGAGCATCACGCGCACCCTGGCCGGCACTTGCAGGCCCGGTCCCACGAAGACGGCGTGCACGAGTTCCTTGTCGCCGGGATTGTAGTCCTGCAGCACGGGAATCAAATCGCCCCGCTCGATATCGCGCAGCACGTGATGGCGTGAAAAGCGTCCCAGTCCCATGCCGGCCAGCACCAGCTGGCGCATGCTTTCGCCATCGCTGACGCAGGTATTGCCCTGCGGCGCCACCTGCAATGTTCCGCCCGCGCCATCGAGGAAGGGCCAGGTTTCGTTCTGGCAGCGGAAGTTGAACGCCAGCAGATTGTGCGTGGATAAATCCTGCGGCGTGCGCGGCAAGCCGTGCCGCGCCGCGTAGGCGGGCGAGGCCACGACGACCATCACATCTTCACCCAGCTTGCGCGCCACCAGGTTCGATTCCTTCAGCTTGCCCGTGCGGATGGCGATGTCGGTGCGGTCTTCCAGCAAGTCGACGATGGCGTCGCTGACGACGACGTCGAGCACGATGTCGGGATAGCGCTGCGCGAACTCGGGCAGGATGGGCAGCAGATGGCGCACGCCGAACGGCACGAAACAGTTGATGCGCAAGCGTCCGCGCGGCGCCGCGCCCTGCGATGCTTCGCGCTCGGCGCCGTCGATGTCGTCGAGGATGCGCTTGCACTGCACGAAGAAGGCGTCGCCCTCGGGCGTCGTGTGCAGCTGGCGCGTGCTGCGCTGGAGCAAACGGGCCCCGAGCCGCGCTTCCAGGCGGTTGACGAGCTTGCTCACGGCCGACGGCGTCAAGGCCAGGCGGCGCGCGGCGGCGGAAAAGGCGCCCGTTTCCACCACGGCGACAAACACGGCCATCTCGAACGCGCGGTTGATGTCTTGCCTGGCCATTATTGAATCCATTTCACAGGTGTTTCCATTATCGGAGTCTATATCAAAAGCGGAATGCCCGATACACTGGCTGGATTGAACTCAGCCGGAGAATGCCATGACCACCGCAAGCCCTGTTTCCCCTCAAACAAGCAAGATGCCGCCCGGCGTGCTGGCGCTGGCCGTCGGCGCCTTTGCCATCGGCGTGACCGAATTCATCGTCGTCGGCATCCTGCCAAGCATCGCGAAAGATTTGCGGATTTCCATCGAATCGGCCGGCTCGCTGGTGAGCCTGTATGCGCTGGCGCTGGCCATCGGCACGCCGCTGCTGGTGCTCTTGATGTCGCGCCTGCCGCGCAAGGCGGCCCTGCTGGGGTTGATGAGTGTCTTCCTGGCAGGTAACCTGCTGGCAGCGTTTTCCCACACATTCGAACTGTTGCTGCTGGGGCGGGTCATCACTGCCGTGGCGCACGGCACCTACTTTGCCATCGGCGCCACCGTGGCCGCCAGCCTGGTGGACAAGGCGCAGGCGGGCAGGGCGATTTCCGTGATGTTCGCGGGATTGACCCTGGCCATGGTGATCGGCGTGCCGTTCGGCAGCTTCCTCGGCAACCTGATGGGCTGGCGCTTGCCCTTCTTTGCCGTGGTGGTCTTGGCCGCGCTGGGCCTGGCCGCCATGGCGCGCTGGCTGCCGGCCGGTTTGCAGCAAGGCAAGGGCGGCAAGGCCATGACGCAGCTGGCGGCCCTGGGCAGCGGTCCCATTATCACCATGATGGCCGTGACGACGTTCGGTTTCGGCAGCAGCTTTGCCGCGTTCACGTTTATCACGCCCATCCTGACGGACGTGACGGGCTTTTCCGCCACCATGGCCAGCGCCTTGCTGATTGTGTTCGGCATCGCCACTTTTGCCGGCAATCTGGCGGGCGGCTACCTGACGAGCCACCTGGGCTGGCCAAAGGCCTTGCGTGTGATGCTGCTGTTGCTGGCCGCCACGCAAGCGGGCGTGGCGCTCAGCATCAGCTCGCAGTGGATGATGACGGTGATGCTGTTCGTCTGGGGCGTGTTCGCCTTCGGCCTGTCGCCCGCCTTGCAGGCCGGCATGCTGGCCACGGCCGAGCGCTACACGCCGCACGCCGTCGATTTCGCCTCGGGCCTGAACATTTCCGCGTTTAATCTCGGCATTTCCTTCGGTTCCATGCTCGGTGCGCTGATGGTCTCGCGCCACATGATGGCGTCGTCGCCGTGGGCCGGCGTGGCAGCGGCATTGCTCGCCTTGCTGCCGCTGGCCTGGCTGGCGCGCAGGAACGTGGCGAAATCAGGCGCGGTAGCGCAGCGCCTCCACGAAGGCTGAAAACGCGGGCGTGGCCTGGCGCCGGTTCGGGTAGTACAGATGGTAGCCCTGGAAGGTGGGACACCAGTCGGCGAGGATTTCGACCAGGCGGCCATCGGCCAGGTAAGGCGCCAGCAGGGGCTCGGGCACATACGCCAGGCCGATGCCGTCGAGCGCCGCATTGAGCACGTGCATGATGCTGTTGAACACCAGCTGGCCTTCGGCCTTGACGGCAAAGGCTTGGCCATCCTTTTCGAATTCCCAGGCGTAGATGGCGCCAGCGGGCCGGTGGCGGATATTCACGCAAGCGAATTCCGTCAGCGCATGCGGCGTCGCGGGCGCCCCATGGCGCGCGAAATACGCGGGCGATCCCACCACGGCCAGGCGCCAGTCGGGGCCGATGCGCACGGCGATCATGTCCTTGCTGATCGCTTCGCCCAGGCGGATGCCGGCGTCGAAGCGCTGCTCGACCACATTCGTAAAGCCGTAGTCGACCACCAGTTCCAGGCTGATGTCGGGATAGTCGCGCAGGAAGCCGGCCAGCATGGGGCGCAGCAGCAGTTCGATATGGTCGTCGGTGCAGGTGACGCGGATAGTGCCGCGCGGCTTGTCGCGCAGCGCGCCCAGCGCCTCGACCTCGGCGGCGATCTGCTCGAACAGGGGCGCGATGGCCAGCATGAGCTTTTCGCCCGCGTCGGTGGGCGCCACGTTGCGCGTGGTGCGCGCCAGCAGGCGCACGCCCAGCCGTTCTTCCAAAGTGCGGATGGTATGGCTGAGTGCGGACGCGGTGATGCCCAGCCTGGCGGCGGCCTTGGTAAAGCTGCGTTCCCGCGCCACGGCGAGGAAGGCTTGCAGATCGTTGACTTTGGTTTGGCTCATTGCTGAATTTTTCTCATAACTACATCAAGATTGTACCCGCTAATCAAAAGAGCTTGCCTGCGTCAAGATGGTGCCCTGACTTTTAAAGGAGCATGGGCATGAAGACAACACGCATGAAAACGACAGCTGGCCGCCGCGAATTTGTCAAGGCAGCGGGCACGGGCATGGCGGCACTGGGCGTCCTGTCCGTCCTGGGCGCACCCATTTTTGCCGCCGCCGCGCCGGCCTTGCCAGCCATGCCCGATGGCGCCGACAATTTCTACAAGAGCGGCAAGGTGACGGTGCAGCCGGTGCGCTTCCGGAACCAGTACCAGATGACGGTTGCCGGCAATCTGTTCCTGCCGGCGCAGCTGGATCCCGCTCGCCGGCACGCCGCCATCATCGTTGGCCACCCGATGGGCGCCGTCAAGGAGCAAAGCGCGAACCTGTATGCGACCAAAATGGCCGAGCAGGGCTTCGTCGCCCTGTCGCTGGACCTGTCGTTCTGGGGCGAGAGCGAAGGGCAGCCGCGCAACGCCGTCTCGCCCGACATCTACGCCGAGGATTTCAGCGCGGCCGTCGATTTTCTCGGCGCACAAGCGGTTGTCGACAGCGAACGCATCGCCGCCATCGGCATTTGCGGCAGCGGCAGCTTTGTCATCAGCGCGGCCAAGATCGACCCGCGCATCAAGGCCGTCGCCACGGTGAGCATGTACGACATGGGCAGCGCCAGCCGCCATGGCTTGCGCCGCTCGCAAACGCTGGCGCAGCGCCAGGCGTATATCGCCGCGGCCGCGCGCCAGCGCCAGGTGGAATTTGCCGGCGGCGCCACCGCGTACACGAGCGGCACCTTGCCCGAACTGAGCGCCAACCCAAGTGCTATCGAACGCGAATTCCACGACTTCTACCGCACGCCGCGCGGCGCCTACATCCCTGCCGGCCAGCTGCCCGAGCGCGCCACCCGTCCCACCTTGAGCAGCAACGTGAAGTTCATGAATTTCTATCCCTTCATCGATATCGAGACGATCTCGCCCCGTCCGCTGCTGTTCATCACGGGCGACCAGGCGCACTCGAAGGAGTTCAGCGAGGATGCCTACCGGCGCGCCGCCGAGCCGAAGGAGCTCCATTACGTTGCCGGCGCCGGCCACGTCGACCTGTATGACCGCGTGACCCTGATCCCGTGGGACAAGCTGGCGTCGTTCTTCCAGCGCGCCCTGGCGGCATGAGCGCGGTCCGCAGCGAGGCGGCAGCGCCCGCGTTCTGGGGCGGCATCTTTGCCATGACCCTGTGCGTGTTCACCCTGATCGCCTCCGAATTCATGCCCGTCAGCCTGCTCACGCCCTTGGCGGCGGACTTGCACGTCAGCGAAGGCCTGGCCGGCTATGGCATCGCCATCTCCGGCGCCTTCGCCGTGCTGGCCAGCCTGTCCATCGCTACCCTGGCGGCATCGATGAACCGCAAGACCTTGCTGCTGCTGTTGACGGGCCTGATGTGCGTGTCGGCGCTGGTGGTGGGACTGGCCACCAGCTACGCGATGTACATGGCGGGGCGCGCGCTGATTGGCGTGGTGGTGGGGGGATTCTGGTCGATGTCGGTCGCGGTGGCGATGCGCCTTGTGCCCAGCCACAGCGTGCCCAGGGCGCTGGCCATCTTCAACGGCGGCAATGCGCTGGCGACCGTGGTGGCCGCGCCGCTGGGCAGCTATCTGGGCGCCAGCATCGGCTGGCGCGGCGCCTTCCTGTGCCTGGCGCCGGTAGCGCTGCTGGCGCTGGCCTGGCAGTGGCGCAGCCTGCCATCGATGCCGGCGGCGCCGCGTTCTGTCCGTTCCGGTCAGCTCCTGCGCCTGCTCGAACGCCGCCAGGTGGCGCTTGGCATGCTGGCCGTCGGCGCGTTCTTCATGGGGCAGTTCGTGCTGTTTACCTATGTGCGTCCGTTCCTGGAAAACGTCACGCGCGTCGGCGTGTCCACCTTGTCGATGCTGCTGCTGGCGATCGGCGTGGCCGGCTTCATCGGCACGGCGCTGATCGGCGTCGTGCTGCGGCGTGGCCTGTACCGCACGCTGGTCGCCATTCCCTTGCTGATGGCCGCCATCGCGCTGGCCCTGCTGGCGTTCGGCGACGAGCTGGCGCCCGTCTTCGTGCTGCTGGGGCTATGGGGATTGCTGGCGACGGCCGCGCCCACGGGCTGGTGGTCGTGGCTGGCGCAGACCTTGCCTGATGACGCCGAAGCCGGTGGCGGCCTGATGGTGGCCGTCGTCCAGTTGTGCATCGGCTTCGGTTCGACCGTCGGCGGCATCCTGCTCGATGGCCACGGTTTTCGCGCCACCTTCATGGCCAGCGCCGCGCTGCTCGTGCTGGCCGCGCTGCTGGCCTGGCGCACGGCCAGGCTGCACGAGGCATCGTCATGATCTATGCCAGCTTCACGACTTATATTCGGGCCTGAGCACCAGCTGGCGCAGCGCGTCTCTGGCGCTGCGCCATGTACGAACTGCCCATCGACGCGGCCATGATCATGGCAATCGCCAGCCATTGCCCGGCACCCAGGCGCTCGTCGAGCAGGATGTACGCGAGCATGGCGGCCACGGCCGGTTCCATGCTGCTCATGATGCCGAACGCTTGCGGCGTCAGCCGCTTCAGGGCCACCATTTCCAGCGAAATCGGTATCGCGCTGGAAATGAGGGCCACGCCCAAGCCCACGGCCAAGACGACAGGTGAGAGCAGAGCGGCGCCGCTGTGCATCACCCCGACGGGCACGACCACCAGCGCGGCCATGGCCAGGCCCAGCGAGACGGAATGGCCCGCATGCAAATGGCTGGCGCGCTTGCCGAAGACGATGTACGAGGCCCAGCAGACGGCCGCGCCCAGGGCGAACAGCACGCCCGTCGGATCGAGGTTGCTGACGTCGTGGCCGAGCGGCAGCAGCAGCGCCAGTCCTGCCACGGCCAGGGCCACCCAGACGAAGTCGAGCGGGCGGCGCGAGGCCAGCAGGGCCACGGCCAGCGGGCCGGAAAACTCGATCGCCACGGCGATGCCGAACGGAATGGTGCGCAATGCCATGTAGAAGCACAGGTTGGTCAAGCCCAGCGCGGCGCCGTACAGGGCCACGGTGCGCAGGTCGGCACGGCTCAGCTGCCAGCGCCACGGGCGCCAGAACAGCAACAGCAGCAGCGCGGAAAAGCCCACGCGCACGGCCGTCGTGCCCTGCGCGCCCACGAGCGGGAACAGACTGTGCTTGGCCCATGAGGTGCCCAGTCCCAGGCAGGTGACGGAGCCGAGGATGGCCAGCAGGGGAATGAACGAGGAATAGCGGCGTAATGGCATGGTAATAAAGGCTTGATATCGGAATAGCGAAAGTTTATTGTGTCTGCTCCGAGTTTTGCACTGCATTTTGACCTTCATGACGCAACTTTCGCTCACGCCATCCCTCACCCTCGATACATTCGACCTGGCGATCCTCGACATCTTGCAGCGCGATAACACGACCTCGCAGCGCGAAATCGCCCAGGCCGTGCACTTGTCGGCACCGGCCGTGCAGCGGCGCATCCGGCGCCTGCGCGAGAGCGGCGTGATCCGCAACGAAGTGGCCGTGCTCGACGCGAGCCGCGTGGGCCGCCCCCTGATCCTGACGGTGGAAGTGCATTTGCACGACGAGCACCCGCAGCGCACGGCAGGCATGCGTGCGCGCATCATGGCCGAGCCTGCCATCCAGCAGTGCTACGGGATCACGGGCGAGGCCGATTACCTGCTGATCATTACCGCCAGCAGCATGGCCGAATACGAGGCGTTGACGGAACGCCTGTTCGGCGGCGACGACAATATCCGCCGCTACCGCACGTCGGTGGCACTGACTTGCCTGAAGATGGGCTTGCACGTGCCGCTGGGGTAGGCGGAAGATTTTCCCTGGCATAAGCGGGACAGGGACGAATGTAGGAGCATGAAAATTGGAAGAACAAGGAATGTCGAATCTGGCCGATCCCGGCCTGCTTGCCGCCTGGCTGGCGGCACGTTCGATCGCGCGCGGCCTGGCGCTGCCCGTGCCCGATCACGGCGGATGGCGCGTCGATACGGGCTTGCCGGGCGAAATCCGGCGCCACGTTTTTGCGGGACCTGTTCCAGGCATCAGCGCGCTGGCAGCGTCGATCCACGGTCCGCATATCTTCATCAAGATGTGTGGCGACGGGGAGCAATTGCTGGGGCTGTTACCGCCGCGATGGCAACTTTGCCCCGGCGGCTATTTCATGACACATGAAGGCACTCTGCAGGCGCCGGATCTGCCTGCCGGCTACCGCCTGGACGTGGCAACATCACAGGAAATCACGACGGCGCATATTCTGGCCGAAGATGGCGGTATTGCCGCCAGCGGCCATGCCGTCGAATATGCCGGTGTCTTTGTCTTTGACCGCATCGTCACCGAGGCCGGCCACCGGCGCCGGGGTCTGGGGCGGGCGCTGATGGCCGCGCTGGCGGCCAGGCAACGATCGGCCAGCGCGCGCCGGGTGCTGGTGGCAACGGACGATGGGGCGAAATTGTATGCGAGCCTGGGCTGGCATAGCGAATCACCCTATTCGACGGCAACGATCGTTCAGGCCGGCATACGGCATCCGCCATCGAGCCGCTAGGGCTGTGCGTCGCGTTCGCGGCAGCTCAATGAGGCGTAATGGCCTTGGGGCAGCCGGGCCTTGATGGCCACCTCGCTCAATGCATGTTGCACATCGACGGGGTCGGTCAGGGTGCAGCGCTGGGCGCTGGCGAACGCTTGCAGGTTTTGCGTGTTGCCACGCACCTTCACCGTCACGCCAGCGCCGGGGCTGACGCAGCAGCCTATGTATTGCGTGATGTATTCTTCCTCGATGAGCACCAGTTCATGTCCCATGAAGCTGGCCGGTTTCTTCAGCAAATAATAGTCTGTGTAGTCGAAGCGCTGGTCGGGACGCTTGCCGATATAGCCTTCGCGCATGTAGGCGGCGATGGCCTTGCCCGAGGTGCCCACCCTGTCCGTCGTGCCCTTTTTCAGGTGCAGGGCGTGGAGCAGGCCGCTTTCAAGGCCGGGATCGGCGGCGTGGGCGCTGGCGCAGCTGGCGGCCAGCAGCAGAGTGCCGAGCAGGCGGCGGGTGCGGCGCCATTCAGGCATGGGATGGATGTCTTGCATATATTTGACGCGAAGGGGAGGAGAGGCGCAGTGTAGCCCACGCCAACCTGTCTGCGTGGCACAATGCGTGATCCGCACGCCACGTGCCACTCATCCCAGGACTTTCATGACCCGCGCCATCCTTGACCAAGCCCAGATCCATTCCGCCGCCCGTCCCTTGATCGGCAGCAAGCACAAGGACATCGTGCGCGAGGTGCAGGCTGCCATCGCCGCGCACCAGGTGGTGGTCGTCGGCATGGCGCTCAATCCGTTTCCGCGCAAGGCGCGCAAGATCCTTGACGTGCTGGGCACGCCCTACCAGTACCTGCAATACGGCAGCTATCTGAACCAGTGGCACCGCCGCAACGCCCTCAAGATGTGGACGGGCTGGCCGACGTTTCCCATGGTCTTTGTCAACGGCGTGCTCATCGGCGGCGCCAGCGAGCTGCAAAAACTCGTGGAAAATGGCGAGTTCAGTGCCATGCTGGCAAAGAAGGTGCGCGAGTTCTAAGACCCGCCTGACTACTGTCCTTACTCGCCCGGCGGCCACGGCGACTTGCGCGTGCGCAGCGGGTCGAGCAAGCTCCTTAAGTCGTTGTGGTCGAGCTCGTACATCAGCGCGATTAAACTGCCCAGTTCGCCCGAGGGAAAGCCTTCGCGCGCGAACCAGCCCAGGTAGTGTCCCGGCAAGTCGGCCAGCAGCCGTCCCTGATATTTCCCATATGGCATTTCGCGCGTGACCAGCAGCGCCAGTTTTTCTGAATTCATGGTGGTGACCCCGTGTTGATGCTGCCAGTGTAGCAGAGCATGAAATTGTTGATTTGGGCGCAACTATCTTCTTCCCATGGAGGTATTTTTCGGCACAAAGAAAACCCCGATACTGCACGCCAACATCTTTTATCGGAGTTTTTCATGCCCATTGCCTTGCTCGCGCTGACCCTCAGCGCATTTGCCATCGGAACCACCGAGTTTGTCATCGTGGGGCTGTTGCCCACCATCGCCGCCGACCTGGGCGTCAACCTGCCATCGGCTGGCTTGCTGGTCAGCCTGTATGCGCTGGGCGTTGCCGTCGGCGCACCCGTGCTGACGGCCCTGACGGGCAAGATCCCGCGCAAGACTTTGCTGTTGTCGCTGATGGTCTTGTTCACCCTGGGTAACTTGCTGGCGTGGAAATCGCCCGGCTACGAAACCCTCGTCGTCGCCCGCATCCTGACGGGGCTGGCGCATGGCGTGTTCTTCTCGATCGGCTCGACCATCGCCACGTCATTGGTGCCGAAAGACAAGGCGGCCAGTGCGATTGCCATCATGTTTACGGGCCTGACCGTGGCCCTGGTGACGGGCGTGCCGCTGGGCACCTTCATCGGCCAGCATTTCGGCTGGCGCGAAACCTTCCTTGCCGTCTCGGCCCTCGGCCTGGTGGCGTTCATCGGCAGCCTGCTGTACGTGCCGTCGACCATCGCCCACAGCAAACCGGCTTCCCTGCTGCAGCAAGTGCAGGTGCTGGCCCAGCCGCGTCTGCTGCTCGTGTACGCGATGACGGCCGTCGGCTATGGCGGCTCCTTCATCGCTTTTACCTATCTGGCGCCGATTTTGCAGCAAGTGTCGGGCTTCAGCGCCGGTGCCGTGGGCGTGGTGATGCTTGTGTATGGCGTGTCCGTGGCGTTCGGCAATATCTGGGGCGGCAAGCTGGCTGACAAGAAAGGTCCTGTCAGTGCCCTGAAACTGATCTTCTTGCTGCTGGCGTTTGTTTTGCTGCTGTTGACCTTCACGGCGCCGCATCCGGTGCTGGTCGTCATCACCGTGCTGCTGTGGGGCGCCGTGGCCTTCGGTAACGTGGCCGGTTTGCAAGTGTATGTCGTGCAGCAAGCGGAGCACTTCACGCCCCGCGCCGTCGACGTGGCGTCGGGCCTGAATATCGCCGCTTTCAACCTTGGTATCGCCGGCGGCGCCTGGGGTGGCGGCCTGATCGTCGAACACCTGGGCCTCGTGCACACGGGCTGGATCGGTGCGCTCGTCGTGCTGGGTGCCTTCGGTCTGACAGCCTTGAGCGGCCGGCTGGACCGTTTGAGTCCCATACCTGTGCGTGCCGGCGGTGAAAAGTCGATCCATGCGGTGGGGCACTAGGCTAGCCTGATCTGCCAGTAAGTTTCTGGCAGAAAACACCAAAACGGGCGAGAATGACGTTTACTTTCCTCTTGCCCATATTTCCCATGTCCGATACAGCAATGTCACCGCTGCGCCTGCGCGCCGCCATCAATCCAAAACCGCTGGGCGTCGCGCTTGTGCTCATCGTGCTCGGCGCCTGGTATCTGGCGCAAACCGTCGGCGCCACATTGTCCGCGCTGTACGTGGTGGGCGCCTTGCTCGGCATCACCCTGTATCACGCGGCCTTCGGTTTTACGTCCGCCTGGCGCGTCTTCATCGCCGATGGCCGCGGCGACGGCTTGCGCGCGCAAATGCTGATGCTGGCCGTCGGCGTGGCGCTGTTCTTCCCCGCGCTGTCGGCCGGCACGCTGTTCGGCACGCCCGTCGCTGGCCTCGTTTCTCCGGCCGGTACCTCGGTGATCTTTGGCGCCTTCATCTTCGGCATCGGCATGCAGCTGGGCGGCGGTTGCGCGTCCGGCACCCTGTACACGGTGGGCGGGGGCAGCACGCGCATGCTCATCACCCTGGCCGCCTTCATCGTCGGCTCCGTGATCGGCACGGCGCACATGCCATTCTGGACGTCGCTGCCACAGCTCCAGCCCATTTCCCTCGTGACGACCCTGGGCCTGGCGCCCGCGCTGGCGCTGAACTGGATCGTCTTCGCGCTGATCGCCGGCATCACGGTGCTGGTGGAAAAGCGCCGCCATGGCAAGCTCGTCGCCACGCCCCTGCGCCCAGCGCAGGCCTCGCCCTGGCTGCACGGCCCGTGGCCGCTGGTGGCGGGTGCCGTTGCCCTCGTCGTGCTGAACTTCGCCACCCTGGCGCTGTCGGGCCGGCCGTGGGGCGTGACGTCCGCGTTTGCCCTGTGGGGCGCGAAGGCCGCGTCCGTGGTCGGCATCGACACGGCCAGCTGGGCTTACTGGTCGACCAAGGCCAACGCGGCTGCGCTGGCCGCGCCGCTGACGCAAGACAAGACGTCCGTGATGGACATCGGCATCGTGCTCGGTGCCATGCTGGCCGCGGCGCTGGCCGGCCGCTACGCGCCCGTTTGGCGCATCCCGCGCCGCTCGGTGATCGCCGCCGTCGTCGGTGGCTTGCTGCTCGGCTACGGCGCGCGCCTGGCCTACGGCTGCAATATTGGCGCATATTTCAGCGGCATCGTCTCGGGCAGCCTGCACGGCTGGCTGTGGCTGGTCTGCGCCTTTCTGGGCAACGTCATCGGCACGCGCTTGCGTCCGTGGTTCGGTCTGGAAGTGGAGCGCGTGAAACGCAGCGGCTGCTGATGCCTGATTGACCGGGGGCATTGCTGTACGCTTTGTTGTATATTGCTGCCCCTGTTCCTTTTTGCCGCCAGCGCAACGCCCATGTCCCCCCTCATCCTGTTTGCCGTCGTCCTCGCATATTTCCTGATCCTGCTGGGTGTGGCATGGCGCACGTCGCGCCATGCCACCAACGACAGTTTTTTCATCGGCAACAAGGACAGCAACTGGATGCTGGTGGCCTTCGGCATGGTGGGCACGACCTTGACGGGCGTGACCTTCATCAGCGTGCCCGGCGCCGTGGGCAGCAACGGTTTCGGCTACATCCAGCTGATGATCGGCTACGTGCTCGGTTACCTGGCCATCACCTTCATCTTGCTGCCGCTGTACTACCGGCTGCAGCTGACCTCCATCTACCGCTACCTGGAATTGCGCCTGGGACGGCGCTCCTACCAGAGCGGGGCGGCGTTTTTCATCGTGTCGCGGCTGCTGGGCGCCACGGCGCGGCTGTATCTGGTGGTCAATATCCTGCAAGCGACCATCCTCGACAGCCTGGGCGTGCCATTCTGGCTGACGTCGTGCGCCGTGCTGCTGCTGATCCTGCTGTACACGTATGAGGGCGGCGTCAAGACCATCGTCTGGACCGATACCCTGCAAACGGCGTGCATGCTGGCCGGTCTCGTCATCTGCAGCGTATTTTTGCTGCGCGAGATGGACCTGTCCCTCGCCGACAGCCTCGAACGCATGCGCGCGCAGGGCCTCACGCGCATCTTCACCACGGACCCGGACAGCCCCGCCTACGTGTGGAAGCACATCGTGGCCGGCATGTTCATCACGATTGCCATGACGGGCATGGACCAGGAGATGATGCAAAAGAATATCTCCGTGCGGACCTTGCGCGACTCGCAAAAGAATATGCTCAGCCTGACCGTGGTGCTGACGGGCGTGCTGCTGCTGTTCCTGTTCCTCGGCGGCTTGCTGCACCTGTATGCGCCGCTGGCCGGCGTGACGGCCACGGGCGACAAATTGTTCCCCGCCGTCGTGCTCGGGCATTTCCCTGTCGTCGTGCAGCTGATCTTCTTTATCGCCCTCATTTCCGCCCTGTTTCCCAGCGTGGACGGGGCGCTGACGGCGCTCACATCCACCTTCTGCATCGATATCCTCGGCGTGCAGAGGCGGGCGGACCTGAATCCGGCCGCGCAGATGCGCTGGCGCCGCCGTGTCCACCTGGGGTTTGCCGCGCTGTTCCTGATCCTGATCATGGCCTTCAAATGGTTTGACGATCCCAGCATGATAGGCGTGATCCTCAAGCTGGCCAGTTATACCTATGGTCCGCTGCTGGGCCTGTTCGCCTTCGGCTTGCTGAGCCGGCGCGGCGTGCGCGACCGCTGGGTGCCGCTGGTGGCCGTGGCCGGGCCGCTGCTGTGTGCGCTGATCGAGCGGGAGCAGGCGCTGCTGTTCGAGCATTACCGCATCGGCCTGGAATTGCTGATCCTGAATGGCGCCCTGGTGCTGGGCGGCCTGTTCCTCATTTCGACGCCGCCAGGGCAGGCCATCAAAGGCGCGGCACACTTGTCAAAATAAGACGATTCAGCCCGTTTTCAGTTATATTGATTTCCTTTAGTTACACAACCTCACGGAGCATCAATGTCACTCAACCCCTTCCCGCCGCTGCGCCGCGGTTTTGGCGCATTCTGGCGCGCGCTCGACGCCACCCGCCGCGCGGTCATCAATCTGATCTTCCTGCTGATCGTCATCGCCATCCTGATCGCCATCTTCGGCGGCGGCGCCAAGCCCCTGGCGGAAAAGACCACCCTGGTGCTGGACTTGCAAGGCCCGCTCGTGGAGGAAACCCCGGGCGGCGTGCGCGAGGCCGTGCTGGCCAATGTCAGCGGCGAAGTCAAGAAGACGGTGCAGCTGCGCGATGTGCTGGCGGTGCTCGACACGGCGTCCAAGGACAAGGACATCGGCTCGATGGTGATCCTGCTCGATGAATTGCAGGGCGGCGGCCTTGCTTCGCTGCGCGAAGTGGCGGCAGGCGTGGAACGCTTCCGCGCCACGGGCAAGAAAGTCACGGCCTGGGGTTCGAGCTACAACCAGCGCCAGTACCTGGTGGCGGCCAAGGCCGACGAGGTATTCCTGCACCCGATGGGTGGCGTCATGCTGGAAGGCTTTGGCCGCTACCGCAATTACTACCGCGATGCGCTCGATAAAGTAGGCGTGACGGTCAACCTGCTGAAAGTGGGCACGTACAAGAGCGCGGCCGAGCCTTTCATCGCCAACGGCCCGTCCGAAGCGGCGGCCGAAGCGGACCGCTACCTGAACAACGGCCTGTGGACCACCTACACGACGGATGTGGAAAAGGCGCGCAAGCTGCCGGCCGGCGCCATCATGCAAACGATCGACAACCTGCCCGCGCTGATGACGGCCGCCGGTGGCGACATTGCCAAGCTGTCGCTCGATGGCAAGCTGGTCGACGGTCTGAAAACGCGCGATGAACTGCGCCAGTTCATGATGGCGCGCGGCGCGAAGAACACGGAAGGCACGAACTTCCGCCAGGTGAACTACACCGATTACCTGGCGCGCCTGCGCCCCGTGCATGTCGGCGACGCCGTCGGCGTGGTCATCGCTTCGGGCGAAATCGGCGACGGCATCGCGCCACCGGGCGCCATCGGCGGCCTGTCCACCTCGCGCCTGATCCGCCAGGCACGCGAAGACAAATCGATCAAGGCCATCGTGCTGCGCGTCGATTCGCCGGGCGGCAGCGCCTTCGGCTCGGAACTGATCCGCCGCGAACTGGAACTGACGCGCGCCGCCGGCAAGCCGGTGGTCGTCTCGATGGGCAACGTGGCCGCTTCGGGCGGCTATTGGATCAGCACCTCGGCCGATGAAGTGATCGCCGACGCGGCCACCATCACCGGTTCCATCGGCGTGTTCGCGATTCTGCCGACGGCCGACAAGGTGGTGGAAAAGCTGGGCATCCACACGGCCGGTTCGCCGACCACGTGGCTGGCCGACGCGGGCAACCCATTGCGCCCGCTCGATCCGCGTTTCGCGCAAGTGATCCAGGGTTCGATCAACCATGTGTATGGCGACTTCCTGAACCTGGCCGCCAAGGCGCGCAAGACGACGCCCGAGAAAATCAATGAGGTGGCGCAGGGCCGCGTCTGGACGGGCTTGCAGGCGAAAGAGCGCAACCTGGTCGACCGCATCGGCAGCTATGGCGATGCGCTGGCCTCGGCGGCCAAGCGCGCCAAGCTGGGCACCGATTACCGCGTGACCTACCTGGAGCAGGAAACGTCGAACGTGGACCGGTTGATCGGCATGTTCGGCTCCAAGGCCATGGCTTCGCTGGGCCTGGGCGAACACGTGAAGCTGGGCCTGGCCACGACCGGCTTGCCGGCCGACGCGGCGCTGGGCATGGCGCAGGACCTCTCCTGGCTGTCGGGCATCACGCGCGAACATAAACCGTTCATGGCCCTCACGCACTGCTTGTGCGAGGTGCCGTTAGGCGGCAAGTAATCGCAGTAGTGATATGACCTCAAGCCGGCTTCGCCCGGCTTGTTTTCCTTGAGGAGCAGACTATGCCAAGCGATATGAATGCAGACACCGACAACGCGATCGCCATCCGCCCTTGCGCCAAGGGCGACGAACACGCGCTGGCGCTGGTGGGGCAGGCCACTTTTCTTGAAGCGTTCGCCGGCATCCTCGATGGCGCCGACGTCATCGCCCATTGCCAGCGCCAGCACGACGCGCAGCTGTACCGCGACTGGCTGGCGCTGCCGGCCATGCGGCTGTGGCTGGCCGAGGCCACCCCGGGCGGCGCGCCCGTCGGCTACCTGGTGCTCAGTCCCGCCGGCCTGCCGGTGGCGGACCCGCGCCCGAACGACCTGGAAATCAAGCGCATCTACCTGCTGCACCGCTTCCAGGGCCAGCGCGTGGGCCAGCGTTTGATGCAGGCGGCCGTGGAGCAGGCGCGCGCCAGCGGGGCGGGGAGGGTGCTGCTGGGCGTCTACGCGGAAAACCACGATGCGCTGGCGTTCTATGCGCGCTGCGGCTTTGCGCAACTGGGCCGGCGCACCTTCCGCGTGGGCCGCACCGACTACCAGGACGTCATCCTCGGCATGAGCTTGTAAATCCACGTAAAGAATCGCCGCCGCCTGCCGCCGCCTGGGCCCCCGCGCGGCGCCAGGTCAAGCCCGCTGGCCGGAGATTTGTAGCGAGTTTGTATCTGCATGCGAGTCGCCCGCGCCACGTGTTCGCCAGGGCGCGGCGCCCCGCAAGCCTGATTTTTCCACCGTTCCCCCACAGTGGCGGCCCGCCTGCCAGCCCGCCGGATCCTCCCATGCCTGTCAGGCTGTGTGTAATTGTTTCAGGTAGAAATGAAACAGTTACATGACTATGCTAGAGTCGTTTCACGCTAGGGAGCGATGTTTTTTCAGCTGATTTTCAGCTCTTGACTCCCCCGGCTTTTACCGAAACAACCCCGAAAAACGGTCGTCCTGCCTGAGTGTGTTCCACCTCGGCCGGCGCCACAGACTCGCCGTGCCAGCGGCCTAGACAAGGATAAGCGATGGATTCGCAGACAACACCCAACACCCCACGGCGCAGCCGCCGTTCGAAAATCGTCGGCACGGTCATCGCGCTGGCCGTGATGGCGGCGCTGGGGGGCGGTGCCTGGTACCTGACCCATTCGGGCGCCAGCGCCCAGGGCGGCCCAGGCATGGGCGCTGGCGGTCCTGGCGGGCCAGGTGGCCCGGGCGGGCGCCGCGGCGGCCCTTCGACCACTGTGGGCGTGGCCACGGCCGTCAAATCCGACCTGCCCGTGGTGCTCGATGCGCTGGGCACGGTGACGGCCGCGTCCACCGTGACGGTGCGCCCGCAAGTGTCGGGCATTTTGAAGGAATTGAAATTCAAGGAAGGCGGCATGGTCAAGGCGGGCCAGGTGGTGGCGCAGATCGACCCGGCACAATTCGAGATGGCGCTGATGCAGGCCACGGGCCAGCGCCAGCGCGATGAAGCGCAATTGGAAAACGCGCGCCTGACTCTGAAACGCTATCAGACTTTGCTGGGCCAGGATTCCATCGCGCGCCAGGACGTCGATACGCAGGCCGCCCTGGTGAAACAGCTGGAAGGCACTGTGATGACGGACCGCGCGTCCGAAGGCACGGCCAGGCTGAACCTCGGCTACACCAAGGTGGTGTCGCCGATCAGCGGCCGCGCGGGCCTGAAGGTGGTCGATATCGGCAATCTGGTCAGCACCAGCGACACGGGCGGCGTGGTGGTGGTGACGCAGCTCTCGCCCATCGACGTCGAGTTCTCCGTGCCGCAGGATAAAGTGCAGACCATCCAGGAACGCCTGAATGGCGGCGCGGCCCTGGCCGCGCTGGCGCTGGACCGCACGCGCACGCATACCCTGGACAAGGGCAGCTTGACGGCGCTCGACAACCAGGTCGACGTGCAGACGGGCACCGTGCGCGCCAAGGCCCGCTACACGAATGACAAGATGGCGCTGTTCCCCAGCCAGTTCGTCAACGTGCGCCTGGAGCTGGGCAATATCACGGGCGCCGTGCTGGTGCCCGTCACGGCCCTGCGCCACAGTAACAACGGCGACTTCGTCTACGTGCTGAAAGCGGATAAAACCGTCACCGTGCGCATGGTCACGCGGGGCCAGGCGACCACCGACATGGTGGAAATCCGTGCCGGCCTGGAAGCGGGAGAGCAAGTCATTACGGAAGGCGCCGACCGCCTGAAGGAAGGCGCGAAAGTCACCCTGGCGGGCGACAAGCCGGCCATGGGCGGCGCCGGTGGAGCGGGAGCGAATGGCGAACGCCGCCACCGCCGCCAGCACGCTGATGGCGCGGCCAGCGCACCGGCCGCATCGGCTACCGCATCGGCTACCGCATCAGCACCTGCATCCGCGACTGCGAAGGGCGCAGCGCAATGAGTCCATCGACGCCATTCATCAAGCGCCCCGTCGCCACGGCGCTGCTGATGCTGGCCATCGTGCTGGCGGGGCTGGTCGGCTTCAAGTTCCTGCCGCTGGCCGCCTTGCCGCAGGTGGACTTCCCCACCATCCAGGTGCAGACCTTGTACCCGGGCGCCAGTCCCGAAGTCATGGGGCAGACGGTGACGGCGCCGCTGGAGCGCCAGTTCGGGCAGATGTCGGGCTTGCAGCGCATGAGTTCCACGAGCGCGGCCGGCGTTTCCATCATCACCTTGCAATTCACGCTGGGCCAGACCCTGGACGTGGCCGAGCAGGAAGTGCAGGCGGCCATCAACGCGGGCGGCTCGCTGCTGCCGACCGACTTGCCGGCGCCGCCCGTGTACGCGAAGATCAACCCGGCCGACGCGCCCGTGCTGACCCTGGCGATCACGTCGGATACGATGCCGCTGACGCAGGTGCAGAACATTGTCAATACGCGCCTGGCGCTCAAGATCAGCCAGGTCAACGGCGTGGGCCTCGTCTCGCTGTCGGGCGGCCAGCGTCCCGCCGTGCGCATCCAGGGCGACACCAAGTTGCTGGCCTCGTACGGCCTGGGTCTCGACAGCCTGCGCACGGCCATCGCGGCGGCCAACGTCAATAGCGCCAAGGGCAGTTTCGACGGTCCCACGCGTTCATTCACCATCAACGCCAACGACCAGCTGGTCACGGCGGAAGACTACAAGCGCCTGATCATCACCTACAAAAATGGCGCGCCCGTGCGCCTGTCCGACGTGGCGAATGTCGTCGACAGCGCGGAAAACACGCGCCTGGGCGCCTGGTCGGGCAAGCAGCCGGCCATCATCCTGAACGTGCAGCGCCAGCCCGGCGCCAACGTCATCAAGACGGTCGACGCCATCAAGGCCTTGCTGCCCGACCTGCAGGCCAGCCTGCCGGCGGCCATGAAGCTCGACGTGCTGAGCGACCGCACGACGGGCATCCGCGCCTCGGTCGAGCACGTGGAAATGGAACTGCTGTTGTCCGTGCTGCTGGTGGTGCTGGTGATCTTCGCCTTTTTGCACAGCATGCGCGCCACGGTGATCGCCAGCCTGTCCGTGCCGATCTCGTTGATCGGCGCCTGCGGCGTCATGTATCTGCTCGGTTACAGCCTGAACAACCTGTCCTTGATGGCGCTGACCATCGCCACGGGCTTTGTTGTCGATGACGCCATCGTCATGATCGAAAACATCGCCCGCTACATCGAGGAGGGCGAAACGCCGATGGCCGCCGCCCTGAAGGGCGCGTCGCAGATCGGCTTTACCATCATCTCGCTGACGGTGTCATTGATCGCCGTGCTGATTCCCCTGCTGTTCATGGGCGACGTGGTGGGCCGCTTGTTCCGCGAATTTGCCATGACCCTGGCCATCACGATCCTGATTTCCGCCGTGGTCTCGCTGACCCTGGTGCCGATGATGTCGGCGCGCTGGCTGAAAAGCCACGCCGACGAAAAAATCAGCGCCACGGGCCAGCGCATCCAGGCTTTCCTCGACCGTGTGATCGTGCAGTACGACCATGCGCTCGTGTGGGTGCTGAAACGCCAGGGACTGACCCTGCTCGTCGCCCTGGCCACACTGGTGCTGACCGTCATCCTGTATATCACCATCCCGAAAGGCCTGTTCCCCACGCAGGACACGGGGCAGCTGCAGGCGCGCATCGAAACCTCGCAAGCCGTCTCGTACGAGCGCATGGCCACCTTGCAGCAGGCGGCCGCCAGCGCGCTGCTGGAAGACCCCGCTGTCGATACCCTGAGTTCCCTCGTCGGCGTCGATGCGGCCAACAACACCATGCTGCACACGGGCAGCATGCTGATCAACCTGAAGCGTCCGCGCAGCGGCAGCCAGGACGAGGTCATGGAGCGTTTGCGCAACCGCGTGGCCAAGGTGGCCGGCGTGACCCTTTATCTGCAGCCGACGCAGGATCTGACCATCGATGCGGAATCGGGCCCGACGCAGTACCGCGTCTCGCTCGAAGGGGCCGACACGGCCACCGTCACCGAGTGGGCCGGCAAGCTGGCCGCGCGCATGCGTGAAAAATCGCAGCTGCGCAACGTCGTCACGGATGCGGGTGCCACGGGCGCCGCCGTCACCGTGGCGATTGACCGTGACAGCGCCGCGCGCATGTCCGTCACCACGGCCACCGTCGACGACGCGCTGTACAACGCTTTTGGCCAGCGCATCATTTCGACGATTTTCACGGAAACCAACCAGTACCGCGTGATCCTCGAAGCGCAACCGGGCATCGTCACCACGCCGTCCGACCTGTCGGACCTGCAGGTGCGCACGGGTTCCGGCAAGTCGACGCCGCTGTCCGCCTTTGCCAGCGTCAGCGAAAAACAGGCGCCGCTGCAAATCACGCACGTGGCGCAATACCCTGCCACGACCCTCGGCTTCGACACGACGCAGGGCGTGGCGCTGGGCAGCGCCGTTGACGCCATCCGCCAGGTCGCCAAGGACATCGCCTTGCCGCCATCGGTGACCCTGACCTTCCTCGGCGCGGCCGGCGCGTATGAAAACTCGCTGTCGAATCAGCTGTGGCTGATTCTCGCCGCCGTCGTCTGCGTGTATATCGTGCTCGGCGTGCTGTACGAAAGCTACATCCACCCGCTGACGATTCTGTCGACCCTGCCGTCGGCCGGCGTGGGCGCCTTGCTGGCGCTGATGATCTCGGGGCAGGATCTGGGTGTGATCGGCATCATTGGCATCATCCTGCTGATCGGCATCGTCAAGAAGAACGCCATCATGATGATCGACTTCGCCATCGAGGCCGAACGCGATGAAGGCAAGAGCCCGCAGGAAGCCATCCACCAGGCGGCCCTGCTGCGCTTCCGTCCCATCCTGATGACGACCCTGGCGGCGCTGTTCGCGGCCGTGCCGCTGATGCTGGGCTGGGGCGAGGGCGCCGAGTTGCGCCGTCCGCTGGGCCTGGCCATCTTCGGCGGCCTGATCGTCAGCCAGGTGCTGACCCTGTTTACCACGCCCGTCATCTACCTGGGCTTCGACCGCCTGGGCCAGCGCTTCGCCTCCAGAACGCGGGGCGTCAACCTGGACAAGCCGGCCGATAACGCGGGGAGCGCCGCGTGAACCTGTCCGAACCGTTCGTCAAGCGTCCGATCGCCACCGTGCTGCTGACCATCGGCATCGCGCTGGCCGGTGTCGGCGCCTTCTTCGTGCTGCCCGTCTCGCCGCTGCCGCAGGTCGATTATCCGACCATTTCCGTCAGCGCCAGCCTGCCCGGCGCCAGCCCCGCGACCATGGCCACGTCGGTGGCCACGCCGCTGGAACGGCGCCTCGGTGTGATTTCGGGTGTGAACGAGATGACGTCGTCGTCGGGCACGGGCTCGGCGCGCATCAACCTGCAGTTCGACCTGAACCGCAAGATCGACTCGGCCGCGCGCGAAGTGCAGGCCGCGATTGCCGCCGCGCGCGTGGACTTGCCGGCCACCTTGCGCAGCAACCCCACCTACCGCAAGGCCAATCCGTCCGATGCGCCCGTGATCATCCTGGCGCTGACGTCGAAAACGCGCACGCCAGGCCAGATCTACGATGCCGTGTCGAACCTGGTGCAGCAGAAGGTGGCGCAAGTCAAGGGCGTGGGCGACGTGGAGTTGGGCGGCGGTTCGCTGCCGGCCGTGCGCGTGGAACTGCTGCCATACCAGCTCAATCACTACAGCGTGTCGATGGAAGACGTGCGCGCGGCCATCCAGGCCAGCAACGCCAACCGGCCCAAGGGCGCCATTTCCGGCGACGAGCGCAGCTTGCAAATCTATTCGGGCGCGGCGACGGCCTCGGGCGGGCGCAGCGCCGCCGATTACCGCAGCCTGGTCGTGGCCTGGCGCGACGGTGCCGCCATCCGCCTCGACGACGTGGCCGAAGTGCAGGACGGGGTGGAGAACAACAATACCCTGGGCCTGTTCAACGGCGACCCGGCCGTCATCGTACTGATCACGCGCCAGCCCGGTGCCAACGTCATCGCCACGGTCGACGGCGTGCGCGCGCTGCTGCCGCAACTGCAGGCGCAGCTGCCGGGTGACATCAAGCTGCAGGTGGCGTCCGACAGCACCAATTCCATCCGCTCCTCGCTGCACGAGATCGAGTTCACCCTGATCCTGTCCATCGTGCTCGTCGTGCTGGTGGTCAGCGCCTTTTTGCGCAGCGTGCGCGCCACCATCATCCCGGCTGTCGCTACCATCGTCTCGCTCTTGGGCACCTTCGGCGTGATGTACATGCTGGGCTTCAGCCTGAACAACCTGTCGCTGATGGCGCTGACGGTGGCCACGGGCTTTGTCGTCGACGACGCCATCGTGGTGCTGGAAAACACGCAGCGTCACATCGAGGCGGGCATGGACCGCTTCAAGGCGGCCCTGCTGGGCGCGCGCGAAGTGGGCTTTACCGTGCTGTCGATCAGCCTGTCCTTGGTCGCGGTCTTCATCCCGCTGCTGTTCATGGGCGGGCAGGTGGGGCGGCTGTTCCGCGAATTCGCCGTGACCCTGTCGGCCGCCGTGATGATTTCGCTGGTCATCTCGCTCACGACCACGCCGATGATGTGCGCCTGGCTGCTGAAAAGCGGCGAGCAGAACAAGCCGCCCGGCCTTGTCGCGCGCTGGTTCGAACGCGGTTTCGAGCGCATGCTGAAAGTCTACGAGCACTGCCTGGACTGGGCCTTGTCCAGCGCCGCGCTCGTGATGACCATCCTCGTGTTCGTCGTCGGCTTGAACGTGTACCTGTTCGCGGCCGCGCCCAAGGGCTTTTTCCCGCAGCAGGATACGGGCCAGATCAATGGCGGCATGCGCGCCGACCAGAGCATCTCGTTCCAGGCCATGCAAAATAAGTTGCGCCAGCTGGTCGACATCATCAAGGACGATCCGGCAGTCGCCACCGTCGTGGGATTCACCGGTGGCGGCAGGGCAGGGGGCGGCTTCATGTTCATCGACCTGAAGCCGGCCTCGCAGCGCACGGACAAGGGGCAAGCCGTGATCGCCCGTCTGCGTCCGCAGCTGGCCAAGGTGACGGGCATTTCCCTGTTCCTCAATCCCGTGCAGGATCTGCGCATGGGCGGGCGTTCGAGCAATTCGACCTACCAGTACACGCTGATCAGCGACAACCAGGCGGACCTCAAAAAATGGGCGGCGAAGCTGGCCGACCAGATGAAGCTGCAGCCGGCCCTGATCGACGTCGACACGGACCAGGCGGAAAACGGTGTGGAAACCTTTGTCAGCATCGACAAGGACCGCGCCACGCAGCTGGGTGTGCAGGTGCGCGACATCGACAATGCGCTGTACAACAGCTTCGGCCAGCGCCAGGTGGCGACCATCTACGATGAGCTGAACCAGTACCACGTGATCATGGAAGTGGCGCCGCGCTATGCGCAAAGCCCCGAAGCGCTGCGCTCCGTGTACGTGCCGGCGTCGAACGCGGCGGCCGTCGCCGCCACCGGCACGACGGCGACGACGACCACCAGCGTTGCCACGACGGCGTCCAACACGACGGCCGCGCGCGACCCGTCCAGCGGCTCGGCCCTGTCCACGACCCTGGCGCACATGGTGCCGCTGTCCTCATTCAGCAGCTTTGCGGAAAGCTCGACGGCCACGTCGATCAACCACCAAGGCGGCGAACTGGCCACCACCGTGTCGTTCAACCTGGCCGACGGCTATCCGCTCAGCGACGGGCAGGCCGCCGTGGCCCAGGCGGAGTCGGAAATCGGCATGCCCGTCAACGTGCGTGGCAGCTTCCAGGGTTCGGCCAAGAGCGCGCAGGACAGCAACAAGGAGCAGCCGCTGTTGATCCTGGCGGCCATCGTGGTGATCTACATCGTGCTGGGCATCCTGTACGAAAGCCTGATCCACCCGGTCACCGTGCTGTCGACTTTGCCGTCGGCAGGCGTGGGCGCCGTGCTGGCATTGCTGCTGTTCCGCATGGAGTTTTCCATCATCGCCCTGATCGGCGTATTCCTGTTGATCGGTATCGTCAAGAAAAATGCTATATTGATCATCGACTTCGCGCTGGAGGCCGAGCGTTCGCGCGGCTTGAGTGCGGTGGAGGCGGTGCGCGAGGCATGTTTGCTGCGTTTCCGCCCCATTCTGATGACCACCCTCGCGGCGGCGCTTGGCGCCTTGCCGCTGGCGATCGGTTTCGGCGAGGGGTCGGAGCTACGCCAGCCCTTGGGGGTCGCCATCATCGGCGGCCTGATTGCCAGCCAGTTACTCACATTGCTGACCACCCCGGTGGTCTACATCCTGCTCGACAAACTGCGCACGCGCAGCGCCGACGAGCAGCAATTGAGCCGCATTCCTGGGCCAGATAACCCGAGCACACAATCATGAAGCAAGTAAAACCTATTCCATCCGCCGTCCCCGCACGCCACTTGCTGGCGCTGGCGGCTGCTGTTCTGCTGGCCGGCTGCGCCGTCAGCCCCGCGTATGAAACGCCGGCGGCCGCCGCGCCGCAAACATTCAAGGAGGCGGCCGGCTGGCAGCCTGCCGTGCCGGCCGATACCCTGGATCGGGGTCCCTGGTGGACCCTGTTCGGCGACGCGCAGCTGAACCAGCTGGCCGAAGGCATCGACATATCGAACCAGAACGTGGCAGCCGCCATCGCCTCCTACGAGCAGGCGCGCGCGCTGGTGCGCGAACAGCGCGCCTCGCTGTTCCCCACGGTGAACCTGACGGGCAGCGGCGCCCGCTCCGGTGGCGGGGGCGAGCAGCAGACGAACAACAACTTCAAGGCCGCCATCGGCGCGTCGTGGGAACCGGATATCTGGGGCCGCTTGCGCGCGGGCGTGACGGGCGCTGACGCCAGTGCGGCGGCCAGCGCGGCGGATCTGGCAGCCGCGCGCCTGTCGGCGCAGGGCGAACTGGCCACCAATTATTTTTCGCTGCGCCAGAGCGATGCGCAGATCGCGCTGCTCAATGCCACGATCGACGGCTACAAGCGCGTGCTCGAGATCACCAGCAACCGCTTCAACTCGGGCATCGCCGCCAAGTCCGACCTGCTGCAGGCGCAGACGCAGCTGGCCAATGCGCAGATCGATTTGTCGAGCCAGACGCGTGCGCGCGCCCAGCTCGAACATGCGATCGCCATCCTGCTGGGGAAGGCACCATCCGACTTCAGCCTGGCCGTGGCGCCGTGGACCCTGACCGTGCCCGAGGTGCCGCTGGGCGTGCCGTCGACCCTGCTGCAGCGCCGTCCCGACATCGCCGCCGCCGAGCGCCGGGTGGCCGTGGCCAACGAGCAGATCGGCATCGCCCGCTCGGCCTACTATCCGAGCCTGAACCTGACGGGATCGTACGGCTCCGGCGCCAGCAAGGTGGGCGACCTGTTCAATGCATCGTCGAGCCTGTGGTCCTTGGGCGTGTCGGCCGCGCAAACGCTGTTCAACGCGGGCGCCGCGACGGCCAGCGTGGATGCGGCCAAGGCGGGGCATGAGGCGGCCGTGGCGCGCTACCGCCAGACGGTATTGACTGCCTTTGGCGCCGTGGAAGACCAGTTGTCGGCCACGCGCGCGCTGGCCGAGCAGCTGGCCTTGCGCCAGCAGGCGTCGTCGGCCGCCGACCAGGTCGAGCAGCAGATGCTGAACCGCTACAACGCGGGCCAGGTCGGCTACACGGACGTGGTGACGGCGCAAGTGACGGCCCTGTCGGCGCGCCGTTCGCTGGTGCAGGCGCAGGCGGACCGCCAGACGACGGCCGTGGCCCTGATCCAGTCGCTGGGCGGCGGCTGGCATGCGCCGCAGGCGCAGTAGGGGGGTAGTAGGGGGCAGGCTGGCGCAGGGACAAACCCCTGCGCCAAATTCGCGTTTTATCGCGCATCTTGGGTGCTAGAATGCAAGATTATCAATTTTCAGCCTGACGCTTTGGCCGTGGCTGCTATCTTGCAGACGATGACACGCAGTAAACACAGCAATACTTCCGTTCCCGAAGTGGCCGCCATCGTTTTCCCGGTGGTGGCCATCGGCGCTTCCGCCGGCGGGCTTGATCCCATCGTCGCTTTCCTGGCCAACGTGCCGCAGGAAAGCGGGATCGCCTATGTGGTGATCCAGCACCTCGATCCCACGCAAAAGGCCATGCTGCCGGAATTGCTGCAGCGCGCCACCAGTATTCCCGTCACGGAAATCACGCACCAGGCGGAATTGCGGCCCAATCACATCTATGTGATCCCCTCGAATGCCGACCTGGGCCTGTCGAAGGGGCGTTTCGTGCTCAGCGAGCCGGTGCAGCTGCGTGGCCACCGCCTGCCCATCAATACCTTTTTCGAGAGTCTCGCCAGCGAACTGGGCGAACTGGCCGTCGGCGTGGTGTTTTCCGGCATGGGCAGCGACGGCACGCGCGGCTTGCAGGCGATCAAGCAGGCCGGCGGCCTGACCCTGGCGCAGCATCCCGATACGGCCAAGTTCGACATGATGCCGCAAAGCGCGATTGCCGCTGAAGTGGTCGACCTGGTCGATTTCCCCGACAAGATGCCGGGCAAGATCATCACCTATCTGTTCCGCAGCAGTTTTCTCAGCCTGCCCGGACACGAGCCGAACGGGCGTAATTCCCTGCAGGAAATTGTTGCCTTGCTGTCCGAACATACGGGCAACAGCTTTACCGATTACAAGATCAATACGGTGCTGCGGCGCATCGAACGGCGCATGAGCTTGTATCAAATGACGTCGATGGAGGAGTACGTGCCGTATTTGCGGGCCAATCCCGCCGAAATCGACTTGCTGTTCAAGGAATTGCTGATCGGCGTGACGAACTTCTTCCGCGACCCCAAGGTGTGGGAATACCTGAAGATGGTGGTGTTTCCGCAAATGCTGGCGGCCCATCCGGACGGGCGGGCCTTCAAGGCCTGGGTGCCCGCCTGCTCCACGGGCGAGGAAGCGTATTCGCTGGCCATGGTCTTCCATGAAGTGGTGGCCAGTATCAATCCGCCGTCGAAATACAGCCTGCAGATCTTTGCCACCGACCTGTCGGCTGACGCCATTGACCGCGCACGGCAGGGTCATTTTCCGCACAGCATCATCAGCGACGTGTCCGCCGAACGGCTGGCGCGTTTCTTTGTCAATGACAAGAATGGCTACCACGTAAAGAAAGAGATACGCAACACGATCATCTTTGCCCAGCAAAACATCATTTCGGACCCGCCGTTCACCAAGCTCGACATACTGTGCTGCCGCAATCTGTTGATTTACCTCAATGCCAAGCTGCAGCAGCGTTTGATACCCTTGTTTCATTACGCGCTGAACCGCGACGGCATTTTGCTGCTGGGCAGCGCCGACACGCCCGGCCATTTTTCCGACCTGTTTTCGCCCCTGACCACGTCGACCCGGCTGTATCGCCGCCTCGACAACCTGGCGCGCCAGCGCCTGCCCACGTATTTCCCCACCAAGGTATCGTTGGCATCCCCCCCTACACCTAGCGACACGAGAGAAGTCAGCATGACCGGAAAGATTCAATCCCATGTCGAGCAATTATTGCTCCAGAAATATTCGCCTGCCGCCGCGCTGCTGAACCAGGACGGCGACATCCTGTACATCAACGGCCGCACGGGCGCCTTCCTGGAACCGGCGGCCGGCAAGGCCAACTGGAATATCCACGCCATGGCGCGCGAAGGCTTGCGCTACGAGCTGGCCAGCCTGATCAAGCAAGCCCTGCAAAGCGAGAGCGTGGTGCGCCTGAAGGGGCTGGTGGTCAAGGACCACCTGGGCCAATCCCTGGGCGTGGACCTGAGCGCCGAAGCGCTGAGCCAGCCCGAGTCCTTGCGCGGCATGGTCTTCGTGACGTTCTCCAGTGCGCCGCTGGTGACCGAGGTGCGCCGCGGCCGCTCGCCGAATCCGAAGGTGCTGGAACTGGAGCAGCAGCTGGCGCAGGCGCGCAATGAAATCCAGGCCGTGCGCGACGAGATGCAGACCTCGCGCGAGGAACTCAAATCGGCCAACGAGGAATTGCAGTCGACCAATGAAGAGCTGCAATCGACGAACGAGGAGCTGACCACCTCGAAGGAAGAGATGCAGTCGCTCAACGAGGAGTTGTACACGGTCAATGCCGAGCTGCAATCGAAGGTCGACGACTTGTCGCTGGTCAACAGCGACATGAAAAACTTGCTCAACAGCACCGATATCGCCACCATTTTCCTCGACAGCGACCTGCGCATCCGCCGCTTCACGGCGCCGGCCACGCAAATCTACAAATTGATCCAGACGGACCTGCGCCGCCCGCTCAGCGACATCGTCAACGACCTCGACTATCCTAGCCTGGAAGACGATGCGCTGGAAGTGATCCGCAGCCTCGTGTTTTGCGAGCGGCAAGTGGAAACCAAGACGGGGCGCTGGTACAACGTGCGCATCATGCCGTATCGCACGATCGAAAACGTGATCGATGGCGTGGTGGTGACCTTCATCAACATCACGGAATCGAAACTGCTGGAAGCCCAGTTGCGCCAGATCCAGTCCGGCGCCGCGGCGGCCGGTAATAGCGGCGAGAACGTGTCATGAACGAGCCATTCGACGAGGAGGGCGCGCCGGCCAGATTGCGAGAGCAGGCCGAGCAACTGGCGGCGCAGCAGCGCCAGCCCGTGCCGCAGTCGAATGAAGACGTGATACGCCAGCTGCATGAGTTGCAGGTCAGCCAGATCGAACTGGAAATGCAGAACGCGGCCCTGGCAGAGCTGGAACAGCTGAAGAATGAATATGAAAGCAGCCGCGACCGTTATGCGCAGCTGTATGAACAGGCGCCCGTCAGCTATTTTTCGCTGGCGCGCGAGGGCGTCGTCACGCGTGTCAACGTGGCGGCTTGCGGCTTGCTGCAGCGCGACAAGAACCAGCTGCTGGGGCGGCGTTTCGAGCAATTCGTCGCGCCCCAGGCGCAAGGCAGCTTCCGCGGCTTCCTCGACGCCGTCTTTACGAGCGGTGCGCGGCAAGTGCTCGAGGCGCAGCTGTTCGGCGGCTCGGCGGGCGGCATGGTGCGCATCGAAGCCAATTTCGACGCGGCCAGCGACACGGCGCGCATGCTGGTGACGGACCTGGGTGACGAGCACGCGCGCGAATCGGCCTTGCGGCGCGCCTTCGTCATCCTCGACAGTATCCGCGAGGGCGTGCTGGTGACGGACAGCGACAACCGCATCATTTCCGTCAACCCCGCCTTCACCACCATCACCGGCTACCAGGCCGAGGAAGCCATCGGGCGCGATCCATCCTTTCTCGGCGGCGGCACGCATTTGCCGCATTTCTATGAAACCATGTGGCGCAGCCTGCACCGGGATGGCAGCTGGTATGGCGAACTGGTGAACCGGCGCAAGAATGGCGAGCGCTTCGTGGAATCGCTGTCGATCACGCCCATGCGCATGGCGGACGGCACCATCAGCCATTTTGTCGGCGTGTTTTCCGATATCACCGAGCGCAAGCTGGCCGAGGCGGACTTGCGCGAACTGCACCGCGAGCTGGACCAGCGGGTCATCGACCGCACGGCCGAATTGCTGCACGCCAACCAGCATCTGCAGCTGGAAGTGCAGCAGCGTGAGCGGGCGCAGGAAGCCTTGCGCGATGCCGAGCGTTTCTTTCATGCCACCATCGATTCGCTGACGGACCGGGTGCTGGTGCTGGACCAGGCGGGCAGCGTCGCGCATGCCAACCAGGCGTGCCTGGATTTTGTCGGGCAGATGCAAAAACCGCTGCATTACCTGGAGTTTTGCGAGACGGACCCGCGCTGGCAGCGCAGCGCCGGACGCGAGCTGGCGGCCGGCATCCGCTCCGTCATTGCCGGCCGTGCCGACACGTTTGCGCTCGAGTATGAATTTATCACGCGCTCAGGCCCCCGCTGGTCGCAGGCCAGGGTCAGCCGTTTTCTCGGCGAAGGGCCGCTGCGCGTGGTGGTGGCGCACACGGACATTACCGAACGCAAGTTGATGGATGGCGCCCTGCGCCAGTCGCACGCGCAGCTGCGCCAGCTGGCGCTGCACCTGGAAACGGCCAAGGAAGACGAGCGCAAGCGCATTTCGCGCGACATCCACGATGAACTGGGGCAAAACCTGCTGGCGCTGCGCATCGATATTTCCATGCTCAGCGCGCGTACCGAAGGTTCCCATCCGCGCCTGCACCGCCGGGTCGGCGCCGTGCTCAGCAACGTCGATACCACCATCAAGAGCGTGCGCGGCATCATCAACGAGCTGCGTCCGATGGCGCTGGACCTGGGCTTGCAGGCCGCCATCGAATGGCAGGTGGGCGACTTCCGCAAGCGCAGCGGCGTTGCTTGCCGCCTGCTGATCCGTGACGAGGGGCTGTTTGCCGCCATTGGCAGCCAGGCCGAGATCGTGCTGTTCCGCATCGTGCAGGAAGCGCTGAGCAACGTCATGCGCCATGCCGAGGCCAGCCAGGTCGAGATCGAACTCAGTTCGGATGCCTGCGCCGTGTACGTAGCCATCAGCGACAACGGCATCGGCATCACGCCGCAGCAGCAACGCAAGAAACAGTGTTTTGGCCTGATCGGCATCGCCGAACGGGTGACGGCGCTGGGCGGCCACTTCGAGGTGGGCTTGCCGGCATCGGGCGCCGGCTGCCGCTTGGCCTTGCAGATTCCCCTGCAGGGAGTGGGGCGGCCGGCCGCCTGATACAGAAATTGTAATCGGTTAATTTTTGCCGACTCAGCTCGCCTGGACAGGCTATACTTTCGCCTGCTTTTATGGAGGGGCATATCTTGTTCAAAACAATCGTTTTACCAGTCGCCTTGTTGGGCGCGTTCGCCGGCGCACACGCCGACGAAGGGCAATGGCAACCACACCAACTGCCACAGCTGAAAGCCGAACTGAAACGGGTCGGTATCGAAATTCCTGCAGAAAAACTGGCTGACCTGAGCAAGCACCCGATGAGCGCCATCGTGTCGCTCGGTGGCTGCTCGGCCGCTTTCGTTTCCGACGCCGGCCTGGTGGTGACGAACCACCACTGCGCGTATGGCGCCGTGCAGCGCAATTCCACACCGGAACACAATTACATCACCAACGGCTTCCTGGCCAAGACGCGCGCCGCAGAGCTGCCGGGCGGTCCGAACAGCCTCGTGTATGTGACGGACAAGGTGGAGAACGTCAGCGACCGCGTGCTGAAAGGCTTGACGGCCGACATGAGCGGCCGCGCGCGCCACGAAGCCGTGGAAAAGCGCGTCAAGGACTTGATCGCCGAATGCGAAACGGACAAGATGTACCGCTGCTCCGTGCCCGCCTTCCACCGCGGCCTCGAGTACTACCGCATCCGCCAGATGATGATACGCGACGTGCGCCTGGTGTACGCGCCATCGGACAAGATCGGCAACTTCGGCGGCGACATCGACAACTACGAATGGCCGCGCCACACGGGCGACTACTCGTTCCTGCGCGCCTACGTGGGCAAGGATGGCCGCCCGGCCGACCCGTCGCCCGACAACGTGCCGTACAAATCGAAGGATTTCCTGGTGGTCTCGGCCGAAGGCTTGAAAGCCGGTGACGGCATCTTGCTGGCGGGCTACCCCGGCCGCACCAGCCGCTACAAGCTGCCGGCGGAAATCCGTTTTGCGCGCGATACGGCTTTCCCGCTGAAAGTATCGGAACTGCAGGCCGACCTGGCCGTGATGGCCGATGCGACGAATGGCGACGCGGCCGCTGCCGTGCGCTATGCCAGCGTGGTGAAAAGCATCAACAACGTGCTGAAGAAAACCCAGGGCTTGCTCGACGGTTTTGCGCGCAAGGATATCGCCGCCATCAAGGACGTGCAGGATGCCGAGTTCCGCGCCTGGTACGCGAAACAGCCGAACGTGTCGCCGACCCTGCTGGCCGAACTGGACGCGGCGATCGCCAGCGACATGGCCTTGAGCGAAGAAGAGTTCGCCTGGAGCGTGGCCACCAACAGCGATTTGCTGAAAAGCGCGCGCACCATCTACCGTTTGTCGCTGGAGCGCCAGAAAGCGGATGCCGAGCGCGAATCGGGCTTCCAGCAGCGCGACCTGGCCTTCATCAAGGCCCGTCTGGCCCGCCTGGAGCAGTCGTACGTCAACAAGGTCGACCAGGCACGTTTTGAAGCTGGCCTGAAGCGTTACGCGCAACTGGCGGCGAAGAGCCATCCGCAAGGCCTGGACGCGCTGCTGCCGGCCCCAGGCGCCGTGGCCGCCCTGTACCAGCAGACGCAACTGGCCGACACGGCCAAGCGCCTGGCCTGGCTGGAAAAGGACCAGGCCGCCGTTGCCCAGTCCGACGACGCCTTCATGCAACTGGCCGTCAAGCTGCATCCGGTGGACGTGGCGCTGGAAGAGCGCCGCAAGGAAATCGACGGCAACCTGGAACGCGTGATTCCGCAATACATGCAAGCCGTGATCGCATGGAAGAAGTCGCAAGGCAAACCTGTCTATCCTGACGCCAACTCGACCTTGCGCGTGACGTACGGCACCGTCTCGCCATACTCGCCGCGCGACGGCTTGACCAAGGGACCGTTCACGACCGTGGAAGGCATCGTCGAGAAAGTCACTGGCAAGGCCCCGTTCGAAGCGCCGCAAGCGCTGATCGACGCCGTCAAGCAAAAGCGCTACGGCCAGTTCCGCGACCCGGTACTGGGCACGGTTCCCGTCAACTTCCTCACCAGCGCCGATACCACGGGCGGCAATTCCGGCTCGGCCGTGATGAACAAGCGCGGCGAACTGATCGGCCTGAACTTCGACTCGACGTATGAATCGATCACCAAGGATTGGTACTTCGACACGGCCATCACGCGCGCCATCCACCTCGACATCCGCTACATGCTGTGGGTGATGAAGGAAGTGGACCACGCGGATAACTTGCTGCAGGAAATGAGCATCAAGTATCCGAAAGCTGCCAAGAAATAATATTTCTTGGTTGAAATAAAAGCCGCATCCGCCGCAGGGCTGATGCGGCTTTTTTGCGTATGGGCAACTAGTTTGAGTTCCATCAATATGCCAGCGTTCACCATGGTTAGCATGGGTTAGGGGAACTATCCGAAGGAGGAAAAATGGATGATGGCGAGCTGGCAGCTGATCTGGCGCGCCTTTTCGGAGCGAGCTGGGGAGTCCAGGACAGCCGCTTGCTGCGCATGGATTTTCCGCGCAACGATGGTCCGCCCGATACCGCGCTGCTGGTCAACAGCTTGCGGGCACACGAGGAAATGTCACGCGACTTCCGCTTCGAGGCCGAACTGCTGTCCGACAATCTCCACGTCCCCTTGACAGCGATGATGGGCCGGATGGTCACGATTTCGATGGTGCGTGATGACGGCAGCTTGCGCTATTTCAATGGTTATGTCGGCGAATTTCGCTTGTTGCGCAGCGATGGCGGTTTCGCGTTCTACCAGATGGTGCTGCAACCCTGGCTGGCATTTTCCAGGCTGCGCATGGACAACGTCTCGTTCCACGAACGCACGGTCATCGATATCAGCGAAACGACCTTCGATCACTATTTGCAGCGCGACTGGCAAAACCGGCTGCATGAGGAAAAAGCGATATTAAGCTGCGCCAACCAGCATAATGAAACCGATTACAACCATCTGCACCGGCGCTGGGAAGACCAGGGTATCCACTATTGGTATGAACATCGCACCGACGGTCATACGCTCTGTTTGGGCGACAATACCTGGCTGAGCGACAGCATCGACCCAGGCGATGGCCATGCCAGCGAAGCCGACGAAATGATGTTTCGCGGCGACGCGGGCTCGCTGGAGCGCGACGGCATACGCGATTGGCAGGCAATACGGAAGATCGCTTCAGGCTCGCTCACGCTGGCCAGCTTCAATTACAAGCAGCCGTATGCCAGCCGCGCCAGCGGCCATGCGCTGCACCAGCAGGGCGACGTGTTTGCCCATGAACTGTATCAGGACACCGGCTATGGCTATGCCGACTTGGGCGACGGCGAAGCGCTGGCGCAACGCCGCCAGGAGGAGCATAACTGCCGGGTGCAATACTTCGACGCTGGCGGCAATCACCGCTGCGCCCAGGCCGGGCGCAGTTTCACGCTGGGCGGACACTTCAGCGGCAAGCAATCCATGCCTGCCAGAGGTGAACCGGCGCGCCCGGACATCGGCTCGCGCGAATACCTGATCTTGTCGGTCGATCATATCGCCAGCAACAATTACCAGGCAGGCACGGGCGCGAAGTCGCATTATGAAAACCGTTTTAGCTGCATCCGCAAGAGCGTTCGCTGGTATCCGGGGCGACAGTTCAACAGCACGCCTTGTGCGTTGCCCGGCGTGCAGACGGCGATTGTCACCGGGCCGGCAGGCGAAACCATCCATACCGACGGTCTGGGCCGGGTGAAGGTGCAATTTCACTGGGACCGGCTGGGCAAGTTCGACGCGGGCAGTTCGCCATGGATCAGGGTCATGACGCCATGGGCGGGCCATGCGTTCGGCCAGATCGCGTTGCCGCGCATTGGCCAGGAAGTGTTGATCCAGTTTCTCGACGGCAATATCGACCGTCCCGTCATAGTCGGTGCTGTGTACAACGGCAACCATGCGCCGCCGTGGAATTTGCCGGGGCAACGCATGCTTGGGGGCTGGCGCAGCGCCGAGCTGATGCCTGGCGGCGGCTACGGCGTGCGCGGCAACCAGTTGGTGCTCGACGACACGCACCAGCGCATCCAGGTGCAACTGAAAAGCGATCATCAGCACAGCCAATTGTCGCTCGGCTGCATCAGCCGCATCGAAGACGCCAACGGGCGCAAGGATGCGCGTGGCGAGGGCTGGGAACTGGCGTCAGACGCCTGGGGCGTGGCGCGCGCCGGCCGCGGCATGTTGCTGACCACCGAAGCGCGCCCCGGTGCCGGCTCTCATATCAAGAGCATGGATGAAACCTTGCGCCGGTTGGCCGAGGCTGCTGAGCGGCACAAGGCGCTTGCCGCCTTGGCGCAGCATTACGGTGCGCAAGAAAGCGCCGCCCAGCAGGGCGCCGCCGCCGATGTGCTGAACGCTCAGCATGCCGGGATCAAGGGTGGTGGCGGCAATGGCGAAAACGCGTTTCCCGAATTATCTAAGCCGCATCTGGTGCTGGCCAGTCCGGCCGGTATCGAAACGACGACCGCGCAATCGACGCACATCGCCAGCGCCGAGCACACCGCGCTGACGACCGGGTGCGACCTGTCGCTGGCGGCCGGCGGCGGCCTGTTCGCCAGCATCGGCGCGGCGTTCCGCCTGTTCGTCCACAAGGCTGGCATGAAACTGATCGCCGCAGCTGGCCCGGTGCAGATCGCGGCGCAAACCGATGCGGTCGATATCGTCGCCAACAAGGTTCTGGAATTGATCAGCCAGACCGACTGGGTGGATATTCGCGGCCGCAAAGGCGTGCGCCTGCATGGTGCCAATTGCATGCTTGAAATTAGCGACAAGGTGCAGTTTTTTACCGCGTCGCCGACGCTGTTCCATGGAAACCTGGAAACGCTGGCACCCAAGAACCGGCCGCAACCGGAGCTGGAACCGCCCATCGCGCCGGTAGCGGGGCAATTGCAGCATACGATCCAGGCCCATGCGGATGGTGGTCAATACGCGCACGTGCCGTACACGCTGTACAAGGGAGACGCCGAAGTCGAACGCGGCTTGACCGACGAATTCGGCCGCATCCTGATCGCGCATCAGGACGGCACGCCGCGCTACCGTGTCGTCCTTGGCAATGGTGAAGAGTTTTCATTGCAGACCAGCGCACGCTTCGCCCCGAACGCGGCGGTGGATGGTGAACAGAAGCTGTCGAACCGCGGTTTGCGCGCGTTCGACGACACCGCCGATGGCCGCTGGGTTCAATGATGCACGACACTGACTGGAGAGCGCCATGCCGGAATCGAGCGGCCGCATCGAAACGACCCATATCGACGAAGTCGGACGGACTGCGACGAGTTCGCTCCAGTGGCTGCTGGAAAACCGCAACCTGAAAGGCAAGGCCAGCCACCCGATTACGCATAACAACAAGCTGACGCTGTTCATTTGCGGACAGGAAGCGTTCGCCGACATCGCCGCGGAGATCGCCAAGGCTAAACATTCGATCGACCTGTGCTGCTGGGGCTTCGACCCGGGCATGGAAGTGGTGCGTGGCAACGGCGCAACCTGGCCACGTGGCGACACGTTTGGCGACTTGCTGATCGCCGCCGCACGGCGTCACGTCAGGGTACGCCTGCTGATCTGGCATGATCGGATCGGTTCGCCGATGGTGCACAATATGCCGGGCCATTCGCACGGCACCTCGCCATGGAAAACCGATGGACAGCGGGCCGACGACATCAGCGCAAAAGCCAGCCTGGCGATGTTGCAGGACGCGGTCGCCAGGAAAGCGATGTTCAGCGGCGGTTTCAGGGGTGATAGGGTCCGGCCCGAGGATATCCCGATGCTGGCGCGTGAAGAATATTGCTACAACTGGTATGTGGCGGCGTTTAAGGGCATGCTGAGTGGTATCACGATTCGTTTGCGCCACGGCGACAGCGGCGCAATAAGCAAGAGTATCTCGACCGAAATAAACCAGCCGCGCGGCTTGACGATGGGGGAAATCGAAAAGCCCGGCATGCAATACCTGGGCACGCACCACCAGAAGCCGGTCCTGATCGATTTCGACCACGAAGAGGGGGGCAAGGCCGTCGGTTACGTGATGGGCCTGAACTCTGTGACCGATTATTGGGACACGACGGCCCATCTGCTCGACGATACGCGCCGCGAACAGGGCGGCGTCAACGAGCGGCGCGAGTGTTTGCAGGGAATGGCCGCGGACGGCGGGTTCGCCACCTTGAAGCCCTATCAGGATTACGCCTGCCGCATCGACGGCGGCAAGGCGCTCATCGCGCTCTATAACAATTTCGTGAAGGCATGGGATCGCGCTATCGACGACCGCATGCGTTCGGCTTCCACCGACTGTGTTAGCCAGGAGTTGCCATGTGGCAGCCCACCGGCGCGGCTGTTGCGCGAGGCCGGGCCGGACGACTCCACCGTGCAGATCGTCCTGACCCAGCCCGAGGAACAAGACAAAACGATCAAGGAAACCTACTTTCGCGCCGTGACCCAGGCCAGCCTGGCAGCCGGCTACCTGTATGTGGAAAACCAGTATTTCCAGTATGAAGATTGGGCGCGGCATTTGCTGGCCGAGCGCAAGAAGGTGGTTGCCGCCTGGAAGGCCGGCAGTGTCAAGGCGGGCAAGAGTCTTGAAGACATGCCGGTCATGCACGTGTTCATCGTCATTCCGGTGCCGGAACGGGCGCAGATGGTGCCGCGCACCCACGACACGCTGGCGGCGCTGGGGCAGCACGCTGGCATGACGGGGCAAAACATCATGATCGACGACTACAACAAGCGACCGAAAACCCGGCGTGTCAGGGCAGGATTCGGCATTTCCACCGAGGCGGAAGTCAAGTTACCCGACGTGGTGCGGCACTCCAACGGCATCAACAAACCCGGCGCGATGACGCTCGAAAGCGAATTCGGGCTGAAGGTCTCGGTGGCCATGCTCAATGTCAGCGCGTTCGATAACGACCGCTGGCGCTACCGTGAAATCTATATCCATTCCAAATTGATGCTGGTCGACGACGTGTTCATGACCTTGGGCAGCGCCAACCTGAACCAGCGCAGCATGGCTGTCGACAGCGAAATCAATATCGCCACCACCGACCGCCGCGTGGCCAGCGATTTGCGCAAGCGGGTGTGGCGCATGCATAGCGGGGGATTGATCGATGGCGGGGGTGGGACGAAGGGGGAGATTGGAGATGCTTACGGGAACTGGGTGAAATTAATGAAAGATAATCGCGGGAAAAAAAATTCGTATTCTGAAAATTCTACAGATAAAAAAATGACCGGTTTTTTGCTGCCATTGGAAGATAAACGCAGCTCCACGATACGTTTGGGGTGAGCATGAAAAAGTATAAAATTTCCCCCCTTTCTTTGCCATTTTTTATCTTGGCATTTTTCCTGATTTTCACTTTAGGCGCCTGCAAAATGTCAAACGACACGAAAGAAGTCCTGCCGCGCAACCAAAGCCTGCCACTTTTCAATCCGCATGTCGCGGATTTTATCTGTGAAACCGAGGCGAGCAAAGTGCCGCTCATCGATGCGCAAGCCGAAGACTGGTTCCTCGAAGCGCGCGCCATGGAAGATCCTGAAATCTTCGTGGAAGACCGCGATTACAAAAAAATCGTTGATCTGACGCGTCAAGCGGCAGAGCGATTGCACTGGAAGGCGATGCTCAATCTGGCCAGCTTGTATGTGGAAGGGCGCGATCCCTTGCATAGAGAGGAAGAAGCGGTGCAACTGGTGGAAAAGGCGATGCGGCTCGGGATACCGGCAGCTTATGACCGGATGGGGACGTTTTATGCTAATAGCACCGGCGTTGACGGCGACATCACTCGTGCCTATGCATTCTGGCAAAAGGCGGCACAGATGGGAAATCCTCAGGCGATGGCATTTTTGGCGGATAAATTAAATGTTGGACCCGCCAGTGAAGGGGCCGGCTATTGGTCCAATATTCCCGTTGCGACAAAAATGCTGGAATGTGCATTTGGGCAAGGATATGGTCCCGCAGCATTTGATTTGCATTATTTGTATGTGTCTCCAAGGGCTGCCAATGGGAAAATAAATGGCTCGCGTAACGCTGAAACAAAAAATCGTGCATTAAAGGTATTGCATGAAGGTGTTAAGTTTGGTTGTGAGGATTGTGCAAATGCATTGGCAATTGAATTCGGTTCACCTTTTGATCTTGCCGATATGCTGGCGCCATATGTGGACAAGGCTCGTGGAGAGCGATATCGTATGCTTAGTAACGCCCTCGGCTTTAACCCCAACCGCCGCTTTCCCAACCTGGATAAAATTCTGCCATTGCCACCGGCCGATCTGCCGCCGTGGGATGGTCAACGAAAGAGCCTGCTCGACGCCGCCATGGGCGTGCGTCCGCCGCCAGCCATTCCGCAGCCAGGCGCTGCGTCGCTTTCAAAAGAACCGTATTTCCTGACAGCCGGCTATGCGTTGCGGCCCACCGGCTTGCATAGCGACGCGCCGACCGCGCCATTTTCCGCATACTGGCAACCTGTCGCTGGGCAGGGTTTGACGGAACCGGCCTGGCTGTTCGGTGAAGGCGAAGAGTTCCGCCATTTCAGCGTGCTCGATACCGATGGCAAGAGCCGTTACGGCCCCGTGATATGGGAACAGTGTCTGACGATACGGCACAACCATGGGGCAGTGGAACCGCGCGCGGTGCACGGCTTGCTGCGCGAGGTGGCGCGGCCCGAGCCATGGTTGAGCTGCGCTTGCGACCAGGCCTGTCCGGTCAGCGGCGTCTGGCAACCGTGGGTGGCGGCCGACCATCCGCTGCAGGCGATCGTCAACCAGTACTGGCGCCAGGCGTGGCTGACCCAAGGCGCGCCGTTCCCGCGACCGCACCGCGACTGGCTGCTCGATTTGTCAGACGACGATGTGACGTGGCATTTGATGGATGCGTCCATTGCAGATCTCGGCTAAGGCTGAACGTTAGCGATATCTCTCATAGGCGACCCTGTCCCAGCCTAAGAAATAGTTTCTATCTGCATATCCGACCTGGCCCCGGCTCCCTAGGCGGGTGCGGTCTTTTTTTCGCCGCGCTGACGATGAAGGGCCGCTCTGAGTCACCGGTTTGTGCTCCCGGCATCGTCCGCACTGTACACGCACCACCGCCTGCCGCCTTGGCTGTGCCACGTATAATTCCTCGCACTATCCACCGCTATTCTTTTTCGACAGGCCCGCCATGTCCCTGACTCCCGATTCGCTGCCCGACTGGCAAACGTTTGAAGCGGCATACGCTGTTGAAGAAACCTGGTTCAAGCTGGCCAGCGCCTCGCTGGCGGTGCTGGGCGGATCCCCATTCAAAGACCAGGAATTTTCAGCCTTTGCCTTCAACGCCGTATCGTTCCCGTCCCTTTCGCTGAGTTTTGACACCGACCCCGATAGCCGGGCGCGCGGTGACTACCCGCCGGACTGGTCGAACGAGTGCATGGAAGTCGATGTGCCTGAAATCGGCCAACTATGGGAAGAGGGGCATGCAACGATAGAAGGCGCGCTGCTCGATCTGATCGACGCTGCCGATGACGACTTGCTCGAGTCCATCGAGGAAGGCTATCTGCATAGCCTGAGGAAAACCATGGTGCGGCTTGAAACGAGCCATGCTTTCGAGCAGATCAGGACCTGCGCGCCATTCTGGACCGTGGTCACGCAAATCGATGCCGATACGGATGAAGAGGAACGGCTGCTCGACCAGGTGCGGCTGGCGGCATTGGCCAGCCATGCATGAGGGGCTGGCTGCTATATCAGGGCTTTCCAGGCCCTGACTTCGGCGTCCGTGAGCATCGGCCCCCAGCCGCCGCGCGGCGCCGTATCGTGCTGCGCATAGTGCGCAAGTTGCGGTACCGCCACATCATGCCGGGCACAGATGTCAAGCACGGCTTCCAGCTGGCGCCGGCTTGCCGGAAGGTCGTCGCCATGCCAGGTACAGGCGCTCGTTTCCAGCACATGCTGAACAAGCTGCTCCAGCGTGCCGAGCAGGTGCCCGGGTATTGCCGTGCGGATGTCGTCCGGCCAGGGATCGCCCATGCCCGTCACAGCCAGGGAAGCAAAGCGGCGCTCCCAGGCCGCAAAATCCCCAGGCGCGACCTGCGTTACTTTCCATATGTGGCCGGCGAACGCAGACAGCGCCGGATGGTGAATGTCGAAGCGCAGGCAAAAGCGCTGCAGGCACGTCACGGCAATACATTGCCTGGCGATCACGGAGAGAGTGTCTATCGATATATTGTGCATAAATTGATGGCGTTTCAAAAATAGTGGCTGGTCTCGGCTGAGTGCCTGCCTCTCAGCTCCCTGGCGCATGCTGCTTCAGCTTGAATCATTTCTCAAAGACAAGCCAGGACCAGCTCACCCCCGCCTGGCGGTTCTGTAGCTGGACGGATGGCGCCTGCGTGCTCAGCATGACCTTGAGTCCATGCCGCATCGCCAGGTCTGCCGTTTCACTGGCGGATACGTCAAAGATGCGACGGCCTTCCGGGGGCGGACCATGCCTCAGGGAAATGACGAGTACTGCGCCGGGCTTGAGCAATGCGCTGATATTGGCCATCGCCTCCATCCTTTCTTCGGCCGCCAGATGCATCCAGACGGCAGCGACGACAATCAGGTCATACCTGGTGTGGCGCGCGCCTATCGTGGACAGGGCGGGCAGGCTATCGTTGATCCATTCAAGGTTGGCCAGGGCATGCGCTTGCATGCCCGCCGCGCGGAAGGCGGCAACGGGCTCAAGCGCGATCACCGTGTGGCCCAGACTTGCCAGCCACGCCGCGTCGCCGCCGGTTCCGGCGCCGATGTCGAGCACGGTGCCTGATCGCGTCGGCAAGAGATGGGCAACGGGGCGGTATTTATCCAGGAAGGCAACGCTTTCATATCGGGCGATGAGCCGCTCTGCATGGTCTGCATAGCCTTCGGCGCCCGGGACAGTGGATGAGCCCATGGCATTCTGCATGATCAGCGGGCGCATCTGGCGATGGTCATCATGGCTGTTCTCCCGCTTGCTGGGGCGCCTGCCGCAAGGCTTCCACGGGCAACTGGAAAAATCGCGGCACCATGGCCGGTGACAAATCGTCGCCGCCGTCCGCCATGGCCAGCCGGCCACTCAGCAGCAGCATCACGTAGCCGTGGCCCAGCGACCAGCCGGCGCTGGCGGCGGCCTTGTCCCAGCGCGGGTCGAGGCCCGCTTCGCGCACGGCGGCGCCGGCCGTCTGCAGCACGTACTGGAAGCACGCTTGCGCCGCTTCCAGCAGGGCGGGGAACTGGCGCACGTCCTGGTGCTCGAACATCAGCCGGTAGTGGGCCGGTGCGGCCAGGGCGAATTCGATGTATTGCTGGCCCAGCAGCTGAAACCGCTGTTCGGAGGGCAGGCTGCCCTGCGGCGGCAGTTCCGCTTCCCATTTGGCGATCAGGCTGGCGAAACCGGCGGCCGCCACGTCGGCCAGCAAGGCTTCCTTGCTGGGGAAGTGGCGGTACACGGCGGCGATCGACACGCCCACCGTGCGCGCCAGTTCGCGTAGCGAGAGCGTGGCGTCGTGCTGCTGCGCCAGTTGCGCGATGGTGGCGGCGACCAGGGTGTCGCGCAGGTTGCCGTGATGATAGGTAGTCGTTGTCGCCATTCTATGTTATCGCTGTTCACATTGTCGTGTATGATGGCCATGTTATCACTGAACACATGGAGAGCACATGCAAGAGATGAGCAACGTGGTACGCGCCGTGGCCATGCCGCCAGGCGCCAGCATCGCCCCCTTGTACCAGGGCAGCAACCTGGCCGACGCGTATGCCGTCGGCCTGCCCAGCGCTGGCGTGCGGCAGATGGATATGCAAGCCCTGGCGCGCGTGGTGCTGTGCAGCCAGCCGCGCTGGGCGCAGTGGCTGCTGGCGGTGCGCGACATTATTGTCACGCCCTTCGGCATCAAGACGGCGAAACAGCTGGCGGCCAAGCCTGATGGACGCATCGGCATCTTTCGCATCTACGCTGTCAGCGATGACGAAATCATCGTGGGCGAGGACGACAGCCACCTGGACTTCCGTTTGTCCGTGCTGCGCAACCGGGACGCGGGGCTGCATGGCAGCATTACCTTTTCCACCGTCGTGCATTGCCATAACTGGATAGGGCGCAGCTATATCCTGCTGATCCGGCCATTTCACAAGCTGGTTGTGCGGCGTACGCTGGCGCGCGCAGTCAAGGGGGGCTTTGCCTGAGCAGGGAAGGGCTGCGGCGCTGCGGGCAATCTTGCTTATTCATGGCCGGTATTGCATACTGCACCACCAGCCTCATCACGATTCCCATGAACGATACGCTTCTCCTGCTGGGTTTTGCCACCACGCCGCTTGAACTGATTTCCTTTGTCCTGGCACTGACAACCGTTGCGCTGAACATCCGCCAGAATCACTGGGCGTGGCTGTTCGCCATCATTTCCTCGGCCGCCTACGGTTTCGTGTTTTTCGAGTCGCGCCTGTATGGCGACATGGCCTTGCAACTGCTGTTCATCAGCGTCTCGTTCTGGGGCTGGTACCAGTGGCTGCATCCGGCCAGCGGCGGCAAGACCCTGCCCGTGACGCGCCTCGATGGCCGCGGCTGGCTGGCCTGCGGCGCGGGCTGGCTGGTCGGCTTCCTGTTGATCGCCTGGCTGCTGACGACGACGGATACGGACGTGCCCCACGCCGATGGTTTCCTCACGGCAGGCAGCCTGGTGGGACAATTCCTGCTGTCGCGCAAGAAGCTGGAAAACTGGATCGCCTGGATCATCGTCGACGTGCTCTACGTGTGGCTGTACCTGCACAAGGGCCTGACCCTGACGGCCGTGCTGTATGCGTTCTTCGTCGTGATGGCCATCATCGGCTTGCTGGCGTGGAGAAAGTCGGCGCCGGCCGCGCCCGATGCGATGGTCCTCAAGTGATGGATCGTTGCGTGCGCGTGGCCATCCTGGGCGCGGAATCGTCAGGCAAGTCGACCTTGGCGGCCGCCCTGGCCGAGCGCTACGGCACCGTCTGGGTGCCCGAGTATTTACGTGAATTTGTCGAGGCGCAGGGCAGGGTGCCCGTCGCGGCCGACCAGTTTGGCATTGCGCGCACACAAGTCGAGCGCGAGGCGGAAGCCGCCGCGCAAGCGCGCAACTTCCTGTTTTGCGACACGACGCCGTTGATGACGGTCGTCTACAGCCGCCATTATTTCGATGGCGCCGATGCGCCGCTGGCGGCGCTGGCCGATGCCACGCAGTACGATTTGACCTTGGTGACGGCGCCCGACAGCCCGTGGGTGGCCGATGGCTTGCAGCGTGAGTCCGAAGCCGTGCGCCAGCTGATCTATCGCTACCTGCTCGACGAGCTCGACGCGCGCGGCATTGTGTACCACGTGCTGCACGAGAGCCTGGAGGCGCGCCTGGAACAGGCGGCGCCTCTGCTGCAGCAGGCGCTAGCTGCAGCGCCTGCCATTTCCCTCAATTAAAAATCAAACTGTGCCGACACCTTGAACGTGCGGCTGGCGCCCGGATACAGATAACCATCGGACTCCGGCGTCACGTCGCGCCAGTAGAACTTGTCGGCCACGTTGTTGACGCTGGCGCGCAGCACGGTGCGCGTGCCGGCGATGCGCGTGGCCCAGGCGGCGCCCAGGTTGAACACGTTGTACGACGATACGAAGGTCGTGTTGTTGTACTCAAACGCTTTCTTGCTAGCAAACTCCCAGCTGCCATTGACGCTCAAGCCCGCCACCTGTTGTACGGCGTAGTCCGCATGCACGGCTGCCTTGAAGGCCGGCACGTTGGGCACGCGCTTGCCATCGAGGGTGGCGTTGCCCGTGTCTGACTGCTGGCTGTTCAGGGCCGTCACGGAGGCGCCCAGGCTCAGGTTGGACGATGTCTTGCCCTGGGCCGACAATTCCAGTCCACGGTGCTGTGCCTGGCCTTCGCGCACGAAGTAGCCTGCGGCATTCTGGAATTCCAGGCCCTTGCGGATCTGGAACAGGCTGGCCGCGACCATGAAGTCCGGCGTCACATCCATCTTCGCGCCAAGCTCGATCTGCTTGGAGCGGCTGGGCGTGAGTTCCTCGTTGGCATTCATCGCCTTGCGGTCGGCCGTGCCGCCATGTTCCATGCCCTGCGAATAGGCCGCGTACACGGACACATTGTCGAGCGGGGTGTAGACGAGCGACACGTTGGGCAGCAGGAAATCGTGCTTGGCGCGGATTTCCTTGTCGGCCTTCAGCACATACTGGTAGCCGTCGACATCGATATGGCGCAAGCCGCCATGCAGCTTCCAGTTCGGCGCCAGGCTGACGATATCCTGCACGAAGACGGAGTTTTCCGTGTCCTTGCGCACCAGGCGCACGGGGCCTTGCACACCGGTCGACATGTCGACGATCTGCGGGTGGTAGATGTTGCTCACGCCAGCCCAGTCGTACACGTACAGTCCCGCGCGGTCCTTGCGGCGGAAGGTCGAGACGCCGGCCGTGAATTCATGGCGCAGGGTACCGGTGGCGAACTTGCCCTGGATCATGGCTTGCGCGCTCAGCGGCTTTTTCGTCTCGCCCAGGCTGCGGTAGTCATACACGTCGTAGTCGCCATTGCCGCAGAAGCCAGGGTACAGATCTTGCGCGCTGCAGCCGTAGGGGAAGGCCGTGTAGTCGTCGCGCTTGAACGAGTGCTGGTTGGCAGATAAGGTCGCGCGCCAGTCGTCATTGAACGCGTACTGGAAGCGCAGGCCGATATTGCTGGTGACGGTTTCCACGGGGCGCGTCCACGGCTGCAGGTTGAGCATGGCGTCGGCGCTGATGCCGGTCGGCAAGGTCGTGTTATTCAGCAGCTGGAAGCCGGGCGCCGTCGCCTGCGCCTTGTCCTGGTAGTCGGCATCGAGTTGCAGCAGCGCTTGCGGCGAAATTTGCCAGTCGAAGGCGCCTGAAATGAATTTGCGGTTGCCGTCCGCGCCCTTGATGTAGGAGCGCAGGCGCTCGGCCGCCACGTTGACCCGGTAGCCGAAGCGCGTGTCTTCCAGGCGGCCGCCCAGGTCGACGGCGCCATACAGGGTGCCACGCTCGCGCGTTTCCACGGTGACGGTGCGCAGCGGTGCGGCGGTGGGGCGCTTGACGATGAAGTCGATCACGCCGCCCGGCGCGGCCACGCCAGCCTGCAAGCCTGCCAGGCCCTTCAGTACTTCGATGCGTTCCTTGTTTTCCAGCGGAATTTGCGTGTCGCCAGGAATGGCCACGCCATCCTTGCGGTAGCTGGAATTGTTGTCGAGCTTGAAGCCGCGGATGGAAAACTGTTCCGCATAGCCGACGGCGTTGTAGGCGTCGTTGATGCTGGCGTCGAGCTTGACGGCATCGCTGAGATTACGGATCTGCAAGTCCTGCATGTCTTTTTGCGAAATGACGGTGACGGACGCCGGTGTCTGCAGCAGCGGCGCGTCGGAAAAACCACCGACGGAGGCGCGCTTGGCGGCCGGCGCCTTGCTGGCCGTGACGACGACTTCGGCCATGCTCTGGGCCTGCGGGTCGGCGGTTTCGGCGGCGTCATTCGCGGCAAAGGCCGGTGCGGCAAACGCGTGTAGGATCGCCAGGGTCAAAACAGAAACGGATAAATTCGGTGTGGACATAGATTGCTCGTGGTTCAAGCCGTCTCTGTAAAGAGCACGGCAGGCTGCTTGTTCGGCTGGCGCCAACGCAGGAGCTATCAAAGGAGGGAGGTACTTTGCGCTTTCCTTCGCTGGCATTATCCAGATCAGGTACGAAGGGTATCTCTCACCCGGATGACTGCTCCAGGACCCCTAGCGAAATGACAGCTTAGCATGAAGCACGGCCAGCTGTCCCACCCTGCTGACCGTTTTACAACAGTGTGGTGCGAATCTACAGGCTCAGTTCCAGCACCTTGCGGCTGATGGCGGGCGTGATTTCACGCTGTTCGCCCAGCGCCGTCATGCCGTGCGCTTCCAGGGCGGACACGACTGCATCCACGCTCGCATGGTTCAGGCCGTAGTCGGCCAGACGCGTCTTGACGCCCATGTGGCGGAAGAAGAATTCCGTGCGCGCGATGGCCGCCTCGATGCGGCCATCTTCGTCGCCGCCGTCCAGGCCCCAGACGCGGGCCGCGTACTGCAGCAGCTTGGCGCGCTTGGCCTGCTTGCGCACGCGCAGCATGCTGGGCAGGATGATGGCCAGGGTTTGCGCATGGTCGAGCTCGTACAAGGCCGTCAATTCGTGGCCGATGGCGTGCGTGGACCAGTCCTGCGGCACGCCCACGCCGATCAGGCCGTTCAAGGCCAGGGTGGCGCTCCACATCACGTTGGCGCGCACGTCGTAGTCATCCGGATGCGACAGCGCCTTCGGGCCTTCCTCGATCAGGGTCAGCAGGATGCCTTCGGCAAAGCGGTCCTGCACGGAGGCGTTCACAGGGTAGGTCAGGTATTGCTCCATCACATGCGCGAACGCGTCGACGACGCCATTGCCCACCTGGCGCAGCGGCAAGGTGAACGTTTTCGACGGGTCCAGCACGGAGAATTTCGGATACACCTTGCGGCTCATGAACGAGCGCTTTTCCTGCGTGGCCTTGCGCGTGATCACGGCCGAGCCATTCATTTCGGACCCCGTGGCCGGTAACGTCAAGACAGTGCCGAAGGGCAGGGCGGCCTCGACGATCTTGCCGCCCTTGGCCAGGATGTCCCATGCCTCACCCTCGTGCAGGGCAGCCGCGGCGATGAACTTGGTGCCATCGACCACAGAGCCGCCGCCGACGGCCAGCAGGAAATCGATGCGCTCGCTTTTCACGAGGGCCACGGCTTGCATCAGGGTTTCATAGCTGGGATTGGGTTCGATGCCGGCAAACTCGGTCATCGTATGCCCGGCCAGCGCCGCCTTGACTTCATCATAGACGCCGTTCTGCTTGATGCTGCCCCCGCCATACGTCATGAGCACTCTGGCATGGGGCGGGATCAGCGCCGTGATGGCGGCGATCTGGCCCTGGCCGAAGAGGATTTGCGTTGGATTGTAAAAGTCGAAATTGAACATGGGGCTCCTGCCGCTGAGGTTTAGGCTGTTGCTGAGCCATGATTATGGCCGAACGGGTGGAAACGTGTCGTGGACGCTTGAGCTTTTCGCCCGCGCGGTGGAGAATGCAGCCGATGTCACCACCACGCGAAAAAGGAATGCGCATGACCACCGTCCCACTGGAAGAATCCGGCCTGCCGGCCACCGCGCTCGACATGCACCGCGCCATCGGCGCCACCATCGCCGCGCTGCAGGCGCTGGACTTGAACAGCCAGCGTTTCGAGGCGTGCACGGACCCGGAACTGCGCCGCGTGCTCGCGCATGCGGGCGACACGAGCCGCAAGGAAGCGGCCATGCTGCTCGAATGGATGCGCCGCCGCGATGCGCGCCTGGACACGGCCATGAAGGAGGCGCTGTTCAAGGCGGGGCCGATTGTTGCCCAGTATCACTATGACGAGAAAATATTGTAACTATTGGTTTGTTGTTGTGGCGTACCATGCGCCACTTTCGCATCGCTTCGCGTAGACTGTGCCCCTAATTAAATTTAACGCCGGATAGCAGCGGCTGTCCGGTGTATTACAGGGGGCTTTTAGAAATGAAATCATTACCATACCGAGAAGGCAGCTGGTTTGCCGTGCCCCTGCCGGGCGGCGGTTATGCCGTCGGCGTGGTGGCGCGCAGGGCGCCTGCCGGGCGCATCATGCTGGCATATATGTTCGGACCGAAGCGCGACAGCTTGCCCACGCTGCAAGAGCTGGAAGGCTTGCGGCCGGAACAGGCCGTGCGCCGCCTGCGCACGGGCGACATGGCGCTGCTCAACGAGCGCTGGCCCCTGCTGGGCGACAGTCCCCACTGGAACCGTGACGACTGGCCCATGCCGGCCTTTATCCGCCGCAACGAATCCTTGCAGCGCGCCTGGCGCGCCAGTTATGCGGACGCCGATCCTGCCAAGCTGAACCGCGAGGAATCGATTCCCTTCGATACGCCGGGCATGGAAAGCGATTCCTTGTACGGCTACGGGGCGACGGAATTGTTGATGAGTAAATTGCTGGCGCAGGAGCAGGCGTCGGCTTGATTGCTGCTGGGTGACGGTGATGTTGGTGCAGCGTAGGTCGGATTACGCGGTTCCCGCCAATCCGACCTACATCGCCCGCACCGCTGGCGCAATTATTTTTACGCCGCTGGCAAGCTGATCTGAAACGCCAGGCCGCCGCCTTCGCGGTTGCGCACCTGTAATTCGGCGCCGTGGCGCAGCAGCACGCGGTCGACGATGGCCAGGCCCAGGCCGGCACCGTTGGCTTGCCCGCGCGCCGTATCGAGGCGGGTGAACGGTTTCATCAACTGCTCGATCTTTTCCGCCGGCACGCCCGTGCCGTGATCCTGCACCTCGATGATCACCTTTTTTGCGCCGTGGCTGGTGCGTACGTGGCAGGCGATGTCGATTTCCGTCATGTCGCTGCCCGGCGTCTTGCCATAGCGGCGCGCATTCTCGATCAGGTTGTTCAATACGCGGCGCAAGTCGGTGGGATTGCCCATCGCATGCGCGCCATCGGCGATGGTGGCGTTGATCTTCACGTCCGGCAAACGCATCGCTTCGCGCGTCATGTCGCTGAGCAAGCCGCTGAGGTCGACGTCCGTAAAGCTCGACGCTTCCGTCGGCTTGGCATAGTCGAGGAACTGGCCGATGATGGCGTCCATTTGCCCGATATCGGACTGGATGCCTTCGCGCGCCTCGTCCGACAGATTGGCCATTTCCACTTCCAGCTGCATGCGCGCCAGCGGCGTGCGCAAGTCGTGCGAAATGCCGGCCAGAATCACGGCGCGGTCCGATTCCACCTGTTTCAGATCATCGACCATCTGGTTGAAGCTGCGGTTCGCCTCGATGATTTCGATCGGCCCCTTTTCCGGCAGCGGCGCCGGCTGCTTGCCCTTGGCGATGTCGCGCGCGGCCGCCGTCAAACGCGACAGCGGCAGATTGATCAGGCTGGAAATGATGGCTGCACCCAGCAGGGACAGCAGGGATACCAGGCTGGCCCAGCCCAGCCATTGGAAGCCCGTCAGGCCGCGCAGGCGTTCGCGGTCCAGCATCAGCCAGTACTCGTCGTCGTCGATCTTGAAGCTGACCCAGAAGCCGGCCACGCCATTGACACGCGCGGAAAAGCGCGTGTCCTTGCCCAGCTTGGCCTTCACCAGCGCCTCGATGTCGGGCATCAGGTAATTGTCGGGCGGCGGCTCGATGCGGTCGTCCTCTTCCAGCGAGAAGATGCGGATGCCTTCATTGCTGACGAGGTCGAACAGCAGCTCGCGCCGCAGCTCGGGAGCCGAGTGTGTCAGTGCCGCATGCGTGATGGTGACGACGGAAATGATCTGGGCGGAAATCTGCTGCGCCTGCGGCTCGCGCTGGATGACGGAAATCATGCCGATCCAGGTGATCATGCTGACGGTGGTCAAGGTGCCGAGCAGCAAAAAGGTGCGCCAGAACAGGCCGCTTTTCAGCCGCGCCAGGCTGATATCGGGAACAAGCTTCATCATGCCTCGCCTGCGATCAGCGCGGCTGTCCGTCCGGGATGAAGACGTAGCCGAGACCCCACACGGTCTGGATGAACAGCGGGCTCGACGGGTCGGGTTCGATCAGTTTGCGCAAGCGCGAAATCTGCACGTCCAGGCTGCGGTCGAACACTTCATATTCGCGGCCGCGCGCCAGTTCCATCAGTTTCTCGCGCGACAGCGGTTGGCGCGCATGGCGGGCAAACACTTTCAGCACAGAAAATTCACCGGTCGTCAGCGGCACCGTTTCGCCATTCTTTTTCAGGGTGCGCGTGCCCAGGTCCAGCACGAAGTCGCCGAACTCGAAGGTTTGCGGCGTTTCCGACGGCGCGCCCGGGATTTCATCGGGACCTTTGCGGCGCAGCACGGCGCCGATGCGGGCCACTAGTTCGCGCGGATTGAACGGTTTCGGCAGGTAGTCGTCGGCACCCATTTCCAGGCCCACGATGCGGTCCACGTCCTCGCCCTTGGCCGTCAGCATGATGATCGGCGTCTGGTCGCCCGCGCCGCGCAGGCGGCGGCAGATCGACAGGCCATCTTCACCGGGCAGCATCAGGTCGAGCACCAGCAAGTCGTAGCGTTCGCGCAGCCACAGCTTGTTCATGGCCGTCGCGCTCTCTGCCGTGAAGACATTGAAGCCCTGTTCGGTCAGGTAGCGCCGCAGCAGGTCGCGCAGGCGCACATCGTCGTCGACCACCATGATTTTTGCCTGGTGGCCGTGGATCGATTGCGTTGTTGTATTGCTGCCGGTAGTGGAGGTTGTGGTCATTTAAGGTGTCGTGTTATCTTATATTAGTTGCTATAGTAACGCCTCGCGCGGCGTCGGCAAGGGGCTGTGGCGACCCATTACAAAGTGTTACAAACTTTACCCAATTACTCTTACTGCACCGTGTAAAGCATCATACACTGGGGCCACAGTGGAAATCAGCTTTAGTTTATACGGCATCGCGGAAGAGGAACTCAATGAATATCTTTACTAAAAAAATTCACGCCGCTCCCAGCGCAGCTATTGCCGCACGTACATCTGTGCTGTCCGCATTTGCCGTGTGTTCCGTGTTTGCCGCCAGCCTGGCGTCGGCACAAAACCAGCCGCCACCGCGCCGTGACGACCAGCAGCAAATGCAGACCCAGCGGTATGAACAGGTACAGCGCAGCAACAGCAATGATACGCGACTGCGCGAGCAGCGTGACGCACGCAGTTTCGACACGCGCGCCGAAGAGCAGCGCCGCGCCAACGAAGGCGCCGACGCTTCGCGCCGCACAGGCCGCATGACGCCAGACGAACGCCGCGACCTGCGCCGCCAGATCAACGAAGTGGGCCAGGACATCTACTCGAATCCGCCGCGCCGCTAGGCACCACGCACCCCATCCGACAGGGCCATCTCGCAAGACATGGCCCTGTCTGCATTTGGCCGCCAACATTATTGCTGAGCCAGGCACACGGCCCCGCCCCGTGATATTGTTCTAACGCAATGAGGTAATTCTCTGACATTGTTGCTGGGGGAGGCAAGTGGTGAGCGACGACGACACACCCATTCCGGATGCGGCCCCCGCAGGCGGCTTGCCGCATGGTCTCGTCCAACGCGACGAGGGCGTGTTCCTGGACCTGTCGCTGGCGCCGGCGCAGCTGCGCGCCGCCGTCGACCAGCTGTTCCAGTCGGGCCAGTTGCTGGCCGGCCTCGATTACGGTTTGTTCCTGCTGACCTTGTTTCACGCCCCTGTCCCCCGCGCTGCGCCCAAGGTCGACGCCTTGCTGCGCATCGCCGTGCGCGTGGCGCCGTTCCCGCCTCCGCGCCGCGCGCTGTACCAACAGGTCAAGATCCGTGGCGACAGCGCCGAGTTTTACTTTGAAACCTTGCTTGCGGACGCGGATGGCCAGGTGGCGGCGCGCCGCGAGTTTGACGAGCTGGTGGCGGACCTGTGGTGCAAGGGCGTGCACTACGGTATCGATAGCGTGGCCGTGCGCGCCATGCTTGCCAGCGGCAAGGCCGAGCGCATCACGGTGGCGCGGGTACTGCCGCCGCAGCCGGGCCGGGACGCCCAGCTCGTTGAGGTGTCGCAAGGTATCCACCGCGACGATGCGCCGCGCGAACGCTCCGATGGCCGCCTGGATTTGCTCAGCTTCAAGAACCGCTTCCCGCAGGTGAAAAAACACGCGCGCCTGCTGCGTCTGTTGCCCGGTACGCCCGGCTTGCCTGGCTACGACCTGGCCGGCAAGGCGCTGCCGCCGCCCGCGCCGCAGGAACTGGACCTGGCCACAGTGGCGGGGCCAGGCACGGCGGTCGAGCATTTCAGCGATGGCAATTTCCTCGTTGCCACCCAGGATGGCTATGTGAATGTCGATGAGCACGGCAAGATGGCGATCGAAAACAAGATCGTCAGCCGCGAAGGCGTCAGCAGCCGCACCACGGGCAATCTGAAGCTGCGCGCCGCCTATGAGGAGTACGGCGAAGTGCAGGAGCAGCGCCAGCTCGACGGCAGCGACATCACCATCCATGGCGACGTGTATGGCCATCTGCACTCGCATGGCGGCTTGATCTTGCTACACCGCAACCTGGTGGGCGGCACGGCCTTCAATGCGCATGGCGACGTGCGCGTCGAGGGCGTCGCTTCCGGTTCCGTGCTGCAGGTGCTGAGCGGCGAAGTACACGTGAAGCGTGCGGAAAGCTGCGTCATCGCCGGCACGCGCGTGGTGATCGACAGCGCCAGCAATTGCGAGATCATCGCCGACGAGGTCGTCATCGAGCTGGCCGAAGGCTGCGCCGTGGCGGCGCGCACCATCCGCATCGGCAGCGCCGGTCCCCGCAAGCAGGTGGAGATGCTGCTGTTTCCCCTCGTACCCGACCTGAGTGCGCTGGAGCAAAAGATCGCCGAAAGCCTGGCGAAGGCGGCGCAATTCCTGCAGGTGCAGCACAAGCGCCAGCAGGAAATCGATGCCATCGCGCAATTGCCCGAGGTGCGCAATTACCTGACCCTGGCGGGCCAGCTGCGGCGCGGCGAATTGCAACTGCAGCCAGCGCAACAGCTGCAGTACGACAAGCTGGCCGCGCGCATCGCTCCTGTCCTGAAAGAGGTGGCGCGCTTGCGCGTGGAGGTAAAACAGTCGGAAATCCTGCACGCGCAGATGCTGGCGCTGGTGGAGCAAGTGCGCCAGGAGCGGCAGGCGACGGCCGGCCAGTCGCGCTGCAGCCTGGGCCTGATCGATGGCGAGACGACGGTGCGCGCCCTGGTCGTGCCGCCCGGGCCGGCCAAGGTCTACGACCGGCCGCCGAAAGAAATCAAGGCCTTGCTGCGCAGCGCCACGCCGGCCACGCAGCCCGTATTCGCGGACAGCACGGGCAGCCTGGAGTGGACTTACCAGCCACCACCGTAGCGTTTAATCCGTCACCTTGCCGCGTGATTGCTTGAGCACGCTGTGCGTGCTCTTGCTGTCGAGGCGGCGCCGCTGCGAGCTGCGCGTGGGCTTGGTGGCGCGGCGCACGGCGGGCAGGAAGGTCACGCTGTCGATGATTTCCTGCAAGCGCCGCAACGCTTCTTCCTTGTTCTGCTCCTGGCTGCGCGATTGCTGCGCCTTGAGTACCAGCACGCCATCCTTGCTGATGCGGCTGTCGCGCAGGGCCAGCAGCCGTTCCTTGTACGCTTCCGGCAGCGACGAGGCGGCGATCGGAAAGCGCAAATGGATGGCGCTGGACACCTTGTTGACGTTCTGGCCGCCCGGGCCCTGGGCGCGGATGGCGGAAAATTCAACTTCAGCGGGGTTGACGAGGTGTTGCATGGCCTGCCTGTGGGGGAATGATGTGGGTATTGTAAGGGAAGATGGCTGCGCCGGCGCAATGCCGGGCGGCCAGCCGATGATGTCTTCCGGGAAAGTTGATGTTTCTCAACGCCGCTTGCGGCGATGCTGGTTAGCATGGGGCCAACGTTGCGCCACTGCGCATCCTGGCAGCGCTTACCGGATGAAAGGAACACCATGCAGCCCACGATCACGCCTGGCGCCGCAACCGCGCAATCCCTGACGCAGTACCTGAGCTTTCGGCTGGGCGGCCTGGAATACGGCCTCGATTACCGCCGCGTGCGGGAATTGCGTCCGCTGAAGGAACTCGACCGTTTTTCCTCGGAAGGGGAAGTGCTGCACAGCGTGGCCGTCTCGCGCGGCGTGATCATCCCCATCGTCGACATGCGCGCCGCGTTCGGCAGTGCCCACGGCGCGCCCGACCCGGCCACCGACGTGATCATCCTGCAGCTGAGTAATGGCGTGATGGGCATGGTGGTCGATGGCGTCACCGATATCGTCAGCCTGGCACCCGGCGACATCGCCGCCGTGCCTGGCCTGGGCGAGGCGGAAGCCGATTACCTGCTGGGCCTGGGGGCGGTGGCGGGGCGCCGATTGATCCTCGTCGACATCGACCGCCTGATGGCGATCCGCAGCCCCAGCCCCATGCAGGCGGCATAAAAAAAGACGACCCTGGGGTCGTCTTTGTGTTTGGTGTTAGCCGAGCTTTTCCAACTGATCCTGCAGATCGAGCCATTCCGCTTCCAGCTGCGCCAGATCCTTGGTGAAGAAGGTCTGGTCGGCCAGCAGTTGCTTCAATTTCGCCTTGTTGGCGGCGTCATAGATGGTCGGTTCGCCCAGCTTGGCGTCGGTTTCCGCCTTTTGCGCATTGCGCTTGGCGATCTGCTCTTCCTGGCGCTTGATCTTGTTTTCGATCGGCTTGCGCAAAGCGGCGGCTTTCTGGCGCTCTTCCGCTTCCTTGCGCTTGTCGCGCACGGGCGCGGCAGGGGCTGCCGCGGCAACGACGGGCGAGACCACGGGGAAGTCGGTCTTGTTGGCCTTGCCGGCGGCCGGCAGCACGTCCGTGCCTTTACCCAGCTTGGTCTTGAACAGCCAGTCCTTGTAGTCATCGAGGTCGCCGTCGAACGGTTGCAGCTTGCCGTCGGCAACGATGATGAATTCGTCCGTGGTGGCGCGCAGCAAATGGCGATCATGGGACACGACGACCAGGGTGCCTTCGAACTGGGCCAGCGCTTCCGTCAGCGCTTCGCGCGTTTCCAGATCCAGGTGATTGGTCGGTTCATCGAGCAGCAGCAGGTTAGGACGCTGCCAGACGATCAGGGCCAGCGCCAGACGGGCTTTTTCGCCGCCCGAGAACGGCGCGATCGAGGCGGTCACCATGTTGCCGGGGAAGTTGAAGCCGCCCAGGAAGTTGCGCAGTTCCTGCTCGCGCACGGTCGGGGCGATCTTCGACAGATGCCACAGCGGCGATTCGTCGTGGCGCAGCATTTCCACCTGGTGCTGGGCGAAGTAGCCGATGTTGAGGCCCTTGCCCATGGTGGCGTCGCCCGTCAACGGCATCAGTTCGCCGGCGATGGTCTTGATCAGGGTCGATTTGCCGGCGCCGTTCTGGCCCAGCAAGCCGATACGCTGGCCGATCTGCAGCGAAAACTTGATGCCGTTGACGATGGTTTTATGCGTGATCTCGCCCGTCGCTTCGTTCTCGATCTTGTAGCCCGCATCGACGTCTTCCATCACCAGCAATGGGTTCGGCGCGCTCAGCGGCTCGCGGAATTCGAACGAGAATTCCGCGGCGGCGCGCAGTGGCGCCAGTTCTTCCATCTTCGCCAGCGCCTTCATGCGGCTTTGCGCCTGGCGGGCCTTCGACGCTTGCGCCTTGAAGCGGTTCACGAACGATTCCAGGTGGGCACGCTTGCGCTGCTGCTTTTCCAGCGCACCGGCGGCCAGGATCATCTGCGCCGCGCGCTGGCGCTCGAAGCTCGAATAGTTGCCCGAATACCGTTTCAGCTTGCGTTCATCGATATGCACGACGACGTTGACGACTTCGTCGAGGAAGTCGCGGTCATGGGAAATGATCAATAATGTGCCGGCGTAGCGCTTGAGCCAGTCTTCCAGCCAGATGATGGCGTCCAGATCCAAGTGATTGGTCGGTTCATCGAGCAGCAGCAGGTCGGACGGGCACATCAGCGCTTGCGCCAGGTTCAAGCGCATGCGCCAGCCGCCCGAGAAACTGGCCACCGGTTGCTGCATCTGGTCCAGGGTAAAGCCCAGGCCCAGCAGCAACTGCTCGCCGCGCGACTGCACGGTGTACGCGTCGGCATCGGCCAGCGCGCTGTAGATTTCGCCGATGGCGATGCCGTTTTCCGACGTGGCCGGTTCCGATTCCAGGCGCGTCAGTTCCGCTTCCAGTTTGCGCAGGGTGATGTCGCCATCGATCGCGTAGTCGAGCGCGGCACGGTCCAGCGGCGGCGTTTCCTGCGCCACGTAAGCCACGCGCCATTTGGCCGGGAAATCGATCTCGCCCTGGTCAGGGTGCAATTCGCCACGCATCATGGCGAACAGGCTCGATTTGCCCGCGCCATTGGCGCCGATCAGGCCGATCTTGTCGCCCGGATTGAGGGTGACGTCGACTTGTTCGAGCAACGGTTTGATGCCGCGCATCAGGCTTACTTGTAGGAAACGTATCATTTTTTTCTTTGTAAAGGCTGGGGTTTAACCCTCGCCGTAAAATTCAGGTAGGTCGGATTAGCGTAGCGTAATCCGACAAGTGGCGCCGTGCCCGTCGGATTACGCCCTTCGGGCTAATCCGACCTACCAAGTCGATCAACCCAGCTTCAGCTGCTCGGCCGTCAGCAGGAATACCATGTCGTCGCCGGCGCTCGTCGTCAGCCAGGTCAGGCCCAGCTCGCCGAAGGCCGCTTCCGCGTATGCGCGCTCATTGCCGATTTCAATCATCAGGATGCCGTCGTCCGTCAGGCGTTCGGCCGCACCGGCGATGATCTTGCGCACCAGGTCCATGCCGTCGCTGCCGCCATCGAGGGCGATTTGCGGTTCGGCCAGGTATTCCTGGGGCAGGGCGCCCATCGACGCGGAATTCACGTATGGTGGGTTGCTGATGATCAAATCATATTTCTTGGCCGGCACGTTCGTGTACAGGTCCGATTCGATCAGGTTCACGCGGTCCTGCAGCTTGTACGTGTCGACGTTGCGCTTGGCCACGGCCAGCGCGTCGGCGGAAATGTCCACGGCATCGACCGCGGCGTTCGGGAAGGCGTCGGCCATCATGATGGACAGGCAGCCCGAACCGGTGCACAGTTCCAGGATGTTTTCCACGGCTTCCGGTTCCGCCACCCATGGCGAAAAGTATTCAGGGATCAGCTCGGCGATGAAGGAGCGGGGCACGATCACGCGCTCGTCGACGTAGAAGTTATACGTACCCAGCCAGCCTTCCTTGGTGATGTAGGCGGCCGGCACCCGGTCGATGCTGCGGCGGTCGATGACGCTCATCACGCTGGCCACTTCCGATGGCAGCAGCTTGGCGTCGAGAAACGGTTCGAGCTTGTCGAGCGGCAACTTCAACGTGTGCAGGATCAGATAGGCCGCCTCGTCGAACGCTTCGGCGCTGCCGTGGCCGAAAAACAGCTTGGCGGTATTGAAACGGGTAACGGCGTAGCGCAGCAGGTCGCGTGGCGTGGAAAACGGGTTCGGGGTCATGGCATTCTCGAAAAGACGGTGTTCTGGCCCGCCGTGACGGGCCTCGGTATTCTGGTTCAGACGGGCAGCAAATGCTCCAGCGTGCGCCGGTAAATATTCTTCAGGGGATCGATGTGGCGCAGTTCGATGTGCTCGTCGATCTTGTGAATACTGGCATTGGGCGGCCCGAATTCTATCACTTGGGGGCAGATTTGCGCGATAAACCGGCCATCCGAGGTGCCGCCCGTGGTCGACAGTTCCGTCGCGATGCCCGTTTCTTCGAGGATCGCGGACGACAGCGCATCGCTCAAGGTGCCGCGTGGCGTGAGGAAGGGCAGGCCGCTCAGGGTCCATTGCAAATCGTATTGCAAGTCATGCTTGTCGAGGATGGCGTGCACCCGTTCCTGCAGGTTTTCCGCCGTGCTGGCCGTGGAAAAGCGGAAGTTAAAGTCGATCACCATGTCGCCGGGAATCACGTTGTTGGCGCCCGTGCCCGCGTTGATATTGGACATTTGCCACGAGGTCGGCAGGTAATACTCGTTGCCCGCATCCCATTTCTCTTCGACAAGATCGGCCAGCGCCTGCGCCGCTTCGTGGATCGGGTTTTTCGCCAGGTGCGGGTAGGCGATATGGCCTTGCACGCCCTTGATCGTCAAACGGCCTGACAGCGAACCGCGGCGGCCGTTCTTGATCATGTCGCCCAGCTGCGCGCTCGACGTCGGCTCGCCGACCAGGCAATAGTCGATCTGCTCGCCCCGTTCCTTCAATTTGTTGCAGACGATGACGGTGCCATCCGTGGCCGGGCCTTCCTCGTCGCTGGTGATCAGAAAGGCGATCGAACCCGTGTGCTCGGGCGTGGCGGCGATGAATTCCTCGCAGGCGACCACCATGGCGGCGATCGACGTCTTCATGTCGGCCGCGCCACGGCCGTACAGCTTGCCGTCGCGGTGGGTGGGAATGAAGGGCAGCGAGCGCCATTGCTCGACGGGGCCGGTCGGCACCACGTCCGTATGGCCGGCAAAGACGAACACGGGAGAAGTTGTGCCACGGCGTGCCCACAGATTGGTGACGTCGTTCGACTGTATCGTCTCGCAGACAAAGCCCAGCGGCGTGAGGATGTCGATCAGGTGCTGCTGGCAGCCCTTGTCGTCGGGCGTGACCGAGGACAGGGCGATCAGTTTTTCGGTCAGGGCGAGGGTTTTGGAGGTGGTCATGGGTAAGGTCGTGCCGGCAACATCGTTCCGGTGGTCAACTAGAAGGTTACAGCGAAAAAATGGTCTTGTACTGCGCATCCGAAAACGCCACGCTGAACTGGCCATCCTTGTCCAGCACGGGGCGCTTGATGATGGAAGGGTTTTCCAGCATCAGCTCCAGAGCGCTGTCCGCATCGATAGTGGATGCCTTGCGCTCGTCGGACAGGGCGCGCCAGGTCGTGCCTTTCTTGTTGACCAGCACATCCCATGGCAATTGCTGCAGCCACGCTGCGACTGTCGCGCGTTCCAGGCCCTGCTTCTTGAAGTCGTGGAAGGTGAAGTCGAGTTGCTGCGCGGCCAGCCAGGTGCGGGCCTTTTTGACGGTATCGCAGTTGGGGATACCGTAGAGTGTAATGGTCGTCATGGGTAGGGCTAAGGGGAATGAATGCGGTTCGCTTGATCGCGGCGCTTGCGCCAGGGAAAAATGCGATGGTCGCCGCCATTATACAGTTGATGCGCAGTCAATGCGGCAGTGCAACACGGCCCGGTGATTTTCCCTACACAGGCCGTGGCGCCGCCTTGCCCATCTCTGCCGGACCGAAATGCAGGCCCAGCCGCAAGGCGAGGGCGCGCAGGGCGCCGCTTTCCTGCAGGTGCAGGGCCAGCGCGATGTGGCCATCGGGGCGCACGAGGTAGGCCGCGTCGCGGCCCAGGCCCGCCAGCTTGGCGGCCACGTTATAGGTGTAGCAATGCACGGGCAGTTTCAGCACGCGTGCTTCGTCCAGCAATTCGGGCGCCGCTTCGCCATAGATGTGCAATTGCCAATCCATGCTGCGCAGGGCGATAAAGTTGTCTTGCGTGCCGTCGGAAAACCATGGCAGGCGGTCACCGCCGCGCAGGTATTCCGCATGGCCGGCGGACAGGGCGCTGTCTTCATAGCTGATCTGGATCTGCGACACTGTTTTGAACAGCAGACGGCGCGCCCGTCCGAAGCCCGAGAGGAAGGGCAGCGCATGCGGCACCAGCCAGCGCCGAAGGAATTGCCCGGCCATGCCTTGCGCGACGATGGCCTGGAAGGCGCGGTCGGTGGTGGTGACGAGCTTGCGGGCAAACACGATGCGCTCGCTTTCATAGGTATCGAGCAGGGTGTCGTTGCTCTGGCCCCGCAGTTTTTGCGCCAGTTTCCACGCCAGGTTGACGGCGTCGCCCAGGCCCGTGTTCATGCCCTGGCCGCCCACGGGGCTGTGCAAATGGGCCGCGTCGCCGAGGATGAAGCAGCGCCGTTCGCGGAACTGCGCCGCCACCCGGTGATGCACTTTATACGTGGAAAACCAGTTCACGTGTTCGACCTCGATGCCCAGCAAGGTTTGCACCTGCTCCCGCACATCGTCGAAGACGGGTGCCGGCGCGCCATCGGGGCGGTCGGGCAGGATGCCGATCAGGCGCTGCATGCCACTGGTGCGCACGGGCAGCATCAGCGCAAACGAGTTCGCGCCCAGGTGGGCGTGCAAATCCGTGTTCTTGCCTGCCACTTGCGCGTCGGCCACGTAGTACAGGTGGTCGTAGGTGCCGCCGGAGAACTCGAAACCGGCGATCTCGCGCACTTTGCTGCGGGCGCCGTCGCAGCCGCAAATGTAGTTAAACGTGCAATATTGGCGTTCGCCGTCCTTGAGCACGATGGCTTGCACTTCGCTATCGTCCTGCGTCCACAGGTCCAGCGCGACGTTCCATTCCACGTGCACGCCGGCCGCCGCCAGCTTGCTGATCAGAAAGCGTTCATGCTCGTCCTGAGGCAAGCTCAGTACGAAAGGATAGGGGCTCAAGCCTTCGCCGATCTCGCCCAGCGCCAGTTTCACCAACTCCTCGCCGCCTTCGTGGATGTGCATGGCATTGATCTTGATACCGAGGCTGACCAGTTCATCGGCAAAGCCCAGCTGCTGGTAAAACTCCAAGGTGCGCGCATGCACGGCCATGGCCCGCGACGCCTGGCCCGGACCGCTGTTCTTGTCGATGATGCGGCAATCGACGCCATGGCGCGCCAGGCGCAAGGCCAGCATGAGACCGGTAGGACCGGCGCCGACGATCAGGACGGGAGGTGTATTCATGCCATCCAGTATAGGACAGGATGGGCGATGGCTGCGCGACGATTGAAGTTGCCAGTAGGAAATGAAAATGTCCCGCCGGGGCGGGACATTCAAGTGTTACCGATACTTCGCAGTGCGGTAATTAAATGCCGCGCAGCAGTTCGTTGATGCCCGTTTTCGCGCGGGTTTTTGCATCCACGCGCTTGACGATGACGGCGCAGTACAGCGAGTACTTGCCATCTTCCGAAGGCAGGTTGCCCGAGACCACGACGGAGCCGGCTGGCACGCGGCCGTAGGTCACTTCGCCCGTGGCGCGGTCGTAGATCTTGGTCGACTGGCCGATGTAGACGCCCATCGAGATGACCGAGTTTTCTTCGACGATCACGCCTTCGACGATTTCCGAACGGGCGCCGATGAAGCAGTTGTCTTCGATGATGGTCGGGTTCGCTTGCATAGGTTCCAGCACGCCGCCGATGCCGACGCCGCCGGACAGGTGGACGTTCTTGCCGATCTGGGCGCAGGAGCCGACGGTGGCCCAGGTGTCGACCATGGCGCCTTCATCGACGTAGGCGCCGATGTTGACGTAGGACGGCATCAGCACGACGTTCTTGGCGATGAAGCTGCCGCGGCGGGCGACGGCTGGCGGCACGACGCGGAAACCGCCTTTGACGAAGTCTTCCTTGGTGTAGTTGGCGAACTTGGTCGGAACCTTGTCGTAGAACTGCATCGTGCCATCGGACGGCAGGACGACGTTGTCTTCCAGGCGGAACGACAGCAGCACGGCTTTCTTGACCCACTGGTTGACCACCCAGTCGCCCGTGGTTTTTTCGGCCACGCGGATGCTGCCGTTGTCCAGGCCATTGATGACGTGGGAGACGGCGTCGCGCAGTTCGGCCGTGCCGTTGCCTGGATTGATCTCGGCGCGGTTTTCCCAGGCCTGGTCGATGATGGTTTGCAGTTGTTGGCTCATGATGATGTCTTGTTTATGTAGGGTTAATGCGTGGTTGATGCGGATGCGGAAAGCTGCTGGCAGAATTTTACTATGCGCAGTGCGGCTTCCAGCCCTTCGGCCGTTTCGGCCACGAGGGCCATGCGGATGCGGTTGCGGCCCGGATTGATGCCGTGCGCGTCGCGCGCCAGGTAACTGCCAGGCAATACCGTCACATTATATTCGGCGTACAGGCGTTGCGCGAATTGCGTGTCGGACAGTCCCGTGCGGCTGACGTCGGCCCACAGGTAGAAGCCGGCGTCCGGCAATTGCACGTCCATCACCGATTGCAGCAGCGGCGTGATGGCGTCGAACTTGGCGCGGTACTTGGCGCGATTTTCCTCGACATGGGTTTCGTCGTTCCAGGCCGCGACGGAGGCCGCCTGCACGGCGGGGCTCATGGCGCCGCCGTGGTAGGTTCGGTAGAGCAGGAATTTTTTCAGTACTTCCGCGTCGCCGGCGACAAAGCCCGAGCGCATGCCCGGCACGTTCGAGCGCTTCGACAGGCTGGAAAACACCACCAGGCGCGCGTATGGGCGCTCGATGGTGGACAGGCCCAGCATGTTGGCCGCCTGCAGCGCGCCCAGCGGTGGCGTGTCGCCGTGGTAAATCTCGGAATAGCACTCGTCGGCGGCGATGACGAAATCATAGCGCTCGGACAGGGCGAACAGGTGTTCCCAGTCCGTCAGGGTGAGCACGGCGCCCGTCGGGTTGCCGGGCGAGCACAGGAACAGCAGCTTGACCTTTTCCCACACGGACGCGGGCACGCTGTCGTAGTCGCAGCCGAAATTGCGCGCCGGGTCGGAATTGACGAAATATGGTTCCGCGCCGGCCAGGTAGGCCGCGCCTTCATAGATCTGGTAAAACGGGTTCGGGCTGATCACGAGCGAACCGGCCGATGGATCGATCACCGTTTGCGCCAGCGCAAACAGCGCTTCGCGTGAACCGTTCACGGGCAGGATTTGCGTGGCAGGATTGAGCTTGGGGATGCCGTAGCGGCGCTCCAGCCAGCCGGCGATGGCGGTGCGCAAGGCTTCCGAACCGATGGTGGTCGGATAGCTGGCCAGGCCATGGATATTGTCGGTCAATGCCTGCTCGATGAAGGCTGGCGTCGGGTGCTTGGGTTCGCCCATGCCCAGGCTGATGGGCGCATATTCGGGGTTGACCGTCACGCCGGCAAACAGCTGGCGCAGCTTTTCAAACGGGTATGGTTGCAGTTTAGCAAGAAGTGGATTCACGGAGCGGACCAGGGCAAGAGTGGGGTGATAGTGTCGCGTATGGATTGCCAGGCATGGCGCAATGACGCCGGTCAAGCAATCAGCTTAGCCTTTTATTATAGCCGTCCTCGCGCACGGCCTGTGCAAGTGGGCTGTTGTTGGCCGGCACGGCATGCCGTTCCCGGGCCTGGCAAGGTAAAATACGCTATGTCTACCTTACTTCCCACCTTACTTGCTATTGAAACGTCGTCCGAACTCGCCTCCTGCGCCTTGTTGCGCGGCGATGTCGTCCTGTCCCGCGCCTCGTCGGGCGTGCGCACCCATTCCCAGTCCATCCTGCCGATGGTGCAGGAATTGCTGGCCGAAGCGGGCGTGACCCTGGCGGACGTCGACGCCATCGCCTACGGTTCCGGCCCCGGCTCGTTTACGGGCGTGCGCACGGCTTGCGGCATCGCTCAAGGCCTGGCTTACGGCGCCAATCTGCCCGTCGTGCCTGTCGTCACGCTCGACGCCATGGCGCTCGCGTGCCACCAGCAGCATGGTGTGCAGCGCATCGTGACCGTGCTCGACGCCCGCATGGGCGAAGTGTACTGGGCGCAATATGATTACCAGGATGGTTTGCAGATTGTTGCGCCACCGGCCCTGAGTGCGCCTGCCGGCGTAGCGCCGCAAGGCGACGTCACCGCTTGCGGCAACGGTTTTGCGGCCTATGCCGATGCCTTGGCGACGCTGCCATGCGCCGCCAGCGCGGACGCGGCCATCATGCCGCACGCCGTGCAAGTGGCGCAGCTGGCGCGCATCGCGTTTGTGGCCGGTCAGTTCGTGACGGCGGCCGAGGCGCAGCCTCTGTACTTGCGCAACAAGATCGCTTACACAAGTGCCGAGCGTCTCGACATGCAGGCCGCCAAGGCCGCTGCGGAGTCCGCACAATGATGGAGGCGGGCAAGGACAAGGACAGCACTGCAGGCTGGGACTTGCTGCGCCTCGACTATCAACCGATGCAGGAAGCGGACCTGGTCGAAGTGCTGGCGCTGGAACAGCGCGTGTATCCGCATCCCTGGACGCATGGCAACTTCGTCGATTCCCTCAAGAGCGGCTACCCGGCCTGGGTCTTGCGCGACGTGGATGGCACCTTGCTCGGCTACTTCTTGCTGATGCTGGTCGTCGATGAAGCGCACTTGCTGAACGTGGCCGTCGAGGGCGCCATTCAGGGACAGGGACTGGGGCGTTTCCTGCTGAACCAGTCCTGCGCCTGCGCGCGCCAGCTGGGCATGGAATCGATGCTGCTGGAAGTGCGCCCGTCGAACGTGCGCGCGCTCGATATTTACCAGCGCTATGGATTTGAACAGATAGGCCGCCGCAAGGGATATTATCCTGCCGCCAATTCGCAACGTGAGGACGCCATCGTGATGCGTTATACCTTATGAGCCGCAGCGCCGTTTTCCTCGATGAGATGGGCGTCGGCCCCCTGTGGCGCTTGCGCCAGGGTGCCGCATCCGAAGCTGTTGACGTTGTTGCCGAGGCTGCCATGGAGATGGACGTCGCCGTGGCGGCACCCGTGCTTGAGGCCGTGATTGAGGTCGTTACAGAGGTGGTTGCCGAAGTCGTCGAGATGGCTGCCGAGGCGAAGGTCGAGGTGCAGGCCGAAGCGCCCGTCGCCGTTGCCGCGGCGCCAGTCCCCGCCGCCGAGCCCGACGACACGGCCTGGTTCGACGATGCGCCGCCACCGCCGCCCGCCAGACAGTTGAGCGATGCAGACATTGCCGCCCTCGACTGGGATGGCTTGACGGCGGCCGTGGCCAAGTGCGCGCGCTGCGACTTGTGCAAGACGCGCAAGGGTGTCGTCATGGGCCGTGGCGACCGTCAGGGTGCTTGGCTGATGCTGGCCAGCAGCCCCTCGCGCCTGGAAGAGCGGGAAGGGCGCGCCTTGCCGGGCGAACAGGGCAAGCTGCTCGACAATATGCTCAAGGCTATCGATATCGACGCGGGCAGCGATGTGTACATCACGCACTTGCTGAAATGCCGTCCGCTCGACGAGGCCGGGCAGGAACGTCTGCCGACAGAAGCCGAGTCCGCCGCCTGCCGTCCGTACTTCGACCGCGAACTGGCCCTGCTGCAGCCGCGCACCATCGTCACCCTCGGTTCGATGGCCGCCGCTGGCATCAATCCCGGTGAAAAGCCCGTACGCGGCAAGGTGCGCCAGCTGGGCAATGCGTCCGTCGTGGCCACCTTCCACCCAGAGCAACTGCTGCAGGATGGGACGGGCAAGGCCAAGGCGCGCGCCTGGGCCGACCTGTGTCTGGCGAAAAGCACGCACGGTGATTGAGGCTGACGTCGGCGCTTTCCAGGCCCGCTTCGAGCGCCGCTGGGGCCATTTGACGCACCCCCGCGTGCGTGCGCTGGCCTGGCTGCTCGACTCGCCCGACTTGCTGGACCCGACCAGCCCCCATTGGGGCGGGCGCATCGCCAGCCTCGCGCCCGTCACGCCCGCCGTGGCGACGTGGCTGGCGGCGCTGCAGGATGACCCGTCGCCGCTCGATGCGGCGCTGGGGCCGAAATTCTATTCCCGCCTGGGCCTGTACGCTGAAAAGCTGCTGGCCTTTTATTTTGAGCAGCATGGATTGCTGGTTGCGCATGGCTTGCAAGTGCAGGTCAACCGCAACGACACGGTGGGCGAGTTCGATTTCCTGCTGCGTGACGGGAATGAGCTGTTGCACTGGGAATTCGCCACCAAGTTCTACTTGCTGGAAGGCGCGCCCGATCCCGGCGTGTTCAACCACTTGATCGGCCCCAACCTGGCCGATACTTTGGGCTTGAAGATGCGCAAGATTCTCGACAAGCAATTGGCCTTGTCCCGCCATCCTGCCGCGCAAAGCCTGCTGGCGCACCCAGTGCGCGCGGCGCAGGCGCTGGTCAAGGGCTGGCTGTTCTATGCGGCAGGCGCCACGCCCGCCATGGACGGTATTTCCCCAGGGCACGGACACGGCTTCTGGTGCACGCCTATGCAATTGACGCAGCAGCGCTATGTCGTGCTGCCGCGATTGCAATGGCTGGCGCCGTTCAAGGGGCGCGACGTGGAAGTGCTCGATGTCGACGTCTTGCAGGCGCGCTTGTTTGATCTGGCGCAACCGGTGCTGGTGGCCACGGTGGACAATGTCGAAGGCTGGGAAGTGGAGCGCACGCGTGGTTTTGTCGTGCCCCATGACTGGACGGAGCAGGCCGCCGCGCGGCGGCTGTTAGGTACGCTGCCAGCGTAATGCTGGGGTCAGACCCGTCGGGTCTGACCCCAAAATTAGTGTTTCTGCTCGCCGATCAAGGAAAGATTGTCATGCTCAGCCTGGTTCAGCTTGTGCTTGCGCATGATCATGTACATGGTGCCGGCGACGAACAGGCCGAACAGGGTGATGATGATGTTGAGCGGCAGGTGCAAGCGGATCATGATCGAATACACGGCCAGCATGGTCAGAATCGACAGGTTTTCATTGAAGTTCTGCACGGCGATGGAATGGCCTGCGCTCATCAGCACGTGGCCTCGATGTTGCAGCAGTGCATTCATTGGCACGACGAAGAAGCCGGACAGGGCGCCGATCAGTATCAGCAGCGGGTAGGCGATCCACACAGAGTGCACTTGCGTCATCATCATGACGATCACGCCCATGGCGATCCCGAGAGGAATGACGGTCAGCGATTTGCGCAATGGAATGAAACGGGCAGACAGCACGGCGCCGGCGGCCACGCCGATGGCGACCACGCCCACCAGGCTGGTTGCCTTGTCGAAGGGCATGTTCAAGGATTGCTTGGCCCATTCCAGCACGATCAGCTGCAAGGTGGCGCCTGCGCCCCAGAACAGGGTCGTCACGGCCAGGGTGATCTGGCCCAGCTTGTCTTTCCACAGGATGGAATAGCAATTGGCAAAATCAGTAATCAGTTTGATAGGATTGCGTTCCTGGTGCGCATACACGCAGCCCGTGTCGGGAATCTTCAGGTTGGCCAGGGTCGCCAGCGCATAAATGCCCACTACCACGCACAAGGCCGCTTCTGTCTTGCTGGTGATGCCCGTATTGATCAGGGGAATGTCGATGGACAGCAGCATGTCGGACACGTGGCCGCTGACGAGCGCGCCGCCCATGACGGTGCCGAGGATGATGGAGGTGACGGTCAAGCCTTCGATCCAGCCATTCGCCGCCACAAGTTTTTCCGGCGGCAGTAGTTCCGTCAGGATGCCGTACTTGGCAGGCGAATACACGGCAGCGCCAAAACCGACGACGGCGTAGGCCAGCAGCGGATGCACGTGGAAGAAGACGAGGGCGCAGCCGAAGATCTTGACCATGTTGGCGATGAACATGACCTTGCCTTTCGGCAGTGCATCCGCGAAGGCGCCGACAAAAGCGGCCAACAGCACGTAAAACAGCACGAACGACAGTTTGAGCAGCGGCGTGATCCACGCCGGGGATTTCATGGACACCAATAAATCGACGGCGACAAAAAAGAGGGCGTTATCTGCCAGCGAAGAAAAGAACTGCGCCGCCATGATGGTATAAAAACCACGATTCATTCTGGATTGCCTGAAATCATATCTGGCTTGCTTTATACCACGAAAAAACGGCAAACCCCAAGTTTGGAAGGGGCTGCTTTGCATCCTCTTGCCTAAGCGAAGCTTAATTTTTCTGCCGTAGAAAAATACACATACATGTGAGCATTTTGTACATGGTGTCCTGCGCGCCTATTCTGCCTCCGCTAGCGGCGCGCGCCTGCGGCCCATCCGGTAAAATACGGCTTTCCCACTTGCCGTGTGTCACGCTTATGCCCAGGCCCCTCATTGCCACCATCCATCTCGATGCCATGCAACACAATCTGGCGCGCGCCCGTGCCGGCGCCCGCGGCGCCAAAGTGTGGGCCGTAGTCAAGGCAAATGCCTATGGCCACGGCCTGGAGCGGGCCATGCGGGGTTTTGCCGACGCCGATGGCCTGGCGCTGGTCGAGGTCGATTACGCCGTGCGCTTGCGCGAACTGGGCTGGACCAAGCCCATCTTGCTGCTCGAAGGTTTTTTCGACGCCAGCGATTTGCCTGCCATGGCGCAGCACAAGCTGAACGGCAGCGTGCATTGCGAAGAACAGATCGACATGCTGGCGGCGGCGTGCTTGCCGCACGCCATCGACGTGCACCTGAAAATGAATACGGGCATGAACCGCCTGGGTTTTACGCCGGGCGCCGTGGCGGGTGCGTATGCGCGCCTGCGCGCCATCCCGCACGTCGGCACGATCACCCTGATGACGCATTTCGCCAATGCCGATGAAGCGGCGCCCACGCGCTTGCCCCTGGAGCAGCAGATGCTGCGTTTCGAAGCGGGCGCGGCCAGCATAGGCGTACCCTTGCCGCGCAGCCTGTGCAATTCGGCCGGCGTGCTGCTGCACCATCTCGACAGTGACTGGGTGCGCCCCGGCATCATGCTGTATGGCGGCACGCCCAGCGGCGCTGCCGGCGGCACGTCCGCGCAGGCGTTCGGCTTGCTGCCCACCATGACCTTGCGCAGCAAGATTATCGGCATCCAGGATATCGCCGCCGGCGAAGTGGTGGGCTACGGCAGCCGCTATGAGGCGGCCGGCAATATCAAGGTCGGCGTGGTGGCCTGCGGCTATGCGGACGGCTATCCGCGCCACGCGCCCGAAGGCACGCCCGTGCTCGTCGATGGCGTGCGCACTGGCCTCATCGGCCGGGTGTCGATGGACATGCTGATGGTCGATCTGACGCAGGTGCCGGAAGTAAAAGTCGGCAGCGCCGTCACCTTGTGGGGCCAGGGCATGCCGATCGACGAGGTGGCCCTGGCCGCCGGCACCATCGGCTACGAGCTGATGTGCGCATTGGCGCCGCGCGTTCCGGTGATCGAGGCGTGACAGTGACGTCGGCCCGCCGTTTGTATATACTGTGAATTTACTGTATATACAGACAGCAGTTTCACCTTACCCGGGCAAAGTACACCATGGCAAAAGTCAAGACCACCTATACCTGCAGCGATTGCGGCGCCATCAGCAACAAATGGATGGGGCAATGTACCTCGTGCAACCAGTGGAATACCATGGTGGAAACCCTGCCCGAGACGGGCGGCAACAACCGCTATTCGAATCCGCAGCACATGTCGCTGGCGCAGACGGCGCCCGTGCTGTCGCTTGACGATATCGATGCCATCGACGTGCCCCGCTTCGGCACGGGCATCGAGGAATTCGACCGCGTGCTGGGCGGCGGCATGGTGGCCGGCGGCGTCGTGCTGATCGGCGGCGACCCCGGCATCGGCAAGTCGACCCTGCTGCTGCAGGCGCTGGCGAACATGTCGCACCACAAGCGCGTGCTGTACGTCAGCGGCGAGGAATCGGGTGCGCAGATCGCCCTGCGCGCCAAGCGCCTCGTCATCGATGCCAAGGAACTCAAATTGCAGGCCGAGATCCAGCTGGAAAAGATCCTGTCCACCTTGCACGACCTGAAGCCGGAAGTGGTGGTCATCGACTCGATCCAGACCGTGTATTCCGACGCCCTCAGCTCGGCTCCTGGTTCCGTGGCGCAAGTGCGCGAATGCGCGGCGCAACTGACGCGGGCGGCCAAGCAGACGGGCGTGACCATCATTCTGGTCGGCCACGTGACGAAAGAGGGCGCGCTGGCCGGTCCCCGCGTGCTCGAGCACATTGTCGATACGGTGCTGTATTTCGAGGGCGACGCCCATTCCAGCTTCCGCCTCGTGCGCGCCATCAAGAACCGTTTCGGCGCCGTCAACGAACTGGGCGTGTTCGCCATGACGGAAAAGGGCTTGAAAGGCGTGTCGAATCCGTCCGCCCTGTTCCTGTCGCAGCACGACAACCAGGTGCCCGGTTCCTGCGTGATGGTGACGCAGGAAGGCACGCGTCCCTTGCTGGTGGAAATCCAGGCCCTCGTCGACACGAGTCACTTGCCCAATGCGCGCCGGCTGTCCGTCGGCCTGGAGCAGAACCGCCTGGCCATGCTGCTGGCCGTGGCGCACCGCCACGCGGGCATCGCCGCGTTCGACCAGGATGTGTTCATCAATGCCGTCGGCGGCGTGAAGATCACGGAACCGGCGGCCGACCTGGCCGTGTTGCTGGCGATTAATTCGTCGATGCGCAACAAGCCCCTGCCACGGGGATTGGTCGTGTTTGGCGAAGTGGGGCTGGCTGGTGAAATCCGCCCCGCGCCACGGGGCCAGGAGCGCTTGCGCGAAGCGGCCAAGCTGGGCTTTACCTTGGCCGTGGTGCCCAAGTCCAACTTGCCGAAACAGCTCATCGAAGGCCTCAAGGTCATCGGCGTCGAGCGCATCGACGAAGCGTTCAATAAACTCCGCGACTTGGAGTAAAAGTTGGTATGGCTTAAATGCCAAGCTTGAGACAAGTCAAACATAATTTCCGTTTGGAACTATAATATTTGTCCGATGAGTTCGCATGGCGAATTCGTATCGACAATGCATAGAGAGAAGCGGAATACAGTGTCAGTAGAGCAAAGGCAGGGCGCACGCAAGATTTTGCGTGCCAAGGCAATGTTGGTCATCGATGGCGCGGGTCCCGTGGCGGCGCGCACCCTTGATGTGGGGCCCGGTGGCATGGCGGCCGTCATCGCTGAGCCGGTGCCGACAGGCAAGCAGGGCAAGGTGCTGTTCGAGCTGTTTTACGATGGCGCGGCGCACATCATCGAGGCGCGGGTGTCCGTCTCGCACTGCATTTTCAGCAGTGCCGGTTTCAAGGTGGGACTCACTTTCCTGCAGCTGGACATGGCTGTCAGCAGCGCCATCTCGAAGTTCATGCGCTGAGGCGCGCACGAGATAAGCGGCAAGTGAAATGCGCTAGAATGGTGCATATGGGTTTGCAGTCAGGAAAAACTTGTTCTGTTCACTGTTTTGATATTCCGGTAATACTGCATAATTATCAACCAGAAGAGGGATGCCGCCGCGCCACGCGCGCCTGCCGTCCGTTTCTAGCGCAGCACGCGGTCAAGACCTGAACCGCGTGTCATGACCTTACACCCGACGGGAACGCCTACCATGTTTAATTCGACCATCAACAGCAGGGCTTACACCAACAACACGCAGCAGACGACGCAGGGCAATATCTCGGCCGATGTGTATGCGAAGGTGGAGCGCCAGATGCAGTCGCAGAACACGGGCGTCGTCAAGCTCAACGCCAGCCTGGCGCGCGACCAGGCCAAGTTTTCGGGCCTGGGCCAGCTGCAATCGGCGCTGGCGAAATTCCAGACCGTGGCCAAGAACATGGCCGGCAGCGGCTTGGCCACGTCGGCCACGTCGAGCGCCAAGGATGTGCTGAGCGCTACCACCACCGACAAGGCCGCCAGCGGCAGCCATGAGCTGAACGTCAAGCAGCTGGCGCAGGGGCAGACCTTGCTCAGCGGCGCGCAGAAATCGTCGAGCGCGGCGATCGGCACGGGCGCGCCCGCGCTGGTCAAGATCGAAGTGGGCACGGCCGATGGCAAGCAATTTACGCCCGGCAGCGGCAAGGTCATTTCGCTGACGATAGACAGCAGCAACAATAGCCTCGACGGCATCGCCGCCGCCCTGAAACAGCAGGGCGTGGACGCTAGCGTCGTCAAAGGCCCCGATGGCTACTCGCTGGCCATCAATGGCAAGAGCGGCGCCGACAGCAGTATGCGCATCAGCGTGTCCGGCGACGCTGCCGTCAGTAATTTGCTCAGCTATGCGCCCGGCTCTGGCAAGGGCCTGCAGCAGACGGCCGCCGCGCAGGATGCGTTGCTGACCGTCGATGGCAAGGACATCAAGAGCGCCACGAATACCTTGACGACGGCTGTCGAGGGCGCCACCATCGAATTGAAGAAAAAGGGTGTGACCGACCTCGTCATCGCCAAGGACAGCAGCCAGATCGCGACCAACGTGGCCAGCTTCGTCACGGCCTACAATGAACTCAACAGCAAACTGCAAAGCCTGCAGCAGGGCGACTTGAAGTCCGACACAGCCCTGGGCCAGGTGCGTTCACAGATGGAGCAAGTGCTGCGCACGGCCAGCACGGGCGTGCCCGCTTCCATCCTGAGCAGCGCCGGCGTGACCCTGGGCAAAAGCGGCGAGTTGGTGCTCGACGATAAAAAACTCAAGGCCGCCATCGCTGCCGATCCGGATGCCGTCAGCAAGCTGTTTACGAATAACGGCAAGGGCGTGGCCGACCAGTTCTCCAGCAAGATCGGCGAGCTGACGGGCGAAACGAGCATTATCCGCAAGGAAGTGCAGACGGTGGGCAAGGACATCACCACCCTGACCAACAAGAAAGCCGTGCTGGCCAAGGCGCTGACTGCCCAGGCGCAGGCGCTGATCAAGGCCTATTCGGCCCAGGAACAGATGGGAACGAACTCGGCCTTGCCTGGTTATACCGGCAAAAATTCCTTGTTTGACTTCATGGCTTAAGAGCGCTCGCTCTGGGCAAAGAAGGCTGATGGCGAACTGCCGAAGGTCTTCTTGAACATGGCGGAAAAGGCCGACTGGCTGGCGTAGCCCAGTTCTTCGGCCACCTGCGACAGCGGCACGCCGCGCGCGATCAGGGGCGCCGCGTGCGCCAGGCGCACTTGCTGGCGCCACTGGCCAAAACTCATGCCCAATTCCCGTTCGAACAGCCGCGCCAGGGTACGCTCCGACGCGCCGACCAGCTGCGCCCAGTGTTCCAGGGTCTGGTTCAAGCCCGGTTTCTCGATCAGGCTGTCGCACAGGGTTTTCAGGCGCTTGTCGCTGGGCAAGGGGACGCGGATGGGGCGCGTGTCCGAGCGTTTCAATTCATCGAGGATCAGTTCGGCCAACAGCGCTTCGCGCGCCGGTTCCTCGCCCGGGTCCAATTGCTCCAGCGCCATGATCAGCTGGCGCAGCAGGTTCGATACTTCCAGCACCTTGCAGTCGCGGCCCGCGAACGGCGCGCGCGCGGCATGGATGCACAGGGGGCGCAAGCGGGTTTTTTCCAGTATCGTGACGGCATGCTCGACGTTGGGCGCGATCCAGATGGCGCGCATGGGCGGCAGCACCCAGCTGCTGTTGTTGGCCGTAATGCGCAGCACGCCTTCGAGCGCCATGGTCACTTGACCCCATGGATGGCTGTGCGGCAAGAGAAATTCATCGGGTTGCAGGTCGCGCGCGACCATGGTCACGGGGATGGTCGCGCTGGGCGCTTCCCGTGGCGGACACATGCGCGTATGGTGGAGGATAGGTACACCCATCAGCTTGGCCTTAATTCGATAAATTATGTCATTCTGTCGGAAAACAGACGATGGTATTTTGCATACACTTGAGCTTCACCAGTATAAGACAGGGTATGACATGATAACAACTAACTCGGCATCCGAACTTCCCACCTTGCGCAGCGATGCGCGCGTCATTGCCCTCGTGGGGCTGGCGCATGGCGTGTCGCACTTCTACCATCTGATCCTTGCGGCCCTGTTCGTCTGGCTGAAACCGGCCTTCGATCTGTCGTATGCGGAGCTGGGCTTGCTGATGACGGTGTTCTTCATCATCTCGGGCGTGGGGCAGGCGCTGGCCGGCTTTGTCGTCGACCGCTTCGGCGCGCGCGCCGTGTTGTTTTCCGGCATTTTTCTGCTGGGCGTGTCGGCGCTGGCCCTGTCCACCGCACACAGCTATGCGGCGCTGATGCTGGGCGCCATGCTGGCCGGTATGGGCAACAGCGTATTCCATCCGGCCGACTACACCATCCTCAACCAGCGCGTCTCGGCGGCCCGCGTGGCCTACGGCTTTTCCGTGCATGGCATCAGTGGCAACATCGGCTGGGCCCTGGCGCCGCTGTTCATGACATACGTTGCCACCCATTATGACTGGAGAGTGGCGCTGCAGTGCGCGGCCGTGCTGCCGTTCGGCGTGCTGCTGATCCTGTTCCTGAACCGCTACGCCATCCGTCCCGAGCCCGTGAAAAAGGCCGCACCGGGCCAGCAAGCTGCTGGCGAAGGCACCTTGGATTTCCTGCGCCTGCCGGCCGTGTGGATGTGCTTTGCCTTCTTCTTCATTACCGCCATCGCCCTGGGCGGCATCCAGAGCTTTGCCAGCGTGGCCCTCGTCAAGCTGTACGGCATGAGTCTGGCGCTGGCGACCAGCGCCTACACGGCCTATATGCTGGCCTCGGCCGTGGGCATGCTGGCCGGCGGCGTGGTGGGTGCGCGCAGCAAGCAGCCGGACCGCAACGTGGCGATCGCCTTTTCCGCCGCCGCGCTGCTGGCCGTGCTGCTGTCCATGGCCGCCGTGCCTGCCTGGGGCGCGGTGGTGCTGATGGGCGCCATCGGCCTGACGTCGGGCGTGGCGGGACCGTCGCGCGACCTGATGATACGCGCGGCGGCGCCGAAGAATGCCACCGGGCGCGTGTATGGCGTCGTGTATTCGGGCCTCGACAGCGGCCTGGCCGTCGGCCCTCTGTTCTTTGGCGCGCTGATGGATGGCGACCATCCGGCCCTGCTGTTCGTGTTCATCGGCCTGTTCCAGGCGCTGGCGATTGCCACGGCCGTGGGGGTGGGCGGCAAAAAACGTGCTGCGGCGTTGCAAAAGGCATAGAATCGTTGCCATCAGCCACGAAAGGAATCCCCATGACCTTTGCCACCACCGACCTGTGCGACGACTATGCGGCCATGCTCGACGACGGCACCCTGGCCGTGCTGCCGCCCGTGTACCGCGCTTTCGGCCAGCGCGTGCGTTTCAGCGGCCCCGCCACCACCTTGCAAGTGTTCGAGGACAACGCGCTCGTGCGCAGCACCCTGGAAACGCCGGGCCAGGGCCATGTGCTGGTGATCGATGGCGGCGGCAGCCTGCGCCGCGCGCTGGTGGGCGGCCAGCTGGGCGTGCTGGCGGAAAGCAACGGCTGGGCCGGCATCATCGTCGATGGCTGCATCCGCGACAGCGAGGAAATCAATGTCTGCCAGATCGGCGTGCGCGCCCTGGCCACGCATCCGCGCAAGAGCAACAAGACGGGCGCCGGCCAGCGCGATGTGCGCGTGCAGGTCAGCGGCGTGGCCGTGCATCCAGGCGACTGGATCTACGCCGATGCGGACGGCATCCTGGTGGCGCGGCAGGAACTCGATTGACGGCGCAGCGCACCTGAAGGCGTTGCAAATTATCTACATTAAATATATTTTTGCAAAGTTCTTTGATTTTTATCATGGCTGAGATATGATTTCACTTAAGGAAACTTTAATGCCTATAAGGCAAGGAAATCAGATCATGAAAATCGCCACCATCGCAGCAGTTGTTGCCCTGTTCGCCGCCGGCACCGCCAGCGCCAGCCCCGTCAACCTGATCACGAATGGCGATTTTGAATCGGTCGCGCCCGGCTATACCTTTTCCAGTGGCTATCATGTTGTCAATGGCGGTTCCTCGGCCATCGGCGGCTGGACGGTGGGCGCTTCCTCGGTCGACCTGATCCGCAATGCCTATAACGCTATCGACGGCTACAGCATCGACATGCTGGGCACGCCTGGTCCGGGTTTCCTGTCGCAAAGTTTCAATGTCGTTGCCGGCCAGACGTACAACCTGAGCTTTGACATGGCGCGCAATTCCGGCGGCCCTGCCGGCCAGGGCGTGGCCGTCAATTTTGGTGGCGTGGCAGGTAATTTCTACTCGACGGCTACCGCCTCGAACACCTTGTACAGCAACACCTTGAGCTTCACGGCTGCTTCCAGCGGCCTGGCGACCCTGTCGTTTGCCAGCGCCGCCCAGGCCGGCACGCCGTTCGACAATTACTCGGGCGCCGTGATCGACAACGTGGCCGTGATGGCCGCCGTACCGGAACCGGAAACCTACGCCATGCTGCTGGCGGGCCTGGGCCTGATGGGTTTCCTGCGCCGCCGCAAGGCCGCCAAGTAAGTCTGATTTTGTCCGAGATCAAACCGCCTGCTGCCATGCACAGGCGGTTTTTTTACGTCAAGGGTCTTGTGCGTAGCCGTCCACCTGCACGACAAAGCGCTCGATCCGCGGCCAGTCTGCGCGCGTCCTGACCAGCGTTTCGCCCGTGGCCATCAGCAGCACATAGCCGTAGCCCGTGCGGCGGTCGCGCCAGGAGTGGGGCGTGCTGTCCCAAGCGCAGCAATAGCGCTTAAGCCTGGGCAAGCCGTACGCGCGCCGCAGATACGCTTCCGCCTGTTGCGCATGCTTGCCGTCCACTGCATAGCGGGCCTCGAACGGCTGGTCCTGGCGTTCCGTGTTTTGCCGGCAACCCTGGTAGACGAGATACGCGGGCTTCTTGCCCAGCTGGGACAGGAAGTCGCTGCAGGCCAGCCCGGCACCCTGCGCGCCGCCAGCGCCCAGCAGGAATAGCCACGGCAGCAGTGTAGCGAGTTTAGTGACTGGCATCGGCATCTCCCCGCAACGGACACGCTGCCGCTGCCGGCCCCATACGCAGCACCAGTTCGCCGCGCAACTGCGTCAATCCCGCGATGCGCGCATCGATTTCACCCAGCTTGCGCGCCAGCGCCGCGCGCAGCAGGTCCGCCGTGGCGGGATCGCCGGCGGCCGCCAGCAGCGGCATGTCGGCCTCGATTTCGGCCAGGGTAAAGCCCAGCTGCTGCGCCGTGCGCAGGTAGCGCAGCCAGTCGGCCGCTTCGGGCGGGTAATCGCGGTAGCCATTCGCGCCGCGCCGTGCGCGCAGCAAGCCCCGCTTTTCATAAAAGCGCAGGGTATCGCGGCTCAAGCCCGTTGCCTGCGCCATCTCGCCGATCTGCATGGTGATTTTTCTTTCATAAAATGCTTGACCATGGAGTGTACTCCAACCCTGATCATGGGCGCTTTCCATCGACAGGAGTTCCCATGTTGTCCGTTTCCGCTTTCCGCCGCGTGGTGCGCGCCAGCGCCATTTATGATGTGCTCATGACGGCCCCGTTTGTCACGCCGTGGACGTTTTTGCTGCTGCACGAGCACTTGAACGCCGTCAACCTGAGCCTGGGCGGCGTGCCGCTGCCCGTCTTCGGACCGTTTCATCTGCTCATCAGCAGCTTGTTTGGCAGCGTGGTGATGGTCTGGTCCGTGCTGCGCATGCTGGACCCGCAGCCGCGCTTCGGCCGCTATGACGCGGCGGCCCGCTACCTGTTTTCCACGTGGATGGCGTGGGCGCTGTTCACGACGGGCCAGCCGCTGCTGTGGCTGTTCCTCGTACCGGAACTGGCCTGGGGCCTCGCGCAAAGCTTGCCATTGCGCCGCAGCGGGGGCGCGCCGGCAGGACGCGCGCACGAATCGTTGTTGAGATGGCGATAACGAAATGCAATAATGGCCGTGCTTTACAGCAATAAACGACTATTAAGGGATGATTATGCAGCAGGATGCCGCTGGAAAAAACATAGCGTTGCTCGATCCGGTGGTGGCACCGCGCATCGCGGTGACGCGCCTGGTGACGGGCCTGCTGCAAGGCGTGCTGCTGTACTGGCTGTACAGCACGGCGCAAGCTAAAGTCTGGCCCGCCACGGAAGCCTACCTGCTGGCGCCGCTGATGCTGATCAGCCTGCTGCTGCCCATCCTGCTGGTTTCCAGCCTCGGCCATATGTCGGTCAAGCGCATTGCCCTGTGGATGGCGGGCGCCGCCGTCGTGATGGCCGTGCTGGCCTGGCATGACGTGGCGCGCGGCGCCGAGCACGTGATCTGGGGCAACTACAAGCCAGGCGCACCGCTGCGCGTCATTTCCGCGCAGCTGTTCGGTTTCTGTGTCGTCGGCTTTTATATCGCCCACGCGCTGGTGCTGGCCAGCGCCCAGGATGGCCAGCGCATCGCCCGCTATCCGGCCTACTTTGAAATCGCCTGGAAGCTCGGCATCCAGCTGCTGTTTTCCCTGCTGTTCGTGCTGGGCCTGTGGCTGGTGCTGTGGCTGGGCGGACAACTGTTCCTGCTCATCAAACTGAGTTTCCTGAAAAAGCTGCTGAGCCAGGCCTGGTTCGTGATTCCCGTCATCTGCTTCGCGTTTTCGTTTGCCATCCACATCACGGACGTGCGCCCCTCCATCGTGCGCGGCATCCGCACCTTGCTGCTGGTGCTGCTGTCGTGGCTGATGCCGATCGCCGCCGTGCTCGTCTCCGGTTTCCTGCTGACCTTGCCTTTCATCGGCTTCGAGCGCCTGTGGGCCACGCGCCATGCGGCATCCGTGCTGCTGGGCATGGCTGGCGTGCTGGTAGTGCTGATCAATGCCGCCTTCCAGAATGGCGAAGTGGGCCATGGCGTGGCGCGCGGCATCCGCCTGGGCACGCGTCTGGCCTGTCTGCTGTTGCCGTGGGTGGTGGGCATCGCCATCTATGCGCTGACCCTGCGCGTGATGTCGCATGGCTGGACATCCGACCGCTTGATCGCCGCCGCCTGCCTGCTGATCGCCACCTGCTACGCCGCCGGTTACGCGTGGGCGGCCAGCAAGTATGGCGACTGGCTGCACCTGATCGCCAACGTCAACGTGGCCACCGCCTTTGTTACTCTGCTGGTGCTGTTCGCCCTGTTCTCGCCGCTGGCCGACCCGGCGCGCATTTCCGTGGCCAGCCAGATGGCGCGCCTGAACAGCGGTAAGATAGACGTGGACAAGTTCGATTTCGAATACCTGCGCTTCCAGGGCGCCCGCTATGGCCAGGCGGCCTTGCAGGAACTCAAGACGCGCACGGCGGGCCCGGACGCGGCCATCGTGCGGGCCCGCGCCGACGCCATGCTCAAGCGCCAGAACCGCCTCGACGAGACGGGCGCTCTCAGCGACGTGTCGATCAACCTGACCCTGCGCCCGGCCACGGCGAAGTTGCCGGAGAGTTTCCTGCGCCAGGACTGGACGCAAGTGAGCCCGGCCTGGCGCCTGCCCGCCTGTTTGAAGCGGGCAGGGCCGCAGTGCGACGCGTATCTGCTCGATTTCGACGGCGATGGCAAGCAGGACGTGCTGCTGATCAGCAATGACCCGCGCGCCTCGTCGGTGTTGCTGGCGGAAAAGGAAGACGGCAGCTGGACCGCGCGCGGACAAATCCCCACCGATGCCCTGCGCTGCAAACCCCTGCGCGAGAAATTGCAGGCGGGCGAATTCCAGCTGGTGCCGCCGAAAGTGCGCGAACTGGAAATCGACGGCCAGCGCGTGCCGATGACCTTATATACGCCAGAGGATGAGGTAGCCTGCCCGGATGAGGCGGAGCCGACGCCGTAAATGGCAGAAGAAAGGATTTGCCGCGCTGAACAAAACCGATTGCTTGCCATGAAAGCAATCACTTCGTGGGCTGAGCGACTCCGTCCGTTATCGGGCAGCAGCGGTCGTTGTCTTGCCAGTTTTTTCAGTAGTACAGAATAAGTCGCAGTTGAAAGGACGAAAACTTGAAACTAAATTGGCGAACTTTGATTTTTCAACTGCTCATTGCAGCGCTGGGGATATGGATGTTGCTTGCCGCATTTATTTTTAAACAACCTTCGTACCAAGAATTGTCCTTAGACTGCGTGTCCCACTGTAAGGAAAAAAAGATGGTCGGAACATTGGTTGCTCAGAGCGGGCCTGCCTCGCCGAAGCCGTCGGCTCAAAGATTTGATTGTGCTTGCTCATAAATCGCAACTCCCTGTTTGGCGTTCCGGTTGCCAACTTGTCCGCCCGGACTGCCTTCTGTTGGTCGCGGTACCTGCCAACGACGATAACCGGCCAGAGGCTGCCACTGAAGCACAGGAAATGTCATGTCCATTGCAAGAAAAGGAAGCCGCCGGATTATTGTCGATTCTTTACCATATCGATGGTCGGTCAGCCTACCTGCCTATACACAGGCCATGGGGGAAACGAATCTGTCTTTCGCAGTTGAATCTGAAAGCGGTGGCCGAACCACCCTTCTGGTGAGAACAGATATCGCACGTCCGGATATTTGGCTGGGTAATTTTACGCGTGCTATTACGCCCTCAGTCGTGGAGCGCGCTATTCGACAGGCATTGATGAAGGGGTGGTATCCCAGCCAATGTGGAAGCTCCTTCGAAATTACAATTCGACTCGCTTGAGCCCACTGATAATCCGCCAGTTGCGTTGTGCGCCTGCGGTGGACGCTGAAGTCCGTTATCAACATTGACCATGCCCTTCGGCGCCATCGGCCGCAACCGGACAGAAACAGCGCTTTCCAGATGGTTGTCCGCGCGGGGCTGACTGCATCCCCGCTGTAGCAGTCGTTCGACTGATACAGCATGTGCTTGTACGCGGCGCCTTGTGCCTTGTCCCCGCTGTGCCGCGCTTCTAGACTGAGGCCTTCTCCACGCTGCGACTGCCTGCCATGACCGAACTGCTGCCCCTGATGAGCTATTGCTTTGTGATGTCCGCCACGCCCGGACCGAACAACGTCATGCTGGCCACCACCGGCGCCAATTTCGGCTATCGCGGTGCGCTGCCGGTGATCCTCGGCATCCAGGCCGGCATCTTCGTGCAGACCATGCTCATGTGCGTTGGGCTGGGCAGCGTGTTCGTCGCGTATCCGATGGCGCAGCAGGTGTTGCGGATCGCGGGCGCGCTGTACTTGATGTTCTTGGCCTGGAAACTTGCCGGCGCCTCGGTGGCGGGGGCCGGCGCACCGAAGGCCGTGTCGTTTGCGCAGGCGGCGCTGTTCCAGGCGCTGAACCCCAAGAGCTGGCTCAAGGCGGTCACCATGGCGTCCGTCTTCATGCCTGCGCAGGGCAATATGCTCGCCAGCGCGCTGCTCGTATCCGTGATCGGCACCGTGGTGGGCATGCCGTGCAACGCCATGTGGGCGCTGTTCGGCGTCTCGATCCGCAGCGTGCTGAAAGCGCCCCGCAACCAGCGCCTCTTCAATCTGGCGATGGGCGCCATCCTGCTGGTCCTCGCCGTGACGTTTTTACGCTAGACTGCCACCATGTTCGCCATCGACCGCTCCTCGCCCATCGCCCTGTTCAAGCAGATCGAGGCCGCATTGCGCCAGCAGATCGCGCAACGCGTCCTGCCTGGCGGGACGAGGCTGCCGTCGATCCGCCAGCTTGCCACGCAGCTCGCGGTGAGCACCAACACCGTGGTGGTGGCGTATGACAGGCTGGTGGCCGCAGGCGTCATCGATACGCATGGCACGACGGGTTTTTTCGTCTGCGCCCCCGCTGACGCCAGCCGCGCCATCCCCGACGAGGTGGCGCTGGAAGCGGGCCAGGAGCAGGAACCAGTCTGGCTGAGCCAGCAAGTGAACGACCAGCGGCCGGGCGTGCTGCTGGCCAGCAGCGGCGCCTTGCCGCCCACGTGGCTGCAGGATGCGCTGCCGGCGGCCGCCGTGCAGCGTGGCTTGGCGCGCAGCACGTCCGGCATGGCTTCGCGCTGTCCGCCGCAAGGGCTGGCCGAACTGCGCGAGCAGATCGCGCTGCTGTTGCGCGGTATCGGCATCGCCGCGGACGCCAGCCACATCCTCACCACTTTCGGCGGCACGCATGCCATCGATCTGATTTGCCGCACGTTTCTGCAGCCCGGCGATACGGTGCTGGTGGAAGACCCCGGATACTTCCTGATGTTCGGCAGGCTGCGCCAGGACGGCGTGCGCCTGGTGCCCATCAAGCGCCGCCCCGATGGCCTCGACCTGGACGAACTGGACGCGGCCTGCCGCGCGCACCGTCCGCGCCTGCTGTTCATGCAGACGGCTTTGCACAACCCCACCGGCTGGAGCAGCAGCGCCGCCAACCTGCACAAGGTGCTGATCATGGCGCAGCAGTACGGCTTCCTGATCGCCGAAGACGACGTGCACGGCCATTTCCAGCCGGGTCACAGCACGCGGCTGGCGTCGCTGTCCGGACTCGACGGCGTGATCTACTATTCGAGCCTGTGCAAGGCGCTGAGCCCGGCCCTGCGCATGGGCTACCTGGCCGCGGCGCCGGCTCTGCTCAAGCTGCTGATGCGCACCAAGATCCATTCCATCATGACCTTGCCTGCGCTGAACGAATACGTGCTGCTGGAAGTGCTCAAGGCCGGCAACCTGCGCAAGCACCTGGAGCGGCTGCAACGCAAGATCATGGTGGCGCGCAACGCCAGCACGCGGCAGCTGAGCGCGGCCGGCGTGCTGTTCGAGCAGCCGGGAGACGCAGGCATTTTCCTGTGGGGTAGCATGCCCGAAGGGCTGGACGTGGACTTGCTGGTGCAGGACGCCTACCGCAACAAGATCCTGCTGATGCGCGGCGCCGCGTTCTCGGCCAACGACACGCCCGACCAGCACATCCGCTTCAACGTCGCCTTCAGCCAGCATCCGCGCGTGAGCGCCTACCTTGAAGAACGCCTGCGCGCGGTGGCAGGCGCGCGCTCCAGCCTTGCCCGCGCCTTCCTTTAGTTTTTATTGGTATTCTGGAGGGACGATTTTTTCGTCAACGTGTGAGCAAGGAAGCGCCATGCACAAACAGATCATTCTCAACCTGCCCGTGAAGGACCTGGATAAGTCCAAGGCCTTCTTTTCCGCCCTCGGCTTTACCTTCGATCCCCGCTTCAGCGGCGAGAACGCGGCATTCATGAATATCGTCGAAGGCAGCATCCAGGCCATGCTGACGACGGAACCGTTCTTCCAGTCGCTGATCGACAAGCCGCTGGCGAATGCCAGGGAAACCAATGAAGTCGTCATTTGCCTCAGTTGCGAAAGCCGGGAAGAGGTGGACAGCCTGATCGCCAAGGCCCAGGCCGCCGGTGGCCGCATACCGCATCCGCCCGAGGACCATGGCTTCATGTATGACCAGGGCTTCGAGGATATCGATGGCCACCTGTGGAACCTGGTCTGGACGGCGCCGGAAGCCTGATGCGAACCGCTGGAATCAGTTCTTCGTGCGCACCTGGCGCACGTGGTTTTCCAGTTCGCTGAACGACGGGCGTTCCGTGGCGGAAATGACCTTGCGGCCGAATTCCACGGCCAGCGCCGGCGCATAGCCGTTCAGGCTGGCCAGCAGGGTCACTTTCACGCACTGGTACATCTTCGCCGTTTCATGGTGCTTGCGGCGCAGCAAGCTGGCCAGGGGCGCGATAAAACCGTAGGCCAGCAAGATGCCGATGAAGGTGCCGACGAGCGCCTGCGCGATCAGCACGCCCAGCTCGGCCGGCGGCAGGCCGACGGAGGCCATTGTGTGCACGACGCCCATGACGGCGGCCACGATGCCGAAGGCGGGCATGGCGTCGGCCAGCTGCGAAATCGTCTGGATCGGCATTTCCGCATCTTCATGGTGCGTTTCGATCTCGTTATCCATCAGGTTTTCGATCTGGTACGCGTCCATATTGCCCGACACCATCAGGCGCAAATAATCGGTGATGAATTCCAGGATGTGCTCGTCGCCGAGCGTGTACGGGTATTTGATGAAAATGGGACTGCGGTACGGGTCGTCGATATCGTCCTCGACCGACATCAAGCCTTCCTTGCGGATCTTGCTGAGGATTTCATACATCAGCCCCATCAGTTCCATATAGCGCGCCTTCGTGTATTGCGAGCCGTGGAACAGGGTGGGCAGGGCGGCGAACGTGGCGCGGATGGCCTTGGCGTCATTGCCGACAAAGAAGGTGCCCAGCGCGGCGCCGCCGATCATCAGCAGTTCCAGCGGCTGGAACAGGGCGCCCAGGTGACCGCCCTGCATGGCGAAACCGCCGAAGACGGAAAACAGCACGACGAGAAATCCGAGTATGACTAGCAAAACCTACTCCTTCATATTATTGCCATATCGCAATATTGTAGTGTAACCCTATTTCCCCGTATTGGCCGAGTCCGGCTGCAACTGCTCGATGAGAAAATTGATAAAAGCGCGCACTTTGGCGGGCAGCTGGTGGCGGCTCGGGTAGTAGGCGTACAGGTCGGCCGGCGCCAGCGCATAGTCTTCCAGCACCACGCGCAGGCGGCCGCTGTCGAGGTAGCGGGCCAGGTCCCATTCCGAGCGCAGCAGGATGCCGTGCCCGTCCAGCGCCCAGCCCAGCACCACGTCGCCATCGTTGCTGGCCACCGTGCCGCGCACTTTCACCGTGTGGGTGGCGCGGCCACGGCTCAGGCGCCAGATGCCGTAGGCGTCGTCGTTTTGCCGGTGCACGATGCAGCGGTGCCGCGCCAGGTCGTCGGGCGTTTGCGGCGTGCCGTGCGCCTGCAGGTAGGCGGGCGAAGCGCACAGGAAACGGCGGTTCGACATGATGCGCCGTGCCGATAAACGCGTGTCGGGCAAGTCGCCGAAGCGGATGCCCAGGTCGTAGGCCTGCTCGACCAGGTTGATGGGGCTGTCCGTCAGCTGCAGCTGCACTTCCAGCTGCGGGTGGCGCAGCGCGAATTGCGACAGCAGGGGCGCGATCACCGTGCGGCCGAAACCCAGGGTGGCATTTACGCGCAACAAGCCTTTCGGTTCCGCGCTGCCGCTGGCCAGGGATTCCTCCATGGCGCGGATATCGTCGAGGATTTGCCGTGCCTGCTGCAGATAGCTTTCGCCATCGCCCGTCAGGCTGATGCGCCGCGTGCTGCGGTTCAGCAGGCGCACGCCCAGGCGCTGTTCCATCAGCGCCAATCGCTTGCTGACGGCGGGTGGCGTGATGTCCAGTTCGCGCGCTGTGGCTGACAGGCTGCCCAGCTTGGCCAGCAGCACAAAGAAGGCCATTTCCGTCGTGGCGTCGCTTTTCATTATTAACTTCAAGTGAAGAATGGTTTAAATTAATATCGATTATACGACTGTATATCGCAGTTAAGCTGGCGTCATTGTTTTCACCCACAGGAGACCCGCATGAAAATCGTTGAAATCCGCGAAAAGACCATTCCCATCTCTTCCCCCATCCGCAACGCCTACATCGATTTCAGCAAGATGACCCTGAGCCTGGTAGCCGTCGTCACGGACGTGATACGCGACGGCAAGCCCGTCGTCGGCTACGGCTTCAATTCGAACGGCCGCTACGGCCAGGGCATGCTGATGCGCGAGCGCTTCATTCCCCGCATCCTCGACGCCGATCCTGCCTCGCTCGTCACGGATGACGGCAGCAACCTTGATCCGCACAAGGTGTGGGATTGCATGTATACAAATGAAAAGCCGGGCGGCCATGGCGAGCGTTCGGTGGCCATCGGCACCATCGACATGGCCATCTGGGACGCCGTGGCGAAGATCGAGAACAAGCCCTTGTTCCAGCTGCTGGCCGAGCGCCACGGCACGGGCGTGCCCGATAAAAAAGTCTTCGTGTATGCGGCGGGCGGTTATTACTACCCGGGCCAGAGCTTGAGTGCCCTGCAGGACGAGATGCGCAGCTATATCGACCGCGGCTACACGGTGGTCAAGAAGAAGATCGGCGGCGCTTCGCTCGATGACGACTTGCGCCGCATCGACGCCATCATGGAAGTGCTGCAGGATGGGCAAAAGCTGTGCGTGGATGCGAACGGCCGCTTCGACCTCGATACGTCGATCGCCTACGCCAAGGCGCTGCGCCAGTACGATCTGTTCTGGTATGAAGAGGCGGGCGACCCGCTCGATTTCGAGCTGCAATCGACCTTGCGCAGCTATTACGACAAGCCGATGGCGACGGGCGAAAACCTGTTTTCCATGCAGGATGCGCGCAACCTGATCCGCTATGGCGGCATGCGCGCCGACCGCGACTGGCTGCAGTTCGATTGCGCCCTCAGCTACGGCCTCGTGGAATACCTGCGCACGCTGGACATGCTGCACCAGCACGGCTGGTCGCGCAGCCGCTGCATCCCGCACGGCGGCCATCAGATGTCCCTGAATATCGCGGCCGGGCTGGGCCTGGGCGGCAATGAATCGTATCCCGATCTGTTCCAGCCCTTCGGCGGTTTTCCCGACGGCGTCAAGGTCGAAAACGGCCACATCACCATGCCGGACCTGGTTGGCATCGGCTTCGAGGGCAAGGCGAACCTGTATGCGGAAATGCGTGCGCTGAGCGGGCAGTAAGCGTTATTCGCCGCGCTGCCAGAAGCGCAGCCGGTTGCCGAACGGGTCGGCCACTTCCAGAATGCGGCCCCAGTCCTCGTCGCGGATGCCAGGTCGCGCATACGGATAATCCCTGTCGCGCAATTCTGCGTGCAGGGCGGCGATATCGTCGACGGGGATCAAGAGCGCCGCGCCCGGCGTGGCGTCGCCGTGGTGTTCGGACAGGTGCAGCACCAGATCGCCGCGCGTCACCTGCAGGTACAGCGGCGCCGTTGGCTCGAAGCGATGTTCCCAGTCCAGGGTAAAACCGAGAAAGCCGAGGTAGAACTCGCGTGCTTTTTCTTCTGAAAAGCTGCGCAGGATGGGGATGGGGGCATGCATGGAGGTGCTTTCAGCAAAGTGGCGATGCCTTCATTCTAGCCGCAGGCCAGCGCCTGGCGTTTCACATGCGCGGTGGCGCTGGTCTTCTCCCAGCGGAACAGCCACATGATGGCAAGCTTGGTCGTGGCGCTCACGCTGGCCAGCAGCAGCAAGGGCCAGCCCGTCGACAGGCCCATGACGCAGGCAAAGAAGATGGTGCTGGCATCCATTGCCAGGATGAACTGGCTCATTTTCAGGGACACGGCGCCCGTCCTGCCCGAGCGCCAGATCAGGCGGATCTGGTGCGCATAGCCCTGCGCCAGCAGCACGGTGACGGCGACGATCAGGCTTTGCGAGATCACGCGCTTTTCATCGGTGAAGGTGGGGCCGAAGGCCAGCCCCGCCACACCCGCGCCCAGCAGCAGCGCGCAGGCCAGCAGCGCATTGCGCGATGCCCGGCTGCGGCGGTCGCGGTCGATTTCATACAGGATGCCCAGCGCGATCAGCGAGGCGATCAAACGGGGCCAGACGATGTAGTGGTTGAATGGCGTGATCGAATAGCCGTACACGAAGAACGCGCAATACGCGAGGAAGCTGACGGTGAACTGGTTGATGGACAGGATGTCCGTCGTCTTGCCGGCGCCGATGTGGGCATCGCGCTTGCGCTGCCAGATTTTTTGCAGCTGCGACCACAAGCCAAACAGGCTGACGACGATGAAAAGGGAATTGAGGCTGCCGGCGAGGGCGTACAGTGAACTCGATTGCAAGGTGTCTCCGTGGATGGCAAGGCAGGGCGCCTTGTCTATACATTTCATTTGTGCAGAATGTTCTCATGAAGTAAATTGCCATGCAAGCAATATTATATGCTCGGATGACTTTGCCCATGCTTGCCTGAACTCACCTATTCCTGTGCTTGCCCCTATAATCACGGCATGACTTTATTATCACATCAAGCCCGCTCCGTGCTGGCCAGCATAGGCAAAATGGCCGTTTCCCTGATTATCCTGTTGACTGCATTGTGGGGCGCGCTGGCGCTGTGGTACCAGCTATCCGGCGGCACGGCGGCGCAAGGCATCGGCGCCTTGCTGTGGGCTGCGCTGGGCGTGGCCAGCATCGCGCTGTGGTGGATGCGCGGCGACATGCGCGTGTTGCTACCGTATGCGGCCGGTTTTATCCTGCTGCTCGTGTGGTGGAGTTTCATCACGCCGAAGCAGGAAAGGGTGTGGGCCGACGACGTGGCGCGCAACGTCACGGGTACGGTCAAGGGCAATCTCGTCACCCTGGACAATGTGCGCAATTTCGACTGGCGCAGCGATGACGACTACACGGTCAAGTGGGAGCAGCGCAGCTACGACCTCGACGAACTGCGCACGGTGGATACGGCGCTGTCGTACTGGACGGGACCCTACATCGCGCATACGCTGATCTCGTTCGGCTTTGCGGACGGGCGCTTTTTGACGTTCTCCATCGAGATCCGCAAGGAGAAGGGCGAGAGCTTTTCCGCCATCGGCGGCTTTTTCAAGCATTTCGAGATGAGCCTGATCGCCGCCGACGAGCGCGACATCCTGCGCGTGCGCACGAATGCGCGCGGCGAGGACATGCATCTGTACCGCGTGATGATGCCCAAAGCGGCCATGCGCTCGCTGTTCCTCGCCTACCTGGACGAGGCGCAATCGCTGAAGGCCAAGCCGCAGTTCTACAATACCCTGACGGCCAACTGCACCACCATCGTCTTCGAGATGGTGCGCCGCATCGTGCCGGGCCTGCCGCTCGACTACCGGCTGATGGCCTCGGGCTACCTGGACCGCTACCTGTTCGACGTGCAGGGCCTGGTGCCCGGCCAGACCTTCCAGCAGCTGCGCGATGGGGGCCACGTCACGGCGCGCGCGCGGGCGGCCAACGACGACGCGGATTTTTCGCACACGATCCGCCGCGGCATGCCGGGCTACGATGAAGCGGGTTATCCGAAGCTGCAAATGCCCAAGCAATAGCTGTCTGCCTTATACTGTCGCCATATCCGACCGGCCGCCTTTCGCGGCCGGTCTCACTTTACGAATAAAGAAGGCCCGCTATGCCATTTTCCTCACTGGGTCTGATTCCCGCCCTGGTCCGCGCCGTTGACAAGGCCGGCTATGCCGCGCCGACGGCCATCCAGGCGGCCGCCATTCCCGCCATCCTGCGCGGCAGCGACGTGCTGGGCGCGGCCCAGACGGGTTCCGGCAAGACGGCCGCCTACGCGCTGCCGCTGCTGCAGGCGCTGATGGCGCCCGTTTCCGGTCCGCGCCAGGTGCGCGCGCTGATCCTCGTGCCCACGCGCGAGCTGGCGGCGCAGGTGGGGCAGACCGTGCACGCGCTGGCCAAGCCGTTGCCGATCAAACTGAAGATTTCCGTGCTGTTCGGCGGCGTGTCGATCAATCCGCAGATGATGGACTTGCGTGGCGGCGCCGATATCGTCGTCGCCACGCCGGGCCGTTTGCTCGATCTGGTACGCCAGAACGCCGTGAAACTGGGCGGCGTGTCGCTGTGCGTGCTCGACGAGGCCGACCGTTTGCTCGACATGGGTTTCAGCGAGGAGATCAACGCTATCCTCGCGCTGCTGCCCAAGCAGCGGCAAAACCTGTTCTTCTCGGCCACCTTCCCCGACAGCGTGCAGGCGCTGGCCGACAGCCTGCTCAAGGAGCCCGTGCGCATCGAGGTGGCGTCCGAACCGCAGGACAAGCCCGACATCGTGCAGCGCGCCATCACGGTCGACGTGCCGCGCCGCACGCAGCTGCTGCGCTACCTGATCCTGCAGCAGCAGTGGGAGCGCGTGCTGGTGTTCGTCGCCACCAAGTACGCGGCCGAGCACGTGGCCGACAAGCTGCAGCGCGCGGGCCTGCACGTGGGCGCCTTCCATGGTGAATTCAGCCAGGGCACGCGCAGCCAGCTGCTGGCCGATTTCAAGGCCTGCCGTTTGCAGGTGCTGGTGGCCACCGACGTGGCGGCGCGCGGCATCGACATCGCCGGCTTGCCGGCCGTCGTCAACTATGACTTGCCCCGTTCGGCCGTCGACTACACGCACCGCATCGGCCGCACGGGCCGCGCCGGCGAAAGCGGCACGGCCATCAGCTTCGTGACGGCCGACACGGAAGCGCATTTCCGCCTGATCGAAAACCGCAACGACTTGCGCATCGTGCGCGAAGTGGTGGCCGGTTTTGAGCCGACGGAATTGCCCGCGCCCGTGAATCCCGTTACGGACACGGTGAACGGCGGCGTGAAGGGCGCGCGCAAGAGCAAGAAGGACAAATTGCGCGAAGCGGCTGCCAAGGCGGCCGAGGGCAATTAAATTCCCCTTATGTGCGCTAGCCGCTTGAACGGCTGGCCGTCCCGCTTTAAGATGATGTTTCTATAAAGCAAGGGGACGGCAATGCACATGATATTCATCACGCGCGCGGGCGCTCTGGCTTGCGCGCTGGCGCTGGCCGGTTGCGCCGGCTTGGGCGGAAACAATGGCACAGCCGGCATGCAGATGCCGGGCAAGACGCCTGCCGATGCCGCCGTGGCCGCCACCTGGTACAACCCGCCCAGCGAATTTCCCGGCATTTGCCTGACCCAGTTCAAGGATGGCAGCCTGCGTTTCGATGGCGGTTTCGCCTTTTTCAACCCGGGCCGCTGGGCGTACGATGGCGCCGCGTCCGAACTGCGTTTGCAACTGGCGCCGACGCCATCGCTGGAACTGTCGCACGCGCAAATCGTCCAACATATGAACCTGTTGCGCATTGAGGCGGACAAGAGCACGCTGGTGTATGGCGTGAACGCCGATACCAAGGCCATCGGCCTGGGCGGCTTTGTGTTTTACCGCGACACGCCTTGTCCGGCGCGGCGCGGATAAGTGCCGGATTAGTGTCATACGGGAATATTTAGTCGTATAATTTCAACGCAAGCTGGCTGCCGCGCAAGACTCGCAAGACTGTCACGTGCGGCAGATTCCCCCTCCAGGCAAGCTCCGATTTCGCCATGGCGATGAGAGGATGGTCCGATGGATGTGCACGACGAGCATGGCATGCCGGGTACTGCGGCGCTGGCGGTGGATGCCGGGCAGCAGGCCGTGGCCCCGCCGCGCACCTTGCTGCTGGTCGATGACGAGCCGAATATCCTCGCTTCCCTCAAGCGGCTGCTGCGGCGCGATGGCTACCATATCCTGACGGCCAACGGCGGCCAGGAAGGGCTGGACGTATTGGCCAGCCATACGGTCGACGTGATCGTGTCGGATCAGCGCATGCCCGGCATGCTGGGCGCCGACTTCCTGCGCAAGGCCAAGCTGCTGTGTCCGCAAACCATACGCATCATGCTGTCGGGCTATACGGAATTGCAAGCCGTCACGGACGCCGTCAACGAGGGCGCCATTTTCAAATTCCTCACCAAACCCTGGGAAGACCATCAGCTGCGCGAGCATATCGCCGAAGCCTTCCGCCTGAAGGGTATCGACGACGACAATGTGCGCCTCAATGCGCAGCTGCGCGAGGCCAACCAGGCGCTGGCGGCGGCCAATGCCGCCATGCAGGCGCTGGTGCGCCAGCAGCAGCATCAGATCAGCCGCGACGAAGTCAGCCTCGGCATCGCGCGCGAATTGCTGCAATTTTTGCCGCTGCCCGTGATCGGGCTCGATGAGGACGGCATGATCGCCTTCATCAACGCGGCGGCGGCCAATTTGTTCGAACGGGGCGCGGCCCTGCTGGGCAACGAGGCGGCGATCGTCTTGCCGCAGCTGTTCGACGGGCAGGGCGCGCCCCGCCTGGCCGCCATCGATGGCCAGCCGTATGCCGTGGCCGTCCATCCGATGGGCCTGCATTCGCGCTCGCGCGGCAGCCTCGTCACCTTGAGCCGCCATGGGGAGGGCACATGAGTGAAGGCGGACGCGAGATTTCCATGGAACAGGCGCAGGAAGGCATGGTGCTGGCGCAAGCGCTGAGCGATGCCAGCGGCACCGTGCTGCTGGCCCAGGGCGCCACCCTGACGGCGGCGAACCTGACCGCCTTGCGCCGGCGCAATGTGGAACGCTGCCGCGTCGTCATGGACGAGGCGGTCGACCCCGCCGCGCAGGCGCACGCCGAGCAGGAACGCTTGCGCCGCCTGGAACGGCTGGCCGTGCTGTTCCGCGCCACGCCGCCCGATTCCGCCGGGGCCGAACTGCTGGCACTGCTGCAGCGCTACCGGCAAGGGAGCGCCACATGACACGGCTCAGTTTTGAACATATCATCCGTCAGATACAGGAACTGCCTTCGCTGCCCGTGGTGGTGCTGGAGCTGCTGTCGAGCATGGACCAGGACGACACGGACGTGCACGTGCTGGCACAAAAGATCGAGCTGGACCAAGGCCTGGCGGCAAAGACCCTGCGCATCGCCAACTCCTCGTTCTACGGCATGCAATCGAAGGTCACCAGCATCCCGCAAGCCGTTTCCGTGCTGGGCTTTCACAGCATCCGTACCGTCGTCACGGCTTGCGCCCTGACGGGCAGCTTCGCGCCCGTCAGCGGCGGCTTCGATTTCCAGGCGTTCTGGCGCCACTCGCTGGCCACGGCGATCGCCGCGCGCCTGCTGGCGCCGCACTTGCGCGTCAATCCCGAAACGGCGTTCACGGCCGGCTTGCTGCACGACCTGGGCACCCTGGTGCTGGTGACGCGCTTCCCGGCCGAGCATGCGCTCGTGCGCAGCTACCGCCAGGCGCATGACTGCCAGATGGCCGATGCGGAACTGGCCGTCATCGGCATCGATCACGCGCAGGTGGGCCGCGCCCTGGCCGCCTACTGGAAGTTCCCCGAGGCGATACAGCAGGCGGTGGCCGACCACCACAGCATCGACAGGCTGGAAGCGGGCGGCCTGCCGCTGGCCGTGCACCTGGCCAATGCCGTCGCCCTGGCGCTCGACCTGGCCGGCGTCGACGATGCGCTGGTGCCGCCCCTGTCGCCCGCGGGCTGGCGCAGCGTCGCGCTGGACGAGCCGGCCTGGCTGGCGCTGCTGGGGCAAACGGAACACACCTTCGATGAAATGTCGCGGATCATGCTGGCATGAACAAGAAAGAGGCCATGGAAACAGACGCAGGGCAGGCGCTGCCCGCCACGCCGGAACGCCGCCAAGGCGACACCATCGCGCTGTCGGCCTTTTTCGACGGCCATCCCGTGGCCACTTTCGCCATCGACACGGAGCACGTGGTGACGCACTGGAACAGCGCCTGCGAACAGCTGCTGGGCTTTACGGCCGCCGAGATGGTTGGCACGCGCGACCACTGGAAGGCGTTTTATCGGCAGCCGCGCGCCTGCCTGGCCGACCTGCTGGTGGCCGACGACATCGCGCTCGGTGAAAATGACCGCTACCTTGGCAAGCTGAAGCGCTCTTCCGTGATCCCAGGCGCCTTTGAGGCCGAGGATTTCTTTCCCGATATCGGCCCCGACGGCCACTGGCTGCATTTCACGGCGGCGCCCCTGCGCGACCGCCAGGGCCGGCTGGTGGGCGCCATTGAAACCCTGCGCGACGTGAGCGAGCGGCGCCTGGCGGAACTGGCGCTGCGCAAGGCGCACGACAACCTGGAACACCTGGTGGCCGAGCGCACGGCCCAGCTGGCCGAAATGAACGAACGCCTGGCCGACGATATCCGCCAGCGCCAGATCGCCGACCTGGAATTGCGCGAGCGTAACCTGGCCCTGACGGAATTGAACAGCAAGCTGTCGCTGGCCCAGCAAAAGCTGCTGCAGTCGGAAAAACTGGCCTCGATCGGCCAGCTGGCCGCCGGCGTGGCGCACGAGATCAACAATCCCATCGGCTATGTGTTTTCCAATGTCGGCACCCTGGAAGGCTATCTGGATGACCTGTTCAGCATGCTCGACGCCTATGAGGAAGCCGAGCCGGCCGTCGCCGACGCCGTGGTGGCGGCGCGCCTGCGGGCGCTGCGCGAACAGATCGACCTGGACTTCCTGCGTACCGACATTCCCATGCTGATGGGCGAGTCGAAGGAAGGCATTTCGCGCGTGCGCCGCATCGTGCAGGACCTAAAGGATTTTTCGCGCACGGATGCGCACCAGGAGTGGGTCTGGGCCGACCTGCGCCAGGGCATCGATACCACGCTCAATATCGTGAATAACGAGGTCAAGTACAAGGCCGACGTGGTGCGCGAGTATGGCGACATTCCTGACATCGAATGCCAGCCTTCCGAGCTGAACCAGGTGATCATGAACCTGGTCGTCAACGCCGCTCACGCCATGAACGAGGAGCGCGGACGCATCACCCTGCGCACGGGCAGCGACAACGCGACGGAAGTGTGGATCGAGGTCGAGGACACGGGCGGCGGCATCGCGCCCGAACACCTGTCGCGCATCTTCGATCCGTTCTTTACCACCAAGGCCGTCGGCAAGGGCACGGGGCTGGGCCTGTCGCTGGCCTACACGACGGTACAAAAGCATCACGGCCGCATCGACGTGCGCAGCATCATCGGCAGCGGCACCACCTTCCGCATCACTTTGCCCGTGCGCCAGGCGCAGGCCGTCGCACCATGACCGAACAGGACAGCATGAGCATGAGCATGAGCATCAGTACCAGCGCCAGCACCGCGGCCACGCCGCCCACCATCCTGTGCGTCGACGACGAACCGAATATCCTGTCGTCGCTGCGGCGGCTGTTCCGTCCGCACGGCTACCGCGTGCTGACGGCCGATGGCGGCGCGGCCGGCCTGGCCCTGCTCGAGAGCGAGACGGTGGACCTGGTCATCTCCGACATGCGCATGCCGCACATGGATGGCGCGCAATTCCTGGCCCAGGTGCGCCAGCGCTGGCCCGGCACCATACGCTTGCTGCTGACCGGCTATGCCGACATCCAGTCCATCCTCGACGCCATCAACCAGGGCGAGATCTACCGCTACGTGACCAAGCCCTGGGACGAGAACGATATCGTGCTGGTGGTGCGCCACGCGCTGGAACGGCGCGCGCTGGAGCAGGAAAAACTGCGCCTCGAAGCGCTGACGGCCAGCCAGAACGTGGAGCTGCAGGCGCTCAACGCCAGCCTGGAAGCGAAGGTGGCCACGCGCACGCAGCAGCTGAAACAGTCGCACGACGAGGTGCAGGCGGCCAATGAACGCCTGAAGGCGACGTTCGTGACGACCATCAAGGTGTTTTCCAACCTGATCGAAATGCGCGGCGGCAAGCTGGCCGGCCATGCGCGCAGGGTGGCGGAGCTGGCGCGCAAGCTGGCGCAGGCGCTGGGTCTGGAAGGGCAGGAAGCGCGCGACGTGTTCATCGCGGCCTTGCTCAAGGATATCGGCAAGCTCAGCTTGAGCGACGACGTGCTGGAACTGCCGGCCAGCGCCTGGACGGGCGAGCAGCTGGCCGCCTTCCGCAAGCATCCGCTGCGCGCCGAACAGTTATTGATGGCGCTCGACGAGCTGCGGGCCGTCTCCGTGATCCTGCGCTCGCAGCTCGAGCGCTTCGACGGCGGCGGCTTCCCCGATGGCCTGGTGGGCCTGGCCATTCCGATGGGCGCGCGCATCCTGGCGCTGGCGTCGGACTACGATGGCTTGCAGATCGGCGCCATGGTGCAGCGCAGCCTGCGCGCCGAGGAAGCGCGCACCCTGATCTACGACAGCGTCGGCAAGCGCTACGACCCGGCCGTCGTGGCCGCTTTCCGCAGCATCATGGACGAAACGGAGCCGCCGGCGCGCGACCTGACCGTGCTGTCGGGCCAGCTGGAGCCGGGCATGGTGCTGTCGCGCGACCTGATCAGCCGCGATGGCCTGATGCTGCTGGCGGCCGAACACGTGCTGACGGCCCGCGTGATTTCCCAGCTGCTCGATTTCGAAGGCAAGAATGGCGGGCGCCTGAGCATCCGCGTGTACGCGCCCGTGAAGGAAGGCTAGGGCGGGAAGGCTAGGGCGCTGGCGGGGCCGCCGGCGGCGTGACGGGCAGGTGCACGGTAAAGCGCGTGCCACGGCCCACTTCCGAGGCCACCTCGATGCGTCCGCCGTGCTTGTTGACGATGCCGTACGACAGCGACAGGCCCAGGCCCGTGCCGCTGCCCACGGCCTTGGTGGTGAAGAACGGTTCGAAGATGCGGTTCAGGTGCTCGGGCGCGATCCCGGCGCCCGTGTCACCGATCTCCACCCACACCCAATCGCCGGCGTGGCCCGTGCGGATGCTGATCACGCCATCGCTGCTGATGGCCTGGCCCGCGTTGACAAGCAGGTTCATGAACACCTGGTTCAGCTGCGAGGCCAGGCACAGTATCTGCGGCAGCTCGCCGTAGTGCTTCTCGATGCGCGCCTTGTATTTCAATTCGTTGGCGACGATATTCAGGGTGCTGTCCAGGCCCGCGTGCAGGCTGGCCACTTGCCAGTCCGTCTCGCCCACATGGGAAAAATCCTTCAGCGCCTGCACGATGTCGCGCACGCGTTTGAGGCCATCCATCGATTCGCGCACCAGGTCCACCATGTCGTCCTGCAGGAAGGCTAGGTCGGCCTGGTCGCGCACCTGGGCCACGCGCGCGGCCAGGGCCGGGCCATCTAGCGTGTCGCGCATCGCCGCCTCATACTGGCCGATCACGCCGAACAGGGTACCGACATAGCCTTGCAGCGAACTCATGTTGGAGTTGACGAAGCCGATCGGGTTATTGATTTCATGCGCGATACCGGCCGCCAGCTGGCCGATGGACGCCATTTTTTCCGATTGCAGCAGCTGGTCGTGCGCTTCCTGCAACTTGCTGATCAGTAGTTGCTGCTCTTCGCCGCGCGCCTGCAGCATCGCTTCCATGTGCTTGCGTTCCGTGATGTCGGTCAGCGAGCCGATCACTTCGAACGGCACGCCGTGTTCGTCGCGCACGAGGCGCAGGCTGTCGTGCATCCACAGGTAGCTGCCGTCGTGCACGCGGAAGCGGTATTCATAGGCGCGCGCGCCTTCGACGAAGATCTGCGCCAGGCTGGAAAAAATGCCGGGCGCATCGTCGGGGTGGATGTGGTCGAACCAGAAGTTGGGGTCGGCCACCATCTCCTCGGGCTGGTAGCCCAGTACATTGAGGGCATTGTTGCTGACGAACGTCATCTTGAAGTCGCCGCTGGGCACGGTGCAATAGATGATGGAGGGTGTATTGTCGAGCAGGTATTGCAGGCGCACGGCCGTGGCGGCCGGTGCGTCGGCGTCAGGCGCCTCACCGGCATGCCGTCCGGTATCGGGAGTGGAAAGGTCGAAATCCTCGAACTGCATTGTCACACCTCGCGGCCTGCACGGCATAGCTGTCATCCTGGCTGAATTATGCCTGACTATGCCTGATTCTGCCTGCCTTGGGCCGTCATCGGTGTGCTCAAGGGGCCAGTGGCTGCTCGACGATCGCCATGCGCCGCGCGATGCGCTGCGCCGCTTGCGCATCGCCCGCCTGTTCGGCGCGCAGGCGCTGCACGCCCAGCCATGCCAGCAGCGGACGGCGCCAGCCCTGGTCCGAGGCGGTGGCCACGGCCGTGTCGAGCAACTCCGGCGTGGCGCGGCCCGAGCGCAGCAGCACGCCGGCCGCCACCAGCTGCGACAGCGGGTCCTTGATGGCGGCCACGGCGCTGGCGGCGGCCGTATCCGAGCTGGCGCTGGCGGCCGCGCGCTGCGCTTCCGGCAGCAGGGCGGCGTCGGCCGCCTGCGCCTTGCCTGCGAGGTAGGCGGCATACGCGCGGTCGGCGTCTGTCGCGTCGGCTTGCAGAGCATCAAAGCCGGCGCAGTCCTCGAAGGCCAGACTGGCCACGCGCGCGGCGCAGCGCAGCAGTTCGATGCGCGCCACGAGTTCGAGCTTGCCCGTGCCGGCGACCTGGCTGCGGGCGCGCCGGAATTCCGTCTGCTCGACCAGGGCGTTGCCATTCAAATATGCGGCTTGAAACCGTTCGACGGAACTTTGCGCATTCATTTTCCAGTCCGGCACGGGCGGGCCGCTGGAGCAGGCGGCGAGCGTGGTCAGGGCCAGTGCGGACAAGGTGGCGTTGAGTTTTCTCATGGCAGTTTGATCTCCGGATTGCGCTTGAACGGCCATTTGCGGTTGATTTCATTGACCAGCTGCTCGACCTTGCGCAGATTGCTTTCCACATCGGCGCGCAGCGGGCCCAGGTCGGCTGTGGCCGCCTTGGCGTTGGCGCCCACGGCTTGCGCTTCGACCAGCACGGCATCGACTTTTTTCAGGCTGTTGCGCGTGTCGGCCAGCAGGGCGTTCAGCTGCACGATGGTCGCCTGCGCATCCGTCATCACGCCCTTGTCGCCAAAGACGCGCGTATCGGCATTGGCCACCAGGCCATCCGTGCGGCGCGCCAGCTGGTCCGCCGTGATCAGCAGGGCGTTGGCCCGTTCGATCAGCAGGCGCGACTGTTTGTCGTCGCCCGTCAGCAAGCCCATGGCGCCGCCCGGACCGCTGAGCTTGCCGGTGACGGCCTGCACGTTGCGCATGGTGCCGTCGAGTGCGGAATCGGTGCCCGTCAGGTTGCCCAGGTTGTTCAGCAAGTCCTTGGCGGCGGCCAGCAGGCGGGGGATTTCCGCCGCCATGTCGCCCACCAGCAAGTCGCGCGTGGCGTCGTCGGGCAGCGGCGGGTCCGTCAGGATGCCGCTGTAGGCGCGCAGCTTGGCGCCGCCGACGATGCCCCGTTCCAGGGTGAAGATGGAGCTGGTGCGCAGCCAGTGCGCGTCTTTGCGCGGCACGTCGATGATGACGCGCGCGCGGCCGTCCGGCGCCAGCTCGATGCGCTGCACGCGGCCGATGGGAAAGCCGGAAAAGGTCAGGTCGGCGCCCACGCCGACGCCGTCGGAATCGTCGGCCGTCAGCACCAGGGTCTGGGTGGCTTCGAAGGCGCCGCGCGCATACATCAGGTAGACGACGGAGCCGACCACCAGCACGAACATGAAGACGAGCAGGATGGCCGCCTTCAGTTCGGCGTGGCGCACGGGCGGCGGGGCGGGCAGCACAGCGTCGGGCGCCGTGACGTCGGTCTGGTCGGGATTTTGAGGTTGGCTCATGGCTTCTGGCTCTGGTATGGGTGGTTCAAGGTTAGCTGGGCGGTGGCGGGCATCAGTAGTAATTGCCCATCAGCGAAGCCACTTCGACCAGCAGGATGACGGAAAACAGGCGCAGCATTTCGGACAGGCCGTGCGCGGCCCACAGGCGGTTGCGCCGGCCGTGCGGTTCTTCCGGATAGTACGACGAGGCCAGCGGGATCAGGGCGACGGCAAAGCTGAAAAAGATGACTTTGAGCATCAGGATCAGCGCCACGGCCGGATTGAATATCTGCCCCACGACGCGCGTGTAGCCCTGCAGCGCCCACGGCGTAAAGCCGTAGATGGTGATGTAGGCGAGGATCAGCGAGGTGACGCAGCTGACGATGGCCAGCATCCACACGGCGAAGATGCCGGACATGACGCGCGGAAAGTATTCGCGGCGCAGCAGGTCGACGCCCTGGCGCTGCATTTTCTCAAGCATGCCGGACGAGCGCATTTGTGCGAACGCAATGCCGTCGGGCAGGGTCAGGCGCAGTGCGACGAACAGGGCGGCCGTCAGCGGTATCAATTCCAGCACCAGCACGCGCACGACCATTTCCAGCGCATAGCGCGACAGGCCGTAGCTTTGCGCGCTGACGACGACGATGCGTATCAGCACCAGGCTGACGAGCGCGCAGGCGACGCTGAACCACACGAGATTGGGCGCCGTGTTCGTCACGAGTCGGTGCGCGAGGATGGGGCGGTTGTCGCGGTTATAGCTCGATGGCGACAGGGCCAGCGAAAACACGAGGATGGCGAAATGCAGCATGCGCCACCAGCTGACCAGCCAGGCCATGGTGGCCCGGTGCAGGCGGCGCAGGCTGATGATGAGGGAGACGGATAGGGTCATCATGGCATCTTAACATTGGATGCGTTCGATACAAGCGATTGTGCAGCCGTGCACGGCAGGCCCTTTATTGACCGGCCACGCTGGCGACGCTGTGGATAATCGCGTCGGCCGCCGCCCGCACGCGGGCAGAACGGTTCAGGTCCGCATGCATGACCAGCCACACGTCATACGCTTCCGCCCGCTCGGGCCAGATGCGCACGAGTTGCGGGTCGATGTCGCCCAGGTGGGTGGCCAGCTCGGCCACGCCCAGGCCCGCGCGCGTGGCTTCCTGCAGCATCGCCGCCGAGTTCACTTCCATGGCGACCCGGGCGTTGGCGACGGATTCGCCGGCGATTTTCTCGCCATGGCGCGGCGTCACGGAATGGTGGTAGATGACGATGTCGTGGCCGGCCAGCGCCGTGCCGCGCACGGGCTCGCCCCGTTCGGCCAGGTAGCTTTTCGACGCATACAGGCCCAGGCTGCGCTTGACGAGGTGGCGCGAGATCAGGTCCGGATCGGTGGGGCGCACGCCGCGCACGGCCAGGTCCGCTTCGCGCCGCGTCAGGCTGGCCAGCGCCGGCGCCACATTGAGCACGATGCGGATGTCCGGGTGGGCCGCGTGCAGCTGCTGCATGGCGCGGATGACGAAATGGCTGGCCATGGTGTCCGTGGTGGCCACGCGCACCAGGCCGCTTAAACGGTTGTCGACGCCCTGCATCTCGCGCTGCAGCTTGTCGGCCGCCCGCTCCATCGCTTCGGCGGCCGTGAGCGCCAGCTCGCCGGCCGGCGTGGGCACGTAGCCCGACGGCGTGCGCAGGAACAGGGTGGCGCCCAGCGAGCTTTCCAGCGCGGCCAGGCGGCGCCCGCACGTGGCCTGGTCGATGCGCAGCAGGGCGGCCGCGCCGCGCAGGGTGCCGGCACGGCCGATGGCGAGAAAGATGCGCGCGTTATCCCAGTCCATCCGTTTCCTTGTGATTGGCGATGCATTTCTGCATCAAGGTGCCGATTTTATGCCTGTTTACTGCATCACGCAACGCTCGCATAATGGCTGCCCCGCTGTCACTGCAAGGAATATTATGTCTGCCCCCATACCGCTCCTGCTGACCCTGGCCTTTGGCTTCGTCATGGCGATGATCGACGTCACGGCCGTCAACGTGGCCCTGTCCGATATCGCGCTGGACCTGGCCATACCGTTGACGGGCCTGGTCTGGGTGGTCGACGGCTACACCCTGACGTTTGCCGCGCTGCTGCTGGCCGGCGGCGCGCTGGCCGACCGCTACGGACCGAAAGCCGTGTACCAGGGCGGCCTCGGTGTCTTCCTGCTCGGCTCGATCCTGTGCGGCGCCGCGCCCGACGGGCATTTCTTGACGGCGGCGCGCCTGCTGCAGGGCGCGGGCGCGGCCCTGTTCATGCCCAGTTCGCTCAGCCTGCTGACGCACAGCTTTGACGACGAGCGCGAGCGCACGCGCATGCTGGGCGCGTGGTCGGCGCTGGTGGGTGTGGCCGGTGCATCCGGTCCATTGATCGGCGGCATCCTCGTGCACCAGTTCGGCTGGCGCAGCGTGTTCTGGGTGAACGTGCCGCTGGGCGTGCTGGCCATCGTCATGGCGCAAATGCTGCTGGCCGCGCCAGCGCGCCAGCCACGCGATCTGTCGCTGCTCAGCCATGCGCTGGGCGTGGCGGCGCTGGCGGGCCTCAGTTTCGTGCTGATCGAAGGGCCTGTGCTGGGCTGGCTGTCGCCCGGTGTGCTGGCGGCGGTGGCGCTGACGGTGCTGTCGGCTGGACAGTTGCTGCGGCGCGAGCGCAGCGGCAGCCATCCGCTGTTGCCGCGCGCACTGTTTCACAGCAGCAGCTTTGGCGCGGCCAATGGCGTGGGTTTCTTGATCAATTTCTGCGTCTTCGGCCAGCTGTTCTTATTGAGCCTGTTCCTGCAGCAGTCGGGCGGCGCCGACGCCTTGCAGTCGGGCTTGCGCCTGCTGCCCATGATGGCGGCCTATACGGTAGGCAATTTCATGGCGGGAAGCATTGCGGCCCGTCATGGCACGCGCTTGCCCATGCTGGCTGGCTTGCTGGTAGGCGCCGTCATGGCACTGTTGCTGATGGGCTTGCGTCCGGGCACGCCGTTTGCGCTGCTGGCGCTGGGCACGGCTGTCATGAACGTGGCCATCGGCATCGCCATTCCCGCCATGACGGCCACCGTGATGCGGGTGGCCGGCAAGCAGCATGCGAACAGCGCGGCGGCCGCCCTGAATGCGAACCGGCAAATCGGCGCGCTCGTGGGCGTGGCCTTGATCGGCAGCATCCTGCACATGGTGCAGGACTGGTCGCTGCGCTTGCCGCTGGCCTACGCGACGATTGCCGTCGCGTATGGCCTGGCGGCGGGCCTGGTCTACCGGCACGTACATCTGCCGAAGACCGTCGCCGCCTGACAGTTTATTGCTCGCGCGTGCTGCGCCACTCCACCAGTTCTTCGATGGTGAGGATCGGCATGCCATGCAGTTCGGCGAAGCGTTCGATATCGTCGCCGCGCATCATGGTGCCGTCCGGATTCATCAGCTCGCATAGCACGGCGGCCGGGTTCAGGCCCGCCATGCGCGACAGGTCGACGGAGCCTTCCGTGTGGCCACGGCGCTCGAGCACGCCACCGGGCGCGGCACGCAAGGGGAAGACGTGGCCGGGGCGCACCAGGTCGGCGGGCTTGGCGTTCGGCGCGATGGCGGCGCGGATGGTGGTAACCCTGTCGGCAGCCGACACGCCCGTTGTGACGCCGTCGCGCGCCTCGATGGAGACGGTAAATGGCGTACCGTAGCGGCTGCCATTGTCGGACGACATGGGCGGCAATTCCAAGGCGCTGACGACGTCAGTCGGCAGGCACAGGCAGACGATGCCGCTGCATTCGCGGATCAAGAGTGCCATGGTTTCGTGCGTGAGTTTTTCGGCAGACAGGATCAGGTCGGCTTCGTTTTCACGGTCGAAATCGTCGAGCAGGATGACGGGGATGCCGGCGCGCATGGCGGCCAGGGCGGATTGGATGCGACCTTCGAGGTCGTTGGAAAGCAGGGTATAGCTGTTGACTAACATGGTGAAACGCTCCTCGCATAGGCGAAAAACGCTGCAGGGCAAGCGAATAGACGCAGCCGGCCGCATCGACAGGTCGAGCGGACATCGCGTTTACTGCACATCTTCTTTCATCCGGACTATACCGTCGGCTCTAGGTTCACACTAGATCTGCTGACCCTGCCAAACGGAGTTGGACAGGCGCTCGCGGGCTTGACCGTTGCCGGTCTTACCGCCGGTGGGGAATCGCACCCCGCCCCGAAGACGTATTGTTGTGCCGGTCCACATGACCGGCGGCAATACTTTAGCACAATTGAAAAAAAGGGGCAGGGCACTGCTGAGTTTGTTATTCGGCAAAGTTGCCTGGGGGAAGCAGTTTTTCCTAAGCTGTTTTTAATGGCGGAAACAGGATTTCAGTGTAAGGTACGCTTACTGAATCTTACCGTTGAGAATACATGAAGCTGAGTAAATTACGCCTGATCTCGGGCGCCGTCTTGCTGGCGTGCGCCTGCATGGCCCAGGCGGAAATCCGTTTGAGCGATCCCCTGCCGCTGGCGCCAGAAGTTACCGTTGGCAAACTGCCGAACGGCTTGACCTATTACATCAAGAAAAATGCCCGTCCCGCGCAGAAAGTGGAATTGCGCCTGGTGGTGAAAGCCGGTTCCATCCTCGAAGATGACGACCAGCAAGGCCTGGCCCATTTCACGGAACACATGGCCTTCAATGGCTCCACGCATTTCAAGCGCAATGAGCTGATTTCGTATCTGCAATCGATCGGCGTGAAGTTCGGTGCCGACTTGAACGCCTACACGAGTTTCGATGAAACCGTCTACGTGCTGCCGATTCCGACGAACAAGAAGGAAAACCTGGAAAAAGGTTTTCTCGTGCTGGAAGACTGGGCGCATGGCTTGAAATTCAACCCGGCCGACATCAACAGCGAGCGCGGCATCGTGCTGGAAGAGGCGCGTCTGGGCAAGGGCGCCAGCGACCGCATGAACAAGGTGCTGTATCCGAAGCTGCTGAACGGTTCGCGCTACGCGGAACGCATGCCGATCGGCAAGGAATCCGTGCTGAAAACGTTCAAGCCGGAAGCCATCAAGCGTTTCTATAAAGACTGGTACCGTCCCGACCTGATGGCCGTGATGGTGGTCGGTGATGTGGAGCCGAAACAGGCTGAAAAGCTGATCCGCCAGCATTTCGGCAAGCTGAAAAACCCCGCAAAACCGCGTCCGCGCCTGTACGCGGAAGTGCCGCAGCGCTCGCAGACGGAAGCGCTGGTGATCACGGACAAGGAAGCGCCGGACGACAGTGTCTTCATTCGCTATCCGATCCGCGCCGCGCAGGAGCCTGTCACCATTGCCGACTACCGCCGCCAGATGATCGAAAACCTGTATGGCCAAATGCTCAGCGCGCGCATGCAGGAATTGACGCAGCAAGCCAATCCCCCGTTCATCCAGGGCGGCAGCAGCATGGGCAAGCTGGTGCGCGGCTATGAATCGTTCAGCGCGTATGCCTTGCTGGGCAAGGGCGGCGTGCAGCCGGCCGTCGATGCGCTGGTGCAGGAAGATGAGCGGGCGCGCCGCTTCGGTTTCAGCCAGGATGAACTGGACCGCGCGCGCAAGGACATGCTGCGCAATTACGAGCGCGCATACAGCGAACGCGACAAATCCGATTCGGCCGGTTTCGTGGCCGAGTATTCGCGCAACTTCCTGGAACAGGAAGCCATCCCCGGCATCGCCAATGAATTGCTGTACGCGCAGGAGCTCTTGCCACAGGTAACCTTGCAGGAAATCAACGAGACGGTGGCCAAGGTGATTCCCGACCAGCAAAAGAAACTGGTCGTCTTCATGGGCGCCGAGCCGAAAGCGGGCGCCAGCGTCCCGACGCAGCAGCAATTGCTCGACGCCGTGGCGAAGGCCGAGCAGCAGAAGGTCGAGCCGCGCACGGAAAAAGTCCTTGCCAGCAAGCTGATGGATGGCCCGCCGGCCGGCGGCAGCATCGTCTCGGAAAAGTTGAACAGCGCCATCGGCGTGACGGAATTGACCCTGGGCAATGGCGTGCGCGTGCTGCTGAAACCGACGGACTTCAAGAATGACCAGGTGCTGATGGGCTCGACGCGTTTCGGCGGCCAGTCGCTGTTTGGCGACGCCGACATCTACAACGCCCGCTATGCCAGCGCCGTGGTCGGCAGCATGGGCTTGAAAGACCTGGCGCCGCTGGACTTGCAAAAAGTGTTGGCCGGCAAGACGGTCAATGTCGGCGCGTCGCTGGGCGAGCTGAGCGAAGGTTTTGGCGGCTCGGCCAGCAGCGCCGACGTGGAAGCCATGCTGCAACTGGTGTATTTGTATTTCAATGACGTACGCAAGGATGCTGGCCTGTACCAGTCTTTCATCGGCAAGCAGCAGGACCTGGCGAAAAACAGCATGGCGCAGCCGGAAGCCGTGTTTTACGACGCCATCCAGCACGCCATGTTTGGCGACAATCCGCGCGTCGACGGCGTGCCGCGCGTGGCCGACTTCGACAAGGTGGGCCTGGACCGTTCGCTGGACATCTTCCGCCAGCGCTTTTCCAGCGCGCGCGGCATGACCTTCATCTTCGCGGGCAGCTTCGAGCTTGACAAGATCAAGCCGCTGATCGCCAGCTACCTGGGCACCTTGCCCGTGGGCGACGTGCCGCATGCCTACCGCGACGTGGGCATGCGCCCGGTGACCGGGGTCGTCAAGAAGGACATCTACATGGGCAGCGAGCCCAAGAGCACGATTTCCATCACCTTCAATGGCGACGTGGCGTATTCGGACGAGCAAAAGCTGACCTTGCAAGCGCTGGGCGAAGTGCTGAACCTGAAAGTCATCGAAGTGCTGCGCGAAAAGATGAGCATGATCTATGGCGGCGGCTTTGAAACCTCGATGGGCCAGCATCCGTATGGCCATTATTCGGTGGCCTTGAACTTGCCGACGGGACCCGAAAACGTGGACAAGGTGATCGCCGCCGCCTTTGCCGAAATCAACAAGATGAAGACGGACGGGCCATCGGCGGCCGACCTGGAAAAGGTCAAGCTGAACTGGATCACGCGCCAGCAAAAGTCGCTGCGCGAAAACCGCTACTGGATGAGTCAGTTGATGGGTTCCGTGACCCAAGGGCGCGACCCCGCGCACATCCTGCGCTACGAACAGCGCGTGCGCGCCATCACGCCGCAAGCCGTCAAGCTGGCGGCGCAACGCTACCTGGACATGCACAATTATGTGCAGGTGGTGCTGTATCCGGAACGCAAAAACGTTGCAGCCAAGTAACCCTCGTGTTTGATCTGCATGGGCGGCAGCGTGGCGAAGCTGTTAAACTGCCGCTTATTGATGTGATATCGCAATTTAACAAGCAAGGAAATACGATGGCTAAGAAAGAAGAGCTCGATCCGGAAACCCTGGAGTTGATCAACTGGTGTATCGAGGTCGAAGGCTTCCTCGTGGCTGGCGGCGCCACCGTGGCGCAGGCGCAGGACCACATCGAAGAGCAGGTCGAGTGGTTTACCGACCAATTCTACGACGGTTTGACGCCGGAAGAGGCGGCCAAGGAAGCCTTGGCCTGACCTTCAACAGTAACTTACAGCGGGCGGTGCCTGCCGGGCACAGCCCGGTAGCGCCGCCCGTTTTGCTTTTCTGAAAAGATTTCCATTGGGCAATTAATTCTCCTATTTATTTCCAGGCACCCATGACACTCCGTTCGCGCATTCTCCTCCTGTGTTTCAGCACCTTGCTGGGCATCGTCCTCATCGCTTCATTTTCCCTGTATTCCTTGCGCCAGACCATGATGGCGGAAAGGGTCGAGCAATTGACGGTGCTGGTGGAGCTGGCCAACGCGTCCGTGGAAAAGGCCTATGCGCTGGAACAATCGGGCAAGCTCACACGTGAGCAGGCCCAGCAGCAGGCCAAGCTGGCCATCGGCAGCTTCGCCAAGGACGAGATGTATTATTTCGTGCGCGATTTCAGCACGGACTTGTTGTACGTGCATCCGAATGCCTCGCGCATCGGCGTGCCGCAAAAGAACATGAAGCAGTCGGGTGACCGCTACCGCGTGGCCCTGGCTGCCAGCCGCATCGGCCTCGTGCAGGCGGACGGCACGCGCCCCGGCGTGCCCGACCCTGTGGCAAAGATGTATGCCGTGGTGAAATTTGCGCCGTGGGACTGGCTGATCGGCACGGGCACGTATATCGATGACATCAACCACAAATTCTGGGCCCAGGCGGGCGTGCTGCTGGCCATCGGCGGGGCGCTGATGCTGGTGGTGGGCGCCTTGGCGGCCCTGATGCTGCGCCGCATCCTGGCCCAGCTCGGCGGCGAACCCGACTATGCAGCGGCCATCGTGGCGCAAATCGCCCAGGGCGACCTGACCACGCACATCGATACGCGCCCCGGTGACACGTCCAGTTTGCTGATGGCGATCAAGGCCATGCGCGACAACCTGGCCCATCTGGTGAGCCAGGTGCGCACCGATGCGGAATCGATTTCCACGGCGTCGGGCGAGATCGCCTCGGGCAACCACGACTTGTCGGCGCGCACGGAGCAGCAGGCGGGATCGCTGGAAGAAACGGCGTCGACCATGGAAGAAATGACCTCGACCGTGCGCCAGAATGCGGACAATGCGCGCCAGGCCAACCAGTTGGCCATTTCCGCCTCGCAAGTAGCGAGCCAGGCGGGCGGCGTGGTGAGCCAGGTGGTCGACACCATGGGCGCCATCAATGCCTCGTCGAAAAAGATTGGCGACATCATCGCCGTCATCGACGGCATCGCCTTCCAGACGAACATCCTGGCGCTGAACGCGGCCGTGGAAGCGGCGCGCGCGGGCGAGCAGGGCCGTGGTTTCGCCGTCGTGGCCAGCGAGGTGCGCAACCTGGCGCAGCGTTCGGCCGCGGCCGCCAAGGAGATCAAGCAATTGATCGACAGTTCTGCCGAGCAAGTGGGTGCCGGTGAAAAACTTGTGGCGCTGGCGGGCGAGACGATGGAAAAAGTCGTTTCCAGTGTGCAGCACGTGACCGATATCGTGGCCGAGATTTCCTCGGCCAGCGCCGAGCAAAGTGCCGGCATCGAGCAGATCAACCAGGCCATCGTCGAGATGGATAACATGACGCAGCAAAACTCGGCCCTCGTCGAGCAGGCGTCGGCGGCGGCGCAGGCGATGAACGAGCAGGCGGCCGGGCTGGCGCAGATCGTCAGCGTGTTCAAGGTGGGCGCAGTGGCAGGGGCGCCGCGCCCGACGCAGGCGGCCCAGCGCCGGCTGGCCCGCTAAGTTTTCGTCATAGCGGGAACTTATCGCCTGACCATCTGTCAAATTCTTCTTGGCCCTTAGCGGACGCATAGTAGAGGTGAGCATGACAGATGGTTTTTCCTATCACGCGGCATTTGCCCGCAACCTGGGCTGGGTCACGCAGGCGGAGCAAAACAGCTTGCGCGGCAAGCGCGTGGCCATTGCCGGCATGGGTGGTGTCGGCGGCGTGCACTTGCTGACCCTGGCGCGGCTGGGCATCGGCGCTTTCCACATCGCCGATTTCGATACCTTCGATATCGCCAACTTCAACCGCCAGGCCGGCGCCATGGTCTCCACCCTGGGCCAGCCCAAGGTGGCCGTGCTGGCGCAGATGGCGCGCGACATCAATCCCGAACTCGACATCAAGCAGTTTCCCGACGGCATACACGACAGCAACCTGGCCGAGTTCTTTGCCGGTGTCGACCTGTATGTGGACGGCCTGGATTTCTTCGCTTTTCCCGCGCGCCAGGCCACTTTCGCCACGTGCGCCCGCCTGGGCATTCCCGCCATCACGGCCGCGCCGCTGGGCATGGGCACGGCCGTGCTCAGCTTCATGCCGGGCGGCATGACGTTCGAAGAGTATTTTGGCTGGGGCGACTTGCCCGAAGAAGAAAAAGCGCTGCGCTTTCTCGTCGGGCTGGCGCCGGCCGGCTTGCACGGCCCCTACCTGGTCGACCCGTCCGCCATCAACCTGAAGGAGCGGCGCGGGCCGTCGACCATCATGGGCTGCCAGCTGTGCGCGGGCGCGGCCGCCACGGAAGCCTTGAAAATTCTGTTAAAACGCGGCAAGGTGATGGCGGCGCCGCACGGCGTGCATTTCGACGCCTACCGCAACAAGCTCGTGCATACCTGGCGTCCCGGCGGCAACCGTCATCCGCTGCAGCGCCTGACGATGGCCATCATCAAGCGGCGTCGCGCCGCGCAGGGGGCATAAATGGCGCAAGCACTGTTGAACGATCCCGTGCTGGAAAACATCCTCGACCAGGCGCGCTGGGCGCCCAGCGGCGACAACACGCAGCCGTGGCGCTTTGAAGTCGTGGACCCGCGGCACGTGGTCGTGCATGGTTTCGATACGCGCAGCCACTGCGTGTACGACCTCGACGGCCATCCCAGCCAGCTGTCGCTGGGCGCCTTGCTTGAAAGCATGGCGCTGGCGGCCAGCTGTCACGGCTTGCGCATGGAAGCGCGCCGGCGCCTGTCCATGCCCGATACCTTGCCCACCTTCGATGTGCACCTGATCGACAGCCCCGGCATGCTGCCCGATCCGCTGGCGGCCTTCCTGCCGCAGCGCAGCGTGCAGCGGCGGCGGCTCAGCACGCGCAGCCTGCGCGCCAGCGAAAAGGCGGCGCTGGCGGCCAGCTTGCCGTCCGGCTATGGCGTGCAGTGGTTCGAGGGCGGGCGCGCGCGGCTGGCCTGCGCGCGGCTGATGTTCGACAATGCAAAGCTGCGCCTGACCATGCCCGAAGCGCACAAGGTGCACCGCGACGTGATCGAATGGGGCGCGCGCTTCAGTAACGACCGCATCCCGGAGCAGGCGCTCGGCGTCGATGCGATGACGGCGCGCCTGATGCGCTGGGTCATGCACAGCTGGCGCCGCGTGGATTTTTTCAATACCTGGCTGGGCGGCACCATTGCCCCGCGGCTGCAGATGGACTTGCTGCCGGGCCTGTATTGCGCCGCGCATTTCGCGCTGCTGGCCGATGCGCCGCCGCGCCATATCGACGATTACGTGGCGGCCGGCCGTGCCATGCAGCGCTTCTGGCTGACGGCCACGCAGCTGGGACTGCAATTGCAGCCGGAACTGACGCCGCTGATCTTTGCCCGCTATGTGCGCGAGCGGCGCACCTTTTCGCGCACCGATGGCATGCAGGAAATGGCGCAGGAACTGGCCGTGCAATGCCAGGGCGTGCTGGGGGCGGCGGCGGTCGAACGGGCCGTGTTCCTCGGACGCATCGGTGCGGGGCCGGCGGCCAGTGCACGCTCCTTGCGCCGTCCGCTGCAAGAATTGCTGGTGGCGCCCACAACGGGGCAGTAGCGCGCGTGACGCCGTGCGCGCCACGGCGTCAGCATCAGCGCCGGTGCCGGCGTCGTGGCGCCAGGCACGCCAGCGCTGCCAGGCCCGCCGCCAGCAGCGGCAAGGTGCCGGGCAGCGCCACTGGCGTGACGCCTAGCACGTAGGCCAGTTCGGAACTGTTCAGCATGTTCAGCACGAGGGTATAGTTGCCCGCCACCAGGTTGTCCGTGATGGCGCCATATTGCCCGCCGCAGGTCTTGCCGGTGCCCGTGCCCGTGGGCGCGCCGCAGCCGCTGGGGTCGTACGTGAATACGCTGCCGCTGGTGAGCGGCGTTTGCGCGTAGCCCGTATTGAGGTTGGCGGCGTCGGCCAGTTCCGTGCCGCCCAGGATGCCGGAGCCCAGGCTGCCGTCGGGCGCCCAGTTGAAGACGATCTGGCCATTGTCATCGATGATGCTGAACGTCATCGCCATATTCGTCGTGGCCGCCGAGCCCGTGCCGGCCAGCGCGTCCAGGTACAGCTGCATGAAGGGCAGGGCCTGGAAGTCGAAGGCCAGGGTTGCGCCCGGCTGGCCGACGACGAAATTGATGGACAGGGCCGTGCTCGAACCGTTGCGTCCCGAGGCGCCGGCGCTGCCGCCGCCCGTCAGGAAGGTTTCCGCCGCATTCACCGTATGCGTACTGGTCGAGCCCGGCGGGAACGGGGGAATTTGCGAAGTGATGATTTGCGCCTCGCCGCGCGCATACGCGGCGTTGCCCATGCCTTGCTGGGTAAAATCGTTTTGCCCTTTGGTGACGGCGCCGCGTGTCGCTTGCGGCGCGTCGATCTCATTGCTGCCACCGTTGATGACGCTGCTGCCGTTGAGCGTGGCGGTGGTGCGCGACAGGTCGATATTGCTGATCAAGGTGGTGGAACCGGTGGGATTGCTGATGACCAGGCCAAAGACGCTGGTGTAGGAATAGCCGTAGGCGGCGGCGCTGGCGGTGCCGCTGCTGGCCAGCAACAGCAAGGCTAGCAGGGCCGTTGAAAGTCGGGTGCATAAAAATGTAGTCATGAAATCCTCATCTCCTGGTCGGCCGCGTTGTAAGGAAAACCGACAGGCTTGCCACATAAAAAAAAGGCGAGGAGACTCCCTCGCCTGTGAATCCCCCCCTGTTGCCTGGTTCAGGCGGCAACTTTGCGGCGGCGGGCGTAGCCCAGGCCGGCCAGGCCCAGGCCCAGCAAGGCCAAGGTGCCCGGTTCGGGTGTCGCCGCCTGTTTCACCAAGTCCACGCTTTCTACCGCATTCAAGGTCAAGGTGTAGTTGCCGGCCGTCAAAGCATTGCTGACGGAGCTGAAGTTGCTGCCGCACGCTGTGCCCACACCGGTGCCCGTGGGCGTGCCGCAGCCGGAAGGGTCGTAGGTGAACAAATTGCCGCGCGTGAGGAAATTGGTCGCCAGGCTGGTGTTCAGGTTGGCGCCATCGGCGTTTTCCGTGCCGCCGAAGATGCCCGAGCCGATCACGCCGTCCGGCGTCCAGTTGAATACCGTCGCGCCGGCCGCGTCCGTGATGGTGAAGGTGACGACCAAGTTGGCCGTGGCCGTGGACAGCTGCCCGACCGTGCTTTGCAGGAAGACCTGCATGAAGGGCGACGCCAGGAAGTCGAAGCTCAGGGTTGCCGTGGGCGAGCCGACGACGAAATCGACCGAGAAACCCGTGGTCGAGCCGTTGCGCCCGGACGCATCGGCCGTGCCGGCAGGCCCGTCAAGGTGGGCTTCGGCCACGTTCACTGCCTGGGTGGAGGTGGAGCCTGGCGGGAACGAAGGGAACTGCGTGCTGACGATTTGCGCATCGCCGCGTGAATAGTTGCCTGCTGGGCCTTGTTGCGTGAAGTCGTTTTCGCCCTTGATGACGGGGCCGACGTTGGCGCGTGGGGCATCGAGCGAGCCGGCGCCGCCATTGATGACGCTCACGCCATTCAGGGTGGCCGTGCTGCGCGAGATCGTGGTGCTGTTGGCTACCGTGATCTGGCCCGTCGGCACGGCGATCACCAGGCCGAAGATGTTGTTGTACGAATAGCCGTAGGCGCCCGCCTGTGCGCTACCGGCGGCGCACAGCATGGCCAATGCCGCTGCGGCCGGGAGCAGTTTCAGTTTCGAGAGTTTCATTGTATTCACCTCATGGTTGAGTGAGTCTGGAAGTCTTGCCTGAGACCTGTCGGCAGGTGCTCATGGCCAGTACCTAGCGACTTCCATGCCAACGCATGAGGTTCTTTTGAAATCAATGACTTGGCGTGCTTTTGTTGACGCGGTGCAGGCTTTGCCGGATGCGCTGTAAAAAAAACCGACGCCAGCCTTTCAAGGCTGTCCGCCTTGTGGCAACGAGCCCAGCAGGGCGTGCATATGGGGCAGCAAGCGTTGCCCTGGCACATAGTCGCGCATGGCCGTGGCCAGCTGGCGCGCCGCCAGCTTGGCCCGGCCATCGTCGAGCATGCGCGTGGCGGCATGGCGCAGAGCGGTTTCCTGGAAGCGGTCGGCGCGCAGCAGCAGGCCGGCGCCGGCACCCACGATGCCGTGCATGTTGAGAAATTGGTCGAGGTTGCCGGCGATGCCGATGACGGGCACGCCTGCCGTCAGCGCTTGCTGGCTGGTGGGGCTGCCGCCGTTGCAGATCACCAGGCTGGCGCGCCGGGCGGCCGCATCGCCCGGCAGAAAGGGCGCGACATAGGCGTTCGGCGGCACGGCATCGACGCGGATGGTGCCGGCCGTGGCCGCCAGTACGGTGACGGGCAAGGGCGCCAGCGCGCGCAGCACGCGCGGCAGCAATTGCCCCTGGCCTGAACTGCCCAGGGTGACATAGATGATGGGCCGTCCGCTGCTCAGTTCCGGGCGCTGCCACCAGTCCGGCAAGTCGAGCGGCGGCGCCCAGATGATGGGACCCAGGTAGTCGTGCGTGGACGGCATGCCGTGCGGCGGGAACAGTTGCGGAATATCCGCGTACAAGGTGCGGTCGGCATCCGTATAGATGCGCCGCAGGTCGTTGCCCAGCGATGGCAAGCCATGGCGGCGGCGCACGCGGTTCAGGGGCACGGCGTGCGAAGCGAAGGCCAGCGGGCGGATCAGGCGGAACAGGGGATCGGCCAGCCAGATGGGCAGCACGCCCGTCAGGGGCAGGTTGGGCACCGTGTAGTGCTGGCGCACCCAGGGACTCCAGTAGGCGTTGCTGACGGTAATGTAGGGAATGCGCTGCAGGCGCGCGCTGACCGACAGCGACAGGCGGAAGTCGCCGATCACGAGGTCGGGCTGGACGGCATTGAGCAGGCGCAAGTCGTCTTCCACATACGCGTGCAAGGTGCTTTCCGTATACACGGGCTTGCCGTGCGCCAGCGCCTGCAGAAATTGCAGCGATGAAATACTGTCGATGCGCCAGCGGCGGAACGGGGCTTGCTTGAAACAAAAGTCATACCCATCGGCGCAGGCAAAATGCACCTCGTATTTTGCCTCGTCCAGGCCCTGGGCCAGGCTCAGGGGACGGCCAACATGGGCCAGGGTCACTGCCTCGGCCATAAAGAGGATTTTCTTGCGCGCCATAGGGGTCGCTTGCACTCGTGCTGGAGGGGATGCCTGCGAAGTTGGAGTGGCGCCACGCCGTTTAGTTCCCCTGCAGCGGGCCAATGGCGGGCGCCAGGATTTGGCCGTATCGGCTACAGTGGAGCAAAGGAGGCCACCATGCAGCCACAATTCCGCTTTGCCCCGCTGCGTGCGCACAGCACGCCCGAACCCGATATGCCGCCACCGCCCGAAGGCGATCCCCTCAAGCCGCCGCCAGAACCGCCGCCGCACATCGACCCCGTGCCGGTCGAGGAGCCAACGCCGCCACCACCGCCCGTGAAAATGCATTGAACGGTTCTCGGACCGTGGCGCCGCGCCATGGGGGGCGGCGGGCAGGCGCGCGCGATGTTTATTTCCAATCGGAAATGGAAGGCGCGGGCCTCGCCAGAGGCACGCCATTTAAACAACAAAAATGCGCATAAATGTTGCCGAGCGGATACAAATCAAGCTCCAACTGCTGAGTGTCATGCGGCCGTCACGATTCTGTTCTTATAATGAGACATCATAAAAATTCTTGTACAGGAGACCATCGTGGGCAATTCCTTGCATAACAAAATCTACCTGGGCCGGCGGCCTGTGATCACCAGCAAACACCTCGTGGCGCTGGCCCTGGCGGGCGCCGTGGCTGGTTGCGGCCTGGCCTGGCTGCTGCTGCGCAGCTACAAATAACGGTCGTCACGCCCGTGTTTCCGTCGCCTGGCCGCATGGCGGGCGGCGGTAGATTCACGTTGCCTGTTGCCGATGCGCAGCGGGGCGCGTACCATGGGGGCCGAACACCTGGCCTTTTATGGAAAAGTAATGAAGAACGAGAAATTAACAACCGATGAATATGACGCGCTGGAGCAAGTTGCACGCGGCATCAAGACCGAGCGCCCCAGTGCTTGCGTTGCCCGCAATGCCAAGCGCCTGTCGGGTCTGAAGCTGCTCAGCTATGCGCGCGACGGCCGTCTGTCCATCACCGAGAAAGCACAACAACTGCTGTTCCTGCGCCGCTGCATCATGGGTTTGCGCGCTGTCGCCACCGATCCGCTGACCAAGCTCGATACGGACGTGGCGTATTTCCTGGGCAAGAAAGCCCACATCGTGGCGCGCGCCGAAGGCGAAGGCCACGACATTTCCGACAAGGGCCGCGAATCGCTGGCCGACATCGACACCCTGGGCCTGTAAGGCTCACAACCGGCCCCTGGGGCCGGTTTTCACATCTTCCCTCACTTTTAATTTTCCCCTTGGAGAACACTTTGGACAGCGCGATGAACTGGTCGGCCCACGAACTGACGATGACGGTCCTGATGACGCCCGATATGGCCAACTTTTCCGGCAACGTGCACGGCGGCACTATCCTGAAATACCTCGACAGTGTCGCCTACGCCTGCGCCAGCCGCTATTCGGGCAGCTATGTGGTGACCTTGTCGGTGGACCAGGTGATGTTCCTGCAGCCTATCCACGTGGGCGAACTGGTGACGTTCCTTGCCTCGATCAATTACACGGGCACGACGTCGATGGAAGTGGGTATCCGCGTGGTGACGGAAAACATCCAGCAGCGCCTGGTGCGCCACGCCAACAGCTGCTATTTCACGATGGTGGCCGTGGATGCCAACCGCAAGCCGGTGGCCGTGCCGCCGCTGGTGCTCGAGACGCCAGAGCAGCACGCGCGCTTCGAGCAGGCAAAGCTGCGCAAGCTGTCGCGCCAGAAGGTGTCGAAGAAATAAAGGCAGCGGACATGAAAAAACGGCCACCAGAGCGATCTGGTGGCCGTTTTTTTTATTGCTTGCCGCCGGCTGGCGGCATGGCGCCGTGATTAACGGTCGCCGTAGCTGCGGCGTGCGCCGTCGGTGCTGCGCGGGTTGGAACCCTTGTAGCCGCCGCCGGTGCTAGGAGCGCCGTCCTTGCGTGGTGCGCCTGGCTTGCTGAACGTGCGTTGGCCTGGCTTCGCGCCGCCACGGTTGTCGCCTGGTTTCCAGCCGCCTGGACGGGCGCTCGAACGTGGTGCCGATGCCGTTTTCTTCGGTTCGAAACCTTCGATGACATTGACCGGGATCAATTGCTTGGTGAAGCGTTCGATGCGCTTGACGTTCATGCCTTCAGCGTGGTTCACCAGCGAGATGGCCAGGCCATTGCGGCCAGCGCGGCCGGTACGGCCGATGCGGTGGACGTAGTCTTCCGGGAACTTCGGCAGGTCGTAGTTGAACACGTGGGTGATCGTTGGCACGTCGATACCGCGGGCGGCAACGTCGGTGGCAACCAGCACTTTGACCTGGCCGCGACGCATGCCGTCCAGGGTGCGGTTACGCGCGCCCTGATGCATGTCGCCGTGCAAGGCGGCAGCCGAGAAACCGGCGATGTTCAGACGGTCGGCGATGGTGTCGGCGTCACGCTTGGTGGCGGTGAACACAACAGCCTGGTCCAGCGATTCGTCGCGCAGCAGGTGGTCCAGCAGGCGATTCTTGTGCGACAGATCGTCGACGAAGTGGACGCGCTGGGTGATGTTTTCATGCTTGTTGCTCGAGCTTGCCACTTGGATGACCAGTGGATTCTTCGTGATGCGGCGGGCCATGTTACCCACGACGCCGTCCAAGGTTGCCGAGAACAGCATGGTTTGACGGCCTTCTGGCGTCGCTTCCACGATTTTTTCGATGTCGTCGATGAAACCCATGTCCAGCATGCGGTCGGCTTCGTCCAGCACCAGGATTTCCAGTTGCGAGAAGTCGATCTTGCCCGAGTCCATGTGGTCGATCAGACGGCCAGGGGTGGCGACCAGAATCTCAGGATTCTTGGCCAGCAATTGCATCTGTTTAGGGTAAGGCATACCGCCCAGAATCGACACAGCCTTGATGCGGCGGATGCCGGTGCTGTACTTGTCGGTGTTGGTGGTTACTTGCAGGGCCAGTTCGCGCGTTGGCGTCAGCACCAGCATTTTTGGCTGGGCAGCCTTGAAACGTGGACGCTCGCCGCGGGCGCGCGATGCTTGCATTTCCTGGTTTGGCGTCTTGCCGGCGGCGCTTTGTTCGGCGCTGGCCAGTTTGTGCAGCGACGGCAGCATGAAAGCTGCGGTCTTGCCCGAACCGGTCTGCGACGAGACCAGCAGGTCACGGCCTTCGATCGCGGCTGGAATCGCTTGCGACTGTACCGCGGTTGGCGCGGTGTAGCCCGATTCGGTCAGTGCGGCGATGATGGACGGATGCAGGCCTAAGGATTCAAATGTCATTCTTTTCTTTCGTAAAAATCAGCGTTCTTGCAAAAAGCAGAACGCAAAATAGCAACGCCAACCAAAACGAAATGACTCAACTAGAAAGAAATTTCGGCACAAAAGCTTTGCGCCGGGACGGTGTCAGGTGCGACACACAAGGCGGGAGGGCTTTATAAGCGGCATCCTGTGGATGCGCTAAGGCTTGCGAAGCTGCTAAGTTTGTAGTGCATGACTGCGGTGTTGCCATCGCTTCAAGGGAACATATTGCAGCGCACAACGACACTATACCGTATTTGACGCCGTTTTGCACGGGCTAAATGGGAAGAAACGAAAGTCCTACCACGTTTTGCGCATGTTTCCTATGTGAAATCAGTAGGAATACGCAGTTTTCGCACGTTCAGTTGAGCATGGCCACGATGTCGGCGGGCAGCGGCGGCGCCTGTCGCGTTTCCCTGGCCAGATTGATTTGCCGGGTGACCTGCGCCAGTTCGACCAGGCTGCGTTCCAGCTGATACGTTCCCTTTGCGTGCAGCCACGCCAGTACGTCGTCCAGGTGCCAGATGGTGGCGCTGCCTTCATGCACGGGCACGGGGAAGCTGTGGCGGTATTTGCTCATCAGCTTGTGCAGGTTTTGCCGGGGCAGGCCCAGCACTTGCGCCACGTCGGTCAGGCCCACGAAGTCGGGCGAAGCCTCGACCAGCACGGCCTCGGGCACGATGGCCTTGACGTCGGCCAGGGCGCTCAGCAAGGCTGCGTTGGCATTGCTGGCCTCGCGCGTGAATTCCAGCGCCAGGCGTCCCGCTTGCCCGATGCCGACCAGGGCGTCGTCGCAACCGCCGCTGCCCAGGCGCCCGGCCAGCGCGTCGAGGTCGTGTTCGTGGTCGGGCAGGCGGTACTTGAGAGTGAAGATGTAATCCATGATGGCTATCCTCTGGATTTGCGTTGCATGCAGTCGTGCATCAGTGTGTTGAAAGTGCAATTATCGACCACCCGGCGGATCGCCCGCGCGTGGTTGCCCGGGTTTTTCGGCGTGCTCCAGATGCAGGCGATACAGAATTCGCCACAGCGGCAGCCGTCGTCATTGTAGGGGCGAGATATTGCCCCAGGCATGGCTGCCGCCCACTTCCACTCGCCATCCCTGGCTTTCCGCGTGACGCAGCGCCGCTTCGATTTCTTTCTTGGGATGCGAGGAGCGCGCCATGCGATGCCTCCAATGCAGGTCGATATTTCGAGGTTGTCAAGTGACAACCGATAAACTTGACCATCACCGCATCACTCTACTTCGGGATTGACGGCCATCACTTGCGAAAAGCCGCCATCGACATAGGTAATCTCGCCCGTGATGCCCGAGGCCAGGTCGGACAGCAGAAAGGCGGCCGTGTTGCCGACCTCTTCGATGGTGACATTGCGGCGCAGCGGGGCGTGTTCGGCCACAAATCCCAGCAGTTTACTGAAATCCTTGATGCCGGAAGCGGCCAGGGTCTTGATGGGGCCGGCGGAAATGCCGTTGGCGCGGATGCCGCGCGGACCCAGCGATTCGGCCAGGTAGCGCACGGACGCTTCCAGCGACGCCTTGGCCAGGCCCATGGTGTTGTAGTAGGGTACGGCACGCACGGCGCCCAGGTAAGTCAGGGTCAGGAGTGACGCGCCCGGATGCAGCAGGGGCAGGGCGGCCTTGGCCATGGCGGGAAAACTGTAGGCGGAAATGTCGTGCGCGATGCGGAAGCTGTCGCGCGACAGGCCGTCGAGGAAGTCGCCGGCGATCGCCTCGCGCGGCGCAAAACCGATGGCGTGCACCAGGCCGTCCAACTGATCCCAGTGGCGCGCCAGGTCGCTGAAGACGGCGCTGATCTGTTCATCGCTGGACACGTCGCAGTCGAACACCAGTTCGCTGCCGAATTCCGCCGCAAATTCCGTGATGCGCTCCTTGAAGCGTTCGCCCACATACGTGAAGGCGAGGGCGGCGCCTTCGCGGTGGCAAGCCTTGGCGATGCCATAGGCGATGGAGCGGTTCGACAGCAAGCCCGTGATGAGGATTTTTTTGCCTTGCAAGAAAGCCATGACGACTCCTGTCTGGGTAGGTGGGCGGGTAAGCGGATGTGCAACCGGCCGCGACAGCAAAGCTGTGGCGGCCGGTGAGGTGGATCTATACGGATCAGGCGATCAGTGACGGGCCTTGGCTCGGCTGTTACCGCCGCCGCGCTGGATGCGTGGTTTCACCAGGGAAATTGGCGCCGCTTGCACCTTGCCGCCCTTGGTAACGCGGCGCACGGCCTTGGCGACCCGTTCAGGACGGTCCGCTTCCAGCAGCATGGTGGCGCTGTCGGCGATTTCCTGGGTGATGTCGCTGTTCATCGTGGCCGAGGTTTTCGGCACGAGGATGGTGGAGCCGGCGCGCAAACGCGTGCGCTGGGGAATATTGTTAGCCTGGCGCAGCACGTCGGCCGTGGTGCCGAATTTCGACGCCAGCGTTTCGATGCGTTCGCGCGCATTGGTGATCTTGTGCGTGGTCCAGCTCGACAAGGCATGGCCCCATTGCGCCAGGTTGGTGGTGAACTTGGCGGCGTTTTCCTGCGGCAGCAGAATCTTCGTCTTTTCGCCACCGATGATGACGGGGCGGTTAAATTGCGGATTCAAGGCCTTGAATTCATCCATCGACAGTTCGGCGAGCTGGGCGGCGACGGTGATGTCGATGTCGCTGGTCTTGTCGATGGCCGTGAAGTAGGGCTGGTTGTCGACCACGGGCAGGGTCAGGCCGAACTGGGCCGGATTGGCGATGATGTTTTTCACCGCTTGCAATTTCGGCACGTAGTTGCGTGTTTCGGCCGGCATCAGGTCGGCCAGGCTTTCGAAGTCGGTCGGCTTGCCCAGCGCCTGGTTTTTCTTGATGGCGCGCTGCACCGAGCCTTCGCCCCAGTTGTAGGCGGCCAGGGCCAGTTGCCAGTCGCCAAACATGTCATACAGGCGCTGCAGGTACGTGAGGGCCGCATCGGTCGAGGCCAGCACGCCGCGGCGCTCGTCCTTGAACATGTTTTGCTTGAGGTTGAAATCGCGTCCCGTGGCGGGCACGAATTGCCACATGCCGGCGGCATTGGCGCTCGAGAACGCTTGCGGGTTGAAGGCGGACTCGATGAACGGCAGCAATGCCAGTTCCGTCGGCATGCCGCGTTTTTCCAGTTCCTGCACCACGTGGAAAATGTAGCGCGAGGCGCGCGCCGTCGTGCGGGCGATGTAGTCGGGGCGGGTGGCGTACCAGTTGACGTGATTCGCTACCAGCTGGTTGTTGATGTCGGGAATCGCATAGCCGCTGCGGATGCGGCCCCAGACGTCGGCTTCGCGCAGCGGATCGGAATTGTCACTGAGGTTTTTCAGCAGACGATCGGTCTTTTGCAGGCGGTTGTCGAGGGTGGGGAGTTTCGCCGTGACCTGGGCGGTCATCGGGATCAGGGCGGGCGTGGTGGCGGCGACTGGCGCGTTATCGCTCTCAACACCGGCTTCGTACGCCTGGCTGAGGGCGGGCGCAAGCGCCAGGGCCAACGCCGCCAGGACGGTAGATTTAAAGGAGTTTTCGTGCATAGTGTTCCATTGTTGTCGTCGGAGAAACATCGGACAGACCCATGATTAAGCTGCGAGTGTACGTATATCCACATGCCGGAGTCAAGAATTATGTCAGCATGATGACAGCACATAGGCGTCAATAGCGATGTTTCCAGTCGCTAATAATGTAATTATTACAAATTTAATTTGCCAGATGTGCGATTCGGCCGCTGTTATAGCATATATGGCCAGGGTCATGGCGCAAGCCTGGCGGCCGTCCGGTATGAGGCTGCGCAAAAGTGCGTACAATTTGGCTTTGGCCGGCCATTCAGCCGTCGGCCGCTTTATTGATAGAGAGTCAAGTATATGAACACCCCGCCGCGCCACGACGACGACAACGCCGTCATCATCGCCAATACTGTTGCCTGGTTGGAAAAGGCCGTGATCGGCCTGAACCTGTGCCCGTTTGCCAAGGCCGTGCACGTCAAGAAGCAGATCCGCTATGTGGTGTGCGAATCGAGCAATCCCGAAGATTTGCTGGCGATGCTGATGGACGAGCTGCAAACCCTGGCCGACACGGATCCCGAGCAGATCGACACGACCTTGCTGATCCACCCGTACACTCTGAACGATTTCCTCGACTACAACGAGTTTCTCGACGTGGCCGATGCGGCCGTGGAAGACATGCACCTGGCCGGCGAGCTGCAAGTGGCCAGCTTCCACCCGAACTACCAGTTTGCCGAAACGTTCGAGGATGACATCGGCAACTATACGAACCGCTCGCCATACCCGACGCTGCACCTGCTGCGCGAAGACAGCATCGAGCGCGCCGTCGAGGCGTTCCCGGAAGCGTCGGACATCTTCGACAAGAATATCGCCACCCTGGAAGCGCTGGGCACCGAAGGCTGGGAAAAGCTCGGCCTGCCGAAGGTATCCTGATGGCTGACAAGGAATTGCCGCCGCGTCCAGACACGCCCTGCGTGGCCGTGTGCTCGACGACTTTCGATGAAATCTGCCGCGGCTGCGGCCGCACTGTGGTGGAAGTGGCCCACTGGGTGTCGATGACGGATGAAGAGAAGGAAGTGGTGTGGGTGAGGATACTGGCGCAAGGGTATCCGCGCAGGAATACCTGATTTAACCCAACGGCAACTGCTGGGGTCAGACCCGACGGGGGAATGTTTCCCAATGGGAAGCATTCCGATTCCGAAGGAACTGACCCCATTTTCACAGCTAAGGATCAATAGCTGCCGATGAAATCTTTCTTGCCGACTTCAATACCGTTATGGCGCAGGATGTCGTACGCCGTCGTCGCGTGGAAGAAGAAGTGCGGCAGCGCGTAGTGGAACAGATAGGTCTGGCCCGTGAAGTGTTTGGTCTTTTCGCCGCTGCCGGTGGTGATGGCGCGCGTTTCGCTGCCGTCGATGTCCGCTTGCGGCAGGCTTTCCAGGAAAGCGATGGTTTTGACGATGCGCGCTTTCAGTTCGGCAAAGCTCTGCTCGCTGTCTTCATACGGTGGCACGGCCACGCCGGCCAGGCGCGCGCCGCAGCCCTTGGCGAAGTCGGTGGCGATCTGGATCTGGCGCACGAACGGCAGCATGTCCGGGAACAAGCGGAATTGCAGCAGGGCGTTCGGGTCGATTTTCTTGTCTTGCGCGTGCGTTTCCGCCTTGTCCAGGATAGCGGCCAGGCTGCCCAGGATCTGTTTGAAGACGGGGATCGAAGCGGAGTAGATGGAGAAGGTCATGGTGGTTCCTCTAGGTAAAGTGGCGCGATGATAGCAAGCTAAGCGTTTTTCTGCTGGCGCCGGCCGGGCGCGCCGGTCAGCGTGTGGTTTTTCAACCCTGTTTATATGACATGAGGTTGCCGCTGGCGCGTGTTTATTGGTGACTTACCCCGCTTTTTCCATGCATAATTGCTCCTGAAAAAAGTTTCTTCCCGCCTGACCACCCGAATTCCCCTGTAAAGTTCAATGATCGCCCGCCTGATCCCTGTTGCCCTGTTGCCGCATGTTTAATTCACCTTACCAGCGCCTGCGCGCCAGCCTGCGTGTGCTGTACGGTTCGTCGATCTATGGCGCCCTGCTGCTGGTGGTATTTGGCGGCCTTGTCGTGCCCGCCATCTTCGGCAGCTATGTGCTCGTCGGCGTGCATGAGCGCCAGTCGGCGCGCACCAGCCTGAACGAAGCCTTGCAGCGTAATGTCGACATCCTGGCGCTGGGCATGCAGGAGTCGCTGTGGAACATGAATGCGGAATCGGCCCACTCGTTGGTCGAGTCGGTGATGCGCGACCGTTCCGTGCTGCTGGTGAAAGTGCTGGGGCAGGGCGACACGGAATTCATCAGCCTGCAGGCGCCGCAGCGGCCCGTGGGCAATCTGTACCGCGCCGAGCGCGACATCCTCGTGCGCGGCGAACGCATCGGCCACGTCGTCGTCGAGATGGACGATGCGCGCAGCCAGCAGGAACTGCGCGAAAAGCAGATGTCGTATATTTTCGTGCTGGGCGCGCAGCTGGCTGTGTCGATGGCGCTGATCGTGCTGTTCCTGAACCGCCGCCTGTTGAAGCCCCTGCGCCGCCTGACGCGCTTTTCCGACCGCCTGTCGCACGGCGATTTCGACACGCCGCTGGCTTCGCACAGCAATGACGAACTGGGCCGCCTGACGGCCCAGCTCGAGCAAATGCGCGCGGCCATCGGCCAGCTGTTCGAGGATGTGGGCCAGCGCGAAGAGCGTTTCCGCACCATCGTCACGCAGGTGCCGGGCGCCGTCTTCCGCTACCGGCCCGATGGGCCCATCGATTTCGTCAGCGATGCCATCGAAGACATTTCCGGCTATTCGGCGCGCCAGTTCATGCGCGGCACCACGCATGCCTGGGCGGACCTGATCTGCCCGGAAGACCGCCGCGAGCACCGCCGCGCCGTCGGCCAGGCCGTGCTCGACGAACGGCCGTATGCGCTGGAATACCGCATCGTCGACGCTTTCGGCATCGAGCGCTGGGTGGCCGAGAATGGCCAGCCGCAGGTGGGCGAGCAGGGCGTCATCTGGATCGACGGCATCATCGCCGACATCAGCCAGCGCAAGCACCACGAGATGCGCATCGAAGCGCTGCTGACGGAGCAGAGCGCCATCCTCGACAACGTCATGTTCGGCGTGATGTTCGTGCGCCACCGCCGCATCATTTCCGTCAACCGCCGCTGCGAGGAACTGTTCGGCTACGGCCATGCCGAAATGACGGGCAGTTCCACCGCCATCGTGTTTACGAGTTCGTATGACTTCGAAGAGGCGGGCGAGCGCCAGTATCCGGCCCTGGCCGCGGGTGGCGATTTCAGCGAGGAGCGCCAGTACAAGCGCCGCGACGGCAGCCTGTTCTGGGCGCTGGTGAGCGGCTGCGCGCTCGATCCGCTGCGCCCCAACGAAGGCAGCATCTGGGTGTATGCCGATATCACGGCGCGCAAGGAAGCCGAGGAGAAACTGCGTTTATCGGCCACCGTGCTCGAACACATCGCCGACGGCGTGATGGTGGTCGACGCCGATGGCATCATCGTCACCGTCAATCCCGCCTTCACGCAGATCACCGGTTACGCCGAAGTCGAGGCGCTGGGGCAGCACGCGTCGCTGACGCGTTCCGAGCGGCACGACGCCGCGTTTTACCAGTCCTTGTGGGATGAACTGGCCGTCTCGGGCTTCTGGCGCGGCGAGATCTGGAACCGGCGCAAGAACGGCGAGGTGTACCTGGAATGGCTGACCATCAGCGCCGTGCGCGACACGCGTGCCGTCACCACCCATTACGTGGGCGTGTTCAGCGACATCACCCTGATCAAGGAATCGCAGGAAAAGCTCGACCACATGGCCCACCACGATCCGCTGACGGCGCTGCCGAACCGGCTGCTGTTCCACGACCGCCTGCAGCACGCGCTGCTGCGCGCCGCGCGCGACCAGGAGCAGCTGGCCGTGCTGTTCATCGACCTGGACCGCTTCAAGAACGTCAACGACACCCTGGGCCACCATGTGGGCGACGAATTGCTGCAAAAGGTGGCCGGCCAGCTGGCGGCCCGCCTGCGCGAAGGCGATACCCTGGCGCGCCTGGGCGGCGACGAATTCATCGTCCTGCTCGAACGCATCGATGGCGAGTATGGCGCCACGCAGGTGGCGGAAAAGCTGATGACCATGTTCGACCAGCCGTTCACGGTGGCCGGCCACGAACTGTTCGTCACCTGCAGCGTGGGCATCAGCCTGTATCCGGACGATGCGCTGGACTTGAACATGTTGATCCGCAATGCCGACGTGGCCATGTACCAGGCCAAGGCGCGCGGGCGCAATGGCTACCGCTTCTATGCGCCGTCGATGACGGGCGAGGGTGTCGAGCGGCTGCGCCTGGAAACCTTCTTGCGCCGCTCGATCGAAAAGAACGAGATGTTCCTCAATTACCAGCCGCAGGTGGAAATCGACACGGGCCGCCTGGTCGGCGTCGAGGCGCTGGTGCGCTGGAACCACCCGGAACTGGGCCTGGTGCCGCCGGCGCGCTTCATCCCGCTGGCCGAGGACAGCGGTTTCATCAACCAGCTGGGCAAATGGGTGCTCGACGAAGCGTGCCGCCAGATGATGCGCTGGCAGGCGCAGGGCTTGCACGTGCCGAAGATGGCCGTCAACCTGTCCGTAAAACAGTTCGAGCGGGGCAGCATCGCCGGCATGGTGGCCGCCATATTGAAGGAAACGGGCCTCGAGCCGCAGCGCCTGCAGCTGGAAGTGACGGAATCCGTCATCATGAACACGGGCGACGCCCTCGGTTTCATCAACGACTTGCACGCCATCGGCGTGGGCCTGGCCATCGACGATTTCGGCACCGGCTATTCCTCGCTTGCGTATCTGAAACAGCTGCCCGTGCAAACCTTGAAGATCGACCGCTCCTTCATCAAGGATATCTCGACGGACGTCAACGACGAGGCGATTGCGATTGCCATCATCCAGCTGGGCAAGAGCATGCATTTGTCCGTGATTGCCGAAGGCGTGGAGACGGAAGAGCAGGCCGCTTTCCTGCTGCGCCATGGCTGCAAGCTGGCGCAAGGTTATTTTTATAGCCGTCCGGTGCTGGCACAGGATATGCTGGAGCGCTGGATCGATCACTCACTACTATAAAGGACAGCCCATGGCCGCACACTCATCCCCGTCGCGCCGTCGTTTCCTGCTCGGCGGCCTTGGCCTCGGCGTGGCCGGCGTGGGTGCCCTGGTGCTGGGCTGGGGCGTGCTGCCGCCGCGCCAGCGCCTGCATGGCAGCGCGCCGCTGCCGCTTCAGGATGGCGCCGTGGCCTTGAACGGCTGGCTGGCCATCGGCACGGATGGCACGGTGACCCTGGCCATGCCGCGCAGCGAGATGGGGCAGGGCGTGCATACGGCCTTGCCGATGCTGGTGGCCGAGGAACTCGACGTGCCGCTGGCCAGTGTCAAACTGATCCAGGCGCCGAACGATAAAATCTTCGGCAATGTCGCCATGCTCAAGGACAGCCTGCCTTTCCATCCGGACGACCGGGGGCGCTTGAAGGCGCTGGCGCAGTGGACGGTGGCCAAGGCGGCGCGCGAACTGGGCGTGATCGTCACGGGCGGCTCGTCGAGCGTGAAAGATGGCTGGGGCCCCATGCGCGAGGCGGGTGCGTCGGCGCGTGCCATGCTGGTAGGCGCCGCCGCCGCGTTGTGGCAGGTGCCGGCCGCGCAGTGCCGCACGCAGGACGGTGAAGTGCTGCATCCGGACGGCCGGCGCGCCAGCTACGCCAGCCTGGCGCAGCGCGCCGCCGTTATCGATCCGGGTACGCCCGTGCTGAAACTGCCCAAGGATTTCAAACTGATCGGCCAGCCGGCGCCGCGCCGCGATACGCCATCGAAAGTCAATGGCAGCGCGCGTTTCGGCATCGATGCGCGTCCGCCCGGCATGCTGTACGCGGCCCTGCATCTGCCGCCGCGCCTGGGTGATAGCCTGTCCGCGTTCGACGCGGCGCCCATACTCGCCATGCCCGGCGTGAAAAAAGTGCTGGACCTGACGCCGCAGCTGGCGCAGCGCAGCGTCTCGTGCGCGGCCGTGGTGGCCGACACCTGGTGGCGCGCGAAGCAGGCGGCGGCCGCCTTGCCGACGCAGTGGAAGGCTGGCCCGCAAGCGAACTTGTCCAGCGCCGACGTCTACGCGGAATTTGCCCGCCTGTTGGACAGCGAAGCCGGTTATGCCTATCACGCCAGCGGCGAGGTGGAAAGTAAAGCCGTGCAGGGCATGCGGCAGGTCAGCGCCGAGTACCGCGCACCGTTCCTCGCGCATGCCGCCATGGAGCCCGTCAACTGCACCGCGCAGGTGAAAAATGGCAAGGTGATGCTGTGGGCCTCGACGCAGGCACCCGGCATCGCTGTAGACGTGGCGGCGAAAGTGGCCGGCGTCGATGCGAAGGATGTCAGCATCGAGGTGCTGCTGCTCGGTGGCGGTTTCGGCCGCCGCCTGGAAGTGGATATGGTCGCGCAAGCCGTGGCCATCGCGCTGCAGTGCGATGGCGCGCCCGTGCAGCTGGTGTGGACGCGCGAACAGGACACAAAGCACGATATGTACCGTCCCGCCGCGCTGGCGCGCTTTGCGGCCCGCCTCGATGAGCATGGCCGCATCGCTTCCTGGGACAATAAATCCGTCAGCGGCTCCATCACGCATCAATACCTGCAGCGCAATTTCGGCTTGCCCGGCGCGGGGCCGGACAAGACGACGGCCGAAGGCGAATTCGACATGCCGTATGAAATCGCCAACCAGCGCATCGCCCACGTGATCGCCGACAGTGCCGTGCCGGTCGGCTACTGGCGCTCGGTCGGGCATTCGCACAACGCGTTCTTCAAGGAAAGCTTTATCGACGAGCTGGCGCATGCGGCAGGGCAGGACGGCATCGCCTTCCGCCGCGCCATGCTGGTGCGGCATCCGCGCCATTTGGCCGTGCTCAATGCGGCCGTCGCCAGGGCGGGCAGTCCTCCGCCCGGCCATGCGCATGGCGTGGCCTTGCACCAGTCGTTCGGCAGCATCGTCGCGCAAGTGGCGCAGGTATCGGTGGAAAACGGCGAAATCCGCGTGCAGCGCGTCGTGTGCGCCATCGATTGCGGCATCGCCGTCAATCCGAACATCATCGCCCAGCAGATGGAGTCGGCCGTGCTGTTCGGCCTGTCGGCGGCGCTGGGCGGCGAGATCACGTTCAAGGAGGGGAGGGTCGAGCAGGGCAACTTCCACGACTATCCCGTGCTGCGCATGGGGCAGACGCCCGAGGTGGAAACCATCATCATCGCCAGCGCCGAGCATCCGGAAGGCGTGGGCGAACCGGGCACGCCGCCGATTGCGCCGGCCGTGGCCAACGCCGTGTTCAGTCTGACGGGGAAAAGGCTGCGCAGCCTGCCGCTGCGCCTGGCTTGATGTGGATCAGGCCAAGGTGGTGGCCAGCATCTGGCGCAGATTGCAGTCGCGCTGCCAGTCGCGCCGTTCCTGCGTGCTGCCGGCCAGCGCGGCCAGTTCCTCGGCGCTGAGCGCCTGCTGCGCCTGCACCATGCGGTGCGCCAGGCCGCCGTCGGGCAGCACGGTGCCGAAGAAGGCCACGTTGTCTTCGCGCTGTATCAGCAGGGTGGGGAAGTTGTCGATGTCGAGGTCGCCCACCACGTCGGCCTGGTCTTCGATGTCGATCCAGACGAAGACGGTGTCCGGGTGGCGCGCGGCCAGTTCCTCGAACGTGGCGCGGTAGCTGCCGCAAGTGCCGCACCACAGCGCGCACAGGCAGGCCACCGTCCAGCGCTGGCCGGCCAGGGTTGCCGCGACGTCGGCGCGGTTATCGGTCGTGAGGGTCAGGCTGTGCATGGTCGTTTCTATTGGTAGGCGGATGGGCGCGGGCGCCCGATGCGCGTATTCTACCGCGCCCGGCGATGCCAGTCCCGGAAATGCATGGGCTTGTTTAGCCGTGTTTTTTGATGCAATCTACCTTTCTGGTGGATAATGCTGGTAATTGCGCGCTGATTACGCTGGTCCATGCTGTTTCCTGGCCCCGCAGCCTGACCCCTCCAGTCTGTTTTCATGCCCTGCCCGGTGTCAGCGCTCCCGCCTTTATTTATTTTTATTATGGAATTAGCCAGCTTATGTTGAGTTACCGCCACGCCTTTCACGCGGGTAATCACGCCGATGTGTTGAAGCATTATGTGCAGATTCAGTTGTTGCAATATCTGAATCAAAAAGATACCGCCTATAGTTATATCGATACCCACTCCGGCGCAGGCGTGTATGCGCTCGACGGCGGTTATGCCTCGAAAAATGCCGAGTACGAAACGGGCATCGCGCCCCTGTGGGACCGCACGGACCTGCCGGCCTCGCTGGCCGAGTACATGAGGCTGATCAAGGAAATGAATCCGAGCGGCAAGATGCGCTACTACCCGGGTTCGCCTTACTGCGCCGACAAGGTCAGCCGCGAGCAAGACCGTCTGCGCCTGTTCGAGCTGCACCCAGCCGATGCAAAGATTCTGGCCGACAATTTCCGCAAGGTCGAGGCGCATGCGCTGGCCCAGGGCGAGCGTCCGACCGTGCGCGGCAAGCGCGTGCTCATCACCAAGGCCGACGGCTTCCAGAGCCTGAAAGCCCTGCTGCCGCCGCCATCGCGCCGCGCGCTGGTGCTGATCGACCCGCCGTATGAAGACAAGATGGATTACCGCAAGGTCAAGGATACCCTGGCCGACGCCCTCGTGCGCTTCCCATCCGGCATGTATGCCGTCTGGTACCCGGTGCTGCAGCGCATGGAATCGCGCCAGTTCGCCGACAAGCTCAAGCAGCTTCCCAGCTCGGACTGGCTGCACGTGACCCTGACGGTCAACACGCCGTCGCCGGACGGTTTCGGCTTGCACAGCAGCGGCATGTTCATCTTGAACCCGCCGTACACCCTGGAGCCGATGTTGCGCGAAGTCATGCCGTACCTGGTCAAGGTGCTGGGCCGCGACGATGGCGCGAAGTTTGTATTGGAAACGGGCAAGGGCGGACAGAAGAACACGGGCACCCGTCGCGTCTGAAGACACCTGACCAAACCTACTGCGCGTCGGTATAGGCGGCCTGCGATGCTCACCGTACTAGAGTACGGTTGCGCTTCTTAGCCACCGCTCCCTTCCGCTCGCTACGGTTTTGTCAATTGTCGTGACTATCGTAGTGAGGCAAAGCAAAGCAAACGCCACGGCAAATATTTCCGTGGCGTTTGTCGTTTACTGTCCCAGCAACAGGAACACGGTCGGTTTCTTGTGGAAGTCGGGCGCCTTGCCGGCGGCTAATTGTTTTTTCCACTGGCCGCCATTCCATGTCTGCACGCTTTCCGTGTCCAGGCTCAGGTCGGTGGCGACGCAGATCAGCGTCGATGGCGTGCATTGCGCCACGAGCGCTTCCAGCATGGCGGCGTTGCGGTACGGCGTTTCGATGAACAGCTGGGTCTGCTTTTCATTGCGCGAGCGGCTTTCCAGTTCCTTGATGCGCTTGGCGCGCAGGGCGGCGTCCGTGGGCAGATAGCCGTTGAAGGCGAAGCTCTGGCCGTTCAAGCCGCTGGCCATCACGGCCAGCAGGATCGACGACGGGCCCACCAGCGGGCGCACTTGAATGCCGTGCTGATGCGCCAGGCGCACGAGGTCGGCACCCGGGTCGGCCACGGCGGGCACGCCTGCTTCCGACACGAGGCCCGCGTCGCGTCCCGCCAGCAGCGGCGCCAGCAAGCCGGCCAACGCTTGCGCCGGGGTATTGACGTTCAGTTCGGAAATCGTGATTTCCTGCAGCGGCTTGGCCAGCGGATGCTGATTGCCGATCAATTTCAAAAAGGCGCGCGCCGTCTTGGCGTTTTCCGCAACGAAATAATCGAGCTGCGACGTGATCTGCCGCACTTGCTCTGGAATGATGTGGCCCAGCGGGTCGCTTGCGCCGTCGGACAGGCCGAGGTGGTTGGGAATCAGGTACAGGGTGCCGGTCATATTGTTAGCTTTGTATTGGCCGGGGTCAGTCCCTTCGGGATCGGAGTGCGCTCCACTGGAACGCACTCCCCCGTCGGGTCTGACCCCAGGGTGATTAAAATGTGAAAAACGCCACACCCGCCTTGCGCAGCATGCCCGTGAGGGCGATCAGCGGCAAGCCAGTCAGGGCGGTCGGGTCGGTGGTGGCTATGCGTTCGAGCAGGGCGATGCCCAGGCCTTCGTTCTTGGCGCTGCCGGCGCAGTCATATGGCTGCTCGATGCGCAGGTAGGCGTCCAGCTCGGCATCGGGCAAGTCGCGTACGGTGACAAGGGTCTGGACGTCTTCCACTTGCGCTACAGGCGGACTCTGGCGGCCGTCGAGCAGGCACAGTGCCGTGTGGAACACGGTCTGGCGCCCGCGCATGGTTTGCAGTTGCAGCAGGGCATTCGCATGGTTGCCGGGCTTGCCGATCTGGGCGCCATCGAGTGTGGCGACCTGGTCGGAGCCGATGACGAGGCTGCCAGGATAGCGGTCGAGCACGGCTTGCGCCTTGGCCTGGGCCAGGCGCAGGGCCGTGGCGCTGGGGCTTTCGCCTGGCAGGGGACTTTCGTCGAGATCGGGCACGGCCACCTCGAAGGGCAGGCGCAGGCGTTGCAGCAATTCCTTGCGGTAGGTCGAACTCGATGCAAGAATCAAGCGCGATGGGGCGGAAGTTGGTATCATTCTGTAGTGGATGGCGGCCGGCATGGCCGCGCTGGTCGATGTCAGTGGAATTTCACGCAAATTCCAAGGCGCAGAGCCCACAACTGAGGCTCCATGCGGCATGACGGTGTTGATGAAATGTCATGTTGATGGCAATGATTGCGTCAAAAAAGATGCTTAGCCTTTGACTCTGTGCTAAAAACCCTGTTATTATCGCAGGTTTTCCGGGGAAATTTTCTACCAATGAATGCTTTTGTGATCGACACCTTTGATTTTTGTCGTATCAGCGGGAGCCGCGAGGGTGTAACTCCTGTCGCTGAAATGACCCGGTTGACCAAGGATTGTGCAGATAGTTCCGGCGAGATCGCCTGGAAAATCGTCGGCGGCACCAGCAAGCTGGGCTACCCACAACTGACCTTGTCGGTCAACGGCACCGTTCAGCTGGTTTGCCAGCGCTGCCTGACTCCGTATGCTTACGTAATTGATTCGACGACCACTCTGATGCTGGGCAAGGATGACGAGCACGCGGACGAGATCGAAGAAATCATCAACGATGAATCGATCGACGTGATCGTCGGCAGCCGCAACATGGATGCCGCGGCCCTGATCGAAGATGAAGCCTTGCTGGCCCTGCCGCAGGTACCCAAACACGACGTCTGCCCCGATACGGCGCAGCTCGATGCTCTCAAGACTGAAAAGAAGTCGCCGTTTGCGGCCCTGAAAGACTTGAAGCCAGAATAAAGTAGTAAAGGGGTTTTCCCCATCAAAGAACGTGTCAAACGCGTGTTGTAATCGAGTATGGCAAGTGTAGTGAAATGTAATTGTAATAAACGATGTCGGTCCGGGCTATTTTCGGGTAGTCTTTGCCGCTGGGATACTCGATTCGCATGTATTTGCCAATCGATTGTGCTAAAATTTTAGAACTTATGTATTAGGAGTCATCATGGCAGTTCAACAGAACAAGAAAACCCCTTCCAAGCGCGGCATGCACCGTTCGCACGACTTCCTGGTCGCGCCGCAATTGAGCGTCGAGCCAGTTACCGGCGAAACACACATGCGTCACCATATCAGCCCTAACGGCTTCTATCGTGGCCGTAAAGTGTTGAAGACCAAAAACGACGAGTAATCGACGTTTTTGTTGGGTAAGATGAAAGCGGTGTTGCGTGGTTATTCGGCGTGGCGCCGCTTCTTCTTTTTTATCGGCTGCAATTCATCTTGCACACCCGTCATTTTGAATCACGCTGTCCAGGCCTGTGCATGACATGCTGCACCCTGCATATGCTCCAGTCCGATTCACATCTTGCCGCACGCCCGCAGCGGTATTGAATCAACACAAATGACAATCAAAATTTCTATCGACTGCATGGGCGGAGATCACGGTCCCTCAGTCACTATCCCCGCAGCAATTTCCTTCGTAAAACATGAGCCTGAAGCCGAACTGATCCTTGTTGGATTGGAAGACGTGATTCGTGCCGAACTGAAGAAACATAAAGCCGACACGCATCCGCGCCTGTCGGTATTGCATGCCTCCGAACAAGTTACCATGGACGATCCCCTGGAAGTGGCCCTGCGCCGCAAGAAGGATTCCTCCATGCGCGTGGCCATCGAACAGGTCAAGAACGGCGTGGCGCAAGCCTCCGTTTCCGCCGGTAATACGGCAGCCCTGATGGCCGTGTCGCGCTATGTATTGAAAACCATGTCCGGCGTCGACCGCCCGGCCATCTGCAGCATCTTGCCGAATCAAAAGAACGGCCCGACCTACATGCTGGACCTGGGCGCGAACGTCGATTGCGAACCGCATCACTTGCACCAGTTCGCCATTATGGGTTCCGTGCTCGTTTCCGCCATGGAAGGTATCGAGCGCCCGACGATTGGCTTGCTGAACGTGGGCACGGAAGATATCAAGGGCAATGAAGTGGTAAAACTCACCTCGAAGCTGCTGCAGGCCGACCACGAGCGTGGCGCGCTGAACTTCTACGGCAACGTGGAAGGCAATGATATCTTCAAGGGCACGACCGATATCGTCGTCTGCGACGGTTTTGTCGGCAATGTGACCCTGAAAGCCATCGAAGGTCTGGCGCGCTTCATGAAAGACGTGCTCACTTCCGAATTCAAGCGCAATCCGATTACCATGCTGGGCGCACTGATCGCCCGCGGGGCCCTGAAAGCCATCGGCAACCGTTTGAATCCTTCACGTTACAACGGCGCCAGCCTGCTGGGTTTGCGTGGTCTCGTCTTCAAGAGCCATGGCAGCGCCGATGCCTATTCGTTCGAATGGGCCTTGCGCCGCGCTTTCGATGCGGCAAAAAATGACGTGCAAGCGCACTTGGCCAGCATGATCGCCGAGCTGATGCCCCGCACGCCAGTTCCGGATGAACCTACATCAACAAGCTCTACCATTTAGTGGACGGGTACTTGCATGACTGTTTTTAGCAAAACTTACAGCAAAATTATCGGTACCGGCAGCTACTTGCCGGAGAAGCGCGTCACCAACCAGGACTTGACCGAACAGCTCGCCGCCAAGGGCATCGAGACGTCGGATGAATGGATCGTCTCGCGCAGCGGCATCTCGGCGCGCCATTACGCGGCGCCAACGCAAAATTCCTCGGACCTGGGCGTGGAAGCGGCCAAGAAGGCCCTGGAAATGGCTGGCCTGAACGGCAACGACCTCGACCTGATCATCGTCGCCAGCTCGACTCCCGATTTCTTCGGCAGCTTCCCCAGCACAGCCTGCATCGTGCAAAACAAATTGGGCATCACGAACAACTGCGCCGCCGTCGACGTGCAAGCCGTCTGCAGCGGTTTCGTGTACGCGGTGGCCACGGCCGACAGCTTCATCCAGTCGGGCATGCACAAGAACGTGCTGGTGATCGGCGCCGAAGTGTTTTCGCGCATCCTCAATTTCGACGACCGCGGCACCTGCGTGCTGTTCGGCGACGGCGCCGGCGCCATCGTCATGACGGCGTCAAAAGAGCCGGGCATCCTGGCCACCAAGCTGCACGCGGACGGCCGCCACTCGAACATCCTCAGCGTGCCGGGCAGCCTGGCTGGCGGCGCGCTCGACGGCAGCGCCTTCCTGTACATGGATGGCCCGGCCGTCTTCAAGCTGGCCGTGTCCGTGCTGGAAAAAGTCGCGCATGAAGCCCTGGAGCACGCCAACATGACGTCGGACCAGATCGACTGGCTGATCCCGCACCAGGCGAACATCCGCATCATGAACAGCACGGCCAAGAAACTCGGCTTGCCTCTGGAAAAGATGGTGGTCACCGTCGATCAGCATGGCAACACCTCGGCCGCTTCGATCCCGCTGGCGCTCGACATCGCCGTGCGCGATGGCCGGGTCAAGAAGGGCGACAACGTCATGATGGAAGGCGTGGGCGGCGGCTTTACCTGGGGCGCCGTGCTGGCAAAGATGTGATGGCCGAAGGCTGATTTCGGGGTCCGACCCGTTGGGTCGTACCCCAGCAGTTGCATTTGGTTCTCTGAGTAAATAGTAAAAAAAACGGAGTCGACATGACACAATTTGCATTTGTTTTCCCAGGCCAAGGCTCGCAAGCGATTGCGATGCTCGACGGTTTCGCCGGCAACCCCGTGGTTGCGCACACCGTCGCCGAAGCGTCGGATGCCCTGCAATTCGACCTGGGCAAGCTGATCGCCGAAGGTCCGAAGGAAGAGCTGGACCTGACTACCAATACGCAGCCGGTAATGCTGACGGCGGCCGTGGCCTTCTACCGCGCCTGGCTGGCGGCCGGCGGCCCGGTGCCGACGGTCGTGGCCGGTCACAGCCTCGGTGAATACTCGGCGCTGGTCGCCGCCGGCGTCATCTCGTTCAAGGATGCCGTGCCGCTCGTGCGTTTCCGCGCGCAAGCCATGCAGGAAGCCGTGCCCGTCGGGCAGGGCACGATGGCTGTCGTACTGGGCCTGTCGGATGACGACGTGCGCGCCGCCTGTGCGGAAGCGGCGGCGGAAAACCCGGCCCTGGTGGTCGAGCCCGTCAATTTCAATGCGCCAGCACAAGTCGTCATCGCCGGCCATACGGCGGCAGTCGAGCGCGCCTGCGAACTGGCCAAGGCCAAGGGCGCCAAGCGCGCCATGAAGCTGCCCGTCTCCGCGCCATTCCACTCGTCGCTGCTCAAGCCTGCATCGGACCGCTTGCGCGAGTACATGGCCGGCTTGACGTTCTCGGCGCCGCAAATCGCCCTGATCAACAACGTCGACGTGGCCATCGTCAACGATGTTGCCGGCATCAAGGATGCGCTCGTGCGCCAGGCGGCCAGCCCCGTGCGCTGGGTGGAAACCATGCAAAAGGTCGCCGCCGACGGTATCACGCAAGTGATCGAATGCGGTCCGGGCAAGGTCCTGATGGGCCTGGCCAAGCGCATCGATCCCGTGCTCGTGGGCGACGCCATCGTCGACCAGGCATCGCTGGAACGTATTTTGACGCAGCTCAAATAAACATCAGATCGCGGCAGCTTGCCTGCCGCGCTTGCATTTAAGGATACTCATGAATTTAGCAAATCAAGTCGTGCTGGTCACGGGCGCCTCGCGCGGCATCGGCCGCGCCATCGCCACCGAACTGGGTAAGCAGGGCGCCACCGTCGTCGGCACCGCCACCTCGGAAAGCGGCGCGCAAGCGATCACCGATTACCTGGCCGCCGAAGGCGTGACGGGCAAGGGCCTGGTCCTGAACGTGACCGACGCGGCGCGCTGCGCGGCCGTTGTCGATGAAGTGCAGAAAACCTACGGCAGCCTGTCGATCCTGGTCAACAATGCGGGCATCACGCAAGACCAGCTGGCCATGCGCATGAAGGATGAAGAGTGGGACAGCGTCATTTCCACCAACCTGTCGGCCGTCGGCCGCCTGTCGCGCGCCGTACTGCGTGGCATGATGAAAGCCAAAACTGGGCGTATCATTAATATCACGTCGGTGGTGGCGTCGTCGGGCAATCCGGGGCAAATGAATTACGCGGCGGCCAAGGCTGGCGTGGAGGGCATGAGCCGCGCCCTGGCGCGCGAAATCGGCAGCCGCAACATTACCGTGAACTGCATCGCGCCGGGCTTCATCGATACCGACATGACCAAGGCGCTGAGCGAAGAGCAGCACGCGGCCCTGTTGACGCAAATTCCCCTGTCCCGTCTGGGCAAACCGGAAGACGTGGCAGCGGCGGTAGCCTTTTTGGCCTCGCCGCAAGCGGCCTATATCACGGGCACGACCCTGCACGTGAACGGTGGAATGTACATGAATTGATGTGAAAGCTAGACGGGGCGGGCGTTTGTGGCATGATTCAACGGCCGTTTTTGTCTATAATCGCATCTTTTAGCAGCAGCTTCGGTCGAATTAGCAGCAGACACCGAAATTAGTATTCGGACGCGCAAACCTGATAAAATGCGCGCACTTTCCGTAACACACACTTTGGAGCCATAACATGTCGGATATCGAACAACGCGTTAAGAAAATCGTCGCTGAGCAACTGGGCGTTGCAGAAGCAGACATCAAAATCGAATCCTCCTTCGTCGACGATCTCGGCGCCGATTCCCTGGACACCGTGGAACTGGTCATGGCCCTGGAAGACGAATTCGAAATGGAAATCCCTGACGAACAAGCTGAAAAAATCACCACCGTGCAACAGGCGATCGACTACGCCACTGCACACGTCAAGGCCTAAGCCTGTCTGACCGACTTCAGGAGAATCGCTTGAGCCGTTCTAAAAACCGTCGTGTTGTTGTCACCGGCCTGGGCTGCGTTTCACCTGTCGGCAATACTATTGCCGAGGCGTGGGGCGCAATCATTGAAGGTAAATCCGGCATTGCCACGATTACCAAGTTTGATGCACAGCCATTCACCACGCATTTTGCTGGTGAAGTCAAAGGCTTCAATATCGAAGAGTACATCTCCGGTAAGGAAGCCCGCCACATGGATACCTTTATCCATTACGGCATGGCTGCGGGCATCCAGGCGATGCAGGACTCCGGCCTGGAAGTGACCGAAGAAAATGCCGAGCGCATCGGCGTGATCATCGGTTCCGGTATCGGCGGCTTGCCGCTGATCGAGGAAACCAAGTCCGAGTACGAAAAGCGCGGTCCGCGCCGTATCTCGCCATTTTTCGTGCCTGCCTCGATCATTAACATGATCTCTGGCAACCTTTCGATCAAATATGGTCTGAAGGGCCCGAACCTGGCGATCGTTACAGCGTGTACCACCGGTTTGCACAGCATCGGTGCCGCAGCGCGCATGATCGAGTACGGCGATGCCGACGTCATGATCGCCGGCGGTGCTGAATCGACCGTGTCGCCACTGGGCCTGGGCGGTTTCGCTTCGGCGCGTGCTTTGTCGACCCGCAACGACGATCCGGCAACGGCATCGCGTCCGTGGGATACCGACCGCGACGGCTTCGTGCTGGGCGAGGGCGCTGGCGTCATGGTGCTGGAAGAGTACGAGCACGCGGTGGCCCGTGGTGCCAAGATCTATGCCGAAGTGCATGGTTTCGGGATGAGCGCAGATGCTTATCACATGACCTCGCCGCTGGAAGATGGTAGCGGCGGCAGCAAATCGGTGATCGCGGCCCTCAACAACGCTGGCTTGAACGCGGATCAGATTCAGTACCTGAACGCGCACGGCACGTCGACCCCGCAAGGCGACGTGGCGGAAGTGATGGGCATCAAACGCACCTTCGGCGAGCACGCCAAGAATCTGGTTGTCAACTCGACCAAGTCGATGACGGGCCATTTGCTGGGCGGCGCGGGCGGTCTGGAAGCGGTGTTTACGGTCCTGGCATTGCACCATCAGGTGTCGCCACCGACCATCAACATCTTCAACCAGGATCCGGCTTGCGATCTCGATTTCTGTGCCAACACGGCGCGGGATATGAAGATCGATTATGCAGTGAAGAATTCGTTCGGCTTCGGCGGAACGAATGGCACGCTGATTTTCGGTAAAGCGAAATAAGCAGGAACTTTCAAGCGCTCGCTACGGTCAAACTGTAGTGAGCGCTGATTCGGCGCCAACGTTCGTTGGCGCCTGAATTTGCCCGGCATGTTGCCGGCGCGCCTTTTTTCCCCATGAAGTATGTCAATCGCGGTAGTGGCTGTCATTCGCACGCCTGTCTGTTTGCGCCTGTTGCAAGCGGCGCTGGGACTGTGTGCCTTGCTGGCCGCCTGGCCCTTGAGCGGTGCGTGGCGCGTTGCGGCCGTGCCCGGCTCTGGCCCCGGCCAGTTGGTGGGCGCTTATGCGCTGGGCTGGAGCGGTGCACTGCTGAGTGCGGCTGGCGGCGTGTTGTTGCTCGCTTTGCTGCGCAGGCGCAGAAAGCCGCGGACGCTTGATATTTCGCCGGTTGGCCAGTTGCGGCTGGCGGTATATCTGGAGCATGGCGGGGTGCCAATGATGGATGCCAGCGCGGTGATGGAGTCGGCCGGCGCGGGGCCGTTGGTGCCGCCGGGGCTGCGCCTGTTACCGGGTTCGACCCTGTGGCCGTCGCTGCTGGTGCTGTGCCTGGCAGATGCTGCCGGGCGGCGTACGGATGTGCTGGTGCAGCGCGGCGGCAGCTGCGCCGCCTTCCGCCCGCTGGCCGTGGCGTGCCGGGCCATCGCGGCGCGGAATGGGGAAGAATAAAAGTGGGGCGAACACTGAACTTCTTGCAGCGGGCCAACTCTATATCCATACAGGCGCCCACGCTGCATGACTACAGGGACATTGGGCGTGAGGACAGAGCGCGAGTATGATCAGTTACTGGTCGAGCGGGTGCAGGCCGGCGACAAACGGGCATTCGATGTGCTGGTATCGAAATACCAGCGCCGCTTGATGCGCCTCGTGTCGCGCCTTGTGCATGACCCGGCGGAGGCCGAAGATGTGGTGCAGGAAACCTTTATCAAGGCATACCGGGCGCTGCGCCATTTTCGCGGTGAGGCCGCCTTTTATACCTGGCTGTACCGCATCGGCATCAATACGGCCAAGAATTATCTTGTCACACAGGGGCGCCGCGCCGCCACGTCCAGCGATACCGATGCCGAGCAGGCGGAGTCCTTCGATGATGGCAATAAATTGCGCGACAACAATACACCCGAATCGGTGCTGGCCAGCAAGCAGATTGCGGCCACCGTCAATGCGGCCATGGATGTACTGCCCATCGAATTGCGCACGGCCATCGTGCTGCGCGAGATCGAGGGCCTGAGCTATGAAGAAATATCGGAGATCATGGCGTGCCCCATCGGCACCGTGCGCAGCCGGATTTTTCGCGCGCGCGAAGTGATTGCGGAGAAATTGAAACCGTTGCTGGACATGCCAATTGACAAGCGCTGGTAATCTGGGAGTATGAGGTTGGCATGGCTGTGTCCGGTTTCCGCACCGATCCCTTTGAAATGGCAGGACCCATCATGGATACGCATACAAGATTGCACGAGACTATTTCCGCCCTGGCCGATGGCGAGCTGGCGGCGAGCGAACTCGAACTGGCTTTTGCCGCCCTTGACACGGATGAGGGGCGGCAGATCTGGGATGCCTATCGCCATATCGGTGACGTGCTGCGCTCGGAGCAGTGCGGCCATCCACTGAGCAAGCAGTTCGATGCGCGTCTGGCCAGCCGCCTGGCCGCCGAGGCGGCGCCTGAGGGGGCGGCTGCCCATGCCGAGCCGCTGCTGCCCCTGTCCGCCGCCATCGTGCCGCCGGGCACTGCCGAGCCACTGGAGGCGGGGCCACTGGCGCAGCGCTAAGAGGCTGTTTGCCATCTTATGCCAGGCTTAATGTTCCCGTCGCCCTCTTGACACTGGCCTTCGGTACGATTGACACTGTGCGCAGGCAATATCTTGCTTTTGCGATATATTGTTGCTGCCATGCGCGCTGCCGGGTGTGTTTGCCCCCGGGATTCCGTCGTGACGGCCAATCATGCACGCAGGCAATAGTCTGATCCGCGGTTTGATCCGTTTCTATATTCGAGAAGATCTTTTCCATGAAAAAAAACATGTGTGCTGCCAGCAAGTCGTTTTCAGTGAAGACGCTTTCCGCCTTATTGTTCGGTACGGCTGGCGTTTTTTTTGCCCCGTCCATGCTGGGCCTGGCGCCACAGGCGCAGGCCGCCGTGCCGGCCGTGAAATTGCCTGATTTCTCGGACCTGGTCGACGCCGTCGGCCCGGCCGTGGTGAATATCCGTACCACCGAGCGCCTGAAAATGGGTGGCGCCGGCAGCCAGGATGAGCAGGAAATGCAGGAATTCCTGCGCCGCTTCTTTGGCGGCGCCATGCCGACGCCGCGCCAGCAGGCGCCACGCGGCGGCGGCCGCCGCGCCGTGCCGCAGGAGCAGGAAGTGCAGCGCGGTGTCGGTTCCGGCTTCATCATTTCGGCCGATGGCTATGTGCTGAGCAATGCCCACGTGGTCGATGGCGCCGATGAAGTCTACGTGACTCTCACGGACAAGCGCGAATTCAAGGCCAAGGTAATCGGCGCCGATGGCAGCACCGACGTGGCCCTGCTGAAAATCGAAGGCAGCAACCTGCCGCGCCTGACCATCGGCGACTCCAACAAGATACGCGTGGGCGAGTGGGTCATCGCCATCGGTTCGCCGTTCAACCTGGATAACACGGTGACGGCTGGCATTATTTCCGCGAAGTCACGCGACACGGGCGACTATTTGCCGCTGATCCAGAGCGACGTTGCCGTCAATCCCGGCAACTCGGGTGGTCCGCTGATCAATATGCGCGGCGAAGTGATCGGCATCAATTCGCAGATCGCCACCTTGTCCGGCGCCTACAATGGCATTTCGTTTGCCGTGCCCATCGATGAAGCCATGCGCGTGGGCGAGCAGCTGAAAAAGACGGGCAAGGTGGCGCGTGGTCGCATCGGCGTGCAGATCGGCGCACTCAGCAAGGACGTGGCGGAATCGCTGGGCTTGCCGAATGCGAATGGAGCGCAAGTATCGATGGTGGAACCGGGCGGCCCGGCCGACAAGGCGGGCATCAAGCCGGGCGACATCATCCTGAAATTCAATGGCACGACCGTCGAGCGTGCTTCCGACCTGTCGCGTCTGGTCGGTGGTTCCGCCGTCAATGGTAAGGCCAACATCACCATCTGGCGCAATGGTGCGCAGCAGACCCTGCCCATCACGGTGATTGAGCTGGAGAGCGGCAAGATGGCGAAGAAGGGCACCAAGGAGCCGGAAGTGCAAACCGCCAACGCGCTGGGCTTGAAAGTCAGCGACATGCCGGCCGCGAAAAAGCAGGAACTGAAGATCGACGCGGGCGTGCTGGTCGACGAGGCCGATGGCGTGGCGGCCCTGGCCGGGCTGCAGCCTGGCGATGTGATCTTGCAACTGAATAACGTTGCCGTGAAAGACGCCAGGCAGTTCAATGCCCTGGTCGCCAAGCTCGATCCGAAGAAGACGTCGGCCTTGCTGGTGCGCCGTGGCGACGTGGCGCAATTCGTTTCGCTGCGCCCGTCGGCGAAGTAACTATGTGATCATCCCGCATTCCGGCCGCGGCCGGGATGCGGTATCCTGCCCGTCATGCACTTCACCCTCTATTCCCGCAGTTATTGCCACCTTTGTCAGGACATGCTCGACGCTTTGCTCCTGCTGCAGCCGCCCGGAAAACCGTTCACGGTGGACGTGATCGACATCGATGCATCGCCCGACGCCTCGCTGCTGGCCCGTTTCGATGAGCTGGTGCCGGTGCTGTTCGGCGACCTGGCCCAGCCCGAGCTCTGCCATTATTTCCTTGACGAGGCGGCCGTGCGCCGCTGCCTGGTGTAGTTTGATTGTCAATATTAACACTGCATTGCACCATTCTGGTGCTGAAAACAGCCGAAAATGTCGGCTTGCCCCGGTGTCGGCCTCATAAGACGGGCTTTCTACTCTGAAATCCGGTAAAATGGGGAGGTCGAAAAAGCTACTGTCCGAGGCAGCAGCTTCTGTCGCTTCAAAAGCGCTCGCCTGGGCATGCAGATGTCCTGCTCGGAGCGCTTTTTTCATCATGAGTGGGGTGCCCGGTTTTGGCCCGGCTTGGCCCGAGCATGATCCCCATGATTCCTGTTAAAGCAGTGTCGTCAACTTCGCACTTATATTAGTTAATGAACAACATACGCAATTTCTCCATCATCGCCCATATTGACCACGGTAAATCGACCCTGGCTGACCGCATCATTCAATTGTGCGGCGGCTTGTCCGACCGCGAGATGGAGGCGCAGGTGCTCGATTCGATGGATCTGGAGCGCGAGCGCGGCATTACCATCAAGGCGCAAACGGCGGCCCTGCACTACAAGGCGCGCGATGGCCAGATCTATAATCTGAACCTGATCGATACGCCGGGCCACGTCGACTTCAGCTATGAAGTGTCGCGCTCGCTGTCGGCGTGCGAAGGCGCGCTGCTGGTCGTGGACGCGTCGCAAGGCGTGGAAGCGCAAACGGTCGCCAACTGCTACACGGCACTGGACCTGGGCGTGGAAGTGGTACCCGTGCTGAACAAGATCGACTTGCCGAACGCGGATCCGCCGAGCGCGATTGCCGAGATCGAGGACGTGATCGGCATCGATGCGGGCGACGCCGTGCATTGCTCGGCCAAGACGGGCTTTGGCGTGCTGGACGTGCTCGAACAACTGATCGTCAAGGTACCGCCACCGAAGGGCGACCCGGACGCGCCGCTGCAGGCGCTGATCGTCGACTCCTGGTATGACGCCTATGTAGGCGTGGTCATGCTGGTGCGCGTCATCAACGGCACCCTGAAACCGAAAGACAAGATTCGCCTGATGGCCACCGATTCGGTGCAGCTGGTGGAAGACATCGGCGTGTTTTCGCCACGTTCGCAATCCTTGCCACAATTGTCGGCAGGCCAGGTGGGCTTCATCATCGCCGGCATCAAGGAATTGAAAGCGGCGAAAGTGGGCGACACCGTCACCCTGGCCAACCGTCCTGCCGCCGCGCCATTGCCTGGCTTCAAGGAAGTGCAGCCGCAAGTGTTCGCCGGCCTGTTCCCCGTGGAAGCGAACCAGTACGACGCGCTGCGCGACTCGCTGGAAAAGCTGAAACTGAACGACGCGGCCCTGATGTACGAGCCGGAAGTGTCGCAGGCGCTGGGCTTCGGCTTCCGCTGCGGCTTCCTGGGCTTGCTGCACATGGAAATCGTGCAGGAGCGCCTCGAGCGCGAATTCGACATGGACCTGATCACCACGGCGCCAACCGTGGTATACGAAGTGATCCAGCGCGACGGCACCATGATCAACGTCGACAACCCGTCGAAGATGCCCGATCCGTCGCGCATCGAGGAAGTGCGCGAGCCTATCGTCACGGTCAATCTGTACATGCCGCAGGAATATGTGGGCTCCGTGATCACCTTGTGTATCGGCAAGCGCGGTATCCAGATGGACATGAGCTACCACGGCCGCCAGGTCAAGCTCGTGTATGAAATGCCGATGGCCGAGATCGTACTGGACTTCTTCGACCGCCTGAAATCGACGTCGCGCGGCTATGCCTCGATGGATTACGAGTTCAAGGAATACCGCGCAGCCGATGTGGTCAAGGTCGACATGCTGATCAACAGCGAAAAAGTCGATGCGCTGGCCATCATCGTCCACCGTTCGAACAGCCAGTACCGTGGCCGCCAGGTGGCCGCCAAGATGCGCGAACTGATCCCGCGCCAGATGTTCGACGTGGCGATTCAAGCGACCATCGGCGCGAACATCATTTCGCGCGAGAACGTAAAAGCCTTGCGCAAGAACGTCTTGGCCAAGTGCTATGGCGGCGACATCAGCCGCAAGAAGAAATTGCTGGAAAAACAAAAAGCGGGTAAGAAACGCATGAAGCAAGTGGGTTCCGTGGAGATCCCGCAAGAAGCATTCCTGGCAATTTTACAAGTGGATGGTTAATCAATGAACCTGCAAGTGATTTTAGGAAATTTCGCTTTAATCCTGTTCGTGCTGATGGTGTTGACGGGCCTGGTCTGGTGCCTCGATGTGTTTTATTTGTCCAAGCAGCGCCGCAAGGCGGCCGACCGCGCCCTGGCTGAATTCGATGCGCGCCAGTCCAAGCTGGCCGCCGAGGGCATCAAGTCCGATGCCGGCGGCAGCCGCGCGAGCATCGAGGCGGCCCTGTTGCGCCAGCCGACCTGGGTCGAGTATTCGGGCAGCTTCTTCCCCGTCATCGCGCTCGTGTTCTGCCTGCGCTCGTTCTTGTACGAGCCGTTCAAGATCCCGTCGAGCTCGATGGTGCCGACCTTGCTGGTGGGCGATCTGATACTGGTGAACAAGTTCACCTATGGTATTCGTCTGCCCATCGTCAACAAGCGCATCATTGAAGTCAACGATCCGCAGCGCGGCGACGTGATGGTGTTCAAGTATCCGAAAGATATGTCGCAAGACTATATCAAGCGTGTGATCGGTGTGCCCGGTGATAAAATCACCTATGAAAACAAGCGCTTGACGGTCAACGGCAAGGAAGTGGCATACACGCCGCTGGACGACTACCTGGACGATGAAAGCACGGTCTACCACAAGCAGCTGGAAGAAAACCTGACGGGCGTGAGCCACCGCATCCTCAACGACGAGCCTGCTCCAACGTTGAACTTGCGCGAAGTGAAGGATTTCCCCCACAAGGATGCGTGCGACTACAACGAAGACGGCTTTACATGTGTAGTGCCACAAGGCAATTACTTCATGATGGGCGACAACCGCGACAATAGCGCGGACAGCCGCTACTGGGGCTTCGTGCCGAACGAGAACATCGTCGGCAAGGCTTTCCTGGTGTGGATGAACTTCAGCAATCCGAAACGAGTGGGCGGCATACACTAGGCCGTCCCTATGGCAGCCGCGCCGATTCCCCGCGCGGCGGCCAGCCGAATTACTCAGATGACACAGAAACAACAATGAATCTTCAGCTATTGCAAACCCGTTTAGGCTATACGTTCCAGGATGCTGGCCTGTTGCAGCAAGCCTTGACGCATCGTAGCCACAGCAGTTTGCATAACGAGCGGCTGGAATTCCTCGGCGACTCCATCCTCAACTGCGTGGTCGCTTCCATCCTGTACGAACGCTTCAAGTCCATCGACGAGGGCGATTTGTCGCGCCTGCGCGCCAACCTGGTGAAACAGCAGTCGCTGTATGAAATCGCGCAAAAGCTGGAATTGTCGCAATTTTTGCGCCTGGGCGAAGGCGAACTGAAATCGGGCGGTTTTCGCCGTCCATCGATCCTCGCCGACACCCTGGAAGCCTTGCTGGGCGCCATCTTCCTCGACACGGGCTTCGATGCGGCCAGCACGGTGATCCGCGCCTTCTACATCCCCATCCTCGACTCGGTCGATCCGCAAACCCTGGGCAAGGATGCCAAGACCCTGCTGCAGGAGTTTTTGCAAAGCAAGAAAATTTCGCTGCCACAGTACAACGTGGTGGCTACCCACGGCGCCGCCCACAGCCAGGAATTCGAGATCGAATGCCTGGTGCCGAAATTGAACATCCAGGTTTACGGCCGTGGCGGAAGCCGCCGCGCCGGTGAGCAAGCCGCCGCCAAACTGGCGCTGGACGTGGCCGAGCAGGCGCTGCTGAAGTCGCCTGCCGCCAGCCGCAAGCCCAAACCGCGCGCCGCCCAGCTCAAGCTGGCCGGCATTGCCACCATCCAGAGCGACGACGCGCAAGCCCCGGCTGCACCGGCGATCGCCGCTCACACTAAACAGAATCGACACTAGCATGACAGCCACCAAAATGCCCGACAACTTCCGCTGCGGCTATATCGCCATCGTGGGCCGCCCGAACGTGGGCAAATCGACCCTGATGAACGTGCTGATCGGCGCGAAGGTCAGCATCACTTCGCGCAAGGCGCAAACCACGCGCCACCGTATCACGGGCATCCAGACGGTGCCGGACGCGCAGTTCATCTACGTCGACACGCCTGGCTTCCAGACGCGCCACTCGAACGCGCTGAACAAGACGCTGAACAAGACCGTCACGAACACCCTGATTTCCTCGGACGTGATTTTGTACGTGATCGAGGCGGGCACGTTTGGCCCGGCCGACCAGCAAGTGATGGACCTGCTGCCGAAGGAAGTGCCGTGCATTCTCGTCATCAATAAATCGGACCGCGTGAAAGACAAGGCCGTGCTGCTGCCGTTCGCGCAAAAGGTCGCCGCCATGCGCGACTTCGCCGCCATCGTGCCCGTCTCGGCCAAGCTGCACTTCCAGCTGGAAGGCTTACAGAACGAAATCAAACGCTTCCTGCCGGAAAACCAGCCGATCTTTGGCCCGGACGACATCACGGACCGCAGCGAGAAATTCCTCGCCTCGGAAATCGTGCGCGAAAAACTGTTCCGCTTTGTCGGCGACGAACTGCCGTACACGAGCACCGTGCTGATCGAGAAATTCGAGCAGGAAGGCGATCTGCGCCGCGTGTTTGCCGCCATCCTGGTCGAGCGCGATACGCACAAGTCCATGATCATCGGCAACAAGGGCGCGCGCCTGAAGGAAGTCTCCACCCAGGCCCGCCTGGATATGGAAAAGCTGTTCGGCGGCCCCGTGTACCTGGAAATCTGGGTCAAGGTCAAGTCGGGCTGGGCCGACAACGAGGCGGGCTTGCGCGCCTACGGCTACGAGTAATCCGCAACCCGGGGGCGACGCCACACGCATGAGCACCACCACGCCAGCGCTGCACGATCCTGCGCCAGCCTCCATCGTTGTCCCCGCGCCGGCGGCCATTGCGCCGCCGGCCGCAACTCCCGCATCCGCCGCGCCCCGGCGCAGCCGCCCGCCCGCGCGCGATGGCAAGGTCACGGGCCAGCCAGCCTTCGTACTGCACAGCTATCCGCATAAAGAAACCAGCCTCATCGTCGACGTGTTTACACGCGAATATGGCCGCATCGCGCTCGTCGCCAAGGGTGCCAAGCGGCCCCATTCGCAATTGCGCGGCGTGCTGCAGACGTTCCAGCCGCTGCAGGCGGGCTGGACGGGCAAGTCCGAACTGCGCATCCTCACGGGCGCCGAGTGGGTGGGTGGCATGCTGCCGCTGGAAAAGACCGCCTTGCTGTGCGGCTTTTATCTGAACGAATTGCTTGTGAAACTGCTGGCGCGCGACGACCCGCATCCCGTCCTGTTCGACCACTACGTTGCCACCTTGAATCAACTGGCGCACAATGAGCCGCCGCCCATCGTGCTGCGCAAGTTCGAGCGTGCCCTGCTCAAGGAAACGGGCGTGGCGGCCGACTTGACGCGCTGCACGGGCACGCGCCAGGCCGTCGATGCGGGGCAGGTGTACGTGGTCGATCCGGAACGGGGACCGCGTCCGGCGCGCGCCGCCGACGCCTGGCCCAAGATCACGGGCAAGACCCTGCTCGACATGGAGCGCGAAGATTATCTTGACGTGGCCACGCAAGCGCAAAGCAAGCTGCTGATGCGTTTTTTGCTGGCCCATCAACTGGGTGGCGCCACCTTGAATACGCGCCAGATACTGATCGATTTAATGCAGCTGTAATAGATTTCAGCACTTTACGGACACCATCATATGAGCTTTTTGCAGCCTTCCGGCCCCGTCATCGACCTGGGCGTCAATATCGACCACGTGGCCACCTTGCGCAATGCGCGCGGCACCGCGTATCCGGACCCGATCCGCGCGGCTCTGCTGGCCGAACAGGCGGGCGCCGACGCCATCACCCTGCATTTGCGCGAAGACCGCCGCCACATCAAGGATGCGGACGTCATCGCCATCGCGCCGCAATTGCTTACGCGCATGAACCTGGAAGCGGCCGTGACGCAGGAGATGATCGACTTCGCCTGCCGCATCCGTCCCGCCGACGTCTGCCTGGTGCCGGAAAAACGCACGGAAGTGACGACGGAAGGGGGGCTGGACGTGGTGCGCTACTTCAAGGAAGTGCAGGCGGCCGTGCAGCAATTGCAAGGCGAGGGCATTCGCGTGAGCCTGTTCATCGATGCGGACGAGCAGCAGATCGCCGCCGCAGCTGAATTGGGCGCGCCCGTGATCGAGTTGCACACGGGCCGCTACGCGGATACGCAAGGCGCCGAGCAACTGGCCGAGCTGGAGCGCATCAAGGCGGGCGTGCTGTTCGGCGTGGGCCGCGGCTTGAAGGTCAACGCGGGCCACGGCTTGCATTACACCAATGTGCAGGCGATTGCCGCCATTTCCGATATTGCCGAACTGAACATCGGCCACGCCATCGTCGCGCATGCCGTGTTTGTCGGCTGGGAAAACGCCGTGCGCGAAATGAAGGCCATCATGGTGGCCACACGCATCGCCAGCAAGGCATAAGCGCGCACAAAGGAGGCAGCATGATCTACGGCATCGGCACCGATATCTGCAAGATCCCCCGCATCGAGGCGGCACTGGCGCGCCACGGCGAGCGTTTCGCGAAAAAGATACTGGGGCCGCAGGAGCTGGAAAAGTTTCGCGCCCGCAGCGCCAAGAACGCCGTGCGCGGCGTGCGCTTCCTCGCCACGCGCTTCGCGGCCAAGGAGGCGTTTTCCAAGGCCATCGGCCTGGGCTTGCGCATGCCGATGACCTGGCCCGCCGCGCAGATGCTGAACCACCCGAGCGGCAAACCGATGATCGTCTGCAGCGGCGTGCTGGCGGACTTCATGGAGAAACATCGGCTGAGCGCGCAAGTGACGATCAGCGATGAAGAAGAGTATGCGGTCGCGTTCGTGATCGTGGAGCAAGCAGATGCCGGGGTCAGACCCGGCGGGTCTGACCCCAAACCGAGCCAGCAATGACTGAAGCAAACCCCGACCTCAATCCCACGGAGACGCCACCCGACCCGCGCGCGCAGGTGCTGGCCACCGTCGCCAAGCTGCCGAATTTACCCGGCGTGTACCGTTATTTCGACGCCGCTGACAAGGTACTGTACGTCGGCAAGGCGCGCGACTTGAAAAAGCGCGTCTCGAGTTACTTCCAGAAAAACCTGGCCAGCCCCCGCATCGCCATGATGGTCGAGCGCATCGCGCGCCTGGAAACGACCGTCACGCACAGCGAGGCGGAAGCCCTGATCCTGGAAAACAACCTGATCAAGGCGCTGCAGCCGCGCTACAACATCCTGTTCCGCGATGATAAATCGTATCCGTATCTGAAAATCACGAATGGCGATGCGCCGCGCATGGTGTATTACCGGGGAGCGGTGGACAAGAAAAACCAGTATTTCGGGCCGTTCCCCAGTTCCTGGGCCGTCAAGGAATCGATGCAGATCCTGCAAAAGGTGTTCCTCATCCGCACCTGCGAGGACAGCGTCTACGCGAACCGCACGCGGCCCTGCCTGCTGCACCAGATCGGCCGCTGCAGCGCGCCGTGCGTGGACCTGATCAGCAAGGAAGACTACAAGAACGACGTGGAAAACGCGGCGCGCTTCCTGCGCGGGCGCCAGAGCGAAGTGCTGGCCGACCTGGAAAAGAAGATGCATGCGTTTGCCGCCGAGCTGAAATTCGAGCAGGCCGTGGTGGTGCGCAACCAGATCGCTTCGCTGTCGCGCGTGCTGCACCAGCAAAGCATGGAAACGACGGGCGACGCCGACGTCGACATTCTCGCCGTGCTGGTGCAGGGCGGACGCGCCTGCGTCAACCTGGCCATGGTGCGCGGCGGACGGCACCTGGGCGACCGCGCGTATTTCCCCAGCCAGCTCAGCGATGCGGCGGCGATTGCCGAGGAAGCCATCGAGGTGGAAGTGCTGGCCGCCTTCCTGGCCCAGCACTACACGGAAAAATTCATTCCCGGCACCCTGATCCTGAATATCGAATTCGACCAGCCGGCCCTGATGGTGGCCTTGATGGAGCAGTGCGGCCACCGCATCAACCTGATTTTCCAGCCGCAGGGGCAGCGTCGCCAGTGGCTGGAGATGGCGCAGAAGGGCGCCGAGATTTCGCTGGCGCGCTTGTTGTCCGAGCAGGGGTCGCAGCAGTCGCGCACGCGCGCGCTGGCCGAAGCACTGCGCCTGGAAACAGAAGATCTCGACAGCCTGCGCGTCGAGTGCTTCGACATCAGCCACACGCAGGGCGAGGCGACGCAGGCCTCGTGCGTCGTGTTCCATCACCACGCCATGCAGAACGGCGAGTACCGGCGCTACAACATCAACGACATCACGCCCGGCGACGATTACGCGGCCATGCGCCAGGTCCTCATGCGCCGTTATGAAAAGGTGGCGAATGGCGACGGCGTCATGCCCGACGTGGTCTTGATCGACGGCGGCAAGGGACAGATCGAGATGGCGCGCCAGGTGTTTGCCGAGCTGGGACTCGATATCAGCTTGATTGTCGGCGTGGCCAAGGGGGAGGGGCGCAAGGTGGGCCTGGAAACCCTGCTGTTCGTCGATGGCCGCGCGGCGCAGGAACTGGGCAAGGAATCGGCGGCCCTGATGCTGATCGCGCAAATCCGCGACGAGGCGCACCGCTTTGCCATCACCGGCATGCGCGCCAAGCGTGCCAAGACGCGCCAGACGTCGCGCCTGGAAGAGATCGAAGGCATCGGCGCCAAGCGCCGCCAGAAACTGTTGTCGCGCTTTGGCGGCTTGCGCGGCGTGGTTGATGCCAGCGTCGAGGATCTGATGTCGGTGGAGGGGATTTCGACTCAACTTGCGGAAGAGATATATAAGCAGTTGCATTAATGCTCGAACGGGCGCGCCAGACCTCGCGGCTGGAAGAGATCGAAAGGGGCACAATGCGGCGCCAAGCGCCGCCAGAAACTGCTGTCGCGCTTTGGCGGCTTGCGCGGCGTCGTCGACGCCAGTGTCGAGGACCTGATGTCGGTGGAGGGGATTTCCACGCAACTGGCGGAAGAGATCTACAAGCAATTACATTGATGGACCAATGGCCTGGTCCGGTGCTGCGGCAAGCGGACTAGGCTAATACCCCGGGGCCATGTAGACTAGTGGCGCTTTCTTCACGCTTTCTTCATGTTCAATTTACCCGTCGGCCGATTGCTCTCTTATGCCTTTTAATATTCCCATCCTTCTGACCTGGCTGCGCGTGGCCCTGATTCCGCTTGTCGTCGGCGTGTTTTACCTGCCGCCGTCGATGCTGCTGCATGGCGACCAGAACCTGGTTGCCACCCTGGTCTTCATCGTTGCGGCCGTGACCGACTGGTTCGACGGCTTCCTCGCGCGCCGCTGGAACCAGACGTCGGCCTTCGGCGCCTTCCTCGACCCCGTGGCCGACAAGCTGATGGTGGCAGGCGCCTTGCTGGTGCTGGTGCAGCTGGACCGTGTCAATGCCGTGCTGGCCTTCATCATCATCGGCCGCGAAATCACGATTTCCGCGCTGCGCGAATGGATGGCGCAGATCGGCGCATCGAAATCGGTGGCCGTCAGCTCGATCGGCAAGATCAAGACGGCCGCGCAAATGACGGCCATTCCCTTGCTGCTGTACCACGAAGTGATCTTTGGCGCGATCGACACCCACGTGTGGGGCGAAAAGCTGCTGTGGATCGCCTGCGTGCTGACGGTGTGGTCGATGTTCTATTACTTGCGCCTGGCATGGCCGCTCATCAAGGAAAAGGCCGGTAACCTGCATTAAGGCCGCTCCGCCTAGCTACTGCGCAGCGCACTCTCGCGTCTCCGTTGCTCGCTGTACCTTCGTACAGCTCCGCTACTTAACACGATATTGCGCTTGCTCGCTACGCTATTCGGAGGACCTTAAGACGGTATTGGCTACTTTCTGCGGAATATTTTGCAAAAGACCAGATATTGCCCGTTGACAGCCCCTGTAATCCCTCTATAATGCTGGCCTGTTGTTGATGACGCGGGAGTAGCTCAGTTGGTAGAGCGCAACCTTGCCAAGGTTGAGGTCGAGAGTTCGAGACTCTTCTCCCGCTCCAGTTTTCTGGATCGTGTCATAGGTAAAAACAGCGAATGCAGTAAAAAGTAGTACTGGCGATGTAGTAGAGCTTCTGATACAATGTTGTCCACTGCGGGAGTAGCTCAGTTGGTAGAGCGCAACCTTGCCAAGGTTGAGGTCGAGAGTTCGAGACTCTTCTCCCGCTCCAGTGAACACTGGATCAGCAGTAAAGCAGCGCTGGTAAACGGTAGTAAAAAGCAGTAAAATAGCGGTTCGTATGCGGGAGTAGCTCAGTTGGTAGAGCGCAACCTTGCCAAGGTTGAGGTCGAGAGTTCGAGACTCTTCTCCCGCTCCAGCGATAGCTGAAGCAGTACAGCAAGATGGCAGTAGCAGAAAATAGAAGCTCCAATGCGGGAGTAGCTCAGTTGGTAGAGCGCAACCTTGCCAAGGTTGAGGTCGAGAGTTCGAGACTCTTCTCCCGCTCCAGAATTCTAAAGGGAAGCTAAGCTGGCTTCCTTTTTTTATCCGCCGCAGTACGCGGCGCGATTAGGCGGTAACCAAGCTCCAATGCGGGAGTAGCTCAGTTGGTAGAGCGCAACCTTGCCAAGGTTGAGGTCGAGAGTTCGAGACTCTTCTCCCGCTCCAGTTTTCAAGGTGGGCCGCAAGGCGCATCCAAGCAGTTCCTCTGGCGAGGTAGCAAAGAGGTTATGCAGCGGCCTGCAAAGCCGTTTAGACGGGTTCGATTCCCGTCCTCGCCTCCAGATAAGTGCATGTGATATATGCGCAAGTAAAAAAGCCCACTTCGGTGGGCTTTTTTTCGTCTGTGGCGACGTCGCGGCGTATCTCTGCGCCGGCACCAGTCGGCGGTAATCAAATAAATGGTTTATATTTATTTGGTTTCCGGGAAATGACTAACCGACAGTAATCTGTGGATCCCAATAAAAATAACCATACAGGCTTTGCGTCTGGCCATCGTCATTCAGGCTATATACGGCAATATAGACGTAGAAATTTTCCGTGCCCGATTTGGATACCTGCGCCGTGAAATTGGAGAAATTGCGCGATTGCTGTACGGCCGGCAAACCATTCGAGGAATCCGTATTCGGCACGGCCGCATTTCTCCGTGTAATGGTATTGGAAACAAAGGTATTGAAGACCTTGTCGCCATTCCAGTAATTGATGCCGTAGACAATGACGGCCGAATCGGCATTGTCATAGATGGAAGCGCCGGTGAACGAGACGAAGTCGCCCACATTGGCCTTGAAGCTCAGGTCGGCGGTACCTTGCCCGCTATTGATGCCGCGCAGGTCGGTGGCAATCATGTACTGGCTGGTATGCACCAGGCCGACAGGCTTGGTTTGGTCGGGACTCGTCTGACGTGGATGCTGGGCCATGATCAGATCGGTGTCTATTACAACGAGAATGTTGATTGTAATATTACTGGCATATAATTGCGCGTCGGTCATGATTCCTCCTGAGTTTCCCTACTCGTCTGGCTTTTCGGATACGCCCCGTTTTTTAATGTGGTCAACAGTCTCCACCACTGCTGAGTAGAATAGTGGAGAAAATTGAATAGATACTCTCCAATTGAAACGGCGGAGAATATTTAAAATATTCCCATTAAATTGTTTTTATTTTGAAAATAAAATTATTGGAAACATTATTTGCTTGCCAGTATCCGCTCCCGCTGCGCGCCGCCGCGCCGTCCATCGGGCCCGGCTGCATCTTGTATAATGTGTGCAGGCTTGGCCGCGCCGCATGGCGCTGCTGAATCTTCCTCTGTCCGCCAATCCCATGTAGTCACCGACGATTTTCCTCTGCGTGCGAGCTCGGCATGGCTTCGTTTTGACGACCGCTGGCATGGCTGCGCCCGATGACTGTGCATCGCCCGCGCATTTCTCTGTTCCGACCCTGGATGTGTATCAATGATCAACGCAACTTTTCGGGATGAGTGGTTCTCGAACATACAAAAAAACGTCCTGGCGGGGCTGACCACCTCATTCGCGCTGGTGCCCGAGTGCATCGCCTTTGCCCTCGTGGCGCAACTGAATCCCCTGATGGGCCTGTACGGCGCCTTCATCATTTGCGCATTCACGGCCATCTTTGGCGGGCGCCCCGGCATGATTTCGGGCGCGGCCGGTTCCATGGCCGTCGTCATCGTGGCGCTCGTGGCTCAGCATGGCGTGCAATATCTGCTGGCGACCGTGGTGCTGAGCGGCATCATCATGGCGCTGTTCGGCATCTTGCGCCTTGGGAAATTGATCCGCATGGTGCCCTACCCGGTGATGCTGGGCTTCGTGAATGGCCTGGCCATCGTCATCGCCATGGCCCAGCTAGAACATTTTCGTCAGGCCACGCCGCAAGGCGAAACCTGGCTGCAAGGCAGCCCTTTGTATGTGATGAGCGCGCTGGTGCTGCTCACCATGGCCATCGTCTACGTGCTGCCGCGCATCACGAAGGCGGTGCCTCCGGCGCTGGTGGCCATCCTGGGCGTGGGCGTGCTCAGCCATTTCTTGCAGCTGCCCACGCGCACCCTGGGCGATCTTGCGCATATCGCCGGCGGCTTGCCGGCATTCCACTGGCCCACGGTGCCGCTGGACATGGCTACCTTGCACATCATCTTTCCGTACGCGGCGCTGATGGCCATGGTGGGCTTGCTGGAAACCTTGCTCACTTTTAATCTTACCGATGAGATGACTGAAACGCGGGGCCAGCCGAACCGCGAATGCATCGCACTCGGTGCGTCGAACGTCGTTTCGGGCCTGTTTGGCGGCATGGGCGGCTGCGCCATGATCGGGCAGACGATGATCAACCTGAGTTCAAGCGGCCGCTCGCGCCTGTCGGGCGTGACGGCCGGCGTGATGATTTTATTGTTCATCCTGTTCCTGTCGCCGCTGATCGAGCGCATCCCGCTGGCCGCTTTGGTCGGCGTGATGTTCGTCGTGGCGCAGCAGACGTTTGCCTGGGGCTCGCTGCGCGTGCTGGGCAAGGTGCCGTTGCAGGATGCGCTGGTGATCGTCGCCGTGACGGTGATCACGGTGTTGACGGACCTGGCGCTGGCCGTGCTGTGCGGCATCGTGATTGCCGCCTTGAATTTTGCCTGGCAACATGCGCGCGACATGCGTGCCGATATCGATGACACTGGCGCGGGCGTGCGCGTGTACCTGCCGCACGGCACCCTGTTTTTTGCCTCGACCACGCATTTTCTGGAACTGTTCCAGGCGGCGACCGACCCGGCCCGTGTCATCCTCGATTGCCGGCACCTGCACATGGCCGATCACTCGGCCATCGCCGCCATCGAAGCCTTGTATGAGCGTTATGAAAAGGCGGGCAAGCATTTGCAGGTGACGCATTTGTCTCCCCGCAACCAGGCCTTGCTGCAGCGGGCTGGTGTCGATGTGAGCGTGGCGTAAAATAGGCGATTGTTGAATGTCTGTGGAGTGTGAATGCTGTCGTACGAACAAGAGCAATTATTGCAGCAAAGCCAAACGGCTTTTGATGCCTACTATGACGCGCTGGGCGCGTCGCTGGTGAACTTTGTCGAGCGCCTGGGCATCCAGCCCGCGCACGAAGTACTGACCAATGCGGCCGAATACCTGCCGTACATCGACGCGGCCATGCGCACCATCGTCATCCGCGACGAAAGCTGGCAGTGGGTGAAAACCATGCTCGGCTACTTTATCGGCGAATACTTCGTGCAAGGCCATGCGGGTTGCTGGTATGTGGAAACGCGGGCGGAATCGCCGCATTTTTGCCGCACCATGGTGGGCGGCTTCGAGCATGGCTTGCCAGCGGACGCCGCCATTGATCCGGAGGCGCTGGCGCTGGAGTTCCTGGGACAATCCGTGCCGCGCGAGCTGGCTGCACTGATCGCCCAGGCGCAAGCCCGAGCGGCTTGATGCCGCAGGGCTTGCTGAAGAAAATTTAGAACTCTTCCCACTCGCCTTCGGCCGGTGCCGTTGCCTTGCTGCTGGTGCGTGTCACGGGCAGGCGCAGGGCAGGGGCCGAGGCCTTGCGGGCTGGTGCGGCCGGGGCTGCTGGCGCGTTGCGTTGTGCCGCTTTCACGCTGAAACGGTCGGTCGCCGCCGCATTGGCGTCCAGGCGGAACACGCTGACCACCTGCGCCAGTTCGCTCGCCTGTTCCTGCATCGCTTCGGCCGCTGCCGACGCTTCTTCCACCAGCGCCGCATTTTGCTGTGTCACTTGATCCATTTCGGAAATGGCCTGGTTGACTTGCTCGATGCCCGCGCTCTGCTCTTCGCTGGCGTTGCTGATCTCGCTCATGATGGACGTGACGAAGCCGATGCTTTGCACGATTTCTTCCATCGTCTTGCCGGCCTTGTCGACCAGGTCCGTGCCCACGTCGACTTTTTGCACGGAGTCGTCGATCAAGCCCTTGATTTCTTTTGCCGCCGCTGCCGAGCGTTGCGCCAGGTTGCGCACCTCGGTTGCCACGACGGCGAAGCCGCGGCCCTGTTCGCCGGCGCGCGCCGCTTCCACGGCTGCGTTCAGTGCCAGGATGTTGGTCTGGAAGGCGATGCCGTCGATGACGGAAATGATGTCGACGATTTTCTTCGACGAGGTATTGATCTCGCTCATGGTGGCGACCACTTCGGCCACCACGGCGCCGCCGCGGCTGGCGATGCCGGCCGCGTCGCCGGCCAGTTTATTTGCCTGGCGCGCATTGTCGGCGTTTTGCTTGACGGTCGAGGTCAGTTCTTCCATCGACGAGGCCGTTTCTTCCAGCGAACTGGCTTGCTGCTCCGTGCGCGACGACAGGTCCTGGTTGCCGGCGGCGATTTCGGCCGATGCCGTGGCGATGGTGTCGGTACCGCTGCGCACTTGTCCCACGATGCCGACGAGGCTGTCGTTCATGGTTTTCAAGGCGTGCATCAGCTGGCCCGTTTCATCGCGGCCTTGCGCTGTGATGGTGCTGGTCAGGTCGCCCGCTGCCACGGTTTCCGCCACTTTCACGGCAGCGCGGATGGGGCCGGTGATCGAGCGCGTGATCCACCACGCGAAACCGATGCCCATCAGCACGGCCAGCACGCCCATGGTGATCAGGAAGACGCGGGTGCCGCTGTAGGCTTCGATGATGCTGTTGCCGACGCCGTCGGCAGCCTTGATCTGCATGGTGGCAAAGCGTTTGACTTCGGCCAGATAGGCCACGGTGATCGGCGCGACTTCCTTGTCGAACACGACCTTGGCGCCCGCCATGTCGCCATCGGCCTTCATCTTGAAGGCGCGTGCGCGCGTCGTCACATAGTCGGTGCGCACCTTGCGCACGACCTTGAATTGCTCGATCACGGCCGGGTTGAGCAGGGAGGCGACGATGTCGTCCTGCAGCTTGCTGGAACGCTCCGCATCGACTTTCAAGTCTTCCTCGATCTTGGCGCGCACGACGGGATCGGTGATCTCGAACGAGGCGACGCCGCGCACGCTGTTGAGTTCAATGATCTTCGACCATTCGGCCACCATACGCTGGTTCTTGATGCTGGTATTGATGAGACGGTAAGTCAGGTCGCTGGCCGTTTGCATGCGCACGAGGGCGGTGATGGTCAAGGCGGCAAGCAACAGCAATACGACAGCAAAGCCGACGCCAAGGCGGCTGCCGATGTTCAGGTTTTTCATGTAATTCCTAACAGTTTAATAGTCATGATCGCCGCCGCCAGCAGGGGCGGACAGGCGCCGCAAGGCGCAGGGGATCGGGGTCTTCGGGTGCCGCGTGATGGCTGTGCGGCGCGCCGCGCTGAGCGTGGCGTTGGAGGTGAAGCAAGGGGCATGTCGGTCAGGCTGACCGCTGTCCAGCAAGCCGCAAGTATAGCATTGACGCAGAGAAATAGTTTTTCAAAGCAATTTTAATTATTTTTTGATATTGATTTCCTGTTGTGTTTTTACATCAAGTACCTAGTCCATAAGTACTATCACTTACAGAAGTGCTTACTTTACGCAGGCTTGCCTGATAAAATACTAATGATAATCATTCGTATTAAAACATCGACCAGGGAATTGTATGCAGCAACGTCGCAAGCCAGGATTCAAACCGATCACCATCGCCGTACTGGGCGCCTTGACCTTGGGCGCCACGCCATTGGCGGCTTGGGCGCAGGAAAGTTTGCCAGCCGTCACCGTGACAGCATCGAAGGACAAGGATGGCTATGTCGCCGCCACCTCCGCCAGCGGCACCAAGACGGAAATGGCCTTGCGCGACGTGCCGCAGACGATCAACGTGGTGCCGGCCGCTGTCATCCGCGACCAGAACGCCATGTCGATCCAGGACATCATGAAGAACATCCCCGGCGTGGGCTTGTCCACGGGTGACGGCCAGCGCGACCAGATATTCATCCGCGGCTTCACGGCCATCGGCGACCAGTTCGTTGATGGCTTCCGCGATGACGCCCTGTATTTCCGCGACCTGTCGAATGTGGAACGCCTGGAAGTGATCAAGGGACCGGCCGCCGTGCTGTACGGCCGCGGTTCCTCGGGTGGCCTGGTGAACCGCATCACCAAGAAGCCGGGCGTGGACGTCACGGACGTGGCCCTGAGCCTGACCAACACGGCAGGGCGCCGCGGCGAAGTCGACGTGGGCCGTGTCGGCGAGACGGTGGACTGGCGCTTCACGGGGGCGCGCGAATTGTCGGACAGCTATCGCGACCAGCAATTCATCAACCGCACGGCGCTGTCGCCTTCCGTGGCCATCCGCCTGTCCGGCGCCACCAAATTGCTGCTGCAGGGCGATTACCTGGAAGACCGTCGCCTGACGGACTTCGGCATCCCGTCCTACCAAGGCCGTCCCGTCGCCGTCGATGCGGGCACCTATTTTGGCGCCGCGAATGCCCGCGATGCGGACTTCAGCCAGTCGCGCGTGGTCTCCACGGCCGCCACCCTGACGCACAAGTTCAGCGATAGCTTGTCGTTGCGCAATGCCTTCCGTTATTACGATTACCACCTGGACCGCAACAACACGAATATTTCCGGCAACGTCAACGAAGTCAAGGGCACGATGAGCCTCGGTCACGCCAAGCTGAACCGCGACGAAAGCGGCTGGTTCAACCAGACGGAACTGACGCAAAAGCTGGTCACGGGCACCTTGCGCCATGAAGTGTTGTACGGCGCCGAATTCGGCAAGCAAAACAAGGATGCCAACAGTTGGGCCGCCATCGCTGTATTGCCACCTGCGAATCCCATGTCGATCTTCCATCCCGTGCTACCCGTTGTCGACCGGACCAAGCTGGGCGCGCGCGGCGATACCTTCGGTACCTATGACACGGCCGCTGCCTATGTGCAGGACGCCATCAGTATCAACGACGAGTGGAAGGCACTGGCCGGCCTGCGCTATGACCGCTACAAGCAGCAGTCGCGCCTGGCCAATGCGGCCGGCCTGACGCTTGCGGACCTGTCGCGCACGGATTCGGCCTACAGCCCCCGCGCCGGGCTCGTCTGGCAACCCAGCGCCGTGCAGTCGTACTACGCGTCGTGGAGCCGCTCGTTCCAGCCTAGCGGCGAGAATTTCGCCCTGGCCGCCAACAATGCCGACCTGGCGCCGGAAACCACGCGCAACACGGAAGTGGGCGCCAAGTATGAGCTGTGGGGCGGCCGCGCCAACGCCACCGTGTCGCTGTTCCGCCTGGAACGCGACAATATCAAGAGCAGCGAACCGATCACGAACCGCATCTTCCCAATCGGCACCCAGCGCACGGATGGCCTGGAGCTGACCTTCAACGCGGACTTGCACGATGGCTGGAAAATGATGGCCGGCTACGCCTGGCTGGACGCCACCATCACGGACTCCATCGCCAAGGACACGAGCGTGAATACGCCGGGCACGACGAAGCCTGGCTCCGTTGACGTCAAGGGCAAGCGCGCTACCCTGACGGCGCGCAACATGGCCAACTTGTGGGTGACGAAAGACCTGGGCCACGGCTTCACGGTGGGCGGCGGCGCGAATGCCGTCGGCAGCCGCTTCGCCAATGCCGGCAACACGGTGGTCTTGCCCGGCTACGTGACGGCCGACGTCATGGCCGCGTACCGCATGGGCCGCTATGAAGTGCAGCTGAACGTCAACAATATCGGCGATACGCGCTACATCGTCTCGGGCCACGGTTCCAGCCCGAACCTGAGTCTGCCGGGCGCGCCGCGCAATGTGGCGCTGACTTTGCGCTACAGCCTGTAACTTTTTTCTGCCCCCCTGAAAACCCGCTTGCGAGCGGGTTTTTTTCATGGGTGGGTAGCGATGTGCAAGCGCGCGGGGCAGGCTGGCATTGTTTAGAGGGAACGTTCGGTATCGCCAAATTAACGTTGACTAAAGGAAACCTTCTCCGGCGAACTGAGCCTTGATCGGGATTGAGGGGTAAAATGATGTCATACGGCACAGGCATGGTGCTTATATCTTGGTGATATGACACGACCACGACGCCGTATGACTTTTATTTACTCACATCATAGAGGCCTGAATATGGTTCAGATGTCCAGGCGCCAGTTCCTTCGGGTAACTGGCGCGACCATTGCTGGTTCCAGCCTCGCCCTGCTCGGTTTCGCACCGGGCCAGGCGATGGCGGAAGTGCGGCAATACAAGCTGTCTCGCACGACCGAGACACGCAATACCTGTCCCTACTGTTCGGTAGGATGCGGCGTCCTGCTGTATGGGCTGGGCGACGGCGCGAAAAATGCCGTCTCCAGCATCATCCACGTGGAAGGCGATGCCGATCACCCGGTGAACCGCGGCACCCTGTGCCCGAAAGGCGCCAGCCTGGTCGACTTCATCCACAGCCCGAACCGCCTGAAAGTGCCCGAATACCGCGCACCGGGCGGCACGGAATGGCAACCGATCTCCTGGGATGTGGCGCTCGACAAGATCGCGCGCCTGATGAAGGATGACCGCGACGCCAATCTGATCGAAAAGAATGCCGACGGCAAGACCGTCAACCGCTGGCTCTCCACCGGCATGCTTGCCGCGTCCGCCGGCAGCAATGAGGTCGGGTATTTGACCCACAAGACAGTGCGCAGCATGGGGATGCTGACCTTTGATAATCAGGCGCGTGTATGACACGGACCGACGGTGGCAGGTCTTGCCCCGACGTTTGGCCGTGGCGCGATGACGAATCATTGGGTCGATATCAAGAATGCCGACGTGATCCTGGTCATGGGCGGCAATGCAGCAGAAGCACATCCTTGCGGATTCAAATGGGTAACGGAAGCGAAGGCGCATAACAAGGCCAAGCTGATCGTTGTCGATCCGCGTTTTACCCGTACCGCATCCGTGGCAGATTACTACTGCGCCACGCGTACCGGCACGGACATCGTCTTCCTCGGCGCGATCATCAATTATCTGCTGACGAACGACAAGATCCAGCATGAGTACGTGCGCAACTACACGGACATGCCCTTCATCGTGCGCGAAGACTATGCATTCGAGGACGGCCTGTTCTCGGGTTTCGACAAGGAAAAAGGCAAGTACACGGACAAGGCCACCTGGGATTACGAGATCGGCGAAGACGGCTATGCCAAGGTCGACCCGACCCTGGAACACCCGCGCTGCGTCTACCAGATGATGAAGAAGCACTACGCACGCTACACGACCGAGATGGTCGAACGTACGTGCGGCGTGTCGGCCGACAAGTTCCACAAGGTGGCGGAAGCCCTGGCTTCGACTGCCGTGCCGGGACGCGCCGGTACCATCCTGTACGCGCTGGGCTGGACGCACCACTCGACCGGTGCGCAAACCATCCGCACGGGCGCCATGGTGCAGCTGTTGCTGGGCAATATGGGCATCGCCGGCGGCGGCATGAACGCCTTGCGCGGCCACTCGAACATCCAGGGTCTGACCGATCTGGGCCTGATGTCGAACCTGTTGCCGGGTTACATGACCTTGCCGAACGAGTCCGAGCAGGATTTCGATGGTTATATCGCCGCGCGCGCCACCAAGCCGCTGCGGCCTAACCAGCTCAGCTACTGGAGCAATTACCGCAAATTCCACGTCAGCTTCATGAAGACTTGGTGGGGCGACTTTGCCACCGCGGACAATAACTACGCCTTCGACTACCTGCCAAAGCTCGACAAGCCGTATGACTTGATGCAAGCGATCGAGAACATGCATCAAGGCAAGATGACGGGCTATATCTGCCAGGGCTTCAATGTGCTGGCGTCCGCACCGAACAAGCAGAAGGTCACGGAAGCGCTGTCGAAGCTGAAGTTCCTCGTCATCATGGATCCGCTGGCCGTGGAAACGGGCGAATTCTGGAAGGCGCACGGGCAGTACCACGAAGTCGATCCGACCAAGATCATGACGGAAGTGTTCCGCCTGCCGACCAGCTGCTTCGCCGAGGAACGCGGTTCGCTCGTGAGTTCCTCGCGCGTCTTGCAGTGGCACTGGCAGGCGGCCGAACCGCCGGGCCAGGCGCGCAGCGACCTCGAGATCATGTCGGGCCTGTTCCTGCGCATGCGCAGCATGTATCAGAAAGAGGGCGGCAAGTTCCCCGATCCTATTGTCAACCTGACGTGGAATTATGCGCAGCCGCATAACCCGCAACCGGAAGAAATCGCCCGCGAATTCAACGGCAAGGCGCTGGCCGACCTGTACGATCCCAAGGATCCGACCAAGCTGCTGGTGAAGAAGGGCGAGCAGCTGGCCTCGTTTGCGCAATTGCGCGACGATGGCACGACCACCAGCGGTTGCTGGATCTTCGCCGGCAGCTGGACGCAGGCGGGCAACCAGATGGGACGGCGCGACAATAGCGACCCGACCGGCATCGGCCAGACGTTGGGCTGGGCCTGGGCGTGGCCGGCGAACCGCCGCGTGCTGTACAACCGCGCTTCGTGCGACTTGAAGGGCAAGCCTTTCGACCCGACCCGTAAACTCATCGAGTGGAATGGCACGAACTGGAGCGGGGCCGATATTCCCGACTTCAAGGTCGACGAACCGCCGGAAAACGGCATGGGCCCGTTCATCATGCTGGGCGAAGGCGTGGCGCGTTTCTTTGCGCGTGGCGCCATGGCCGAAGGTCCGTTCCCCGAGCATTACGAGCCGTTCGAAAATCCGCTGGGCTACAACCCCATGCATCCGAAAAACCCGCAAGCGACCAGTAATCCGGCCGCGCGCGTGTTCGCCGATGACCGGAAAATGTTCGGCACGCATGAGGAATATCCGCATGTGGCCACCAGCTACCGCCTGACCGAGCATTTCCATTACTGGACCAAGCATGCGCGCCTGAATGCCATCATCCAGCCGCAGCAATTCGTTGAAATCGGCGAAGAGCTGGCGAAAAGCATCGGTGTCGTTGCCGGCGGAGAAGTGCGCGTCAGTTCCAAGCGGGGCCACATCATCGCCAAGGCCGTCGTCACCAAGCGCATCAAGGCTTTGATGATCGAAGGCAAGCCGGTGCATACCGTGGGCCTGCCGCTGCACTGGGGCTTTACGGGCGTGGCCAAGCCGGGGTATCTGATCAATACTCTGACGCCTGGCGTGGGGGATGCGAATTCGCAAACGCCGGAATTCAAGTCCTTCCTCGTGAAGGTGGAAAAAGCATGATGGGAGCTCAATAATGGCACTGCAATCCTTAGATATCCGGCGCCTGTCGGCTACCACGGTGACCCCGCCGCAAGCACGCAGCCCGGTGACGGGCACCGTGGCCAAGCTGATCGATGTGTCGAAATGCATCGGCTGCAAGGCTTGCCAGACGGCGTGCATGGAATGGAACGACTTGCGTGACGAAGTCGGCGAAAACCATGGCACCTATGACAATCCGACGGATCTGACGCCGCAATCGTGGACGGTGATGCGTTTTGCCGAACACGAAAACAATGACGGCAACCTTGAGTGGGTGATCCGCAAGGATGGCTGCATGCACTGCGAGGACCCGGGCTGCCTGAAGGCCTGTCCGGCGCCGGGCGCCATCGTGCAGTACACGAACGGCATCGTGGACTTCCACCAGGAAAACTGCATCGGCTGCGGCTACTGCGTGGCCGGCTGTCCTTTCGACGTGCCCCGCATTTCGAAGAAGGACGACCGCGCCTACAAGTGCACCTTGTGCTCGGACCGCGTGGCCGTGGGCCAGGAACCGGCCTGCGTGAAAACATGTCCGACGGGCGCCATCGTGTTCGGCACCAAAGAAGACATGAAGGTGCATGCGGAAGAACGCATCGTCGACCTGAAGTCGCGCGGTTTCGAGAACGCGGGCCTGTACGATCCGCTGGGCGTGGGCGGCACGCACGTGATGTACGTGCTGCACCATGCCGACAAGCCGAAGCTGTATTCGAACTTGCCGGAACGCCCGCGCATCAGCCCGATGGTGGGCTTCTGGAAGGGCTGGTCCAAACCGCTGGCGGTGGCCGGCATGGCCGCCACGGCCCTGGCAGGGCTGTTCCATTACACGCGTGTCGGTCCGAACGAAGTGAGCAAGGACGAAGAGCACGAAGCGCTGGAAGAGGCCAAGCGCATACGGGAGGAAGACCATGAGCCACAGTGATCTGCATGATGGAAAGCTGCGCGACAAGGATGGCAATCCCTTGATCGAACGCTACAACCCGAACGAGCGCACGAATCACTGGGTCACGGCCATTACCTTCGTCATGCTGGCCCTGTCCGGGCTGGCCATGTTCCATCCGTCGATGGCGTGGCTGGCGAATCTGTTCGGCGGCGGGCAATGGACGCGCATTCTGCATCCATTCGCCGGCCTGGTGATGTTCGTCTCGTTCGCGATCCTCGTGGTGCGCTTCTGGCACCACAACAAGTTCGAGGACGGCGACAAGCAGTGGCTGAAGCAGATGGACGACGTGCTCAACAACCGCGAAGACAAGCTTCCGAAGATCGGCAAATACAATGCCGGCCAGAAGATCCTGTTCTTCGTGCTGCTGGCCAGCATGATCGGCTTGCTGCTGTCGGGCATCGTGATCTGGCGCGCGTATTTCGCGTTCTATTTCCCGATCGACGTGGTGCGCTTTGCCGCCTTGCTGCATGCCGGTTGCGCGTTCGCCATCATCTGCGCCATCATCGTGCACATCTACGCGGCCCTGTGGGTCAAGGGCTCGATCGGCGCCATGGTGCGCGGCACCGTCACCTACGGCTGGGCGCGCAAGCACCATCCGAAGTGGTTTGAATCGGTGATCCGCAATACGAGAAAGTAGGCAGCAGGGTAGGTCGGCTTAGCTTCGCGTAAGTCGACATGCTCCGCCGCCGGCGTTTTCGTATGCCAGGGCCAGTCCCCCAGGACTGGCCCCTTTCTTTTTATCGATTAAAATACTTTTACAGCACAGCCAAATCCGCTGGCTCTGCCTTGCCTTTTTTGATGGGAAAACTCCATTGGTACAACGCATACTCCAGCCAGGCGAAATCGAAGGCCTGGACCACAACGCGATTCCGCGCCTGCTGCTGCCTCAGCCTGGCAGCCTGTTTACGGCGCGCGCCTTGCGCCTGCGCGAACTGGCGCAAGGTAACATCAAGGGCATTCCCGTCGACGCGGGCATGCAGGGCTACCTGGTGCTGATGGCAGCGCTGGCCGATGCGCAGGCGGCCGTGGTGGGAAAACTGGCGCCCGGCGCCGTGCCTGCCGCCGACCCCGACGCGCTGCGCCGCGCCATCCAGCACCGCATGCCGGTGCTGCCCGTCAGCGGCGCCCGTCCGCCCGTCTGGCGCGACATTTTCGCCAGCCTGCTCGATGAACTGGCCGCCACGGCTGCAAGCCAGCCGGCACTGTCCGGCGGCCTGACGCAGGTGCTGGCCCAGCTGCGCGTGCTCGACGCGCAAGCGCTGGACGCCTGCGCCGATGCCGTGCTCGATGAAAACGGCGACAACCTCAATCCCATGCATGCGCCGTTCGTCGCGGCCGCCCTGCAAATCCTGTGGTCGGTATCGGCCAGCGAACTGCGCGCCGCGCGCGTGCCGGACCTGGAAACGGGCACCTTGTGCCCCGTCTGCGGTTCGCATCCCGTCGCCAGCGTAATCCGCATCGGCGGCCAGTCGCAGGGCTACCGCTACCTGCACTGCGGCATTTGCGAAAGCGAATGGCATATGGTGCGCGTCAAGTGCTCGACCTGCGAACAGAATGGCAAGATCGCCTACCAGGGCCTGGACGCGGCCGATGCCAAGCCGTTCGATCCCGTGACGGCGAAGGACGACAAATTGCCGAACAAGGCGAACGATCCGAAGAAGGTGGCGCGCGCGGAAACCTGCGACGACTGCCACACCTACCGCAAGGTCTTCAACCAGGAACACGATTACAACGTCGAACCCCTGGCCGACGACCTGGCCAGCCTGATGCTCGACCTGCTGGTGGGCGAAGCGGGCTACCAGCGCGCCAGCGGCAATCCGCTGCTGTGGCTGGGCAAAAGCAGCGAAGGCCAGCCGTCATGACGACGGGGCAAACCGTGCGCCTGCCGTCGGTAGACCGCATCCTGGGCGACGCGGCTTGCCTGGCCCTGATCGCGCGCTATGGCCGCGTGCAGACCCTGGCCTGCGCGCGCGCCGTGCTGGCCGAACTGCGCACGGCCATGCTGGCGGGCGCAGTGTGCGAGGAGGGCGCATCGATCGCCGCCATCGCCACGCAAATGGATGAGCGGTTGCAAGCGCAAGCGCGCCCGCAGCTGCGCGCCGTCTTCAACCTGACGGGCACCGTGCTGCACACCAACCTGGGCCGCGCGCTGCTGCCCGATACGGCCGTGCAGGCCGTGGTGGAAGCGATGCAGTGGCCGATGAATCTGGAATTCGACCTGGAAACGGGCAAGCGCGGCGACCGCGACGACCTGGTCGAGGAACTGCTGCGCGAACTGACGGGGGCCGAAGCGGCCACCATCGTCAACAACAATGCGGCCGCCGTGCTGCTGATGCTCAATACCCTGGCGCAGAATAAAGAGGTCGTCGTCTCGCGCGGCGAACTGGTGGAAATCGGCGGCGCCTTCCGCATCCCCGACGTGATGACGCGCGCGGGCGCCGTGCTGCGTGAAGTGGGCAGCACCAATCGCACGCACCTGGCCGATTACGCGCATGGCGTGAACGAGAACACGGCCCTCTTGATGAAGGTCCATTGCAGCAATTACGTGATTACCGGTTTCACGAAAAGCGTGGAGCTCGATGAACTCGTGCCGCTGGCCGTAAAACATGGCGTGCCGACGGCCGTGGACTTGGGCAGCGGCACCCTGGTCGACCTGGCGCAGTATGGCTTGCCGCATGAAACGACGGTGCGCGAAACGATAGCAGCGGGCGCCGACCTGGTGACCTTCAGCGGCGACAAATTGCTGGGTGGCCCGCAGTGCGGCGTCATCGTCGGGCGGGCAGACTTGATCGCGAAGATCAAGCGCAACCCATTGAAACGTGCACTGCGTGTCGGCAAGCTGACCCTGGCCGCGCTGGCCCCCGTGCTGCAGCTGTACCGCGCGCCGGATTTGCTGGCCGAACGACTGACCACCTTGCGTTTGCTGACGCGTCCCGCCGCCGCCATGCGCACGCAGGCGGAAACCGTGCTGCCGCTGCTGCAAGGCGTACTCGGTGCCAACTATGTGGTCACCGCCGAAGCCATGAAAAGCCAGATCGGCAGCGGCGCCTTGCCCGTCGACCAGCTGCCCAGCTTTGGCTTGTGCATCCGCAGCGCGCCCGGTTCGCGCCTGAGCAATCCCCTGGGCGTGCTGGAACAGCGTTTGCGCGCCTTGCCGTGCCCCGTGATCGGGCGCATCGGCCAGGACACTCTGTGGCTGGACCTGCGCTGCCTGGAAGCGGCGCACGAGACGGCCTTCATCGCGCAACTCGCCGAGTTGTCCGCATGATCGTCGGCACCGCAGGCCATATCGACCATGGCAAGACCACCCTCACGCGCGCGCTGACGGGCGTGCACACGGACCGCCTGAAGGAAGAGCAGGCGCGCGGCATTTCGATTGAACTGGGCTACGCCTATCTGCCCTTGGCGGACGGCACGGTGCTGGGCGTGATCGACGTGCCGGGCCACGAAAAATTCATCCGCACCATGGCTTCCGGCGTGACGGGCATCGACTTCGCCTTGCTCGTGGTGGCCGCCGACGACGGCATCATGCCGCAGACGCACGAACACCTGGCCATCTTGCAGCTGCTCGGCGTGACGCGCGGCGCCGTGGCGCTGACCAAAATCGACCGCGCCGACAGCGCCCGCGCCGCGCAGGTGGAGCTTGACATCGAAGCGCTGCTGGCCGGCACGCCGCTGGCGGGCAGCCCGATCTTTCCCACTGCCGCCCATCGCGACGACGATGCCGGCGTGGCCGCCTTGCTGGCGCACCTGACGCAGGTGGCGCGCGGCTTGCCGCAACGCGACGAGCGGCGTTTGTTCCGCCTGGGCGTGGACCGCGTGTTCACCTTGTCGGGCCAGGGCACGATCGTTACCGGCACGGCGCTGGCGGGCCGCGCCCAGGTGGGCGACATGCTGCAGCTGGCGCCCGGTGGCGCGCAGGCCCGGGTGCGCAGCATCCATGCGCAGAACCGCGCGGCCGAGACGGGCATGGCGGGCCAGCGCCTGGCGCTGAACCTGGCCGGCATTGACCGCGAGCGCATTGAGCGGGGCAACTGGATCGTCGCGCCCGAGCTGGCGCAGTGCTCCGAGCGCCTCGACGTGGAACTGACGCTCTTGCCCGACGCGGGCGTGCAGCTGAAAGCCTGGTCGCCGCTGCACGTGCACCTGGGCGCGGCGCACCAGCTGGCGCGCGCCGTGATGCTCGATGGCGAGACGCTCTCGCCGGGGCAGACGGGCAGAGTACAGCTGGTGTTCGAGTCGCCCATGCACGGCGTGCCGGGCGACCGCTTCGTCGTGCGCAACGCGCAAGCCACGCAGACGGTGGGCGGCGGCATGGTGCTCGACCCGTTCGGCCCCGCGCGCAAGCGCCGCAGCCCGGCCAGGCTGGCATGGCTCGATGCCCTGGCCGCCTTCATCGCGCACGGCGACTATGCGGCCCTGCTGGCGCAAAGCCCGCTGGGGCTGCGCGAGTCGCTGCTCGTGCGCCTGTCCCTGCTGCCGGCGGCGGCCATCGCGCTGCCGCCCGACACGCGGCGCATCGCCCTGCGCGGCGGCGACGCTTTGCTGGTGGCGCCGCCGGCGTTGCTGGCGCTGGAGGAGCGGGTGCTGGCCGCACTGGAAAATTTCCACGCGCGCGCACCCGACGAGGCGGGGCCGGAACTGTGGCGGCTGAAACGCATCGTCGACGCGGAGATGGAAGACGCCTTGTGGAGCCATCTGGTCGAAGGCTTGCTGGCGCGCGGCGAGATCCTGGCGCGCGGCGCCAGCCTGCACTTGCCGACGCACAGCGTGGAATTGACGCCGCAGGAGCAATCGGTGGCCGAACCCTTGCTGGCCGCGCTGGAGCAGGGGCGGGCCGATCCGCCATGGACGCGCGACCTGGCGCGCAGCTTCGGCCTGGCCGAGGACGAGACGCGCAGGCTGTTGCGCAAACTTGCCAAGGCAGGCCAGATCAGCCAGGTCGTGCACGACCTGTTTTATCACCAGGCGGCGTTGGCCGAGCTGGCGCAACTGGTACGCACCCTGACCGAAAAAGCGGAGACCGACGAGAGCCTGTCGCCCGGTGCGGGCGCCGTCGGCGCGGCCACCTTCCGCGACGCCAGCGGCCTGGGCCGCAAGCGGGCGATCCAGGTCTTGGAATTCTTTGACCGCGTCGGTTATACTCGCCGTGTTGGCAATGGGCATCTATTGCGCCCGCAAGCGCTGTGGTCCTATACGGCAGCCTCGCCCAACAGCTAGCTCAGGCACCGCGGAAAGCACACTCATCCGGTGATGTGGCCGGGCTTCAAACCCGGTGGAGGGCGTCAGACGTTCTCCCGTAGGTTCGACTCCTACTGTTTTCCGCCAGTTACTTTCCTTCCATCCCCTCCCGCATGGCGTTCTGCTGGCGTTGGCTTGTTGCCACGCTGCCGCAAATAGTTGATTGAATTGCCCATATGCGGCGATGCCGCTGCGGGCCGATGGTAACATCGGCTTGAATCCCCTGTAGCAGAAGAAAGCAAGCATGAAACAAGCAAGCATGGCACGGCTGCTGGCAGCAGCGCTGCTGATGCCGGCGCTGGCCGCGGCGGCCGGCCTGCGCATCGTCGGCGAGCATTTGCCGCCATCGAGCATGATGGAAGGCAATGTCGTCGTGGGACGTGAAACGCTCAAGGTGCGCGGCATCATGGCGCGCGCCGGTATCGCCTACAGCATCGAATTGCTGCCGTGGAAGCGCGCGTATGCGCAGGCGCTGCGCGAAGCCGACACCTGCATCTTTTCCACCAGCCGCACGCAGGAACGCGAAGCGCAATTTCGCTGGATCGGTCCCCTCAACGAAGCGGAATGGATACTGTATGGACTGGCCGAGCGGCACCTCACCTTGCGCACGCTGGCCGATGCGCGCGGCCTGGTGATCGGCACGGTGCTCGGCGACGCGCGCGACGATTACCTGCGCCAGCGCGGCATGAACGTGGCGCCCGTGACGCAAGAGTGGCTCAATCCGCAAAAGCTGCTGCTGGGGCGTATCGACCTGTGGGCCGTCGGCATGGCGGTGGGCAGCAAGCCTTTCGTCGGCAAGGAGTGGGAGGGCAAGGTGGTGCCGCTGCTGACCTTCAACCGCGTGCAGACTTACCTCGCCTGCAACAAGCAATTGCCCGAGGCGCAGGTAGCGGCCATGCAGCGCGCAGCGGCCGCCATGCGCCGCGACGGCAGCATGGCGCGCGAACAGCTGCACTGATTCAGCTCTCCAGCCATTGGCGCACGCAGTTGCGTCCTTCGCGCTTGGCCTGGTACAGGGCCTGATCCGCATGGCTGTAGGCCGTCTCGAACGGCGTGCCGGCACGGTTCCAGCTCAGGCCCACGCTGACGGTGATGGCGCGCGTGATGGGCGCCGCATGGCGCTGGCGGCCGACCGTCTCGCAGATGCGCTGCGCCACTTGCGCCGCGTCGTCGCGCGAAGAGGTGGGCCAGACGACGGAAAACTCTTCGCCGCCAACCCGGCCGATGGCCGTTTCCTGTCCCAATAGCCCCTTCAGGCAGTCGACCACGGCCTGGATCACGCCGTCGCCGGCCGGGTGGCCGAAGTCGTCGTTGACCTGCTTGAACAGGTCGATATCGAGCACGATCAGCGCCATGTCGCCCTGCGCCAGGCAGCGCGACGCGTGGTCGATGACGGCGCCGCGGTTCAGGGCGCCCGTCAGCGGGTCGTGCGTGGCACGGTATTCTAGCTGGCCGGCCAGGGTTTGCAATTGACGGTTCAGCAGATGCATGTCGCGCTCGGCGCGGTCGCTGCGGCCGATCAGGCGCCGCGTCTCGCGCATCAGCCGCTCGTAGTGGACGATCAGTTCACCGAGCACGCGCCGCTGTTCCGCGCCCGAGGCATTGGCGTCGGCGTGCATGCGGCGCGCGGCAGCCAGCGCCGCCGCTTCCACGGTGAACAGGTCGGGCTCCAGGCCGGACTCGGAGAGGGCGGCGCGCATGCCCTAGCTGCCCTGCACGGGATGGTCGTGGAAGTCCAGCGCCGTGAAGTCCTGCTGCAGCTCCTGGCCGAATTCCAGGATGGTGTCGTCGTCCTCGTCGTGGTACCAGTTCAGGCGTACCTGGTTGCCATCGACGGCCGCCTGGTTCAGGGTGTCGAACAGGGTAAACAGCATCTTCGTGCTCGAGCTGTTGAAGTAGGCCAGCGAGACGTTGACGGTGATGGCCGCTTCGCGGCAGCCTTCCAGGTAGGCGCGCACGGCGGCGATCAGCGGGCCATAGAAGGCGGCCGCGTTTTCCGGATACGACTCGCCCTTGATCGACAGGGTGTGCTGCTCGAAACGGAAGTCGATTTCGGGCGAACTCGGGGTCGCGGCGATGAACAGTGGTGACGGTAATTGCATATGCTTTCCTGAGTCGGCTCTTTCAAATGATGGCTTTGATGCAGAAGATGGTGTGGCCAGGTTCCTGGGGATCCTGGACGAATTCGAATTCCAGCGGCTCGCTGGCGTCGCGCGCCATGGTGAGAAAACCCAGGCCCGCGCCCTTGCTGTCGGCCGGCGCTTCCTCGCGCAGGGCCTTTTTATAGGCCAGGCGGATTTCCTCCATCGTCATGGTGTGCAGCGGCTCCAGGCGGGCGCGGATCTGCGCCACGTTGTCCGTCGAGACGGGATTGGCGCACAGCAGAAAAAAGCTGTCGCCGCGCGTGCCGATGCAAAACGAGCCGCGCCGCATCTGCTGGTCCAGCTGCGCATCGGGCGTCAGGCTGTCCGCGGAATAGTGCATGATGTTTTGCGACATCTCGATGAACGAGGAAAAGATGCGCCGCCGCGTGGGCCCGGCCGCGCCGGCGGTGTCGAGGCGCGCCTTGATGGTTTCGGAAATGGCGTTCACCACGTGCTGCGAGAAATAGCCCACGTAAAAAAAGATGATGTTGCGCTTGCGTGCCACATCCCAAAACTCGTTGAATTCTTCGTACAGCACGTCCGTGCTCCTGGCTAGCCGGTGACCCGGTTTCTTGTTGATAAGGTGGCTCGATGGCGCCAAAACTACAGGCGGAAACAGAAAAAGGTCAGGTCGTCGCGGCGCGGCTGCGCTCCCTGCCAGGCGGCGCTGTCCTGCAGCAGGGCCGCCGCCACGTCGCCGGCGGGAGCGTCGCGCCGCGCCAGCAGCTGCTCGCGCATGCGCCGCTTGCCGTAGGCGATGTCGCGCGCGCCGCCGATCTGGTCGAGCAAGCCGTCGGTGGTGAGAAACAGCAGGCTGCCGGCGGGTATGGTCAGCGACTCGTTGTGCCAGCAGTAGCCGGCCGGCGTGTCGACATAGCCCACGCCCATGCGCGCGCCGTCGATGGCGCGCACGCTGTCCTCGCCGGGCGCGACCACGTGCAGCGCCAGTTTCGCCCCCGCGAAACGCAGGCTGGCGCTGGCCGTGTCGTAGTACAGGAAGGCGCAATCCATGCCGTCATTCGAGCCGGCGTGGTGGCCGGTGCTGGCGCCATCCTGGCCCAGCAAGGTCTTGATGGCGCGGCTGACGGCGCCGATCAGGGCGGCCGGATCGTGCGGCCCCAGTTCGCGCAGGGCCTGGCTCAGGGCCGACGAGGCGATCAGGGTCATGAAGGCGCCCGGCACGCCGTGGCCCGTGCAGTCGGCGATGGCGGCGAACCAGCCGCCCGCGTGGCGTTCGAAAAAGTAGAAGTCGCCGCCGACGACGTCGCGCGGCTGCCATTCCAGGTGCGCGTCGGGCAGGGTGGCGCGCAGTTCCGCATCGGAGGTGCGCAGCAGGGCGCGCTGGATCACGCTGGCGTAATCGATGCTGTGCATGATCTGCCGGTTCTTTTCCGCCTGCATGGTGGCCACCACGTTCATCAGCTGCAAGCCGAAGCCCACGCCGGCCAGCGCGCCATCTTCGGTGATGATGAAGCCGTCGGCCAGCGCCTTCTCGCCCGCTTCCACGGCGCGGAAGGTGAGGTCTTCGATGCTCATGGCGCCGTCGACGATCAGCGGTTCCTTGTCCATGAAGGCGATGCAGCTCTTCTTGCCGTACACCTCGTGATAGAAGGGCTTGGACATCTGCGACATGAAGATGTTGCGGCTGATCAAGCCGATGGGCTTGTGCTGTTCCGTGACGGGCAGGCTCATCATGTCGCGCCGCTCCGTGAACAGTTCCAGCACGGCGAAGTTGCTGGCGTCGGCCTGCACGGATTCCGTGGCGATGCACAGGTCGGACGCCACGGACGTGCGATAACGGGGAAGATGCAATCGAGAAGCGTTGAACTCCACAGCGGCTACCTTTAGATGACGGTCGGACCCTTGTTGTCGCGAGAGCAAGGCGACTGACAAACAGGCAATATCATCATGGTAGCCTTTGAATGTGACGGCTTGATTACCAGCTTGTCAAAACCGTATGCAAGATGGCTGCATGGCAAGCACCCTACAGGCGCCGGGCCAGCGCCTGCGCCTGTTCCAGCCAGCGCGCGCGCTGCGGCTCGGTGGAGTTCAAAATGGGACCGAAGCTGGCCACCTTGACGGGCTTGATGCCGCAAAATTCCAGCGTCGTCTTGCGCAGCTGGTGGATGCCAGGCATGTGGTAGACCCAGCGGAAATACCAGGGCGGCGTATCCATCGTCACCAGCAGCTGGGCCGTGCGGCCCAACAGCAGCTGTGCCGGAAAAGCCTTGCCCGGGCGATATTTGAAGGCGTAGCCGGGCAGGAAGACGCGGTCGACAAAGCCCTTCAGCAGGGCCGGCGCGCCGCCCCACCAGATCGGGTAGGCGAACACCAGTTGTTCGGCCCAGCTGATGGCTTCCTGCGCGGCCAGCAAGTCCGCTTCCAGCGGCTGCACCTGGCGGTAGCCTTCGTGCAGGATGGGGTCGAAATCGAGCTGGCCCAGGCGCAGCTCGCGCACGGTATGGCCTTCGCTGCGGGCCGTGGCGGCGTAGGCATCGGCCAGGGCGGCGCAAAAGCTGTCGCTGGACGGGTGGCCGAGGAGTATCAAAATGCGCTTGGGTGTCGTCTTGGTCATGATGCAGGCTGTCCGTTAAAGAAGAGCTTGCATGCTAAAGCCTGCCCCTAGTGGCAGAGTCAAGCGGCCTCTTGCAGACGCTGGCGTGCCAGGCAGTCGCCGATTTCCGTGTCGATGTCGGCCAATTGCGCGTCGAGCTGGCGCAGGCGGGCGATATCCTGCCGCACCTGCGCGCGCTTGGCGGCGATGTGCTGCGACAGGGCGGCCCAGTCCGTGTCGTCGCCGGCCAGGACGGGCAGCAGTTCGGCCAGGCGGAAGCCCAGGACCTGCGCCTGGCGTATCAGCTTCACTTGCGCCAGGTCTTGCTGCGTGTAGACGCGATAGACGCCCGAGCGGCGCACGTCCCCCAGCAAGCCCAGCGCTTCATAGTGGCGCAAGGCCTTGGGCGAGGTGCCCGCCAGGCGGGCGATTTCTCCGATGTACATGCTTGTCCTTGTCCTTTTATCGAGCTGCGGCGTACGCAGTGTAGCGCAGCTGGCTTGCCAGGCGCTAGCTTGCGCGCAGCCTCAGGAGGGCTTGCGCGGCGGGACTTTCTTCGCCGTACATTCGGCGCAGGTGCCGTACAGCGACAGCGCATGCTCATGCAGCACGAAGCCCCGTTCGGCGGCGATTTCGTTCTGGCGCAGCTCGATGCCTTCATCGACGAATTCATCGACCTTGCCGCAACCGGTGCAGACCAAGTGGTCGTGGTGCTGGCCTTCGTTCAGTTCGAAGACGGCGTGGCCCGATTCGAAGTGGCGGCGAAACAGGATGCCCGCTTCGGCAAACTGCATCAGCACGCGGTAGATGGTGGCCAGGCCCACGTCGATTTTTTCGGCCAGCAAGAGTTTGTAGACATCGTCCGCACTCAGGTGCTTGATCGTGCCTTCTTGAAACAGCTGCAGAATCCGCAAGCGGGGGATGGTCACTTTCAAGCCCGATTCACGCAGTTCCCTCAATATATCCATGTCTCCCATTCCTTTTTTGTAGTCGCCTAGCGAGGTCATTCATTATATCGCAAATGATAATCATTACTATTCTCATTTGTATCGTTTGAGCTGGAAATAGTATGCTGCGCGGGCAGGCGGCAATCCAGTGACATCGGCGCAAGTGGCGATTGCGTGGCGGGCAACTTGTGCGGGCAGTTATCATGAAGAATCGGAAAATACCCGTTGAACCGCTACACTGTGCACCAGGCAATAACAATGGAGCACGGCATGGACCGATTTGATGCGATGCGGATCTTTACGCGCATCGTCGAGTTACGCAGTTTCACGCAGGCGGCGCATGACCTCGGCTACCCGAAAGCGACGGTCACGCATGCGATCAAGCAGCTCGAAGCGCGGCTGCGCGTGCGCCTGCTGCAGCGAACCACGCGGCAAGTCATGCCCACGCCCGATGGCGAAGCGTATTACCAGCGCTGCGTGCGCCTGCTGGCGGACCTGGAAGAGACGGAATCCGTGTTCAGTTCGGCGGCGCAGCAGCCGGCCGGCAAGCTGCGCATCGATTTGCACGCAACCCTGGCCATGCATTTCGTCATGCCCGTGCTGGACCAGTTCTGCGCCCGCTATCCCTTGATCGAACTGGAAATCGGCATGGGCGACCGCCTCGTCGACCTGGTGCGCGAAGGCGTCGATTGCGTGCTGCGCGTGGGCGAACTGGGCGACTCGTCGATGGTGGCGCGCCGGGTGGCGCTGCTCGAACAAATGACATGCGCCAGTCCCGCCTACCTGGCCGCGCACGGCACGCCGGAAAATCTGGCGCAACTGGCGGGCCACCGCGCCGTCAATTTCTTTTCCGCCCAAACGGGCAAGGTCTGGCCCTTCGATTTCAAGGTGGATGGGCAGCGGCACAGCGTGGCCTTGCCGGGCACGGTGTCCGTCAACAATGCGGACGCGTATCACGCCTGCTGCCGCGCGGGCATGGGCTTGATCCAGGCGCCCCGCTATCACCTTGAGCAGGCGCTGGTGGCCGGCCAACTGGTGGAAGTGCTGCGGGACTTGCGTCCCGACCCGTTGCCCGTGTCCGTGCTGTATCCCCATCACCGGCAATTGTCGCCACGCGTGCGCGTGTTTGCCGACTGGGTCGCCAGCGTGTTTGCCGAGGCGAATTGACGCGCTGCGGCATTTTCTTGACCTGGGTAAAGGAAAAAATCCCTCTAGTGATGCCATCTAGCACTATTTGATGTGGATCAAAGTTTTTGTTGCACTGCAATCTTAGACTTCGCAGCGTTACTTAACGACAAAAAGAGGGAACTAGAATGAAAAAGTCCGCAACTGCAGCAGCAATCGTCCTGGCCGCCATCGGCGCATTCGCCAGCAACGCAATGGCACAGGAAGGCCCATGGCTGGTCCGTGCCCGCGCCGTGCACCTCGACCCGGCCGATAAATCTGCTCCTGTTGGTGGCGTCGGCGCATCCGACCGTTTGACGGTCAGCAGCAAGACGATTCCTGAAATCGATATTTCGTACTTCTTCACCCCGAATATCGCTGCCGAGCTGATCCTGACTTACCCGCAAAAGCATGACGTCAAGCTCGATGGCAACAATATCGGTACCTTCAAGCATTTGCCGCCGACCCTGTCGCTGCAATACCACTTCATGCCTGAAAAACAGTTCAGCCCTTACGTGGGTGCCGGCATCAACTACACGAATATCTCCGACGTGAAATTGCTGAACGGCGCCGGCCGCCTGGAGCACGACAGCTGGGGCTACTCGCTGCAAGCCGGTGTCGACTACAAACTGGATAAAAACTGGTCCCTGAACTTCGACATCAAGAAAGTGCAGATCCGCAGCGACGTCTTCATCGGTGGCGCCAAGGCCAGCGAAGTCAAGGTCGATCCTCTCCTGATCGGTGTCGGTGTCGGCTACCGCTTCTAAGCAGTGACCGGCTGCGCCCATGCGGCGCGGACAATAAAAAAGACGGCCAGGTGTGAACCTGGCCGTCTTTTTGCATGGCATGTGCCGCTTTATTTTTTCAGCGTTTTTTCCAGCGCCAGCTGGTAGTCCGTTTTTTCGTAGCCGGCCAAATACTTGTTCGTTGCGTCGAGGAAGGCGCGCGAGCGGTAGGCCGCTTCCAGGTCCTTGACCCATGGCTTGGCCTTGTCGGCCGTGCGGATGGCAACCAGGTTGATGTAGCTGTCCGAGATCTTTTCCACGGCGAGGGCCGACGTCAGCTTCATGCCGGCGGCCAGGGCGAAGTTACCGTTGACGAAAGCGTAGTCGGCGTCCGCCAGCGAGCGTGGCAGCTGCGCCGCTTCCAGCGGCACCAGTTTCAGCTTCTTCGGATTTTCCAGCACGTCGCGTTCGGACGCGCGCAGCGGGTCGACGTTCGGTTTGAGCTTGATCCAGCCCATCTTGGCCAGCATCACCAGCGCGCGCGCCTGGTTGGTCGGGTCGTTCGGCATGGTGATGGTGGCGCCGTTCTTCACGTCGGCCAGCGTTTTCTGCTTGCCGCCGTACAGGCCGATCGGCATGGTCGGCACGGTGATCAAGGGGCTCAGTGGCAGCTTGTTATCGGTGGCGAACTTGGTCAGATACACGATGTGCTGGAACACGTTGGCGTCCAGCGAGCCTTCGGCCAGCGCGTAGTTCGGCTGCACGTAGTCGTTGAATTCCACGATCTTGACCTTGTAGCCCTGTTTTTCCAGGATAGGCTTGATGCCCAGTTTCAGCTGGTCCGAATACGGGCCGGAGCTGGTGCCGATGACGAGTTCTTTCGGGTCCTTGGCGTGGGCGGCGGTGGCGAAGGCCAGGCTGGTGGCGGCGACGAGCAGGGTGCTGCGAATGTGGTTCATGCTTTTCCTTGTACTGAAATACTGAAATGAATTAACGTTTGTCGAGGCGCTTGGCGATGCGCGTGCCGGCGAACTGGATGGTTTGCACCAGCACGATCAGGATGGCCACGGTGGCGACCATGATATCCGTCTCGAAACGGTAGTAGCCGTAGCGGATGGCCAGGTCGCCGATACCGCCGCCGCCCACCACGCCGGCCACGGCCGAATACGACAGGAAGCTGATCGACAGCACGGTCAGCGCCAGCACGAGGCCGGAGCGCGCTTCCACGAGCAGCACGCGGAAGATGATCTGCATTTCCGACGCGCCCATGGCATGCGCCGCCTCGATCACGCCGCGCGGCACTTCGCGCAGGTTCTGTTCCACCAGGCGCGCCAGGTAGGGGATGGCGGCAAACGACAGCGGCACGGCAGCTGCCAGCGGGCCGATCGAGGTGCCCGCGATGATGCGCGTAAACGGCGTCAGGGCGACCAGCAGGATGATGAAGGGGAAGCTGCGCACGGTATTCACCAGCCAGCCGAGGATCATCGACAGCGGACGGTTTTCCAGCGACTGGCCTTCCGACACGAGGAACAGCAGGATGCCCAGCGGGCCGCCGACCAGGATGGCGGCCGTGAGGCCAATGCCCAGCATGGTCATGGTCTGGCCCAGCGCCACCCAGATTTCCGGCAGCAGGTTGATGACGTTATTGATCGATTCTTCAAACATGTGTTGCATCCTTCCATGCGGTGGCTTCAAACGCCTCGGTGCCGTAATAAGCGAGCTCGCGTCCCAGCGCCGTCTTGCGCGGGGTGGCCGTGTCGCTCAGATCGAATTGTTCGGCGATGGCGCCTTTTTCCACGACGGCGACGCGGTTGCAGATGGCGCCCAGCACCGACAGCTCATGGCTGACGATGACGATGGTCACGCCCAGGCGCGCATTGATGTCGCGCAGGGTGTCGAGCAGGGCGCGCGTCGTTTCCGCGTCCAGCGCGGACGTCGGCTCGTCGCACAGCAGCACGTCGGGGTGGCTGGCCAGCGCACGGGCGATGGCCACGCGCTGCTTCTGCCCGCCGGACAATTGCGCCGGATAGCTGTGCAGCTTGTCGGACAGGCCGACCAGCGCCAGGCATTCCTCGACCCTGGCGGCGATCTGCTCGCCCTTGGTCGTGCCATGGATTTTCAGGGGGAAGGCGACGTTGTCGAAGACGCTGGCGTTTTGCAGCAGATTGAACTGCTGGAAAATCATGCCGATATTCTGGCGCGCGTCGCGCAATTCGCTCTTGCCCAGGCGTGTCAGTTCGCGCCCTGCCACGGTAATGGTGCCGCTGTCAGGGCGCTCGAGCAGGTTAATCAGGCGCAGCAGGGTCGATTTGCCGGCGCCGCTCTTGCCGATCAGGCCGAAAATATCACCGGGATAGACTTCCAGCGTGACCGATTTGACCGCGTGGAATTGTTCGCCTTTGGGCAGCGCGAAGGTCTTGTTCGCGCCATCGATGCGAATCACCGGCGTACGGTGTGGTGTGGTCATGCAGTGTTTCCTTTTTTATTGGACCGTGACAGGCGCGCTTGCAGGGGCCAAATCGCCCAGCCTGTTACGTCGGTTGCGTAGTATACCTCCGATCGTGTTATTACTCCTACGACAGAATCTTGCTTTGAATATGCAAATAATGTCTATGCGCGTGTTTGTTGGTTGAAAAAGCGGGAAAGCGGCGTTCTTGCCGAATTTAATCACGTGGAGGGGCGCGAAGACACCGCATCTTGGTGAAAAGTTCGCCGCGCCCTGCGGATGCATCGCAGTGCTTTTATGTGCAGTTCGGCTCACTTGCCGTTTTTTGGAGGCGGGCAGGGCGGTTTACTGCCCGCCATTACTCTCTTCGCGGGCAGATTCTGCCCCGCTGGCGGCAGGGCCTTCGGGACGCCGCAGCAGGTAGACGAGGACGGCGATTTCCATGGCGCCCACCATGGCGATGACCCACCACGGCGGGTGGCCCAGGCACATGGCGACAAAGCCGATGGCCATGCCCAGGCAAGCCATGGCCTTGCCGCGCCGCGAAACGGCACGGTGTTCGCGCCACTGGCGCAGCGGCGGACCGAAGCGGGGATGGTGCAGCAGCCAGTGCTCGAGGCGCGGCGAAGCGCGGCTGAAGCAGGCCAGGGCGAGGATCAGGAAAATCGTCGTCGGCATGACGGGCAGCATGGCGCCGATGATCCCCAGCAGCACCATCAGGGCGCCGGCGGCGGTCCAGGCCCAGCGGCGCAGGCGCACGCCGTGCGCTTCGCGCAATGGCGGCTGGGCGTGCGGCTCCCGCATCAGGCGAGGGCGCCGGCGGTCAGGCCCTGGCTGCGGGGCGGGGAGGCGGTGGGATGGGCGTTCAAGATGCGCATATCGTGGCGGGTGTGGCGGGTGGCCGTCATGTTTTTTCTGTGCTGTATTCTGCTCTATTATGGATGAATCAAGGCCCCGTTGCATACGCGCCAGGGCCGTGATGATAACCATTGCAAAGAATAATAACAAGAATCATTCTCATCTGTGAATTTGATAACGCTGGATATTTTTGGCAATGCAGACAATAATCGGCAGCAGAAGACGCTGTCATGGACATCATTGCTCTTATTATCGATTTTTTCGATGCTAACTAGGTATATTTTCCGTTTTACATCGATCTTCATGCCATGCATAATCTGTTGCAACTGAAGCCAGACAATCAGCCGCAGTGTTTCCCGCCTGTAGCTGCTTGCGGTTTTGACATCCTCCACTCCTAACAGGAATCCATTATGAAAAAACTGCTCGCTTTTATCGCCGCCGCCGGCTTCTCGCTGTCCGCTTTTGCCGCTCCAGAAGTCTATGTCATCGATGGCAGCCACACTTTCCCCCGTTTCGAGTACACCCACATGGGCTTCTCGACGCAGCAAAGCCGTTTCAATAACACCACCGGCAAGGTCACGCTGGACCGCGCAGCCAAGACGGGCGCCGTCGAAGTGCTGATCGACACCAAGTCCGTCGATACGGGTTCGACCCTGTTCAACTCGCACATCCAGGGCGAAGACTTCCTCGACACGGCCAAGTATCCTGTCGCCACCTACAAATCGACCAAGTTCAATTTCGACGGCGACAAGCTGGCCTCCGTTGAAGGCAACCTGACCCTGAAAGGCGTGACCAAGCCAGTCACCCTGACCGTCACCTCGTTCGCCTGCGCACCGCACCCGATGCTGAAGAAAGACGCTTGCGGCGCCAACGCCACGGCCAAGATCAAGCGCTCGGAATTCAATGCCGGCAAATATGCGCCAGCTGTCAGCGATGATGTCACCCTGACTTTCGCCATCGAAGCCATCAAACAGTAATCGTTGGCTGCATGACGTAAAAATGGCGGCGGACTTCGGTCCGCCGCCATTTTTTCGTGTGTAATCCGGTATGCGCCAACATTGTGTCGGATTACGCGCTTGCGCGCTAATCCGACCTACGTGGTTTTGCAGGTGCCGCAAGAAGCGGCGGGCCAAAATCCACCGCTTTTTCGACAGTAGGTCGGATTAGCGCGGCAAAGCCGCACGTAATCCGACATAAGCCGACATGCGCCAGGGAGGCAAGACAATCACGACAAGTGATGCACCTCCTGCTGCCCATACACGGGCGTGTTCAACCCTTCCATGCGCGCCTTCAGCTGCAGCGACAGGTACTGGGAATAGTGGCGCGACTGGTGCAGGTTACCGCCGTGGAACCACAGCGCTTGCTGCTGCGTGGGTTTCCACATATTGCGCTGTTCGCCTTCCCACGGGCCAGGGTCCTTCGTCGTGGCGGAACCGAGGCCCCATACCTTGCCTACCTTGTTCGCCACCTCGGGCGAGATCAGGTCCGCCGCCCAGCCATTCATGGAGCCGTAGCCGGTGGCGTACACCACCAGGTCGGCCGGCAGTTCCGTGCCGTCCGACAGCACGATGGAATGGGCTTTCAGTTCCTGCACGCCGACGCCGCTTTTCAGCTTGATCTTGCCGTCGGCGACCAGCTCCGAGGCGCCCACGTCGATGTAGTAGCCGGAACCGCGGCGCAGGTATTTCATGAACAGGCCGGAATCGTCGTCGCCAAAGTCCAGCATGAAGCCCCGTTCTTCCAGGCGCGCGTAAAAATCCGCATCGCGCTCGCGGATGGCCTTGAAAACGGGCTTCTGGAAGTCGGCCAGGATCTTGTACGGAATCGAGGCGAACGTCAGGTCGGCCTTGGCCGTCGTCATGCCGGCCGCCAGCGCCCGTTCCGAATACAGGTCGCCCAGCGCCAGGTCCATCAGGGAATCGGACTTGACGATGTGCGTCGACGAGCGCTGCACCATCGTCACGTCCACGCCCGCTTCCCACAGGGCGGCGCAGATATCGTGCGCGGAATTGTTCGCGCCGATGACGACCACCTTCTTGCCCACATAGGCGTCCGGCCCGGGATGCTGCGACGAGTGCTGCTGCTCGCCCTGGAACACGTCCATGCCCTTGAACTTCGGCATGTTCGCCTTGCCCGACATGCCCGTGGCCAGCACCAGCTGCTTGGGCTTGAGGGTAACGGGCTGGCCGTCGCGCGTCACCTGCACCGTCCACTCGCCCGTGCTCTCGTCGAAGCTGGCCGACTCACATGAAGTCGAGCCCCAGTAATTGAGCTCCATCACCTTGGTGTACATTTCCAGCCAGTCGCCGACCTTGTCCTTCGGCGTGAAGACGGGCCAGTTGTCGGGAAACGGGATGTAGGGCATGTGGTCGTACCAGACGGGGTCGTGCAGGCACAGGGACTTGTAGCGCTTGCGCCAGCTGTCGCCGGGACGGGCATTTTTCTCGATGATGATGGTGGGGACGTTCAACTGGCGCAGCCGCGCGCCGAGCGCGATGCCGCCCTGGCCGCCGCCGATGATGACGCAATAAGGCTGGCGCGTATAGCCCAGTTCCTTTGCATCCTGCTCGCGGTTTTCCAGCCAGCTGCTGCGGTTGGTGCGCGCGCCGTGTTCCGCGCCCATGGGCCGCCGGCCGCCCTTGGCTTCTTCAAACCCCTTCAATTCGCTCATGGTGGTGAGCAGGGTCCATATCTTGCCGTCGCGGATGCGGATGAAACCCACGCCGCGCGCCACGTTCGTTTCCACCGTGATCCAGCTTTGCAGCACGCCACCGGCTTCCACCGCATGTTCGCCATCGGCGATGCGGATGGAGACTGGCTGCACGGCGCCCAGTTGCGCGGCCAGCATGGCGGCGATCTGCTCGCGGCCTTCCAGGGTTTTCAGGTTCCAGGTAAACAGCACCAGGTCGCGCCAGTAGCCGTCCTGTTCGAACAGTTGCGCGGCGCCTGTGCTGTCGCCGGCGCGCAGCGCGCCTTCGAGCTGCTCCAGGATGCCGGCCACGGCCAGGTCGTGCGGGTTGATATCGGTTTGCATCGTGTCTCCTCCAAGTCTGCTGACTTTATGATGGGATGCGGCTGTGTTGCCGCTGACGATGTTGTAACACTGGCGTTCCGGCGCCGCATTGCGCAGCGCAGCATGGCGGCGATTGAGACGGAAGTCTCAGCGCGTTTGCCGCATCATTGCCGGTGCGGCGCCACGATGTGCAGCTGCTTGAGGCGCCGGTACAGGGTGGCGCGCGAGATACCGAGCATGGCGGCCGCCTGCAGCGGGCGCCATTTGGCGGCGTTCATGGCGTGGACGATGCGCGTGCGTTCGGCCAGTTCCGGCGCCGTGTAGGCCACCACGTCTTGCGCGGCGGTGGCCTCGCGCATGGCGCGCGGACGCGCCTTGGCCGGTCGCAGCGGCGCGCGCACGCGCGCATGCAGCCAGGTGCTGCCGCCGGCCAGGCGCAAGGACAGCAGACTGCGTCCCGCGCGCACATCGAACAGCCGTTCGGCGCGCACTTCCAGCACCTCGGCGACGGGACGCGGCAGGCTGCCGAGGCCCGCGATGACGTCGCGCGCGCAACGGTTGGCGGCGACGATGTCGCCATGTTCGTCGATGGCGAGCAGCATTTCCGGCTGCACTTCCACGAAGTGGCGGTTGCGGTGCGCCAGCAGGATGCAGCAATGGCTGTAGGATTTGAGAAAAAAGCCGTCCTCGATCAGGGTCGCGCCTTGCCGCACCAGCTGCTTGACGAGGCGCTGGCTGTCGCGCGCGTCGGGCGAACTCAGGGCCGACGCATCGAGCACGCCGATCAAGTCGCCGTGCGGCGAAAAAATCGGCGCCGCGCTGCAGGTCAGGCCCGTGAAGGCGGCGCGGAAATGGTCGGTCTTGTGCACGGTGATAGCTTCATGGTCGAGCAGCACGGAGGCGATGCCGCACGTGCCTTCCTCTTCTTCCGACCAGCACGAACCCGGGTACAGGCCCGCCTTCTTGAAATCCTTGCGCTGGTCCGTGTCAACCACGTAGTCGATGGTCACGCCGCGCGCATTGGCGAGGATGACGCAGTAGCCCGCTTCGCGCACCATGGCGTGCAGGCGGGGCAGGCACTGGCCCGTGGAGCGCAGAAAATCTTCTTCCGACTGCTGGATGGCGCGCAATTCGGCGCCCGTCAGGATGCGCGGCCCCGTGGTGGAGGCGGGATCGAGCCGGTAGTCGTCGAGCGAGCGCCGGTACGACGACGCCAGCCTGGCCGTATCGGCGCCTGGATTGACGATGCGGCCGGCGATCAGGTCGCGCACGCGGTCGATATGGCTGGTCTGGCGGACGTAGGGCATGGCGCTCTCCAGTGTCTCGTGGCTGGTTTTTATGGTGTTTTGCTTGTTGTCTCCGTTTTTAGCACGAAGCGCGGGGCCGCGCATCCTGCGCTGCAGCATGGCGCGCGCGTGAGACGTTCGTCTCAGCGCGTGGCCCGCACAATAGGATGCCGCAGGACAAGATAAAAAGTTTCTCTGTTAGCATGCATCGCATGAAGCGAGCGCCGCCGCGGGCGCCAGCCATGACAGGAGAAATGCATGACGACACTGCCACCAATCCGCAGCTTGGCCTTGGCTCTGGCCGCAGCCTGCCTGGCGCTGGCCGCCGGCGCCCATGCGGCAGAGACGACGGCGCCGCTGTCGGCCGCCGCCAGCGATCCGGCCGCATTGCAATGGATGGTGGGCGCGCCGCCGCCGGCCGATAAAATCATCCGCTTCGACGATGGCAGCTATTTCAATTTCCCGCAGCTGCGCTGGAGCGTGTCGCACTTCCGCCAGCTGATGCCGACGGTGGCAGTGGCGCGCGGCTTGAAGGCGCCCGTGCCCTTGCCGCGCGCGCTGCGCAACGATATCGACAGCCTGCGCTTCACGCCCCTGGGCGCCAAGGAGACGATGACGTGGGAGCAGTCGCTGGGCGCCAATTACACGGACGGCATCGTCGTGCTGCACCGGGGCCGCATCGTGTACGAAAGCTATTTCGGAGTACTGAAGGAGGGCGGCCAGCATGGCGCCATGTCGGTGACGAAGTCCGTGATGGGCACCATCGGCGCGGCCCTGGTGGCCGAAGGCAAGCTCGATCCGGGCAAGAAGGTGGCCGATTACGTGCCGGAACTGGGCAAGTCCGCGTTTGGCGACGCCACCGTGCGCCAGGTGCTCGACATGACCACGGGCCTGAAATTCAGCGAAGATTACGCCGACCCGAACGCGGAAGTGTGGCAGCACGCGGCGGCCGGCAACCCGCTGCCCAAGCCCAAGGATTACACGGGACCGCGCAGCTATTTCGAGTACCTGCAAACGGTGCGGCATGAGGGAAAACATGGCGAAGGCTTCGGCTACCGCACGGTCAATTCCGACGTGCTGGGCTGGATCATCGCCAGGGTCACGGGGCGGAACGTCAACGACTACCTGTCCGAGCATGTCTGGCAAAAGCTGGGCGCCGAGCAGGATGGCTACATGTCGGTCGATTCGACGGGCACGCCGTTTGCCGGCGGCGGCTTGAGCGCGGGCTTGCGCGACCTGGCCCGATTCGGCGAGATGCTGCGCAACGATGGCCGCCACAACGGCCAGCAAATCATTCCGAAGGCGGCCGTCGACGATATCCGCCGTGGCGGCGACAAGCAGCTGTTCGCCAAGGGCGGCTACGATTTGCTCAAGGGCTGGAGCTACCGCGACATGTGGTGGGTCACGCATAACGACCATGGCGCCTACATGGCGCGCGGCGTGTACGGCCAGCGCATCTACATCGATCCGAAGGCGGAAATGGTGATCGTGCGTTTCGCCTCCACGCCGACGGCGGCCAATGCGGCCAACGACCCGACCACCACGCCAGCCTTCGAAGCGCTGGGCAAGCTGCTGCTGGCCAGGCCGAAGTAGGCTGCCAGGTTGGCCCGTGCCAGCCGTGCGGCGAAACGGGCACAACTGCAATACACTATCCTTTCGTCATCATTTATTGCCTGAGTGATAATTCAGGCATCGCACGCAAGGGAGCGCACCGTGGAAACCAGCCAGCCGGATCAACCGCGCCCGCCGCTCTGGCGGCGCCTGCTGTGGCCGGCCGTCCAGCTGGGCTCGGCCTTCAAGCTGACGGGCACGCATCTGCTGCACCACGTGATCGGCGCCAGCCTGATCGCCGCGCTGATGTTGGCGCTGGAAGGTTTTCACGTGCTCGAATGGCTCGATGCGGCCATGCTGCGCGCCAGCGCGGCGCAGGAGCAGCTGCTGGACCGGGGCAAGGACCCGGGCGCCGCCTACCGGCCCGGCATCATCGAAATCGACCAGCCCGCGTTCGAACAGGTCTTCGACGAGCGCGAACCGCTGGAGCGCTCGCGCCTGGAGCAATTGATCACAAGCGCCGCCGCGCGCGGCAGCAAGGTGCTGGCCATCGACCTGGACCTGGCGCCGGCCGTGTATGAGCAGCACAAGGCGGGTGAGCGGCCGCTGGACGGCCTGCTCGACCGGCTGGCCGCCGATGGCCGGCAGCTGGTGCTGATCCTGCCCGAACAATCGGACCGCAACGCCAACCTGCCGTGGATACGCGCGCGCTGCGCGGCAGGCATCCACTTTGCCAGCCCGCGCATCCGCGAACGCATGGGCGCCGTCACGCGCATCGAGCTGAAAAGCCCCGTGCTGGCGGCCGTGGCCTTCGAGCTGGCGCATGGCGCCGACGAGCAGGAGCAGAAGCAGCCCATGCCGGCCGCCTTGTCCGAACAAAAGGAAGTGGTGGCGCTGGCCGGCCGCGTGTGCCAGCTGGCGCGGCGCACGGGCAGCGAAAAGACATTGGCGCGCCGGGCGTTCGAACCCGTCATCCGCGGCGACGCCAAGGCGGCGGCCGAACAGAACGCCGTCACCGCGCCGTTTCACCCGGCCGCCGTGGCGCCGCAATTCCTCAACCCCACGCGCACGCGCGTCAAACTGATCGATGGCCAGGCCGGCGTGGACGCCGGGGCGCCGCGCAAGGACGTCGTGTATATCGGCAGCACGTATGACGTGCGCGACCGCTATACGACGGCCGAAGGCGAGCAGGCCGGCCTGCACCTGCACGCGGCCGCCCACACGTCGCTGGGCATCGGCACGGCCGACGTCAACAAATATGCGGTATTCGTGGCCGACATCGTCATCGGCGTGCTGCTGGGCTGCCTGTTCGGCGGCCTGTGGACCCTGTACGGCCGCGCCGAGCTTGCCATCGACCGGCGCATGGAAGACCACGATGTCAGCCGCCTGCACCGCGTGGGCACCCTGGCGGAATTCTATGGCATCCGTTTGATGCTGGCGCTCGTGTGGGCCTCGCCGTTTGCCATCGGCGCGCTGGCCATCTATTTGTCGCGAGGCTTGCTCGAGCAGGGCTGGTGGGTCAATCCCGGCTCCCTGATCGCCGGCATGTTCCTGCACGCGATGTCGCTGCGCGACGAAGCCCACCATCCGCATGAGGAAGTGCCGGGCCTGTCCGTGTGGGCCCAGCTGCGCCGCACGCATCCGGGCATCGTGCTGGTGCAGGCGCCGCTGGCGGTGCTGCTGTTGATCGTCGCCGTGATCTAGCGCAAAACGTGGCGCGGCAGCGGCGCTACACTGGGCGCCTTTTTCATTTGCAGGAGGATGCCATGCTGAGCGGAGGATGTTTATGCGGCGACGTGCGCTACGAAGCGGGCACGGGCGCCTTTCATGAAACGGCCTGCCATTGCTCGATGTGCCGCCGCGCCTCAGGTGCGCCGTTTGTCGCCTGGTTCAGCGTGCCGAGGGCGAATTTTCGCTGGCTGCAGGGGCAGGCCACACCGTATGCGTCCAGCGAACACTGCACGCGCAGTTTTTGCCCCCGCTGCGGCACGCAGCTGACGTTCGAGGATGAGCGCGACCCGGACGAGGTCGGGCTGACCACTGGCAGTCTCGATGAGCCAGGGCGCTTGCCGCCGCACAGCCATATCTATACGGACACGCAAGTGGAATGGGTAAAACTGGCAGATGGCTTGCCGCGGTATCGCGGGAAGCGTAGCGAGGGGTAGGTCGAATTAGCGGCGGCACGCCGCGTAATCCGACAGGTGCTGCCGACAATGTTGTCGGATTACGCCCTCCGGGCTAATCCGACCTACGTGATCAATGATGTCAGCCTATCAGCTTCAACCCCGGCGGCAGCGCTTCGCCCAGCATGCGCTTGGTATTCGCTTCGTCGAGCTGCGTCACTTCGCTGACCATTGCCTGCCACAGCGGTGGGGCGCCCACGGCTTTCAGGCGGGTCAGCACAGTGGCGCGCAGCTCGTCACCGATGTCGCGCGAGCGGTCGCCCGTCATGCGCGCCAGGTGGGTGGCGGCAAACACCGCCGGTTCCGTCTTTTTCCAGTCCAGCGCCAGCAGCACGTGCAGCCATTCGGCCACGGTGGCGCTGTCGACCACTTCATGCGCGCTGCCGTGGAAGGGCTGGCGCGCGCCGACCCTGGCCAGCGCCCACAGGGTGTTCGTGTCCGCCGTTTCGCGGCCGGCTTTCTCCAGCCGCTTGATCAGCCAGGCGCCCACTTCGGCCTTGTAGGCGCCGGGGATGCGCTCCAAGGAGGCGCCCAGGCGCAGCATGTCGTCGTCGCTGCCATTGACGAGGGTGACGGGGCGGCTGCCCCGCTGGGCCGCATCGGCTTGCAGGTTGAAGGCGAAGTCGTCGAGCAGGCGCAATTGCTGCTCCGTGCTCAAGCCGCCAGCCACCCGACGCCACAGGGTCCACCATTCGGCGCACACCTGGTTATCCTTGTGATGCTGGACGCCCGTGTCGAACAGGGCCCACAGCTGCTCGATGCGCCACGGGTCGAGCGTATCGCCATAGCCGGGGCGCAAACAGTAGCCGGCCAGGTTCAGCCACACCCGCTCATGCTCGGCGGAGCGGCGCCGGCCGCGTGCGCGCAGCATCAGGGCGTCGAACAGCTGGCGCAGCAGCGGCGTATCCCAGCTTTCGCGTCCACCCAGCCCCCGTTCCAGGTGCTGGCGCAACTGGCGCACTTCCTTGGTATCGACCTTTTGCGCCTTGCCGCCGAAGATGCGCTCGATCTTCTCGATGGCTTCCTTGATGCGTGGCGAAACGGCTTGAGCCTCGTCATCGCCTTGCTCTTCCTTACCAGCGCGCAGCTGGAATTCCAGCAGCCAGCGCTGGCCGGCATCGGCTTCGGCCACGCAATGCACTTCCAACGTCCCCACTTCCGTCATGACGGTTGCCAGCTGCACGGTGATGTCGCGCTTGTCGCCGCTTTCCGCTTGCAGCACGCTGGCCAGCGGCGGCAGGCGCAAGTATTCTCCGGCGTCCAGATCGACGATCTCGCCCAGTTGCGGCGGCGTGCCCGCCTCAAAGAGGGATGTGGCCAGATGGAAGCGTACGGGCCGGCCCAGGCGCAGCGCGAACAGGCGCTCCGTCAGGCGGATTTCTTCGCCGCTGGCGCTGCCACGGGGCAGGATGCACACGGCGCGGTGGTCCTTGCCCGCTTCGCCCAGCACGAGGAAATAACTGCGCGGCGAGCCGCCGCCGATGCGCGGCGCCTGGCCACGGCGGGCCAGCGCGTAGGCGACGGCGCCACGGGCCACGGCCACGTCGGGATTATCGTTATGCAGGATGGTGAGTGGAGCACCGCGCCAGTGCGCCAGAGTCTCGGCCAGGCGGCGCGCCAGCGCGTCGGCGCGGAACACGCCGCCATTCAGCAGCAGGGTGTCGGGCAGTGCCCCTTGGTGCTGTTGCAGAAAGCTGGCCAGGTGGCGCGTGATGGCCGCGTCCTGCGCATACGGCAGGCCGAATTCGACGATACCGGCGCGGCCCTTTTTCGCTGTGTCGCCCAGTTCCACTTTCGGGAAGAAGCCGTCGACCACCATGGCCGCCACTTCCTCGCGCGTGACGTCGGCGGAACGGCTGCCGCCGATCAAACGCGATCCCCCGCCCAGCAGGGTGACGGTGGCGCTATCGGGCGCGTCCTGCGACAGCAGCAGCTCCTTGGCGGCGCGGCAGCGTTCCATCAGCTGCGACAAGCGCGCGGCAGACAGCTTCATGCCGCCTTCGACGCCTGCGGCCATGCGCGTTTCCACGAGGTGGGCCAGCGCCAGGTCCATATTGTCGCCGCCCAGTATCAAATGGTTGCCCACGCTGCTGCGCGTGAGCTGCGGTTCGCCGTCGTCATCGAAGGCCACGTCGATCAGGCTGAAATCCGTGGTGCCGCCGCCCACGTCGCAGACTAAAATGCGACGCGTGTCGGCCAAGTCGTCGCGCAGGGTGGCGCGCCGGCGGTGCAGAAAGTCATAAAAAGCGGCCTGCGGTTCTTCCACCAATCGCAAGGTAGGCAAGCCCGCCATGCGCGCCGATGCCAATGTGAGTGCGCGCGCACCCTCGTCGAACGAGGCGGGGATGGTCAGTACCAGTTCCTGCTCTTCCAGGGGAGCCTGCGGGAAGCGGTGATTCCACGCGGTGCGCACGTAGGCCAGGTAGCTGGCGCTGGCCGCCACGGGCGACACCTTGGCCACGTCGGCATCGGCGCCCCATGGCAGGATGGGCGCCTGGCGGTCCACGTTCGCGTGCGACAGCCAGCTCTTTGCACTGGAAACGAGGCGGCCCGGCACCTGAGCGCCCAGCTGGCGCGCCAGGGTGCCCAGCACGGCATGTGCCACGCCAGCGACGTCTTGCTGTGGCCAAGGCAGCTGCAAGTCGCCCGCCGCCAGTTCGCCGGCGGCGGGATGGTAGCGCAAGGAGGGCAGCAGCGGGCGTGCGCCCACTTCGCCGGGAGCGACCAGCTGCTCGATGGGAAACAGCTCGATGCCCGCCTGCGCATCGGCAGCATTGGCATAGGCGACCACCGTGTTGGTGGTGCCCAGGTCGATGCCGACCAGGAAGGCCGGCTTGCCCTCAGCGCCGCGCATGCTTATGGCTGCGGCGTGCCGCGCACGTCGAATTCCACTTTCCAGCGCTCGGCGCCGTCAGGGGAAACGGCCAGCAGTTCCAGGGTGCCCGCTTCCGTCACGCGCGCGTGCAGCTTGACCTGCACCACGTCGCCAGCCTGACGGCCTTCGGCGGATAAGGTCGCCTGGATTTCGCTCAGTTCCTGCAGTTCATCGGGACCCCAGAAGTCCAGCAAGTCGCCGATCTGGTCGTTGCGGCGCGTGGACGAGGCGAAGAAGCGGAAGTGCACGGGTTCGCCCACGACGAGGCCGAATTGCTGGCCCGGCAGTTCCAGTTCGCTGCCTTCTTCCATGCCGAACGGCGCCACGCACAGGGCCTGGATCGGCGGTTCCATGCCGGGGATGGCCGGCATGGCCGATTCGATGGCGACATAGAAGGAACTGGCCGTGCCGCCGCGGATGCGCACGCCATGGCCGCGCCGCACGTAGCTGTAGTAGGCGGCGCCGCGCGCGACGGCCAGGTCCAGGTCGGCCCCGGCCAGCATGCGCGCCGGTTCCGCGCCTTCCATGTACAGCCAGTCGTTGACGGTCGCCATGATGCGCTGGACCAGCAAGTCGGACTTGAAGACGCCGCCGTTGAACAGCACGGCCGTCGGGTGCAAAAAGCTGGCTTCCGCCGACTGGCGGCCCGCAAAGCCTTCCAGTTCACTGGTCGCCGCCACTTGCCGGCCCAGGAAGGCGGCCAGGTGGCGCGTGATGGCAGCGTCCTGCGCATACGGCAAGCCCAGTTGCGTCAGGCCGGCGCGCGTGCGCACGGCCGGGCGGCTCGATGCTTCCACCTGCGGGAAGAAGCCGTCGAGGATGAAGGTGGACACTTCGGCGCGCGTCAGTTCCGTGCGGATGGAGCCGCCGATCAGTTTCGAGCCGCGGCTCGGCACGACGATCGGTGCCACATCGAGGCCGCTGTCGGCCAGCAGGCTTTCCTTGGCGCTGCGGCAGCCATACGTGAGTGCGCGCATTTGCCAGGCGTCGAGCTGGGTGCCGTTGGCGGCCAGCTTGCGGGCCACCAGGTGGGCCAGCGCCAGGTCCATATTGTCGCCACCGAGCAGGATGTGTTCACCGACCGCCACGCGATGCGGCTCCAGCACGCCGTCGCGCTCGAGCACGGCGATCAGCGAAAAGTCGCTGGTGCCGCCGCCCACGTCGACGACCAGGATGATGTCGCCCGGCTTGACTTCCTTGCGCCAGCGGCCTTCGCTCGTCTGGATCCAGCTGTACAGGGCCGCTTGCGGCTCTTCCAGCAGAGTGAGCGAGGTGTAGCCGGCCGCCTGCGCCGCTTCCATCGTCAGCTCGCGCGCGGCCGGGTCGAACGAGGCGGGAATCGTGACGGTGATTTCCTGTTCGGCGAATGGCGCTTGCGGGTGGGCGTTGTCCCAGGCCTGGCGCAAGTGCGTCAGGTAGCGCGTGGCGGCCGTGATCGGCGAGATGCGCGCCACTTCCGCCGGCGCGTCGTTCGGCAGGATGGCCGCGCGGCGGTCCACGCCCGGGTGGCACAGCCAGCTTTTCGCGCTCGACACCAGACGGATCGGCGTGGTGGCGCCGCGGCTGCGGGCCATTTCGCCGACGACGAACGGCGCTTGCGCTTCTTCGGTCACCCAGGGCAGGGCCAGGTCGCCGGCCGCCACTTCATCGGCGTGCGGCAGGTAGACGAACGATGGCAGCAGCGGCAATTCTTCGACGGTGCCCGGCGCCGACAGTTGCGGCACTTTCAGTACGCCGTGGATCGATTGCTCGCCGTCGCTTTCGACCAGGTTCACATACGACAGGGCGCTGTGCGTGGTGCCCAGGTCGATGCCGATGGCGTAGCGCGCGGTGTTCGGGGTGGCGTTCCTTGTGTCGTTCACAGTTCCACCTCGGCCGGTGCCAGGATGGCGGCGTCGTGCTGCGCGCTCAGTTTCGGCAGGCGCACGCTGGACGCACGCCAGCCGCGGTGGCTGAGGGTGCCCGTGAATGGCGCCGAACCGACCACGTTGCCCGTCAGGCGTACCTGGGCGCTGTCAAAACCTTCCTGCAGCACGATGCGGCTGCCCTCCTCTTCCTGGCGCACGGCGTCGATGGTGAAGTATTCGCGCATGACCTTGGCGCAGCCTTCATGCACGACGCGGGCGGCCGCGCCGATGTCGGCGTCGGCATGGCTGCCCAGGTTTTCCTGGGTGAAGTCGATCAGGCGCGCTTCGCGTTGCAGCAGGGCCAGCAACTGCAGGGCCGCATCGGGCGTCGCTTCTTTCAAGATGACGGGGGCGGCGGCCGGTGTCGGCACGGGAGCTGGCGCCGGGGCCACTGGCGCGACGGGAGCAGCCTCGGGCAGGGACAGCTTTTCCACGCGGGCCGCATAGGCTGCGTCCGACAGGGTGCTGAAGAAGGCGCCGAAAGCCAGCGGGACACGGCGCCAGAACGATGGGTGGGACGATGAAGTGCTCATAGGGAACTCGTTTCTCTGATCTGTAGGGTGGCGTCGGCGGCGCGCCCGGTGGCGGGGCCGCTTCGCAGGGTAGTGCTTGTGCCGGGCCTGTAGGGCCGGCTGCGTTTGCCCGCATGATACCAGCTACCGGGCCGCCGCCAAAGTCGCCGGCCCCCGCGCAGCTGGCCCGGCGCGTGGATTTTCTTTGTTCCTGCGCAAAGAAACGGTGAATGTTGCGCTGCTTCGACTAAAATCGCGCATTATCTTTTCGCATTGCCTTTATGCCATGTCTACCGACTTTTCCCCCGACTTTTCCATATATCTAGCCAGCAGCCTGTATATCGACAGCGACCATCCGGCCGTGCGCGCCAAGGCGGCCGCACTGGCGGCAGGTGCCGTGGGCGACGCGGCCATCGCGGCCCGCTGCTTTGCCTTCGTGTGCGACGAGGTGGCCCACAGCTGGGATTACCAGCGTAATCCCGTCACCTGCCGCGCTTCCGACGTCTTGCAGCATGGCACCGGCTATTGCTATGCGAAGAGCCATTTGCTGGCCGCGCTGCTGCGCGCCAATGGCATTCCTGCCGGCCTGTGCTACCAGCGTCTGGCCGTCGGCGAAGTGGGGCCGCCGTTCTGCCTGCATGGCTTGAATGCCGTGTATTTGCAGGACTTTGGCTGGTACCGTATCGATGCGCGCGGCAACAAGCCCGGCGTCGCGGCTGCCTTCACGCCGCCACGCGAGCAACTGGCCTTTCCCGTGCTGGCGCCCGAGGAACGCGACTTGCCGGAAATCTGGGCGGAACCGTTGCCGCAGGTGGTGGCGTCACTGACCGGCCATGCGACCGTGCAAGACGTGGCGGCGCACCTGCCCGATATCACATTGCTGCCGCTGTAAAAATAATCCAGGAAAGAAATCATGAAAAAAGTGTATGTAGGTCTGATCGGCCTGATGTTGCTGGCCGGTTGCGGCGGCAAGGGCGAGAGCGGCGGGCAGTCGAGCGCCGCGCGTCTCGATGGCAAGGAAAAGGGCAGCGAGTTTCTTGCCTATGAACATAATGTCAGCGTCGATACGCACGAGGCGCAAGTGCGGCCCCTGTATGAAAAAGTGCTTGCCGCCTGCAAGGCCGATACGGAAAACGGCTGCCTGCTGCTCGATTCCAGCCTCGACAGCGGGCGCTACGTGCATGCGCGCATCAGCATGCGCGCCAAGCCGGCCGGCATCAAGAAGCTTGTCGCGCTGGTCGCGGCCGAAGGCGACGTCACCAGCCAGGGCACCAAGGTGGAAGACCTGGGCCGCCCCGTGCTCGACAGCAAGAAACGCCTGGAGATGCTCAAGCAATACCAGGCGCAATTGCAAGACCTGGAAAAGCGCTCGGGCGCGAATGTCGATGCCCTCATCAAGGTGACCAAGGAACTGGCCACCGTGCAAGTGGAACTGGAGCAGGCGACGGCGGCCGACGCGCTGTTGATGCAGCGCATCGATACGGACTTGCTGAACGTGGCCATCAGCGCGGAAGGCAAGCAATCGTTCTGGACACCCGTCAAGCGCTCGCTGGGCAATTTCACGGACAACCTGTCGGAAGGCGTGGCCAACGCCATCACGGCCATGGCCTACATCCTGCCGTGGCTGATTGCTTTCGTGTTGCTGTTCCCGCTGGGACGCAAGGGCTGGCGCCGCTTGAGAGGCGTACCGCGCAAGGATTGATGCCGGGATTGTTGCGTCCGGCGCACCGTTTTACGGCAATTTGAAACCTGTCTGCACAGTCCTTGTGCAGCCAGGTTTTTTTTCGTGCGGCGAGAGCCGCGTGCACCATGGCGGACACCTGCTGGCGCTGGCATGCATTCTGCTTTAACAACATCGTATGCCCAGCTCGACCCCCACGAACCCATCACAGGAGTCCCCATGTCACGACGCATCATCCTGAAAGCGGCCGCCGCCGGCGCACTGGCCCTTGCCACCTCCACTTACATGCAGGCAGCCCTGGCCGCCGATACGATCAAGGTAGGCATTTTGCACTCGCTGTCGGGCACCATGGCCATTTCCGAAACGTCGCTGAAAGACGTGGCCTTGATGACGATCGCCGAGATCAATGCCAAGGGCGGTGTGCTGGGCAAGAAACTGGAAGCCGTCGTCGTCGACCCGGCGTCGAACTGGCCTTTGTTCGCGGAAAAAGCGCGCCAGCTGGTGGCGCAGGACAAGGTCGCTGTCGTGTTTGGCTGCTGGACGTCCGTGTCGCGCAAATCCGTCTTGCCGGTGTTCAAGGAACTCAACAGCCTGCTGTTTTACCCGGTGCAATACGAGGGCGAGGAGCTGGAAAAGAATGTGTTTTACACGGGCGCCGCGCCAAACCAGCAGGCTATCCCGGCAGTGGAGTACCTGATGAGCAAGGATGGCGGCGGCGCCAAGCGCTTCGTGCTGCTGGGCACGGACTACGTGTATCCGCGCACCACCAACAAGATCCTGCGTGCCTTCCTGAAAAGCAAGGGCGTCAAAGATAGCGATATCAGCGAGGTCTACACGCCGTTCGGCCACGCCGACTATCAAACCATCGTCGCCAACATCAAGAAGTTTTCCACGGGCGGCAAGACAGCCGTTATATCCACCATCAATGGCGATTCGAACGTGCCGTTCTACAAGGAGCTGGGCAATGCAGGCTTGAAAGCCACGGACGTGCCCGTCGTCGCGTTTTCCGTCGGCGAGGAAGAGCTGCGCGGCATCGATACCAAGCCATTGCTCGGTCATCTGGCGGCATGGAATTATTTCGAGTCCGTCAAGAACCCCGTGAATACGGCCTTCATCAAGCAGTGGAAGGCGTATGCCGTGGCGCAAAAGCTGCCGAACGCGGGTTCGGTCGTGACGAACGACCCGATGGAAGCGACCTATGTCGGCATCCACATGTGGGCGCAAGCCGTGGAAAAAGCCAAGTCGACGGACACGGACAAGGTGATCGCCGCCATGGCCGGCCAAAGCGTCAAGGCGCCATCGGGCTTCACCCTGACCATGGATGCCACGAACCACCACCTGCACAAGCCCGTGATGATCGGCGAGATCAAGGCCGATGGGCAATTCAATGTCGTGTGGAAAACCAAGGAACCGATCCGCGCCCAGCCTTGGAGCCCGTTTATCAAGGGGAATGAGGGTAAGCAGAAGTTATGAGTTAGCAGCAGAAAGGCCGGGGTCAGACCCGACGGGTCTGACCCCAGATTTCGCTTGGGCTGAAGTAACGATGAGAGGTCTTTCCGCATGCGTCTGCTACGTCGTATTTTGTTATTACTTTGCCTGTTGCCGCTGTCTGCGCAGGCAGCCATTTCCCCCAACCTGCTCAAACCGCTATCCGGCGACGACCCCGACGCCAGAGTCGCTGCCGTCGCCCAGATCGCCGCCCTGGCCACGCCCGAGGCTGCCAAGGTGCTGCAAGCGTTGCAAGACGACAGCCTGTATGCAGCGCCCGACGGCAAGGTCTACATCGTCGACGGCGAGCAGGCATATGACCCGGCAAACGGCAAGAGCGTGCCGCTGCCGGACGGTATCGACGGCGTCATGGTCAACAACCGCTTGCGCTCGGCCGTGGCTGGTGCCTTGTCGGGGCTGAAACTGCTGGCGCCAGAGCGGGCCACACGGCTGGCCGCTGCGCAGGCGCTGCAGCAATCCGTCGATCCCGCGCAGCTGCCCCTGATCCACAAGGCGCTGGCGCAAGAGAGCGATGCCGAGATCCAGCAGATATTGCAAGTGCTGATCGCCAGCGCCAATCTGCATGCGCCAGACGCCGCCACGCGCAAGCAGGCTGTGCAGGACCTGGCGGGCAGTAGCGATGCCCGGCTGCTGCCCGTGCTGCAAGCCATGCTGGACAAGGGCGGCGAGCCGGACGAAGCCGTGCAGCTGGCCGCCATCGACACCATGGGCCAGATCAAGGGACGAGTGGCGCGCATGGAATTCGCCGGCAATGTGTTCTACGGCATTTCGCTGGGCAGCGTGCTGCTGTTAGCCGCCTTGGGGCTGGCCATCACCTTCGGCTTGATGGGCATCATCAATATGGCGCATGGCGAATTGCTGATGATAGGCGCTTACACGACGTATCTGTGCCAGCTGTTCTTCCGCACCTATCTGCCTGGCCTGCAGGATGCCTACCTGCTGGCCGCCTTGCCGGCCGCCTTTCTCGTCGCGGGACTGGTGGGCGTGACGCTCGAGCGCACGGTGATTCGCTGGCTGTATGGGCGGCCGCTGGAAACCCTGCTGGCCACCTGGGGCATCAGCCTGATCCTCATGCAGACGGTGCGCACGATCTTCGGCGCGCAAAACGTGGAAGTGGCCAATCCCGCCTGGATGTCGGGCGGCGTGACGGTGCTGGGCGGCCTCGTGCTGCCGTACAACCGGCTGGCCATCATCGTCTTCGCCGTCCTTGTCGTGATGGCCGTGTGGCTGATCCTCAACAAGACACGGCTGGGCCTATTCGTGCGGGCCGTGACGCAAAACCGCCGGATGGCCGATTGCGTGGGCGTGGCCACGGGCAAGGTCGACATGCTGACTTTCGGCCTCGGTTCCGGCATCGCCGGGCTCGGCGGCGTGGCCCTGTCGCAGCTGGGCAATGTGGGGCCGGACCTGGGCCAAAGCTACATCGTCGATTCCTTCATGGTGGTGGTGCTCGGCGGCGTGGGCCAGCTGGCCGGCACCGTCATCGCTGCGCTGGGGCTGGGCGAAGTGAACAAATTCCTCGAACCGGTGGCGGGCGCCGTGCTGGCGAAGATCGCCATTCTCGTGTTCATCATCATTTTCATCCAGCGCCGGCCGCAGGGCCTGTTTGCCATGAAGGGACGCAGCGTCGAATGACTACCTCCTATCAATCCAAGCAGGGCCTGTTCACGCGGCCCGTCTGGCTGGCGATTGCCGCATGCACGCTGCTGGCGGCGCTATTGCCGACTTTTAATCTGGCGTTTGCCGAAGGCCATGCCTTGCACGTGTCCGCTTACACGGTGGCGCTGGTGGGCAAGTTCATGTGCTACGCGCTGGCCGCGCTGGCGCTGGACCTCGTCTGGGGCTACACGGGCATCCTGTCCCTGGGCCACGGCGTGTTCTTTGCCTTGGGCGCGTATGCGCACGGCATGTATCTGATGCGAGCCATCGGCGAGCAGGGCCAGTACCACAGCAGCTTGCCCGATTTCATGGTCTTTCTCGACTGGAAAACCTACCCGTGGTACTGGGCCTTCACGGAACACTTCTGGTACTGCATGGCCCTTGTCGTGCTGGTGCCGGGCGTGCTGGCTTTTGTCTTCGGTTACTTTGCCTTCCGCTCGCGCATCAAGGGTGTGTATTTTTCCATCATCACGCAGGCGATGACGTATGCCTTCATGCTCTTGTTCTTCCGCAATGACACCGGCTTTGGCGGCAACAACGGTTTCACGGATTTCAAGACCATCCTTGGCCATAGCATCACGGCGCCCGCCACCCGTGCCGTGCTGTTCCTGCTGACCCTGGCCTTCCTGCTGGCCGCGCTGGTGGGTGCGCGCGCCATCGTCCGCTCGAAACTGGGCAGGGTGCTGCAGGGCGTGCGCGACAGCGAGCCGCGCTTGATGTTCCTTGGCTACAACCCGCTGTGGTTCAAGCTGTTCGTCTGGACCTTGTCGGCCGTGCTGTGCGGTATCGCTGGCGCCCTGTACGTGCCGCAAGTGGGCATCATCAACCCGTCCGAAATGTCGCCGGCGAACTCCATCGAGATGGTCGTGTGGGTGGCGGTCGGTGGACGCGGTACTTTGATCGGTCCCATCCTGGGCGCCTTCACCGTCAACGGCTTGAAAAGCTGGTTCACGGCCGCCTTGCCGGAACTGTGGCTGTTCGCGCTGGGCTTGCTGTTCATCGTCGTCACCCTGTTCATGCAGCAAGGCATGCTCGGTGTGTTGAACAAGCTCAAACGCAAGAAAACGGCCGTCGTGGCAGAGGAGGCCGCATGAGTATCCGCATGTTGCCCGGCATGGCCGGCACAGAGACGGGCGCCAGCTATTCGCGCGTGAAAGGCGAGGGCGTCGATACGACGCATGGTGCCATTTTGTATCTGGAAGACATCAGCGTGTCGTTCGACGGCTTCAAGGCCATCAACAAGCTCAGTCTCGACATTTCCGTGGGCGAATTGCGCTGCATCATCGGCCCGAATGGCGCGGGCAAGACGACGATGATGGATGTAATCACCGGCAAGACGCGGCCCACGTCCGGCACGGCCTGGTTCGGCCAGACCATGAATCTGGCGACGATGACGGAAGCGCAGATTGCCCACGCGGGTATCGGCCGCAAGTTCCAACGCCCCACCGTGTTCGAGCAGCACACGGTGTTCGACAACCTGGAACTGGCGATGAAGATGGACAAGCGCGTGGCGCCCACCCTGTTTGCGCGTTTAAGCTCGGAGCAGGCAGGCAAGATCGAAGCGATATTGCGCTTGATCCGCCTCAACGGCCACGAGGCGCGGCCGGCCGGCTTGCTGTCGCACGGGCAAAAACAGTGGCTGGAAATTGGCATGCTGCTGATGCAGGAGCCGCAGCTGATTCTATTGGACGAACCGGTGGCCGGCATGTCGGATGCGGAAACGGCGCGCACGGCGGAATTGCTCAATGAATTGCGCGGCAAGCATTCGATCATGGTGGTCGAGCACGACATGGGTTTTGTGACGGAAATTGCCCAGCAAGGCATCGTTACCGTGCTGCATGAGGGTTCCGTGCTGGCGCAGGGCCGCATGGACGAAGTGCAGGCCGACGAGCGCGTCATCGAAGTCTATCTGGGAAGGTGAACACATATGCTGGAAGTCGAGCAATTGAATCAATACTATGGCTCCTCGCACACCTTGCGCGGCATCAACCTGTTAGCGCGCAAGGGCGAATGCCTGGCCTTGCTGGGGCGCAATGGCGTGGGCAAGACGACCTTGCTCAAATGCCTGATGGGCGTGCTGCCCGTGGCGCAGGGCAAGGTGGTCTTCCAGGGGCGCGACATCACGAAACTGACGCCGCATGCGCGGGCAAAGCTGGGCATCGCCTACGTGCCGCAGGGGCGCGACATCTTTGCGCGCCTGACGGTCGAGGAAAACTTGCTGATGGGCATGGCGGTGAAGCGCGGAAAACAAGCGTCGCGCATCGATCCCCATGTGTATGAGCTGTTTCCAGTGCTCAAAGAGATGCTGCAGCGGCGCGGCGGAGATTTGTCCGGCGGGCAACAGCAGCAACTGGCCATCGCCCGCGCCCTGCTGGCCGAGCCGCAGCTGATCATCTTCGACGAGCCGACGGAAGGCATCCAGCCCTCCGTCATCAAGGATATCGGCAGGGTCATTTCCTTGCTGAAACAGCGTGGCGACATGGCCATCGTGCTGTGCGAACAGTATTTCGATTTTGCCCGCGAGCTGGCCGATGAATTCATCGTCCTGTCGCGCGGCAGTGTCGTCGCCAGCGGCAAGGCGGAACAGATGGATGGCGAGGATGTGAAGCGGCACCTGGCCGTGTGAGGTCAGACGAGCTGGAACCAGCCCAGCACGGCGCCGGCCGCCAGCAGCCACAGCAAATGGATCTTCGTGCGCCAGATGATGAGGCCGGTCACGATGGACAGGCTCCACAGGGGCCAGTCCGTGCGGATGTCATGGTTGGCGCCGCCCAAAATCATGCCCGTGGAAATCAGCAGGGCGACGACGATGGGTGCCATGCCTTGCTTGAACGCGCGCACGGGGCGCAGGTCGCGGTTGCGGTAGCCCCATTGGGCCGCCACGTAGGTAAGGGTGGTGCTGGGCAGCATGATGCCCACCATGGTGATGAACACGCCCAGGTAGGCGGCCGTGTAGCTGCCCGCGTTCATGCCCACGTTCCAGCCCATCAGGGCGACGAACAGCACGTTTGGCCCGGGCGCGGCCTGGGCGATGGCGATCGATTCGTTGAATTGCGCCTGGGTCAGCCAGCCATGCTGTTCGACAAGGAAGCGGTGCATTTCGGAGGTGGTGGAAATGGCGCCGCCGATCGACATCAGCGACAGCATCAGGTAGTGGCCGAACAGGTTCAGCCAGTCGCCTGTGCTCAACACCAGTTGCAAAGGCGGATTCATGGGGACAGCTTTCGATAGGTGAGCAGGCAGCCGATGCCGCCCAGGCCCAGCAGGATGTACAGCAGGGGCCAGCGCAAGATCGCCACCATCAGCACACCGAGCACGGTGATGGACAAGGTGAGCCACAGGGGCAGCGGATGCTTGGCCAGCGCGGTCGCCAGTTTCACGCCCGTGGCGGCGATCATGCCGGCCGAGACGGCCGCCATGCCGCGCAAGGCGCCCGCCATCTGCGGATTGTCGCCAAAGCGCGTGTACAGCACGCCCAGCACGAGCACGATGACGAGAGGCGCGGCCAGCATGCCGGCCAGCGCCGTCAGCGCGCCTTTCAAGCCGAAATAGCGCCCGCCCACCATCAGGGACAGGTTGACGACATTCGGCCCGGGCATGATTTGCGCCACGGCCCAGTCTTCGAGGAATTCCTCCTGCGTCAGCCAGCGCTTGCGCTCGACCATTTCGCGCTGGATTACGGCCAGCACGCCGCCAAAGCCTTGCAGGGCCAGCCAGGTGAACGAGAAGAACAGGTCGGCAAGCGAAGCTGGTTGCGGACGGGGCAGGTCGGGCGGAAGCGTGGAAGGTGCGGGCATGGCTGATTATCGCCGTGCCTGCTTCGCCTTGTCCATGCTTATGTCCATACATAGTTGCTGGCGTGGCTTATAACACCTAACAAAACCGTAGCGAGCGGAAGTAAGTTGCGGTTGAGAAGCGCAACTGTACGAAGGTACAGTGAGCATCGCAGACCGCAAATTACGACGCGCAGTAGGTTTTGATAGGTGTTCTCAGCCCCCGCCGATGCCGGCGATAACCACGCCCGTGCCGCCGCACATGGGGCAGGGCTGGCCATCGGCCTTGGCGCCCCGGCCCTGGCAATGCGTGCAGACGTTTTCACCGGTTCCGGGAGTGCCGGGAGGGGCGATGTCGCCGGGATTTTTGGCTGGTTCGGGTGTTGTATTCATGTCGTGTCTCCTCGTCCATGCAGCGCGAACGCCGCGTGATGGCAGCCAGTCCATACTAGGCTGGCGACAGGCGCTGCGTTTGATCTGCCTTAGACGTGCGGCCTTGTGTATCAGAAAAAAACTGCATGGGAATAACTGGCTGGCATTGACATCGCGCGTTTTTCGGCAATACTTTCGCTGTCACTCTTCCTCGCTGCCATCCCGGCGCCGTTCTCCGCCGCCATGTCCCGCCATGTCTACCTTCCGCAGGAGTCATTCATCATGCTGAGTTCCCAAGAAACCTTGCACATGCCCGTCAAACCCGTGGCGCTGCATGCCCGCGTCGACCAGAAGATGTGCGATATCGTCAACCTGGGCATCGCCGTGCAGGCAGCCTTCAGCACCTTGTGCGCGCTGGAATACCTGAAGTCATACAATATCGCCCCCGAGCTGATCGAGCGCGTGCTGCTGCATCCGGAGCAGCGCCGCCAGACCGTGCATTGAGTATCCGCATGGCAACTGTGTTGCCGGCAGCGTTAGCCCGGTGTTGTCGGATTGATCATTACGGCTCAGTTATGCACAAATGATGGGTTAACGAAATTGCTGAAATAATTTTCCTGTGATTATGTGTGAGTTTCCAAGTGCTTGATTTTAATGGATTTTATTTTTGCTGTTTGATTGAGCAGTTTATTGAAAGCCGCACGGGCTGTGGCTTTGAGGGCTGTCAATAGGGCCTTATCCACAAAGATATCCACAGTCCGTGTGGATATCTGAAAAAGCGCTTAACAATCCGCCACTTAGGAAATTGGGGCCGCCCGGCACATGCGATGGGCCGGCAGGATGGGCCAAAATGGGGCATGCCACAAGCCTGTATGCCTATCCAGTGCTCTGGTTTTATGACTGAAAGTAGCGGCCGTGTTCAGGGCGTGCCGCCGGCCGGCGCCGCTGGCGTGTTGCCGCACTGGGCCAGGGCTGCGGCCAGCTCGGCGACTTGTTGCTCCGCTTCGCGCAAGGTGGCGTAGGTGCGCAGCGAGGCGATCACGGTGGTGAACAACTTGCGCGTGGTCAGGTCGGTCTTGCACCAGAAATCGTTGATGTCGTAGTCGATGATGATGCGGTGCTCGAGCGCCTGGCCGGGCTGGCCCGTGCGCAGGATGATGCGCACGGCGCTGTTGTGCAGATCTTCGCGGATCTGGCGCGCCACTTGCAGCCCGGCATCCTGGGTTTCCATGATCACATCGAGCAGCACCACGGCGATATCGGATGTGCTGCGCAGCAAGGCCAGCGCCTCGGCGCCCGAATACGCGTGTAAAAAGCTCAGCCTGCGTCCCTGGAAGCTGGCCTGGCTGAGGGCGAATTTGGTCACCACGTGCACGTCGACATCGTCATCGACGATCAGCACGCGCCATGGCGCCGCGGTGGCAGGCTCTGCCGGCGCGTCTGCCCGTTCCAGCGGTTCGTCGACCAGCCAGTCCGGTTCGTCCGCCCCCTTGGCGGCACTATCGCTATCCATGTTCATGCGTTTATCCACCGTTGATCGTGCTCGCTACTCCACACTATGCCAGTCTACGGGGTTTGTCAAAACAATGCTGTTCAAGCAAGACGGCCTGGCGCCAGGATTGCTTATGCACAGCAAAATATATTTTCATGGTGGTGAAGTAACTTTGCTCCAGCGCAAATTCGTGATTGCAAGTCATTGATTTCATTGGGGTAAAAAATTGCCTGTGAAATCAGCAAATTGTTGAAACCCGCATCAATACTGGTGTTGCGGCTTGTCAAGAGGGGCTTATCAACAACTTTATCCACAGTTGCTGTGGATATCTAAAAAAGCCGTGCAAAAACCGGGGCTTAGCGCCCGTTCGTGAGGCAGGGTCGTAGCATTCATGCGGCAAGTCCAAGCCCGCTCAGCTGGGCGAAAGCATGCAGGAAGCGCTGCTTGGCTTCGGCCGGACCCATGGCTTCGATTATACCGGGCAAGGGGGCGATGCCGTCAAGGTAAGCCCAGCGCTCGGCCGAGTGCGGCATCAGGTCGCGCTTTTCCGTGGCCAGCGCGATCAGGTCGGCCCGCTTGATGGGCGCGTAATCGGAGAAATCCAGCCCATACGTGGCGGCGATAATGGCGCTGACCTTGTCTTCCAGCACGGCAAACTCCGGCAGCAACACTTTCAAGGGCTTCACCATGTCGCCCAGATAGGCTTCGGCCGCGTCGTGCAGCAGGGCGGCCAGACGCAGGGGCGGCGGCACCAGTTCGGCGACGATCAGGCTGTGCTGGGCGACAGAGTAAAACACTTGCGTCTGTCCATTGAAACGGCACTGATAGGCGAGGCCGTGGGCGATGTCCTCGATGGCGACCTTGTCGATATGCGGGCGCAAGGGATAAAAACGGTTGCCTGAATAAGTGGAAACGTAGTCGGTGGTAATCATTGCCATGGCATGGTGCTCGGAACGCTCAAGAGGCTTTATCGTACACCCGATGGCATGGGCTTGCCCCGACTGCCGTGCGCAAGCCCAAGCTATGCATCTTGGCAAATCCTTTAATTTATTTCATATCATTTCTTGCTGTTTCTAAAATACACTGTAGCAATCTTGTTTTTCTGAAACTTCACAGGGGCAGGGCAATGACGGCGCAACCTTCGGCAAGACCTTCGTATATCTATCAGGGCGGTTCGGTGATGATGCACTCGCCGCTGCAATTGAAACAGTCGGAAATGTACGGCTATTTCGTCAAGGGCGACCTGGCAAAATTGCAGGCCACCGTGAATACCACCTTGAACCAGGTGGCGGGCAGCACGATGACCCTGAAAGCCCTGTCGCCGTATGTGATGCTGACATTTACGCGCGTCAATCATGCGGATTCCGCCAATCCCGTCGACCAGGCCAAGGGCTGGATCACGGAAGTCGACATCGTCACCTGGATTATGGTGGGCCAGATGGATGAGCAGGGCAAGCTCGCGCATATCTATTGGTACCCATGCCATATTTTCGTCGATGACGCGATGGCCCTGATCAACGGGCGCGAGCTGTTCGGCTATCCAAAATACCTGTGCGAATATGAAATTCCTGCCGCCGGCAGCGAGCCGCTGCGCTGTTCCGTCGCGGCCAAGGGCTTCCAGCATTTTTCGCCGGAAACGAAACTGGCGCTGCACCCGCTGCTGGAAGTCAACGCCACCGTGCAGACGGGGCCGCACAAACCCGTCAACAGTTTCCTGGAGCTCATCGAGCAGGCGTTCCAGATTTTCCTCTCCATTCCCGATTTCTTCGACATGGACCAGGCCGGCTGGGCCGATATTCTGTCCTTGCTGCGCAACCCGCGCATCGACCAGATTTTCCTCAAGCAATTCCCCGACAGCGCGGGCGTGAAAGCCGTGTACCAGGCCCTCGTGGCCGCGCCGGCCGAAATCAACCGCCTGCACAGCGCGCGCCTGCTCGGTTATGAATACGAATGCACCTTGCATGCGTTTGACAGCTTCCCGCTGGACCAGACCCTGGGCTTGCAGCTGGGACCGCAAACGGCGATTTTACCGTTCAATGTGAACTTCGATTTCACGGCCATGCCGGGCGAGGAGCTGGTCGACAATTCCCGCATCGCGCCGGAAAAGATCGCCATCCTCGGCGGCGGCGTGGCGGCCATGACCACCGCGTATTACTTGACGAACCAGCCGGGCTGGCAGAACCGGCACACGATCACCGTCTACCAGCTGGGCTGGCGCCTGGGCGGCAAGGGCGCCAGCGGGCGCAATGCGCAAGCGGGCCAGCGCATCGAGGAGCACGGCCTGCACATCTGGTTCGGCTTCTACGCGAACGCCTTCAAGATGATCAAGGAAGCGTATGCGAGCCTGGAGCGTCCGCCCGGCGCGCCGCTGGCCACCTGGCGCGACGCCTTCAAGCAGCACGATTACGTGGCCCTGTCGGAAGACGTCAAGGGGCAGTGGCGCAACTGGTCCATCGTCTTTCCCACCTTGCCGGGCGAGCCGGGCGAGGGGGGCGAAGACATCACGCTGTGGCAGATGGCCATCGCCATGGTGGGCTGGATCGAGCAGTGGATACGCCAGATCCGGCAAGTGGCGGACGCCGACGCGCGCATCGTGCGCGCCAGTGCGTCGCAAGGCGAGGGCGTGTGGCCGGGCTGGCTGCGCCGCCTGGCCGATGAAGTGGTGGGGCAGGCCGATGAACTGGGCCTCGACGTGGGCTTGTCCGTCGGCGCGCTGGTGGCGCTGGTGGCCGATCTGGCACCCGATTCCACGCGCCACGACCAGGCCCGCCACCAGCTGCTGGCCAGCACCCTGAACGGCATCCGCGCGTGGCTGCGCCTGCGCTACCGCGCCCTGATCGATGGCGACGATGAATTGCGCCGCCTGTTCACCTGCCTGGACCTGGGCATCACGGTCATGAAAGGCATGTTCGAGGATGGCGTATTCAAGAATGGCTTTGACGTCATCAACGACATCGATTTCCGCGCCTGGCTGAGAAAACATGGCGGCGATGAGCAGTTCAGCGTCAACTCGGCGCCCGTGCGCGGCTTTTACGATCTGGTGTTTGCCTACGAAGGCGGCGATTTTTCCAAGCCAAATATCGAGGCGGGGACGCTCTTGCGCTCGATGGCGCGCATCGGCCTGGCCTACAAGGGCGGCATCATGTTCAAGATGCAGGCCGGCATGGGCGACACCATCTTTACGCCGATGTACGAAGTGCTGAAGAAAAGGGGCGTGGAATTCAAATTCTACCAGCGCGTGGAAGAACTGGTGCCGGGCGCGGGCGACATCGACAGCATCCGCATCACGCAGCAGGTGCAATTGAAGGACCCGGCCGCCGGCTACGCGCCGCTGGTAGACGTCAAGGGCCTCGCCTGCTGGCCCAGCGCGCCCGATTACGCGCAGATCGAACCGGCCCAGGCGGCGCTGCTGCAGGCGCAGGAAGTCAATCTGGAATCGTACTGGAGCGCCTGGCCGCAGCAGTACCAGCAGGCGTTCGGCCGCGCGCTGCCCGCCACGGTATTGAAGAAGGGCGTCGACTTCGACAAGGTGGTGTTCGGCATTTCCATCGGTTCGCTGCAGGCCCTGTGCCCGCAGCTGCTGGCACAAAGCCCGGCCTTGCAGCTGGCGGCCGACAAGGTGAAAACCGTCGCCACGCAGGCTTACCAGGTGTGGCTCAACAAGAATCTGGCGCAGATGGGCTGGACCACGCAGCCGAAAGGCCAGCAGCCGGTGCTGTCGGCTTTTACGGAGCCGTACGACACGTGGGCGCCGATGGACCAACTCCTGGCGCATGAGGATTGGCCGGCGGGGCTGGAGCCGAAAAATGTCTCGTACTTTTGCAGCGCCTTCCCCGTCGACAGCTACCCGCCCGTCACCGACACGGATTTTCCCGCCCGCTGCGCGGCCAAGGCGAAGCAGGGCGCGCTGCACCAGCTCGAGCGCGAGATCGGCGCGCTGTGGTCCGAGGCGGGCGCGCCGGGCGCGTTTCCGTGGCAATGGCTGGTCGATGCAAAAGAGAGCGCGGGACCGGCGCGCTTCGACAGCCAGTACTGGCGCGCCAACGTCGACCCGTCCGAGCGCTACGTGATGTCGGTGGTGGGCAGCACGCAGTACCGTCTGGCCACCGACCAGTCAGGGTTCAGCAACCTGTTCCTCACGGGCGACTGGATCAGGACGGGCCTCAACGCTGGCTGCGTCGAGGCGGCCGTGATGGCCGGCATGCAGACCTCGCGCGCCATGACGGGCTATCCGGCCGTGATCCGGGGCGAGAAGGATTTCTAGGAAAGTTGATCCCGGCGGTGAGCGTTGCAAGTTATTCTCTATCGAATCGACGTTCGTGCTGCTGCGTGGCGATATACTTCATCATCACACAGCAGCGCTTGTTTAGTTAAAGCGCTTCACCGTCCATGTTCATGAACACTGGTAGATGATTGCGCCTGAACTGCTCCAGTCCCAGCAGCCGGATTTGTTCGAGCCATGTTTCCGTAGTGGCCCTAGAGTATCCTAGGTCGACTGCGGCTTCAAGCAGTAAGGCATACTCGGTGCGCAAGGTCGTCGGCATGATTCCGGGGTCGTCGGTATTGATCAGCACACGCATCGGCCCTTTGCGCAGGCCATGCAGATTGTATGCTTCTCCCCGCTCCAAGGAGCCGCCATCAGGAGGACTCCATCGAAAAATTGGATGATCGGCATGTTTTTCCATGCGAGCGATAAACACATTGGACGTTGGATTGGTTTCAATTAATAAACCGAGCCGATCATAGCGGTTCATCAGATAGTCTTGCAGTGCGTGAATGAACTGCAGTTCTTCGATCGTCTCGTAATCATGCATGAGCACGGCACCGTCGGGTGTTTTGTCATTGCGAATGTATTCTTCCTGCGCAGATAGTGGACGAATCAAAACGGTGCATTGCGGGGCGCTCTTGGTCTTGTTCAGGTATGCTTCGCGCTCAAAATACAGCCACTCGGCGGTACCGGTTTGAAGTTTTCTCGCGACCGCATGCAAACGATCAAAGTCTGGTACAGCGCTGCGGGTTTTGCTGTCTTGCAGATAATCTCCTGCCTTGTACATCTGATGGCAATTGCGCCGTAATTCCCAAGCCTGGAACAGAATGTCCAGCGATGGATGTATGTTCGACAGTAGTGCTTCGGGTTGGGCATTGCCGGTCGATACAGACGAGAGCAAGACCTGATTCTCGCGCTGACTGACCCAAGGTACATGAGCAAGCATCCTGGCAATACGTTTTTCGAGTCTTGGCCGTACTTGTGATGCCAGCGGCAAGCAGTGGCTCAGTTCGCCTGCGTAGTGCCAGGCCCAGACCAGGTTATCCAGGTGCTCTTCCGCAGGCAGTAGCATATCGCCATGTTTATCCACCCAGGCTGCAGGTTCCAGACCTAGCGCCAGCGCATGTCCCAGGCGATCACCGGACCGCATCTCGCAAAAACGCACCGTTTCGTCTATATGGCGCAAGCCGGAAAGCGGATGCGCATAATCTTCACCTGCATGGATGCTCAAATGCGGACCAGGCGTAATCACGGTGGCATTGACGGCATTGCTCAAACCGCGCCTGAGCCAGCGCAGGATGGGCGCATGTTGCTCTATGCGCTGAACATTTTCATCGCCGGCGACATCGAGGCCCCTGATCCAGCGCGACGGTTGGAATTTGTACGCAGGCTGTGAGAAATCGCCAAGATAGTCCGGCGCCGTCCATTTCTCGTCCTTGTTGAAGATATCGGCCAGTTCCTGTGCCTGTTTCCACAATTTTTCGCGTATCTTGTCGGTACACTTGTTTGTATTTCTTTTGCTGCGTATGAAATGCAGGCAAAAGTGAGTGCGCTCCAGTTGGCGGATATGCTCCCGCTGGCGCGCACCCGGGTTCCGGTGTGGCGCTTTCCGCGTCGTGTCCAGGCGCTTCCAAGTGGGTGATGCGCTTGCCAGTTCCACCAGTCTTGCGGCGTTGAAGGCTGTGGTGGATAATTTTATTTCAGCCACATCCTCAGCTCCTGGCAAGATGCGACGCCGGTTCTCTTCCACCGTATGCGCATCCAACTCTCCTAATTTACTTGTGCCGAGAAATGCCGACAGTCCCTGACCATTCATGATGGCTGTTTTGCGAATGCAGGTCAGTTCCATGAATAAGTAGAAAATGGCGATGCGCAGCTTGCTTGGAGTCTTTGGCGACCGGTAGCTATGCCATAGCAGGCAGACCAGCCATGACCAGGCGACAGCATACTTTTTTTTAATCACCGAGTTGGCGAGCATAAAACGCAGCCAGGAAGAGTCTATGCTCTCTGTCAAGATGCAGCCATCCCGTATGCTGTGCCAATCGAGCGATGGCAAGGTCTTGCTGTAAGAAATGTTACCAAGAGCTGATGCAAGATTTGTATCAAGCTCATTTTTCCCCCTGTCGGCATGCGAGATGATGACTTTGAGAATATGTCTCAGGTGTGCGTACCGGTCGTTGTGCTCTTCTCCATCAGTAGCTGTTATGTTACTCGCCAAAAAAGCGCCGTCAAACCCGATTCCGCCCCAATGTACATGTCCTTCGGCATATGCTTTTTCATGCGATGCGGCGGGTGAAAAAAAGGAGTATTGATTGTTGACGATCCGCTGTAAATCGTACTTCCCCAGAGGTTCGGCTTGATACAGCCTGCCAGCCAGATGCCAGCCCACAAGCAAAGTAGGGTCCAAGTCCACGGCGAACCTAGCGTAGGCCTGCACTTGATCCTCGCGATATTGCAGATGATCACCATTGCGCAGCATCAGCCTGCCGAACAGACTGTCCAGCAAGGGGATATCCGGACCCGAGAATAATTTCTCGTCCCATATAGAGGTAAAAACCCGTTCAATATCTGGTAGCCGGAATTGACGTGGGTGGGCGCGTTCGAAGGCCGGTCCGAGCTTTTCTCGGCACGTGGGTAGCAAGGTCCCAATATGTTGTTGTTTATTTTTTATGTAATCGTGCAGGCACGTTTTGACATCAACGCAGTTAAACAGCGTGGCGATACTGAGTTCATGAAGCGATCTTTTTAGCATGCTTGTCAGTCACCTTGTTCGGGGAATGCAATATCGATCGCTTGGGACAGCAAGGTCGAGATTGTTTTTTCGTCGGTATAGACGTCTTGGAAATTGGCCAATAGACGCAGCGCATCCTGACGATTTTTGCATGTCTGTTTAAGTGCCTGTTGCAGCGACCTTGCTTCGGGCGTTGTCATTAGCCTGGAAAGCCTCAAATGTTCTCTCAGCCAGGCGCGTGGCCTTTTTCTTGTTGGGGCAGGGTTTGTTGGCGCTGGTGTTCCTGAGGCAGAAGTAAAGCCATCCAGGTCGGTTTTGGTTAGTGCAAATGGCAATGGAGTTGCCAGTTGTTCAACCCAGATACGCAAGGGATGGCTTCCCAGCAAAGAGGTGATGGCCCTGGCGGTCTTGCCAAACGTATTCACCACTCCGTCCTCACTATAGAATGGGGCAATATTTTGCCGATACAAGTCGCTATTGCTGAAGTTGACACCCAAGCCGATATTGACATTTGCAACAATGTCGGGGAAACCATAGATCGGGCCTTTTTCAAAGCTGCCGAATGCAGCCCAGAGGCTATGAAACGTCTGGCGCGCTACCCAGCTGATTTGGTAATTCTGTGTACTTTTCGGTTGTTGCCCAACGTTCAGGGGGCGGTTGAAGAGCCATGCCTGATTGATGACTTTGTTGAAAACGTTATAAATCAGCCACGGCGATATATTAATCTCCGCAATGCGGTGTTCGTCGCGCCATTGTGCAATTTGTGTGCTGAGTTCCTTGATGGCGTTGGCATCAGGCGGCCTTGTAACTGGTTCGTTAAAGATATCCATGCCGTCTTCGGTGCTCAGTTGCATGGCTTTTGTTCCGGCGGCGCTGCTGAACGAGTAAAACGGGGAGCGTTCTAATATTGTGGCAACGTCTTTTTCGTCAATATCACGCAGCAGGCTGGTAATGACCAGTTCGATGATACGTCCGGTACATACCAGTAGGGCACGTTTGTTGCCAGAGTAAAAATTCCGATGCAGGACGAGGTCGATCAGCAGATTGAATCGTCCTGCATGCTCGTTGCTAGAGTCGGTGTAAATGCGGTTGGGAACGGCTTTGCCCGCTTCAGGAACGGGATACGGCAAGATTGCCCTCGACGGCAACTGGTTGATCCAGCGCTGTGGCGCGCGGCCCTGCAGATGATCGCGCCAATCCATCAGATCCGCATTTTGATCGAACTGTGTATAGATGGACGAGTGCTGCAAGGGCTGGAACAATGGAGTGTCAAAAACACTGCGCCATTCGCTGCTTTGGTCTGTGTTCAAAGTATCCCAGTAAGTACGCGCGAGCATTACCAGGAAGACACTACCTGCCACAGGATCGAACTGGAAATGGTCGCGCAGAACGGCATGCCATGTTTTGGCCAGCGCTGATAGGGATGGCGGACCGGGTTCGGCAGGAGTGTCGATGAACGCTTTATATGCGGCTTCGTTGTCCGCGCCGATTCGGTAGGCATTCTGTAACGCTTCGACCTTATCGTTGCTGACTCCGGGAATTACCAAAGCCCTGCGCAGCGAGCGTAGCGTCAGTTTATTCTCGCATACATACTCGGCCAACGCCGGTATCAAGTCTTTTACCTGGTAAACCAGTTGTGCGAGTGCGCGTACAACGGGTAGCGGCACGGGTAGGCGGCTGTTTTCAAGTCCATTGACAGCACCGTTGATCAGACCTTCTACCCAGCCATGGAACATTGGCAAGGAAAAGACGTGACGGTTGCCCTCTTCACCCATGCGGATGTGCTCGTTGCGTAGATAATCGGGCACGGTCGGCATTTTGAGGCGATATTGGAGCGGTAAGATTTTTCGTTGATATTCCTTGGCTAGCCCGAGCGCACGTTCATACGCCTCTTTTCTTTTGTAGCTACTATCTTCCAGCAGCCGGCCATGAAATTCCCGCCAGGTGACTTCCTGATAGAGCTCGAGATCGCCGCTGATCAGCGGCAATACGTAAGGCGTCACCAGATAGCGCCGCACCACTTCCATGTTTTCAAATGCCCGGTTCAGCGAGGTGTCGACATCGTCGATTGTCAATACTAATAAATCCTTGCCGAGCAGCTTGCGTATTGCATTAAAGAAGTTGTGGACTTCCTCGACCAATTGTTGGTTGCCAATGAATGAACGGATTTTGTCCAGCCCTTGTTTGTCGCGCTGGGATTGCATACTTTCCAGCGCTTGCCCCAAGGTTTGTAATTGATATTGAAGCTGCTGGCGACCATCCGCGTCGCGGGCTTGCGCCTCGCGTACAACCTCATCCGATAGCATTGCTGCAACAATGACATTCAGGAAGAGGTCATCGTGATCTTCCAGCAGAGTAGGATCGACAGGTTTGAAAATATGTACTCTTTGAAGCAATTGCAGGTCTTTCGATTGCAGATAAGTATCCAAGTTGATCAGTACTGAGCTTTTCCCTGTTCCGCGAGCGCCATCAATCAATACCGCGCGGTGAACCCGGCTCTGGTTGAACGTTGCTTGCGGATGTAGAGCATGCACCGGTAGGGCATCTTTGATAAACGCATGCAGTCTCTCATAGACGGAAACCGCTAGTAGCGTGTTGTGATTGCGATGCGATGCATTTTCAGTTTGATTTAAAGGGAAGAAAATTGTCATGAGTACGATCTATGAAAGAAATACATCAGGATGAATAGGCCATTGTCAGGTTGCAATCTGAAGGGTTAGTAGTATATTTAAATTGCACAATGAAAATGTATTCAAATGTCACTAAACGTTTTTAATGGATCAGTCTGCCTTTTTCAATTTGTTCCGCACGGGCGACTGGCTCAGGGCTTGCTATGATTGCGTGTCATCCAATCCTGCGCGAAAGTGCTCATGCAACGCCTGCTGTTCCTGTGTTTAATCTGCATTAGCCTGCACGCGGGCGCGGCGCCGCCCGGCGCGATTGTGCTGTGGCCGGGCGAGCCGCCCGGTGGTGCGGCACCGGATCCGCAGCGCGACAGCGCCAAGGGCTCCATCACGCAGGTCGAGCAACCGTATCTGATCGCGCACCGCCCGGCGCAGCCGAACGGTATCGCCATCCTGCTGGTCAGCGGCGGCGGCTATGCGCATATCGAGGCGGGCAAGGAGAGCGGCCCCGCCGCCAACTGGCTGCAAACGCAGGGTGTCACGGCGTTTGAACTCGTGTACCGCCTGCCGCAGGAAGGCGGTGGCGTGACCGCGCCATTCCAGGATGGCCAGCGCGCCATGCGCGTGATCCGTGCGCACGCGGCCGAGTGGCATATCGACCCGGCGCGCATCGGCATGCTGGGGTTTTCCGCCGGCGCGCACCTGGCCGGCATGACGGCCGTGCAGCCCGATGCCGCCCGCTATGCGCCTGTCGATGCGATGGATGGCGTCTCCGCGCGGCCCGACTTTGCCGTGCTGCTGTACCCGGTGCTGACCATGCAGCGGCCATTCGACACGACGCATGCGAAGAAACAGCTGCTGGGCGCCCATCCCACGCGGGCGGCGCGCGACGCGCTATCGGTGGAATTGCACGTCGATGCGCGCACGCCGCCCACCTTCATCGCGCAGGCGCTCGACGACCGCGTGTCGCCGCCCGAAAACAGTATATTGATGGCCGCCGCCCTGCGCCGCGCGGGCGTGTCCGTCGAACTGCATCAGTTCCAGAGCGGAGCGCATGGCTGGGGATTGGGCAAGCCGGGCAGCGAGCCGGCCGCGTGGCCGCAGCTGTTGCTGGCGTGGTTGCAGTCGCGCGGCTGGATGCCTCAAGCGCCCGGCTGATTTTCCAGGTCCCGCCGCGCCGCATTGAGCGCCTCTTGCAGCTGCGGCAGGAACTGTTCCACGTTATCGAGCTGGCCGTTCGAGGCCAGGGTTTCCATCTGGTGGCACAGGCCGTGCAGGGTGGGCCGGCTCAGGTAGCCGGCGCTGCCTTTCAGGGCGTGGAAGGCGGCAGCGGCCGCGCTGGCGTTGCCATCGCGCACGGCGTGGCAAGCGAGGTCCAGGCGCCGCGGCGCTTCCGTCAGAAACGCTTGCGCGATGCGCTGCAGGTGCTGCTGCGACAGGCCTGCCAGCGGCAGGATGTGCACTGGTGCCGTCATGGGATCGGCCGGCGCGGGTGACTGGTCCTCGGCGCCGTCCAGGCCGAACTGGCGCGCCAGGGTATCGTCTTCGGTGGGTACGGCAGGCGGCAGCGCGTGGCCGCGCGCCAGCAGCAGGTCGATGATGGCGTCGATTTTTTCGAACAGCAGCGCTTCGTCGACGGGTTTGCTGAGGAAGTCGTCCATGCCGGACGCCAGGTAGCGCTGCCGGTCATGTTCGCTGGCGTTGGCCGTCAGCGCCAGGATGGGAATCTGCGCGTCGGCAATGGGGAATTGCGCGTTGCCGCCTGCGCGGATCAGGCGCGCGGCCTGTTCGCCATCCATCTCCGGCATGCGGCCATCCATCAGCACGCAATCGTAGGCGCCGGATCCCAGCGCGCGCAGCGCCTGCTCGCCGTTTTCCACGATGGTCACCTCATGCCCCATGCTTTCGAGCAGGGTGCCGATGATGATCTGGTTGGTGCGCACGTCTTCGGCGCACAGGATGCGCAGGCGGCAGGCGTGGCGCGCGTGGCGTGCCGGCTGGCGCGCGTCGGCCGCCGGCGCGCTGCCGTCTTCCAGCGGCAAGGTGAAATGGAAGCGCGAACCGATGCCGACCCGGCTTTCCACGCCGATCGTGCCTTTCATCAGTTCGACCAGTTCCTTGCAGATGGCCAGGCCCAGGCCCGTGCCGCCGTAGCGGCGCGTGGTGGAATGGTCGGCCTGCTCGAATTTCTGGAACAAACGCGGCAAGGTGTCCGCGTCGATGCCGGGACCCGTATCGCTGATGATGAATTCAATGGCGTTGCGGCCGTCCTGGCGCGGCGGCGTACGGGCGCGCCGCACTTCCAGCAGCACTTCGCCATTAGCCGTGAATTTCAGCGCGTTCCCCAGCAGGTTGATGAGGATTTGCCGCAGCCGCGTGGGGTCGGCGCGCACGTAGCGCGGCAGGTCCAGCGCCAGTTCGCGGCGCAGCAGCAGGCTTTTGGCGTCGGCCTGGCCCTGCACGATGCCGGCCGCGTCGCCGATCAGCGCTAGCAGGTCGAAGTCCACGGTTTCCAGGGTCAGCTTGCCCGCGTCGATCTTCGAGAAATCGAGGATATCGTTGAGGATGGTCAATAGCGACACGCCATTGTGCAAGCCGATGCGCAGGTATTCCTGCGTGCGCCCGCGCACGGACTGGTCGCGCAGCGCGAATTTCAGCATGCCGATCACGCCGGCCAGCGGCGTGCGGATGTCGTGGCTCATGGCCGACAGAAAATCGATGCGGTGGCGGCTGACCACTTCCGCGTGCTCCTTGGCCTTCAGCAGGGCGTCGTTGCTGAGGGTGAGCGCCAGGGTGCGTTCCTGCACGCGCTGTTCCAGGTTATTGCGCAGCAATCGGATCTGGTCGGCCAGGGCAAAGGCCAGCAGCAAGCCGTCGAGCGTGCCGCCGAGCAGGGTCACCAGCTGGGCGTTGGCCACCATGGCCGGCATCAGGCCCAGGTTGGCCGGCAGGATCAGAAAGCCGGGCAGCATCAGGGCGACGAAGGCCAGCACGAAGAAGCGCGCCGGCTGGTAGCCGCGGCGCCAGACGACGATGCCGCAGATGAGCGCCAGCAGCATCCAGATACTGATGGCGATGGTGGCCAGGGTGTGCGCATACGACAGGGCGAAGAAGCAGCTCGGCAGCAGCAGCAAGGGCAGCACCAGGTTGATCTTGCTGATGCTGTGCAGCCGGGGCGAGTAGTCGCGCAGGCGCAGGAAATGCATGTAGAACAGCGTGCTGAAGACGGGCAGCAGGAAAAACGGCACGTAATGGAGCTGCAACTGATGCCAGTCGAACAGGTCGGCAAACACGTGGAAAGTCATGGCCCAGGCCAGGCCGTACGTCAGCACGTACAGCGTGTAATAGGCCGAGGCTTTTTCCAGGGTGATGGAAAAAATGAAGAAATTGAACAGGCCCAGCGCCAGCAGGGCGCCGATGGACGCCACCATCAGGAAGTTTTCCTTGCCCACCAGCTTGCGGTAATCGCGCTGCGTCTTCACGCCGAACATGGGCGCGCGCGCGTAATACGGGCTGGAAAAGCGGATCAGGATATCGTAGGTGGCGCCCGGCGCCAGCTGCACGTTCCCGCCGTAGTGCAATAAATACTCGTGCGGCCGCTGGTAGCCCGTCAGCAAGGTCTGCGGCGCCGTGTGTTGCCCGGGGCCATACACGTGCACGTCCACCAGGTCGATCAGGGTGTCGTTCGGGTCGATGACCCAGGCGGTTTCAGCGCTGTCGTTGCGCACCTGCGCATGCAGCCAGTAGGCGCCGCCGAACAGGTCGACCTGGCCGGCCGGACGCTGGCGCGCCAGCCAGGCGGGCAGGGCGGCGGCATCGGCCGGTGCGGCTTCGTTGTCGGCGAGAAATAGTTGCCCACCTATGCCCAAATGGTGGATGCCTTGCTTGCCCAGGGCAATGGGAGTCGCCTGCGCCGCGCCCGCCATGCCCAGCAGGCTGAACAGCAGGCTGAGCAGGAGCGGCCAGCCGCATAGCCAGGCGCAGACGCGGTAGCTGGAAGCGCGGTGGCAGGGAGGGGGCGGGTGGGCTGGCATCGATGGGCTTGGTGATGGTCGCGCGGAAATGGCGGCAATGCCGTTTGCATTGGAGTGCCCATTTTAATCGACTCTCGGTGACACACGGGCAATTTCATGTCCTGTCCGCCTGGCGCCCGCTCCGGTATCATGGCGCCTTTGCCCGCGAGATATTCATGCTCAGTCCCGACCAGTTCCTGGCCTTCCTGGCCGCCGCCGTGTTGATCACCGCCAGCCCCGGCCCCGACAACCTGATGGTGCTGGGCGTGGGCATGTCGCGCGGACGCCGCCAGGGCATGGCGTTCGGCCTCGGTTGCGCCCTTGGCTGCCTCACGCACACGGTGCTGGCGACCATCGGCGTGTCGGCCCTGCTGGCCGCCTCGCCCATGGCATTTACGGCGCTCAAAGTGGCCGGCGGGCTGTATCTCGTGTGGCTGGGCATCGGCGCCTTGCGCAGCCGTGGCGGCGCCAGAGTCGATGGCGCGGCGGCCTTGCCCGACGAATCCTTGCTGCGCCTGTTCGGCAAGGGACTGTTTGCCAACAGTATCAATCCGAAAGTCGTGCTGTTTTTCCTGTCGTTCCTGCCGCAGTTCATCGTCGCTGGCCAAGGCAATGCCAACTGGCAGACGGCGCAACTGGGCCTGGTCTTCACGGCGCAGGCGTGCGTGCTGTTCGGCCTGCTCGGCTATTTTTCCGGCGCCGTCGGCCTGTGGCTGAACCGCCGCCCGCGCGCCGGCCTGTGGCTGGACCGGGTGGCCGGCACCATCTTCATCGGCCTGGGCTTGCGATTGATCCTGGCCCGCTGACGTCTTGCCGGGCGGTAATGCGGAACGCCAGTTCCATCTGATCCTGCACGGCCATGGCGCCGCCCAGGACGGCGAACGGCACGATGCCGAAGTCGCTCTGTTTCAGCAGCAGGCTGCCGCTGGCTTGCAGGCGGCGTCCATCGGCCGCTTGCTCGACCCGCACCGGCAGCTGCACCGTGCGCGTCACGCCATGCAGGGTGATGTCGGCATCGAACACCTGCTTGTCGTCCGTGCGCCGGACGGCGATGCTGACCCACGGATAGCGTTCCGCCTCGAGCACGCGCACCAGCATGTTGTGGCGCGTGCCGGCGATGGCGTCGGCCGACGGCGTCGTCGTCAAACCGGCCGCCTGGCGCAGGTTTTCTTCATCCACGCTCATTTCGTCGAGCCGGAAGCGGAATTGCGCGCGCCCCAGCGCGGGCGCAACGACGCCCTGCAGGCTGCGGCTGGCCACCACGTGGTCATGCCCGAGCCGCGCCAGCGCACCGCCGCGCCGCACGGTGATGGTCAGCAGGGATTCGTCGGGCGCAATGTGCAGCAGCTGCACGCCCTGCCGCTGCCACGCGGGCGCGGGCATGGCGGCAGGGGTAGCCGGCGCGGAAGCCGGGGCAGGCGCGGGCGGCAGGGGCGTGCAGGACGCCAGCAAGGCGCAGGCAAGCAGGAAAACGGTGCGAAGGTTCTGGCTGGACATGGGGCAGAAGGGGTAAGGGCGATGGGGGCATAGTACGCGATCCGCGCGGCGGCGCGCGTGCAATGTTAGAGCTAGGTCATATGGCGGTCATATGACGCTGTTATGATGCTTTTGTTGGCACACAGCATGCGATGCGCAGATCACTACGCTCCGGGAGCGATAGGATGCAGGCATGACTCAACAGCTTAGCCGGTGAGCTCAACCATCGGCACCAGACATGTAAAACTTGTTTTATAGTAATGATTGCAGGGCGGGGCAGGGGAAATACGGGAAACGGGCGGGGATTTAATGAAGTCCTAAGCCTGTTTCAACGAAGGGCTGGCATAGTGGATACATGGCGCACGGAAACCCCGAGCGCAAGGTTGCCGGACACCTCAATGACCGGCACGATTTCCACTTTTTCATGTGTTTTCCCGTTTTATCCCTGCGCTCTGAAACAGCGTTTCAACCGGCTACCGCACTTTGCGAAGCCGGTTTTTTTTGCCTGCGTTTTCATCAGTTCCGGCGCCGCAGCGCCGGGAAACCTCTTAACCCGCCTGTTTCGCCAGCCACGCATCGACGGCCGGCAGGCGCTCGGCGCGTACCTTGATACGGTACTTGATGCCGGCCACCGAGCTGTCGGCGTCGCCGCGCGCGCTGGCCGGCAGGTTCGCTTGCGCGTACGCTTCCAGCTTGGCGATCATGTCCGGCTGAGCCGAACCGGCGGCCAGGCGCGGGAAATAGCGGCTGCGCGAGCTGGCGTCGATGCGCGCATTGACTTGCTCCAGGTGTGCCAGCGCGAAGTCGAAGGCCAGTTCCGGATGCGAGCGCGACACGCGCGAGATCATGGCAGGGCTGTTCGTCACGCCCGGTTCATCCGTCAGTGCCAGCGTCAGCGCGCGCTGCGCCAGTGCGGGATCGTCGCTCGATGCCAGCAAGTCGTACAGCTGATTCTTGACCAGCGGCGTCTTTTCCTGCCGCGCTTTGGCGTGCAGCTGCTCCCAGGTGGCGGCGTCCGCATGCTGCGCCACCACGCCCAGGATGGTACGGCGCAGCGGCGCGGGCATGGCGGCCGCATTTTGCTCACCGGCCTGTTCGCTGGCCGCGTAGCGGCGGCGCGCTTCCGCGATCACACCCGGTTCGCCCATGTCGCCGAGGATGGCGATCAGGTGTCCGCGCAAGGTCGCCACGCTCGATGCTTCACCCGCGCGCGCTTCCCAGCCCGTCTGCGCCATCATCGGCGCCAGGCGCGCCACGGCGAAGCGGCCGAAAGCCTGCTGGCGTACGGCATCGCCCGCATACTGTTCGTACAGGCTGCCCAGGGAAGCGGCTACCTTGCCCAGCACCTGCGGATCGGCCGACAGCGGCGTCGCCTTCACCAGTTCCAGGAAGTCGGCCAGGTTTTGCGCACCGGCCAGGCCCAGCGACTGGCTGTCCGCCAGCAAGCCCAGCTGGTCGATCGGCGCCAGGCGCGCAAAGCTGCCCGCCAGCGCGCGCGTGTTGGCCGGCGCGTACACGGTACGGTAGTAGCCGCTCTGGCCCGCGTTCACGAGCAGGGCGCCGCAGCCGGGCACGTTCAGGGTGGCCTTGCCATCCTTGAGCACCACCTTGGCCAGCTTGCCGTTGCCGACCGTCGACGCGATGACCGGCACTTGCCACGACAGCGGTTTCTTATTCGGCTGGTCCTTGGAAAATTCCGTCTGCGTCAAGGTCACGCGCGTATTGCCGTTTCTGCATACGGCGTCGCCCACCGTGATCATCGGCACGCCCGGCTGCAGGGTGAAATCATGGGCGATGGCGCTGACAGGCTTGCCCGCGGCCGCATCGACTTCGCGCCACAGGTCGTCGGACACCGTATTGCCATACGCATGCTTGCGCATGTAGTTGCGCACGGCCGTGCGCCACGTGTCGGCGCCCACATACGCTTCGAGCATGCGGATCACGGCTTCGCCTTTTTGATAGGTGATGCCGTCGAACGCCTGGCTGGCCTGCTCCACCGTGGCGATGCGCTGCACCACGGGGTGCGTGGTGCGCAGCGCATCCTGGCTCATGGCCGACTCGCGTCCGCCGACGCTGGACAGGGCCGTGTTCCACTCCGGGTGCAAACGCTCCGTGGTGCGGCTTTCCATCCACGAGGCAAAACCTTCGTTGAGCCACAGGTCGTCCCACCAGCGCATGGTGACCAGGTCGCCGAACCACTGGTGTGCCATTTCATGCGACAGCGTGGTGTAGATGTTTTCCTTGTCTGTCTGCGTCGAGATGGTCGGGTCGAGCAGCAGGCCGTATTCGAAGGTGAAAACGGCGCCCCAGTTTTCCATGGCGCCGAAGAACTGGCTGCGGCCCGGTGCGGCGATGTTGTCGAGCTTGGGCAGCGGGTAGCGCACGCCGAAATAATCGTTGTATTCGCGCAGCAGGGCGACCGACTCGTCGAGCGCGAAGCGGCTTTGCGCCAGCGCGCCCTTCTTCGTGATGACGCCTATCTCCGTGCCGTCGCTCATGGCCGTGGCCCGCTCGAAGTCGCCCAGGCCAAAGAACAGCAAATACGTCGACATGCGCGGCGTGGTGGCGAAGCGCACGTGCTTGGTGCCATTGCCCAGGTCCTCGCTGCTGGCGATCGGCATGTTCCCGACGGCCATCTGGCTGCTCGGGACGATCACGTCCAGCGCGAAGGTGGCCTTGTAGTCCGGTTCATCCCACGACGGCAGCATGCTGCGCGCGTCGGAATTTTCGAACTGCGTGTACAGCGCGCGCTGGCGGCCCTGCGGCGTGTCGTAGTCGAGCGAGAACAGGCCCGTGGCCTGCGTGCCGATCTTGCCGCTGTAATCGATGCGCAACAGGTACTCGCCCTTGGCCAGCGGCTGGGCGAAATGCACGGTGGCCGTCTGCTTGTCCGCATCGAAATCGATCTTGCGCGTCACCTGCTTGCCGCCGCCCGCGCCTTCGATGGCGGCAGCGGCAAACTCCAGGTTCAAGGCGTTGAAGGTGATGCTGGCGGTCGGCGCGTCGACGGCGACCTTGATGGCGGCTGCGCCCTTGAAGGTGGAGGCGGCGGCGTCCGGCGTGATCGACAGCGCATAGTGCAAAGGCGTGACGCCGCGCGGCAACTGCGTGGTGGTCGTGGTGGCGTGGCTGGCCGAGGCGTATTTCGGTGCCGTGGTGGCGTGACCCGCATGGGCGGCGGTGATGGAAGCCAGTGCCAGGACGGCGGCGGCCAGTTGGCTGCGCCGGAAGCGCGGAGTCGGTGTGCGATGCATGGTATGCCCTAGTTTCATGGATAAAACGCCCGCCAGCCGGGTAGGCTGCGGGCGTTGATGACGTGTGGGGGACATCGCTGGAACTGGCGGCCAGCGTTCCCGTACAGCAATCTAAGGCGAAACGGGGGCAAAGTCAACGCGCCAGGCGCGCCGCACCATGGCGGTGCGCTGGTATGATGGGCGCATGACTGTACTGCCGCAGGCCAGTCCCGCAGCCGCGCCCACCAACATAACAAGACGAGACCCAAGCACATGAAACTGACTATCAGCCCCCGCACGCCTAATCCGCGCCGCGTCACCATGTTCATCGCCGAGAAGGGCATCACCGGCATCGAGGAAGTGGCGCTCGACCTGATGGCGGGCCATCATCGCGATCCCGCCTTCCTGGCGAAAAACCCGCTGGGCCGCGTGCCCGTGCTGGAGCTGGACGATGGGCGCGTGCTGACCGAGACGCGCGCCATCTGCACTTACCTGGAAGGCTTGCAGCCGCAGCCGAACCTGATGGGCGAAGGTTACGAGGAGCGCGCGTTCATTGAAATGGCCGACCGCCGCGTGGAACTGCATTTGTTCAGCGCCGCCGCCAACTGGGTGCGCCACGGCCATCCGGCCCTGGTGGCGCTGGAAAACCCGCAGTTTCCCGATTTCGCCACGGCGCAGGCGGGCAAGCTGCGCGAGACGGCGCAATGGCTGGACCAGGTGCTGGCTCAGCAGCCGTACATCGCCGGCGACCGGTTTACGATTGCCGATATCACGGCTTTCTGTGCGCTGGAATTCGTGCGCGGCCTGATGAAGTATCGGCCCGGCGCGGAAGGCTTGGCCAACCTGCAGGCCTACCGCGACCGCATCGCGGAACGGCCCAGCGCGCAGGCGAAGTAAGGATATTTTGCTACCGGCCCACGTCAACAATGTTTGTCGGGTTACGCCCGCTGGGCTAACCCGACCTACAGCTACGACTTCGGCCTGTATTCCGGGTAGGTCGGATTAGCGGGGCCGCCGAGGCGCGTGAGCGCGTAATCCGACACCACCACATTACTTCAGCTGCTCCAGCAGGAAGGTGTAGGTCAGCGCCCACATCAGCGCCTGCTGGTCGTTATTGGCGGCGCCCGCATGGCCGCCTTCCGTGTTTTCCCAGTACAGCACGTCGTGGCCTTGCTCTTCCATCTTCGCCACCATCTTGCGCGCATGGCCAGGGTGGACCCGGTCGTCGCGCGTCGAGGTGGTAAATAGCACGCGCGGATATTTCTTGTCCTTGAAGACGTTCTGGTACGGCGAGTACTTGCTGATGTACGCCCATTGTTCCGGCACATCCGGGTCGCCGTACTCTCCCATCCACGAGGCGCCCGCCAGCATCTTGTTATAGCGGCGCATGTCGAGCAGCGGCACCTGGCTGACGACGGCGTTGAACAAATCGGGACGCTGCACCAGTACGGCGCCCATCAGCAGGCCGCCATTGCTGCCGCCCATGATGCCCAGGTGGCGCGGGCTGGTGACTTTGCGCTTGATCAGGTCCTGCGCCACCGAGATGAAGTCGTCATACGCGCGCTGGCGGTTTTCCTTCAGTGCCGCCTGGTGCCAGCGGGGACCGAACTCGCCGCCGCCGCGGATATTTGCCAGCACGTACACGCCGCCCTTTTCCAGCCACGCCACGCCGGTGGTGCCACTGTAGCTCGGTTTGAGCGACACTTCAAAGCCGCCGTAGCCATACAGCACGGTGGGGTTGCTGCCGTCGAACTTCGTCTTCTTGCCCATGATGGCGAAATACGGCACCTTGGTGCCATCCTTCGACGTCGATTCGAACTGCTCGACCTTGTACGGCGTGGCGTCGTAGTAGGCGGGCAGCGACTTGATCTTCGTGCGCTTGTCGCTTTGCGCCGTGGCCAGATACAGGGTGGTCGGGTTGAGGAAGTCGGTCACCGTCAGGAAGTACTGGTCCGAGTCGACGGAGTCGAGCGCGCTGACGGCCAGGGTGCCCAGCTTGGGCGCATCGACGGCGCGGCGCTGCCACTTGCCGTTCACGTGGCGCAGTTCCGTCAGGCGGTTCTTGACCTTGTCCAGGGTGGTGACGAGGATGGCGGACTTGGTCGCCGTCACATTGTCCAGCGACGACGTGGCTGTGGGCGCATACAGCACTTCCAGCTCCTGCTTGCCCTGCATGAAGGCCTTGAAGTCGGTGGCCAGCAAGGAGCCTTGCAGATAGGTCTTGCCGTTCACTTTCCAGTCCGAGCGCAAGGTGATGACCAGCTGGTCGCGCACGGTGAAGGCCGTAGCATCGTCCGGCTTCGGCACTTTCTTCAACTCGGCGCCGTCGCGCAGGAACATCTCGCCGCTGTAGAAATCGATCTGCCGTTCGATGAACTGGTGTTCGTGGCCGGGCGTGAAGTCCTTGTAGGCTGCCGCGCTCAGGTCGTCGGGCTTGGCTTCATACAGCGTTTGCGCCTGCGCCAGCGGCGTGCCGCGCTGCCACTGCTTGATGATGCGCGGGTAGCCCGAGCTGGTCATCGAGCCGGGGCCGAAATCGGTGGACACGAACAGGGTATCCTGGTCGATCCAGCTGGTGCTGCCCTTCGCTTCGGGCAAGGTGAAGCCTCCATCGACGAAGGCGCGCTTGGCCACGTCGTATTCGCGCACCACCTTGGCGTCGCCGCCGCCGCGCGACAGGGAAATGAGGCAGCGTTCTCCCTTCGGATACAGGCAGGAAGCGCCGCCCCAGACCCAGTTTTCACTCTCGCCGGCGGCCAATTGGTCGAGGTCGATCACGGTTTCCCAGACAGGTTCGGCCAGCTGGTATTGCGCCAGGGTGGTGCGGCGCCAGATGCCGCGCACGTGCTGGGCGTCGCGCCAGAAATTATAGTAAAACTCGCCTTCCTTGCTGACGTAGGGAATGCGTTCCTTCGAGTTGAGGATGGTTTTCAGGCGCGCCTGCAGGGCGGGGAAGCCGGGCTGGGCTTCCAATTCCCTGGTGCTGACGGCATTGTGCTGCTTGACCCAGGCCAGCGGCTTGTCGCCGAGGACTTCTTCCAGCCACAAATGGGGATCGGTGTTGGCGGCGGCAGGGGCGGGGGCTTGCGCATGGGCGATGCCCGCTGCGGCCAGGCCGAGCAGCATGCTGCCGGCGAAGGTACGATATGACGACATGTAGGGTTCCTGGTTGGTCCGATGGAGGCCGCGTTGTAGGAAAAACGGCGCAGCCATGGTGCCATGGATTGCTGTGAGGAACCAGTGTCTATGGACGGCTACTTAAAAAATAATTACTTTTCCAATATTGTTTGCTGGAATGGAAGCAGGCCGCAGAATCTGCGGCGTACTGCCCCCTTCAGGATACGCCAGGGCCCATCAGCGAGGTTACGGAGAGCCGCGTCTGTTCGACATCGCCGCCGTCGCAGTGATAAATCCATAAGGCATCGTTGTCGCGGCTGTCGATGAACAGGATGCGCGTGTTTTCCTCGCCGATGGCCAGGCACCCGGCCAGCTCGGCAGGACTGAACGGTGCAGCCTGCTTCGACCCCGTTCCCGCCGCTTGTGCCAGCGCCTGTGCAAAGCCAGCCAGTTGCCTGACTGCCAGATAGCTTGTTCCATCCACCTCGACCTCTTTGCACAGCGCGTCCAGGCTGTACAGCGTGAAGGGGTCTTCATCGGTGAAAATCGCCACGTCGGGACGTGGCTTTGCGCTGCGGAGGTGAGCGAGATAGGCCTGGGGCAGGGCCACTTTTTCCCTGGCCAGCAGTTTTTCCAGCTGTTTGCCGCTTTTCTTCGCTGGCCGGGCGGCCTTGGGCGCGACGGCTTCGCACGCCTGCGCTGTCCAGGCGACTGGATTGAACTGGAACATCCTTGCACATGCGGGGCAGTGCAGGAACATGAAGGTCATGCTTTTGCCGATGGCCGTTTTCAAGAACGCGCCATCCGAGGCATCCATTGCGCTGCTGTCGAAGTGGCGCCCGCAGTCGCCATCGTAGGGGCACGTGATGTCAAGCATAGGCGTATTTCTCCATCCGCAAAGCGATCTCTTCTTTTTCTTCCGGAAAAGAGGCTGCGGGATTTTTCTGCCAATAGGCAATGCCTTCGTTCAAGGCCCACAAGGCTTTTTCCTGCTTGCCCGCCATCAGATAAAAATCGCAGGCCTTCGCATGCGATTCTTGCGCTTCGACGAGAGCCAGGGCCGCATTTTCCCAATTGGAAAGGCGCTCAAGCCAGGGGACGGCCAACTCCAGCAGATTGTCCCGCAGGCAGGCCATGACCGTTGCCCGATGGGACGGATCGACGAGCTGGTGTTCTTTGTCCTGCTTGCCATCGAGGATAGGGAATTGCCAGTTTCTGATACTCCAGTCCGCCACGCCGCCAACGATATTGTTGACAGGTTCATGGTCGTAGCGCGCCGTGTGCCATGTTGCATAGGATCTGGACGAGACTTGATAGTGGCTCCAGAATGCTGCGCAGACATCCTCTTCGTTATGGCGGTTGGCCTGGAAATGGATGGCCTGGACGAATTCGTTCTGCGTGCGCTTGAAGGTCAGCTGGCTAGGCGAGAACTTGAAGCCCGCTGCGCTCAGCGGCTCCAGCAAGTACGCTTCAATATTGGCGATGATCAGCGCTTTTGGTTTCATTGCGTTTCCTGGCATGCGTCGGTTGCGCAATGTTGCCATAGATCAGTGCCAGCGCACCTTGCGGCGGGCAATCGTGCGAGGGAAAGCCTGCTGCCATTTCCCTGCACGCTGGCGGACGCCGTGTTCTAGCCCGGCAGCTTGGCCACCACCTTGATCTCGAACTGGAAACCATATAGCCACGTCACACCAACGGCCGTGACCGTCGGGTGCGGTGCCTGGCCCCAATACTCTGTCTGTACGATATCCCAGATGCGCTGGAAGTGCGATTGTGGATCGACGATAAAAATAGTCACGTCCTGCACATCGTCGAAGGTGCAGCCGGCGGCGTGCAAGATGGCGTTCAGGTTGTCGAAGGCGCGCCGGACCTGGGCGTCGAGCCCGGGTTCGGGTGAGCCGTCTTCGCGGCTGCCGACCTGCCCCGACACGAACAGCAGGCCGTTGGCACGGACGGCGGGCGAATAGCGGTTCTGTTCATACAGGGCTTGGCGGCCCGGAGGGAATACGGCGTCGCGTTTCATCAGCTTTCCTTGTTGATGCAGCGAAGTTGCTGCCTGGAGAACACTTTATCTGCTGCCAACCTGCGGATAAAGCGGCCAGATCGGACTGGACTATTTGTATAATCCAAACAATCGAATGGCGGAGGCGTGGATGGACAGGTTTGATGCGATGAAGGCGTTCGTGCGGGTGGTCGAGACGGGCAGTTTTACGCGCGCGGCCGCGACCTTGCACATGAGCCGCACCACGGTGACGCAACTGGTGCAGCAGCTCGAGGCGCGCCTGCGCCTGAAACTGCTGAATCGCACCACGCGCAAGGTCAATGTGACGGCCGATGGCGCGGCCTATTACGAGCGCATCGTGCAGGTGCTCGATACCCTGGAAGAAATCGAAACGAGCTTGCCGCATGCCGCCGCCTTGCCGCGGGGCCAGTTGCGGGTGGACGTGCCCAGTCCGCTCGCCGCCTTGCTGCTGGTGCCGGCGCTGCCCACGTTTCATGCGTTGTATCCCGATATCGTGCTCGACATGGGCGCCAGCGACCGCATGGTCGACGTGATCGCCGACAATGTCGATTGCGTGATACGCGGCGGTGACATCACCGACCAGTCGCTGATGGCGCGCAAGCTCGCCGACTTGCCACTGGGCGTGTATGCGGCGCCGGCCTATCTGCAACGGGTGGGCACGCCCCTGCATCCGCTGGACTTGCAGGACAGCGCGCACCGCATCGTGCGCTTTCGCTGGGGACGCGGCGGCAACGGCTTTCCGTATGTGATGCACCGCGAGGGCAAGAGCGTCAAGATCCATGGCCAGTATGTGCTGTCGATCGACGATGGCAACGCCTACCTGGCAGCCGGCGTGGCGGGGCTGGGCGTGCTGTGGCTGCCCGATTATATGGCGCGCCCGCACGTGGCCAGGGGCGAGCTGCTGCCGCTGTTCGAAGCATGGACGGTCGATCCCATGCCGCTTCATCTCGCGTATCCGCCGAACCGCCATGTCAGCAAGAAACTGCGCGTCTTTATCGACTGGGTGGCCGAATTGATGGCCCGGCATTCCGCCCGCGCTGCCGCCATCACGGCAACTGATTGACCCACACGGGCGCCGACCAGACGATGTTACCGTCGTCCTGCGTCAGCCGCGCGTAATAGAAATGGGGGCCGGGCGCGGGCGTGATGGTGAGCTCGGCCTGGTCCGATATGGGGATGACGGAACCGTTGCCGCCCGGCACGCCGTGGAAGATGGCGATGGCGGCCACTTGGCGCCCGGCGCTGTTGCTGAAACTGGTGGCCAGGCGCAAGGGACCGTGGTTGTCGAAGCGCTCGCCCATCAGCTTGCCGTTGGCCGTGAACAGCAGTTGCGCATGCTTGTCCATCGTGGCGTAGACGCGGCGCGCGCGCAGCGCGTCGAGGAAGCTGTCGCGTGAAATGGGCGTGCCGGCGGCCGGGCCGGCCACCAGGACGGCCGTGCGGTTGCCATACGACGCGCCCCAGTTGGCGCAGTGATTGTCCTGGTTGCTGCTGAAGGCCACGTGGTAGCCGGCCGCCAGGGCCCGGTTGCAGGCCGCCTCGTAATTGCTGCGCCTGCTCTCCGTTTCCTGATCGTTCGTGGAAAACGCGGACGTATTCATGACTTCGCATAGCACCATGGCCGCGTCGCCGTCCGGCGTGTAGCCGAGCGGCTGGCCGTTGACGAGAAACTGGCCCGTTTGGGCCGGATGGTTGAACTGGCCGATCCAGCCCCGTTCGCGCATCAGCTTGTAGAGGCCCGCGTAATCGCCCTTCGGCGTTTCCACGTCGGCCAGCAATTCCCCACGGGCATTTTTTTCCCAGCCCAGCAACTGCCCGCTATTGATGATATTCAGGTGGCCGCCCTTGTTGATGACACCCCATTCCATGCCGTACAGGGCCAGGAAACCGGGATGGGCGGCAGTGTAAGCGGCCGCTTCGGCCAGCCCCGTCTGGTACAGCGCGATCGCTTCGGCAGGGGCGGCAGCGCTATTCGTGCCATCGGAACCGTCGTACATATGGTTGTGCTCGGATGTCAGCAGGGCGTCGAGCCCGTGTTCTTGCGCATACTTGTAGGCATCGATGGGGCCGTAGGGTGCCGTTTGCGGGTCTTGCGCGCCATGGCAGGCGTCGAGCGCCGCGCCGCCGTCGCTGTGGCGCGTCTGGCTGTGCAGGTTAGCGTAGACGATGCGGTAGCCGGGCTGGCCTTCCAGGCCGGGCAGTTGCTGCAGGCCAGCCTGGAAGGCGCGCACCATGGGCGCCGTGCTTGCGCCGCGCTGCACCTGGATGGGCCACTGCTGTTCCACCTGCGCTTCATGCGGCGTGCCGGCATCGGCCACGGCCAGCAGGCGCAGTTCGTACAAGCCGTTCGGCGCCAGCACTCTCCGTTCGCGCGCATCGGCGTCGGCGCGGCCATCCCAGGGCAGGTTCACGCTCTTGCCGTTGGCCCCCACCTGTTCCGTGCCCGACCAGCGCCGTAGCACGGCGCCTTGCGGGCCGGGACCCGATAGTGTCAAGGTCCAGCGCACGGCATGGCTGCGGCCTTCGTCGGGATAGGTGAGCCGCACGACAAATGTACGCGCCTGCGTGACACGCTCACCGCGCGCGGCGTGAAAGGGCGCGACAACGGTAGCATCGAGCTCGCTGTGTTCCTTAGTCTCTTGCGCGGCGGCAGTGTTACTCCATGTCATCAGCAACAAACCCGCGCACGCACATGCCATCCATGGCGACCAAGGTGGCCTTAGGCGTCGTCGTTGCAGTGTCTTGACCATCGTGGCCTCCCGCTACTGCTTCAGATGCAGTTTAGACAAGAAATGCCATCGCTGGTTCCCCGCATGCACCAGCAAGTGGCGTGCTTGCACCGTGATTGGCCATGATCTGGCGCAAAGCCAGTGCGAATGGTGCCGCTTGCCCGTCAGACAAGCTGGCACGGCGCTTGCTAAACAGAAGGTACGGATCAACGGCGATCCCCTGAATAAACGCACAACGGTCCAACGACGGACCACATGGACAACGGCGTCCGCCCAGGCTGATTTTTCATCGGCGGGGGCGGGCGCCGTTTTGTTTTATCAACGGGATATTTCGGGAACCTATCATGGCCAGCCAAAAAGCAACGCGCATCGCGCTCTTCTCCCTCGCCACGCCGCCCATGCGCGCATTCCACCTGACGTGGATGGCATTTTTCGTGTGTTTCTTCGCCTGGTTCGCTTGCGCTCCCCTGATGCCTGTCATCAAGGGCGAGTTCGGCCTTTCCTTGGCGCAAGTGGCCAACATCAATATCGCGGCCGTCGCTATCACCATCCTCGTGCGCCTGATCGTCGGGCCATTGTGCGACCGCTACGGCCCGCGCAAGACCTACACGGGCTTGCTGCTGCTGGGCGCCATTCCCGTGCTGGGCGTGGCCGCGTCGCAAAGCTATGAAAGCTTTCTGTTCTTCCGTCTGGGCATCGGCGCCGTCGGCGCCAGCTTTGTCATCACGCAATATCACACCTCCGTGATGTTCGCTCCGCGCGTTGTCGGTACGGCGAATGCCGCCGCCGCCGGCTGGGGCAATGCGGGCGGCGGCGCGGCGCAGGCGCTGATGCCACTGCTGCTCGGTGCCGTGGTCATGCTGGGCGTGTCCGAATCGCTGGGCTGGCGCGTGGCCCTGCTGGTGCCGGGCGTGCTGATGCTGGTGATGGCCGTTCTCTACTGGCGTTATACGCAGGATTGCCCTGAAGGCAATTACTCGGACTTGCGCGCCGCCGGCACCGCCATCGAAGGTGGCAAGAAGGGTGGCTGGGACAGCTTCAAGGCGGCCAGCACCAACTACCGCGTGTGGCTGCTGTTCGTCACCTATGGCGCCTGCTTCGGTATCGAGATTTTCATCCACAACATCGCCGCCGTGTACTACGTCGACCATTTCGGCCTGTCCTTGAAATCGGCCGGCCTGGCCGCCGGCAGCTTTGGCTTGCTGGCCCTGTTTGCCCGCGCTTTGGGCGGCTGGATGTCCGATAAACTGGCCCTGCGCGGCAACTTGAACAGCCGCGTGACCCTGCTGTTCATGCTGATGATAGGCGAAGGCGTGGGCCTGCTGTGGTTTGCCAAAGTCGACAGCGTCACCTGGGCCGTCATCGCCATGCTGGTCTTCGGCCTGTTCACCCACATGGCGTGCGGCGCCACCTACGCGCTGGTGCCTTTCATCGACAGCAAGGCGCTGGGCGGCGTGGCCGGCATCATCGGCGCGGGCGGCAACGTGGGCGCCGTGGCGGCCGGCTTCCTGATGAAGGGCACGGGCGACATCCGCCAGACATTGATCATCCTCAGCGCGCTGGTGGTGATCTCGGCCCTGTGCGCCATCGCCGTGCGTTTTACCCGTGCAGCGGCCGAACCGAACATGGCCGCGGCCTGAGGAGACAGTAATGACTCACCCTTTGAACATCGTCGTCCTTGGCCATGGCATGGTCGGGCATAAATTCCTCGAACGCCTGGCATTGGAAAACGCGCCGCACCTGTCCGTGACGGTCTTGTGCGAAGAGCCGCGCCCCGCCTACGACAGGGTGCACCTGTCCGAATTTTTCAGCGGCAAATCGGCCGACGACCTGTCCCTGGTGGCACCCGGCTTTTTCGACAAGGGCAACGTTGTCCTGAAACTCAATGCGCGCGCCGTCTCGATCGACCGCGCGGCGAAAACCGTCACGGCCAGCACCGGTGAAGTGCTGGCCTACGACAAGCTGGTGTTCGCCACCGGCTCGACGCCGTTCGTGCCGCCGCTGCCGGGCAAGGATAGAGAAGGCTGCTTCGTCTACCGCACCATCGAAGACCTGGAAGCCATGCTGGCCTGGGGTGGCAAATCCAAAACTGGCGTGGTGATCGGTGGCGGGCTGCTGGGTCTCGAATGCGCGAAAGCCTTGCGCGATTTGAAACTCGATACCCACGTGGTGGAATTCGCGCCGCGCCTGATGGCCGTGCAGGTCGATGAAGGCGGCGCGCGCGTCCTGCGCCGCAAGATCGAAGAGCTGGGCGTGACCGTGCACACGCAAAAAAATACGCTGGCCATCGTCGACGGCGAAGAAGCCACGCACCGCATGCAGTTCGCCGACGGCAGCCACCTGGAAGCGGACATGATCGTCTTCTCGGCCGGCATCCGCCCGCGCGATGAACTGGCGCGCGCCTGCGGCCTGGACGTGGGCCCGCGCGGCGGCATCGCCATCGATGACAGCTGCGTCACCTCCGACCCTGACATCTATGCGATCGGCGAATGCGCGCTGTGGGGCGGCCTGGTCTTCGGCCTGGTGGCGCCCGGCTACGAGATGGCCCGCATCGCGGCGCGCCACCTGTTGCAGGAAGAGGGCGAAGCATCGTTCAAGGGCGCCGACATGAGCACCAAGCTCAAACTGATGGGCGTGGATGTGGCCAGTCTGGGCGACCCGCACGGCAATGCGCCGGGCAGCCGCTCCTACCAGTTCATGGATGAGCGCAAGCAGATCTACAAGAAAATCGTCGTTTCCGATTGCGGCAAATACCTGCTTGGCGGCGTGATGGTGGGCGACGCCAGCGAATACGGCACCTTGCTGCAGATGATGCTCAACAAGATCGAGCTGCCGGCATCCCCCGAATTCCTGATCCTGCCGCAGGCCGATGGCCAGCAAAAGGTGGGCCTGGGCGTGGACGCCTTGCCCGAGTCGGCGCAAATCTGCTCGTGCAACGACGTGTCGAAAGGCGCGCTGTGCGCGGCCGTCGCCGAGGGCGCCACCACCATCGGCGCCCTGAAAAGCTGCACCAAGGCGGGCACCGCGTGCGGCGGCTGCGTGCCGCTGGTCACGCAGATCATGAAGGCGGAAATGCAGAAGCAGGGCCTGATGGTGAACAACCACGTGTGCGAGCACTTTGCGTACTCGCGCCAGGAATTGCACCACCTGGTGCGCGTGGGCAAAATCCGCAGCTTCGGCGAACTCTTGGGCGCGCATGGCCAGGGGCTCGGTTGCGACGTGTGCAAGCCCGTGGCGGCGAATATCCTCGCCTCGTGCTGGAACGATTTCGTGCTCTCTCCCGTGCACGCCAGCCTGCAGGACAGCAATGACTACTTCCTCGGCAATATCCAGAAGGATGGCACGTATTCCGTCGTGCCGCGCATGCCGGGCGGTGAAGTGACGGCCGACGGCTTGATCGCCGTGGGCATGGTGGCGAAAAAGTACGGCTTATATACGAAGATCACGGGCGGCCAGCGGGTCGACCTGTTCGGCGCAAGAGTCGACCAGTTGCCGGCCATATGGGAAGAACTGATCGCGGCCGGATTCGAGTCGGGCCACGCCTACGGCAAGTCGCTGCGTACGGTGAAATCATGCGTCGGCTCCACCTGGTGCCGCTATGGCGTGGCCGACAGCGTGGGCTTTGCCATCGAGCTGGAAAACCGCTACAAGGGCTTGCGCACGCCGCACAAGATCAAGTTCGGCGTCTCCGGCTGCACGCGCGAATGCGCCGAGGCGCAGGGCAAGGACATCGGCCTGATCGCCACGGAAAAGGGCTGGAACCTGTACGTGTGCGGCAATGGCGGCATGAAGCCGCGCCATGCGGAACTGATCGCCTCCGATCTCGATGAAGCCACCTTGGTGCGCTATGTCGACCGCTTCCTGATGTTTTACGTGCGCACGGCCGACCGCCTGCAGCGCACCAGCGTGTGGCGCGACAACCTGGAAGGGGGCCTCGATTACCTCAAGCGCGTCATCATCGACGACAGCCTGGGCATCGCCCACGAGCTGGAAGCGGACATGCAGCACGTGGTCGACACCTATGCCTGCGAGTGGAAGGAAGCCGTTTCCAACCCCGCCGTGCGCCAGCGCTTCCGCCATTTCGTCAACAGCGAGAAGAGCGATGAAAACGTGGTGTTCGTCGAAGAGCGGGGCCAGATCCGGCCCGCCACCGAACTGGAACGCCGCAGCACCGTGATCCCCATCCTTGCCGTGGAGGCGTGAGCCATGAATGCGATGAATGAACTTTCCGGCGCCACCGCCGACAATTGGGTAGCCATCTGTCCCTTGGCCGATATCGTGCCCGACACGGGCGTGTGCGCGTTGCTGGGTGGCCGCCACGTGGCCGTGTTCCGCGTCGGCGATGCGGCGCCGCGCGTGTACGCCATCGACAATATCGACCCGAATGCGGGCGCTTCCGTGCTGTCGCGGGGTCTCGTCGGCAGCATCGGCGAGCGCGTCGTCGTCGCCTCGCCCATCTACAAGCAGCATTTCGACCTGGCCAGCGGCGAGTGCATCGAAGCGCCCGAGCATTCGGTCGCCGCCTGGCCCGCGCGCGTGTTTGCCGACATGGTGTGGGTGGCCCTGTGAATCCGCCAGTCAAGGCCACTGCGCGTCCCTCGCTCGTGGTCGTCGGCAACGGCATGGCCGGCATGCGCACGGTCGAGGAACTATTGAAGCTGGCGCCGGACCTGTACGACATCACCGTGTTCGGCGCCGAACCGCACGGTAATTACAACCGCATTTTGCTGTCGCCCGTGCTGGCCGGCGAAAAGTCGGTCGATGACATCATGCTGCACACGCGCGACTGGTATGCGCAGCACGGCATCACCCTGCACGCGGGCGACCCCGTCGTGCGCATCGACCGCAAGGCGCGCACCGTGCAATCGTTGTCCGGCATCACGGTCGCCTATGACCGCCTGCTGCTGGCCACCGGTTCCACGCCGTTCATCGTGCCCGTACCCGGGCATGATCTGCCTGGCGTGATCGGTTTTCGCGATATCAGCGACGTCGACACCATGCTGCAGGCGGCGCGCACGCACCGCCATGCGGTGGTCATCGGCGGCGGCTTGCTGGGACTGGAAGCGGCCAACGGCTTGCAGCGCCAGGGCATGGACGTCACCGTCGTGCACATGAGCGGCGCCCTGATGAACCAGCAGCTGGATGCGCCCGCGTCGATGCTGTTGAAATCGGCGCTGGAAGCGCGCGGTCTGCGGTTTTTGATGCACGCGCAAACTGCGGAAATCCTCGGCAGCGACCGCGTGCAGGGAGTTCGCTTTGCCGATGGCACGTCGATCCCCGCCGACCTGGTGGTGATGACGGCCGGCGTGCGCCCGAACATCGCGCTGGCGCAAGCGGCCGGCCTGCACTGCGAACGGGCCATCGTCGTTGACGATTGCCTGCAAAGCTACGACCCGCGCGTGTACGCCGTGGGCGAATGCGTGCAGCACCGGCGCGCCACGTTTGGCCTGGTCGCGCCCATCTGGGAACAGGCGCGCGTGTGCGGCGCCCACCTGGCCGGCGCAGGGCACCGCCGCTACGTGCAGCAGGCCAGCGCCACCAAATTGAAAGTGACGGGCATCGACCTGTACTCGGCCGGCGACATCATCGGCGGCGAGGGCAGCGAAGACCTGGTGCTGCGCGATCCGCGCCGCGGCGTCTACAAGCGCCTGGTGGTGCAGGGCAGCCGCCTGGCCGGCGCCGTGCTGTATGGCGACGTGCAGGACGGCCCCTGGTATTTCGACCTGATCCAGCAGCGCCGCGACATCAGCAAGCTGCGCGCCCATTTATTGTTTGGCCAGGCGCTGTGCGCCCAGGCCGCCTGACAGCGACCAACAGGACCCCCATGACCACTTGCACGCCCGTGAAAACCACTTGCCCGTATTGCGGCGTCGGCTGCGGCGTGGAAGCGACACGCCTGCCCGACGGCGCCATCCGCATCGCCGGCGATGCCAATCACCCGGCCAACCAGGGCAAGCTGTGCGTGAAAGGCTCTGCCCTCGGCGACACCCTGGATCTTGACCAGCGCCTGCTGCAGCCGCAGGTACGCGTCGATGGCGTGCTGCAGCCGTCCTCCTGGGATGCCGCGCTGGACCAGGTGGCCGGTGGCCTGCGCGCCATCATCGACAAGCATGGCCCCGACGCCGTCGCCCTGTACGTCTCGGGCCAGCTGCTGACGGAAGACTATTACATCGCCAATAAATTCATGAAGGGCTATGTGGGCAGCGCGAATATCGACACCAATTCGCGCCTGTGCATGTCGTCGGCCGTGGCCGGCCACAAGCGCGCGTTCGGCGAGGATATCGTGCCCGGCTGCTATGAAGACCTGGAACTGGCCGACATGGTGGTGCTGGTGGGCTCGAACACGGCCTGGTGCCACCCGATCCTGTTCCAGCGCATCGCCCGCATCCGCGAAACCCGGCCGGAGATGAAACTGGTGGTGATCGACCCGCGCCGCACGGCCACCTGCGAGCTGGCCGACCTGCACCTGCCCGTGAAACCGGGCACCGACGTGTGGCTGTTCAACGGGCTATTGTGCTATCTGGCGAAGGAAGGCGTGATCGCCGATGATTTTGTGACGCGGCACAGCAGCGGCCTCGATGAAGCGCTGGCCGCCGCCCATGTCGACTGTTCCGATCCTTTGCGTGTGGCGAAAATCTGCAAGGTCGACCCGCAAGCCTTGCTGGCGTTCTACCAGGCGTTTGCCGCCACGCGCAAGGTCGTCACGGCCTTTTCGCAGGGCGTCAACCAGTCGTCTTCCGGCACGGACAAGGTCAACAGCATCATCAACTGCCACCTGGCGACCGGGCGCATCGGCCAGCCCGGCATGGGGCCGTTTTCCCTCACGGGCCAGCCGAACGCCATGGGCGGGCGCGAAGTGGGCGGCCTGGCCAATATGCTGGCGGCCCACCTGGATCTCGACAAGCCGGCGCACCGCGAAGCCGTGCAAACCTTCTGGGACTCGCCGCGCATCGCCGACAAGCCTGGCTTGAAGGCGGTGGAGCTGTTCCACGCCATCGAGGCGGGCAAGGTCAAGGCCGTGTGGATCATCGCCACCAATCCGCTGGTCAGCATGCCGGACGCCGACCAGGTGCGCCGCGCGCTGGCCAAGTGCGAGCTGGTGGTGGTGTCCGACATCAGCACTGGGTCGGACACGAACGCCCACGCCGACGTGCTGCTGCCCGCCCTGGGCTGGGGTGAAAAGGATGGCACGGTGACCAATTCCGAGCGCCGCATCTCGCGCCAGCGGGCCTTCTTGCCGGCGCCCGGCGAAGCGCGCGCCGACTGGGACGTGCTGTGCGACGTGGCGCGCCGCATGGGGTATGCCGGCTTCGATTTCACGGCGCCGCAAGCCATCTTCGATGAACACGCGCGCCTGTCCGCCTTCCGCAATGACGGGGCCACAAAGCGTTTGTTCAACCTGGGCCACCTGGCGGGCCTGGATGCGGCGCGCTACGACGCCCTTGCGCCGCAGCAGTGGCCGCAGGGCCAGGCGCGCCTGTTCGGCGATGGCCGCTTCGCGCATGCGGACGGCCGCGCGCGCTTCGTGCCGACGGCGCCGCGCGCGCCGCGCAATATACCCGACGAAGACTATCCACTCATCCTGAATACGGGCCGGGTGCGCGACCAGTGGCATACGATGACGCGCACGGGAAAGGCGGCGAAACTGTCGGGCCATATCGCCGAAGCGTTCATCGATATCCACCCGCAGGATGCGCTGCTGTACAGCGTGCGCGAAGGCGAGCTGGCGCGCGTGTCCAGCGCCTGGGGCGCGATGGTGGCCAGGGTCGTGCATGGCGGCGGCATCGCGCGCGGCCAGGTCTTCGTGCCGATCCACTGGAGCGACGCGAATGCCTCCGACGCGCGCGTGGGCGCCGTCGTCAATCCCGTCGTCGACCCCGTCTCGGGCGAACCGGAATTCAAGCACACGCCCGTGCGCATTGAGCAGTTCCGCGTGCACTGGCATGCGTTCGTGTTGAGCCGCACGCCCTTGGACCTGGACGGCGTGGCGCACTGGACGCGCATCCAGGGCGAGCAGTTCCTGCGCTACGAGCTGGCCGGGCGCCAGCGCATCGACGACCTGGGCGCCTGGGCGCGCGCGCTGCTCGGTGTCACGGACGACAACGCCGACTGGCTCGATTACGCGGACGCCAGCGCCGGCGTGTACCGTGCCGTACACCTGGACGAGGGACGCATCGCGCAATGCGTGTATGTCTCGCCCCGTCCCGACCTGCCGTCGCGCAGCTGGCTGGCGGGCCTGTTTGCGCACGCGCAGATGGATGCGGCCGACCGCGCCGGCGTGCTGCTGGGCCAGCCCATCGGCAAGGGCGTCGATGCCGGCCCCACCGTGTGTTCGTGCTTTGGCGTGGGGCGCAACACCATTTGCGCTGCCATCGTGGAGCAAAAATTGACGACGACGGCGCAGGTGACGGCCTGCGTCAAGGCGGGCGGCAATTGCGGCTCCTGCGTGCCGGAGATACGACAGTTGCTGCTTGAGGCGCGCAGCGCTGCCTGATAGTCTGTCCTTTCCTGCGCGGCTTTGTTATATTGCCAGCTCTACAGGAGAGAGGCAGTGTGATGACAGCAGGACAACACGACACGGTCTGGCTGACGGGCTTGAGCGGCGCCGGCAAGTCCAGCATCGCCGGCGCGCTGGCGCGCCAGCTCAAGGCGCAGGGCCGCGCCGTGGCGGTGCTCGACGGCGACCAGCTGCGCCATGGCTTGAACCGCGACCTCGGTTTTACGCCCGAAGACCGGCATGAAAACATCCGCCGCGCGGCCGAAGTGGCGCGACTGATGAACGGGGCGGGCCTGACCGTCATCGCCGCCTTCATTTCCCCGTACTGCGTCGACCGGGCCATGGCCGCCGCCATCATCGGCGCAGCGCATTTCATCGAAGTCCACGTCAGCACGCCGCTGGCCGTGTGCGAGGCGCGCGATCCCAAGGGCCTGTATGAAAAGGCGCGCGCGGGGCAGCTCGCGCAATTCACGGGCATTTCCGCGCCGTACGAGGCGCCGCTGGCGGCCGCGCTGACCCTGGACACGGGCACCCTGGCGCTGGACGAATCGGTCGAGCGCCTGTGCCACTACCTTCAGCGACGTACGTGACGAACTGGCGAAAACAGCTGCGCCGGCGCCTGCCCGCCAGCCTGAAGGCGCGCATGAGCATGGTCGTCTTCCTGCTCGTGCTGGGCGCGGTCGCCTCGCTGGCGCTGGCCACCCTGGCCGTGGCCGAGCGCGGCATGCGCGACGTGATGGGGCGCCAGCAGTACGTATCGCTGGCCAGCGCCGCCGTATTCATCGACGAGGAACTCGACGCGAAGCGCAATGTGTTGCGCGCGATCGCGGACAGCCTGGCGGCCAGCGGTGCGCACGACGGCGCCAGCCTGCAGCGCTTCCTGGCCGCGCAAACGGTGCTGGGCAAGGAGTTCTATTCGGCCGGCGTGGTCGGTGCCGACGGCATCGTCCTGGCCAGCGTGAGTCCTTTCAAGCCGCAGGCGGGGCTGAACGTGAAGGGCCGTCCCTACTTTGAACAGACGCTGGCGACCCGGCGTTCGGTGATTTCCTCGCCGCTCAACGGCAGCATTTCCGGCATGCCCATCGTGGTGGTGACGCAGCCCGTGTTCGACGCGCACGGCGGCGTGCGCTATGTGCTGGCGGCCAGCGTCAACCTGCGCCAGCCCGATTTCCTCGGCCGTCTGGGCGCCCTCAAGCCGGGCCCTGGCGGCTACCTGTACATCATGACCAGCGAAGGCGTCATCGTCGAGCATCCGGACAAGTCGCGCATCATGCAGCATATCGAAGCCCATGGCCCCGTCAGCGTGCCCACGCGGAGCGCCATGCAGGGCTACGAAGGCTGGATGACGGGGACCACTACGCAGGGCGTCGATGCCCTGTTCGCCTACCACCGCATCGCCTCGACGGGCTGGATACTGGCGTCCGTGTATCCGATGAGCGAGGCCTTTGCGCCGCTGCACGCCATCCGCAGCAAGATCCTGCTGGCCGCCGTGCTGCTGGCGGCGCTGGCTGGCCTGGCCGGCTGGCGCATCGTGCTGCGCCTGTTGCAGCCTTTGGAGCGCTTGCGCCGCCAGGTGCACCAGATCCGCCGCCAGCGCCTGGGCATCGAGGCGCTGCAAATCGAGCGGCGCGACGAGATCGGCGACTTGAGCCGCGATTTTTACTCGCTGGTGGCCGAGCGTGAAATCGCCGAGGCGCAGACGCGCGACAGCGAGCGGCGCTTGAAACTGCTGACGGACCATGTGCCCGTGGTGATCGTGTATATCGACCGCGAACACCGCTACCAGTTCATCAATGCGACGTTTGAAAAATGGTTCGGCGTCTCGGCCAGGGAAAGCCTGATGCATTCCATGCGCGAGGTGCTGGGCGAGGAAGCCTATCAGCTGCGCGAGCAGCACCTGCTGCGCGCCTTCGCGGGCGAGGAGGTCGACTATGAATTCACGGTCGACAACGAGGCGGGGGAGCGCACCTTCCATACCAGCTACGTGCCCGACGTGGGCGAGAGCGGCGCGGTGGAAGGCGTGTATGGCCTGATTCACGAAATCACCAAGACCAAGGCGATGCACACGGCGCTGCAGTTCGCCGCCGCCACCGATACGCTGACGGGCATCGCCAACCGGCGCCGCTTCGACGAGCAGCTGGCGCAAAGCATGCAGCGCACGCGGGCCACGCGCGCGCCGATGGCGCTCGCCTATCTCGATATCGACCGTTTCAAGGCCATCAACGACAGCCTGGGACACAAGGCGGGCGACGAGGTGCTCAAGGAATTCGCCTCGCGCCTGGTGCGCAGCGTGCGCGCCAGCGACCTGGTGGCGCGCCTGGCCGGCGATGAATTCGTGATCATTCTCCAAGGCGTGAACGGCGCGGCCGAAGTGCGCCAGGTCGGCGCCAAGATCGTCGACGCCATCCGCCAGCCCTTCGAGCTGGCCAGCGGCCCGCTGCCGGTGACGACCAGCATCGGCATCGCCATCTTCCGCGAAGGCACGCTGACGCCGGCGCAGTTGCTGGACCTGGCCGACCAGGCCCTGTACGCGGCCAAGGGGCAGGGCCGCGATGGCGTGGCGCTGCTCGAGGCGGCGCCGTAGCGGCTACAGGGTGGCGCTCCAGTGGTCGAGCTGCTGCGTGGTGGCCGTCACGCCGCCGCAGACGATGACGAGCACATTGCGGTAGGGCGCCAGTTCCGGTGCTTTGCCGTAGACGGCCGCCAGCGCCGCGCCGCAGGCCGGTTCCACCACCAGGCGCTGGTCGGTGATAAAGCGCTGGCAGGCGTCGACGGCGGCCCGGTCCGATACCACCACGCTGTGGAGCAGGCGCGTCTGGCTGATGGCGAACGCCTGCGCGCATACCTGGCGCGCGGCCAGCGAGGTGGCGATGCTGCTGACCGCCGGCAGGGCCACGTGTTCGCGCGCGGCCACGGCCGCCGCCAGCGACGCGGCGCCTTGCGTTTCCACGGCCACGATGGCCACGTCATCCCAGCCGTTGCGCTGCAAGCCTTCGGCCACGCCGGCCAGCAGGCCACCGCCACCGACTGACAGCACCACGGCGTCCGGTTTCAGACCGGCGCTGGCCACTTCATCGATCATGCCGGCATGGCCCTGCCACAGCAGCGGGTCGTCGAACGGGTGCAAAAAGGCGTCTTGCGGCGTGAGCATCGACTGCGCCAGCGCGTTCGCTTCTTGCCAGGCGGCGCCGTGCACGATGACTTCGGCGCCTTCCTGCGCGATCAGGGCCTTGGCCCGTTCACTGGTCGTTTCCGGCACCACGACGATGACGGGAATGCCCAGCTGGCGTCCCGCATAGGCGACGGCGATGCCGGCATTGCCGCCGGAAGAGGAGATGAAACGGCTGGCGCCGCGCCGCGCGTATTCTTCGCAGGCGAGGCCGATGCCGCGGATCTTGAAGGAGCCGGGCGGCTGCAAGGCTTCGAGCTTGAGCCAGATGGCGCGCTCGCTGTGCAGGCTCAGGGCGCGCGAGTTGAGCAAGGGAGTTTCGATGTGCAGGGCCATGCGTGTTCCTGGTAAACAGTCAGGCCAGCATCATAGCCGAAGCGCGCGCGCCGCCGCGTCACCCTTGCCGGTATTGACTTAGTTCAGCGGGGCGCTCTTGAGCTGGTGCGTGCGCGCCACTTCCTTCATCGCTTCGAGCAGGTCGTCGCGCAGCTGGCGCGGCAGCTTGCCGAAGAATTCCTCGTCGTTCTGGTCGGCCATCTCGGCCAGCACGGGCACCAGCGCCTCGCCTTCCGTGGTCAGCTCGATCGAATGCTGGCGGCGGTCGGCCAGCAGGATGGACTTGCTGACCATGCCCTTGCTTTCCAGGCGGTCGATCAGTTTCGAGACGGCGCCCTTGCTCATGCCGGACACTTGCGCCAGCACCGTGGGCGAGGTGCAGCCGAGACGGAACATTTCGCGCAGCACCACCCATTCGGACACGGTCACGCCATTGGCTTCGGCTTTTTTCTGGAAGCTGTGGGATACGTGGTTGGAAACGAAACGCAGCCAGTAACCGAGGTGGGCTTCCAGCTCGCTGACGGGGACGCTGTTGGGATGGGCGGCTTGCGGCATGGCGGCCGATTCAAAATTATGGCTCATTTCTCTTCCTTCACTGGGCGGCGTTGCCGGCATGGTTAAGGCCTTCACGCTTGCTGTCGAGTGGTTTGTTTGGGAACTATCATCGTGCTTGAGGTATTTTTAACACTGTTTTCACAGGAAATCACTCAGCGGCAAAGAGTTTTTTCCTTTTTCCTTACTCTAGATAAATAAAAAGCAATATCAAGCAAATAATCGTATTGCGAGAGAGGAAGATTAAAAAAATAACTCATGTTGCATCAATGGTAACAGCATTTTTGCCGAATTGATAAATATTTCATATCATTCTGTATGCTGGCCCACACAAGACGTATTGCCCACGCGACAGCGCGCAGTTTTACTGCGGAAATGTAACTTCCCCTCAGGCCAGCACCACCTTCACGCCCGCTTCGCGCAGCACTTCGGCAAAGCGGGGCGGCGGTGGCGCATCCGTAAACAAGATGTCGATTTGCGCCAGGTCGGCCAGGCGCACGAGCGCCTTGCGGCCGAATTTGTGCTGGTCGGCCACCAGCCACACTTCGCGCGACTGCTCGATGATCGCTTGCGCCACCTTCACTTCGCGCGCGTCGAAGTCGCGCAGGCTGCCGTCCTCGTCGATGCTGGAAATGCCGATGATGCCGATGTCGACCTTGAACTGGCGGATGAAGTCGATGGTCGCTTCGCCCACGATGCCGCGGTCGCGCCCGCGCACCACGCCGCCGGCCACGATGACTTCGCAGGCCGTGTTGTCGGCCAGGATGGCGGCCACATTGAGGTTGTTCGTCACCACGTGCAAGCCCGTGTGCCGGCCCAGCGCGCGCGCCACTTCCTCGGTCGTCGTGCCGATATTGATCAGCAGCGAACAGCCGTGCGGCACTTGCGCGGCGACGGCGGCCGCGATGCGCCGCTTGGCGTCGCTGTTGAACACCTGCCGCTGGCTGTAGTCGATGTTTTCCACGGACGAAGGCAAGCCCACGCCGCCGTGGTAGCGGGCCAGCAGGCGCGCTTCTTCCATCTGCTTGACGTCGCGGCGCACGGTTTGCGGCGTCACGTCCAGCTGCTGGGCCAGCTCTTCGACGGACATGGTGACCTTCTGGCGCACCACTTCGAGCAGGCGGCGCTGGCGGGGATTCAAGATCATGGTGCTCTCTTTAAAAATCACAAAACGAACAGAAACGAACAAATAGTACTAAAAATATGTTGCTATGGGTTCGTATTCTGGCGTAACCTTATTCATATTGCATGCGTATTACGAAATGGTGATCTTAACGACAGTCGCCGGCGATGCCTAGTCTTTCCTCGCCGGCGCGTCCTGACATACATGGAGTCCCGATGGCCGCAGCACAGCAGGGTGTGGAGACAGCGATCAAATGCGACGTGCTGGTGGTCGGCGGCGGCATCAATGGCGCCGGCATCGCGCGCGACGCGGCGGGACGGGGCTTGTCTGTGGTGCTGTGCGAAAAGGACGACCTGGCTTCCCACACCTCGTCCGCTTCCACCAAGCTGATACATGGCGGCCTGCGCTACCTCGAATACTATGAGTTCGGCCTCGTGCGCAAGGCGCTGATCGAGCGCGAAGTGCTGCTGCGCTCGGCGCCGCACATCATGTGGCCGCTGCGCTTCGTCATGCCGCACGCGAAGGGCCAGCGCCCGGCCTGGCTGATACGCGCCGGCCTGTTCCTCTACGACATGCTGGCGAAGCGGGAAATCTTGCCGGCCTCCCGCGGCATCGACCTGACGCGCCATGCGGCCGGCACACCATTAAAACCCCAGTTCAAGCGCGGCTTCGTGTATTCCGACGGCTGGGTCGACGATGCGCGCCTCGTGGTGCTGAACGCCGTCGACGCGGCCGACAACGGCGCGCACGTGCTGACGCGCACGCGCTGCACGATGCTGACGCGCGAAGGCGACGCTTGGCTGGCCACCTTGCAGCACGCCAGCGGCACGCAGACGACGGTGCGCGCGCGTAGCGTCGTCAATGCGGCCGGGCCGTGGACGGCCGAGTTCCTGCAGCAGGCGGCGCCCGGCGGGCAGGGCCGGCACTTGCGCCTGATCAAGGGCAGCCATATCGTCGTCAAGCGCCTGTTCGACCATGATCACGCGTATATCTTCCAGCATCCGGATGGGCGCATCGTGTTTGCCATTCCGTATGAGCACGATTTCACCCTGATCGGCACCACCGACCTCGACTACCAAGGCGACCGTGGCAAGGTGGAAATCGATGATGAGGAAATTCGTTACTTGTGCGAGCTTTCCAGTTACTATTTCAGCAAGCCCATTGTGCCGGCCGACGTGGTCTGGACGTATGCGGGCGTGCGCCCGCTGGTGGAAGACGCGGCGGCCGACGCCAAGGCCGTCACGCGCGATTACCGCTTCGAGCTGGACCAGGAAGGTGCGCCGCTGCTCAGTATTTTCGGCGGCAAGATCACCACCTTCCGCAAGCTGGCCGAGGAAGCAATGGACATGCTGGCGCCCTTGCTGGGCAACGCGCGTCCGGCCTGGACGGAGCACGCTTGCCTGCCCGGCGGCGACGTGTATGGCGCCGTGCCGCAGAACCGGGCCGTGCGCGAGTTCGGCCAGTTCGTGCAAGGCTTGCAGCGCGAGTATGCATGGCTGCCGGCGGCGCTGGTGGCGCGCTATGCACGCGCCTACGGCACGCGCGTCCACGTGCTGCTCGAAGGGCGGGCGGACGTGGCGGCCATGGGCGAGGAAATTGCCGCCGGCCTGTACGCGGCGGAAGTTGATTATGTGCGGCGCCATGAATGGGCCGTCAGCGCGGCCGATATCCTGTGGCGGCGCTCCAAGCTGGGCTTGCACCTGCCGCGCCAGACGGCGGACACGCTCGACGCCTGGCTGTTGCAGCACCCGTTGTCGCAGTAAGACGGACACGTTGGCGACCGTGCCCCGCAGAGGGTGCGGCGAAGAATAAGATACATCACTGGAGGAGAAGCGCGTGCAACTGGTACTGGACAAGATCAGCAGGAAGCAGGGGGCTGACGACTTTTTATATCCGATGTCACTGGCCCTGGTGCCGGGCGCCATCAACGTCTTGCTGGGTACCACGCGTGCCGGCAAGACGACCCTGATGCGCGTGATGGCGGGCCTGGACAAGCCCAGCGGGGGTACGGTCACGGCCGATGGCGTCGACGTGACGGGCGTGCCCGTCAGCAAACGCAACCTGGCCATGGTGTACCAGCAATTCATCAACTATCCGGCCTTCACCGTCTACGATAATATCGCCTCGCCCTTGCGCCTGCGCAAGGTACCCGAGGAGCAGATCCGCACGAAGGTGCTGGCGCTGGCCGAGCGCCTGCACATCACGCCGTATCTGCAGCGCACGCCCGGAGAATTGTCGGGCGGCCAGCAGCAGCGCACGGCGCTGGGGCGCGCGCTGATCAAGGATGCGTCCTTGCTGCTGCTTGACGAGCCGCTGGTCAATCTCGACTACAAGCTGCGCGAGGAATTGCGCCGCGAATTGACGGAACTGTTTTCCAGCGGCAGTACGACGGTCGTGTACGCGACCACGGAACCGCTGGAAGCGCTGCAGCTGGGCGGCCACGTGGCCGTGCTGCACGAGGGACGTTTGCTGCAGCAGGGGCCGACCCTGGACGTCTTCAACGCCCCTAATTCCATCGACGTGGCGCGCACCTTCAGCGACCCGCCGATCAACCTGATCCCCGCCCGCGTGGATGCGAACGGCGTGGCGCAGGCGGCCGATGGCCTGTCGATCCATTTGAGCGGCGCACAGCGTGCCCGCCTGGGTGGCAGCACGGAGGTGATCCTCGGCGTGCGCGCGCACAGCCTGCATCTGTCGCCGCAGTCCGAGGGCGACGTGGCCATCGCGGCGCAGGTGGATTTGGCGGAAATCAGCGGCTCGGAAACCTATGTGCATGCGCGCCGGGGCGACCTGGCCCTGGTGGCGCAGCTCGGCGGCGTGCACAACCTGGAGATCGGCAGCGCCTGCACCGTGTATTGCCAGCCGCATGCCTTGCTGATCTTTGCCAGCGATGGCGGCCTGCTGTTTGCTCCTGCGCAAGGAGGGGCGTGACATGGCGCGCATCGAACTGGTCGACCTGGCCCACGCCTACAAACCGAACCCGTCGGCACCCGCCGACTATGCGCTGCGGCCCATGAGCATGGCGTGGCATGACGGCGGCGCCTACGCCTTGCTGGGGCCGTCCGGCTGCGGCAAGACGACTCTGCTCAATATTATCTCCGGCCTGGTAAAGCCATCGCATGGCAAGGTGCTGTTCGACGGCAAGGATGTGACGCAACTGCCGACCGAGGCGCGCAATATCGCGCAAGTGTTCCAGTTTCCCGTCATCTACGACACCATGACCGTGCACGACAACCTGGCGTTTCCGCTGCGTAATCGCGGCTGGAAAGAGATCGAGGTGAAAAAGCGCGTGCAGCAAGTGGCGCAGATGCTGGAATTGACGGGCGACCTGAAACTGCGCGCCAGCGGCTTGTCCGTGGATGCCAAGCAAAAGATTTCGCTGGGACGGGGGCTCGTGCGTCCCGACGTGGCGGCCGTGCTGTTCGACGAACCGCTGACGGTGATCGACCCGCATTTGAAATGGCTGTTGCGCCGCAAACTCAAGGAAATCCACCACGAACTGAAATTGTCCCTGATCTATGTCACGCACGACCAGGTGGAAGCGCTGACCTTTGCCGACCAGGTGGTCGTCATGACGCAGGGCGAAGTGGTGCAGACGGGCAGCGCGCAAGCGCTGTTCGAGGAGCCCGAGCACACGTTTGTCGGCTATTTCATCGGCAACCCGGGCATGAACTTGCTCGATTGCACCCTGGACGACGGCGGTGTGCGCGTGGCGGGACAACTGCTGGCCGTGTCCGCTGCCGCCCGCGCGGCGCTGTCTGGCGCGCAAGGGAAAATCACCGTGGGCGTGCGGCCGGAATTTGTCGAATGCGTGAAAGCGGGCGAGGGTGGCGAAGGTGGCGACCATTGCCTGGACGCCACGGTCACGGCCGTGCGCAACATGGGCACGCATTACCTGGCGGAATTCCAGCTGGGCGGCGCGACGGTGGCGGCCAAGCTGCGCGCCATCGACGCCGTCGCCGGGAATGCTGTGCGGCTGCGCTTTCCGCCGCAACGCACCCTTTACTATGTCAACGATAAGCGGGTGGCCTGATGATACATAACGGTAAAACCGATAACAACCGCCGCGCCTGGCTATTGATCTTGCCCGTGCTGCTGTGCGTGGCCTTTTCCGCCATCCTGCCCCTGATGACGGTGGTCAATTATTCCGTGCAGGATATTCTGAGCCCGACGCAAAAGGTCTTCGTGGGTACGGAGTGGTTTCGCATGGTCATGCTGGACGGCGACTTGCACAGCGCCTTGCTGCGCCAGTTGCTGTTTTCCGGCTCCGTGCTGGCCATCCAGATTCCGCTGGGTATTTTGATTGCCCTGTGCATGCCGGCCGATGGCTGGAAGGCGTCCCTCGCCTTGGTGCTGATCGCGCTGCCCCTCTTGATACCCTGGAACGTGGTGGGCACCATCTGGCAAATCTTTGGCCGCGGCGACATCGGCCTGATGGGCTATACCCTGAACCAGCTGGGCTTTGACTACAACTACAACGGCAATTCGCTCGACGCGTGGCTGACGGTGATGGTGATGGATATCTGGCACTGGACGCCTCTCGTCGTGCTGCTGTGCTATGCGGGCTTGCGCGCCATTCCCGACGCGTATTACCAGGCGGCGCGCATCGACGGCGCCTCGCGCCTGGCCGTGTTCCGCTACATCCAGCTGCCGAAACTGCGCAATGTGCTGATGATCGCCGTATTGCTGCGCTTCATGGACAGTTTCATGATCTACACGGAACCGTTCGTGCTGACGGGCGGCGGGCCGGGCAATGCCACCACGTTCCTGTCGCAGTACCTGACGCAAAAGGCCGTGGGCCAGTTCGACCTGGGGCCGGCGTCCGCGTTTTCCCTGATCTATTTCCTCATCATCCTGCTGTTCTGCTTTGTGCTGTACACGTGGATGCAGAGAGTCGGCACGGGAGACCAGAAATGATGCACAAGAAAATGAGCAGCACCATCCTCGTCGTCTTCCTGCTCGCGTCCCTGTTGCCCATCTACTGGATGCTCAACATGTCGCTCAAGACCAACGAGGAAATCGTCGGCGTGCTGAGCCTGTGGCCCCAACAACTGACGTTCGCCAACTACCACACGATTTTTACCGACCGGTCCTGGTACAGCGGCTACATCAATTCCATGATCTACGTGGCCTTGAACATGGTGATGTCGGTCACGGTTGCCCTGCCGGCAGCGTATGCTTTCTCGCGCTACAACTTTGTCGGCGACAAGCATTTGTTCTTCTGGCTCTTGACCAACCGCATGACGCCGCCCGCCGTCTTCCTCGTGCCTTTCTTCCAGCTGTATTCGACGGTGGGCCTGATGGATACGCACCTGGCCGTGGCGCTGGCGCACATGGTCTTCAACGTGCCGCTGGCCGTGTGGATACTGGAAGGCTTCATGTCCGGCGTACCCAAGGAAATCGACGAAACGGCGTATATCGACGGCTACAGCTTCCCGCGCTTCTTCATCCGCATCTTCTTGCCGATGATCAAGTCGGGCGTGGGCGTGACGGCGTTCTTCTGCTTCATGTTCAGCTGGGTGGAGTTGCTGCTGGCGCGTACCTTGACGTCCGTCAATGCCAAGCCGATTGCCGCCACCATGACGCGCACCGTGTCGGCGGCCGGCATGGACTGGGGCGTGCTGGCGGCGGCCGGTGTGCTGACCATCGTACCTGGCGCGCTGGTGATCTGGTTCGTGCGGCATTACATTGCCAAGGGTTTCGCGATGGGGAGGGTGTGACATGGAAAATACCGATAGCACAGCCAGCCTGTTCGGCTGGATGGCGTGGACGCCGGAAGTGGCCATCTTCTTCATTTGTATCGGCCTGATGCTGGCCGGCATGACGGTGTGGCAAATCCGCTCGCCCAGCATCGAGCGCAAGGGTTTCCTGCCCATGCCGACCACGCGTGGCGACCGTTTGTTCATCGGCTTGCTCACGGCGGCCTATGTGAATCTGGCGTGGGCGGGGTTTACGGAAATGCAGCAGGCCATCGGGGCTGCCATCAGTTTTGTGTTGTTGTTGATTGTCATGCGTTGGGGATAACCGGCTTGCCGGTGTTGATGGGTACCGTACCGCCAACAGGCGGCCGGTAAAAACTATAAAAGGAGATTCACGATGAAATTGAAGTTCACGGTCTTCGCGGCTGCGGCCATGCTCGTGTCGAATGCGGCTCTGGCCGACGCCAAGCAGGCGCAAACCTGGATCGACAAGGAATTCCAGCCATCCAGCCTGAGCAAGGAGCAACAGCTTGCTGAAATGAAATGGTTCATTGATGCGGCGGCCAAGCTGAAAGCCAAGGGCATCAAGGAAATTTCCGTGGTCTCGGAAACCATCGACACCCACGTCTACGAATCGAAGACCCTGGCCAAGGCCTTCGAGGAAATCACGGGCATCAAGGTGCGCCACGACATCATCCAGGAAGGCGACGTGGTGGAAAAGCTGCAAACGTCGATGCAGTCCGGCAAGAGCATCTATGACGGCTGGATTTCCGATTCCGACCTGATCGGCACGCACTACCGCTATGGCGCCGTCGAACCGCTGTCCGACTACATGGCCGCCAAGGGCAAGGAATTCACGAATCCGGGCCTGGACCTGAAAGATTTCATCGGCATCAGTTTCACGACGGCGCCGGACGGCAAGGTCTACCAGTTGCCCGACCAGCAATTCGCCAACCTGTACTGGTTCCGTGCCGACTGGTTTGCGCGCAAGGATTTGCAAGCCAAGTTCAAGGCCAAGTATGGCTACGAGCTGGGCGTGCCGCAGAACTGGTCCGCGTATGAAGACATCGCCGATTTCTTCACGAATGACGTGAAGGAACTGGACGGCAAGAAGGTGTATGGCCACATGGATTACGGCAAGAAAGATCCATCGCTGGGCTGGCGCTTCACCGATGCGTGGCTGTCGATGGCTGGCGCGGCCGACAAGGGCATTCCGAACGGCATGCCCGTCGACGAGTGGGGCATCAAGGTCGCGGCCGACAAGTGCACGCCCGTTGGCGCGTCGATGTCGCGCGGCGGCGCCACCAATTCTCCGGCGGCTGTCTTTGCGCTGACGAAATACATCGACTGGATGAAGAAATACGCGCCGCCGCAGGCGAACGGCATGAATTTCTCGGAATCGGGTCCTGTGCCGGCGCAGGGTGAAATCGCCCAGCAAATCTTCTGGTACACGGCGTTTACGGCCGGCATGACGAAACCGGGCTTGCCAGTGGTCAACAAGGATGGCACGCCGAAATGGCGCATGGCGCCGTCGCCGCACGGCCCGTACTGGAAAGAGGGCATGCAGAACGGCTACCAGGACGTCGGTTCCTGGTTCCTGTTCAAGTCCACGCCCGATGACCGCAAGGCCGCCGCCTGGCTGTACGCGCAATTCGTCACGTCGAAAACCGTGTCGCTGAAGAAATCGATCGTCGGCCTGACGTTTATCCGCGATTCCGACATCCGCCACGATTACTTCACGAAACACGCGAACGAATACGGCGGCTTGATCGAGTTCTACCGCAGCCCCGCTCGCGTGGCGTGGACGCCGACCGGCAACAACGTGCCCGACTATCCGAAGCTGGCGCAGCTGTGGTGGAAGAACGTGGCCACGGCGATCACAGCGGAAAAAACGCCGCAAGCGGCCATGGATAACCTGGCCGAGGAAATGGACCAGGTCATGGCGCGTTTGCAGCGTGCCGGCATGAAGGCGTGCGCGCCCAAGCTCAATCCGAAGGTCGATCCGAACCAGTATCTGTCGGACCAGCACGCTCCATGGAAAAAGCTCGCGAATGAAAAACCGAAGGGTGAAACGATTGCCTACGACAAGCTGCTGCAAGCCTGGAAAGAAGGCAAGGTAAGGTAAACTGCCGCCGCAGTGCTGAGGGCACGGAGCTTGATGGCTCCGTGCCTGTTTTTACCCGTTTTTCGCACCACCAGACAATGACCAAATACATACTTGCTTTAGATCAGGGCACCACCAGTTCGCGCGCCATCCTGTTCGACCATGCGGGACGGCCGCACGCCAGCGCGCAGCGCGAGTTTCGCCAGATTTTCCCCCAGCCGGGCTGGGTCGAGCATGACGCGAACGAAATCTGGGCCTCGCAAGAGGGCGTGCTGCACCAAGTGCTGCGCGACAGCGGCGTGGCCGCGTCCGACGTGGCCGCCATCGGCGTCACCAACCAGCGCGAAACGACGGTGCTGTGGGACCGCGCCACGGGTGAACCCGTCGCCAACGCCATCGTCTGGCAAGACCGCAGAAACGCCGCTTACTGCGAGCAGCTGGTCGAGCAGGGCAAGGCGGACGTGATCCAGCAAAAGACGGGTCTCGTGCTGGACGCCTACTTTTCCGCCACCAAACTCAAATGGCTGCTCGACAACGTTCCCGGCGCCCGCGCGCGCGCCGAACGGGGCGAACTGGCCTTCGGCACCGTCGACAGCTGGCTGATCTACAAGATGAGCGGCGCCCATTTGACGGACACGAGCAACGCGTCGCGCACCATGCTGTTCAATATCCACACCCTGCAATGGGACACGGATTTGCTGGCGCTGCTCGACATTCCCGCCTCCCTGCTGCCCGACGTCGTGCCCTCGAGCGGCGTGGCCGCGCACACGCATGCGGCACTGCTGGGCGTGTCCGTGCCGATCGCCGGCATCGCGGGCGACCAGCAGGCGGCGACGTTCGGCCAGGCCTGCCTGAAGCCGGGCATGGCCAAGAATACCTACGGCACGGGCTGCTTCATGCTGATGAACGTGGGCAAGCGCCCCTTGCCATCGAAAAACCGGCTGTTGACGACGGTGGGCTGGAGCCTGGGCGCGGGCAGCGACAAGACAGATTATTTGCTCGAAGGCAGCGCCTTCATCGCGGGCGCGGCCGTGCAATGGATGCGCGACGGCATCGGCATCATCCGCGACTCGTCCGAAGTGGAAGCGCTGGCCACCAGCGTGCCCGATTCGGGCGGCCTCGTCTTCGTGCCCGCATTCGCTGGCCTCGGCGCGCCATACTGGGACCCGTATGCGCGCGGCACCCTGATCGGCATCACGCGCGGCACGGGCAAGGCCCACATCGCGCGCGCGGCATTGGAGGGCGTGGCGTACCAGAACGTCGACGTCCTGTCCGCCATGCAGGACGACGCGGGCATCGCGCTTTCCGAATTGCGCGTCGACGGCGGCGCGGCCCGCAACGACATGCTGATGCAGTTCCAGGCCGACATATTAAATGTGCCCGTGGTGCGCCCCGTGGTAACGGAAACGACAGCCTTGGGCGCCGCCTACCTGGCGGGCCTGGCCGTGGGTTTCTGGGAATCGCAGGAAGAAATCGCCGCCCAGTGGCAGGTGGGACGCCGTTTCGAGCCGAAGATGGCGGCCGATGAACGCTTGAGCCGGCTGCACAAGTGGCAGCGCGCCGTGGAAAGGTCGCGCGACTGGAGCGAGTAAATGTATTGGCTCAGTGCAGCGCAAAATACACGGCGTAACCTACCGTTTCGCGCGGCACCGAGTACACGTCGCGCAGCTCGAAATAGGGCGCGTGCACGTTGCCGCTGACGGTGATGCCGCTGCGCTCCAGCGCCAGCCGGAAGCGGGGCACGTGAAAATATTGCGTGGCCACCATGGCCGTGTGCCAGCCGTGCTGGCGCATCAGGGCCGCCGCGTTGCGGGCCGTGGCGTCCGTCGTCCAGCCTTGATTATCTTCGATGATGGCGCTGGCCGGCACGCCGCGCGATTGCAGGTAGCGGGCCATAGCTGCGGCCTCGTCAAAACCTTCCTTGCCCGTCGCCCCGCTGACGAGGATGCGCGGCGCCCTGTGTTCCTGAAATTGCTTGAGCGCGACGTCGAGTCGCGCCTGCAGCCGGGGGCTGGGCGTGCCGTCTGACAGGATCGTATTGCCCGGCACGACGATCACGTCGGCAGGGGCCAGTTTGTCGTTGAGTCCCGCCAGCACCAGGGCGGCGGTGGCCAGGAGGAAAACAGCAAGAGCACTCAAGCTCAGGAGTATGATTTTTCGCATCGTTGATGGTGAAACTTGTCGTGGACGCATCATACGCGCCCACTCCTGCATGTGTCAGTTCTGCAGGCGCGGTGAACGGCCAAGTAAAGTTGCAACTTAGTTCAGCGGGACAATCCTGGCATGCACATCGGCGTGCTCGCGCAACAGGTACAGTAAGGCTGATCCGTCTATCAGTTCGATCGGCTTATCAGATGAAAAAACATAGGCATCGGGTCCATAGCGGCTGGTCGTAACCAATATGCCTTTGTTCGCACCTTCATTCAGCATGGTTCCGTACAAATCGCGAACGGCGCTCACGCCAACCGCATCCTTATATCGTTTGGCCTGGATGACCACCTTGCCACCCAACACAGGACGGATATCAAATGCCACGGCGTCTACACCACCGTCGCGCGAACCGCGGGTGAGCTTGGTTTCGAGTCCCATTTTGCTGAACAAATTGGCGACCAGGTCTTCAAATTGCGATGGGCTTAGTTCGAGCAAGTTGGAGCGGTTTTCCAACTCGTTCAAGGAATTGCCCTGCACAATGAAGCGCTTGTCGACCATGTTGAATTCGATGATAGGTTTGACCGCGAGCAGTTCCTCGGGACGGGGTGAAACATGGGCGCCCAAGGTGCGCAAGCATGCAACGGGATCCGCCCGCTGCAAATTTATGGCAAGAAACGTGTCACGCGCCGTACGCACTGAAATAACGGGCACGCGGATGTCATGGCCCGTTGCGGGGTCATGGGTATTAATGATTCCCGTAAAGGCGAGTACTTTGATTGCCGATGCCTGATCCGCCTCAAACAGTTCATGCATGGTGCGCAGGGCGATTTCAGCGATCAGCTGCCGGTAAATATCCTGAATTTCCGATGGCTTGCGGATCTTTGATTCGATGCTGTCCTTACTTTTGACGTAGCGAAATTCGCTTGTCGTCGGCACGATGGAAATCAAGGGCAACTCATATTCGACAGCCAGTGTGCCATTCAAACCGTCATAGGCGACGCGAAATTCCTGGGGAAAGTCGTTCAGTGGGTATTCTGATCTGGATAGCACCATGTCGCAATAGGTGACCACGGCATCGCAGTCGTGCGAGAAATATTCCGCCTTGAACTGATCAATTGCACTGTTCCTTTCGGCTTGGCCAGCATGGAAGGCCGCTTTTCGCGCATCGTATTCGCGACGTTCTTGATCTTTGAAAAATTGTTTGGCGATTTCCTGGATACTGAAAGCGATTAACTGCCGGTGATAGTTTTCTGTTGAATTTTTTATTTTAAGTTCATGACGTTTTGCTACATGGGGCATGAATGCTGACCATGAAGGAGGCGGGTGGTGCAGAACTTCCTCCGGAGCGGAGGTGCTGAATAAACGGGGGGATATTTCAAACGGGGCGAATTTTTCTGTTGGCCGAAGACTGTCGAAACTGATCGTATCGTCGACATCAAGGGTGTGGGCCAGCACGCCGCGCAAACCAGCGAGGCAATCCTCAATCTCTTCATTCTTGTCTGCGACCTCCTGTTGCCTCAAATCCAGATAGTCGATCTTTGCCTGCTTTTCTGCCGCCTTTGTATCGCGCATCGATTGCGCAGCAGCCATGCGTTCGTTGCGTTCATGAACCCGCCGTATCGTGGCTGCGCCTCGTGCTTGTCTTGCTTGCTCTCTCTCGGCAGCTGCGATAGCTCTGCTCGTGGCACGGATGAAACCTTCCAATCCAGAGCGTCGGCCCATGTCATATCCCTAGTTCATTGTGGTAATAATAGAATACCGCAAGAAAGTTTTTATCTGGACAATAAATTGATATTCCCAAGTGATCATTGCATTTTTACCATATGCCCAGGAGCCCGCGAGGTAACTAGGTGTATCTGCATTCAAAATGGATGAAGCGATTGCACCCAAAGATCCTGGCCTGCGATCAGGAATGACCTCCGGATGGATATCCTCATCGGCCGCGATGACATCCGTGGCCCGTTCCAGCTCAATAGCCTGAACCGTCCCACCGTGGTGATCAACCGCCGCAGCGGCGTGATCACGGTCGACGGCGTGATCAAGTTCAGCGGGCGCTGCGACGCCGATGACGGGCACCGGCGCTTTTAGTTACCGCGTCAGACGGACGCAGCCTTGCGCGCGCGCTGGTTCGACAGATAAATATTGTCGATTTCCAGCGGCTTGCCTTCGCTTACGGCCTTGAGCCAGTCCTGCGTGCTGGCGACGGCGGCGAAATTCGAGTGGAACACGGCGCTGAAGACGCGGTGGATTTCCTCGGCGCTGGCCGTGCCGCCCGCATTGGCGTAGGGCAGGGTACCGGTGGCGTCCTGCAGGAATTCCACCTGCAAGCCATCGTGCGCGGCCTGGTAGATGGTGGCCGCGTCGCAGTTGTGCGTCATGTAGCCGATGACGCTCAGGGTGTCGATGCCGTGACTATCGAGCCAGGCGCGCAAGTCCGTGCCCGCAAAGGCGCTGCCCATGGTCTTGTTGATGCGGTGGTCTGCGGCAAAGGCGGCCACTTGCGGATGCAGCTGCCAGCCGTCGCTGCCCTTGGCGAAAATGGGCGAGGCTTCCGGCGCGTCGTGCTGGACGACGATCACGGGTACGCCGGCGGCGCGCGCGGCGGCCATGGCCTGGACGATGTTGGGCAGGGAAATGTCGACGGACGGATATTCGATGGGCATGTCGCCCGTGAAGTATTCATTTTGTACGTCGATGACGAGCAGGGCGCGGCGTGGGGTGCTGGACATGGGTTCTCCTTGAGCGGTTGAAAGAGGAGACAGTTCCTCGATACAGCCATTTTCAAGCTGCGGGGCGTAAATAAAAAGTGGCCCGAAGGCCTATCTAAGATAAAATCGGGCCATGACTACTTCTCTTGCCTTTGCCGCTCCGTTGACGGTGGCCGTGATCGCCTTCGACGGCATGACGCCGTTTCACCTGTCCGTGCCTTGCCTCGTGTTTGGCGCCCAGACCGACGAGGCCGATCTGCCGCCTTTCCACGTGCGCGTGTGCGCCGCCGATCCCACACCGTTGCGCACGGCGGCCGGTTTCGGCATCACGCCCGAGTTCGGCCTGGAAGGACTGGACGGGGCTGATATCGTCATCATGCCGGCCTGGCACGACGATTGCCGCGATGCGGCCGCGCCCCTGGTCGCGGCGCTACAGGCGGCCAGCCGGCGCGGCGCGCGCATGGTGGGCCTGTGCCTGGGCGCGTTTCCCCTGGCGCAGGCGGGCTTGTTGGATGGAAAGAGCGCGGCCACGCACTGGGGCATGGCGGACCGGCTGGCGGCCCGCTATCCCAAGGTCAAGGTGGACCGGGAAGTACTGTACGTGGACGATGGCGCCGTGCTGACGTCGGCCGGCGTGGCGGCCGGCCTCGATTGCTGCCTGTATCTGCTGCGCCAGCTGGCGGGCGCCGAAGTGGCGAACCGGGTGGCGCGCCGCCTGCTCGTGGCGCCGCACCGCCAGGGCGGGCAGGCGCAATTCATCGAGCGTCCGCTGCCCGTGTCCGGCAGCGAAGGGCGCTTTGCCGACGTGCTCGCTGGCGTGACGGCGAGCCTGGGCCAGGCGCACAGCATCGATGCGCTGGCCGAACAGGCTGCCATGAGCCGGCGCAATTTCACGCGCCATTTCCGCCAGGCCATGGGCACATCGTTCAAGCAGTGGCTGCTGAACCAGCGCCTGGCGCATGCGCAAGGCTTGCTGGAAAAGAGCGCGGCCTCGATCGACATCGTCGCGCAAGAGGCCGGCTTCGGCACGGCCCTGTCGCTGCGCCAGCATTTCCGCGCGAACTTGCAGACGTCGCCTTCGGCGTATCGCAAGCTGTTCCGGCAGCAGCTAGGCCAGGTCGCCTGACCATAGCATGGCGGGGTCCCGGCTGCCGTGCGGCAGCATCGCGCTGACGGCGATTTGCCGCGCGATGAAGGCGGCTGGATCGAAGGCGTAGCGTTCCTGGAACGAGACGGTTTCCGCGCTCATCAGTTCGGCATACGTTTGCATCAATGTCGAGGCGCGTATCGGGTCGCCCTGGGCCAGGTAGTCGTCGATGGCGGCCAGCAGCACGCGATAATCCCCATTTTCCTTGCTGCCGCCAAAGTGGAACGACAACTGCCCGCAGGCGCGCCAGATGGGGTCAAGCTCCCCCTCCGGCACCGGCTGCGTGCGCAGCCATTGCAAGGCTTTCAGGGGCGGGCCGCCGAATGACGGGGGCGAGATGATGGCCTGGATGGCCACTTTGACGGCATCAGCGGTTCTTCCCGCGCGCACGTACTGGCCGTGCAGCAGTATCAGGGCGTCCGTATATTCGGGAACGATGGCCAGCGCCGCTTCCAGCAAGGCGATGGCCGCCTCCGGCTTGCGCTGCGCGATCTGTTCCTTGGCTTCCAGGAAAACGGCGCGCGGCGAAGCGGGGTCGTCGGCCAGTGATGGCGTGCCGACATACTCATCCTCCGCTGCTGCGTAGGCTTGCAGAAACGCCGTCAGGCTGGAAAAGTGCGGCTGGATGCGCCACTCGTCGTGCCACGTTTCGACGACGATGGGTTCGCTCGCTTCGCGGCCGATGGGCCAGTACAGGCCGAACGTGTCGCCATTGCCCAGTGCACTTTCTGCAAACGGGGTGAAACCGAGCGGTGGATACGCAGTCGTGTGTTGCCAGTCTTGTTGCGCCGAGATGTGGGCGAGGCTTGCGGGTAATTGCATGGAAGCACCGGAGGAGAAAACGCCAGTGTAGGGCAAGAGGACGCGGCGGGCGCGCGCATCTGCGCAGCAGCAAGCGATCACTGAACTGATAAAATGGAGACTTCTTCGCCCAGGCGGTCTCGCCATGTCCAGTCCATCACACTCTGCCATCGGCCTCAGCTTTCGCAGCTATGCGGACATCGGCGCGCCGGACCGCCACGATTTCGTACAGCTGGTGCTGCCCATCAGCGGACAGCTATTGCTGGAAATCGATGGCAGGCAGGGGAAAGTCGATACGCAGCTGGGCGTGGTGATCGCGGCGCACGCCTGGCATGTCCAGCATAGCCAAGTGGCCAATCATTCCATCATTGTCGACGTGGACGCGGCCGCCGTGGCGCGCAGCGGCTGGCAACGCCTGCTGGACGGTCCCTACACGGCGATCGGGCCGGGCGCCCGCAAGCTGATGGACTACCTGGGCGTCATGGCGCAGCAGCGGGCGCTGACGCCGGCCATCGTCACGGGCTGGACGCCGCTGTTGCTCGATACCTTGTTGCTGGGAGAGCCGCAGCCCCCGTTCGCGCCTGGGCGCACTGCTTGCCCGTGTGCAAGCCGAGCCGGGCTTGCCGTGGTCGACGGCGTCGATGGCGCACTTTGCGAATCTCAGCGTCAGCCGCCTGCATGCGCTGTTTCGTGAAGAAATGGATGCCAGCCCGCATGCCTGGCTGTTGCAGCAGCGCTTAGGACGCGCCTGCGACTTGCTTGCCGCCGGCGATGCCAGCCTCGCCGAGATCGCGCTGGCGGCCGGCTTTTCCGAACAGAGCGCATTGACGCGCGCCATGCGTGACAGCATGGCTGTCACGCCAGCTTCCTACCGGCGCGCATGTCGCGATAAATGGGAGAAACGGTCAACAAGGCAGTAGCTGGCGCCAAGAATCGACGCGGCAGACTTGCCACAATCTCCTTTTCAGGAGATTGACCATGCATCAAGAAAACAAGATCCGGCTGGGCATGCTGGCTGGCATCGCCGCAGGCGCGCTATGGGGGCTGGTATTCCTGGCGCCGGCGCTGATCCCCGCTTTCCAGCCGCTGGAACTGTCCGTGGGCCGCTACCTGGCGTATGGCCTGATCGCGGCCGTGCTCGTTGCACCGTCGTGGCGGCGCCTGCTGCGCGCCTTGAGCTGGCGTGAATGGCGCGGGCTCGTCTGGCTCAGCCTGACAGGCAATATCGTGTATTACGTGCTGCTGGCCAGTGCCGTGCAGACGGGCGGCGTGGCGATGACGTCGATGGTGATCGGCTTGCTGCCGCTGGTCGTCACGCTCGTCGGCAGCCGCGACCGGCATGCCGTGCCGCTGCGGCGCCTGCTCCCTTCCTTGCTGCTGAGCGCGGGCGGGCTGGCCTGCATCAGCTGGCAGTCGCTGGCCAGCCCCCGCCATGCGTCCCTGCTGGGGCTGCTGTGCGCGCTGGCGGCGCTGCTGTCGTGGACGGTGTATGCGGTCGGCAACAGCCGCTGGCTGGGACGGCTGCACTCGGTATCGGCGCAGGAGTGGAATTTGCTTACGGGCGTGGTGACGGGCGCTGCCGCGCTGCTGCTGGCCATTCCCGTCGTGCTTGCCGCACCTGCCGCGCATGGCGGCACGGCTTGGCTGCAGTTTGCGGGTGTCGTCATGGGTGTCGCGCTGCTGTGTTCCGTCGTCGGCAATGGCTTGTGGAACCATGCCAGCCGCGTGTTGCCGCTCACCCTGATGGGGCAGATGATCGTCTTTGAATTCCTGTTTGCCTTGCTGTACGGCTACTTGTGGGAGCAGCGCTGGCCTACGCTGGCCGAGGCAGCTGCCACCATGCTGTTGCTGGCAGGCGTGGCGGCATGCGCCGCGGCGCACAGGCCGCCTACTTGCGCGGTTCGTGTATCCGGAATTTCCTGACGATACCGGCCTGGTCGAACATGACGGCCACTTCGCGCGTGCCTTTTTCGCCGAGTAGGGGGATCAGCCGCGTCACCTTGGGCGCTTGCAGCTGGTTCTTGTAGACCCAGACTTCATAGCCGGGATCGAAGCTGACGACGGTGGCGTTGCCCAGGGCCGCGTCGAGGTCGAGGCGGGTGGTCTTGCCGACCTTGATGTTTTGATAGATGGCGCCATTGTCCGGCGCGCGGTTGACCTTGTATTCACTGGCGGTGCACATGGCCACGGCCAGGCCCGCGAGGCAGGAAGCTGCCAGTTTGATCAATGTGTTCATAGGGACTCCCAGTGTGCATCACTGCTTCCAATCTCAGAGGGGACGGGCGTGATGTCAGGAGAGGAGTGTGCTTGCGAACCAGGTAAAGTGCTACAAAATTATACAAAGGTGCAAAAAACGATGCCTTTGGTGCCGGTAGCCGGTACTTTTATCGGCTCTGCAATACGTCGGTCGACAGCGCCAGGGTTTCCTTGATTTCTTCCATCACCACATAGCTTTTCGATTGCGCGGCGCCCGGCAGCTGCAGCAGCATGTCGCCCAGCAACTTGCGGTACTCGGCCATTTCATGGATGCGCGCCTTGATCAGGTAATCGAAGTCGCCCGACACCAGGTGGCATTCCTGCACCTCGGGAATTTGCAGCACTTCGCGGCGGAATTGCTCGAAGGCGGACGCGGATTTTTGATTGAGCGTAATCTCTACAAAGACGAGCAGCTTGGCGCCCAGCGCGGCCGGGTTCACCTTGGCATGGTAGCCCGTGATGACGCCGTCGCGCTCCATGCGCTTGACCCGCTCGATGCAGGGCGTGATGGACAGTCCCACCTGTTCACCGAGGTCTTTCATCGAGATGCGGCCATCCTGTTGCAGGATGCGCAGGATGTGGCGATCCAGCTTGTCGAGGCCACGTGCCGATTCTTTAAGGATTCTCATGATTTATTGCTGAATATCTCGATTTATACGTGAACAAATACTGGCTCTTTCCCAATATGATAGCGGTTAATCTGGCGTCAGCCTAAAAAAATATAATGAGGAAACTATGCGTATCGTGATTCTGGGTAGCGGCGTCATCGGCGTCACCAGTGCTTACTATCTGGCCAAGGCAGGACATGAGGTGACCGTCATCGACCGTCAGCCGGGCCCGGCACTGGAAACCAGCTTCGCGAATGCGGGGCAAATCTCGCCTGGCTACGCTTCGCCATGGGCTGCGCCCGGCATTCCCCTGAAAGCCGTGAAGTGGATGATGCAGCGCCACGCGCCCCTGGCCATCTCGCTCGACGGCAGCGCCGCCCAGCTCAAATGGATGTGGCAGATGTTGCGTAATTGCACACCGGAAGCGTATGCCGTGAACAAGGAACGCATGGTGCGCCTGGCCGAATACAGCCGCGACTGCTTCAAGGTGCTGCGCGCCGAGGCGGGCATCACCTACGAAGGCCGCCAGCAAGGCACGATGCAATTGTTCCGCACCGAAAAGCAATACAACGATGCCGCCAAGGATATCGAAGTGTTGAAAGACGCGGGTGTGCCGTACGAAGTACTGCAGCGCAACGAACTGTCGCGCGCCGAACCGGCCCTGGAAGCCGTCAAGGATAAGCTGTTTGGCGGCCTGCGCCTGCCCAACGATGAAACGGGCGATTGCCAGCTGTTTACCACGCGCCTGTCCGAGATGGCCGTGGCGCTGGGCGTGAAGTTCCGCTATGGCGTATCGATCGACGCGCTGTTGACGCAGGGTGATGAAATCGCCGGCGTGCAGTGCGGCGCGGAAATCGTCAAGGCCGATTCCTATGTGGTGGCGCTCGGTTCCTATTCGACGGGCTTCATGAAGCCGCTGCTGGACATTCCCGTGTATCCATTGAAAGGCTATTCGATCACCGTGCCGATCGTCAACGCGGCCAAGGCGCCCGTGTCGACCATCCTCGATGAAACCTACAAGATCGCCGTGACCCGTTTCGACGACCGCATCCGCGTGGGCGGCATGGCGGAAATCGCCGGCTACAACCTGAACCTGAATCCGCGCCGCCGCGAAACGCTGGAAATGGTCGTCAACGACCTGTTCCCTGGCGGCGGCAATACGGCGGAAGCGACCTTCTGGACGGGCTTGCGTCCGATGACGCCGGACGGCACGCCGATCGTCGGCCGTACGCCGCTGCGCAACCTGTTCCTCAACACGGGCCACGGCACCTTGGGCTGGACCATGTCCTGCGGTTCGGCACAGTTGCTGGCCGACCTGATGTCGTCGAAGAAGCCGGCCATCCTGGCCGACGACCTGTCCGTCAGCCGCTACAGCGGCGCGCAGGGCCATGGCAAACTGCAGCACGCGGCGGCCTGAGATGGGGGCCAGCATGCCTCCGAAGGAACGTAGCGGCGCCATCCTGACGGTGGACCTGGACGCCGTGCGCGCCAACTACCGCTTGCTGCGCGACAAGGCGCACCCGGCCGCCTGCTCGGCGGTCGTCAAATCCGACGCGTATGGCCTGGGCGCCGCAGAAGTGGGCGCGGCCCTGTATGAAGAAGGCTGCCGCCATTTCTTCGTGGCGCACCTGGAAGAGGGTATCAGCCTGCGCCCGCACCTGGCGCCGGACGCCGACATCTTCGTGCTGCACGGTCCGCCCGTCGGCACGGAAGGCGAATTCACGGCCCATGGCCTGATTCCCGTGCTCAACAGCGAGCCGCAGGTGGCTGGCTGGCGCGCGCATGCGAAGGCGCTGGGCAAAACCTTGGAAGCGAATGTGCAGGTCGACACGGGCATGTCGCGCATGGGTTTGTCGCCGCAGGAAATCGACGCCTGGCTGCTGGACCCGCACTTTCTCGACGGCATCAAAGTGCGCTACCTCATGAGTCACCTGGCTTGCGCCGACGAGCGCAGCAACCCGATGAATGGCGAGCAGCTGGCACGTTTCACGGCCATCCGCGCCCGTTTGCCGCAATACCGCGCCAGCCTGGCCAATTCCTCGGGCATCTTTTTGTCGCCCGACTATCACTTCGACCTGGTGCGCCCCGGTGCCGCCCTGTACGGCATCGGGCCGCAGGGCGGCGAGCCGAATCCCCTGCGCTCCGTGGTGCGCCTGCAAGGCAAGGTTTTGCAGACGCGCACGATTGCCGCCGGCGACCACGTGGGCTATAGCCGCCGCTATACGGCCAGCGAGCCGCGCCAGGTGGCCACTGTTTCCGTCGGTTACGCCGATGGCTGGCTGCGCAGCATGAGCAACCAGGGCCTGGCCATCGTCGACGGGGTGAAAGTGCCGCAAATCGGCGCCATCTCGATGGATTCCATCACCTTGGACGTGAGCGCCATCGCCGAAGAACGCGTCGCGCCGGGCAGCCTGGTCGACCTGATCTGCGCCGAACACCCGGTTGACGCCGTGGCGGCCATGGCCAATACCATCGGCTACGAGGTATTGACGAACCTGGGCGGGCGCTATTACCGCGAATACCAGGGATTGGCTGGCGCACGCTAAACAGCGCGAAACCCATGATTGTGTGGCAAGATAGCCCCGGTGTGAACTCCACTCCGGGGCTTCTTTTTAACCATCATCGGGGATATATATGAGCCAATATAACGTTGCTATCATCGTCGGCAGCCTGCGCAAGGATTCCTTCAATCGCAAGCTGGCCGACGCCATCGTCAAGCTGGCGCCGCCCGAATTTTCCTTCAAGCACATCGAAATTGGCGACTTGCCGCTGTACAACCAGGATGACGATGGCGCACAGGCCGAGCAGGTGCTGCGCCTCAAATCCGACATTTCCGCCTCGCAAGCCTTGCTCTTCCTCACTCCCGAATACAACCGCTCGATTCCCGGCGTGCTGAAAAACGCGCTCGACCACGGTTCGCGTCCGTATGGCCAGAGCGTGTGGGGCGGCAAGCCGGGTGCCGTGCTCGGCGTGTCCGTCGGTGCCACCGGCACGGCCCTGGCGCAGCAGCATTTGCGCAATGTGCTGTCCTACCTGGACGTGCCGCTGCTGAACCAGCCTGAAATGTTTATCCAGGCCAAGGACGGCCTGTTTGACGAACATGGCGGCATCGGTCCGGCCAGCCTCGGTTTCTTCCAGGGCTGGATGCAGCGCTACGTGGACTGGGTCCGCAAGCACGCTATCCACGCTTGATGCAGATCAAAGCGGCAGCGTTCTGCGCTGCCGCTTGTACATTTTCTTTGACCATGGATGCCAACATTTCAATATTGGCACGGGCGTCTCGGTATAATGCGCTCTTTCTTTAGCGCAATACTTTCCAATTTCTTGCCGACCCCATGTGGACTAAACCTGTTCTGCGCATGAATCTGCGCCGTTTGATCGTGCTCGTGGCCTTTATCAGCGCCCTGGTGTCCCTGGCCAATACCTTCTATGCCAGCTACAGCGTGCAGCGCCAACTGCTGATCGATACGACCCTGGAAGCGAACCACGCGTATGCGAGCAAGCTGGCCAGCACGGCCGAGGATTTCCTGCAGTCGGCGCGCCAGCAACTGGCCTACAGCGCCGGCAGCCTGCCATCGCGCATGGGCGACGACGCCTGGCTGACGGACGAGGCGCAGCGCCTGCGTTTGCAAACGAACAGCTTCAATTCCGTGCTCATCGTCGATGCGGACGGCAAGGTGCTGGGCGTGTCGCCGGAAACGCTGGCCCTGAAAAACCGCACGCTCGACTCCGTCGGCGCCGTGCAGGCGCTGCGCGAACGGCGCCCGCTGGTGACGCAGCCCTACGTTTCCTCGGCCGGCAACCTGGTGGTCTTCATTTCGCATCCCATCATTGGCAAGGATGGCCGCTACCTCGGCTATGTGGGCGGCAGCATCTACCTGAAACAGAAAAACATCCTGTACACCATGCTGGGCCAGCATTACTACCGCGACGGCTCCTACCTGTACGTGGTGGACCAGAACCGGCGCCTGCTGTACCACCCGGACCCCGAGCGCCTGGGCGACCTGGCCGGGAAGAATGACGTCATCGACACCATCGTCGCGCAGCAGGGCGGCGGCAACCGGCGCATGCACAACAGCCTGGGCGTGGACATGCTGGCCGGCTACGCCGTCATGCCGTCGACGGGCTGGGGCATCGTGGCGCAGCGTCCCACGGCCATGACCCTGGCCCCGCTGAACCAGCTGATGGCCAACACGGTATGGCACTCGCTGCCGATCGCCTTGCTGAGCCTGCCATTCATCTGGTGGCTGGCCAGCCTGATTTCACGCCCCCTGATGCAGCTGGCCGACGGCGCGCGGCGCATGGATGCGCCCGGCACGGCCGAGCACATCGCCGGTATCCGTGCCTGGTATGTGGAGGCGGCGCAAATCAAGAAAGCCCTGCTGAAGGGCTTGGCGTTGTTGCAGAACAAGATCGGCAAGTTGAAGACCGACGTGCAGACAGACCCGCTGACAGGCCTGTCGAACCGGCGCGGCATGGCGGCGGCGCTCGACGTCTGGCAGGCGCAGGCGCGGCCGTTTTCCGTCATCGCCATCGACATCGACCATTTCAAGCAAGTCAACGACCAGTGGGGCCATGCCGTGGGCGACGACGTCATCCTGCGCCTGGCACAGCTGATGCGCGCCTGTTCGCGCGATGCCGACGTGCTGTGCCGTACTGGCGGCGATGAATTCATCATGCTGCTGCCCGACGCCGACCTGGACGCGGCCCTGCAGGTGGCCGAGCGTTTGCGCGCCAGGGTGGCCGCCGCCGTGATTCCCGGCGCGGGCGCCATTACGGTCTCGCTGGGCGTCGTGTCGTCGGAACAGGAGGCGGGCAAGGTGGGCGGTGCGGACGCCGTGCTGCTGGCTGCCGATGCCGCGCTGTACGTGGCCAAGGAAAACGGACGCAATTGCGTGGGCATCACGGAGCCTGCCTGATAAACTGATCCGCTATTTTCTGTTGCATCTGAGCCTGTCCGCTTTGCCCGCCAGCGCTTACCATGTGACCCTGATCAGCTACAACGAGGACAACGGGCATGGCAGGGATGGATATTGATGACGTTTGAGCAAGCACCTGGCATCCGCTGCGAAGTCGCTGGACAGCCGCACCCGCTGTCCTTCCTAGGCTGCCGCGGACTCAACTATGGCCAGCACAGCGTGCTGCCGCTGCATCCGTTCCGCCTGAGCGTGCCGGAAGCGGCGCTGGCGCCCCTGCTCGACGAGCCGTTCAACAGTTTTATCCAGACTTGCCGCGAGGACGACCTGCAGGACGAGGAAAGCGACTTGCCCGAGCTGATGCAGGCCGGCTATCCCGACATCACGGCCATGCTGGCGGGCCACCGGCCGCTGCTGGCCGAAATGCTGTATGACTTCATGATCAGCGATTTGATGGACGCGATCGGGCGAGCCAGCGGCTACCGGAACCAGGTTCCACGCTACTGGGGCGACGTGGAGGCGGCGGACAACCGCGCGTATTTCATCGTCAATGAAGTGGAGACAGTCTCTTTTGCCGATGGTCAGGTCATCTTCGAAGGGCAGGGCTACTACGGCACCTACGTCATCTGGCTGACGCACGGCTACGTCCGTAAATAGGGGCTTGACCTTCCTCGTGTGGGAAGGTTTATAGTTGTGTCATGAACCGTGCCTTTTTCCGCTTTCTCGCCCGCTCGCTGCTCTGGTTGCTGGCCGTCACGCTGCCCTTGCAGGGCTTTGCGTCGGCCATGCGCAGCTGCTGCGTGGATGAGCTGGCGGTCGCTGTCACGGTCACTGCTGCCGCAATGGAGGCGCCCCCGTGCCACGACATGGCGGATATGCAGATGCAGGACCAGCCGATGAAAATGGCCATGGACGATGGCGGCGACACCCATCACGGCCACGATTGCAGCAACCACGGTGCGTGTACCGTGGGCGCCACGGCGCCGCCCGGCATGCCTGCCTTGCACGCCTTGACCCTGCGCGCGCCGACTCCGGCGCTGGCGCCCGATTCCCTGTTCGCCGGGCATATTCCGCTTGGTCCCGAACGCCCCCCGAGAAGCACGCGCTCCGCCTGACCGCCCGTTGAACCTGGCGGTGCGGCCGTCGCACGTCCCAGCATCCTGAGCCTTGCACCGGCCGCGCCAGCGTTCCAGTCGCGCGCCCGCCGCGCCATACCCTGTCATTCAAGGAATACCATGAAACACCTGTTCAGCCTCGCGCTGGCTGTGCTGCCGCTGGCTGCCGCAGCGCAGTCCCAGCCCGCCCCGCAAGAGGCGCAAGCATCCGTGCCGGCCACCACCTACCGCTCCGCCTTCGCCGGCTACCGTCCCGCCGCCGAGGACGAGGCCACGCCCGACCAGACCTGGCGCGCCGTCAACGATAAAGTCGGCAAGGCCGGCGGCCACATGGGCATGATGAAAATGGATGGCCACAAGATGGATGGCCACAAAATGGAAGGGCACAAGATGCCGATGGCCAAGCCCAGCTCCAAGCCGGATGCCAAGCCCGCCCCGCAACATCAGCACCACCAGCATGAAGGACACTGACATGACGCGTTTCAAGAACCCGTATGGCCTCACGCCGGTGGCCCTGGCGGCCGTCCTGCTGCTCAGCGGCTGCGCCAGCTTCAGCCAGGATGGCGGCATGCAGACGGTCTCCGCGCTGGCCGACGCCCGCACGGGCGCCCCGGCGGCGCTGGCGGACAAGGGCGGCGAGGACAAGCTGACGCAATTGCTGGCCCAGCCCCTGGACGCCGACAGCGCCGTGCGCATCGCCCTGATGAACAACCACGGCATGAAGGTGGCGCTGGCCGAACTGGGCGCGTCCGAATCGGACCTCGTGCAAGCGGGGCGCTTGCGCAATCCCGGCCTGTCGTTCGGCCGCTCGCACGGCAGCCACGGCAATGAAATCGACCGCGGCGTCAGCTTCGACCTGGCCGGCCTGCTGACGATGCCGATGCGCGTGAACATCGAGCGGGGGCGTTTCGAGCACGCCAAGCTGCAGGCCGCCAGCAGCGCCGTGCAACTGGCATCCGACACGCGCCGCGCCTACTTCAACGCCGTGGCCGCCGTACAGACGGAAGCGTTCATGCAGCGCGCGCTGCTGTCGGCCGAGGCTGGCGCCGAACTGGCCACGCGCTTGCAGCAGGCGGGCAACTGGAGCCGCCTCGACCAGGCGCGCCAGCAAGTGTTTTATGCGGACGCCGCCGGCGACCTGGCGCGCGCCCGCCACCAGGCATTGGTGACGCGCGAGCACCTGACGCGCTTGCTGGGCCTGTGGGGCAAGCAGACCAGCTTTACTTTGCCATCGCGCTTGCCCGACTTGCCGGCCCAGGCGGCGGACGCGGGCAATATCGAGGCGCAGGCGATGGAGCAGCGCCTCGACGTGCAAAGAGCGAAACTCGACGCGCATGCGACGGCCGATGCGCTGGGCCTGTCCAAGGTGACGGGCTTCATCAATGTGCTCGACGTGGGCTACACCAACAAGAGCAGCAGCGAGGCGCCGCGCGAAAACGGCTATGAAGTGTCGCTGGAACTGCCGCTGTTCGACTGGGGCTCGGCGCGCAATGCGAAGGCGCAAGCCTTGTACGAGCAGTCGCTGCAGCGCACGGCGGGCACGGCTGTCAAAGCCCGCTCGGAAGTGCGCGAAGCGTATTCGAGCTACCGCACGGCCTACGACCTGGCGCGCCACTACCGTGATGAAGTCGTGCCGCTGCGCAAGACGATCTCGCACGAAGTGCTGCTGCGCTACAACGGCATGCTGGCCAGCGTCTTCGAGCTGCTGGCCGACGCGCGCGAACAGGTCGCCAGCGTCAACAGCGCCATCGAAACCCAGCGCGATTTCTGGATCGCGCAAACCGAATTGCAGTCAGCCATCAATGGCAGCGGCCCAGCCAACAAGGAATAATGATGATTACACGTAGAAACTTTTTCATGAATGCGGGAGCCGTCGCCCTCAGTGCCGCAGCGGTGAGCCGAGTCGGTGCGGCCTCGTTGCCGGAAGCCGTCAGCATGGCTGGCGCCGACACCAAGGCGCCGCCACCGCCGCCGAACGGGCGCCCGTACAATCCCGTCGTCACCCTGAACGGCTGGTCCTTGCCCTGGCGCATGAACAACAACGTCAAGGAATTCCATCTGGTGGCCGAACCCGTCGTGCGCGAACTGGCGCCCGGCATGATGGCGAATTTGTGGGGCTACAACGGCCAGTCGCCAGGTCCGACGATTGAAGTGGTGGAGGGCGACCGCGTGCGCATCTTCGTCACGAATAAATTGCCGGAACATACGAGCGTGCACTGGCACGGCCAGCGCTTGCCGAACGGCATGGATGGCGTCACTGGCCTGACCCAGCCCGGCATCGCCCCCGGTAAAACTTTTGTGTATGAATTCGTTGCCAAGCGGCCCGGCACCTTTATGTACCACCCGCATGCCGATGAAATGACGCAGATGGCCATGGGCATGATGGGTTTCTGGGTGACGCACCCGAAAGACCCGAACTTCATGAAGGTGGACCGCGATTTCGTCTTCTTGCTCAGCAACTACGACATCGATCCCGGCAGCTACACGCCGAAGATCATGACCATGACGGATTTTAACTTGTTCACCTTCAACAGCCGCGTCTTCCCCGGCATCGACCCGATGGTCGTGCGCCAGGGCGACAAGGTGCGCGTGCGCGTGGGCAATCTGACCATGACGAACCACCCGATCCACATGCATGGCCACGAATTCGAGGTGACGGGCACCGATGGCGGCTGGACGCGCCCCGAATCGCGCTGGCCCGAAGTGACGACCGATATTGCCGTGGGCCAGATGCGGGCCGTGGAGTTTACCGCCACGGACCTCGGCGACTGGGCTTTCCACTGCCACAAATCGCACCACACGATGAATGCCATGGGACATGACGTGCCCACCATGATCGGCGTTGACCACCAGGGCGTGGCGGCGAAGATCAACCAGCTCGTGCCCGGCTACATGGTGATGGGCGAACGGGGCATGGCCGACATGGGTGAAATGCAGATGCCGATTCCCGACAATACCCTGCCGATGATGGCCGGAGACGGCCCCTTCGGCGCCATCGGCATGGGCGGCATGTTTACCACGGTCAAGGTACGCAAGGACCAGAAACCGGGCGACTACCGCGACCCGGGCTGGTACAAGCATCCGGCCGGCAGCGTGGCCCATGAATGGACGGGCGCCTTGCCGGCACCCGTGCGCGGCCAGGGCGCGGGCAAGCCGGCCACAAAAAGCGGCGTCGAGATGACGGTGCGCAAGCCGGGTGGGCACAGCGGGCATTGATGCGCCCCCTCCCGGGGACTTGCTAACACGGCAAGCCCCGGGGTGTGTTGCTTCAAATCAATGAATTGTTGGTTAGTGACAATCCGAGCATTTTAGTGACTGTTTTTTCCTTATATTCAAGTCATACGCTTGAATTATTGGCTATCGTCTTGCCTAGGAGGAAACATGTTGAATCAAATGAAAGTGGGGACGCGCCTGCTCGCGGCCTTCTTTTGCGTCGCGCTGATGGGGGCCATCGTGGCCGGCATCGGCATTTTCAACATGGGCAAGATCGATACCATGGCGGGGCAGATGTACAACCATGAGTTGCTGGGACTGTCGTACATCAAGGAAGCCAATATCGCCCTCATCAAGGTGGGCCGCGCGCGCAGTAATTTCTTGCTGGCTACCACCAGCGAAGAGCGCGCCGGGCGCCAGGCCGATATTGCCAAATACCTGGAAGAGAACAAGAACAACCTGGCCAAGGCCCAGCCGCTGTTCGTCACGCCGGCCGCCAAGGAGCTGTTTGCCCGCTTCGCCACCGTTGAGGCCGAGTATGTGAGCGCCTTGCAGCAGTCGCTGGCGCTGGCGGCGGCCGAGCCGCTGGCGCAGCGCAGCGCGCAGCTGACGGCGCTGCTGGCCAAGACGCGCCAGCACGCCGATGAGCTCGATGGCGTGCTCGATAAATTGTCATTGCAGAAGGAAGCGCGGGCCAAGGCGGCTGCCGAGCAGGCATCGGGCGTGTACCAGGCCAGCCGCAGCTTCATGATCGCGCTCGTGCTGGGCAGCGTGGCGGCCGGCCTGGCGCTCGGAGCGCTGATCACGCGCGGACTGACGCGCCAGCTCGGTGGCGAACCGGCGTATGCCGTCAAGATCGCTGGCGCCATCGCCGAGGGCGACCTCACCGTCGAGATCCGCACGGCCAGTCACGACAGCGCCAGCCTGCTGTTCGCCATGAAAACCATGCGCGACAAGCTCGTGGGCATCGTCAGCCAGGTGCGCTCGGGCACGGACACCATCAACACGGCCTCGGGCGAAATCGCCCAGGGCAACCTCGACTTGTCGTCCCGTACGGAAGAGCAGGCCAGTTCGCTGGAAGAGACGGCGTCGTCGATGGAGCAGCTGACGTCGGCCGTGCGGCAGAACGCGGACAATGCGCGCCAGGCCAATGCGCTGGCCGGTGCCGCGTCCGACGTGGCCGGCAAGGGCGGCGCCGTGGTGGGGCGGGTGGTGCAGACGATGGAATCGATCAATGCGTCCTCGCGCAAGATCGTCGACATCATCAGCGTCATCGACAGCATTGCCTTCCAGACGAATATCCTGGCCTTGAACGCGGCCGTGGAAGCGGCCAGGGCGGGCGAGGAGGGGCGCGGATTCGCCGTCGTCGCAGCGGAAGTGCGCAACCTGGCGCAACGCTCTGCCAGTGCCGCCAAGGAAATCAAGACACTGATCGGCGACTCCGTCGAGCAGGTGGAAATCGGTTCCAGACTCGTGCATGACGCGGGCAAGACGATGGATGAGGTGGTCACCAGCGTGCGCCAGGTGGCCGACATCATGCAGGAAATCACGGCCGCCAGCGCCGAGCAAAGCGCCGGCATCGAGCAAGTCAACCAGGCCGTGCTGCAGATGGACCAGGTGACGCAGCAGAACGCGGCCCTCGTGGAAGAGGCGGCCGCGGCCGCCGAATCGCTGCAAGACCAGGCGCAGACCTTGACGGAACTGGTGGGCGTATTCCGCCTGCATGCCCAAGCGCAACAGATGGCCGTGCCGGCGGCCAGCAACGTCACGCCGCTGCGCCGCTCAGCGCCGGCCGCCAGGCAGGACGTGCGGCGCCTGGCCTGATAACGGCGGGCCCGGGCGCAATCGGCGCGGCGGTGGTAGGCTGTCGCTATTGCGCGTTTGCCACTTCCGGATCTTTCATGCCGTCTCCCCGCTTGCTTTGCTTATCCTTGCTGCTGTCCCTGGCGCCGCTGGCGCAGGCGCAGCAGGGCGATCCTGTCCTGCCTTACCGGCCTTCCGTGGCCAGTCCGGCCCAGCTGCCCGTGCCGGGCCAGCTGGAATTCGAGGCCGGCGGACTGCTGTCGAAAACGGGCGACACGCGCCGCGCCAGCCTGCCTTACGCTTTCAAACTGGCGTTCACGCCCGAATGGGGCGTGCTGCTCGAAGGCGAGGGTGTTGTGCGCGCGCGCGACGGCACGGGGCGGCGCGAGACGGGCGTGGGCGACACGACGGTCGTGCTCAAGCGCGCCTTTTTGCTCGACAGCGCCACGGCGCTGGGCCTGGAGCTGGGCTGGAAGTTGCCGACGGCCAAGGACAGCATCGGCAGCGGCAAGAGCGACGTGTCGCTGAACGGTATTTTCAGCCGCGACCTGGGCGCCGTGCACGTGGATGCCAACCTGAACGCCACGCGCCCGGGGGCATCGGACCCTTGCGCGGGCAGGGTGCAAACGGGCTGGGCGACCTCTTTTTCCACGCCCGTCAGCGGCCGCTGGGGCGCCACGGCGGAAGTGTCGGGCACGCGCTTGCGTGGCGCGGCGGCCACGGCGCAGCTGCTGCTGGCCGCCACCTACAGTCCCACGCCACGGCTGGCCATCGATATCGGCATGGCGCGCGGCTTGACGGCGGCGTCGCCGGACTGGTCGCTGTTCAGTGGTGTGGTCGTGCCCTTGGGCAAACTGTGGTGAGATTGCGACGGAGTTCCTTATGTGTCCTTGCGAACAAACAGTTAGTCACACAAGGTCTACAATGACGGCATAACTAAAAGGAGTGTCACCATGAAAACCCTGATTCTTGCCGCCGCTTTGCTGTCGGCAGCTACCGCCGCCGTCGCCCAAGTCGGCGTCTCCGTTACCGTCGGCCAGCCAGGCTTTTACGGACGCCTCGATATCGGCGACTATCCCGCGCCGCAATTGATCTATGCCCAGCCCGTCATCGTACAGCGCCCGCAATACTATTCGGCCCGTCCGATCTATCTGCGCGTGCCGCCCGGCCATGCCAAACACTGGTCCAAGCACTGCCGCAAGTATAATGCCTGTAACCAAGAGGTATATTTCGTCCAAGATAGTTGGTATAACAACCAATATGTGCCCCGTTACCGCCAGCAGCATGGCGACCATGGCCGTCCCGATTACGGCGACCGCGGCCGTCACGACTACAAGCATGATGACAAGCGCGACAAGCATGAAGGCAAGCGTGACAAGCATGATGACCATCCGGGCAAGGGCCATGGCAACGGCAATGGCCGCGGCAACGGCAACGGGCACAGGGATTAACAGGCAGGAGGATATTTGCATAGTAAAATCGTTATCGTAGGAGGAGGTGCGGGCGGCCTGGAGCTTGCCTGCAAACTCAGCCGCAAGCTCGGCCCCGGCCAGGTCACCCTGGTCGACAGCCGCCTGTACCACATCTGGAAACCGTCGCTGCATGAAGTGGCGGCCGGCACCCTGGACATTCATCAAGAGGGCCTGTCGTACCAGATGCTGGCGCATGACAATGGTTTTACCTACGTCTATGGTCCCTTGATCGCGCTCGACGCCGGCTCGAACAGCCTCACCGTGGGCGCCATCGCCACGGACAAGGACGAGCAGCTCTTGCCGCAGCGCACTGTCAGCTATGACCAGCTGGTGCTGGCCGTGGGCAGCACGTCGAATTACTTCGGCGTGCCCGGCGCCAAGGAAAACACGATTTCCCTCAATGCCACGGAAGACGCGGAACGTTTCCGTCTGACCCTGCTGAAACTGCTGGCCATGGCCGAGCAGCGCCAGGGCGACGCGGGCCATCCCGGTGTCGACATCGTCATCATCGGCGGCGGCGCCACGGGCGTCGAGTTGGCGGCGGAATTGCGCGAAGCGAGCGGCGTGTATGCCGCGTATGGTTTTCAGAATCTCAACGCCATCAAGGATGTACGCATCACCCTGCTCGAAGGGGCGCCGCGTATCTTGGCACCGCTGCCCGAGCGCGTCTCCATTGCCGCCTCGAAACTGCTGCACCAGCATGGCATCACCGTGGTGACCGATACGCGTGTCACCACGATCGAAGCCGACAAAGTGACGGTGGCCAGCGGCACCAGTTATGCGGCCGACATCTGCGTGTGGGCCGCCGGCATCCGCGCGCCGGAATTCCTCGCCACTTTGGGCTTGCCGACCAACCGTTCCGGCCAGCTGGAAGTGACGGGTATGCTCAACGTGCAGGGCCATGCGAATATTTTCGCGCTGGGCGACTGCGCCGCCTGCACGGGGCCGGACGGCAAGCTGGTGCCGCCGCGCGCCCAGGCTGCCCACCAGCAAGCCGATTACCTGCTGAAAACCTTCCTGCTGCAAGCGAAGGGCAAGCCGCCGCAAACGAAACCGTACGAATACCTGGACTACGGTTCGCTCGTGTCGTTCGGCCGCACCACCTCCGTCGGCACCCTGATGGGATCGCTGAAGGGCCTGAGCTGGTTCGTCGAAGGCTTTGTCGCGCGCATGATGTATGTGAGCCTGCACCTGATGCACCACAATGCCGTGCTGGGCAGCGTGCGCACGGCCGTCATGGCCATGGGCCGTTTCCTGATCAAGCGCAGCACGCCGCAGGTCAAGCTGCATTGATGTGCGGTAAGTAGGGAAATCCAACGGGGCCGCAAGGCCCCGTTTTTTATGGCAGCGTACGCATTGCGCGAGTGGCGCTGGCCGGGAACCGCAGCGCCGTCCCGCGGTCATAACAAGGGCAAGCACACGCGCCATGAGCGGACAGCTTGATGAGGGGAGGCAGGCATGCCATCACGCTTACTGCAAGTCATCGCCCTGACCCTGGCGGCCCTGGGGCTCGCGCCGGGTGCCGCCCATCTGCTGGAACTGCCCGTCAAGCTGGCGTATCCGCCAGCCCTGTATGCGCAGGTGACAAGCACGCTGTATGCCCTGTTTGGCCCGATAGGGGGCGCCGTGCAAATGGCCGCCATGGTGACCGTGGCCGTGCTGGCTTTTCGCTCCAGGCGCCTGCCCCAGGGCCGCCTGCTGGCCGCGTCGGCAGCCGCACTGCTTGCCTCCTTGCTGCTGTGGGCTTTCCTTGTCGCCCCCGTCAATGGGGAGTGGGGGAGTAGCGCCGACGTGAGCCAGGCGGAGTTCGCCGCAGCCTATGCGCGTCTGCGTGCCCGCTGGGAGTATGGCCACGTGGCGGCCTTCATTGCCTGGTTCGCTGGCTGGCTGGGCATGGCCGCCGCCTTCACCATGCCGCCTCCTGTGGGTGCGGGCGTTCGCTTGCAGCCTTGACGCAAGAAGGGCCGCAAGATGCGGCCCTGGTTCCTGCCTTGACGCCGGTTGTTATTTGCTGCGCGGAATTGGCGCCGCTTCGCAGCGGCCCCGCGTCATGGGGAAATCGATAGTGGTGAGCTTGCCCTTCAAGGTGCCGGTAATGCTGGCGTGCAAGATGCGCTCGCTGTCGTGGCGGTAGATGATGCGGCTCGGGAAGTCATTGTCCAGGTTGGCGAAGATGAATTCATTCGGCTTGTCCTGGCGCAGCAGGTTGAAGATCACGGGCGGCTGGCCCGACGGCTGCACGATGTAGGCCAGCTGGCCCGGCTCGGTGAGGCGGATCTGCACGAATTCAAACGCCGTCGTCTTGCCGCCCTTGACGGTGCGGCTGGTGCCGAGGATGGTGCCGCCGGCAGCCGTGCTCCATTGTTCTCCGGAACCGGGTTCGGCGCCGTCGACGTTCCAGCAGCCGGCCAGCCAGGCCAGCTTGTCCACGGTTTCCGGCGGCGGCACGGTATTGTCGGCGGCCTGGGCGGTGCCCATTGCCAGCAGCGCTGCCAGCAGGGTGGGGATCAGTCCTTGCATGCGGTCTCCTGTCGTCGAATCGTTTTGCGGTCCGGGGTGCCCCGGCAGTGTTCTGGCTTGATGCGGCCTGGCAAAGACTATTCTTTCGGAGCCACACGCGGCAAGACGACGGTCAGGGCCGTGCCGCCTTGCGGATTGGCCGCCAGGCTCAGGCTGCCACCGAGGTAATGCACGCGCTCGCGCACGGAGCGCAGGCCGTGCTTGCTCATTTCGACGGGCTCGCTGGCGGGCAAGCCCACGCCGTCATCCTTGACGGTCATCATCAGCGCTTCGTCATTGTCGTCGATGATGATGTCCACTTGCGTGGCATTGGCGTGCGCGGCGATGTTGCCGAGCGCTTCTTCCAGGGTGCGCAGCAGGGCCACGCCCACGTTGCGCGGGCAAATCAGTTCATCTTCGGGCAGGCTGCAGCGCACGGTGATGTTGTGCTGTTCGGCAAATTGCGTGGCCAGCTCGCCCAGCGCGACATTCACGCCGAGAAACTCGAGCTTGTCGTTCCACAGCTTCATCTGCATCTGGCGGTTGGTCTCGATCACATTGAGCAGCAATTGCTTCATGGTCGCCGCACGGTCGAGCAGGGCCGCTTCCTGCGGCATCTTTTGCGTCAGCAGCGACAGGTGCATGGTCAGTGCCGTCAGCGACGAGCCGAGGCTGTCGTGCAGCTGGCGCGACAGGGCGCGCCGTTCATTGTCCCAGCTGGTGTTGACATGGCCGAGCAACTCGCTGAGATCGGCGGCGCGTTCCGCATCGGCCTGGGCCGTTTCCTTGTTCGGATCTGTTTGTGCGGACATAGCGCCCCGTGAATGGTGAAAGGTGGACCAAATTCAAGTTGTGGATCATACATGATGATTTCATCGCGGGGCGCATGGATGGAAAATTTCTGTCTTTTCGGCAATTTTGATCTCCTTCCATCACTTTTATATTGTAGGCAATATTATCGTTTGCGCCAGCAGCTGCCGTTCCTGCCGTTACGTACGGCTGCGCACATACCGGGGCGCCGCACACTGCCATAGTGGTGTCATGCATTTTCTCCATGCAGCACAGGCCCGCTTACCGAAACGAAAGGACATGCCATGAATATCGATACCATCGTCGACCAGGAATACGCCGACAAAAGCTTCCGCGACATCGTCAATGCGCCCATCAGCGCCCTGCGCGGCGTCAGCCCGAAAGATGCCAAGGCCTTGCAGCAAGCGTTTGGCGTGCACACCGTGCGCGAACTGGCCAACCTCAATTTCGTCAAATGGGCCAGCGCATTGGCCATCCTGGCCGATGAGGAGGGCATGAGCGGCGAAGAGCGGGCCAAGGAAGAGCTGCTCGACGACGCCGTGGAAATGACCTTCCCCGCCAGCGACCCGATTTCCGTCGATGCCGGTATCACGCGCATCGAAGTGCCACCCGAAACGGTCGATGCGCAAACGGACCACCAGCACGCGGGCCAGCATGAGGCAGCCGCTGGCAAGAAATAACGCATCCTGCGCATAAAAAAACCGGCTGGCCGTGAAGGCTTGCCGGTTTTTTTGCGTACTGTGCGGTAAGAAACTCAGGCGATCGACGGGATGTTGTTTTTTTGCATGTTCACCTGCGTCTGCGCGGCGATCACCTCGTGCGGGATGCAGCAAAAGCGGTTCTTGCCGGCGCGCTTGGCTTCGTACAGGGCCGTGTCGGCCGCGCCCAGCAGCGAGTCGACGGTGCTCGCGTCGTCCGGGTAGATGGCGATGCCGATGCTGGTCGACAGGCGCAGGGTCAGGTCGTTGATGAAATACGGCTCGGAAATGACTTCGATCAGCTTGGCGGCCGGTTCGCGCGCGTCGCCCTTGCCGGCCAGGTTGCCCAGCACGATGACGAACTCGTCGCCACCGATACGCGCCACCGTATCTTCCTTGCGTGAGGCGCCCACCAGGCGGGCCGCCACCATTTTCAGGATTTCATCGCCATAGCCGTGGCCGTAACTGTCGTTGATGGCCTTGAAGCCGTCCAGGTCCAGGTACAGGATGGCCGACTTGCCGCGGCTGCGGGCCGATTGCTGCAAGGTATGCTCGATGCGGTCTTCGAGCAGGCGCCGGTTCGGCAAGCCCGTCAGCGGGTCGTGCAGCGCCAATTCCTGCTGCTGCTTGCTGTATTGCGCCAGTTCCTTGTACAGCAGGCGCACTTCCAGCATGTTGTGGATGCGCTTGTGCACTTCCATCAGGTCGAAGGGTTTGCTGATGAAGTCGCGCGCGCCCGCTTCCAGGGCGGCGATCTTGAAACTCGGTTGGGCCGTCAGGGCCAGCACGGGCAGGTAGCCGCCATGCTCGATTTCCTTCAAGCCTTTCATGACCTGGAAACCATTGAGTTCCGGCATTTGCAGATCCAGCAAGATCAGGTCGTAGCAATGCTCCCGGTGCAGGGGGCAAACCTGGGCCGGACGCATGGTGGCCGTCACATTGGTATAGCCGGCATCGCGCAGGATTTCCAGCATCAGGTCAACATTGTCGGGTGAATCATCGACGACCAAAATTTTGGCTTTCAAAATCTCATCTTGGCTGGGCATGTAAGGTCTCGGTTATACGGTCTATGCAACGCTGGCTTCTACCGCAGATGATAGGCTGACGGCTGTGGAAAGATAGTAGCGCCTTGCAACAAGATAGGGCGCACAACAGCGCATGAGTTCGCTTCTGCCGTTCTCGCCGGCCAGGGCCGCCGTCTCCGGCCTGCCGTGCAGGTGTGCTTCTGCATTTCAGTGTAGCAAACTTTCGCTTAGTTGCTTGTAGGACAGTGCCGCGTCTGAAAGTAGGAAGGCTAACCCATGAAAATAGTCATTTTGTACTGCACTATGTATTTCTTTGCATCATCTTTTTAGGGTGGTATATTGCGGCCCTGTTCAGGGCGAGGGGAAGTTCCGCGCTGCGCGGCCAGCTGCGCCACGGCCGCCAGCAGTTCGGCCGGGTCTATCGGTTTCGAGATCCAGGCCTGGAAGCCGCTGGCCAGCGCCCGCTGGCGGTCCTGCGGTTGCGCGAACGCCGTCAGCGCCAGCGCCGGCAGACTGGCCGCATCGGGCGAGGCATGTGCGCGGATTTGCGCCAGCAAGTCGAAACCGTCGGCGTCGGGCATGCCGATGTCGCTGACCAGCACATGCGGGTGCACCTGTTCCAGCAGTTGCAGCGCTTGCGCCACGCTGCCCGCGCCATGCACGTCGGCGTGGCTGTCGCGCAGGATGCGCGCCGTCAGTTCGCGCGCATCGGCCTCGTCATCGACCAGCAGCACCGTAACGCCGCGCAAGTCGTGGCTGGCGGACAGCTCGCCGCCCTTCGGGCGCGCCAGCGCGGCCCGCGTCCCCAGGGGCAGGCGCACGGTAAAGCTGGCGCCCTGCATGTCGCCGGCGCTGCTGACCGTGACCGTGCCGCCATGCTGCTCCACCAGGTGCTTGACGATCGCCAGCCCCAGCCCCAGGCCGCCATGGCGGCGCGTGGTGGAGGCGTCGGCCTGGCGGAAGCGGTCGAACACGTGGGGCAGGAAGTCTTTCTTGATGCCGACGCCGTTGTCGGCCACCGTGATGGCCAGGCGGCTCGCCTCGCGGCGCACGCCGATCTCGACCCGACCCCCTTGCGGCGTGAACTTCAGGGCATTCGACAGCAGGTTCCAGATCACTTGCTGGATACGGCTGGGGTCGCCCGTGATGGTGCCCGCATCGCTGGCGATGTTGCTGTGGATGGCGATGTGCTTGGCGTCGGCCGCCGGGCGCAGGGTTTCGATGGCCGAGGCGATGATGCTGGCGGGTACGATGGTTTGCAGGTCCAGCAGCACCTTGTCTGAGGTGATGCGGCTCATGTCGAGCAAGTCTTCGATCAGTTGCGCCTGCGCGCGCGCATTGCGTTCGATGCTTTGCAGGCCCCGGTGCAGGTCGGCCTGGTCGCGCGTGCCGCGCCGCAGCACCTGGGCCCAGCCCAGGATGGCCGACAGCGGCGTGCGCAGTTCGTGCGACAGGGTGGTGAGGAAATCGTCTTTCAGCTGGTTCGTGCGCTCGGCGTCGGCGCGCGCCTCGCGTTCGCTGTCTAGCAGCACCTTGCGCTCTTCGGCGGCGCGCGTGGCGGCCGCGTACAGGCGCGTATTGTCGAGCGCGACGGCGGCCTGGGCCGCGATGGCCGACACGATGCGTTCGCTGCGCGCGCTGAACATGCCCGCTTGCGGATGGCCGAGCAGCAAGCGCCCCAGCAACAGGCCCGAGCGCGAACTGACGGGCAGGCTCAGGCAGCTGCGCAGCGGCGGCGCGCCGCCGGCGCTGGCGTCGGGCGCGGCCAGCAAGTCGTTCTGGCGCATGGCCGCTCCCTGGCGCAGTTCCGTGGCGATGGCATCGGCCTCGCGCAGGCTGATGCCGTTGACGGCGCGTGCCGATGGCAGGGGGGCGACGCTGTCGTGGACCTCGCCCGCATCGTCATAATAAAAGGCGCCGAAGCGCGCGCCGCTGATGCGCGTGGCCGCATCGACGGTTTCCTGCAGCAGGGCCGGCAAATCGAGGGTGCTGGCCAGGGCCGCGCCCGTATTGTTGAGCAACTCGAGCACGCGCGTTTCATCGCGCAAGGCTTCCTGCGCGCGCTTGACCTGGTCGACGTCGGTGCTCGTGCCAAACCAGCGCAGCAGCTGGCCTCCCTGGTCGCGCACGGGATTGGCGCGCGTCAGGAACCAGCGGTACTGGCCGTCGGCGCCACGGATGGGGAACTCCATTTCGAAGGGCGTGCCATCGCGCAAGGCGGCCTTCCACGCTTGCAGCATGGGCGGCAGGTGCTGCGCGTCATAGGCGATGCTCCAGCCGTCGCCCGCCATCTGCTCGGCAGTGGTACCCGTGTAGTCGTGCCAGCGCTGGTTGTACCAGGCAATGGTGCCGTCGAAGCTGGCGATCCAGGCCAGTTGCGGGATGGAATTGGCCAGCGCGCGCAAGTCTTCCTCGCTGTGGCGCAAGGTTTCCTCGGTCGCCTTGCGCTGGCTGATGTCCTGGATATACGTGGTCAAGCCGTCGCTGGAAGGGAAGATGCGCACGTCCAGCCAGCGCCCCAGCGGCGGATACAGCAGTTCGAAACTGCTGCTGTGCTGCTGCGCCATGGCGCGCCGGTACTGCGTTTCCAGTTCCGTACCCAGCAGGTCGGGGCAGGCTTGCCACAGGTTCTTGCCCGTCAGGCTCGCGCCGGGCGCGTGCTGCGGCGCCAGCATGGCGGCGCCGCGCGTATTGAGGTAGCGGATGGTCCAGTCGCGGTCGAGCAGGCAAAAGCCGTCGGTAATACTTTCCAGTAAGTTGGACAGGCGCTCGTCGGAGAGGCTCAGCGGCGCTGATGGGGGAAGCAGGTCTTGCTCGCGGTCATGCTTGGCCATCGGAAATCCTGCAACAGTGAGTCTGCCGCACGGGCACTTGCCCCGCCGGGCCGCCGCTAAGCTCAGTTAAATAGGTCATGATGCTCAATGCCCGCCGTCATGCATTAGGGGAGGCACAAACGCCCCTGTCTGGCTGGTATTGTAGCCCCAAGCGGCGCGCCGCCACCGCACGCTTGCGCGCCACCTGCAGATAGCACTGGACAGGCTGGAAAGCAGTCCCTATAATCCCGCTTCTTTCGAGACAGCAACTTCTCGATTCGCTGGGCGCCACTGTGAAAGCAGAAGTGTCCACCGATAAAAAGGCGTGCGCTTTTTGGCAGTGAAAAGGTAGTCGATCATGCGGGGCGGTATTCTGCAAAATCAGCTAAGCGATTGAAAAATCGAACTTTTCAAAGCGAAATGAATACGCTATAATGTTTGCCTGCGCGGCTGTAGCTCAGCTGGATAGAGTACTTGGCTACGAACCAAGGGGTCGTGGGTTCAATTCCTGCCAGCCGCACCAGAATACTGAAAATCAGACTTTGCCTGGTTTTGTTGTAACAAGTTTCACCTCCATGTTGTTGATGGAATGTTGTAGAAGTTTTGCGGCTGTAGCTCAGCTGGATAGAGTACTTGGCTACGAACCAAGGGGTCGTGGGTTCAATTCCTGCCAGCCGCACCAGTATTGCCAAGACGGAGTTCGCTTCGTTTTGATGAAAGTTTCAAGCTTCGCGCCGTCCGGCGAAGTGTGTCAGAGTTTGCGGCTGTAGCTCAGCTGGATAGAGTACTTGGCTACGAACCAAGGGGTCGTGGGTTCAATTCCTGCCAGCCGCACCAGTATCAGCAGTAGTGAAAAAACCCGGAAAGTTCGCTTTCCGGGTTTTTTTTCGTCATCACGGCGCCTTCGCAGCGACCATGCTGGCGGCCTGGGCAATTGTGAAATATCCGCACGGCGCCCTTTGCCATTCTGCAAAGCCCTGCTATAATCTTGTCTTAGGCGGCTGTAGCTCAGCTGGATAGAGTACTTGGCTACGAACCAAGGGGTCGTGGGTTCAATTCCTGCCAGCCGCACCAGAATATTGGGGGTCAGATTGTAAAATCTGATCCCCTTTTTCGTTTCCGAACGGATTTACGCCAAGTCTTTGGCGCCGCGCCGGTATTGCAGGCGAAACGTGCGCGGCGTGACGTGCTTGGCGGCGCGGAACTGGCGGTTGAAATGCGCGAGGTTGCGGTAGCCCGCCTCTTGCGCGATGACGGCAATGGCGAGATTGCTTTCGATCAGCTGTTGGCAGGCGCGCCCTATGCGCAGTCGCGCCAGATACTCGCCCGGCGTGCAATGCGCGTGGCGCTTGAAGCAGCGGTGAAACGCGCCCAGCGACAGGGCGGCCCGCTGTGCCAAGGTTTCCAGTGCGATCTCTTCCCGGAAATGCGCGTGCATGAAGTCAAACACGATGGCCATGCGCTTTTGCTGCCCATCGGCATGCATCGGCGCCTGTGCTGTCGAGGCCAGCGGCCGCGCGGCGCCATCGCCCGCCAGCTCCAGCAGCACGTCGAGCAGCAGCGGCAGGCGCTGCGGCACAGGCAGGGCATTCAGTTGCAGCAGTTGATGGGCGCAGCGCGCGCTCGTGTCCGCTGAAAAATGCAGGGCCGGGCCGGCGCGGGCAGCCAGCTGCCGCACGCCGTGCAACTCCGGAAAACAGGCCGCCAGCTGCTCCACCCACTCGAGCGAAAACCACACGACGACGGCCAGCATCGGTTGCGCGCTGTCGATGCGCTCGCTGGCCGACCACGTGTGCGGCAGATTCGGCCCCAGCAGCACCAGGTCGCCCGGTTCGAAGTCGCCCAGATGGTCGCCGATGTAGCGCTGCCCCCGCGCATTCACGGTCAGGGTCAGCTCGAATTGCGGGTGGTAATGCCAGATGAAGGGAATGGCATCGAGTTCGCGCCACAGCAAGCCCCAGGAGTGGCCCGTCGGGATCGTGACTTGTTCGAATAAAGGCGTCATCGTGACGTTTATTAGCTATGGATGATCAGGATAGTATCAGTATTGGTCGCTCCGCACGCATTTCCCTCTAATCTTCCGTCGCACAATCTGTCTCACACCAACACAGGAGACAGCGATGCAAGACCAGGTTCAGTATGTAAACCCGCAGTACGGCGAAGACCGTCCCGGCAACCCGTCCGTGGCCTACACGGAACAAACCCAGTTGCGCGACATCCAGAAACAGCTGCCGCTGCGCGTGCTGTCCGACAGCGACTTCTTGCACTGGCAAACCTACGGCTACGTCATCGTCAAGGATGCCGTATCGCCCGAGCAGGTGCGCCGTACAACGGACTTCCTGTGGGAATTCCAGGGACTCGATGAGAACGATCCGGCCACCTGGAACCGGGACCAGTTGCGCGACCACGCGATGAAGGAACTCAACGGTTCCGGCATGGTCGAGGCGTATCACAACCAGACCCTGTGGGACAACCGCCAGACCCAGCGCGTCTATGACGCCTTTGTCGACATCTGGGACCGCGAAGACCTGTGGGTGACCATCGACCGCGCCAACCTGAACACGCCGAACAATGGCAAGCGCAAGTTTGGCGGCTTCATCCACTGGGATGCCGACACCACGCTCGACCCGCTGCCCGTCAACGTGCAAGGCGTGCTGGCCCTGTCCGATACGTCGCCCGAGAGCGGCGGTTTTCAATGCTATCCGGAATTGTTCAACAACTTGCTGGCGTGGCGCAAGACGGTGCCGGCGGATCGCAATCCATGGCAGCCGGACCTGGCGACGGTGCCGTATCCGATGGAATTCATCGCCATGAAAAAAGGCGAGTTGCTGATCTTTAACAGCCTGCTGGCGCACGGCATCCGCCCGAACACGTCGACGGACCAGGTGCGCCTGGCCCAATACATTTCCTTTACGCCGGCCCAGGAAGACAATCAGTCCTTGCGCGACTGGCGCGTGCAAAGCTGGCGCGAGCGCAGCGCGCCGCAGGGCTATGCGTTTCCCGGCGACCCCGAGGAAAAGGAAAAGCTGCGTTATCCGCAAGCGCGCCTGACGGAGTTGGGCGAGAAAATCCTCGGCGCACGCGCTTGGTAAGTGTGGCGGCATTGCCTGCCGGATAGACAATTGCAGGCAAATGCACGATCATGGCTTGACTTGCCATCGACCGAGGAAACGCATGAGTATCATCACCAGCATCGAAGACTTGCGCGTGCTGGCCCAGAAACGGGTGCCGCGCATGTTTTACGACTACGCCGATTCCGGCTCCTGGACGGAGTCGACGTACCGCGCCAACAACAGCGATTTCGCCAAGATCAAATTCCGCCAGCGCGTGGCCGTCAACCTGGAGAACCGCAGCCTGGCCTCGACCATGGTGGGCCAGCACGTATCGATGCCGGTGGCCCTGTCGCCCACGGGCTTGACGGGCATGCAGCATGCCGATGGCGAAATCCTCGCGGCCCAGGCGGCCGAGCGCTTCGGCGTGCCGTTTACCCTGTCGACCATGAGCATCTGCTCGATCGAGGACGTGGCGGCGAACACGACAAAGCCGTTCTGGTTCCAGCTGTATGTGATGAAGGACCGCGAATTCATCAACCGCCTGATCGACCGCGCCAAGGCGGCCAACTGCGGCGCGCTCGTATTGACCCTGGACTTGCAGGTGCTGGGCCAGCGCCACAAGGACTTGCGCAACGGCCTGTCGGCGCCACCGAAGCTGACGATTCCGAACATCCTCAACATGGCCACCAAGCCGCGCTGGGTGGCGGGCATGCTGGGCACGAAGCGGCGCGGTTTTGGCAACATCGTCGGCCACGCCACGTCCGTGTCCGACATGTCGTCGCTGTCGGCATGGACGCAGCAGCAGTTCGACCTGAGCCTGTCGTGGGCGGACGTGGAATGGATCAAGCAGCGCTGGGGCGGCAAACTGATCATCAAGGGCATCATGGACCCCGAAGACGCGCGCCTGGCCGTCGAAAGCGGCGCCGACGCGCTGATCGTCTCGAACCACGGCGGTCGCCAGCTCGATGGCGCGCAATCGTCGATCGAAGCCTTGCCCGCCATCGTCGACGCCGTCGGCAGCCAGATCGAAGTGCACATGGACGGCGGCATCCGCTCGGGCCAGGACGTGATCAAGGCCGTGGCCCTGGGCGCGAAAGGCGTGTACATCGGCCGCCCGTTTTTATACGGCCTGGGCGCCATGGGCGGGCCGGGCGTGACCAAATGCCTGGACATCATCCGCAACGAGCTGGACCTGACGATGGCCTTTTGCGGCTTGCGCGACTTGCAGCAGGTGGATAAAAAGATCCTGCTGCCGGGCACGTTTTAAGGCCAGTGGGGCGGCAATTGCCTGGCCGTGCTGTCACGTATCAGCGCCGGATGGAGGCCAGTCTGCCATTTGTGAAAAGCAAGGAACGCCTGCTTTCGTATAGCCACTCTTCGTGCGCGCCGGCCGCATCGGATTTTTTGTGCATGCTGACAGGTTTTCCCCAGCCGGAGGCGCGTACCTGCTTCGCGCTCATGCCAATGTTGACGTCGCCTTTTGCTCGCAGGGCGGTCTCGAAGATAATTTCCAGGATGCCTTCTTTGGCCTCTGCTATCTCGATATCTTTGGGCGGCGAGGTGAAAAGATACTCGACAAAATCCAACCGCGAGCGTTTGGCCGGATCGTAGACATTGCGAAATAGCGTCAGCGGTCCCGGCCTGGACTCGAATAGATAGAAGGAGAGTTCCAGCGCCGCGTCCTTGTCATCTTCGAAGACGATCCGCGCATAGTGCCGGAAGTCTTTATCTACATAGCTATGCACGGTGAAACTCGTCGTTTCCGTGACGACAAACTTTTTTCCAGCGGGATTCCCGTCCTCGTCCAATTCCTGGAACTCATAGCGCGAGATGGCTTGTGGATTGGGAACGATCCAATACCTGGTCTGTTTCAAGGACTCAAGCATCAATTTGGCCGCTGCCTCGTTCTTTGTCCGCGCGGCATCGACCGGCGCATATTGCGCCTGTGCGGATCCAGCCAGCAAGGCAAGCAGAATGGCCAGGCCGCTGCCGGCGAACTTCATTATTTTCACGGAGTGCTGTCCTGTTTCTTATTGTGAGACCTGCAGAGTATCAGCCGAAACGAAGACATGTCAAAAAAAGCATCCTGGTCGAAAGTACACAAGCTCTTGCCGACAGCCAGCCAGGAAACATTAACGGCTTGTTTGAACGATGTAAAAACCTTCCGAAGCATCGGGCGGCACGAAGTGGCGCGTGATGGCGTCAAAATCAGCGTCGCTGGTGGAAAACGGGTGCAACCCGCTTTCATTGCGCTGGCGCAAGCGCGCCTTGCATTCTTCGTCCGGCACGTCCAGATAGTGCAGCACGTGCGCCACGTCCGCCTGCTGGAACAGCTCGCGCATCCAGGCGCGGCTGGCCGGCGTATTGGCGGGGAAATCGAGCACGACGGACACGCCCGCCTGCAGCATCTGAAGGGCCAAAGGAGCGATGGCCGCACGCAGCCGCGTAGCGCACGCCACGTAATCGGCCAAGCTGGCGATCTGGCCCGGATACAGCTGCGCCAGCAGGCTGTCTTCGCTGATGCGCACGGTCTGTGGCGCGCTGGCCAGCCGGGTTGTCAGAGTGGATTTTCCGGACGCGATCTTGCCGCAGACGAGGTGCAGGGTGGGGGAAGCGGGGGTGCTGGAAGTTGGGGGCATGGTCGCTCGCTAAAAAAGAAATGAAACCTGCGAGACGGTTTGACCAGTGACTGCACATCAAAGCCGCCTCTCAGGCGGCTTTGGCAATCACACTGCTGCTAAGCCACCATCGTTGGAATGGCGGCAATAATCGATGGCAGGGGAGGGAGTGGCGATTGCATGGGGCAACGATGCCATGCGATGGGCCGCGCTGTCAAGCCTCCCTTATGCGCGGCCATTTTCTTGGTCCATGGATGGAAAGCTTGTCGCGACATTATGGCTGCGGTTGCGATATGGCCGCGCGCTGGCTGGGCCGCAGCAGGTAGACGCCATACAGGCACAAGGGCAGCACGGCCAGCAGGGCGATATACGGCAGGATGGACGCGCCGTCTTCGGCCGGGTTCGGCAAGGTGGCCGTCACCAGTGCGTAATCCCATATCCCATGCACGAGTACCATCGGCCATATCGAACGGGTGCGCAGGCGGATGGCCGCATAGCCGACACCCTGCAAGGTGGCGGCCACAGCTTGCCACAAGGCGCCGCTGACGTCGCCCGTGGCCAGGCCGTTGGCCGTATGGGCCAGGCCGAACAGCGCCGAAGAAATCAGGACGGCCGGCCAGACGGCGTAGCGGTCCAGCATGCCCTGCAGCAAGATGGCGCGGAACATCAGTTCTTCCGAGATGGCCACCAGCGCCGCATTGCACGCGACGATCAGCAGCACGCGCGGCTGCGGCCAGCCGCCGGCCCAGGCCAGCAACAGCATCAGCAGCGCATACAGCAGGGGTGGGCAGACGAGCCACAGCGTTTTCCACGGCTGCGGCGCGCACAAGCCCGCTTCGCGGCGCTGTCGCGACGCCAGCAGCAGCGCCAGCGCGAACAGTGCGGCCAGCGCCCACGACAGGCCGATACGGCCGGTGACGGCTGCGCCCGGCAAGGCGTAGCCGGCGGCTTCCAGCCAGCGGCCGCCCATGCTCAAGCCCAGCCAGACGGCCAGTGCGATGAGGGACAGCGGCATGGTGAGAGCGATTCTTTTCCCGGACATAAGCGGCCTCATGCTGCTGCTACGCCGCCGCTGACGCGGTTGCGGCCCGTGTTTTTCGACTGGTACAGCAAGGCGTCGGCCTCGCGTATCAGCTCGCTGCTGTCCGTGGGGCGGTCTTGGCCAGGCTGGACCGTGGCCGCGCCCAGGCTGACGGTCACGACTGCGTTCGCGCTGGCCGCGTGGGGAATCTGCAAGCCTTCCACGGCCGCCCGGATGGCTTCGCCGACTTCCAGTGCGCCAGCCGCGCCCGTGCCGGGCATGATCACTGCGAACTCTTCACCTCCGTAACGGGCCGCCAGGTCTTCGGCCCGGCCGACGCTGCGCGCCACGGCGCCAGCAACTGCCTGCAGGCACTCGTCGCCTGCCACGTGGCCATACTGGTCGTTGAATTTCTTGAAGAAATCCACGTCCAGCATGATCAGCGACACTTCATGCCCGCTGCGCTGGGCGCGCTTGAGTTCATGCGCCAAGGTCTCGTCGAAACAGCGGCGGTTGGCCAGCCCCGTCAAGCCATCCTGCGCCGCCCGCGCCGCCAGGTCCGCATTGGCGTGCTGCAACTCCGTCGTGGCCACGCGCAGGCTGGCTTCGATACGGTCGCGTACGGCAATCTGCCGCATCAGCTTGCGGAACAGGTAGATCAGCGCCGCGCCTGCCGCCAGCGACGCCAGCACGATTTGCATGCTCAAGCGCTGCCATTCGGCGAAAATATCTTCCTCCGATAGTCCCGCCGCCACGATGACGGGAAAGCGCTGCAGGTGGCGATAGCTGTACAGCCGTTCGATTTCGTCCACCTTCGCCGTCATCATGGCCGTGCCGACAGGCCCTTTTTCGCGGTAGGCGCGCAGGACTGCACCCGACGAAATATCCATGCCGATGACGCCGGGCTGGAATGGCCGGCGGTAGATCAAGGTGCCGTCGTCGAGGGCAAAGAAGGCCGTGCCCGTATTGCCAAGGTTGAGGCTATCGTAGATGCGTTCGAAGGAGGCGAGCCCCAGGGTGACCAGCACCACGCCCGCAAAGGAACCGTCCGCCAATTCCACCCGGCGCGACACGGGCAACACCCATTGCCCGCTGGATTTGCTGCGCACGGGCGCGCTGATGCGGCTACCCAGTTGCGCATGCGTCTTGTGATAAGTAAAGTAGTCGCGGTCCGCATTGTTGCCGTCCTGCCCGGCGCCGGACGAGCTGGCCAGCCAGTCTCCGCGGCTGTCAAAAATGAAGACGCCGGCAATTTCCACGATATTCTTCGACAGCTGCTGCAGATGCGATTGCAGCCGCTCGCCGGTCGCGTCATTATTGCCTTCGTTGCGGATGTGCTCGACGATATCTTCGAGCATCACATCGGCGACTTCCAGTTCCATGTACGCTTGGGTCGCCAGGGTGCGCGCCATGTGTTCCGTCGTCGCCCTCGCTTCGTGCAAGCGCACTTCGCGCGAAGACCAGACGATCCAGATGGTCATGCCAAGCAGCATGGCGCACATGCAAAAGAAGGCGATGCTGGCCCAGATGATGACCGGCCGCTTGTGCTTGCTCAAGACCTCGGGCTGCGCCGGCATGGCGTCGGTATGTGCTGCTTCTTTTGTTGCGTGCATAGGCGGATCATGAAGTTGCATCTATGATATGGTGAAACATTGCCATACTACATTAAAAAGCAAGATCACAAAGTTGCCACATCGTTATAGTTGCATGGAATAATAAGCATTGCCCCTTTGAACCTTTGATTGGAGTCGCATGGCCTACACGAAAACCATCACCACTGAACGCCTGATCCTGCGCAAGCCGCAACCATCAGATGAAGCGGATTTCTTCGCCATGCATGCCGATCCCGAAGTGATGCGCTATTTCAGCGAGCCGCCATGGCAGGATGCCAGCATCGCCGCGCGCAAGCTTGCCGAGGACATCGCCGCTTTCGAGAGCGAGGAATTCTTCCGCTTCGCCGTCACGCTGAAGGCGACGGGCGAATATATGGGTAGCTGCAGCCTGTTTTCCGAACACCGCCAGAACCGCCGTGCCGAAATCGGCTATGCGCTGGCGCGCCCGCATTGGGGCAAGGGCTATATGCAGGAAGCCTTGTCGGCGCTGCTGGAATACGCGTTCATCGAGCGCGACCTGAACCGCCTGGAAGCCGATATCGATCCGCTCAATACGGCTTCGGCCAGCGCCCTGGAACGCCAGGGTTTCAGCAAGGAAGGTTTCTTGCCCGAACGCTGGATCGTCGGCGGCCACGTCAGCGATACGGCCCTGTACGGCTTGCTGCGGCGTACGTGGGAGGCACGGCGCAAAGGCGCCGCGTGAGCCAGCAGGAAACCGAAGCGCTCGAGAGCTGGCTGGGCCGCGCCTTGCCGGCGTACTACCTGCGCTTTCTCCAGGACTGGCAGGAAGGTCTCCGTGGCGAACAGGTATTGCTGTATGGCGCAGAAAGTTTGGTGGAGCGTAACGAAACATATGACACGCAGCAATCCTGCCCAGGCTACATCACCATCGGCGACGACAGCGGCGGGCGCGCCGTCATGCTGGCCCTCGATGATGGCGACCGCGCCGTGTACCTGGTCGGGCATGGATCGATGCAGCGCGACGATTTCGAACTGGCTGCCGATGATTTCATGTCCTGGCTGGCCGCTGATTGCCCGCTGGATTGAGGAGGATGCCAAGCAATGAAAGCTGCCGATTTACCCGTTTCAGCCCATCCACTGGTGACGTTGCGCCAGCTGGAACGTAGCGACGCGCCCGCCTGGTATGTGTATCTGGCCGATCCTGTTGTCGTGGAACACACGAGCTGGGACTTGCGTTGCGCCGACGATCTGCAGGCCAATTTCGATGATTACGCCTCGGCCCAGCCAGCGTCGTCCATCCGCCTGGCCATCGTGCTGCGCGAGGGCGGCCAGCTGGTGGGCACGATCGGCTTCAATGCGATTTCCCCGCAGCACCGCACGGCCGAAATCGCCTACGATCTGTCTCCTGCCGTATGGGGGCAGGGCGTGGCCACGTCCATCGCCGCGTCGGTCATGGACTGGGGCTTCCAGCGCCTGGGCTTCCTGCGCATCCAGGCAACTGTGCTGGAGAGCAATGAACGTTCGATCCGCGTACTCGAGCGCTGCGGTTTCGAGCGCGAAGGCTATCTGCGCTGCTACCGGCAAATTCGCGGTAGGTCCGGCAATTTCTGGCTGTATGCGCGCATTGCCCACACTCCATGAATCGCTTGCCCCTGAGCATACTGCTGGTGGAAGACCACCTGGCCATCGCGCGCCAGGTGCTCGACTTCCTCGACGGCCTGGGCTGGCAGACCGACCATGCGGGCACGGGTGCGCTGGCCGTGCAATTGGCCACGCGCAACAACTATGACGTGGTGCTGCTGGACCTGAACCTGCCCGACATCGATGGCTTGCAAGTGTGCCGCGCCATCAAGGCGGGGGCACCCAGCAATGTGCCGATCTTGATGCTGACGGCGCGCGATGCGTATGAAGACAAAGCACGCGGCTTTCGCGACGGCGCCGACGATTACCTGAGCAAACCGTTCGACTTGCGCGAAGTGGCCTTGCGCTGCGAAGCGCTGGCGCGCCGGCACCAGCTGCATGTGCACCAGGAAATGCGCGTGGGCCCCTTTACCTTGCAGACGCGCGAAGGGCGCGCCCGGCTCGGTGACGTGGCGCTGCCGCTGACGCAGACGGGTTTTAAAATCCTGCTGCTGCTGTGCCGCGAGCATCCGCACGCCGTGTCACGTTCGGCCTTGCTGCAGCATCTGTGGGGCAGCCAGCCGCCCGATAGCGATGCGCTCAAATCGCATATTTACGCGCTGCGCAAGCAGCTGGAGCTGGCCGGCGGCGCGGGCATGCTGGTGACCATACCGCAGCTGGGCTACCGCCTTGCCTTCGGTTCCGCGGCGTCATCATGAGCAAATCGATCCGGCAGCGCCTGTTCGCGGCCCTGGCCGGTTTCACCGTGTTGCTGTGCCTGTGCTACACGGGCCTGGCGCTGGTGATCGCCTACGTGACGGAAGACATGCTGGTGCAGCGCCTGCTCGAGCGCGAAGCGGTGGTGGTCAGCCAGCATTTGCGCCAGCACGGTGAGCTTACGCCGTCTGGTAGCGACCTCATCAAGACATACGCCAGCTACCATGATTTGCCTCAAGTGGTGCGCGAGCAAGTGCTGCCGTCAGCCCCGCGCGGGGAAGTGTTTACCACGACGGGCCAGCATTACCACGTGCTGGCGCTGGACCTCGTCGCCGCTGGCCAGCCGCAGCGCAGCTATCTGCTGGCCGACGTGGCGCCCGTGCTGGTGGTGCAGCGCCTGGCGCAAGAGGTGGGCGGTGTCGTGCTGGGCGTGGCGCTGGCGCTGATCGCGCTGGCCTTGCTGCTGGCGTACTGGCTGGCGCGGCGCCTCGTGCTGCCCCTGCAGCGCCTGGCCCGGGAAGCGCGCCAGCTGGCGCCCGGCAGCGCCGTCCATTTCAGCGAGCGTGACCGCACCGACGAGATCGGTTTCCTGGCGCGCCGCCTGGAAACCACGTTTGCCGAACTACAGGCGGTGTTGCAGCGCGAACAGGCCTTCACCCGCGACGTCAGCCATGAGCTGCGTACGCCGCTGACCTTGATGCACAACACCTTGGCGCTGGCCGAGGCGCAGCCCCTGGGCGGGCAAGAGCAGGCGCAGCTGCGGCAATCGACGGACGAGATGCGCGCCAGCATCGACGTGCTGTTCGCGCTGGCGCGGGCCGAGCAACTGCCGGGCGAGGTGGTGGAGTTGCGCGGCTGTATGGAACAATGCCTGCTGCGCCTGCTCGACGAACATCCGTGGGACGCCAGCCTGCTGACCCTGGACTTGCCCGAGCGGCTGGACGTGGCGGGCAACGGGCAGCTGGTCATGTTGCTCATCAATAATTGCCTGGCGAATGCGCTGTTTCATGGCGGCCCCGATTGCCGCATCAGCATTGCGTTTGCGCAAGGCCACCTGAACATTGTCAATACCGTGCAGGCGGGGCAGCCACGGCGCGTCCACGGTTTCGCGCATGGCCAGAACCTGCTGCTGCGCCTGGCGCAAGCGATGCGCTGGGACATTGCTTTCCACCCCGGCGCGACGCAGTACCGTGTCGCCATCGTTCCCACCCAAGTGCAATAAACTCAGCGGATTTCACCGCGATTTCACCTGCTCCTGCTTATGCTGGCTGCTCTTTGACTTGAAGGGAAGCCCATGAAAATCGCCATCAGCCTGTTGATCCTGTCCTGCGTGTGCACATCCGCGCCGGCCCAGGTGAGCAGCCTCGTCTACAAGGAAGACAAGCGCCGCTACATCGTCTACACGCCGCCGTCTTACCAAAGCGCGCCGCAGCAAGCCTTTCCCGTCGTCTTCAATTTCCATGGCGGCGGCATGAGCATGGCGGAACAAATGCTGTACACGCAAATGAACAAGACGGCCGAGCGGCACCAATTCATCGTCGTGTATCCGCAAGGCATCAAGCAGGACTGGAACGTGGGCTTCGGCATGGATTACCTGGCGGGCACGGATGACGTCGGTTTCACGCAAGCCATGCTGAGTAAACTCAGGCAGGATTACCGCATCGATGACAAACGGATCTATGCGACGGGCCTGTCGCGCGGCGGTTTCTTTGCCCTGCGCCTGGCGGCCGAGCTGCCGCAGCAGTTCGCCGCAGTCGCCTCGGTGGGCGCGCCCATGCCGGAACCCGTGGTGCGGCACCATCAACAGCGCGGAAAGGTCGGCATGCTGTTGATACAGGGGACGGCTGACAAGGTCGTGCTGTACGAAGGCAAGGCCGCCGGCTACCTGTCGGCGCAGGGCACCTTCGATTACTGGCGCAAGCACAACGGCATCGATGGCGCCCCGCCGCAGCCGCGCCTGATTTCTGGCCCGGCTGGCGATACGACGCAAGTAAGCTGGCTGGAGCAGGGTGGCGATGACGGCGGCGCCAGCGCTGCCTTGCTCACCGTCAAGGACGGCGGCCACACGTGGCCGGGCGCCGATGCCTTCAATATCGGCCTGCCCATCGGCAAGACCACGCGCGCCATCGACGCGAATGACGTCATCTGGGAATTTTTCAGCAAGCACCGGCGTTAAGGTGACGGGGACGCGGTTGCCTGTGGCACACTCTTGTCATATTGAATCCTGCACAAGGAAATGATGAACAGCCACCCCGTCACCGTATTTTGCCGCTCCTTGGCGCAGCTTTCCGCCATGCTCGACAAGACCGGCACCGCGCCGTCGATGCTGGCGGCGCGTTTGCACCCGGACATGCTGCCGTTTGCCCAGCAAGTGCGCGCGGCCGTGAGCTTTTCCTTGCGCGGCTGCTGCCCGCTGGCAGGGCTGGACGTGGCCGATTTCAGCGCCGCCACCAGCCTGCAAGAGCAGATCGCGCAGACCACGCGCTACCTCAAGGACATTCCTGCCGAACGTTTTGACGGGCCGCCCGAACGCATCTGCCGCGACCGCGCCGGCTTTGCCGACATCACGCTGCCGGCCGGCGAATATTTGAACTTGTATATCCTGCCGAATTTCTACTTTCACTTCAGCATGGCGTATGCGATTGCCCGCAGCCAGGGAGCCAGCATCGGCAAGGGCGATTTCGACGGCTATCACGCGTATGCGCCGGGATTTTCCTTCGAGACGCCGGTGGCATCGTAAGAACTACAGTCCCGCTTCCTTCCAGGAGGAAAACCCCAGCCGCTTCAACAGCCGGCCCGACAGCCCGCAACTCCAGCAGCTGATCTGGATTTGCCGGTGCCGTGCCGGGTTCGCATGCCAGGCTTGCTCCGCATAATCGAGCAGGGCGTCGCTGAGCGGGGAGGCGTCGGCTGTCGCAGGCAGGCGGTTCATCAGTTCGAACACGCCGTGTGGGGCCTCTTTGATCTGCAGCAAACCGGCCAGCAGGGCGCGCAGCACGTCGCTGCCGATGGACCTGCTGGCTTGGGTAAAGCGCTGCCGCCAGCACAGGCTGCGCGCCTGCCACAGGGCCAGCAGTGCGGGCACGTCGGCCACCCGCAGTTGCCCGATCAGCTCGTCCGCTTCGTGAAACAGGTCGAGGCGCTCGTATTCCTCGTCGTCGCCGCACAGCAGTTCATCGAGTTCGTGCAATACGCTCATGCCACCACGTTTGTGGGCGTGCCCCGTTCGAACGCCTCCACGTTGCCGATCAGGATGTCCGCCAGCTTTTGCATGGCTTCGCCACTGGCCCAGGCCGTGTGCGGCGTGAGGATGAAGTTGGGCAGGCGTAAATTCAACAGCGGATTGCCGGGCAGCGGCGGCTCCTTCGATAACACGTCGAAGCCGGCGCCGGCGATCACGCCGTTTTTCAATGCTTCAGCCAGCGCCGCTTCATCGACAAGGCCGCCACGCGCCGTGTTGATCAACAGCGACGTCGGCTGCATGCGCGCCAGTTCTTGCGCGCCGATGATGTTGCGCGTCTTGTCCGTCAAAGGCAGGTGCAGGCTGAGCACGTCGGACGTGGCCAGCAAGTCATCGAAGCTCACTTGCGTCACGCCGTCCTCATCGATGGGGGAGCGGTTGTGGACTTGCACCTGCATGCCGAAGGCGCGCCCCAGCTGCGCCACGGACTTGCCCAGCGCGCCGTAGCCGAGCAAACCCAAACGGCTGCCGGCCAGGTCGCGGATCGGGTGGCCGAACAGGCAGAAGCGGTCCGATGCCTGCCACAGGCCCGCTTCCACGTCGGCGCGGTAGGCAAGCAGCTGGCGGCGCAGGGCCAGCATCAGGGCCAAGGTGTGTTCGGGTACGGTGGCGCGCGCATAGTCGCGGATATTCGCCACGACGATGCCCCGCTCGCGGCAGGCGGCCAGGTCGACAATATCCGTGCCGGTGGCGGCCACAGCGATCATCTGGAGCTTGGGCAGCTGCGCCAGCTCGGCTGCGCGCAGCGGCACTTTGTTCGTGATGGCGATGCTGGCGCCTTGCAGGCGGGATACGGTCTGCTCGCTGCCCTTGGTATGCGGATACTCTTCCCAGCTGTGCGCGAAGGCGGGCGGGCGCACGGTGGCGATCAGGCTGTCGCGGTCGAGGAAGACGATGCGGTGGGGCGATGTGCTTGCTGCGGTCATGGCTGGGCCTCGGTCAGGGTGGCGCGCGGGCTCGGGCTGGCGTTCTTGCCCTTGAGCTGCGTGGCCGGGTGGTTGGTAAACATGTCGGCGACCCATTCGACAAACACGCGCACCTTGGCGGACAGATGGCGGTTGGGCGGATAGATCACGTGGATGGGCAGCGGGTCGGATTCCCACTCACTGAGCAATTCCACCATTTTGCCCTGTTCTATCAGCGGCGCAAGCATGAAATGCGTCATTTGCACGATGCCCAGGCCCGCCAGGCCTGCGGCCGAGTAGGCATTCGAATCGTTCAGGGCGATATGGCTGGGCATGGCGATCTGGATGCGTTCGCCGGCACGCGTGAAATCCCAGTCAAACGTTTTGCCCGTCTTGGCGGAGAAAAAATTCACGCCGCGGTGCCGGGGCAAGTCGTTCGGATGCAGCGGCGTGCCGTGGTGCGCCAGGTAGCCGGGCGAGGCGCATGTCATGAAGTGCAGCACGCCGACCCGGCGCGCGATCAGGTTCAGGTCGCCCAGTTCGCCGCCGCGCACGGCGCAGTCGACGCCTTCCTCGATCAGGTCGACGGGACGGTCGCTGCAACCGAGTTCCAGCGAAATGTCCGGGTAGCGGGCAAAAAAATCGGGCAGGGCAGGGATGATCAGTTCGCTCGCCAGGGCCGTGGGCGCATCCACGCGCAGCCGCCCGCTGGGACTCAATCGCGTGCGCGACAGCGATTCTTCGGCCTCGCGCACGTCGGACAGGATGCGCACGCAGCGTTCGTAATAGGCGGCCCCGTCGGACGTGATGCTGACGTGGCGCGTCGTGCGGTTGAGCAACTTGACCGACAGGCTCGCTTCCAGCGACTGGATCAGGGTCGACACGGTGGCTTTCGGCAGCTGCATGTTTTCCGCCGCGCGCGTAAAGCCGCCCGCATCGACGACTTGGATGAAAACTTCCATTGCTTGCAGCTTGTTCACTTGAATTCCTGTCACTTTATCCGTGATTATTCAGAATCCTGAACAATCAATTCGTCATTGCACTCTTTATCAGATTGTAGATCAAGTCTATAGTTGTTGTACTGCAGCATAAATGTGATGCCGCAGGCAGGACAACAGGAGAAACATCATGGCTTATCGGAATGGACACTTTGCAGTACCCGCCTTGGTTGCGGTTGCGCTCGCTCTGGCCGCGATGGTATCGACGGATGCGTATTCACTGGCGGCGCAAAGCGAAGCCAGTGCTTACAGCGCCCTGACCCATGAAGTGGGCGGCATCGCCCTGTTGTGCCTGAACGACACGGTACTCGATGCTGCGGTGCAGCCGGTGGTGGCGCAATGAGCGTTGCCGGCACCGTGGCCGAACTGGCTCCTGGCCAGGCGCTGAAGATACGCGACATCCAGGTGCAGGGCGCGCAGGATGCGCTCGCCGCGCGCGTCTACACGGCCGGCGTGCCGGGTGCCAAGCAGTCGAGCCTGATCGTCTTCTTCCATGGCGGCGGCTTTGTTGACGGCGACCTGGACGACGCGGACGACTTCCTGCGCTGCCTCGTGCTGAGCAACCCCGACCACGTGGTGCTGGCCGCGAACTATACGTTGGCGAAGGTGCGGCCTTTCCCCGCCGCCGTGGAAGACGCGCATGCCGTGCTGCTGTGGGCAAAAAAGAACAAGTCCAAGCTGGGCTGGACGGGCAAGCAGATGGTGGTGTCGGGCATCGAAGCGGGCGCCAATCTGGCTGCCGTGTGCGCCATGATGTCGCGCGACCGGGGCGGACCGCCCCTCGCGGGCCAGGTGCTGATCATGCCGATGCTCGACCCCGGCCTGTCGACCTGCTCGATGCGTAACTTGCCGACGTGCCCAGACCTGGCGGAAGTGGCTGACCAATGCGCCGCCGCCTACCGGGGCTACCTGCCGAATGCCGCTGACCGTACCCATCCGTATGCGTCGCCATTGCAGTCGAGCCGCCTGAAGAACCTGCCGCCGGCGCTCATCCTGTCCGGCGAAGATGACCCATTGCGCGATGAGGCTGAACAATACGGCAGCAAGCTGATCGCCTGCGGCATCAAGACCACGGTGCGGCGCATGCCCGCCGCGCCGCTGCAGGATGCAGGCGCGCGTAATGAGTGCGCTTGCAAGGTGCATGCCTTGAACGAGATTGCCAGCTTTGTCGCCGGACTGGGGCAGGAGCCCGAGTCATGACGCCGCCATCTGATGCACCGCAAAAAAACTTACACTAATCAGTTTACTTTTTGAGTTTCGGTTGTTACACTACGGAGTGTAGTTCCCATCTTGCCTGAGTTGTGCGCTCGCACAGCCAGCTTTGTCGTCCCCGTCCGCTTTTAAACAGCTGGCGGCCTGTTTACCTTTGATCGAGCGCCGTCGGGCGCCATGGCACCACCATTCACTTTTTCAGTTGGGTTGCTTCCTGCCGCCCATACCATTAGAAATTTTCATAAAACAGGGAAATAAAATGAAAAACGTTCAACAATTTTCCACTCTGCTGAAGCCCCTGGCTGCCTCGCTCGCGCTGGCGGGACTGGTGGCCGTGAGCCTGGCCGGCTGCGATTCGGCCAATAGCAAGGTGCCCGACGCGCCAGCGGCCGGCGGCCCGCCCATCTCGGCCGCCGCCGTCGTTGAAAAACAGATCACGGAAACGCAGGAATTCTCGGGCCGCCTGGAAGCGATCGAGCGCGTGGAAATCCGCTCGAGAGTCAGCGGTTTCATCACGGCCGTCAATTTCAAGCCGGGCAGCGAAGTGAAAAAGGGCGATGTGCTGTTCGTCATCGATCCGCGCCCATTCCAGGCCGAAGTGTCGCGCGCCGAAGGCACTGCCGCCTCGGCCCGCGCCAAGGCGGAACTGGCCAAGCTGGAATTGTCGCGCGCTGAAAAGCTGCTGGCCGAAAAAGCCATCGCCCAGCGCGAATTCGATGAAAAAGCGTCGGGCCTGAAAGAGCTGGACGCGAATGTCCGTTCGGCGCAAGCCGCGTATGAAGCGGCGAAACTGAACCTGTCGTACACGCAGGTGCAGGCGCCGATCAGCGGCCGCGTCAGCAAGGCGGAAATCACCGTCGGCAACCTGATCGACGCTTCCGCCATCCTCACCTCGGTGGTGTCGACGGACCGCATCTACGCCAGCTTCGACGGCGATGAAGATACCTACCTGCGCGTGGCCGGCACGGCGCAAAAGGGCACGCCCGTCACCGTCAAGGTCGGCCTAGCCAACGAAACGGGCTTCCCGCATGAAGGTAAGCTGGAATTCGTCGACAACCAGCTCGATCCGGCCACGGGCAGCGTGCGCATGCGCGCCACCTTCGCCAACGCCGAGCGCCAGCTGGTGCCTGGCCTGTTCGCGCGCATCCAGCTCGACGGCGGCAACGGCCCGCAGGCGCAAAGCACGGCCCTGTTGATCAGCGACCGCGCCGTCGGCACGGATCAAAGCCGCAAATACGTCTACGTGGTGGGTGCCGACAACAAGGCCGAATACCGCGCCGTCAAGCTGGGCCCGACTTCGGACGGCTTGCGCGTGGTGCGCGAAGGCTTGAAGGCGGGCGAGAAAATCGTCGTCAACGGCTTGCAGCGCGTGCGCCCGGGCGCCCCGGTGACGCCGCAGATAGTGGCCATGGATTTCGATCCGACCGCGCCTGCCGCTCCTGCAAAACCTGAAGCAAAAGATGCCAAGATCGCCGCGAAAGCAGCATCGACTTCCAAGGAATAAACATGAACTTTTCCCGCTTTTTCATCGACAAGCCGATTTTCGCGGCGGTGCTGTCGATCGTCATATTCGTGGCCGGGCTGCTGTCGATTTTCGGCCTGCCCATCTCCGAATATCCTGACGTCGTGCCGCCATCCGTGGTGGTGCGCGCGCAGTACCCGGGCGCCAACCCGAAAGTGATCGCCGAAACCGTGGCCGCGCCGCTCGAAGAGCAGATCAACGGCGTCGAGAACATGCTCTACATGTCCTCGCAAAACACGTCCGATGGCGCGATGATGCTGACCGTGACCTTCAAGATCGGCACCAACGTCGAGCAGGCCGAAACGCAGGTGCAGAACCGCGTGCAGCGCGCCTTGCCGCGCCTGCCCGAGGAAGTGCGCCAGATCGGCGTGACGACCGTCAAGTCCTCGCCCAACCTGACCATGGTGGTGCACCTGGTTTCGCCGAACAAGCGCTATGACGATATGTATCTGCGTAACTACGCGGTGCTGAACGTCAAGGACCAACTGGCCCGCTTGCCCGGCATGGGCGACATCCAGATCTTCGGCGCCGGCGACTATGCCATGCGCATCTGGCTCGACCCGCAAAAGGTGGCGGCGCGCGGCATGACGGCCAATGACGTCGTCGACGCGATCCGCGAGCAGAACGTGCAGGTGGCCGCCGGTGTGATCGGCGCCTCGCCAGCGAAGAACTCGGACTTCCAGCTGACCGTCAATACCCAGGGCCGTCTGCAGACGCCCGAGGAATTTGGCGCCATCATCGTGCGCACGAATGCCGATGGCGCCGTGACGCACCTGAAGGACGTGGCGCGCGTGGAAATGGGCGCCAACAGCTACTCGCTGCGTTCGCTGCTGAACAATAATCCGGCCGTCGGCATGGGTATTTTCGAAGCGCCGAACGCCAACGCGCTGCAACTGTCTTCCGACGTGCGCTCCAAGATGGACGAACTGAAAAAAGACTTCCCGCAAGGCGTGGAATACCGGATCGAGTACGACCCGACGCAGTTCGTGCGTTCGTCCATCGAAGCCGTGATCCATACCCTGCTCGAAGCGATTGCCCTGGTGGTGCTGGTGGTGATCATCTTCCTGCAAACCTGGCGCGCATCGATCATTCCGCTGCTGGCCGTTCCCGTCTCCATCGTCGGCACCTTTGCCGTGATGCTGGGCTTTGGCTTCTCGATCAACACCCTGTCGCTGTTCGGCCTCGTGCTGGCCATCGGTATCGTCGTCGATGACGCCATCGTGGTGGTGGAAAACGTCGAGCGCAATATCGAGGAAGGCTTGTCGCCGCGCGACGCCACCATCCAGGCCATGAAAGAGGTCAGCGGTCCTATCGTTGCCATCGCCCTGGTGCTGTGCGCCGTGTTCGTGCCGATCGCCTTCGTGCCTGGTCTGTCGGGCGAGTTCTACCGCCAGTTCGCGCTGACCATCGCCATTTCGACCGTGATCTCCGCTTTCAGCTCGCTGACCCTGGCGCCAGCCCTGTCGGCCGCGCTGCTTAAACCGCACGATGCGCCGAAAGACGCGCTGACGCGCGGCATGGACATGGTCTTCGGCCGCTTCTTCGCCTGGTTCAACCGCTTCTTCGGCCGCGCTTCGCACCGCTATGAAGCTGGCGTAAAAGGCGTGTTGGGCCGCAAGAGCGCTTCGCTGGGTGTGTATGCGCTGCTGGTCGTTGCCGCCATCTTCACCTTCAAGTCCGTGCCGGCCGGCTTCGTGCCAGCGCAGGACAAGCAATACCTGGTGGGCTTTGCGCAATTGCCTGACGCCGCGTCGCTTGACCGCACGGAAGATGTCGTGCGCCGCATGTCCGACGTCATCAAGTCGGTGCCTGGCGTCGAATCGACCATCGCCTTCCCCGGCCTGTCGATCAACGACTTTACCAATGCGCCGAACGCCGGTATCGTCTTCGCCACCCTGAAACCGTTCGACGAGCGTACCAGCAAGGAATTGTCGGGCGGCGCCATCGCGGCCGAGATCAACAAGCGTCTGGGCGGTATCCAGGACGCCTTCATCATGGTCTTCCCGCCACCGCCGGTCAACGGCCTCGGTACCATCGGCGGCTTCAAGATGATGATCGAAGACCGCGGCAACCTCGGTTACGACGCGCTGTACAACGCCACCCAGGCGCTGGCCGCGAAAGCGTACCAGACGCCGGAACTGGCGGGCGTATTCTCGGGCTATCAGATCAACGTGCCGCAGCTGTTCGCCGACGTCGACCGCGTGAAAGCCAAGCAGATGGGCGTGCAGCTGCAAACGATTTACCAGACCTTGCAGATCAACCTCGGTTCGCTGTACGTGAATGACTTCAATCAGTTTGGCCGTACCTACCAGGTGCGCGTGCAGGCCGATGCGGCGTTCCGTTCGCATGCGCAGGATATCGCGCAGCTGAAGGTACGCAACGACAAGGGCGAGATGATCCCGCTGTCGTCGCTGATGCGCGTCAAGGACAGCTATGGCCCGGACCGCGTGCAGCGCTACAACGCGTATGCCGCAGCCGACTTCAATGGCGGCGCAGCCCCTGGCGTATCGAGCGGCCAGGCGCAAGCCGCGCTGGAACGCATCGCCAAGGAAGTGCTGCCGCAGGGGATTTCGTATGAATGGACGGAGCTGACCTACCAGGACATCTTGTCCGGCAATACGATGATCTATGTGTTCCCGCTGTGCGTGCTGCTGGTGTTCCTCGTGCTGGCCGCCCAGTACGAAAGCTGGACCCTGCCGCTGGCCGTGATCCTGATCGTGCCGATGTCGATCCTGTGTGCTTTGCTGGGCGTGAAACTGACCGGCGGCGACAACAACGTGTTTACCCAGATCGCGCTGTTCGTGCTGGTGGGGCTGGCGTCGAAGAATGCGATTCTGATCGTGGAATTTGCCCGCGAACTGGAAGAGCATGGCCGTACCGTCGTGCAAGCGGCGCTGGAAGCGTGCCGTCTGCGTCTGCGTCCGATCCTGATGACGTCGATCGCCTTCATCATGGGTGTGGTGCCCCTGGTGTTCTCGAACGGCGCCGGTTCGGAAATGCGCCATGCCATGGGTGTGGCGGTCTTCGCCGGCATGCTGGGCGTGACCTTCTTCGGCCTGTTCCTGACGCCTGTGTTCTATGTATTGCTGCGCACCCTGGCGCAGCGTTTTGAGAAAAAACCAGCCGCCGCTGCCGCCAAGCCTGTCGCCGCGCCAGCGCTGGACCTGGAAGGAGATATATATTGAAAACCAAGGAAATCATCTGGCGCGTCAAGCCCGTGCTGACCGCCATGGCCGCCGCAGTCCTGCTGGCCGCCTGCGCGGCGCCGGAGTTCAAGCAGCCACAGATCGAGACGCCGGCCGCGTTCAAGGAAGCGCAAACCTTGCCCGCCGTGCAGACGGCGGCCGACGGCACGCGCTGGAAGCAGGGCGTGCCGGCCGAGCGCCAGGCGCGCGGCGAGTGGTGGCTGGCGTTCAATGATCCGGCTTTGACTGGTCTGATCAACGAAGCGACGCAAGCGAATGCCAACCTGGCCATCGCCGCCGCCCGCGTCAAGCAGGCGAGGGCGATTGCCGGCATCGCCGAAGCGGACCGCATCCCGCAAGTAGGCGTGAACGTGGGCGGCCAGCGCAACCGCGCTTCCGCCGTGTCGCTCGGCTTGCCGAACGGCGCGCCGGTGGCGGCCACGAATGTCTACCAGGCCAATCTGACGGCCAGCTACGAAGTCGATCTGTTCGGCCGCGTGGCGTCCAACGTCAGCGCCTCGCGCAGCGATGCGCTGGCCGTGGAAGCGACTTACCGCTCGGTGCTGCTGTCCTTGCAGGCCGACGTGGCGCAGACCTACTTCCAGCTGCGCGCCACGGACGCCGAACTGGCGACCCTGGAACAGACGGTGCGCCTGCGCGAGGAAAGCGTGCATGTGAACCAGCGCCGCTATGACCTGGGCGACATCGGCGAGTTCGACCTGTCGCGTGCCCGCACGGAGCTGTCAACCGTGCGCGCCGAAGCCATCGGCCTGCAGCGCCAGCGCGCCACCAGCGAACATGCGCTGGCCGTCCTGCTGGGCAAACCGGCCGCCAGCTTCACGGCGACCGTCAACCCGCTGCAGGATAGCGGCTTCCTGCCCGTGATCCCGGCCGGCATGCCATCGTCCCTGCTGGAGCGCCGTCCCGACATCGCGTCGGCGCAGCGCACCATGGAAGCGTCGAATGCGCGCATCGGCGTGGCGAAATCGGCCATGTTCCCGGCCTTGACCCTGAACGCTTCCGGCGGCGGCGCGTCCGATACCTTCTCGGACATCTTCAAGTGGAGCAGCCGCTCCTGGCTGCTGGGCGCCCTGATGTCGATGCCGATCATCGACGGTGGCCGTAATAAAGCTGCCGTGAGCCGCAGCGAAGCGCAGCTGGAAGAGTCGGTGGCGACGTATCGCCAGAGCGTGCTGGTGGCCTTCGCCGAGGTGGAAGACAACCTGGCCGGCTTGCGCATCCTGTCGGGCCAGACGCAGCAGATCGACGAAGCCGTCGTCTCGGCGCGCCGCTCGGCCGACCTGGCGCAAAAGCTGTACGACGCTGGCCGTTCCAGCTACCTGGACCTGCTCGACGCGCAGCGCAACCTGGCGGCCATCGAGCGCAACGCCGTGCAATTGCGCGGCAACCGCGCCGTCACCACGGTGGCGCTGATCCGCTCCCTGGGCGGCGGCTGGGGCGAGACGGAGCCGCAGGTCGCGGCCAACTAGTTTCCGGTCCGCGGCAACAAGCCTGCCGAAAACGGCGTCGTGCTTTGCACGGCGCCGTTTTTTTATGGCTTGCGCAGGCCGGCTTGGCCCGTAGCGCGGTAGGTCGGCTTAGCGCATAGCGCGTAAGCCGACACCACCCGCGTCCTCAATCAATGCCAGACTAAAATAATAAATTGAATCCAATCCCCGACCCACCACGTAAATACTCCTGCAATCACGCAAACGCAGTCATCCAGGAGATACCATCATGCGCACCTTCGTTCCCGCAGCACTGTTCATCACTTCCATGCTGGCCGCCAGCGCCCCGTTTGCCGCCGACATGACGACCATGGTCGGTGGCCAGAGCATGTATCCGTCCAAGGACATCGTCGACAACGCCGTCAATTCGGCCGACCACACGACGCTGGTCGCCGCCGTCAAGGCGGCCGGCCTGGTCGATACCCTGAAAGGCAAGGGCCCATTCACCGTGTTCGCGCCGACGAATGCGGCCTTCGGCAAGCTGCCGGCCGGCACCGTCGAGACCCTGGTGAAACCGGAAAACAAGGCGACCCTGACGAAAATCCTCACCTATCACGTGGTGCCCGGCAAATACGACTTCAAAGCGCTGGCCAAGGAAATCAAGATGCATGACGGTAAAGCCACCTTGCCCACGGCCAGCGGCGGCAAGCTGATGTTCGCCATGAACGGCATGCACAACATCGTGGTGACGGACGAGGGCGGCAACAGCGCCAACATCAGCACCTACGACGTGTACCAGTCGAATGGCGTGATCAATGTGATTGACTCGGTGCTGATGCCTAAATAGGCGGGCGAAAAACGGACGAAAAAAAAGACAGGGAAAACCCTGTCTTTTTCATTCGTGCCGCCGTGATTACTTGGCTGGCGCTGCTGGCGTTGCCGGCACCGCTGGTTCCGCAGGTGCTGCCTTGTCGGCTGGCGCGGCTTTCTTCGCCTTGTGATGCTTGGCTTTCTTGTGCGCCGCTGGCTTGACGGCGGCTGCCGGTGTTTCGGCCTTGACTGCTGGCGTGGCTGCGACTGCTGGCGTCGCTGGCGTGGCGGCAGGAGCGGCTGGCGCCTGGGCGAAAGCGGCGGTGGCGAACAGGCTGGCGATCAGGGTGGCGATAACTTTTTTCATGATGAAATCCTTGGTATGTGTGGTCAGTAAAGAGGGTCGGAATTACTTGGCTGCTGCTGGTGCCGCTTCGGCGGTGGCCGATGCCAGCTTTTCGTCAGCCTTGGCCTTGGTTTTCTTGGCCTTGTGATGTGCCTTGGCTTTCGTGGTGGCCGCTTCCGCTTTGGCGCTGGCCACTTCCGTTTTTGCGGCGACGACTGCTTTCGCTTCTTTGGCATCCGCTTTGACGACGGCTTGCGCTTCCTTGGCGTCCGCTTTCACGACAGCCTTGGTGTGGGCCGCTTCCACTTTGGCCGGAACCGAGGCTGCAGGAGCGGCTGCAGGTGCTGCCGGGGTTTGGGCGAAGGCTGCGGTTGCGAACAGGCCGGCGATCAGGGTAGCAATTACTTTTTTCATGGTGCAGTCCTCAGTGGTGGTTTGTCTGGTATGTCTGTTGGTGCCGGGATGATTCCCGTGTCACTGAGCATAAAACGCGCCCCGGATCGCTGCCGTTGACGGTCATTACAAACGCTTACATCTGCGTGGCATCCGCCTTCAGGATGGCCTTCAGGATGTCTTCCGAACGGCGCTGTCCATAGGGCTTGCCATACGCGCCGGACGCGATGCTGACCACCATGCCGCGCGCGGGTATCACGTAGATCTTGTTGCCGCCATTGCCCGAGGCGAAATGCACGTCGATCTTTTGGCCTCCGATGTCCTGCGTCTTCGCGTACCAGAAATAGCCGTAGCTGTCGGCATAGCGGTCGCCGGCGCCGATGGCCACGCGCGGCGCCAGCGCTGCGTGCAGCCAGGCCGTATCGATCACCCTCTTGCCGTCAACTGCGCCGTCGTCGAGCACCATCTGGCCGATTTTTGCCGTGTCGCGTGCGCGCAGCGACAGATTGCCCTGGCCCTTCGGATGGTTGGCCACGTCGCGGCCCCAGCGCCAGCGCGTGATGCCCAGCGGCGCGAACAGCGCCTTGGCGGCGACATCTTCCAGGTCGGCGCCGCTGGCGCTTTCCACCACTCTGCCCGCGATATACGCGCCCAGCGAGTTATAGCGGTACACGCTGCCCGGCGCCGTTGCAGACGGCACGCCGCGCACGAAGGCGGCAGGGTCGGGCGCCGCATCGAGCTTGTCTTCATTGCCTGGCGACTGCTCGTCTTCATCGAAGGCGGCCAGGCCCGAACGCATGGTCAGCAGGTCGTCGATGAGCACCTTGCCTGCCGGGCTGCCAGCCACTTCATGCCAGTAATCTCCCACCGTCTTTGTCGTCGCCAGCTGGCCGCGCGCCACGGCCGCACCCACCAGCAGTGCGGTGATGCTCTTGCCGGCCGAGCGGATGTCGTGCAGGGTGTCGGCCGTCTCGCCGTTGTAATAGCGTTCGGCGAGGATGGCGCCATTGCGCAGCACGACGACGGCGCGCAAGTCGCCATGGCTGTCATGGTCCTGGGCGAGCAGGACTTGCTCGAGGGCGGTGGGGGCGTTTTGCGCATTGGCGGCGCAAGGCAGGGACAGGGCGGTAATCAGCAGCAGGTGGCGCATGGAATAGGCTTCGCGGCGATGGTCGGAGTGCCAGTGTCCACCATCTGCGCCGCTTTGTCGTGCGCAAGCTGCTTTGTTCGCTGAAGTTTGCATGAAGGCGCGCCATGCAAAAAGGACAGCCGAAGCTGTCCCAGGGAATGCGGGCGAAGTGCCCACGCAAGCGCAGACCCGGCGGATGCGCTTGCGTGGCGTCGTTTGCGCTTACTTCGCTGGCGCTGCCGGTGCTGCCGGAACGGTTTCCGCCGCTTTCGCCGCATCCGCTTTTACTTTGGCTTTGTTCGCCTTGTGATGGGCCTTGGCCTTGGTGACTTTGGCGTCGGCCTTGGCGCTGGCCACGTCTGCTTTTGCATCGGCGACGACGGCCGCTTCTTTTGCATCGGCTTTCACGACGGCCTTGGTTTCCTTGGCTTCAGCCTTGACCACGGCTTTCGTGTGGGCAGCTTCCGCCTTGGCCGGAGCCGAGGCTGCCGGAGCGGCAGGGGTTTGAGCGAAGGCTGCGGTAGCGAACAGGCCGGCGATGAGGGTGGCGATAACTTTTTTCATTGTATTTTCCTGGCGAGTGATAAGCGATTGTGTGGGGAATTACTTGGCTGATGCAGGTGCGGCTGGTGCTGCTTCGGCGGTGGCCGATGCCAGCTTTTCGTCAGCCTTGGCCTTGGTTTTCTTGGCCTTGTGGTGTGCCTTGGCTTTCGTGGTAGCCGCTTCCGCTTTGGCGCTGGCCACGTCCGTTTTTGCGGCGACGACTGCTTTCGCTTCTTTGGCATCCGCTTTGACGATGGCTTGCGCTTCCTTGGCTTCCGCTTTCACGACGGCCTTGGTGTGGGCTGCTTCCACTTTGGCAGGAACCGAGGCTGCAGGAGCGGCTGCAGGTGCTGCCGGGGTTTGGGCGAAGGCTGCAGTTGCGAACAGGCCGGCGATCAGGGTAGCGCTCAGGTTGAAAATGCGTTTTTTCATGGTGCAGTCCTCAGTGGTGGTTTGTCTGGTATGTCTGTTGGTGCCGGGATGATTCCCGTGTCACTGAGCATAAAACGCGGCCCGGAAGGTTACCGTTGACCTTGTTTACACTTTCTTACAATCTGACGATTTAAGCGACGTTAATTGAAGAAGGCGGCGTAAAAAAGCAAAAAGACAGCCGAAGCTGTCTTTTTGCATGGCGCATGAAACGCGCTGTATGGATTATTTGGCTGCTGCCGCGGTCGCTTCAGTTTTGGCTTCGTCAGCCTTGGCCTTGGCTTTTTTCGCTTTGTGATGGGCTTTTTCCTTGGTGACTTTGGCGTCGGCCTTGGCGCTGGCAACATCGGCTTTCGCATCGGCGACGACGGCCGCTTCCTTGGCATCGGCTTTGACTACGGCCTTGGTTTCCTTGGCTTCCGCTTTTGCCACTTCCTTGGTGTGCTTGGCTTCGGCCTTGGCAGGCGCGGCTGGCGTTTGAGCAAAGGCTGCGGTAGCGAACAAGCCGGCGATCAGAGTAGCGGTCAAGTTGAAAATGCGTTTTTTCATGGTGCAGTTCCTCAAGAAGTGGGGTTGTAGTTCAGGAGATCAGTCCCCTGTCACTGAGGCAAAAACGCGCCGTGCGGCAATACCGTTGACACGTTTTTTTCTAATTACAAACACTTACATTTGCCGCGGCAGGCACTCTGTTAGCTGGCGTACCGCGCCATGACCTGCAGCGGACTAGACTCGAAGCCATCATCACCGCATGGGGCCGCCATGAAAGCCGCCTTGAAAACGTATCAAGCCAAACGCAATTTCGCCGTCACGCCCGAGCCTGCAGGAGGCGACGAGGCTGCAAACGACGTGCTCACCTTCGTCATCCAGAAGCACTGGGCCAGCCGTTTGCACTATGACTTTCGGCTGGAACTCGACGGCACGATGAAAAGCTGGGCCGTGCCGAAAGGCCCCAGCTATGACCCGCGCGACAAGCGTATGGCCGTGCAGGTGGAAGACCATCCGATTGCGTATGCCAGCTTTGAAGGCACGATCCCCGAGAAACAATATGGCGCGGGCAAGGTCATCATCTGGGATAAAGGGACGTGGCAGCCCCAGCCAGCCACGCCCGATGCGCGCAAGGCGCTGGCGGCCGGCGAACTGAAATTCACCTTGCATGGCCACAAGATGCATGGCAAGTGGGTGCTGGTGCGCATGAAAGGCCGGGGAGACAAACGCAGCGAAAAGCAGCCTGCCTGGCTGCTGATCAAGGAAAAAGACGACTATGCGCGGCCGGCACAGGAATTTTCTGTCGTGGACGAGTTCCCCGACAGCGTCAGGAACAAGGCCATGCCCAAGCGCAAGGTGGCTGCCGCGCCGCCGGCTGCCGAGTTGCCCGCCACCCTGTCGCCCCAGCTGGCCACCCTCGTCGATGCACCGCCGCCGGATGCGCAAGACTGGATTTTCGAGGTGAAATTCGACGGCTACCGCATCCTCGCGCGTTGCGATGGCGATCATATTGCGTTAATCACGCGCAATGGCAATGACTGGACAGCAAAACTGCCGAAGTTGCGGCAGGCGCTGGAACAGTTGAGCTTGCCGCCCGGCTGGTATGACGGTGAAATCGTCGTCAACGATACCAGCGGGCACCCGGATTTTGGCGCCTTGCAGCGCGCGTTCGACGCGGAAACGACCAGCGAGATCGTGTACTACCTGTTCGACGTGCCGTACTTCGATGGCCACGATCTGCGGGGCCAGCCCGTCGAGGCGCGCAGGGCGCTGCTGCAAGGGCTGCTGCAGAGCTTGCCCGCGTCGCCCCTGGTGCGCTTCAGCGACGCGCTCGATGCCGCCCCGCAGCGGCTGCTGGACCACGCCTGCCGCCTGGGACTGGAAGGGGTGGTCGGCAAGCGGCGCGGATCGCCCTACGTCACGCGCCGCTCGGGCGACTGGATCAAGCTCAAATGCGGCTTGCGCCAGGAATTCGTCATCGGCGGCTATACGGCGCCGCAGGGCGCGCGCGAAGGGATCGGTTCGCTGTTGCTGGGCGTGCATGATGAGCAGGGCAAGCTGCGCTATGCAGGCAATGTGGGCAGCGGCTTTGACGATGCCAGCCTGCGCGACTTGCGGCGCCGGCTCGATGCGCTGGCTATCGAGACGAGTCCGTTTGAAGGCAAGGCGGGCGGCGTGCGCCAGCCCATCTGGGTCCGGCCGCAATTGGTGGCCGAAGTGAGTTTTGCGCAATGGACCAGTGGCGGCGCCGTGCGCCATGCCGTGTTTCACGGCTTGCGTGAAGATAAAAAGCCGGCCGCCATCGTGCGCGAGCTGGCGCGGCGAATCGAGAAGGAGAAGACAATGGAGAGCAAATCCATGCCGGACTGTGCCTTACCGGCCAGTTTCAAGGTCAGTCATGCGGATCGCGTGATCGACAGCGACAGCGGCGCCAGGAAGATCGACCTGGTGTGCTATTACGCGCTGGTGGGCAAGCTGATGCTCGTACACCTGCGCGGGCGCCCCGTGTCGCTGGTGCGTGCACCCGCTGGCGTCGGAGGCGAGCTATTTTTTCAGAAACATGTTGACACTTCGACAATGCCAGGCATCAAACAGCTCGATGCACGGCTGGATCCGGAACACCCGCCCATGCTGGAAGTGGCCAGCTTGCAAGGGCTGTTGTCCGCGGCGCAGTGGAATGTGGTGGAATTTCACACGCAAAACGCGCTGGCCAGCGCCTACGACACGCCGAACCGGCTGGTGTTCGACCTGGACCCGGGCAAGGGTGTGGCCTGGCCCGCCATTCGCGAAGCGGCCATGCTGCTGCGCGCCTTCTTGACGGAACTGGGCTTGCCCGCCTGGCTGAAAACCAGCGGCGGCAAGGGCTTGCACGTGGTCGTGCCGATCCGGCCCAAGCACGACTGGGACACGGTAAAAGCGTTTTCGCAAGCCATCGTGGCGCACATGGCGCGGCACATCCCGGAGCGGTTTGTCGTCAAGAGCGGTCCCGCGAATCGCGTCGGCAAGATTTTCATTGATTATTTGCGCAACGGCCGGGGCGCCACCACCGTGTGCGCGTGGTCGGCCCGCACGCGCTCGGGGCTGGGCATTTCCGTGCCGCTGGCCTGGGAGGAACTCGACGAGCTGGAGGCGGGCGACCAGTGGAACGTGGGCAATGTGCACAGCCGTCTCGGCGTGGGCAATACCCCGTGGGACGGCTATGCGCGCAGCGCGAAAGGCCTCGACGCGGCCATGAAAAAGCTGGCTTTTACGCCTCCGGCTTGAGCGGCAGAGTGGCGCGCGCCAGTTGCAGGGCTTCCTCGATGGCAGCGTTGAGCTGGGGAATCTCGACGGGTTTGGTCAGGTAGCGGAAAAAGCCCGAGGCCAGGCCATGCCGGATGTCGCCCTTCATGGCGTTGGCCGTCAGGGCGATGACGGGGATGTGCGCCGTGCGCGCATCGTTGCGCAGGATGCGCTGCGCCTGGTTGCCATTCATGCCGGGCAGATTGATATCCATCAGGATGACGTCGGGATGGCGTTCCAGCGCCAGCGCGATGCCCTGGCGCGCGTCGGTGGCCGAGATCATGCGCAGGTGGGGCAGGAAGCTGACGATGTCTTCCACCAGGCGCAGGCTGGCCGGATTGTCTTCCACGTACAGCAGCAGCGCCTGGCCGCCGTCATCGTCCCCGCTGTCGCCGGCGGGCTCGGGCAGATATTCCGTGTCCGGCTGCCGGCTGGCGGGCGGCGCGGCCGTGGTGCCCAGTTCGATCCAGAATACGCTGCCCACGCCAATGCAGCTGTGCACGCCCATGTTGCCGCCCATCAGTTCGACCAGGCGCTTGGTGACGACCAAGCCGATACCCGTGCCTTCCTCGCTGCCCGCCTCCTGTCCCAGGCGGTTAAACGGCTGGAACAGTTCCGCCACCTGCGCCTCGTCCAGGCCCTTGCCCGTGTCGCGGATGGCGATGCGCACGTGCTGCGCATCGGGCTGCGAAATTTCCAGCTCCACCTTGCCGTCCGGGCGGTTGTACTTGATGGCGTTCGACAGCAGATTCAGCAGCACTTGCTTGAGGCGCGTATGGTCGGCCCGGACCGTCAGCGGCTCGCAAGCGGGAAAAACCAGGTGGATATGACGCTGCTGCGCCTGCTCTTCCACCATCACGCGCACTTCCTCGATCAGCGCGGGCAGCGTCACCGCTTCCATCGACAGGCTCAGGCTGCCCGATTCGATCTTTGCCAGGTCGAGGATTTCATTGATCAGAGTGAGCAGGTGGCGCCCCGAGGTGACGATGTTCTGCACGAAGGCGCGCTTTTGCAGCACGGTGGCGGGCAAGGATTCGTTGGCCAGCAGCTGGGCAAAGCCGAGGATGGCGTTCAGCGGCGTGCGCAGTTCATGCGACATGCTGGTGAGAAAGCGGTCTTTCGCCTGGCTGGCCCGCTCGAGTTCTATTTTTTGTTCGTTGAGCGTGCGCTCGATGCGCTTGCGCTCGGTGATGTCGCGGATGGCCGACGAGACCAGCACGCCTTCGTCCGTTTCCAGCGGCGACAGGCTGATTTCGACGGGAAACTCGGTGCCATCGCGGCGCAAGCCGTACAGTTCCAGGCCCGCGCCCATGGAGCGGGCGCGCGGCGCGGTGGAAAACGACTGGCGGTGGCGCGGGTGATCGTGTGCATAGCGGGCTGGGATCAGTACTTCCACGTTGCGCCCCAGCAGCTCCGCGCGCGAGTAGCCGAACAGGCGTTCCGTCTGCGAATTGACGAGCACGATTTCGCCATCGCCGTTGACGATGACGATGGCGTCCGGCGCCGATTCGAGCAGGCCGCGGAACTTCTGCTCGGCCCGGCGGCGGTCGCTGACGTCGCGGATGGCGCTGATGACGAAGGTGCCGATCTCCGTCTGGATCGGCGACAGGCTGATTTCGACGGGGAACTCGATGTTGTCCTTGCGCAAGCCCAGCAATTCCAGGTCGGCGCCCATGGTGCGCGTGCGCGGCTGGTCGAAATAGCGCGAGCGGTGCGCCACGTGCGAATGGCGCAGGCGTTGCGGCAGCAGGCTATCGATTTGCCTGCCGTTCAATTCGCCTTCCGCGTAGCCGAACAGGCGTTGCGCCTGCTGGTTGGCCAGCACGATGGCGCCCGTGGCATTGACCATGATGACGCTGTCCGGCGTCGATTCGAACAGCACGCGGTAGCGCACGTCGACGAACTGGGCGTCGCGCGCCGCCTTCAGCAAGGTCGTGTCCTTCATGGTGGAAATCAGGTAGCGGGGGGCGTCCACCCCGGCCTGTGCGGTCTGGCACGCGACATCGACGTAGATGAGCTCGCCATCCTTGCGCCGCCGCAGCGATTCGCGGTCGTAGCTGCCGTGCACGGTCAGCTGCTCGTCGATCAGCGGGGACGCTTCGGCCTGTCCGGGCAAGGAAATCAGTTCCCACAGCGTGCGGCCCAGCGCTTCGTCGCTGGCATAGCCGAAAATGCGCTGCGCCCCGGCCGTCCAGCGCACGACGGCATGCTCTTCGTTCGTGATGACAACGCCGCCAGGGGCGCCATTGAGGATAAGCTGATCTAACTCGGCATCCATTTTTTCCCGCACGCATGACAGGGCTTGCCGGGTGGCAGGCCTGTGCATAACGTAGCGAGAAGCTTGATCAAAGTCAATGCATTTATATTATTGAGGACTCTCCCGGGCCGCATGGGTGGTTCAGGCTGCCTTGCGCCTCGATGGTGCCGGTTTGCGGGCAGTGGACGAGGCCGCGCGCTTGCGGGCCGGTGCGGCGGGCGCTTTCTTGCCCAGGCTTTGCTGCAGCAGGGCGACCAGGTCGATGACGTTGCTGCCTTGCTCTTCTTCCGGCTCGGGCGCGGGCGGCGTGATGGTCTTGGTCTGTCTGGCCTTGATTTTCTTCTTCACCAGCGCCAGCACGTCTTCGCGGTAGCTGTCGTGGTATTGCCCGGGTTCCCACTCGTCGCTCATGCCTTCGACCAGCGACAGGGCCATTTTGAGCTCCTTGTCGGAAATACCTGCCGCCCTCATGGTGTTGGGCGGCAAGTCCAGGTCATCCGTGGGGCGGATTTCATCGGCATAGCGCAGGGTGTTGAGCACGATGGCGTCACCCACGCACACGAGCGCGCACAAATGCTGCTTCGTGCGCATGACCACGCTGGCGATGGCTACCTTGTTGGCCTTGCGCAAGGTTTCGCGCAGCAGCGCATAGACTTTCTCGCCGCCCTTGGCGGGCAGCAAATAATACGGGTGCTCGTAAAAGGTCAGCGGCACCTCGGCCGCATCGACAAAGGTGTCTATGTCGATGGTTTGCGTGGCCTTCACATTGGCTTGCCGTAAATCTTCCTCGGACAGCACCACGTACTCATCCGTCTTGTATTCATAGCCCTTGATGATGTCGTCCCACTCGACTTCCTTGCCCGTCTTCTTGTTGTAGCGCTTGTAGCCGATGGGCGCGAAGTCGCGCCGGTCCAGCATGGACAAGTCCAGTTCATGGTCGAGACTGGCGGAAATCATCTCGACGGGGATGTGCACGAGGCCGAAACTGATGGCGCCTTTCCACAGTGCGCGCGCCATCGCTTATTCCCCCACGCTGCCGGTGATGGGCAGGACGATGCCGCTGATGTAGCTGGAACAGGCGGGCGAGGCCAGGAAGACGTAGGCGGGCGACAGTTCTTCCGGCTGGGCCGGGCGGCGCATGTCCGTGTCCTGGCCGAATTTCTGGATGTCTTCGGGCGACTTGTCGGCCGGATTGAGCGGCGTCCAGACGGGGCCGGGCGCGATGGCGTTGACGCGGATGCCCTTGTCGAGCAGGTTGCCGGCCAGCGCCATGGTGAACGCATGGATGGCGCCCTTGGTGGTGGAATAGTCGAGCAAGTGCTTCGAGCCTTGCAAGCCCGTCACGGAGCCCGTGTTGATGATGGAGGCGCCCCGCTGCAAATGCGGCAGCACGGCCTTGGCCATGTGGAAGTAACCGTAGACATTGGTTTTCATGGTGAGGTCGAAGCGTTCCTCGCTCAGGTCGAGCAGCGACTCGGCATGTTCCTGAAAGGCGGCGTTGTTCACCAGCACGTCGATATGCGTGAACTTGGCCAACACCTGGCTGACGGCCTCCTGGCAAAAGCCCTGGTCGCGCACGTCGCCGGGAATCAGGAGGCAGCTCTGGCCTTCCGCTTCCACATAGCGCTTCGTTTCGTGGGCGTCCGCGTGTTCGTTCAGGTAAATGATGGCGACATCGGCCCCTTCGCGCGCGTACAGCACGGCCACGGCGCGGCCGATGCCCGAATCGCCGCCCGTGATGACGGCCACCATGCCGGCCAGCTTGCCGCTGCCGCAGTAGTCTGGCGCCAGGAAGCGCGGTTGCAACTGCATCTCGCCTTCGATGCCCGGCTTGTCCAGGTGCTGGGCGGGCAGGGGCGGGGCAGGCTGGCTGCGGTGGCCCGTCTGCACGGGCTGCTTGCTTTCCTGGCCGGATTTGGCGGCATCGTGCTGCTGATCGTGCTGATCCTGCTCCTGTTGGATGCTGCGCTGCAAATTGCCGGCGGACTGGTCCTTGTTCTCGTTCATGCTGGCCTCCTTGTAAACGAAGGTCCAGTATCGGCGCGGCACCCGCATCAAACGGTGCGCTCGCTAACAGAGTGGCGAAAACGGGCGTAAAGTTATATGATGATTGACATAAATATGGGAGGCAGCATGAAAGTAAGCAGGGAGCAGGCGGTGCTGAACCGCGAGCGCATCGTGGAGGTGGCGGCCAGATTGTTCCGCGAAAAAGGCTATGACGGCATCGGCGTGGCCGACCTGATGAAGAACGCGGGCCTCACGCATGGCGGTTTCTACGGCCATTTCGCGTCCAAGGAAGACTTGATGATCGAGGCGTGCCAGCATGCCCTGGAGAAATCGCTGGAAGGCTGGCGGGCGAAGGCCGCCAGCGACCCGGAGCGGGCGCTGCCGGCGATTATCGACAACTACCTGACCACTCGGCACCGCGACCAGCCCGGCGGCGGTTGCCCGGCGGCGGCCATGGGCGTCGATGCGGCGCGCATGTCGCCCGGCGCGCGTCCCGTGTTTACGAAGGCGACGCAGCAGCAGTTCGCGCTGCTGGAAGGCTTGCTGCCCGACGGCGCACCGGAAGAGCGGCGCCAGCAGGCGATCGCCACGTTCGCCGCCATGGTGGGCGCCATGGTGCTGGCGCGCTGCGTCGATGACGAGGTGTTATCGGCGGAAATCCTCGACGCCGTGAAGGCGCAATTGCTGCAAGAGTAAGTACGTCCCCCTGTCAGCCGGCCTCGTCGCATGATAGGCTTCGGTTTTCAGATTTTGGGATCATCCATGCTGCTCTGGCTCAGGCAATACCGGCGTCCTCTGTTGGCCGGAGACATCACTGCCGGTATCGTTGTCGCCATGATGATGGTGCCGCAAGGCATGGCTTACGCGCTGGTGGCGGGCTTGCCGCCCGTGGTGGGCATCTACGCCAGCATCCTGCCGCCCGCGCTGTACGCCTTGTTCGGCAGCAGCATGACGCAATCGGTGGGCCCGATGGCCATCGTTTCCCTGATGACGGCCGCCGCCCTGGCGCCGCTGGCCGATCCCGGCTCCTCCCTGTATATCGTGCTGGCCGCCCAGCTGGCCTTCATCAGCGGCCTCGTCCTGCTGCTGTGCGGCGTGCTGCGCCTGGGCTTCATGGCCAGTTTCCTGTCGCGCCCCGTGATCAGCGGCTTCAGCAATGGCGCCGCGATCCTGATCATCTGGGGGCAGATCACACCGCTCCTGGGCGCCACCTGGCCCCACTGGCACACGCCCAGCCTCGTGCTCGGGCTGTCCGGCCTGCTGTTCCTGTGGCTGGCCAAGCGCTATCTGTCGCGGCTGCTGCAACGCTGCGGCCTGAACAAGGTGGCGGCCGATGTAGGTGCGCGCCTGGCGCCGATGGTGCTGGTGCTGGCCGGCATCGCGTTGGTGTCTTATTGCGGCCTGGAAGCGATGGGCGTGCAGACGACGGGCCATGTGCCCAGCGGCTTGCCGGGCCTGAACCTGGCCACCTCGAGCGCCCATTGGCGCACCTTGCTGTCGCCAGCGCTCTTGATCGCCTTCATCATCTTTTTGATGAGCATGTCCGCCGCCCAGACCCTGGCGCAAAAACGCGGTGAAAAGCTGCATACGAACCGCGAACTGCTGGGCCTGGGCGCGGCCAACGTGGCCAGCGCGCTGTCGGGCGGCTTCCCCGTCACGGGCTCGATTTCGCGCTCGGCCGTCAATTTCCAGGCAGGCGCCAACACGCCGCTGGCCAGCATCATCACGGCGGGATTGCTGGCGCTGGCGCTGGTGGCGCCCACGGGCTGGCTGGCCCTGCTGCCGCTGCCGGTGCTGGCGGCCACCATCATCTTTGCCGTCAGCAGCCTGCTGGACTGGGATACCTTGAAACTGTCGTGGCGCTACGACCGCAGCGATGCGCTGGCCCTGCTGGCGACGACGGCCGGCGTGCTGGTGCTGGGTGTGGAAGCGGGCGTGGTGATCGGCGTGCTGCTGTCGATGGGTACCTTGATCTGGCGCGCCAGCCGCCCGCACATTGCCGTGCTGGGCCGTATCCCGAATAGCGAGCACTTCCGCAACGTGGAGCGCTATGAAGCGCAAACCCTGCCGGACGTCTTGCTGCTGCGCATCGATGCGGGCCTGTTCTTCGGCAATGTGGAAGCCGTCACGGAGCGCGTGGAAGACGAGTTGCGGAGCCACCCGACGGCGCGCCACCTGGTGCTGGTGCTGTCGGCAGTCAACCAGATCGACAGCACGGCCTTGCTGGGCTTGATCGAACTCAACAGCGCGCTGGCCAAGCGCCGCATCAGCCTGAACCTGGCCGAAGTGAAGGGCCCCGTGATGGACCGCCTGCGCCAGAGCAGCCTGTTAAAGGACCTCAGCGGCAAGCTGTATCTGAGCACGGCCCTGGCCATGGATGACCTGAGCGGGGAAAAAGCATGACGATGGAACTGAATCTGCATGGCGAGCCGCGCGTGGTCGATAGCATCCCTATTCTGGAACAGGCGCTGCTGGAAGCGCGCACCCTGGCCCAGTGCGAACTGTGGCTGACCATGGCCGAAGATGCCGAGCAAGGCCCGGCCCTGTGCATGCTGCGCAATGGCGGCAATGCCTGGCTGATGTATCTGTCGGGACAGGACGACCTGAGTTTTCACTCCTTGGGAGACGAAGAGGAAACGGGCGAATGCAGCTATCTGCTGTCGAACGGGCAGGTGGATGAGTATCCGGAAGCGTGGTGCGTGGATGTAGAGCAGTGCCAGCGCGCTTTCATCGCCTTCTTCAAGACAGGCGGTGCGCGGCCGGCTGGCATCGCGTGGGAAGCGGATTGAGATGCCGCAAATATCAATAATCAGAAAGAACGCCTCGGCGCCTGGTACGACGGCTCGTCCATCTGCCTGATCGCGAAACTGCGGCAATGCCTGGCCGAGTCTGAAGCCGCTGCGCCAGACGACTGGCTGTTCAGGCCACCACCAGCTGCTTTTCCATCGCCACGCTGGCCAGGCTGATGCCGCTCGGATGCGCATATGCTTCCTCGCGCAAGGAGATAAATCCTGCGGCCTGGTAAAACGGCACGGCGTTCAGCGACGCGGACAGGTGCAGGCGCGCAATGCCTCGTTCGCGCGCCAGTTGCTCCAGCGCCGCCAGCAGCCGCTTGCCGATACCGAGTCCCGCGCGCGAAGGATCGACAAACACGGCATCGACTTCGTGTCTATCTACGTCCAGCATGGCATAGCCGGCAATGGCCTCGCCCTGCATCGCCACGATGCCGCCACCGGCAGCCAGCATGGCCGCATAAGCTGGCGGCACGAGCGAAGCCGTCCACACAGTAATTTGCTCCGGCGCATAATGCGTCGCGCAACTGACGCGCACGGCCACCGTGCGCAGGGCCCACAGGGCGTCGATATCAAGGGGCAGGGCGGGGCGCAGGGTGATGGGCATGGAAGCTTCCGGGGCAAAAGGATCATGCTAGCGCAATGGCTTGCATCACGCCAGCATGAGCTTATTCAGCTGTCACTGCGCTGGCTTGTCCGGATCGATGTAGTACGAACCCGGCGGCGCACCCGGCACTTTCACCCGGAACTTTAGGCCGGACAACAGCTTGTCCCACAATGCAATCGCTTCCTCGTCAGTCAGCGACGATGCTTCGGCTGCGCCGACCATGTTGTGGGCGACTTTGGTGTACATGGATGCTTCCAGCACCGATGGATAGGCGATATCGCGCGGCGTACCCACCAGTGTCCATTCAAAATCATGCACGCCATCGGTACGCCGTATCAACGATTCCTCACCATGCCAGTGCTGCACGTCACGCTTGCCTTCGCGTAGCAGCGTGCGAGCAGGATAATTCTTGCCTTGTTGATCTTTCGCCTGCTGGATGCGGGCAAGTAATGATAATTCCCCACGTACTTTTGCATCATATTCAGCAGGAGGATAGTCGCCGTAAGCGTCCTTATTTGAAGTAATGGAAAATGTCACATCCGGGAAACTAGGAAAATATAAGCCGGCATCTGCCATCTCTTGATCATTATAATTTTTGTCGCTCATGAAGCCACCTCCTAAGCAATGGCCGGGTTCTGCAGGGATTTCATTTTTTCCGCGCAGACGTAAACTATTTGCCCGTGCTAACTGTATAGCAGTCGCACTTGTAATCGTTCCACCTTTTGGAATCGATCCGCTAAGGATAAATGTAATATCTTCTTTGTTGACATACGTTCTGAAAAAAACATCGCCATCTTCTTTGGAGAATTTATTTTCAAAGTAGTGGAATTGCCAGCTGTTTTCTAAGGGGCCTTTTCCGTTGTATATAATTTCAGAGGATGAATCATTGGTCTTTATTTTTCTTATATCCTCAGCTATTTTTTCATCTTTTGCGATGATTCCTCCTTTTATGATATCAATTCTTGAAGGGGCTGATGTGTTGCCATGTATCAATTCTGCCTCTTGTGGGACTTTAATCGCATAACGTCCGAAACATACAATTTTTGTTTTTATAAAGAGCACGTCAAGACGTTTGCTAATTTTTAAGTTGTCAGACATATTGCTTTCCTTATTTGTATTTTTTTGTGAACATGCTGAAATAAATGTCATTATAACAAGTGCGATTATTGAAAATTTCCCACTGTTGGTTTTATTATTCATGATTTAATCCAATTTGCTTTTTTTGCAATTTGTACGATGGAATACAGCATGGATGCCAGTACATTCGGGTCGGCGTAACTATTTTGGTGTTCATAGCTGGTCGCTTCCGTCGTGCCGTGTACGAATAATGTACCCGTGATGTGTTGGGCAGAACGATCTGATGGTACGGTTCCATCTCCGCGTGCATTAGCTGGCTGTAGCTTTAACTTCAAGAATTTTCCACCAGCTTGGACAAGGAGTTGGCCCTTGCTATCATCTTCAAGTAATTTCCATTTTTCTGGTAGCGGCTCGAATTTATTCCAGGGATCATTAGAGCCACTGTGAAGGCCCTCAATTAATTTAAATACGACATCTCCATAACTTAAAAAATTTCTCGAGGCACAATAGCTTGCATAAGTGTTTGGATGAAACGTTTTTTCTATGGATGATAGAAATTCTGTAGCTAATTTTAATCGACGCATTACCATTTCAAGGCCGCCACCTTTATCGTGCGGAATGCGTGCCGGATTTACCCAATTTGGATTGATTAGTCGCCACCATGCACTGGCTGGCTGAAGGTAAATGCTTTCCAATGCAGTAGTTTTATCGCGAGGCCAGCTCCATAAAATTTTATCCTGTGCATCTACGATTTTCAGCCAATTCTGGCCATATGCCGGACCAGGCATCATTTCCAGTGGCGCCGGTGCATTTGCTAGAATGGCGGTGGCATGCATACCGTCGATGCCTAGAACGCGGGCCTCTATTTCGGCTATGGAGCCTTCCCTTTCCTGAAAACCAAAACGCATGCGTTTATATGCCCCTGCGGCTCCAATGGTTGGCATCACGTTGTGATAAATTCCGAGAATTTTTACATCCTTATCGTCAAGCATATTTCCATAGCAGGGGTGTATCAACGCCCTGGCCAGCAAACCACCCATGCTGTGTGTGACTAGAATGACTTCACTACATTTGAATCCGCGTTTTTTGTAGCCGTCGACAAGGCCTCGTAGTCTCTCTGCAATGATGATGGCAGATACGCCATTGCTATTGATAAAGTTATAACCCATTGCGTGCACTGGATACCAACAAGGTGAAATTTTCTTTAAGTCATTGACATTAATGGCCTTGCCAGATGACGCGCCAAAAGTTGTTGGGTCTTGCATTAGCATGGCACCAAGGCCACTTGTCCTGCGCCAGAACGGATGTGCTTCTCCGTTGGAAATCATATTGTTTAGATGCTGTTCTGTGGTGCGCAACATGGTTCCGTATGCACCGTCGAAAAGCACCTCACTCCACCCGCGCCAGCGTGCTATTTGCGCGGGACTTTGGCGAGCGCGTGCTTGAGCTTGCAAAGGTCCCGTTGTTGGAGGTATTCCGTAGGATCCAATTAAGGGTGGGATGGGGGTAATGCTGTCGGGAACATTTTGATGTCGTGCATCTGCAGCCTTGGTTTCCACGCCATCCGGATCGAAGCGGTTGTTGCTCTCCGTATAGTGGTAGTACTCGACTTCTGTTTCAGTGGGGTCAAACACCAATTGACGCTGCCGTGGCGACGCATCTTTGAACCAGCCACCCAAGCCATTACCTGTGAGTACAGCGGTCTTGCCTCCCGCGCCCATCATATCGTCTGGCCGCCAGGCCCGATTGTCTGGACGGCGCAATTCTTCCTGGCGAACCTTGCTCATCCTTAGATTGCTGCCCATCACGCCTGGTAAGAAAATGACTGGAATTACTTTGCCTGGTGGTAGGGTGACGTCATGTCGCGCGGTATCTTTTGTTTCCGTCATCAAGACGGCGAGTTCCGCCCAGCCTCCCACGCCTTGACTAAACTTCTCAGGATGATTGCCGCGGTTATTCAAGTCATCACATTTGCTCATGGCAGTTCTCCCTTATAGCGAATGATGTAGCTATCCATGCCGGTGGATTTTTGTAATTGCGTGGAACCGTCTTCCGTGCTTTTGCCGGCCATGTTGCCGTCATCGCGCAGGATTTCAAAAGCAATGCCAACGGCCGGCGTATCGTCGGCATTCACTAGCAAGACCTCCTGATCAAAACTGCTGTGTGGCCTTTCATTAAATTCCTGCGACACGCTCTTCGGCGCCAAGGTTTCCAGGTTGCCGTTGAAGAGCACGGGGGAAGAGGTGAAGAACTGCACCTTGTCGCTGATTTCCAGCATGTGGTTGGCGCCGTGCAGGCGTACGCCTTTCTTACCCTTGATGTTGACCCAGTCCGCTTCGCTGATCAGCGACAGGACTTTCTGGGCGAGGATTTCCACCTCGTCGCTGTGGGCCTGGATGGACACTTTGCCGCTGGCGGCGATCAGTTTCATGCCGGCCTTGTGCACGAACAGGCTGAAGGTCTTGGCGATGCTGGCAAACATGCTGTCACCGCTGGCAAGTGAAATATGCTTGCTGCTGGTGAGCGCCACATGCTCGCTGGCGGCCAGGTGCATGGACTGGGCCGTGCTCAGCTCGATGCCGGCCGGACTGGTCAGCAGCAAATGCGGTTCGGACAGCTCCGGGAAATCGCCGCCGGCACCCTTGATGGCGGCGTTTTGCCGCTGGATGGATTCAGCGACGGCGCCCTGTTGTGCTGCGCTGTCTTGCGCACCCGCGTCGATGGCCATGCCGGCCAAGCCTTGCTGCAGTTGGCGTGCTTGTGCAAGGCGGGCCTGCGTTTCGTCGAGCTGCTTGACGGAGCCGGCGCCTGCCGGCGTTTCGGTGGTGATCAGCATGCCTTTGGCTGCGCGCAGGGCGCCCCAGGCGTTGCTGGCCAATTCAAAACCGACGCCGCGCGCTTCCTTGCGGCCGGCGTTGTCGTCGATGCGGGTGATGCTGCCCAATGAAAGACGGCTATCCTGGTGCTCGCTGCGCAGCTGCGCCTGAATCGCGCCCTTGGTATCGTCGAGCACGAGATGGTTGGCGCTGCGGGCGCCCAGTTCGCGGCTGCGCAAGCCGGACAGGGCGCGTTGCTGCGGCAGCTGCCACGGCGGCGGATTGGCGCTGTTGTAGACCACGCCGATGACGATGGGATGGTCGATATTGCCGTCCTGGAATTGCACGACGACTTCCTGGCCCACGCGCGGCAAGGCGATTTGTCCCATTTGCGGTCCCGCCATCGGCATCATGACCCGTATCCATGGCGAGCTGCGCTCATCGAATTCACCGAGGCGGTCCCAGTGAAATTGCAGGCGGATGCGCCCCAGTGCATCGGTATGGATTTCCTCCCCGGCCGGTCCGACGACCAGCGCCGTCCGTACACCGGCAACGGTGCATGGCGTGCTGTTGTAGCTGCGGCCCGGGCGCCAACGGATGTCCCGGCGCACGCACAGCATATTGTTGACATAGTGGGAGGGTGCGTTCGGACCGACCTGATAATTATTGCTGGCGCTATGCTCGACTGACAGGATCAGGTACTCGCGTTCGGCAATACTGTCCGGGCGTTCCTCGCCAGGCTGGCAGCGCTTTTCCTCGGCGCTGAAATGTCCATCGAGCCGGAAACAAAGACCGGGCTGCGCGCCACGGTGATTGCCTGCCGCCTCGAAATACTGGCGCAAATGGTCGCTTTCCTCCATGCGGCGTTGTGCCAGAGCTTCCCCGGCATCGACATCCTTATAGCCATAGGCGCCCGTGTTTTCATATAGTTCGTGGGCAAATACATCACCCTGCCGATTCAGCGAGTAGCCGCTGGCAAGGCGCGGTTGCGGATTTTTATAGTCGAAACTGGCCAAGGTCAGTTGCCCGGAGCCGATCCGGCGCACGGCTTGCCACTGTTGCAGGCCGTCGTCTTCCATGGAGCCCGACTCTGAGTGAAAACGCATGGCGCCGTCGCCGGCCGCCGTGGCGATCATGTCAGCCAGGGTGGTGTTGTCCGCGAGCCATAGCGTATGGCCATCTGCGCGGTGCTCGTACCAGTAATGCCAGCCCAGCGCCTCCCAGCGCCGGTGCAGGTGGTTGTAGTCGGTTTCATTGTGCTGGTTGGCGCAGGTGATCTGCGGATCGTCGCCATGGATGCTGGTTTTCCAGTCGCGCTGCTCGTAGTGGGCAAACGTCGTTTCGGTCAGCTGCATTACGCTTTGGCCATGAAAGGACACATTGTCCTGGCGCAGCCTGGCGAAGGCCAGCCATGGTTGCAGCACCATCCGGTACCACGCAAAGCCGCCATCGGCGCGCAGCAGGCAAAACTCGCCCACATAGCCGTTAAAGTAGCGCAGCGTACCATCGTCGCGCACCATGGAAATGGTCGCCATGCGGCCCATCATGGCCTTGAGCGCAATATGCGCATCATCGGACAGTAATTCGGCCTCGAAACGGAAGTCACGCGACACTTCCTCCCTGGCGGTCAGCGAATTGACCAGCAGGATGGCGCCGGCAGGCCCATCTTCATGGGGAAAGTCGATCTTCAACAGGCGCCGTTCTTGCGCGGCGAGGTCGAAGGCCGACAGTGCCGCCTGGATGTTTGCATGCATGGCCTGCCTCCGTTACAGGGATGTGATCAGGTGGGCGCCACAGGCGGTGACGTCGCCGTCATAGGCGTACGGCTTGCCCATGTGTTTTGCGCCGGCGCCATCGGGCGTGATGGGGAAATTGCCCTTGCACTTGGGGCAAAAGGTGCTGTCATCGGCCAGCGCCGCCGTCTTTCCCATCACGGTGCTGCCCGATGATGCGCTGGTGACCTTGCCGCCGTGATCGGTTGCGTCTCCGAGCCGGATGACGCCGCGTCCCGCATGTTTCATGCTTGCCTCGCTTTCCAGTGATGGGCTGCTCAGGTCAGTTGCAGCAGATAACGCACTTCGGCGCCGCGTACCTTGCCTGGTGTTGTCTGCAAGAACGTCGTCCAGCCAAGCAGCCGTCTTTCTGACGGGTTGGAGCTCAGGAGCAGGGGAGTAATGCATGGCGGACTCAATATCAGCCGCACTTCATATTGCAAGTCTGGTACGCCAAACAGCGCCAGCATCTTTGCCAGTGCCGCCGCGCCTGTACTGCGCGGCAGGAAGCGTTGCAGGCCGACGGGATCCAGCGGGCCGATATGCAGGCAGACGCGCATGTCCTGACGCCAAAGCCGCAGGCCAAGCGTTGCGCCGCGTGCCAGGGTAAAGTTGACACTGCCCAGCAGGCTGCGCCGGTTCTTTTCCAGATAGTCCCAGCCACCGACAAATTGCTGCACGGTTACGGGTACGCCGCAGTACTCGGCCAGCACGGGGCCAATCGCCTGCGCGGAGACGGGGCGGCAGCGCAGCAGACCCGCGTACCAGGCCGCGACATCCTGCGTCACGGCATCAGCTTCGCCGCTCGACGGCAGCGCACCGCGCCGCACGCCGGCCAGTGCCGTCAGCAAAGGCAGTTGTACATCCCTTGCCTGGGTCTGGAGCGTGGATTCCAGCCGATACTTTTCCCATGCCTGGTAATACAGCGTGAGCATGCGGTGTGAAAAGATATCGAGGAAGGCCGAGACGCCAGCATCTTTGCTCGACAAGCGGTAGGCGGCGATGCGTTCCGAGTGGTGCAAGGGCAGGGTGCCGCCGACGCCCAGAAAACGCATGAACGTCGGCGTCAGGGTCAGTTGTTCATTGTCGTCGAGCGAGAGCTGTTCGATTTCACTGGCGGGGAAACTCAGCGACAAGCTGTTCTTGAAGCGCAACACCTGGCCAAAGGCTTGCGCATGGGACACGTTCTGCTCGCGTAGCCAGCACAGCAGAATACGCACCGCCTGCACGAACTGGTAGCGGTATGGTTCGGCCAGCAAGTGTTGTACTACACCAGATTCTGCAGTCCGCTTCTTGGTTTGCATCGGATCAGCTCCTCTCCGCTTTGCAGTGACAGCACCACCAGTTCGATGAAACTGTTGATTTGCACATACAGCCCAAGAAAGTGATCGATCACCTGCACAAACAGGTGCATGCCGCTGCCGACGAACGCTTCCTCGTCCAGCGTGAGGCGAATCTCCACGCCATGCGCCAGCGAGGTGCCGCGCTTGTGCCGCAGCCATGTCGTGGTCGGCGAGTGCGCGAGCGCGACGATGCCGCCGATCTGGCGTTGCGAGCTTGCCGATTGAGACAGGTCATACAGTGTCAGCATTTCACGCAGTGCCGGCAGGCCTTCCTGAACCAGCGCGTGATGATTCAGCGTCAGGTGCGAAATCAGCCGCCAGTGCAGGCCCGCGCCAGGTGAAAAGCATCGCGGCTGGCTGGGGCGTCGCAGCATGTGCAGTGCAGGTCCGCCGCAGCACGGTTGCAAGTCTCCTTGCGGCTGGCCGTATTTGAGCGACAGCGGAAGGTCGCGGTTACTGCATGTCAGCGACAGCGACAAGCTGGCTTTTTCGTTGATCAAGGGGTTGAAGCCGCTATCGACCAGCGTGATTTTCTTTTCGTGGCCAGGACTTTTCATGGCCAAAGCCATGTCGTGGCGCACGATCCAGTAATGGCCTTGTTGCGCCGCGCCCTCGCCATGGCGCAGGCTGTACAGCGGGCGAAATTCGGTCAGCGTGCTTTCGCCTCCCCGTTGGCGCAGCAAACGCACGGCATCGACAGTGACGACTTCGTAACCATGGGCATGGGTAGCATGGGCCAGCACGGAATAGTCGGTTTTTTGCCGGGTGATGGCGATCGGCACGCCTTCCTGGCGGAAGAGGTTGATCGCCGGACTGCAGCCCAGCCTTAAGTTGTCGCTGGAAATACTGGACAACATGCGCGCCGCAGCGGAATCGGGTCGCAAACCGGCCATGCACAGATGCAGGGTAAAGCGCTGGCAACCAGGCGGCAGGGTGGCGCTCAGCGCCGCGATATCGATGTCGAAGAAATTGAATTTTTCCGGATATGCAAAATACTCGCTCAGGATGCGGTAGGCCGGTTGCGAACGGGCACCGAAAGGTATCAAGGCATCCGTGTCGGCGAAGCCGACGGGCGCCAGGGGGACGGCGGGCAAGGCCATCCACTGCACCGCGTCGATGGACACAAAAGCGCAGACTGCATGCATGAACAGGGCATCGCGCAAGGCGGCGGAAAAAGAAGCTTCGCCATCGATGAAAACGCGCAGTGACGCGGGCGCTGCGTCGAGATGCCGGATGCCGATGTTCAGTGAGGAACTGGCTGATGCTGGCAGGCGTACGCCTGGCGGCGGCTTGATCATCGCATCGAAAACCGCGCTTTCCAGTACCGATGCTCCGGTCGTCATGTCGTAGACCGTCTTGAAGCGGCAGCGCACGCCACGCACAGGCATTGCGTCCATTTCACTGCCGGCCGGCAGGTGCATTACACCCGCTCCAGCCTCTGGGACAGACTGATGGACGATGGTGGACGATGGGAAGGGGCGCAGATAATGTGGAAACAGGGCTTCGAACAGGGCTTCGGTAAATTGCGGGTAGTCGTCATCGAGCCGTTTCGAGATGCGTGCCGCCAGCATGGCCACCGATTCGATCAAGTGTTCGACGTGCGGATCCTCGCAAGACTCGCCGGACATGTGCAATTTGCCGGCGATTCTCGGATAGCGCTCGGAGAACTCACGGCAATGCCGCCTTAGCATCACCAGCTCGCGTTCGAAATACGGCAGCAAGTCCTCCATCTCTCTTTTCCTGTGTCTTCGCGGCGGAATAGCCAGTATCCGAGCGTTTGCTCCAAGGTAAATTGCGTTTGCGCAATAATTGAACAGGGTTGCTGCGCAACATCAAGGACTTTCAAACTGGCAACATCAGACTGGCAAGGCAGCATGATTCCAACAGCCAACATGGAGAACGCCATGACATTGCCATCCAAATTACTGTGGTCCGAGGGGCTGGCCATCGGCCCCCAGCAATTCCAGCAGCTGGATCGCTACCATGAAGCGCGCTTGCAGCGTCTGGCTTCACTCATCAATCCACATCTATGGGGTGTGCACGGCGTCAGCTGGAATGTGGATGCACTGGCCAACAATAGCCTGCGGGCGGACGCCATGTCGCTCGTCTTTCAGGATGGAGAATTCTTTGAGGCGCCGCTTGGCGATGTATTGCCCAGTGCGGTTGACCTGTCCAAGCTGCCTTCCAGTGAACATAGTTTCACTTTTTACGCCGCGTTGCCGACGCTGCAGGCACACGGCGGCAATGTGAGTTCTGCCGGCGCGCGCTATGTCCAGGCGGATATCGAAACCCCGGATCTGTACAGCGAGGCAGTCAGCATCGATGTGGCTTACCTGAAGAAGCGCGTGTATCTGCTGTCGCAACTGGACCCGCTCCATGATTATCTTGCCATCCCGGTGATCCGTTTGTACCGCGCTGGCAATGGCAGCTTTGAAATCGATGCCTCCTTCATTCCACCTGGTCTGACCATCTGCGCCGAGTCTTCGCTGCAGAAAATGCTCGATTCGCTGATCGACCGCATGGGCGCGAAAATCGAGGCGCTGTACAGTCGCCACCGTCAACCCGGTAACAATACGGTTGAATTTCATGGCGGGGATGTTTCCTCATTCTGGATGCTCAATACATTGAGCACGGCCAGCGCCACGCTCAGCCATTGCGCCAGTTACCGGCGCCACCATCCCGTGTATTTGTTTGAAAAATTGATGGCATTGGCCGGCGGCTTGATGACGTTCTCGAAAAAGTACACGCTGAGCGACTTGCCGGCGTATTGTCACGATGACGCGGCTCCCGGTTTCGGCAAGCTCGATGGCATCATTCGCGACTTGATCGATACGGTGCTCCTGTCGCGTTACTTCCCGATTGCACTGTCCAACGACACGCAACAAAACACCCACTATCACGGTTTGCTCGATGCCAAGCGGATTGACCGTCAGACTGAACTCTGCCTTGCGGTCAACGCCGATATGCCGGCGCTGGAACTGGTTGCCACGGTGCCGTTGCAGTTCAAAATATCGTCTCCGGACAATATCGAACTATTGCTTGGCAGGGCACTTCCGGGTGCCGACTTGCGTCATATGGCCCAGGTTCCTGCTGAAGTGCCAGTGCGGCCCAATACCTATTACTTTTCGATCGATAACAAGGGCAGCATTTATGACAGCATGATCAAGGCCCAGGCGATTGCGATTTATGTGCCGTCTGGCATAAAAGGGCTGAAGCTGGAATTGTTCGGCATCAGCGGTACCGCCGCGTAACGATGGTTGTTTTGACAAAAGATTGCCCTAAGCAATAGACTTGCCCCGGCAGTTGACGTTATCATGTTTTTGTAAGTGTCGGTCGCTGAACAGTCAGCGCAATGGTGAAACATGGTGACAGCGAGAGTGAGCATGGGCATGGCGAATGATGCGTGATGTGCCTGGCGGCGGGATGGGCAAGGCGGCGGTGCGCCGCTGCGGCCGCGCATTGCTGCTGGCGTTGTGTGTTGCCGCGGCCCCTGCGGCCGTGCCGGCCGCGCCGCCGCACCAGGGGCAGCGCGTGCTGGTCCTCAACGCCTACGATTACGGCCGCGCTGGCGTGGAATCGTACACGCGCACTTACGTGGCCGCCATGGCCGCAGCGGGCCTGGCCAGCGAAGACATCATGGTCGAGCACCTGAACCTCAATACCCAGGGCGACCCGGCGCTGCGCAACGAGATGCGTGATTTGTTGCTTTTAAGATACACCCAGATGATGGGGCGCAAGGCTGACCTGATCGTTGCCATGCAGCAGCCGGCGCTCGATTTTTTGCTGTCGGACCTGGCGCCGCTGGCGCGCGGCGTGCCCGTGCTGGCGATTAACACCTCGGGCAAGGCCTTGCCGGTAGGCAGCCCGCTGGCCATCTGGCAGCAAAAGGCGAACGTCGATTTTCCCGGCACCCTGGCGCAAGCGATGGCGCTGTTCCCTGAAACCAAAACCATCGTCATGGCCGTCGGTGCCAGCGAGGCCGACCAGGCCTTGAAGCGCAGCATGCAGCAGGCGGCGCAGGCGTGGCAGGGTATCGTTTTCATGGAGTATCTCGACGGCCTGACCCTGGCGCAGATGCGCGCGAAGGTGGCGCGCCTGCCCGCCGATACGCTGCTGGTGACGGGCAATGTCAACCGCGACGTGGACGGCGCCATCGCCACGCCCGTGCAGTTTGCCGGGGAACTGGCGCGGCTGGCGAACGTGCCCGCCTTCGGCATGTACAACACAAACGTGGGCAAGGGCATCCTCGGCGGCTCCATCCTGCACATCGAAGGGGCCGCGCAGCAGGTGGCGCGGATGTCGCTGGCCGTGTTGGCCGGCAAGGCGCCAGCCGCACCGGGTGCCTTGCTGCCGCCGGTCCGTCCCGTGCCCATGTATGACTGGGAGCAGCTGCAGCGCTGGGATGCCGACATCAGCCGGCTGCCGCCGAACACCCTGTTCTTCAACCGTCCGCCGCAGCTGTGGCACGAGCACCGCGCGGCCGTGCTGTCGGCTGGCGCCGTGTTTCTCGCCATGGCGTGCATGCTGAGCGCCTTGCTGCTGCAGCGCCGCCGTTTGCGCCGCGCCGAGGGCGATGCGCGCGAAAGCGAGCAGCGCTTCCGCATCCTCGTCGAGCATGCGCCCGAAGCCATCGTCGTGTATGACCTGGACCTGGACCGTTTTATCGACGCCAACAGCAGTGCGCAGCGCATGCTGGGCATGTCGCGCGAAGCGCTGCTGGCGCGCGGGCCGTTCGACCTGTACACGGGCGAGCAGCCCGATGGTCTGCCGCTGGGACTGATGATGGAAGAGCATCTGCGCCGCGCCATGCTCGGTGAACCCATCCTGGTCGAGCGCAATGTGCGGCGCGCCGACGGCAGCATCTTCCCTTGCGAAGTGCGGCTGGTGCGCTTGCCGATGGAAGGGCGGCGCCTGGTGCGCAGCGGTATCGTCGACATTTCCGAGCGCAAGCAAAGCGAGCAGGAACTGCTCGGCTACCGCGACCACCTGGAGGAACTGGTGCAGCAGCGTACGGCCGCCCTGTCGGTGGCCGTCACCGAGGCCGAATCGGCGAACCGCGCTAAAAGCGTCTTCCTCGCCAACATGAGCCACGAGTTGCGCACGCCCTTGAATTCCGTGATCGGCTTTTCGCAGATGATGGCCGATTCGAGCAGCATGTTCGAGGAAGAAAAGCATAACCTGGCCATTATCAACCGCGCCGGCCACCATTTGCTCACCTTGATCAACGACATCCTGGAATTGTCGAAAATCGAGGCGGGCCGCATGCAGCTGCAGGCGGGGCCCGTGGATTTGAATGGCTTGCTCGACGAAGTGCTCGAGATGGTGCGCATGCGTTCGAGCGACCAGGGCATCGCGCTGCGGCTCGAACGTGCTGGCGTGCCGCCGCTGGTGCGCCTCGATGGCGCCAAGCTGCGCCAGGTGCTGCTCAATTTGCTGTCGAACGCGCTCAAGTTCATCAAGCAGGGCAGCGTGACCCTGTCGCTGGCCTGCCAGGCGGAGGACGATGGGCAAGTGGCGCTGGCCTTTGCCGTGCGCGATACGGGCAGCGGCATCGCGGAAGAAGACCTGGAGCGCATCTTTGAACCGTTCGTGCAGGCCGACAGCGCCGTGGCGCAGGCCGGCACGGGACTGGGGCTGACCATTTCGCGCGAATTCGTGCGCCTGATGGGCGGCGAGTTGCGCGTCGAATCGACCCTGGGGGCCGGCTCCATGTTCCATTTCGACTTGCGCGCACCCCGCGTACAGTGCCCGGCCGTCGCGCCGCTGGCGCCGGGCCGCGTGGCGCGCTTGCCGGCGGCCCAGCGCGGGCGCACGGTGCTGCTGGTCGACGATGACGACAACTGCCGCAAGCTGCTGACCGGCTTGCTGGAGCCGCTGGGCTTCCAGCTGCAGGAAGCGGCGGGCGGCGTGCAGGCGCAAGCCATGCTGGCGGCGCAGCGCTACGACATCGTGCTCAGCGACTGGCGCATGCCTGACATGGATGGCCTGGCGCTGACGCGCTGGCTGGGCGCGCAGCCAGCGCTGGTGCAGCCGCGCCTGGTGATTATGACCGCCTCCGCCTTCGAGGAAGAAAAGCAGGAAGCGCTGGCGGCTGGCGCCGACGGCTTCCTGCGCAAGCCGATCGAGCAGGAACACCTGTTCGCCATGCTGGAGCAGCAGCTGGGCGTGCGCTTCCAGCGCACCGGCGCCGTGCCGCCACGCGTGCCGGTCGCGCCATTTGACCTGCAGCAGTCGCTGGGCCAGCTGGGCGCGGACGAACGCCAGGCGCTGCTCGCATCCGTGCAAGCCCTCGATTTGCGGCGCAGTGCCATCGTGCTGGCCGGCGTGGCGACCGGCCTGCCGCAGCTGGCCGCGCACATCGCCGCCATGCTGGAACAGCATCAATACCAGCCACTGTGCGCCTTGCTGGCGCAGCTGGCCAGCGAGCCGCAGGGCGAAGACGCATGACGCTTCACCCATCCAAGGGCGCGCGCCTGGGCGGCGTGTCCATCGTGCTGGCCGTCAGCGTGGCGCTGACCTTTGTCGTCACCGCGCTGCTGCTGGTGTTTGCCGTGCTGTTTTACCAGTCCGAACGCGAGCAGCGCTGGCAGCAGCTGCAGCGCAGCCTGTCCGTCAGCGCGGACCAGCTGGCCGTGGCCATCGAACTGCCCTTGTGGAATCTCGATGAAAAGCAGATGCAGGCCATCATGCGCAGCATGCTGGGCAAGCGCGACCTGGTGGCCAGCTCGCTGACGCCGGGCATCGGCAAGGAAGCGCTGGTCCTGCGCCGCACCGCGGACGGCGCCATCGGCAGCTTTTCCTCGCTGTCCGCGGAGCCGGACTGGCTGGTGCAGCGGCGTCCCGTGACGATGGGCGGGCAAGTCATCGGCAGCGTTGCCGTGTATGCGACGCCTGCTTTGCTGCACGCGCAGCTGCGGCAGCGCGCGCTGGGCATCGGCGCCATGATCGTGGCGCTCGACGTGATCCTCGTGGCCAGCATCTGGCTGCTCATGTGGTGTTTGATGCTCAAGCCCCTGAAGGCGATCGGCCAGTATGCGGCCGGCATCCAGGCGGGGCAGGGTGAAGCGTTCGGCACGCCGCCGAAAGCGTGGTTCCTGGGCGAGCTGCGCACGCTGTACCGTTCCATCCGCGACATGGTGGCGCTGCTCGACAGCCGCTACCGCGCCTTGCAGCGCAGCGAGGAACGCGTGCAGATGGCCACCGGCGCGGCCAGCATCGGCATCTGGGACTGGAACGTGATCAACGGCGCCTTGCAGTGGGACGAGCAGATGTACGCGCAGTTCAGGGCAGATGCGGACAGCGGCACGGCGCCGGCGGCGATCTGGCGCGCGGCGTTGATGCCCGACGACGTGCCGGCCGCCAAGGAGGCCCTGCGCGCCGCGCTGGGCGCCGGCCAGGCGTTCACGCACGAATACCGCATCCTGTGGCCCGATGGCGCCATCCGCTACATCAAGGTCGACGCCGTGATCTTCCGTGACGGGCAGGGCCAGCCCATGCGCCTGGTGGGGTCGAACTACGACATCACGGCGCACCGCGAGGCCGAACTGGAACTGCTGCGCCACCGCCATCACCTGGAAGAACTGGTGGCCGAGCGCACGAGCGCCCTGTCGGTGGCCGTCAGCCAGGCGCAGGCGGCGAACCGCGCCAAGAGCACCTTCCTGGCGAACATGAGCCATGAACTTCGCACGCCCTTGAATTCCGTGATCGGCTTTTCGCGCCTGATGGCCGCCTCGCCCAATATGCACGACGATGAAAAGCGCAACCTGGCCATCATCCACCGCTCCGGCAATCATTTGCTCACCCTGATCAATGAAATCCTAGAACTGTCGAAGGGCGAGGCGGGGCGCCTGCAGGCGCAGACGGCCGTGGTGGCGCTGGCGCCCCTGTTGCAGGAAGTGATGGACATGCTGGGCATGCGCGCCGAGCAGCAGGGGCTGGCTTTGCGCCTCGATTGCGCGGGCCTGCCGGAGGCCGTGCTGCTCGACGCGACGCGCTTGCGCCAGGTGCTGCTGAACCTGATGTCGAACGCCGTCAAGTTTGCCGGCGGCGGCGAAGTCACCCTGCGCGTGCGCGGCGAGCGGCGCGATGGCGATCAATGGATGCTGTCGTTCGCCGTCAGCGACACGGGTATCGGCATCGCCCCGGAAGACCAGCAGCGCATTTTCGAGCCCTTCGTGCAGGCCGACAGCGCGGGACCGAAAGATGGCACGGGCCTGGGCCTGGCCATCTCGCGCGAATTCGTGCAGCTGATGAAAGGCGAACTGACGGTGGAATCGACGCCGGGGCAGGGCGCCGTCTTCAGCTTCAGCATTCCCGCGCAGGCGGCCGAGGCGCCGCTGCAGGTGCCCTTGCCGCAGCCGGTGTCGCCGGCGCCCGAGGCGCGGCCGGCACTGCGGGCGCAAGATTTGCTGCTGTTGACCGGGGAAGAGCGCGCCGCCTTGCTGGTGGCGCTGCGCGAATTGAACCTGGCCAGGGTGGCGCAGCTGCTGGCGGCCCTGCCCGCGGCGGCGGCGCCCTTGCTGGCGCCGCTGCAGGCCATGCTTGACCAGCATCAGTACCGCCAGCTGTGCGACTTGCTGGAGAATGAAGGCGTGCTGGCGCACGCTTGAAAGTGTGGGCTGACAACATCGGATTCGCTGAAAAGAACGACTAAGTACCGTCGATGGATGGTGCTAAATTGCAATAAAGATTATGATGATAGTACGTAGTTCATCGCAAAGAAATGTCTTGTCCAGCGTGGCAACCGACCGCCGCGCCTCATCCAAAGCTGAGAGAACTGCTACATGCACCGCGATTTTTCGGAAGTGAACTCGAAGGGCGAAGTACTGATCGTTGAAGATACGCCGGCTTCGCTGAAGCTGTTGAGCGATTTGCTGGGCGGCGCCGGCTATGCCGTGCGCCAGGCGCCGAACGGTGAGCTGGCTCTGTGGACGGCTCAGGCGCGCCCGCCTGAGCTGATCCTGCTCGACGTGCGCATGCCCGGCCTCGACGGCTTTGAAGTGTGCCGCCGCCTGAAGGAGATACCGTCCCTGTGCCAGGTGCCGGTGATCTTCCTGTCGGCCCAGTACGATACGGACGACAAGGTGCGCGGCTTTGCGCTGGGCGCCGTCGATTTCATCGCTAAACCCTTCCAGGCCGAGGAAATCCTCGCCCGCACCGACGCCCACGTGCGCCTGGCGCGGGCGCAGCTGCAACTGGCGCAGGAGCGCGCCAACCTGGAACGGCGGGTGGCCGAACGCACGGCCGAACTGGAGCAAGTGGCCAGCACACTGGCGCGCGAAGTGCAGATCCGCCGCGCGAATGAAGAATTGCTGCGCCTGTCGGGCCAGGTCTTCGAAGCGACCCAGGACGCCATCTTGATCACCGATGCGGCCGGCGTCATCGTCACGGCCAATCCCGCCTTTACGCGCATCACCGGCTACGCGGCGCAGGAAGTGGTGGGTACGGACATCATGCGCCTGCACGCCGAATACACGGGCGAAGCGGTGCTGCTGGCCCTGCGCCAGGGCTTGCGCAGCAGCGGCTGCTGGTCGGGCGAGGTGCAAACGCGGCGCAAGAGCGGCGATACCTATCCCTGCCTGCTCAGCGTCTCCACCGTGCACGGACCCGATGGCGCCGTCGTCAACTATATCGGCGTATTCCTCGACATCAGCGAACGCAAGGCCGAGCAGCATCTGATCGATTTCCTTTCCTACCACGATGCGCTGACCGGTTTGCCGAACCGCGTGCTGCTGCGCGAGCGCTTCGAGCAGGCGCGTGCGAACGCCGTGCGCGACAGCCAGCAGGTGGTGCTGATGTGCCTCGACCTGGACCGTTTCAAGAATATCAACGATTCGCACGGCCAGGCCGTCGGCGACAAGGCGCTGCAAGTGGTGGCGCGTTTCCTGTCCGGCTGCGTGCGCGAAGGCGACACGGTGGTGCGCCAGGGCGGCGACGAATTCCAGATCCTGCTGCAGGACGATGCCCTGCTGGGGCGTACCCTGGGGCTGGCGCAAACGATCCTGGCCGGCTTGCGCGAAGAACTCAGCGTCGATGGCGAACGCCTGGCGCTGACGACCAGCATCGGCATCGCCATGTGTCCGGCCGACGGCGACAGCCTCGATGACGTGCTGCGCCACGCCGACACGGCCCTGGTGCGCGCCAAGGAAATGGGGCGCGACCATTACGCCTTCTTCACGGAGCGCATGGGCAGCGATATCCGCGCCCGCCTGGCGATGCAGCAGCAGCTGCGCGGCGCCATCTGCCGCGATGAATTCGAAGTGCACTACCAGCCGCAGATGTGCTTGCGCACGGGTGCCTTGCTGGGCGCGGAAGCCCTGCTGCGCTGGGATAACCCGGTGCTGGGCAAGGTGCCGCCCGGCCTGTTCATCGCACTGGCAGAGGAATACGGCTCGATCACGGCCATCGGCGAATGGGTGCTCGAAAGCGTGTGTGCGCAAATCCGCGCCTGGCACGACGCTGGCCTGGGCAGCATCAAGGTGGCCGTCAACCTGTCCGGCAAACAGTTCGCACAGGACCGCACGGTGCCGTTCGTCGAGGCGGCCTTGCGCAAATACGGTATCGCGCCCGCCTGCCTCGGCATCGAGATCACGGAAAGCACGGTGATGGGCGACCCGGACAAGGCCGTGGCGGCCCTCACGCGCCTGAAGGATATCGGCGTGGGCATTTCGCTCGACGATTTCGGCACCGGCTATTCCAGCCTCGGCTACCTGAAACGCTTTCCCATCGACGTGCTGAAGATCGACAAATCCTTCGTCGACGACGTCACCACCAGCAGCAGCGACGCGGCTATCGCCCGTTCCGTCATCTCGCTGGCGCACAACCTCGACATGCGCGTCATCGCCGAAGGCGTGGAAACGCGCGAACAGGTCGACTTCCTGACGGAACACGGCTGCGATGAAATGCAGGGCTATTTTTTCAGCCGCCCCCTGGCCGCGGAAGCCTTCACGGCCTTGCTGCGCGAACGGCGCACCCTGGCCGTAACAGTGGCCGTGGCCTGAGCGCCGCGGTGCGGCAGATGCACCATGCCGGTGCGCCCGCCGCAGCGCGGTGCACGATTCTCACTTTTCCTTCCCCTGACGCTGGCACATATCCTGCTTAGGTAATCGCTTATTTACGCGATTGCCCCGCATGCCAGACAGCACCCGACCAGTCACGCCTTTACCAGCCAGCGCGCACAGCGCCTGGCAGGCGCAGCTGCGCCTGGGCTTTGCCTTGCACGATGGCGTCAGCCGCCTCGTCGAGCGCACGCATAGCGGCCCCCTTCGCGTGCAAAAGCCCCTGTACCCGGAAGGCGGCGCCGTCTGCCACGCCATCATCATCCATCCGCCCGGCGGCGTCGTGGGCGGCGACCAGCTGGCAGTCGACGCCACGGTGGGCGAGGGCGCGCACGCCTTGCTCACGTCGCCGGGCGCGGCCAAATGGTACCGCGCCAATGGCCATGTCTCGGGCCAGCACATCGTGCTGCGCGCCGGTAGCGGCGCGGCCATCGAGTGGCTGCCACAGGAAAGCATTTTCTTCGACCAGGCGTGCGTGCGCCTGCGCCACGAAGTGGAACTGGCGCCGGAAGCCCGCTACATCGGCTGCGACATCGTCTGCCTGGGCCGCAGCGCCTCGGGCGAAGTTTTCAATACGGGCAGCATCAGCCAGCAGGTGCAGATTCGCCGTGGCGGCAAGCTGCTGTGGTGGGAACAGGGTGTGCTGGCTGGCGGCGGCGCGCTGATGGCCAGCCCACTGGGCTTGGCGGGCCACACTGTGTGCGCCACCCTGATCGCCGTCGGCGCCCCCGTTCCTGCCGCCGTGCTGGCGGCCGTGCGCGGGATCGCCGTGCCGGCCGGCGCCGCGTTTGGCGCCACGCACATGAAATCGCTGGTGGTGGTGCGCCTGCTGTGCGGCGACAGCGAGGCGGCGCGCCGCGTCATGCTGGCCGCCTGGCAGCTGCTGCGCCCCGCCATGCTGGGACGCGATGCCGTCGTACCCCGCATCTGGAACACTTAATCAGGAAAGAACAAGGAAAACCATGGACCTGACTCCCCGCGAAAAAGACAAGCTGCTCATTTTTACGGCCGCGCTGCTGGCTGAACGGCGCCTGGCGCGCGGCTTGAAATTGAATTATCCGGAAGCGGTGGCACTGATCAGCGCCGCCATCATGGAAGGCGCGCGCGATGGCAAGTCGGTGGCGCAGCTGATGTCGGACGGTACCAAGATCCTCTCGCGCGCCGACGTCATGGACGGCATCGCCGAGATGATCCCCGACATCCAGGTGGAAGCGACCTTCCCCGATGGCAGCAAGCTGGTGACCGTGCACCACCCGATACCGTAGTTTTTTGAGAAGGAGCCCCTCATGACCCCAGGCGAATACCAATTGGAAGAAGGCGAAATCAGCTTGAATGCCGGGCGCGCCACGGCCACCGTGGTGGTGGCCAACCGGGGCGACCGGCCGATACAGGTCGGCTCGCACTTCCACTTTTTTGAAGTCAACCCGGCGCTGGCTTTCGAGCGCTGGCGCGCCTACGGCATGCGCCTGAACATCACGGCCGGCACGGCCGTGCGCTTCGAGCCGGGCCAGCAGCGCACGGTGGAACTGGTGGCGCTGGCGGGCGAGCGCAAGGTCTATGGCTTCAATGGCGAAGTGATGGGCGAACTGCAAGACACACCACCGGGAAAGGATTGAGATGGCCAGCATTCCCCGCAGCGCGTATGCCGAGATGTTCGGCCCCACCAAGGGCGACCGCATCCGCCTGGCCGACACGGAACTGTTCATCGAGATCGAGCATGACTATGCGATCTACGGCGAAGAGGTGAAATTCGGCGGCGGCAAGGTGATCCGCGACGGCATGGGCCAGTCGCAGCGCTGCGCGGCCGAGGTGATGGATACCGTCATCACGAATGCCGTCATCCTCGACCACTGGGGCATCGTCAAAGCCGACATCGGCTTGAAGAACGGCCTGATCTTCGGCATCGGCAAGGCGGGCAATCCGGACATCCAGCCTGGCGTGACCCTGGCCATCGGCGGCGCCACCGAGATCATCGCCGGCGAAGGCATGATCATCACGGCCGGCGGCGTCGACACGCACATCCACTTCATCTGCCCGCAGCAGATCGAAGAAGCGCTGATGAGCGGCGTGACCACCATGCTGGGCGGCGGCACGGGACCGGCCGTGGGCACGGCCGCCACCACCTGCACGCCGGGACCGTGGCATTTGCACGCGATGCTGGCGGCGGCCGATGCCTTCCCCATGAACCTGGGCTTCATGGGCAAAGGCAACGTCAGCTTGCCGCTGCCGCTGGAAGAGCAGGTGCGCGCGGGCGCCATCGGCCTGAAACTGCACGAAGACTGGGGCAGCACGCCGGCCGCCATCGACAACTGCCTGTCCGTCGCGGACCGCATGGATATCCAGGTGGCGCTGCACAGCGATACCCTCAACGAGGGCGGTTTTCTCGAGCACACGCTGGCCGCCTTCAAGGACCGCACCATCCACACGTTCCACACGGAAGGGGCGGGCGGCGGCCATGCGCCAGACATCATCGCCGCCGTGGGCCAGTCCAACGTGCTGCCCTCGTCGACCAACCCGACGCGCCCATTCACCGTCAACACGCTCGACGAGCACCTGGACATGCTGATGGTGTGCCACCACCTGGATCCGGCCATTGCCGAAGACGTGGCGTTTGCCGAGTCGCGCATCCGCCGCGAAACCATCGCTGCCGAAGACATCCTGCACGACATCGGCGCCATCTCGATGATGTCGTCCGACTCGCAAGCGATGGGGAGAGTGGGCGAGGTGATCATGCGCACCTGGCAGACGGCGCACAAGATGAAGGTGCAGCGGGGTGCGCTGGCGCCCGACACGGCGCGCAGCGACAACTTCCGCGCCAAGCGCTACATCGCCAAGTACACGATCAATCCGGCCATCACGCACGGGATTGCGCACGTGGTGGGCTCCATCGAGGCGGGCAAGATCGCCGACATCGTGCTGTGGAAGCCGGCTTTTTTCGGCGTCAAGCCGTCGATGATTCTGAAGGGCGGCATGATCGCGGCTGCGCAGATGGGCGACCCGAACGCGTCGATCCCCACGCCGCAGCCCGTGCACTACCGCATGATGTTCGGCGCCTTCGGCGGGGGCCTGAAAAAGTCGTTTACCTTTGTCTCGCAGGCAGCCTACGACCTCGATATCGGGCATCAGCTGAAACTGAACAAATCCGTCATCGCCGTGAAGAACATGCGCGGCTTGCGCAAGCACGACATGATCCACAACAGCGCCACGCCGCACATGGAAGTGGACCCGGAAACCTACGCCGTGCGCGCCGACGGCCAGCTGCTCGTGTGCGAAGCGGCCGCCGTGCTGCCGATGGCGCAGCGCTATTTTCTATTTTAAGCAGGAGACAAGCATGCTGACTTTGCATACCAAACTGGGACCTGGCGATGAACGTACGCCGTTTGCCCAACTTGTGTTGCCCTACGACCAGCGCGAAAAATGCCGGCTGCGCGCCGTGCTGTCGAATGGCGACGACGTGGCCGTGTTCACCGTGCGCGGCACGGTGCTGCGCGACGGCGAACGCATGACGGGGCCGGAAGGGCAGGTGGTGCGGATCGTTGCCGCGCGCGAGCCGACCTATCTGGTGCAATGCGCCGATGCGCACACCCTACTGCGTTGCGCTTTCCACCTGGGGAACCGCCATACGCAGGCGCAGGTGGGCGACGGCTTTTTGCGCATCCGCAAGGACGTCGTATTGAAGGAGATGCTCGAAGGCTTACAGGCGATGGTGACGGAAGAAAGCGCACCGTTCGAGCCCGAGGCGGGCGCATACGGCGGCGGCCATGGCCACCACGACGGCCACGGCCAGCACTTGCTGGCGCCCGTGCCGCTGCGGCAGAAAATCCACCGTCCCGGCGATGTGCCAGGCGCTGCGTGATGCAGGCATCGGCCCTGCTGCATTTGCTGCAGTTCGCCAGCCCGGCCTTGCCGATCGGCGCCTACAGCTATTCGCAGGGGCTGGAAGCGGCGCTGGAGTCAAGCCTGGTGCACGACGCGGTCACGGCGCGCGAATGGATCGCCGAGCATCTGGCGCAGGTGGTGGCGCGCTGGGAAGCGCCTTTGTGCTGGCGGCTGATGCAGGCGTTCGAGGCGCAGGATTTGCGCGCCGTGCAGCGCTGGAGCGAGCGTTTCATCGCGTCGCGCGACACGGCGGAATTTCGCGCCGAAACCATCCAGATGGGCTATTCCTTGACCAAGCTGCTGGCCGAACTGGGCGTGGCCGACGGCGTCCTGATCGACATGCTGCAGGGCCAGCCGGAAGTGGCCTTGCCGACAGCGTATGCCTGCGCCGTGGCGGCACTGGCGATTCCCCCCGAAGAGGCGCTGCTGGCCATGCTGTTCGCCTGGGCGGAAAACCAGGTGCTCGTTTGCGTGAAATCCGTGCCGCTGGGGCAGGTGGCAGGGCAGCGCCTGCTGCTGTCGCTGCGCCCGGACTTGGAAGCGGCGGCCCTGACGGCGCAAACCTTGCCAGACGACGAGATGGGCAACTGGGCGCCCGGCCTGTCGCTGCTGTCGATGCGCCACGAAGTGCAGTACAGCCGCCTGTACCGTTCCTGAACACTACAACGAGAGACCATACTATGACATCGATCACTTCCAATCCGCTGCGCGTGGGCATCGGCGGGCCCGTCGGCTCGGGCAAGACGGCCCTGTGCGAAATGCTGTGCAAGGGCATGCGCGAGCGCTACGACATGGCCGTCATCACGAATGACATCTACACCAAGGAAGACATGGAAATCCTGCTGCGCGCCGATGCCTTGCCGGCCGAGCGCCTGATGGGGGTGGAGACGGGCGGCTGCCCGCACACGGCCATCCGCGAGGATGCGTCCATCAACCTGGAAGCGATCGCGCGCATGCAGGCGGATTTTCCCAACCTCGATTTGATCCTCGTCGAATCGGGCGGAGACAATTTGGCCGCCACTTTCAGCCCGGAATTGTCGGACCTGACGATTTACGTGATCGACGTGGCGGGCGGTGAAAAAATCCCGCGCAAGGGCGGGCCCGGCATCACGCGTTCTGATTTGCTGATCATCAACAAGACGGACCTGGCACCGTATGTGGGCGCCAATCTCGACATCATGGCGCAGGACGCCCAGCGCATGCGCGGCGCGCGCCCCTTCGTATTTACCAACCTGCGCAGCGGCGACGGCGTGCAGGTGGTCATCGATTTTATCCGCGAGCAAGGTTTGCTCGATCAACCAGGCAAGGAGCTGCAATGACTGCAAGACTGATGAAGAAAACGGCCGCCGTGGCTGCCCTGTGCCTGCTGGCCGTGCCCGCCATGGCGCATCCCGGCCATGGCGAGAGCGTGGGATTCCTGGCCGGGTTCGCCCATCCGTTCACGGGCATCGACCATTTGCTGGCCATGCTGGGCGTGGGCATCTGGGGCGGCCAGCAGCGCCGCGGCCTGGCCCAGCCCGCGACGTTTCTCGGCATGATGCTGCTTGGCGCGCTGGCCGGCATGGCGGGCTTGACGGTACCCGGGCTGGAAACGGGCATCGCCGCCACGGTGGCGCTGGTAGGGCTGGCTATCGCGCTGGCGCTGGCCTTGCCGAACTGGCTGGGCATGGGACTGGTGGGCCTGTTTGCGCTGGCGCATGGCAATGCGCATGGCCAGGAATTGCCGGCCGCCTCGGCCGCCTGCGGCTTCATGCTGGCCTCGGCCATCCTGCTGTGGGCCGGACGTTTCACCGGCCAGGTGCTGGCCGAGCGCATGCTGCGGGTGGCCGGCGTGGCCTTGACGGCCGCCGGCGTGGTGCTGATGGGAGTTGCTTAGGCGCCGGGGCGGCGTTCCGACAGCACGATGGGCGCCGCCTTTTCAGGATGCAAGCCCTGGTGGTCCGCATACACGGCGGCAATCGCAGCCATGTCGGCATCCTTGTCGCCCGTCAGATATAAATGGTCGACGACACCCAGCACCTTGTTCGGGTAGTCGATGTAGACCAGCAGCAAGGGCACCTTGGCTGCGACGGCCAGGTGATAAAAGCCGCTTTTCCAGTTGGGGCGGTAGCTGCGCGTCGCTTCCGGCGTGATGGCCAGCCAGTACCAGTCGGCCGCCAGCATGCGTTCGGCCTGACGCTGTATCGTGCCGCTGGTGGTGCTGCGGTCGACGGGTTCGCCGCCCAGGTAGCGCAGCACCTTGCCCATGGGGCCGCGGAACAGCGAATCCTTGGCCAGCCAGCGGAACGGCAGCGACAGCGCCCATTTGCCGAACAGGCCGACGATGAAATCCCAGTTGGACGTGTGCGGGTAGACGACGGCGATGCCGCGCGGCCCCGGCAAGGGGCGAAAGCGCATGCGCCAGCCAAACAGGTGCAGCACGCGCAGCGCGCAGCGCTGGTGCCAGGTCGGCAAGTCGCCCGCTTGTACAAATAAATCGTCCATTGATACCCTTCAGTGACACTGTTCTTAATGGGATGGCGCTGGTGGCCATTTTCCTTGAAGCAAAAATTCTGCGCAGGCATTCTATACGGGGCTGGCGGTGGCGACAAGCAGCCGAGGCCGCTATTCATGCGGTGCCGCGGCCGTTGCTGCCCCTATTTTAACGATGCTTTGTCACGGTGTCGGGCACTAAATGCGCACAATGTGGTCAAAACTTGATGCAAGGTTGATCCACCCGATAGGGAGCCATGGCATGAAAAACAATATCGATGATGGACATGGGCAGCAAGTCCGAACGGACAAAGTGATGGCCGAGCTCGTCGAGCGGGGCGTGGCGTTTCATCATGCGCTGGGGCGAACGGTGGCGACGGCCTATTTGCGCGAGCACGCGGTGCCGGCCGAGGTGATACGCCGTGTCTTCAGCAGCGTGCAGGCGCGCCGTCCGGCAAGGCCAGCTCGGCGCCGATGGCGCTGAAGGGCAGAAAAAACGGCGGGCGCCGCGATCGTCACGCAGTCCTTTGCGTTCGTATCGTTGCGCCCGCCGCCGGGGGGAGCCGCTAGTTGCTGCTCAGGGTGCCGCTCAGGGCGCCGTTCAGCCGTGGGCCGCCAGCGCCGGGTAGTCCGTGTAGCCGGCCGCGTCCGGCGCGTACAGGGTTGCCGGGTTCAGCGGGTTCAATGGCGCGTCGCTGTGCAGGCGGATGGGCAGGTCGGGGTTGGCGATGAACCACAGGCCAAAGGCGACGGCATCGGCTTCGCCCTTGGCCAGCAGGGCTTCGGCCGCCGCCTTGTCCATTTTTTCGTTGGCAATGTACACGCCGCCGAATTCCTGTTTCAGGTACGGGCCCAGGCGGTCGTCGCCAAGCGCTTCGCGCGCGCAGATGAAGGCGATGCCGCGCTTGCCCAGTTCGCGTGCCACGTAGCCGAAAGTGGCGTGCGGGTCGGAATCGCCCATGTCGTGCGCATCGCGGCGCGGCGCCAGGTGCATGCCGACCTTGTCCGCGCCCCATACCTCGATACACGCGTCCGTCACTTCCAGCATCAACCGGGCACGGTTTTCTATCGACCCGCCATAGTTGTCGGTGCGCAAGTTGGTGCTGTCTTGCAGGAACTGGTCGAGCAGATAACCATTGGCGCCATGGATTTCCACGCCGTCGAAGCCCGCTTTTTTCGCATTTTCCGCGCCAAGGCGGTAGGCCGCGACGATGCCGGGAATCTCTTCCGCATCGAGTGCGCGCGGCGTGACGAATTCCTGTTGCGGGCGTACCAGGCTTACATGGCCGGCTGGCTTGACGGCGCTGGGCGCCACGGGCAGGTCGCCGTCGAGGAAGAGTGGTGCGGAAATGCGGCCCACGTGCCACAGTTGCAGCACGATCAGGCCGCCCGCGTCATGCACGGCCTTGGTGATGTGTTTCCAGCCTTCCACCTGTTCCTCGGACCAGATGCCCGGGGTGTCGGCGTAGCCCACGCCCTGCGGCGTGACGGCCGTCGCTTCCGAGATGATCATGCCGGCCGAAGCGCGCTGCGTGTAGTACTCGGCCATCAGGGCGTTGGGCACGCGGCCCGGATTGCCAGCGCGCGAACGCGTCAGCGGCGCCATGATGATGCGGTTTTTCAGTTGCAGGCTGCCAATGGTGATGGGATCGAATAAAGTTGCCATGATGGTTGTCTTTCCTGTCGAGAGTGCCGCGTGCGGCGATGTGGATGGGGTTGCTGTTACAAACCTTGCTGCATGTGATCGAGAAAGGCCTGGATGGTCGCTTCATTGCGGCTGAAGAAACTCCATTGGCCCACCTTGGTGGCCGAAATCAGGCCCGCCTTCTGCAAGCTGGCCAGGTGTGCCGACACCGTCGATTGCGACAGGTTCAGGCGCCGGTCGATCAGGCCGGCGCACACGCCCAGGTGCAGCGGGTGATCCTGCTCCTGGAAATACTGTTCCGGCTCCTTCAGCCATTGCAGGATCTGCCGCCGCACGGGATTGGCCAGCGCCTTGTGGATGGCGTCGATATCCATATTGTTTCTCCTGAACATACAATTCGCTTTTCAGCGATGTATATATCGTGTTTGTTCAATCCTAATATCGCTGTTTTACGATATGACTATCTTACGATATAAATGAAAAGCGTGCTGGCGGCACGCATTTTTGACGGATTCAGGCGGGAAGGGGATTGCGTTGCAGCACGGCCGGACCTGTCAGCACGATGCGCACCAGGTCCACCTGGCGCTGGGCGCCGGCCTTGGCGGTGGCGCTTTTGATCTGCGTGCGCGCCGTGTGGATGGAAATGCGCTGGCGTTCGGCGTATTCCTGCAGAGAATAGCCGTTGACGAGCGCTTCCGTCAGGCGCGCCTCGGCCACCGTCATGCCATAGAAATTGCGCAAGGTGGCGGCCAGCGAGGTGATCAGGTCGCTGCTGTCGCTGAGGAAAACGGCGATGGCGCTGGCCGAACCGAATGGGCTGTGCCAGGAGGGCAGGGGCGTGACGCGCAGGCGCAACTGTTCGCCCGTCAGTCCGTTCAGATTGAGCACGCCGCCGGGGCCGCCTGCCGCCGTCGTGCCCGTTTGCGCGGCCTCGTGCAGCAGGCGCCGCAGCGCGCCGTTGTCCGCTTCGCGCGGGCAATACAGGGGCGCGCCTTCGCGCAGCTGCAGCAGCCGCGTCGAAGCTGTCATGGCCAGCGCCCGCTCATTGGCGTACAGCAATTGCGACGTGGCGTCGAGCAGCAGCACGCCAAACGGTAGCAATTCCAGTACCTGGGTGGAACTCTGGGACAGCACTTCCAGCCGGCGCAGCTTGCGCTGCAGGGCAAAGGCCGTTTGCAGGTGCGGCATCAGGTTGCGCATCAGCGCCAGCTCGCCCGCGTCGTAGGCACCCGCCCGTTCGCGGCGCACCACGGTGACGTTGGTGGAGCGTTCGGCGCGCAATTCGACGATGGCCGCCGCCGTATAAAAGATGTCTTGCGGGCGCAGCCAGTCCGTCCAGTATTCGGTTTTCTTCAGGCAATGGTCGGGAAACAGCATGGAGCCGGTGACGACGGCGCCTTCACGGTGCAGGGAGGCGTCTTCCAGCCAGACGTTGCGCGCACCGTAATAGCTGGCAAAGCTGGCCATGGCGTCCGATTCGAAGCCATACGTGGCGGCCAGACCGCTGCCCGGCAGCTGGACATCGACTGAGCGGTTGCTGAAATCATTGGCCCAGATCAAGCCTGCGTGCGACTGCAACTGTTGCGCCAGGGCGGCCAGGAATTGCGACCAGGCACCATGTTGTGTGGCCGCTTCGTAGATCAGGGTAATCAGTGCCTGGCTGGCGACGGCGAGCGATGGCGTCATTGGCGATCCTCATGGCGGCAAGCGGTGGGCAAGACAGACAAGGGCGGCCTTTGCTTCGGCCGCCCGGCTTTCTTAACGCGATTCCAGCCAGCTTTTGCCGCCGGACGTGCACGTGCTGAGGCTGGCGTACTGGCTCACATAGTTATAGCCGCCGCCACAGCCGCCTTCGCCCGATTTGACGGGGCCGTAGCAAGCGCCTTCATAGCTGAGCTTACCATTGACGGTGGTACTTTTGACACAGAAATTGTAGTTGCTTGCCGTGGTGTTGTTGGGCAAGGTGGTGCCATTGTTTTGCCCGCAGCCCAGTTCCTTGCTCACGCTGCGCGCGTAGTCGACCATTTTCTGGTACGTGCCGCTGTAGTAGGCATCGGCCTTGGCTTTTTCTCCCAGCTTGCAGGCGGCGATCACGCTGTCGTAGCCGGAATCGGCCTGCGCATAGTTGCCCGATACCTGGATGCCGCAGGCGCTGGCCTGCTTGCGTTCCGCGTCGCTGATCAGATTGCTGTACTGGCAGTTTGCCGAGGTGCCGCTGGTGCCGCCGGCGCTGGTGGAACCGCTGCCCGAGCTGGTGTCGTCGCTGCCACCGCCACCGCAGGCGGACAGCATGAGGCAGCCGAGTAAAGTGACGGCAAAGGTGGTTGGATGTGCTTGCATGATTTCCCCTGTGGACTGTGACGTGCCACCATGTATCTGGTGGTATCTTTTTTATTGCTACAAGGAATTGTATCGGGCATGTTTTTTGGAAACATCACCCATATGGGGTATGCGCAGGCAGCACGGAGCGGGGAAGGGCGGCCGGCTGGCCGCCCCGGCAGGCATCAGGCGAAGTGGAACAGCAGCAAGGCGATGACGGCAGGCACCGTTTGCAGGTAGAGGATGCGCGTCATGACGGTGGCCGCGCCCCACACGCCGGCCACGGCGATGCACGCCAGGCCGAACACGGTGAATGCATAAGCGATGGCCGCGTCAGGGTGAAAAAAGCCCAGTGCCAGCGCGGCGACGAGAAAGCCGTTGTAGCAGCCCTGGTTCGACATGGCGGGACGCACGATCTCCGCCTTTTCCTTGGACAGGCCAAACACCTTGCGTCCGCGCGCATCGAACAGCACGGTTTCCAGCAGCACGATATACACGTGCAGCAACAGGATGAGAGCGGTAAGGATTTGGGCCAGTAGCAGCATTGTTGTTCCCGAAAGTGAATGGATGCGGCAATTATGCTGCCAAGTGCATGTTTTTTGGCAACTTTCGATTAGAGCAGCCGCACTAGCGATAGTGTGCTTGGGGCAAGATTTTTCACCCAATGGTATACTTTTCCCTTTGCTCCTGTGGGGACGACCCCGCTCGATGTGGGGGCTGTATGGCGGGGACGACCCTGCCGCCTCGGGAGAAAAGTATGGCGTGGATCATTCTGGTATTGGCGGGTTTGCTGGAAATTGGCTGGGCCATCGGCCTCAAATACAGTGCCGGCTTTACGCGCCTCGTGCCCTCCGTGCTGACGGCGGTTTCCATGGTGGGCAGCGTGGTGATGCTGGGCCTGGCCTTGCGCACCTTGCCGCTGGGCACGGCCTACGCCATCTGGACGGGCATCGGCACCGTTGGCACGGCCATCTTCGGCATCATGGTGCTGGGCGAGCCGGCCAGCGCCGCGCGCATCGCCTGCATCGCCCTGATCGTGTCGGGCATCCTGGGCTTGAAACTGCTCAGCCCACAATAAAGGATGCCAGCATGAGTCTCGCCATGACCTATTTCTACCTGGCCATCGCCATCATCGCCGAAGTGATCGCCACCAGCGCCTTGAAGGCGTCCGAGGGCTTCAGCCGCTTGTGGCCCAGTGTCATCACGGTGGTTGGCTACAGCATCGCCTTCTGGTGCTTGTCCCTGACCTTGAAGGTCATTCCTACCGGTATCGTGTATGCGATCTGGTCGGGCGTGGGCATCGTGCTCATTTCCGCCGTCGGCTGGTTCTGGTTCGAGCAGAGCCTCGATACGCCAGCCTTGACCGGCCTGGGGCTGATCATTGCCGGCGTGCTCGTGATTAACTTGTTTTCCAAGTCCGTCGGGCACTAGGAGCCTATCCCAGTAGATGAATACATCCCCTGCTGGCGCCCCTCAGAAGCGGGGACTGCGTTGATCGTCGTCGCGTGGCTCGCCACGCGTCCTCCTCACGCCTTGTCCGCGCTCCTGATGAACTACCAGCAGATGACGCTCCCTACTGGAATAGGCTCTAATCAAAAACTGCTGGCAACCCGCGCCAGGTAATACCACTCGGCATTGGCTTGCGCGTTGACGTCCGGGAACAGGATGTAGGCGTCGAACTCGGCCGTCACGGGCGTGCCGTCCGCGCGCACGCCGATCTGCTCGCCCTGTTTCACCTTGTCAAAGCTGGACCAGGTCTTGATGAAGCGGTCGCCCGCATCGCGCTTGTCGTGCACGACGACCATGTTCAGCGCTTCCATGTCGGCATCGGCGATCGGTTCGGGCTGCGGCGCGTCGATGAAGCCGAGGAAGGCGAGCGTGTTCATGATGGCGCGGTAGGCAACGTCCGGCGCGGCCGGGTCCGCGTGCTGGCCGCATTCCAGGGTCAGCGCATAACCGCCCGTCGAGCGCATGTATTCCGTCGTGCCCACGCCGTAGCGCAAGACCATGCCCACCTGGTCGCTGCTGCCCAGGCGGCGCTGCACGCCGGCGCCATACGTTTGCAGCCAGCCATCGACGAAGCGGCGCACGCCCAGGCGGCGCGCCAGCGCGCGTTCCTTGTCTTCGTGCTTGAACGGTTGCAGCGGGCCATCGTTGTTGCGCGGACCCACCATGACGAAGGGCTGGCTGTCGGCATTAAACGAGTGCAAGTCCAGCAGCACGTCGTGCTGGCCCAGCAGCGGGCACAGCCAGTTGGCGATGCGGTCTTCGAAATCCTGTGGATTGTCATTCGGGAACAGGTTGCGGTTCAGGTTGCGGTCGCCGCTGCGCACGCCCTTGGCGTAAGCGAGCGGGTTGGTGATGGGCACGAAAGTGACGCTGCCGGCCACGATGGAGAGGGCGCCGCTGTCGAGTTCAGCCATCACGCGGTGGATGCCCTTGGTGCCGCAGGTTTCATTGCCGTGTACGGCGCCGGTGACGATCAGGCGCGGGCCGCTGCCCTGGCCCGTGTAGTTGATGGACTTGAAGTGGAGTGCGCTGCTCATGCTGGACATATCCTATGCTGTTGCGGGAAGGGAAAGCGGGGTCGGCATATTTTAGCGGGATTCGCCACAGGCTCCCGTAAAAATGTGCGCATCGCCGGGCCCGGCATGGCATGATCGGCGCCACCGTTGTTTTTCCTTGCCGAGATCCATGTCTTCTTCATCTTCTTCGCGCCTGTCTGGCCTCGATACCTTGCGCGCGCTGGCCATCGTGCTCGTCTTCATGAATCATTATTTGCTGTTCGTCAGCGAGGGCGGGGCGTTCGGTTTCTGGGGCGAAATCGGCTGGGTGGGCGTGGACCTGTTCTTTGCCCTCAGCGGCTACCTGATCGGCAACCAGATTTTTGCGGCCTTGCGCAGCGAGCACGGCTTTTCCTTGCCGCGTTTCTATGCGCGGCGCTTCCTGCGCACCTTGCCCAGTTTCTACGCCGTGCTGGCCCTGTATTACTTGTGGCCCGCGTTTCGCGGCGATAGCGCGTTATTGCCGCTGTGGAAATTCCTGACCTTTACGCAGAATATCAATCTGACGCCGGGTACGGCGTTTTCGCATGCGTGGTCGCTGTGCGTGGAAGAGCAGTTCTACGTGCTGCTGCCGGCCGTGGCGCTGTTGATCGCCGCCTGCCGCAAGTCCCTGCTGTGGGCCTGGCTGGCCGTGGCCGCCAGCTTTATCGTCGGCATGCTGGTGCGCGCCTATTTGTGGGAAGAGTATGTGCAAGTGCCGCGCGGCGGCCTTGGCTATTACAAGTATATCTATTACGCGTCGTGGTGCCGCTTCGACGAGCTGGTGGCGGGCGTGGCGCTGGCGCTGCTGAAGAATTACCATCCGGCCGCCTGGGCACGCCTGACATCCCATGGCAACCGCAGCTTGCTGGCCGGAATTGTCGGCACGGCGCTGATGTTTTATGTGTTCCTGAACGATCACTATGGCTACTGGGTGACGGTGTTCGGTTATCCGGCCCTGGCCGCCAGTTTTACCCTGCTGCTGATCGCGGCGCTCAGTCCAGCCAGCGCACTCTATCGACTGCGCTTGCCGGGCGCGGCCAGCCTGGCCCTGTGGTCGTATGCGATTTACTTGCTGCACAAGCAGCTGTGCATTTTATTGCGGCCCTATTTGCAAGACGTTGGCCATGGCGCCGATAGCCTCACAGCGATACTGGTCAGTATTGCTGTCAGCATCGCCACGGGCTGGCTTTTATATGCATTGGTGGAAACGCCGTTCATGCGCTTGCGGGCGCGCTACGTTCCCGCCACCCACGCCTGATTTACATATCGATGACGTCGAGCCCGCGCGGCGTGCCCACCAGCAATTCCAGGATTGCATGCACGCGCAGATTCGTGTCCTCGTGTTCCGTGTTGAAGATCAGGTTGCGCAGGCCGGGCACGGCTTCCGTGATGTGGTCGCTGGCGTAGGCGTTGATCAATAACAAGACCAGGTCCGTGGCGCCCGCGCCGGGCTGACGCCGCAACCGGTCGTGGATCACGTTCAGCAGCGCACGCTGCATGCGCGGCGTGGGATTGGTGATGTAAGCGAAGACGCTCGGCGTGTTGGCGATGGCCGCGCAGATGCGCCGCTCGATCTCGTCGGGCTTCACGTCGGAGGCGATATCGAAATACGCGGCGTCCCAGCGCGTACGCGCGTACGGATGATGGGGCGGGAAGGAGTCGGCCGTTTCAAAACCGCAAATGCGGCTCAGGGTTTTCAGCCAAGTTAGTATGGTGGAATTCATGCCCCGATTCTAGCGGCATTCAAGGCGCTGCGGGCCCCCTCTATATAAAGGAGGCTGACGCCCGGAGAATGATTAAAGTTTCCTGTAAAACAGCCCTTGTCATTCTGGGAAAGCCTCTCTATAATGCTGGTCTTCGGGGCGGTTAGTTCAGCTGGTTAGAATACTTGGTCGACATCCAAGGGGTCGGGGATTCGAATTCCTCACCGCCCACCAGAATTTAGCAGTAGATGGTTTTAAAGGCGATTGCTGATGCAGTAATCGATAAAAAAGTTTTACGGGCGGTTAGTTCAGCTGGTTAGAATACTTGGTCGACATCCAAGGGGTCGGGGATTCGAATTCCTCACCGCCCACCAGAATGCAGTTAGAGAGAAAGGGTAAACCGGTTATGACACCGCGAACTACTACCAAGCTTTGGGAGTGACGCTAGTCGAACGGGTTTCCTTTGTCTCAAGAAAGTGAAAAACGCGGCTAGTCCGCGTTTTTTTGCGTCCGCGTTTTCCTTTCAGTTTTTCAGTCCACACCACATTGCAGTTTTACCTGGCGCCAGCGCCGATATGGAGATCAATATGCTTACAATCCGACTTCCCGATGGTTCCGCCCGTCAATTCGACGGCCCGGTCACCGTGGCCCAGGTTGCGGCCAATATTGGTACCGGCCTGGCCAAGGCTGCCTTGGCCGGCAAGGTCGATGGCAAGCTGGTCGATACTTCCTATCTGATCGAGCAAGACGCGGAACTGGCGATCGTGACGGACAAGGACGCCGATGGCCTGGAAGTGATCCGCCACTCGACGGCCCACTTGCTGGCGTATGCCGTCAAGGAATTGTTCCCCGACGCGCAAGTGACCATCGGTCCCGTGATCGACAACGGTTTTTACTATGACTTCGCCTACAAGCGTCCGTTCACGCCCGAAGATCTGATCGCGATCGAAAAGAAAATGGCGGAACTGGCCAAGAAGGATGAGCAAGTCACGCGCAAGGTTGTCGCGCGCGATGAAGCCATCGAGTACTTCAAAGGCATCGGCGAAGCGTACAAGGCTGAACTGATCGGTTCGATCCCGGCCGACCAGGAAGTGTCGCTGTATTCCGAAGGCAAGTTCACGGACTTGTGCCGCGGCCCGCACGTGCCATCGACGGGCAAGCTGAAAGTGTTCAAGCTGATGAAGCTGGCCGGCGCCTACTGGCGCGGCGACTCGAAAAACGAGATGCTGCAGCGTATCTATGGCACGGCCTGGGCCAAGAAGGAAGATCAGGAACTGTATTTGCACAACCTGGAAGAGGCGGAAAAGCGCGATCACCGCAAATTGGGCAAGCAGCTCGATTTCTTCCATTTCCAGGAAGAAGCGCCGGGCCTGATCTTCTGGCATCCGAAAGGCTGGTCGATCTGGCAGCAAGTCGAGCAATACATGCGCAATGTGTACCAGGTCAACGGCTATCAGGAAGTCAAGGCGCCGCAAATTCTCGACCGTGGCTTGTGGGAAAAAACCGGTCACTGGGACAATTACCGTGAAAACATGTTCATCACGGAATCGGAAAACCGCGCCTATGCGCTGAAGCCGATGAATTGCCCTGGCCATATCCAGATTTTCAACAATGGCATGCGCAGCTACCGCGACCTGCCATTGCGCTACGGCGAATTCGGTCAATGCCACCGCAACGAACCGTCGGGCGCCTTGCACGGCATGATGCGCGTGCGCGGCTTTACGCAGGATGACGGCCACATCTTCTGCCTCGAAGAGCAGATCGCCGGCGAAGTGACGGCTTTCCACCAGCAGGCGATGGATGTGTACACGGCTTTCGGCTTCACGAATATCGATGTGAAACTGGCTTTGCGTCCTGATAACCGCATCGGCACGGAAGAGTCGTGGGATTTCGCCGAGGAATCCCTGCGTTCGGCCTTGCGCGCCTGCGGCGTGGAATGGACGGAATTGCCGGGCGAGGGCGCGTTCTACGGTCCGAAGATCGAATACCACCTGAAGGATAGCCTGGGCCGCGCATGGCAAGTGGGCACCGTGCAGATCGACCCGTCGATGCCGGGCCGCCTGGGTGCCGAATACGTGGCCGTGGACAATACGCGCCAGGTGCCGATCATGCTGCACCGCGCGATCGTCGGTTCGCTGGAACGTTTCATCGGTATCCTGATCGAACACTATGCGGGCGCCATGCCGTTGTGGCTGTCGCCGGTGCAGGTATCGGTGTTGAATATTTCCGACGCTCAAGCTGACTATGTACAGGAAGTTACAACAAAACTGCGCAAAGCGGGGCTGCGCGTACAGGCTGATTTGCGTAACGAGAAGATTACCTATAAAATACGTGAACATTCCGTACAAAAATTGCCTTATATCTTAGTGATTGGCGACAAAGAGCGGGATGCGAATACAGTGGCCGTGCGGGCGCGGGGCAATGTCGATCTGGGCGTGATGTCCGTCGATGCCCTGATAGAGCGACTCAAACATGAAGTCGACACCAAGGCCTGACGAGGAAACTCGCTGCACGACCGTCTTACAAGATTTTTAAAGGAAATTACAATAGCTACTGACAAGTCACATCGCATCAATGGCGAAATCACTGCCCCTGAAATGCGTTTAAGCGGGGTCGATAACGAGCCACTCGGTATCGTAAGTTTGGCTGAAGCCTTCCGCCTGGCGGAAGAGGCAAACGTCGATCTGGTGGAAATTGCGCCTACCGCGCAGCCACCGGTGTGCCGTTTGATGGACTACGGCAAATTTAAGTATTCGGAGCAAAAGAAAGCTCACGAAGCCAAATTGAAGCAAAAGATCATCCTCGTGAAGGAAGTCAAATTCCGTCCGGGGACTGATGATGGTGACTACAATATCAAGTTGCGTAATCTCATCAAGTTCCTCGAAGATGGCGATAAAACCAAGATCACCTTGCGTTTCCGCGGTCGTGAGATGGCGCATCAGGATATTGGCTTCCGCATGCTGGAACGTCTGAAAGCCGATCTGGAGCCGTACGGCCAGGTCGAGCAGTTCCCGAAGATGGAAGGCCGCCAAATGATCATGGTTCTTTCGCCTAAGAAGAAGAAGTAAGATACAATAGCGTTTTACTGTGGATCGACGTGGTTTGTGCCTGCATGGGCGCGACACCAGATTCCAGGCAGAATTTGCGCGGCCCGGTCAGCAATGCCCGGGCCGCGTGAACTGTAGTGGACTCGCATCCGCTGCACAACATGTGAAAGCAGGCATCTAAGCGCAGCGTCGTGTTGCCACCTGCAATCCTGTTATAAATGGAGCTGTCCGTAAGAGGACAGATTGCTATGCCTAAAATGAAGACCAAAAGCTCCGCGAAAAAACGTTTTCGCGTGCGTCCAGGTGGAACAGTCAAGTCGGGTCACGCGTTCAAACGCCACATCCTGACCAAGAAAACCACCAAAAACAAACGTCAGTTGCGCGGTACCCGTAACATCAACGCATCGGATGTCACATCCGTCATGCGCATGATGCCGACTGCTTAATCTCACACTCAATTTAAGGAGTTACTATGCCTAGAGTAAAACGTGGGGTTACAGCTCGTGCCCGTCATAAGAAGATTCTTGTTCAAGCTAAAGGCTACCGTGGTCGCCGCAGCCGTGTATACCGTGTTGCCAAGCAAGCAGTTATGCGCGCTGGCCAATACGCTTACCGCGATCGCCGCAACAAGAAGCGCGTTTTCCGCCGCCTGTGGATCGCCCGTATCAACGCCGCTTCCCGTGAGCATGGCGTAACGTACAGCGTATTCATGAACGGCTTGAAAAAAGCAAATATCGAACTGGACCGTAAAGTCCTGGCCGATATGGCTGTGATGGACAAGCCAGCATTCGCTGCGATTGTCAACGCAGTTAAAGCAAAAATCGCTGCGTAAGCATCGGTTATTGCACAACGTCATCCGTAGGGTGACGTCATAAAGAGCGGGGCAGGGGTGTGAACCTTATGCCCCGTTTCCGTTTTTGATTGTTGGACTTTTGATAATCGAGTCCAGAATTGATGTCCAAAACAGGAAATGCCGCATGAACTCCCTAGAAGAACTCGTCGTCTCGGCCCAGGCTGACTTTATCGCCGCCGCAGACGCTGCCGCACTTGAAAACGCCAAAGCCCGCTACTTGGGCAAGACTGGCCAGATTACCGAAATGATGAAGGGCCTGGGCAAGCTGGACCCGGACGCGCGCAAGGCGCAGGGCGCCCTGATCAACGCCGTCAAAGTGCAGATCGAAGACGCGCTGACGGCGCGCCGTGATGCGCTGGCCGATGCCCAGATGCAAGGCCGTCTGAACGCCGAGGCGATCGACGTGACCCTGCCAGGCCGTGGCCGCATGCCAGGCGGCATCCATCCCGTGATGCGCACGTGGGAGCGTGTCGAGGAAATCTTCCGCTCCATCGGTTTCGACGTGGCCGACGGCCCTGAAATCGAAAACGACTGGACCAACTTCACGGCGCTGAACAGCCCGGAAAACCACCCAGCCCGTTCCATGCAAGACACGTTCTACATCGATGGCAACGATACCGATGGCAAGCCCTTGCTGCTGCGCACCCACACGAGCCCGATGCAGGTGCGCTATGCGCGCACGCATACGCCGCCGATCAAGGTCATCGCGCCGGGCCGCACCTACCGCGTCGACAGCGACGCCACCCATTCGCCGATGTTCCACCAGGTCGAAGGCCTGTGGATCGCCGAAGACATCAGCTTTGCCGACCTGAAGGGCGTGTACCTGAATTTCGTCAAGGCCTTCTTCGAGACGGACGACCTGCAGGTGCGCTTCCGTCCATCGTACTTCCCGTTCACGGAACCGTCGGCCGAGATCGACATCGCCTTTGGCTCCGGCCCGTTGAAGGGCCGCTGGCTGGAAGTGTCGGGCGCCGGCCAGGTGCATCCGACCGTGGTGAAGAACTTCGGCCTCGATCCCGAGAAATTCATCGGTTTCGCTTTCGGCTCCGGCCTGGAACGCTTGACGATGCTGCGTTACGGCATCAACGACCTGCGCCTGTTCTATGAAGGCGACTTGCGTTTCTTGAAGCAATTCAACTAAGCGTTGTTCCGTTTGATTCATGGCGCTTGAGCGCCTGTGCGCTCGCGCTGTGAGCTTTGACCCTTTGAAGGCTTGATTATGCAATTTTCCGAAAACTGGCTCCGTACCATGGTCGATCCGAAGATGACTTCGGACGAACTGGCCCATCTGCTGACCATGTCCGGTCTCGAAGTCGAAGACGTCGATCCTGTCGCGCCCCCGTTCTCGAACGTGGTGGTGGGCCTGGTCCTGGAGATGGAAAAACATCCGAACGCGGACCGCCTGAATGTATGCCAGGTCGATGTCGGCACGGGCACCATGCTCAACATCGTCTGCGGCGCGCCGAACGTGCGCCCGGGTTTGAAAGTCGTCTGCGCGATGGCCGGCGCCGTGCTGCCGCCTGGCGCCGATGGCAAGCCGTTTGAAATCAAGGTGGGCCAGCTGCGCGGCGTCGAGTCGCAAGGAATGCTGTGCTCCGCGCGCGAATTGAAATTGTCGGAAGAAAACGCCGGCTTGATGGAATTGCCGGACGACGCGCCGATCGGCCAGAATTTCCGCGATTACTTTGCGCTCAACGACTTGAAATTCACCATCAAGTTGACGCCGAACAAGGCGGACTGCCTGTCCGTGCTGGGCGTGGCGCGCGAAGTGTCGGCACTCACGGGCGTGCCCCTGAATGCGCCGCAGTTCCGCACCGTGCCTGTTTCCAGCGACGAAATCCTGCCCGTGAAAGTCAGTGCGCCGGACCTGTGCGGCCGTTTCACGGGCCGCGTCATCCGCGGCTTGAACGCCAAGGCAGCCACGCCGGACTGGATGAAGCAGCGCCTCGAGCGCAGCGGCCAGCGTCCGCTGTCGGCCCTGGTCGATATCTCGAACTATGTCATGCTGGAACTGGGCCGTCCCAGCCACGTGTTTGACCTGGCCAAGATCCACGGCAGCCTCGACGTGCGTTGGGGCAAGGCGGGCGAATCCGTCAAGCTGTTGAATGGCAACACCATCGCCGTCGACGAGTGGATCGGCGTCATTGCTGACGATAAAGAAATCGAATCCTTGGCCGGCATCATGGGCGGCGACGCCAGTTCCGTGTCGGATGATACGGATAGCATTTATCTGGAAGCGGCATTCTGGTGGCCGAACGCCATTCAAGGCCGCGCGCGCCGTTTGAATTTCTCGACCGATGCGGCGCACCGCTTCGAGCGCGGCGTCGATTTCGCCACCACCGTCGAGCACATCGAACGCATCACCGCGCTGATCGTGGAAATTTGCGGCACGCCAGCGACCACCGTCGGCCCCGTCGACGACCACGTGGTGAACTTGCCGCAACGCCCGCCCGTATCGATGCGCACGGCGCGCGCGCAAAAAGTCATCGGCGTGCCGCTCAACGATGAGCTGATCGCCGATATCTTCACGCGCCTGGCCCTGCCATACACCTTGGCGGACGGCGTGTTTTCCGTGACCTCGCCCAGCTACCGTTTCGACATCGAGATCGAGGAAGACCTGATCGAGGAAGTGGCGCGCGTGTACGGTTTTGAAAACATCCCGACCTTGCCGCCCGTGGCGGCGAACGTGATGCAGATTGCACCGGAAAATACCCGCTCGCTGTTTGCGGTACGTCATGAACTGGCCGACCTGGGTTTCCAGGAAGTGGTTAACATGAGCTTTGTCGATACGGCATGGGAGCGCGATTTCTCGGGCAACACGAACCCGATCAAATTGCAGAACCCGATCGCCAGCCAGATGAGCGTGATGCGCTCATCGCTGATCGGCAGCCTGATCGCCAATGTGCGCTACAACCTGAACCGCAAGACGAACCGCGTGCGCATCTTCGAAGTGGGCGCCATCTACCAGCGCGACGACAGCGTGGAAAACGGCCCGTTGTCGGTGGCCGGCTACGCCCAGCCGAAGCGCGTCGCGGCCATGGCCTACGGCGCGGTTGCCGACGAGCAGTGGGGCCAGGCCGCACGCACGGTCGATTTCTTCGACGTGAAGGCGGACCTGGAAGCGCTGTTCGCGCCGCTGGTCTTGCGTTTCACCAAGGCGGAACATCCGGCACTGCATCCGGGCCGTTCGGCCAACGTGGAGCTCGATGGCAAGGTCATCGGTTTCATCGGCGAATTGCACCCGCGCTGGATGCAAAAGTATGACTTGCCGCTGGCACCCGTGCTGTTCGAAGTCGACGCCGCTGCCTTGACGCAACGAGTCGTCCCCGCGTACCAGGAAATCTCGAAATTCCCTGGCGCCAGCCGCGACTTGGCCGTGGTCGTCAAGCAATCGGTGGCCGTGCAGGATCTGCTCGACAGCTTCCACGCGGCAGCGAAGGCGAGCCCGGCAGCGCGTATCGTGCAAGCCATTGTTTTATTTGATGAATATCGTGGAAAAGGTCTGGAAGCGGATGAAAAAAGCCTTGCTTTCCGGATTAGCTTGCAAGATACTCAAAACACCCTGCAAGACGATGTCGTCGATGGCCTGATGGCTGTCCTGATCGATGCGGCCAAGCAGGGCCACGACGCGAAACTGCGTTCGTAATTACCGGACTGGCCGTCGCCTTGCGTGACGGCCTTTCCGTCGTCAATCGTAGACGAGCTTGCCATGTGGCGAGCTCGGGCGCACAGAAAAGGCAGGGCAGGAAAATTAATAACAGCGACGTTGATTCCGCCGTACTGCAATCCGCACTGGCCGCCGATTTGCATCGGGCCATGCTGGTTGCCAAAGTGCGCCAGGAAGCGGAAAAAGATTTACCGACCTTGACCAAGGCGGAACTGGCCGAACTGTTGTTCGAGCAAGTGGGCCTGAACAAGCGCGAAGCGAAGGATATGGTCGAGACCTTTTTCGACGAAATCCGCAATGCGCTCGAGCGTGGCGAGGCCGTCAAGTTGTCCGGTTTCGGCAATTTCCAGTTGCGCGACAAGCCGCAGCGGCCAGGGCGCAATCCGAAGACGGGCGAAGAGATCCCCATCACGGCGCGCCGTGTCGTGACCTTCCATGCGAGCCAGAAGCTGAAAAGCATGGTCGAAGAGACCAGTCCGCTGGCACGTGCTGCCTGAGTGAGTGGCGATGAACGAGCGCATCAGTAAAACCGAGTTGATCGCCTTGCCGCCCATTCCGGCGAAACGCTATTTCACGATCGGCGAGGTGAGCGAGTTGTGCGGCGTCAAACCGCACGTACTGCGCTACTGGGAGCAGGAGTTTTCCCAGCTCAAGCCGGTCAAACGACGTGGCAACCGCCGTTATTATCAGCACCATGAGGTGCTGCTGATACGCCGCATCCGCGAATTGCTGTACGAGCAGGGCTTTACCATCAGCGGCGCGCGCAACAAGCTCGACAGCCGCGGCGCATCGCATGGCATCGCCGACGAGCTGCCAGTGCTGCCGGCCATGCCTGCTGTGCCGCAGGAAGTGCCGCTGGACCGCGTGTGGATACGCAATGAATTAATGGCGATTTTAAACTTGCTAAAATAAGATTTGTACCAATATAGGTGGGGTCGTCCGTTAGCGTTTGGCCAAGTTGACTATACTGCATGGATGCTCCGCCTTGGCGTTGACGCTACCGTACAGCGCACCATATTTTGAATATAATGTTAATGTTGCGTTTTTGTTAGTGACGCTGAACCGGAGCAGCGTTCAGGTTCCGGTAGTCTTTCCCAGGCCAGGAAAATTTAAGGGGAAACAATGATACGCGTTGCCATTTGTGATGATCACCAAATAGTACGAGCTGGATTCAAACAGATTTTTTCGTCTTCTGACGATTTCAGTGTGGTGGCGGAAGCCGGTACCGGGCGCGAAGCGCTCGATATCGCCCGCCGCGAAATTTGCGATGTATTGCTGCTCGATATAGCCATGCCCGATCAAAGCGGCATCGATACCTTGCGCACGATCCGCCAGGGCCAGCCGGAATTGCCCGTGCTGATACTCAGCGGCTATCCCGCGCAGCAGTACGCGTTGAACCTGTTCAAGATGGGCGCGAACGGCTATCTGAACAAGGAATGCGAAGCCGACGAGCTGATGACGGCCGTGCGCACCGTGTTCCAGGGGCGCCGCTATGTCAGCTCCACCGTGGGCGAATTGCTGGCGCAGTCGTTTGACCGCGATACGAATGCGGCCCTGCATACGGAATTGTCGGACCGCGAGTTCCAGGTCTTCCTGCGCCTGGCGCGTGGCGCCACCGTGTCCGATATCGGCGTGGCCTTATCGCTGAGCATCAAGACGGTGAGTACCTACCGTACGCGCATCATGGAAAAAATGGGCTTGCAATCTAACAGCGACTTGACCTATTACGCAATGAAAAACAATTTGCTTGACTAGCGCTGCGGTGCGATCATTGAAACATGATCGCTCAGCCAGCTAGCCAGCACGACTTGTGCAGTGCAGCAGTTTGTGGCGAGGACTATAATTGGCCGGCGCCGGCGCTCTTTCCCGCGCCGAACCTTGCTAAGGATGCACATCAGGATGTATTTCACCGCTGAACCGGCCCCGAATCACCGCCTGCCCCTGTACAAGACGATCCTGTGCGTGACGTGCGCCTTGTTGCTTGTACTTAATGGCTTCAGTCTTTATCACAACCTGCAGTCACTGAAGGGCACGAACGCCTTGCTCAGCCAGAGCGCCCGTGTGGCCGACCGCCTGCAGTATTTGAATGTGCTCGTGCTCGATGCGGAAAGCAGCTTGCGCGGCTATTTCATTTCCGGCTCCGAAACCTATCTGGGGCCGTCGAAGACCGCCACCACCGAAATCGAAAACGAATTCAACGAGCTGCAAACCTTGCTCGCGGGCAGTCCCACCCAGCTGAAAAACCTGGGCCAGCTGAAAAGCTTGATCCGGCGCAAGATGTCGATGTTGCAACAGTCAATCGACGTCTACAAGCAGGGCGGACTGGCTGAGATCGTCAACATTTCCCGCGTCACCGATGACCGCGCCACGATGGACGAGATCCGCCTGCAGGTGGTGATCATGACACGCGAGCAGAATGAAGCGCTGTCGACCGGCAGCGCCGCCTTTTATCATGAGTATCAGAAAGCCGTGCTGCTCGGCATTGGCATCAATGCCCTGGCCATTCTCGTGTTGATCATGTTTTACCAGCTGGTGCGGCGCAGCTTCCAGAACCGCGCGGCCGTCGAGTATGCATTGCAAAATGCTAACGACACCCTGGAATCGACGGTCAGCAAGCGTACCGAGCAGTTATCCGTGCTGTCGCGTCATTTGATCAGCGTCAATGAAGTGGAAAAAGCGCGGCTGGCGCGTGAGCTGCACGATGAGCTGGGCGCCAACTTGACGTCGATCAGCATGGACTTGGGCGCCGTCACGCAGCAACTAGCGCACACGCAGCCGGAACTGGCGACGCAATTGCGCCGTGCCAAGGCGACCTTGCTGGAAACGGTGGAGCTCAAGCGCCGCATCGTCGAGGATTTGCGCCCGAGTCTGCTGGACAACCTGGGCCTGTGCGCCGCCATCGAAAGCTATTGCGAGGATTTTGCGCGCATGAGCTCGGTTCGTTGCGAAACGGACGTGGCCATCAATATCGACAACCGCGAAGCTACCCTGACGATTGCCCTGTTCCGTATCGTGCAGGAATCGCTGACAAATATCATGAAATATGCGCGTGCCGGCATGGTCAGCGTGACCTTGAAACGCAACGAACACGGCCTGGTGCTGCGCGTGATCGACGACGGCATCGGCATCACGGAAGCTGCGCTGCAAAAACCGATGTCGCACGGCTTGCTGGGTATGCGCGAACGCGCTTTGCTGCTGGGCGGCACTCTCACCGTGCGCCAGGGACCGGAAGGCAAGGGGACATGCGTGGAAGCCGTGATTCCGCTGCCGCTGACGCCGGAGCCGGAAGACATCGACGCGGATATCGAAGCGTAATTTTCTTTGAGATAAAAAAATGGCCGGGCATGCAGCCCGGCCATTTTTTATTTATCTTGCAGGATCAGCAGCGGGAAACGTCGCGCAGCAAGCGGTCGTATTCCGTCTTGGCCACTTTGTAGCACTCGCCCGCATAGCATTCCAGGCCGGCGCGGTCCAGCACCGTGATATTGCCGCGGCGATAGTGGATCAAGCCTTCTTCCTGCAGCTTGCCGGCGGCGGCCGTGATGCTTTCGCGGCGCACGCCCAGCATGATCGAGATCAGCTCTTGCGTGACTTTCAATTCATTCGATGGCGAACGGTCCAGGCGGTCCAGCAGCCAGCGGCACAGCTTTTGTTCGATCGAGCTGTGGCGGCCGCCGACCGCGTTCTGTGCCATTTGCGCAAACAGGGCGTTGGTGTAGCGCATCAGCAACTGGGGCAGGGCGCCGCCTTGATTGAAGGCGTCGCGCAGGCTTTGCGTTTTCAGGCGGTAGCCGTAACCGGCGCTTTGCACGACAGCCGTGCACATGGCGCGCTCGCCGGCCAGCAGCGAGGCACCGGCCACGCCTTCATGGCCGACGACGGCGATTTCCGTCGTGGCGCCATCTTCCATTACATACAGCAGCGAAATGATGGCGGTGGTGGGGAAGTAGCTGTATTCCAGGTTGTTACCGTAGGCATACAATTCCTTGCCGAACGGCAGTTCCACCAGTTCCAGGTCTTCGAACAGCGATTCAAGCGCGGCGCGCGGCAGGGCGGCCAGCAATTCATTCTGTTGGGCACTGCTGAGGCTAACCCGCGACGCAAGCTTGATTTCCCGTCCGGCCGCCGGCATGGCGCGCGGCAGCAACTGGTTCTTCTGGACCGGGGTGCTAAGTTGAGTTTGGTTCATAGTATTCCTCACAGGCTTTTTACATCGGAGTGCGACTGCCGCGTTGCTGGTCAAAGAAGCTGCCGTGCTCATGTGATAACGGCGTTTTGTTCGACCGCGCGGTGCAGATCGCGATGTAGCTACTTTAAAAGCTTATGTAAGTGGCGAACATAAGATTAGCAGTCGCCACTTTGTAGTCTCATTTGAGGCGGAATTGTAGTCCTTGTCCTACGTGCACACTTTTGACTAGCTAGCCTTGCGCCGTTCTGCGCGATTTTGTGATATGACGCGCGGTTTATTGGCGCTCCACAGGCCGGCCGGACGCACGCTGGGCAAGCCGTCGCGCACGGCTGCGGCCGGCGCCTGGCGCGGGTTTGGCGCCTCGTGCTCGCCCAGGCGGAAGCGGCTGACGGCCTGCGTCAGTGCTTCGCCTTCCTGGTGCAGGCGCTGCGAACCGGCGCGCGCCTCGTCGACCAGGCCCGCGTTCTGGCGCGTCATGTCGTCGATTTGCGCCAGCGCCTGGTTGATGCGGGCGATCTCGCCATTCTGCTCGGCGCCGGCGCTGCTGATGCGTCCGATGACCACGGCCACCTGCTGCACGGCATCGACCACTTGCCGCATGGTGTTGCCGGCCGCATTGACGAGGTCGCCGCCCGCATCCACGGTGGCGACGGAATCGCCGATCAGGCGCTTGATTTCCAGCGCCGCCTCGTTCGAGCGCTGGGCCAGGCTGCGCACTTCGGAGGCGACGACGGCAAAGCCGCGTCCTTGCTCGCCGGCTCTAGCCGCTTCGACGGCCGCGTTCAGGGCCAGGATATTCGTCTGGAAGGCGATGCCGTTGATGACGCCGATGATGTCGACGATCTTGTGCGAGCTGGCCTTGATCGAGGCCATGGTGTCGACCACGGCGCCCACGGTCTGGCCGCCGCGCAGGGCCACGTCGGCCGCCGTCGCCACCAATGTGCGGCCCTGTCCTACATGTGCCTCGTTGCGGCCGACGGTGGCCGTCAGCTCGCGCATCGAGTCCACGGTGGCGCCCAGTGCATCGGCCTGCGTGGCCGTGTGGCCGGACAGGGCGGCGTTGCCCTGGGCGATATCGGCGCCGGCCGCCGCGATGACGGCCGCGCCGCCGCGGATTTCCTGCACCAGGGTGGCCAGGCCGTGCGTCATGGCGCCGAAGTCGCGCACCAGGTCGCCGATCTCGTCGTGCGCCTGCGAAGTGATGCGCTGTGACAGGTCGCCCGCCGCCGCCGCGCCGACGGCCACGCGCAATTGCGTCACGTCGCGCGCGAACGCGGCATAGAAGCCCGCGCACAGGTAGGCGGCGGCCAGCAGCACCAGCAGCATGGCCGCCAGGATCAGGGCGCGGCGCGCCTCGTCGCGGGCGATGCGTTGCGCCAGCAGGCTGTCCAGGGCGCCGGCGGAAGCGCCGGAGAGCGCCTGCAGGGCGTCGATCGCCTGCATGCCGGCCGCATGGAATTGCGCGCCCGACGTCTGGTCGTAGGAATTCGTCACTTCGTTTTTCGTGCGTTCGAGGAAAGCCAGCGCGGCTGGCACGGCTTTCAGGGCCGGCTGCACGCTGGCGCGCATTTCCGGCCGGGTGGCGAGGATTTCGTCGAAGCGGGCCGGCAGGCGTTCCAGTCCGTGGCGCGCGATCAGCGCGTTGGCGTTGACGAGCTGATCTTCATTCGCTTCGAACAGGCCCGTGTCGATGTAGGCGGCGCCGCGCCCGGCGATGTCCGACAGGCTTTCGGCCAGGTCGGGCAGGGTGGCGGTGAAGACGGCGCTCAGGTGGTTGGCGCCCGCGTCCGGGTCCAGGCTCAGGTGCGAACGGTCGGCCACCAGCTGGCCCAGTTTCGCCGCCTGGCGCAGCAGCGCCGTATGCGCTGCGTAGCTGTCGCGCGCCGCGAGACCGGCCTGGCGGCCCAGCAGGGCTTGCCACTGTTTCGTCAGCTCGGCCGCCTGCGGCAAGCCGGCGCCGGCCGGCAGACGCGCCAGGGCCGCCAGCGCGGCCGTGATGCGTGTGTTCAGGGCCGTGTTGTCCATGCCCGCCTTGCCGCTCAGACGCAAGTGTTCGAGGCCGCGCCGCTGCTGCAGCAGTCGTGTGCCTTCCTGCAGCTGGCGCACATAGGCCACGCCCCGCTGCGCATCCTGCGCCTGGGCCAGCGATTTGCCCAGCTCCGAGATCAGCAGGGTGGTCGCCAGCGCCAAAGGCAGCAGGAAGACCAGGCAGACAAGCATGAATTTGGGCAGCAGGCGCAAGCGCTGCATGAGTCGGATGGCGGGGGTGAGGAGGATTTTCATCGGGTTTCCAGGGTAGGGTGACAACATTTCTGCAGTGCAATGTTGCCTGCGGATTGTGACCCCTTGATGAAGTGCGCCCTGATGCGGTCATTTTTGCCGTTCGCCAGAGTGAAGCAGTTCACACGGAAGGCCGATCCTTCTGTAAAATCGAGGGTTTTTTGCGAGGGCCATATTATGGTCACCAATATGGCCAACGAGAACGACATCAACACCCCCGATTCCAGCGACAACGCGGACAGCGCAGCAGCGCCAGCGAGCAGCAAGGCGCCGGCCGTGATCGCGCGCGAAGTGCAGCGCCGCCGTACCTTCGGCATCATTTCCCACCCCGATGCCGGTAAAACCACCCTGACGGAAAAACTGCTGCTGTTCTCGGGCGCGATCCAGATGGCCGGTACCGTCAAGGCGCGTAAATCGGGCCGCCACGCGACGTCGGACTGGATGGAGATCGAGAAGCAGCGCGGCATTTCCGTCGCGTCCTCGGTGATGCAGTTCGAATTCCGCGACCACGTCGTCAACCTGCTCGACACCCCCGGCCACCAGGACTTCTCGGAAGATACCTACCGCGTGCTGACGGCGGTCGACTCGGCGCTGATGGTGATCGATGCGGCCAAGGGCGTGGAAGCGCAGACGATCAAGCTGCTGGCCGTGTGCCGCATGCGCAATACGCCGATCGTCACCTTCATGAACAAGATGGACCGCGAGACGCGCGATCCGCTGGACCTGCTCGACGAACTCGAATCCGTGCTGAAGATCCAGTGCGCGCCCGTCACCTGGCCTATCGGCATGGGCAAGAACTTCCGCGGCGTGTACCACCTGCTGAACGACGAGATCATGCTGTTCAAGGCCGGTGAAGAAAAGGCCGACGGCGCCTTCGAAATCATCAAGGGCATCGACAACCCGCGCCTGCAGGAGATGTTCCCGCTCGAGATGGACCAGCTGCGCATGGAAGTGGAACTGGTGCATGGCGCATCGAACCCGTTCAACCTGGAGGAATTCCTTTCCGGTGTGCAGACGCCCGTGTTCTTCGGTTCGGCCATCAACAACTTCGGCGTGCGCGAGATCCTGTCCGCGCTGGTCGACTGGGCGCCGGCGCCGCGCGAGCGCGATGCGACCGTGCGTTCGGTGGCCCCGTCCGAGCAGCCATTTACCGGTTTCGTCTTCAAGATCCAGGCGAACATGGACCCGGCCCACCGCGACCGCATCGCCTTCTTGCGTGTGTGCTCGGGACGTTTCGAGCGCGGCATGAAGGTCAAGCATTTGCGCCTGGGGCGCGAGATCAAGGTGTCGAACGTGGTGACCTTCATGGCATCGTCGCGCGAACAGGTGGAAGAGGCGTACGCGGGCGACATCATCGGCTTGCCGAACCACGGCAACATGCAGATCGGCGACAGTTTTTCCGAAGGCGAGATGCTGACCTTTACGGGCATCCCGTACTTCGCGCCGGACTTCTTCCGCTCCGTGCGCATCCGTAATCCGCTGAAGATCAAGCAGCTGCACAAGGGCTTGCAGCAGCTGGGCGAAGAAGGTGCGGTGCAAGTCTTCAAGCCGGTGCAGGGCGGCGAACTGGTGCTGGGCGCCGTCGGCGTGCTGCAGTTCGAAGTGGTGGCCAGCCGCTTGCTCAACGAGTATGGCGTCGATGCCGTGTTCGAAGGCACGAGCATCAGCAGCGCGCGCTGGGTCAGCTGCGACGACAAGCGCGTCCTGCAGGATTTCGAAAACGCGCTGGGCCACAACGTGGCCTACGATGCGGCCGGCAACATGGCCTACCTGGCCACGTCGGGCGTCAACCTGCGTTTGACGGAAGAGCGCTGGCCGAAGCTGAAATTCCACGCGACGCGCGAGCATTCGGCGAAATTGGCTTGATGTAGCGTAGTGGTGTCGGGTTACGCGCTTTGCGCTAACCCGACCTACGCCGACCTGCCTGTTCATGGTGTGCTGCTGTAGGTCGGATTAGCGCGGCAACGCCGCGCGTAATCCGACAACCATCGTTGGCACCAACTCAAGCCGGCAAGATCGTGCGCGTGCTCCAGTCGCGCCGCTCCAGCAGCAATGCCGTCAGCTGCGCCGCCGTCATCGGGCGCGCGAAGAAGAAGCCCTGCACGTTGTCGCAGCCCGCTGTTCGCAAAAACTCCACCTGCCGCAAGGTTTCCACCCCTTCGGCCACCACTTTCAGATGCAGGCTGTGCGCCATGGCGATGATGGCCGTGACGATGGCTTCGCCCTCGCCGGGCAGGTCGTGCACGAAGCTGCGGTCGATCTTCAATTGGTCGATCGGCAGGCGCTTCAGGTAGGACATCGACGAATAGCCGGTGCCGAAATCGTCGATCGACAGGTGGATGCCCGTCTCCTGCAGGCGCCGCATCAATTCCACGTTAGCGTGGATATTGTCCATCAAGACCCCTTCCGTGATTTCCAGCTCCAGCAAGCCATGCGGCAGCTGCGTTTCGTGCAGGATGGCGCGGATGTCGTCCATCAGGCCCGGATCGCGCGCCTGGCACGCCGACAGGTTGACGGCTACGTGCTCGAGCGAATCGAGCAGGCCCGCCTTGCACCAGAGGGCCGCCTGGCGGCAGGCGCTTTGCAGCACCCAGCGTCCCAGGTCGACGATGATGCCGCTTTCCTCGGCCACGGGGATGAATTCGGCGGGGCTCAGCTGGCCCATCTCGCGGCAATTCCAACGCACCAGCGCTTCCACGCCGACGATGCGCCCGCTGCGCAAGTCGATCTGCGGCTGGTAGTGCAGATACAGTTCCTCGTTTTGCAGCGCGCGGCGCAGGTTCGCTTCCATGCGCAGGCGGCGCTGGGCGCGCATTTCCATTTCGGCCTTGAACACTGCGTAGCGGTTCTTGCCCTGGTGCTTGGCGTGGTACATGGCCGTATCGGCATTGCGCGTCAGGGTGGCCACGTCCTGCGCGTCGAACGGATACAGGCTCACGCCGATGCTGGCGCTGACATACAGCTGGTGGCCTTCGAGGTCGAACGGCGCGGCCAGCACGGCGAGGATCTTGCGCGCCACGCTGGCCATTTCCGAGGCGTCGTCGGCCGGTTCGACGATGACGACGAATTCATCGCCGCCGATGCGGCAGATGATGTCGGTGCCGCGCAGGATGGCCACCAGGCGCTCGGCGACGAGCTTGAGCAGCTGGTCACCGCAGTGGTGGCCCAGCGTATCGTTGACCACCTTGAAGTTGTCCAGGTCCAGCAGCAGCAGGCCCACGCTGCTGTCCTGGCGGTCGGCGCGCGCCAGCGCGTAGGCCAGGGCGTCGTTGAATTCATGGCGGTTCGGCAACTGCGTGACGGAGTCGACGTGGGCCAGGTAGTGCAGATGGCTTTCCGCATGCTGGGCCGCGGTGCGCGTGCGGCGCACCATCAGGAACGTCAGGCCGAACGCGCACAGGCAGACGAGCACGGTGAAGGCGGCAAATTGCGCCAGGCTGGCATACAGCGGCGCCAGGCTGGCGCGCAGGTACAGCGCGCCGCCGCCGGGCAGGGTCTTCAATATCGCGGCGCTGCCATCCAGGTAATCGAGGTGCAGGCCGTTGCGCGGCGCCGCCGGCACGGCGTCGTTGCCGCTGCGCGCATAGCGGGCAAACGGCGTGCCATAGGGGCTGTAGAGCAGGGCTTGCCGGACATGCGGGGCGGCGGCGAGGGGAGCGAGCAGTTGTTGCGCTGCAAGACGATTGTCTTCGCGCATGGCCTGGGCGGCGGCGGGTGCCAGCATGTCGGCCTGGATGTGCAGGTTGCGCTGGAAGGATGCCTGAAGGGAAAACAATTGAAAGAGGGTCAACAGCAGGCTGGCCGTGGCCAGCATGGCCGCCGCGGCCAGCAAGTTCAGCCGGGCTATCCGGTCGCCGCGCAATTGCACGGACGGCAGTATCAATGGCGTCATCATGACGCTTCCTCCTGCCGGCCCCGCTTGCCGCCGCCCCGTGTGATCGCGCCTCGCCCTGCCATACTTTACGTTCCAGTCTGATGAAAACCGAAGTGAGCCGGAACTCTCAACGTGTTGCCAAGTGTTGCTAAGGCCGACATATTGTCATTTTGCAGCGTGAAAGTACAGGGCGTGCGGCAATTTATATCCATGCGGCACACCGGTGGCAGCAGGCAAGGCGACAAGACTGGCGGAAAGGAAGACGTGTCTTTCTAATAATAATTCATGCTGAATTTTAATCCTTTTTTTGCCCGCCGTTTTTTTTCTCTTAAAACAATGCTGATGGTAAACAAAATACCAGCAAGAATAACTTCAATGCACCCGGCCATCGCGGCACGGATAAACTTTTTGACTATATCAGCCATTGCAAGTCATTGATTTTTATAAATTTTAATGAAGAATGCGCGAACGCTATGGCCTTGCTCCGCGAGTTCGTCCATAATCCGCTGATGATGGACGTCCTGATGCTGTTTGTTTTGTCTGCCGCGGCCAAGTAAGCAGCCGCCAGTAAAGCCGGACGTCGCCCTGATGATCAATAGTGAGGATATCTTGGAAAAAAAACCAAAAATTATTTTGTCGTCACAAGACCTGGAACGACTGGAAGCGTTGTTGTATGCCTTGGGTAATAACTTATCGCCGGACAAGGCCGCCTTGCTCGATGAGCTGGGCCGCGCCGAGGTGCTCGAGCCGCAAGAGATTCCACCGACCGTCGTGACGATGAATTCCACCGTGCGCTTCACGGTGGAAAACAAGGAGGAATTCTGCCTGACGCTCGTGTATCCGAAGGACGTGGAAGGCCAGGCCGATCGCATTTCCGTACTGGCGCCCGTCGGCAGCGCGCTGCTGGGCCTGTCCGTGGGCGACAGCATCGCCTGGCCCATGCCGGGCGGCGTAGTCAAAGTCAAGATCGAGGAAATCGTTTACCAGCCTGAACGGGCCGGCGAATATCACCGCTAAGCGCGGCAAGCAGTGACGGCGGACGGCGCCTGCCGTTCGCCTGCCAGGCCGTGCCGGGACTTAACTGTTTCGCTGCACGCGCACCACCAGCCATCCCGCCACGACCGTGAACGTGACGATGATGGCGACGATGATCCAGAAGCCCTGCGGGTGCTGGGCCAGCGGAATACCCCCCACATTCATGCCCAGCATGCCGGCGATGATATTGATCGGCAAGGCCAGCACGGTGACGATGGTCAGCACGAACAGGCTGCGGCTGTTTTCCTCGTTGACGCTGGCGGCGATCTCTTCCTGCAGCAGCTTGATGCGTTCCTGGAGCGAAGACATATCGCTGAGCACCACCGAAAACTCCTCCGTCGACTGGCGCAGTTCCAGGCTGTCGAGCTCCGACACCCACGATGGCGGGCGTTGCAGCAGGCGGAACAGGGCTGCCGGTTCCGGCGCCAGCAGCCGCTGCAGCCGCACCAGCACGCGCCGCATGGCGCCAAGGTCTTCGCGTTTCGGCACCAGGCGCCCCGCCAGCAAGTGATCCTCGATATCGTCGACCCGCGCCACGGCGTCGCGTACGATGTTGACCAGTACGTCCGCCTGGTCGCGCAGCAGATGGATCAGCAATTCCACCGACGAGCGTATCGGCTCGTGATTCTTGATGACGGCCTGGCGCAGGCGCTCGATCGACTGCAGCGGTGCGCGGCGCGCCGTGATGACGAGGTTTTGCGCCACGCTGGCCCACATGGTGGAAATGTCGGACGCTTCGAACGAGAAGTTGTGCACCACATCGTTGACCACGGCGATCAGGGTGTTTTCCGCCTGTTCGATGCGCGTGGAACGGGAACCCTGGTGCAGGGTTTCATAGAATTCATCGGCCAGCTGCGTGTGCGTCATCAGCCATTTTTCGCTGGCCGCATGCGACAAATTGAAATGCAGCCAGACGAATTCCTGCGCCGGGCGCGCCGCGCCATCGGCCAGCCAGGCCAGTGCCGCCGTCGAGTCGAGCGCCAGTGGCTGCCCGTCGCGGCCAAACAGGAAGCCCCAGACCAGGCCCGAGGTGTCCGAGCCGTAGGTAAAACCGGCAGTTTCCATCGCCATCGTGAATCTTTCTCGTGCAGTGTGATTGATCGTCGCGCGATGTTAATACACGGATGTGTCGGGAAAATGACAAGGCCACCGCGATGGGTGGCCCTGGTGTCCGCTGCTTAATAGCGGCGCGGATTATCGGGCCTGCGGTCGTCGCGGTTTGGGACCCCGTCGCCATCGCGGTCGTGGCGGTTGCCATTGTCGCGGTCATAGCGGTTGGGGATGCCATCGCGGTCGCGGTCGCCGTTCGGACCGCGCGACCAGCGGCCTTGCTCCATCTGCCAGCGGCCGTCGCGCTGGTTCCAGGCGGGCGGCGCATACACGTAGCCGCGGCGTTCGGCGATCCATACGCCTGGGGTCCAGGCGTAGCGCTGGCCGCGCCATTCCCAGTGGCCGGGTGCCCAGACGTAGCCGTGGCGGGCGCGCGGGATGGCTTCGCGGCGCGGTGGCGGCGGGGCGATGCGGATGTCGTCATAGCGCACGGGCTGCACCTGCGCGGCGACCCAGCCGCCACGGTCCAGGCGCCAGCGGTTGTTCTCCTGTATCCAGGCGGCGCGGCGGTACTGGTTGCCGCCCCGTTCGCGCAGCCATTCGCCGCCGGTCCAGACGTGGCGCTGGCCATCCCAGTTCCAGTAGCCAGGCGCCCAGACATAGCCGGCGCGCGGCGCTGGCGCGCTTTCAAACCGTGGCGGAGGCGGGGCGTCGCCGATGACAATGCTGACGCCGAGCTGATTCTGTGCCATCGCTTGCGCAGGCAGGAAGGCCGCGGTGCTGATGGCAAGCATGGCTGCTGCGTAGAGTGTGATGGGTTTCATGATGTGCTCCATTTCGGTGATTGCTTGAAATGGACTATAGGCGCTTGCAGGCGGGCAGATCGCCTTTGATTCAACTTATTACAATTGACACAATGCTGGGTGTCCGTGTATCCGTGGCAGATACAAATGGCGGCCTGGCGCGGCGCTATTCAAACTGGCGCCAGGCGGCGTGGTGTCAGCATAGTTGGCTCACAGGGTGCTGGCGGTGGCGTTGCCCAGCAAGGCTTGCCGTTCTTCGATCAGCGAGATTTTCTTTTCCTGTTCCGTCAGGCGCTTGGCGCTGACCACCACGACGGGGATGGCGTTCGCTTGCGCAGCAGCGGCGGTTTGCGCGGCCTGTGGCTGGTTGAAGCTGGCATAGCTGGCGCCGCAGGCGATGGCGACGGCGACGGTAAAGATGGCTTCCATGTTTTTCAGGGTTTTCATGATCGTTCCTTTCGGGTGGCGGGTGGGTATGCATGCACTGTAGCCATGCGCGGGCCGGCGCGCCATGCGCATGCGACCAGCCGTGGTTTTGGCGGGATGGCCTGCAAAAAAACGGCGCTGAAATGCCTGCGCGCGGCGCGGACAGGCGACGGCTTGAATTGAGGCCTAATTAGCCCTGTATCCGCGCATATGAATGCAATTGCCCTATGGCATTATCTGATGCTGCGCACGGCCGTGCCCATGCTGTGCCCATGCCGTGCGCGGCAAGTGAGGCCCGGCTATCCTGCTAGAATCGGCATGGCAGCCGTGTTGCGCACACCATTATTCTCATCAGGAGTCACACATGTTCCAATTGTTTGGTTTTGGCGGCGCCCGCTGCCCGCGCTGCGAGCACAAGAACGGCGCCGCCGCCGGCTATTGCGCGCAATGCGGCTTGTCGCTGGGCGCCCCCGACAGCGACGCGGTGCTGCATGCCAATCAATGGCATCTAGCTGATGGGCAACTGGCCCTGTTCTTCGGCGTGCGCGAACTATCCTCGCTGTTCGGCAGCGCGGCGCGCCGCCTGCAGGTGCCGGCCGAGTCGCGCGCCTGGATCGTGCAATCGGACGCTTTCACCTTGATACCGGCTGGCGATTACGACAGCGCCGCCTTCTTTGCGCGCCTGCCCGCGCTGTTGCCGGCGCGTCCGGCCGAGGTGCTGATCGCGCGCGCCGACGCCATCAGCCTCGAATTCGACCTGCCGGGCCTGGCCAGCACGGAGCTGCTGAACGTCGCCGCGTCCTTGCGTGTCGACATCGCGCTGGGCCAGCCCGACGCGTTCGCGCGCCAGTTCATGCGCGCGCCGGGCGCCGTCACGCGCGCCCACCTGCACGCCTTGCTGCTGCCGTCCGTGCGGCAGATCGCGCTGGAATTCATCGGTAGCCGCGCGCTGCGCGAGATGGACGCGAATGCCGACTTGCGGCCCGAATTGAACGAGCGCCTGCAATCGGCGCTGACGCAGCGCCTGGCGCCCAGCGGCCTGGCCGTGTCGCGCGTGGAAACGCTGAGCCTGCGGCACGACAAGCGCGCGGGCGACGCAGGCTCCGGCATCGGCACCCTGTGGCTGGGCGGCTTGCCGGCGCAGGAACTCGAGCAGCACAGCCTGGAGCGCATGAAGCAGCTCGACCAGCTGTATGACGAGGAAGAGTGGCAGCGCATCCGCCGCGAGGAACTGGCGGCGCGCCACGCGCACCGCCGCGCCGAGCTACAGCAGGATGCGACGGTGGAAAAGGCGGAACTGAACCACCAGGAAGCGGAGCGCCTGCAAGCGCTGCGCGGGCGTCAGATCGACCTGTATGGCCGCATCCTGGAAGCGAAATCGCGGCGCCAGGCGCTCGACCATGGCGCCGCCCTGGCGCTGGGCGAGCTGGAACAGGAACTGGCGCAGAAGGGCGCGCAGCGCGCCGATGAAGCGGCCAACTGGGAACACGTGCGGGCGCTGGCGGCCATCAAGATGCGCAGCGAGCTGGAACTGTCGCAGCTGCACGGGCGCGAGCAGATCCAGCTGGCGCAGCAGCGCTTTACGCATCAGGTGCACCTGCAGTCGATCGCGCAGCAAGTGGAAAGCGCGCTGCTGATCGACGACGAGACGGGCCGCCGCACCCAGCTGGCGCGCCTGCGCCAGGCGGAAGCGGATGCGGCCCAGCGCGAGGCGCAGCTGGAGGCGGAGCAGCACCAGGCCGCGTGGCAGGGACTGATGCTGGCGAATGCGGCGCGCAAGCGCGAAGCGGAGCGCGTGCAGGAGTGGGAAGACCAGATGCAGCTGGCGCGCCAGCGCGAATTGCTGCGCGCCGAAGCGCACAAGGATGAAGCGGCCCAGGTGCAGGCGGCGGAAATCGCGGAAAAAGTCGCGGCGCTGCGGCGCGGCGGCGCGCGCGAAGATGCCATCGCGCAGCAGGAAAAGCTGCTGCGCACCATCGAGGCCGACGGCGTGCACGCGCGCCAGCTGCAGCAGCAAACGCAGCTGGCGCAGCTCGACGCGCTGGCCATCGAGGAACAGCGCCAGCAACTGCGCCAGCTGGAACAGGAAGCGCAATGGCAGCGCGACTTGCTGGCCATGGCGCAGCAGCGCGAAAGCGATTACGCGCGCTGGAAAGGTGAATATGAAGCCCTGCTGGCGCAACAGGCGCATGCGGCCGAACTGGCGCGCATCGACATCGACCGCATCGAGAAAATCGGTTCGCTGAGCGACACGGGCAAGGTGGCCATGGCCGCCGGGCAGAATGCGGCCGTGCTGGCGCAAGTGCTGAAAACGCAGCTGCAGGCAGGCATGAGCGCCGAGCAGATCCACGCGCTGGCCGCGCTGGCGGCGGCCGAGAACAGCGTCGCGCCGCTGGACGCCATGCGTATGGCGCAGGACAGCGTGGCGCAGGAGCGCAGCTACCTGGAAGGCCAGGCGGAACGCGAACGGCGCCAGCAGCTCGATTTGATCAACTTGCAGAACGCGGCGCACGCGCATGGCCTGTCGGCGCAGGCGCAGCTGGGCGTGGCCGTGGCGCAGGCGCTGCAGCCGGGCGCCGCCACCGCAGCAGCGCCGGTCCGCTGCAAGAACGGCCACGCGCAGCGCGCGGGCCATCCGGAAGATAAATTCTGCGCCGCCTGCGGCGTCGCCTTGCAGCCTTGATGGAAGCGTTTCACCCCAGATGATGCAAAAAGCACGAGACAAACTGCGGGAATTGCGCGCCCTCCACGACGACGGGCTGCTCAGCGAGCAGGAATTTGAACGCCGCAAGAACGCCATCCTCGACGCCGAGTACGCGCCGCCCGGCGCCGCGCCTGTGCCGGCGCCGCTGCCCGTACGCCAGGGCACGGAGCTGGGCTTCATGACGGGCCAGGAAATCGGCCCGCAAAACCGCCGCTACCGGCTCGAGCGGCTGATCGGCACGGGCGGCATGGGGCAGGTGTGGCAAGCGACCGACCTGGCCACGCACGCGGAGCTGGGCAGCAGCGAAATGGTGGCGCTGAAGATCTTGCCGCCGCAGCTGACGCAAAGCGCCACGCACGCCAAGCTGCTGATCGAGGAAGCGACGCAGGCGCGCAAGCTCGCGCATGAAAGCATCGTCCGCGTCTACGAGTGGGCGCAGGACCCGGCCACGGCCAGCTATTTCATCATCATGGAATGCCTCGATGGCGAAGACCTCGAGCACTATCTGGCGCGCGAGGGCGCGCTGCCCCTGTCCACCGTGCAGGAACTGCTGCAGCCGGTGGCCGACGCCCTGTTGTACGCGTGGGAAAAGCACAAGCTCGTGCACCGCGACATCAAGCCGGGCAATGTCTTCCTGACGGCGAAGGGAGACGTCAAGCTGCTCGACTATGGCATCGCTACGCGCGTGCGCAATGCGGACAGCAGCCTGGCGCTGGACATGCCGAATGCGGGTACGCACGGGTACCGGGCGCCCGAGGCCGGCGCCAACCAGCGCCAGCCCAGCCCGCGCCTCGACGTGTATGCGGTGGCCGTGATGATTTACCAGATGCTCGAAGGGCGCATGCCGTTCGACGACACGCGCAGCGCCAGCCATTTGCCGTCCGCGCCGCAAGCGCTCAACGCGCAGCAGTGGCAGGTGCTGCAGAACGGGTTTTCGCTGACGCCGGAACTGCGGCCCCAATCCGTGCAAGCCTTGCTGGAAAGCCTGGAGCGCGCGGCCGGGCCGTCGCCCGAAGAACTGGCGGAACAGGCGCGCCAGCAGCAGGCGCGCGCGGCGCAGCAGCAAAAGGCGGCGGCGCAGGCCGCCGAGCAGGCCCGCGAGACGGCGCTCAAGGAGGCGCGGTTGCGACAGGAAGAACTGGACCAGCGCCGCAAGGCCGAGATCCAGGCGGCCGCGCTGGAAAAGCAGCGGCAAGATAAACTGCGCCGCGAGCAGGAGGCGCAGCGCCATTTCGAAGCGGAAGAGGCACGCAAGCTGCGCAAGGAAGCGCTGCGCGGCCAGTTGCGCGCGCGCCGCGAAGCCGATGCGGCCACCGCCTTGCAGGAGCACCAGGAATTGCAGCGCAAGGCCATCGTCGCCAAGGCGGAAGCGGCTTACCGCGCCGAGCAGGAACGTGCGCGCAAGGAACAGGCCAGCCGCGCCGCCGCAGCAGCTGTCCCTGCGCCGGCATCCGCGCCGGCGCCGGAAGCCGAGCACGTGGAACCGGTGCCCAATGCGGAAGGCGTCTTGCGCGATGATTTCCTCGATGGTTCGGGACAGGGACCGGAACTGGTACTGATTCCCAGCGGCCGCTTCCAGATGGGCGCGCACGAAACGGAACACAAGGCCGCCATCCAGGCTGGCTCGCAGCAGACGTGGCTTGAGCGCGAAATGCCGCAGCACTGGGTCGGCATCGAGCGCCCGTTCGCGCTGGCGCGGCACCCCGTCAGCGTGGGCGAATGGCGCGCCTTCGTCAAGGCGACCGGCTGGGCTGGCGGTTCCGAGACGGACTGGGACAATCCCGGCTTCGTGCAGAACGACCAGCACCCGGTGGTGGGCGTGAGCTGGAATGATGCGCAGCTGTACCTGGCGTGGATGAGCGAGCGCACGGGCCGCCACTACCGCCTGCCCAGCGAAGCGGAATGGGAATACGCATGCCGCGCCGGCACGCGCACGGCCTTCAACGTGGGCGACACGATCAGCACCGAGCAAGCCAACTACGACGGCCTGTACGTGTACAACGGCGGCCCGCGCGGCGTGTACCGGGGCGGCACGACGCCGCTGGGCACTTTCGCGCCGAATTCCTGGGGCCTGTTCGACATGCATGGCAATGTGTGGGAATGGGTGCAGGACGTCGTGCACGATAATTACGAAGGCGCGCCCGTCGATGGCAGCGCGTGGGAAGAGGGCAGCGACAGCAGCCGGCGCATCCTGCGCGGCGGCTCGTGGCTGTACCACCCGCGCTATTTGCGTTCGGCCCTGCGCAACGGCTTTTCCACCGTGCTGTCGAACGATATCGTGGGCTTCAGGGTGGCGCGCACGCTCGATTGAGTTGTTGTTATATCGGCTATCTTGACGGATACTTCATGCACCTTAACCGTGCTGGAGTGTCCGTGTTCAAACGCCGCCTGCTGTCCATCGTGTTCGCCTGCCTGCCCATCTCCGTCCTGGCCGGCGATCTGCCTTCCTATCCCTTCATCCACGCGAAGGGCACGGCCTACAGCTTCGTCACGCCGGACCTGGGCGAGATCGATTTCGACGTCAGCGTTTTCGACCCGGCGCCGGACGTGGCCACGGCCCTCCTGCAGACGCGCATCACGGAAATCAAGGCGCTGCTGGTGGAGCAGGGTTTGCCGGAAGCGGCGGCCGGCATCGAGGTGCGCGACGTGCGCAAGGAAATCCGCAAGGGCGCGGAACAGGACCCGGCCAATCCGCAGTACCAGATCAAGGCGAGCGTGCATATCAACGTGGCCGATTTGTCGAAATGGCCCGCCGTCATGGGCCCGCTGCTGGCCATGCCCAACCTCGATGCGTTTGCCGTCACCTTCGGCGCCACGCAGCGCATCCGCCTGGAAGAGGAACTGGTGGGTGAGGCCGTCAAGGATGCGCAGCGCAAGGCCGACGCCATGGCGCGCGGCTTCGGCAAGCGCGTGGGCGCCGTGGCCGGCATCTCGTCGGACCAGCTGAAAAACCTGGGCAATGCGGTCGGCCTGGTGCCGTCCGACCGCTACCAGCGCGCCAACAGCCGCCAGCGGCAAAATCCCGACGACATGCTGATGGTCACCGTCCTCAAGATGGGGCAGACGGTCGATGCCGTGTTCCGTATCAAATGACCAGGTAGCAGGGCAGCGGGCTGCGCCAAGCGGCCAAACGGTGTAAATTGTGGCTTTCCAAACGCACCAAGGAACGACATGACCATCAAAGCCATCCGCGACCAGTCGCAACCCATGCGCCACATCGTGCACGTACGCGACCACATCATTTCCGCCGACGCCTCGGTGGAGGAGGGTGGCGGTGACGCCGGCCCTTCGCCGCACGACCTGTACGACGCGGCCCTGTCGGCCTGCAAGGCGCTCACCGTCGTCTGGTACGCCCGGCACAAGGGCATCCCGCTGGAGCACGTGGAAGTGTCGACCGAGCGCGATGCCAGCGAAGAGCGCAAGGGTGTGTACCGCCTGGCGGCCACCCTGCACCTGACGGGCGAGCTGACGGATGCGCAGCGTGAGGAATTGCTGGCCGTGGCCGGCAAATGCCCGATCCACAAGCTGATGACGGCCGTCACCACGGAAATCACGACGGTGCTGGCATGAGCGCGGCCATCCTGAAAAGCCACGAAAAGGACTTGGGCGGCGGCTTCGTCGTGCGGCGCTTGCTGCCGTCCGCGGCAAAGCAGGCCGTCGGTCCCTTCATCTTCTTCGACCATTTCGGCCCCATCGACGTGGCCCCCGACGCCAATCACGACGTGCGCCCCCATCCGCATATTGGCCTGGCCACCGTCACCTATCTGTTCGAAGGCGCGATCGACCACCGCGACAGCATCGGCTCGTACCAGCGCATCGAGCCGGGTGCCATCAACTGGATGACGGCCGGGCGCGGCATCGTGCATTCGGAACGCACGCCGCACGACCTGGCGGGCCAGCCGCACCGCACGCACGGCTTGCAGCTGTGGGCCGCGCTGCCCAAGGAGCATGAAGAAGATGAACCGAGTTTCACGCACACGCCGCAGGCCGACATTCCCGTCGTGCCGCTTGATGGCGCCGTGGTGAAGGTGTTGATCGGCACGGCCTTTGGCCAGACGTCGCCCGTGCGCACCTATATGCGGACGGTGTACCTCGACGTGGCGCTGCAGGCGGGGCGCGAGTTGCGCCTGGAAGGCTTGCCGCCGGAGGCTGCGATTTATCCGATCAGCGGGGACGTGCTGGTCGATGGCGTGGCACTGGTGCCGCACACCATGGCCTTGCTGGAAGCCGGGGCCGTGCCTGTGGTGACGGCAGGTAGTGGCCCGGTGCAGTTTGTCGTCATCGGCGGCGAGCCGCTGGACGGCCACCGTTTCCTGTTCTGGAATTTCGTCTCGTCGAGCAAAGAGCGATTGTCGCAGGCGGCCGACGACTGGACCGCCCAGCGCATGGGGAGCGTGCCGGGCGAGACGGAATTCATTCCGCTGCCGAAGGCGCCATTGCGTCCTCCGGCATAAGCGTTTCGTCTAGAACCGCGCGCGCAAGGTCAGTTGCGCCTTGCGCGGTTCGCCATAGAAATTGCCCCACGCAGGCGCGCCCACCGTCTGGTAGTAGCGCTTGTCGAGCAAGTTCGTCACGGACAGCGACGCCGTCCAGTTACGGTCGATCTGGTAGGCGCCGCGCGCGCTGAACAAGGCATACGCGCCTTGCGCCACCGTGACGTTCTGCGTCACGCGCGAGCTCTCCGTCTGGAAGTTCACGCCGCCGCCCACGCTCCACTTCTGCAAGGCGCCGGGCAGGCGGTAGTCGCTCCACGCGCGCAGCATGTGGCGTGGCGAGTAGGTGCTGGCGAACATCACCCCCGCATTCGACGTCTGTTCCAGGTACTTGAAGTTGTTGAGGGTGTAGCCGGCGAACAGCTGCCAGCCCGGCGCCACTTCGCCGCTGATTTCAGCGTCGAGGCCTTCGCTGCGCACCTTGCCCGCCGAGAAATAGCACTCCGTGCCGCTGGAGCAGGTGTTGACCAGGTCCAGCTCCGCGCGGTTGCGCTGCTCGATGCGGAACAGCGCCAGCGAGGTATTGACCTTGCCGTCGAACAGTTCACCCTTGACCCCCACTTCCAGGTTGCGCCCCTTGAGCGGGTCGAGCAGCGCGCCTTCGGCCGTGCGCTGGTTTTGTGGCTGGAAGATGTCGGACACGCTGGCGTAGCCGGACCAGCGCTTGTCGAACGCGTAGATCACGCCGCCATACGGCGTGATGACGCCGTTTTCGCGGTACGGATCGATATACACCTCGCCCGTGTCGCGGTACACGCTGCTCCATTTGTAGTTCGACACACGCGCGCCCGCCACCACGGTGAGCGGATCGCTGACGCTGAAGCGGGCCACGCCATAGGCGCCCGTCTGCGTCATTTTCGTCAAGCTGGGATCGCCGCGGTAGCTGTTCTCGCGGAACCAGGCATCGCTCGGTTCGGCCACGCCGTGATTGGGCCGCAGCGGGTTGTTCGGCTGCTGCAGCAAGGCCAGGCTGAAATCGCTGTCGCTTTCCAGGCGGTTCGTGTTGATGCCGGCGCTGAAGCCGTGGCGGCGGCCGAAAGCGTTGAATTTGCCGTCGAGCGACAGGTCGAGTCCCTTGTTGGTGCTGCCGTAGTCGAACACGCCGCCATACATCATCATGCCGGCCATGGTGGCGGGATTGATCGCGCCCTGGCTGAACATGTATTTCACGTCATGCCGCTCGCGCGTGTAGTTGGCGCTGGCCTTGAGCGACCAGTCGGCGTCGAAGCGGTGCTCGAATTCGGCGAAGACGGCCGTCTGCTTGCTATTCCAGCGGTTCCAGTCGGCGCCGAGGAAGGTTTCGCGCGGCAGTTTCGGGTCGCTGCCATCGCGGTAGCGGGCCATGCCGGAAAAGAACGGCGTCGAATGCAGTTTTTCGTAGCTGGCGCCCGTCGTCAGCTTGCTGCCCGGCGCCAGGTCGAATTCCAGCACGCCATACAGCACGTCCGTGCGGCTATCGGCCACGTCATAGAAATAATCGCGCTGCTCGTGCGCGGCCACGGCGCGGCCGCGGATGCTGCCCGATGCGTTCAGCGGACCGGTGACGTCGACTTCGCCGCGCACGTCGTTCCAGCGGCCTGCGCTCAGCGCCAGCTGCAGCTGCTTTTCCGCCAGCGGACGCTTGCGCACCATGTTGATGGCGGCGCCCGGCGAGCCCGTGCCCTGCAGCAGGCCGGTGGCGCCGCGCACGATTTCCACCCGGTCCAACACGGCCGTGTTGCTGGTAAAACTGTTCGCCTGCGGGTAGTACATGGCGCGGTTGACGCCATCGAACTGGTAAGTGTCGACCATGAAGCCGCGTGAATACACATAGCGCCCGCCCATGGGGCTGTCGTACATGGTGATGCCGGTGGTGTTGGCCAGCACGGCATCGATGGTGTTGAGATTCTGGTCGTCCATTTTCTGGCGCGTGACGACGCTGACGGATTGCGGAATTTCGCGCAGGGTTTGCACGCCCTTGCCGACGGTGACGGCGCGCGCCGCATACGAGTTGCTGTGCTCACTGACGGGGTCGCGCTCCATGCTGGCGCTGACCGTCACGGGCGCCATGGTCTTTTCCACGCCGGCCGCCGCTGCGGACGATGGCGCCGCCTGGCGCAGCACGTAGGCGCCGTTCGGCAGCTGCACGGCTTCCAGGCCGCTGCCGGCCAGCACCTGGACAAAGCCCTGGGCTACGCCAAAGCTGCCGCGTACGCCGGGCGAGCGCAGGCCGCGCGTCTGCGCCGGGTCGGTCGACAGGCTGACGCCGGCGGCCACGGCAAAATCGTTGAGGGCCGTGGCCAGCGGGCCGGCCGCAACAGCATAGGCTTGCGGGGCGGCGGTCGCGGCGGCCTGGCCTTGCGCCAGGGCGGGGGCGGCGACAAAGGCGGCGGGGGCGGCGCAAGCCATGGCGAGGACGGCCAGGCGGATGGCGTGCGCGGCGGGATGGAGGACGGGGGTGGTCAGCTGCATGCTCGGTCTTTCTGCTCTAAGGGATAAGAATTGGCGTGTGAATCGGCTACGTGAATTGGCTACCTAATTGGCTACTTAACTAGGAAGCCGAAGCAGCGCAGCGAAACACCAACCCCTGGCGCAAAAAAACTGAAAATAATTACACCGGCCGGGCCGCCACCGTGGCCCAGTAGCGCGTGAAGTACGTCACTTGCAGCCCGTGCGAGGCGCACAGGCTTTCCAGCACGGCGTCGATATCGTCGAGCCGGTAAGTGCCCGTGACGGGGCGCCGCGCCACGGACGCGTCGCACGCGAGGCGCCCGCGCCGGTAGCGCGCCAGCTCCTGCACCAGTTGCTGCAGGGGCCAGTCGGCGGCCACCAGCATGCCGCGCAGCCAGCTGTCCTGGTGCGCGGACATGGCCTGTACGTGCTCCGAGCCGCTTGCGCTGAAGCGCAGCTGCTGTCCCGCTTCGAGGCGGCGCACGGCGTCCGGGCGCGCCGCGCAGCGCACTTCCACTGCGTGTTCGTAGACGCTGACCGTGCTGCCATCGGCATCGCAGCGTACGCCGAAGCGCGTACCGAGCGCGCGGATCACGCCGTGCGGCGTGTCGACGAGGAAGGGACGGGCATCGGATGCGGTCGTGATCATGATTTCGCCATGGTGCAGGCGGATGCGGCGGTGCGTGGCGCCGTAAGCGACATCGAGCGCGCTATCTGTGTTCATTTCCATGCGCCCGCCATCGGCCAGGGTCACGTGGCGGCGCTGGCCCGGCACCGTGCGCAAGGACGCCGTCCACGCTTGCCATGGGGCGGATTGCAGGCCCGCCTGGCCCAGCGCGATGCCGCCGCCGGCCGCCACCAGCATGGCCAGCACTTTCGCGGCGGCGCGCCGGCGCTGCTGCGCCGCCTGCAGGGCAGGCATCGCCAGCGCTGCCGGTATCGCGCCCAGCTGACCGTCCATGCGCCGCAGCAGCTCCCAGGCCTGCTCATGTTCGGCACTGGCATCGCGCCATGCCTGCAGGGCGGCCGGGTCGGCGCCGCCGCACTGGAGTTCCACATGCCAGTGGGCGGCGGCGGCCAGGACCTTGCGGGCGATGGGAGTGGACGAGGATGCGCCGAACATCAGTTAGCCGCCAGCATCAGGCATTCCGTGTAGGCGCGCACCAGGTGCTTTTTCACGGTGGGTAGGGACACGCCGAGCCGCCGGCTGATGTCGACATAGCTGAGCTCCTCGATTTGCGCCAGCAGGAAGATGTCCCGCGTGCGCGCACCCAGGCGGTCGAGCAGGCGGTCGATGGCGAGCAGGGTTTCGATGATGATGGCATGCGTTTCGGCGCTGATCGATACCGGCTCGGTTTGCTGCGCCAGCGCTTCCAGGTAGGCCTGTTCCAGCGCCTGGCGCCGGTAGCGGTCGATCAGCAAGCCGCGCGCGATGGTCGCCAGGTAGCCACGCGGTTCGCGCAGCGGTGCCAGCGGTGTCAAATCGCGCTTGCCCAGCAGGCGCAAGAACGTGTCCTGCGCCAGGTCGGCCGCCTCGGCGCGGTTGCCCAGCTTGCCGCGCAGCCAGCCATACAGCCAGCCGTGATGCTCGCTGTACAGGGTGCTCAGGTGATTGGCGTGGATGGGACTGACGGTGCTCACTGCGTTCTCCAGGCAAGGGAAGAGCTGGGCTGACGGAACGCGGGGTGCCGGCTGGCTGGGCTGTTTGAGAATGATACTCATTATCACATTGCCATGCGGCCCCCGTCAATCGGCGTCAGCCACCGAGACGCCAGCGCTCCTGCCACTGTTGCAGATCCGCCCAGGCTTGCTGCAGGGCAGCGCCGGACCAGTGCAGCAGGCTGTCCAGCGCCAGCACGCTGCGCTGCCAGTGGATGCCGTCAAAAAACACGTGGTCGGCCACGATGGTGGCGGCCAGCCAGGCGGCGATGATGACGATGATGTCGTGGCGCCCGCTTTTCCACCAGCGCAGCGAGTGGCGGCGGAAAATCCACGGCACGCCCAGCGGATTGGGCCAGTCCGCCAGCAGATGCATGATGCCGCCGGCGGCAAAGCCGAACAGGGGCGGCGCCCACAGGTGGTGCGGCAATTGCAGATACGTGTAGACAAGCAGGGCGATCCAGGCCAGGCCCCAGTGCGTCCATGTGCGGTGCGTGATCCACAGCTTGTGCGTGCGCGCCCACCAGGCCACTTCCAGCCAGTCCGGCGCCGTGCCGCCCAGCGCTCCCATGACAAAGGCGAGCACGCTCAGCACTTGATAGGGACCACCGGCGCCAGCGTGCGCGACCAGGGCGGCAGCGATCACGCCGGCAGCCCAACCGGTCGCATGATGCGCTTTGTTGGAAGCCATAGAAAATGTAAAACGCCATGCGGGGTGTTGTGTGAAATGCAGGGGATATTAACTGGATGAATATACAGTATGCAAGGGCGTGGAGGGGTGCTATTTGCAGAATATCTGCTGATAATTTGTTAAATTGTGTGTCGGGATAGCTTGGCCAGCGGACTCTGCAATGCATGCCGTCCGGTCATTTGTGTTGTGCGACTGATAATGTAATTGGCGCAGGGCGCGCTATGCTGAAAGCAGTTTGACGTTTTGAAGAGGTGTCGCCATGAAAATCCCGCGCGAATTGCAGATTCCCGCCCTCGTGTTTTCGCTGGAAGCGGTGTTTATTATTGGCTTGTCGCTGATTTTCCTGGTGCTGGTACCGCGCTAGCGGTCAGGCGTCAGGAGGTGCGGTATCAGGCCGTTTGCATGGTTGTGCTGTCGCACAGCGCCGCGCCTTCGGTGCGGATGATCCAGCATTCCGGATACGGTTCGCTGGCGAAGCGGTTGTGCCGCGCGAAGCCGCTGAGCTTGTCGAGCGCGGTGGCGGGGGCCAGCGCCGTTTCCTTGCCACTGGCCGTGTCCAGGTGCCAGAAACCGCCGTTGCGGTGGAAGAGCACGGGCAGGCAGCTGGCTTGCGGCGTGGCAAGGTGGCTTGCCGGCGTGGGCTGGGTGTCGGGCAGCAGCAGGTAAAAACACTCGGCGCGGGCGCCGTGGTCGATGCGGTGCAGGATCACGCCGTGCGCGAGCAGGGCCGTGACGCTGAGTACGACGATGCCCTTGATGCTGGCAGACAATTCGATGCGCATGCCCAGGCGCAGGGGTACGGGCTTGTGCTTGCCGGGCCACACGCCGTCGAGCAGCAGGCCGTAGCGCGACACGTCTTCGATTTCAAAGCCTTGCTGGCTGCGCCGGATGATGGCGTGGCGGCCGGACAGGCGGCGCGTCAAGCCATTGTTGTCCTGGCCGTCGGGGCTGAAATGACTGAGCAGCACATCGGCTTCCGGGTCCACCAGCTCGAAACGCCCCAGCATGCATTCTTCCAGCGCGAACAGGCGGATCTGGCGCTGTTCGCCCGCTTCCGGCGCAGCATTGACGAGGCAAGCGGCCTGGCTCGGGTGCGGATGGCAGTGGCTGGCGGCGGGCAGGTCAACTTCGATCAACTCCTCGTCCCAGGCAATCGTGGTAAAGCCCATGTCGATCTTGCCTTGCGGCGCGGACAGATCCACGTGGGCGATGCCGGCATTGCGCGCCGTCACGTCGAGATTGCAGCCGTCGCCGCCCGTCACGCGGGCGATCGAGGCGTCGTCGGCCATCACGCGCACGTTCTTGTGCGTGCTGAGGAAGATCTGGTGGATTTCCGTCAGGGTGGCGTCGCGGCGCGGCACGAGGATGACAAACGTGCACACCCATTTCTGCGCCACGGCGCCATCGACATGGCTGTGGACTTCCACTTCGATCTGGTATTGCCCGTGTTCCTTGTTGCGTGAGGAAAACTCGACAAACACGGGACGCCAGTCGCCGCGCGTGGTGCGTACGAAATCATGCTGCACGTGGCCGCGCGGGATCAGGTCCGAGCGCAGGCGCAAGGTCAGCTGCGGTGCGCAGGCGGCGCTCATGCCGCGCAATTCCATTTTTAATGTTTGCCGTCCGCCTGCCGCGCGCGGATCGAAGCCGCTGATGTGCAGGTGGGCTTGCACGGGCTGGTAAGCTGGAGGGACCGTTGATGGCGCAACGGGCGCTGGCGTGAACACCGAGGTGGCGGCAGAGGCGGGTACAGAGCGGCTTACCGTTTGAATGGCGGCATCGCGGATAACGGCATCGCGGATAACGGCATCGCGAATATCAGAATCATGTGCAGGGGCGTGCGGATGCGCCGTTGCCGATGGCTCGGAACGGGCGCTGCGCAGTGCGGTCAACAGGTCGTAGCTGCTGGAGGCAGTCGTTGCTTGCGGGTGGTTGCCCGCGCAGACTGTTTCCCCAGGCAAGACCCAGAACGTACAGTGCGGGTGCTCCGGGTTGCTGCATTTTTTCATGACATTCTGACTCGAATCGAGCGGGGACATTCTGCCCTCTGTTATACATGAGAGCTTACGCGCTTTTGCGCCTGCTTGGCAACTTTCGCGACACCGGAATGCGCTCTTTTTGCCCAAATTCGTGCCCCTGGTCACACCTTGCCATCCATGCCATGGAAACTATTGCTTAAAAGAATATTTTATATCTTTCTGGATATGTTGTTTTGCTAACAATGTCTTAGCCGCGCCGTTTGCTGACGATGACTTCCAGATACTCGCCCGGCACCACCAGCGAGTGGGCGCCGGCCGTATTCAGGCGTTCAAGCATGGCGAGCAGTTCCTGTTCCAGCGCTTCGGCACCAGTTGCGTCGAGCGCGGCAAACGCCTTGTGGACGGGGCCGTAATAGTCGCGGAAGATTTGCAGCCAGTGTTGGGCGGAAGCGTAGCGGAAATTGAAGACCTTGCTTTGGCCGTGCACCTGCTCCGCCCCCTGGCCGAACAGGGCGCGCACATACGCCTCTTCGCCCCAGCGGGCCGGCGACACCATGCCTGCCGGGGGCGGCACATATTTGCCTATGGTTTTGAACAGTTGCCCGACAAAGCCGTCCGGCGTCCAGTTGGCCATGCCGATGCGTCCGCCGGGCCGCAGCACGCGCAGCATTTCGCTGGCCGCGCGCTGGTGGTCGGGCGCGAACATCACGCCAAAAGTCGACAGGGCCGCGTCGAAACTGGCATCGGCGAAGGGCAGGGCTTCGGCGTCAGCCACGCGGAAGGTCACGGCCAGCCCTTCCGCCTCGGCGCGTGCGCGGCCCTTGTCCAGCAGCGCCGGCACATAATCGGTGGACACGACACGGGCAAAGCGGCGCGCGGCCGCCAGGGTGGCGTTGCCATTGCCGGCGGCGATGTCGATGACGTCTTCGTGGGCGCGGATATCGGCGGCCTCGGCCAGCGATTCACCGACCGGCTGCAGGGTCACGCCGATGATGGCGAAGTCGCCGCTGGCCCAGCTCGCTTGCTGGCGCTGCTTGATGGCGGCGTAGTCGGGCGCGCTTGCGGCGGCCTGCGGTGTCGGGATGGTGTTGCTCATGGCGTGCTCCTGACGTTGGAGAGGTCTATCCTTCAGACCGCGCGCCATGGGCATGGTTCAATTCATACAGGCCGTCGTGAGCGTGGCGGTGTTTTGCATTATGCTGGCGCAACTGTTTCCCCACGCTGCCTGACGCCGAGAGATGACCATGCCTGCCCAACGCCCGCTCCAGCTTGCCATTGCCTATGGCGCCACCTTGTGCGTGTTCCTGGCCATCGACGCCCTGTGGCTGGCGGTGCTGATGAAGCCCGTGTACGCAGCGGCGCTGGGGCCGCTGCTGGCGGACACGCCCCGCTGGGCGCCGGCCGTGCTGTTTTACCTGCTGTACGTGGCGGGGCTCGTGGTGTTTGCCATCTTGCCCGGCTTGCGGGCGCGTCGCGGACGCACGGCGGCGGCGCTGGGCGCGCTGCTCGGGTTGCTTGCCTATGGCACCTATGATTTGAGCAACTATGCGACCTTGCGCGATTGGCCGCTGGCCTTAACGGCGATCGACATGGCGTGGGGCGCCGTGCTGTCGGCCGTGTCGGCAACTGCCGGCTACCTGGCCGCTAGCCGATCGGGGTGCTGAACTCCGCATCGAAGCGCAGCGCCAGCATGGTAATGTTGTCGCTGTGCAAGCCTTTTGGCGGCTGGTAGAGGAAGTCGTCGAACAGGGCGCTGACGGCCTGCGCCGCAGTCTTGCCGGCGCACAGGGCGGGCCAGCGGGCCGTGAGGGCGAGCGGATCCTCGCAGGCCCAGAAACCGTCGCTGGCCAGCAGATAGTGGGCGCCGGGGCGCACGCGCAGCACGCGGCGGTCGCCCAGGTGCGCGAGGAAGGGCGGCAAGGTGGCCGCGTCGAGGCCCATTAAAGGCTTGTCGAGCTGCAAGCTGTCGCTGATGGCGTTGCCTAAAATAAAGGCCTGCGAGATTTGCGGATGGTGTTCGCCATGCACGGCGGCCCGCCAGCGGGTCTCGTCGAGTGTGCCGCGCATGGCGTACACGGTGGCCGGCACGTGGTCGACGGTGAGGATGCTGGCAACCCCGTCGGCAATTTCATACAGGCGCGAATCGCCCACGTGATACAGCAGCGGCGCTTCGCCGGGCGGCACTTCCAGCAAGGTCAGGGTGGTGCCGGGCGGACGCGCCTGGGCTGGCTCGGTCCTGGCGAAGGTGTCTTGCAAGCGCGTGTGCAGCTGGTCGAGCCAGGCCGCCAGGCTGGCCGTGTCGAGGCAGGCGGGCATGGCCAGCAAGCCTTGCACGGCCGCTTCCGCCGCTTCGCGCCCATGCCCGTGGCCGCCCATGCCGTCGAGCACGGCGGCGCGCACATGGCCGCGCGGCCAGCCCGGCACCTGGCAGTGGAATGGCGCCTGCTGCGACAGGCAGACGGCGTGGCCGCTGGCATCGATCAGCAGGAAGTTGTCCTGGTTTTCGCGGCGCGGCAGGGGGCCCGCGCCCACGCTGGTGCCAGCGGCGGCATCGAGCCAGGGGCCGAAGTCGAGCCCGTCTTTGATTAAATGCATCGGTTGTTGCGGTCCACGCGGCCAGCAATGTTGATCATAGGACACAGCTTAGCCGAAATCATGCGGGAGCGATACCTTGCCTATTTCGCAAAAAAACCTGCGGCAGCAGGCTGGCGCAGGTTTTTCATGGTGCAGTGCAGGGCGGTGCTTAACGGCGATGGCCCCAGCCATGGCCATGACCGTGGCCACGGTCATAGTAGTCGCGGCGGCCATGGTCGCGGTAGTAGCCGCGGCCCGGTTGCACGTAGACAACAGCCGGCGGGCCATAGTAGCGCGGTGGCGGCGCGTAGTACACGGGCTGCGGCGCCGGGGCGTAGTACACCGGTTGCGGCGCAGGCGCGTAATAGGTTTCGCGGTAGCCGCCGCGATAGCCGCCACGGTCGTAATAACGGTCATTCGTGCTGATGCTGTTGCCGACGGCGGCGCCCAGCACGCCACCGACGATCGCGCCATTGCGCCCGCCGGTGCTGTTGCCAATGGCCGCTCCGACAACGGCGCCTGCAACGGTATTGAAGTCGCGGTCACCGGCGACTGCGGCCGAAGACACAGCCACTGCCGCTACCATTACCGCACCCAGGAGTTTCTTGTTCAACATGGCATTTCCTTCCATTCCGGCGAGATCACAATGATCTGCATGAAGTGGACTATATCTGCTGCCGCAAGCTTGTTCCACGTCTAATACAACTTATTACAATCCTACCCCGGCCGTAACAAGTCAGCGCCGGCGCGCCTGCCATTCGGGACGCAGCAGGCTGTACATTTTGACATCGCGCATCACGCCATTGATAAAGAAGGCCTGGCGTAGCAAGCCTTCCTGGGTAAAGCCGTTCTTTTGCGCGATGCGCTCGGAGCCGATGTTCAGCGGGTCCATCAGCAGCTCCAGCCGGTGATACGGATAGGCGCTGAACAGGTAATCGACCACCAGGCGCGTCGCTTCGCTCATGTAGCCTTGTCCGTCGCGCTGCCGGTCGAACAGGCGGTAGCCGATCTCGCGCGAGGACGGCGTGCGGCTCTTGAAGTGCGTGATCGTGCCGATGATGTGCTGTGAGTGATCTTCGATGAGGAACAATTCGCTGTCCTCGGTGACAAAGCCCGATTGCAGGAAGTCGCGCCGCATGGCCTCGGGCGACTTGAATTGCATGGAGAAAAACTCGCCGCGCGAGGGCAGGTCGTTGACGAGGGAAATATAGGTATTCAGGTCGGCGGCCTGCAAATGCCGGATGGTGCAGAGGGTTCCCTTGAGCATGTCGGTTTCCGGTAGCGATCACGAATCCTGATGGTAATCGACTCTGGGGGAAACAGGCAATCGATCCCGTAAAAGTTGCTGCAATGACAGAACAAATACGCTATCGTAGAAAGCCGCGCCTTGCCCATGACCAAGGCGTACCCGCTTCGACCTCGTTGACTGGAACTGACATCACATGCCTACCATCCTGACTGGCGCGCCACTGCGCCGTTCCGTTTTATCCATCGCCCTTGGCTGCATCGTCAGCGCCGGGGCCTTTGCCGCAGCGCCAGGCAATACCCCGCAAGCGCTGGCGCAGGTGCGCGACACGGCCTTGCAAAGCGACTGGGCGTATGCCCGCCTGGCCGACATGACGGATCTGATCGGCCCGCGCCTGTCCGGTTCCGCCGGCGCTGCCGCCGCCGTGCAGCAAGTGGCGAACACCATGCGCCAGCTGGGCGCCACCGTCACCCTGCAGCCCGTGAAAGTGCCGCACTGGGTACGCGGCGTGGAAACGGCGGAAATCGTCGATTATGCGGGCCGTCCGCAGGGCGTGTCGCAGCGCGTGGTGCTCACGGCCCTGGGCGGCTCGGGCGCGACGCCGGCCGCCGGCCTGACGGCTCCCCTCATCATCGTCAAGAGCCTGGAAGAACTCAAGGCACGCGCGCCGGAAGTGAAGGGCGCCATCGTGCTGATCGACACGCCGTTCGACCAGGAGATGGCCGAGCGGGGCCTGGCCGGCGTCACCTATGGCCAGGGTTCGCGCTCGCGCTTCCTCGGACCGAAGGCGGCGGCCAACCTGGGCGCGGCGGCTGCGCTCGTGCGCTCGGTCGGTGGCGCGAACTTCCGCATCCCGCACGCGGGTGCCACGGGACTGGACGACAACAAGCGCATTCCGGCCGCCGCCGTCACCGTGGAAGACGCCTTGCTGATCGGCCGCCTGGCCGCGCGCGGCCCCATGAAAATGCACCTGACCCTGACGCCGCAAAACCTGCCGGAAGCGGACAGCTATAACGTCATCGCCGACTGGCCGGGCACGGACAAGGCCGACGAAGTGGTGGTGGTGTCGGGCCACCTCGATTCCTGGGACCTGGCGACGGGCGCGCATGACGACGGCGCCGGCGTGGTGGCGGCCATGGGCGTGGTGGAAACCCTGAAAAAGCTCGACTACCGCCCGCGCCGCACCATCCGCGTGATCGCCTGGATGAACGAGGAGAACGGCGGGCGCGGCGGCCAGGCCTACTTCGAGGCCCACAAGCAGGCGCTCGGCAAACAATATGCGGCCATCGAGATGGATAGCGGGGCCGGCCGCCCGTTCGGCATCAAGGCCAGCGTGGGACCGAAAGCGGAAAAACTGTTTACGCCTTTGCTGGCGGCCCTGCAGCCGATGGGCGCACACGCGTTCACGCGCCGCGATGCACTGGGCACGGGCGACCTGCACCGCCTGGAAACGGGCGGCGTGCCCAGCTTCGAGCCGCTGGTCGACAGCCACAGCTACTTCCACTACCACCACACGCCGGCCGACACCCTGGACAAGGTCGACCCGGATAACCTGAAGCGCAACGTGGCGCTGATGTCGTCGCTGGCCTGGTTCCTGGCCAATATCGACGGCGAGATCGGCCGCGCGCCGGAGCAGGGCGAGTAAGCGCCAATGTCGCTACCCGACCTGAACCTGTTGATTACCCTCGATGTCCTGCTGGCCGAGGGTAGTGTCACGCGCGCGGCGCGGCGCTTGCGCCTGAGTCCATCGGCCATGAGCCGCGCCCTGGCGCGCCTGCGCGAGACGACGGGCGATCCGCTGCTGGTGCGCGCCGGCCGTGAACTGGTGCCCACGCCGCGCGCGCTGGAGCTGCGCGCAAGGGTGGGGCCCCTGTTGGGCGAGGTGCTGGCCGTGCTGGGGCCGGCGCAACAGCTGGACCCGCGCCAGCTGGCGCAAACATTCACGCTGCGTTCGAGCGACGGTTTCGTGGAAAATTTCGGCCCGGCGCTGCTCGCGCATATCGGCGCGCAGGCGCCTGGCGTGCGCCTGCGCTTCGTGCAAAAGCTCGACCGCGAAAGCGCGCAGCTGCGCGAGGGCAGCATCGACCTGGAAACGGGCGTGATCGGCAGTCTCACCAGCCCGGAAGTGCGCACGCGCAGGCTGTTCGGCGACCGTTTCGTGGGCGTGGTGCGCAGCGGCCATCCGCTGGCGCAGGGCGAGATCAGCGCCGAACGCTATGCCGCCGGCCAGCACGTGCTGGTGGCGCGGCGCGACCAGGATACGGGACCGATGGACGACGCGCTGGCCTCCCTGGGATTGCAGCGCACGATCGCCAGCATCGTCGGCGGCTTTACGGCGGCGCTGGCGCTGGCGGCCGGCTCCGACCTGATCGCCACCGTGCCGGAGCGGCATACGGGCAATCTGCGCGCCGGCATGTTTACCTTTGCGCTGCCGCTGCGCATGCCGGAGCTGACCGTGTCATTGATGTGGCATCCGCGCATGGATGCCGACCCGGCCCACCGCTGGCTGCGCGGCTGCGTGGTTGACGCCTGCGCGGCCCGGATAATCGCGGGCTGATGCCGCCGCACGCATCATTTGGGGTCTCCAGCCTTGCTCAGGGCGCGCCCGAGCGTGAAAATGGCCAGCGCGGCGAGTATCAGTGCGCTGGCCACGCCAAAGGTGGCGTGCATGCCGGCTATCATGGCGGCCGGCCTGGCGCTGGCGATATCGCTGGCGCCGGCAGCGAAAACGGCGCCCATCACGGAGGCGCCCGTGACGAGCCCCAGGTTGCGCGACAGGTTGAGCATGCCGGAAATGACGCCGCGCTGCTCGGGAGCGATATCGACCATCACGGCCGTATTGTTGGCTGCCTGGAACAGCGCGTAGCTGGCCGTCAGCAGCATGATCGGTGCGACGTAGCCGGGAATGCCCAGGCTGGCGGGCAAGAGGGCCAGCGCCAGGCAGGCGCCAGCCGCGCCGCACAGGCCCGCGCCGCCCATGCGCTGCGCGCCGTAGCGGTCCACCAGCCAGCCGGACGGCACGCCGCAGAACGCCGCCACCAGCGGTCCGGCCGCCAGCACCATGCCGGTGGCGGCCGTACCCAGGCCCAGGCCGCGCGCCAGGTAGAAGGGGCCGACCACCAGGGTGGACATCATGACCGTCGACACCAGCATGCTGGTCGCCAGCCCGGCGCTGAGCACGGGCGCGCGCAGCATGGCCAGGCGTATCAGCGGCGCCGGCGCTTTCAGTTCAACGCGGACGAACACGATGGCGCCCACGCAGGCGGCCAGCAGCAGCGCCACGTTGCGCATGCCGAAATGGCCGCGGCCCAGCGTCATCACCAGCGCATAGGCGGCCAGGGTCAGCGCCAGCAGCATGGTGCCGCGGTGGTCGAACACGGGACGTTTGGCGTGCGCGCCGCGCTGGTCGGCCGGCAGGTAGCGCCAGGCCAGCAATAGCGCCACGCCGGCCAGCGGCACGTTGACGAGGAAAATGGCTTGCCAGCCGAAGCGGGCGATCAGCAGCCCGCCCAGCGCGGGGCCGAGCGTGGTGCCGATGGCCGACATGGTGCCGAGCAAGCCCATGGCGCTGCCCGTTTTGGCCTTCGGCACGGTGCTGCCGACAAAGGCCATGGTCAGTGCCATCATGATGGAGGCGCCCAGGCCCTGCAGTGCGCGCGCGGCGACCAGCTGCCACAAGGTGGATGCCAGCGCGCACAGGATGGAGGCGGTGGCAAACAGGGCGATGCCTGCCAGCAGCAGGCGGCGCCGGCCGATCATGTCGCCCAGGCGGCCCACGCTGACGATCAGCGCGGTGATGGCCAGCAGGTAGGACAGCACGATCCATTGCACATCCTGGAACGGCGCATGCAGGGCCGTGGCCATGTCGGGCAAGCCCACGTTGGCAATGCTGGTGCCCAGCGCCGGCAGCAGCATGGCCAGCGACAGGCTGGCAAGCGCGCCGCGCACGGGTAGCGTGATGGCCTGCTGCTCGTGTGGTGCGGATTTTGACGGTGGTTGCATGGCGTGGCGGATCCTCGGATAGGGTCACCACATGGTACTGAGGGATCTGGCATGGCGGAAGACGCAGCATGTGCATTGTGTTGTTGCGTCTGACGCCATGTGAGGGAACTACATCACCAGGCTAGATCGCATTGAGCGGTATCTTCAGGTAGCGCACGCCGTTGTCTTCCGGTTCGGGCAGCTTGCCTGCATTGATGTTGACCTGGATGGCGGGCAGGATCAAGGTCGGCATGTCGAGAGTGGCGTCGCGGCTGGTGCGCATGGCCACGAACTGTTCTTCCGTGATGCCGTCGCGCAAGTGGATATTGCTGGCCCGCTGTTCGGCCACCGTCACTTCCCAGCGCGCCTCGCGGCCGTTGGGCGGGTAGTCGTGGCACATGAACAGCCGCGTTTGCGGCGGCAGCGCCAGCAATCGCTGCGCGGAGCGGTACAGCAGGGAAGCGGAGCCGCCGGGAAAATCGCAGCGGGCCGAGCCCACGTCCGGCATGAACAGGGTGTCGCCGACAAACACGGCGTCGCCGATCTGGTAGGCCAGGTCGGCCGGCGTGTGGCCGGGCACGTGCAGGGCGCGCACTTCCAGCTGGCCAATATGAAATACCTGGTCGGGCGCGAACAGCTGGTCGAACTGCGAGCCATCGGCCCTGGCGCCATCCTGGTGGTAGACGGCCGCGAACGCCTGCTGCACCGTCTGGATGGCGGCGCCGATGGCCACGTCGCCGCCCAGTTGCTGCTGCAAATAGGGTGCGGCGGAAAGATGGTCGGCGTGCGCGTGGGTTTCCAGCAGCCAGCGGCATTGCAGGCCGTGTTCGCGCACGAAGGCGATCACCTTGTCGGCCGAGGCGGTCGAGGTGCGGCCCGCCTTCGGGTCGTAGTCGAGCACGGAGTCGATGATGGCGCAGTCCCGCCCATCGGCCTCGTAGACAACATAGGTGACGGTGGCGGTGGCGGAGTCGAAAAAAGCTTGGATTTGTGGAGTCATCACGGCGGCAGGGGACAGGCAGGGAATAACATTATATCGCCAGAGTTCGTTCAAAAAATGTTGAAAATTAACATTTAACATGCGAAAAACAGATAAGCGAACGAGCCAGGCGCGCGACTACCGTGCGCACCCTGTGTCTTGCCGCGTGCTAACCTCATTCTTCCAAGGAGGATTTCATGAACGATATCACTGCACGCAGCGAACAATACCGCGGTTTTACGATTTCCGTGACCCCGCAAAAGGATAACGACGACTTATGGGATTTTACCTACCGCCTGCAGCGCGACGGTGAGCCGGAAGCGCAGGCGATCACGCGCAGCCGCACCTTGGGCGGCTACGCTGCCCCTGAGACGGCTTGCACGGCGGGCCTGGAAGTGGCCAGGACGGAAGTGGATAATCTGCTGCGCCCTTGAGCCAGCGTAAATCGTTTAGCCCGAAAGTGCGCCTGGCTATGGCCGGCGCGTGAAACACGTCGCTGCCAGTCGCGCTTCATGCTACGATTTCCAGTATTGAGTCAGTCACCAAGGAGGCACCCCATGAATAGCAGTTCTAAAATTCACTATAAAGGCTGGGAAATCGTTCCCCTGGCCGTGCCCACCACCGATGGCAAATGGTCGGCCAGTTGCGACATCGAACGCGCCACGGCGGAAGGCCTGGAAGTGTTCGAAGGCTCGACCATGCAGTTCGTGCGCGACGACGAGGAGGGCGCCATTGCCGCCGCCTGCGAAGAGGCCGTGCGCCAGATCGACAATATCATCGCCAATCCGCTGGTGCGGCTGGCCTAGTTTGCCCTGGTAGTATCAGTTGTATAAATCAGCCGGCGCCCGCCGGCTGTTTTTATTGCGCGTCTTGCCAACCTGGGCTTTCATCGCCTTGTCTACCCGTCTGTTTCGCGTTTCAATAAATGTTTCAAAATAAGTTTCATGAAACAATATTGAAACATTTTTGACGCCAAACGTGACATCGCTGTTCCGCTGCGTCACAGCGCACCGTGCGTGGCCTCGTGGCCGTTTGCCTGCCTTTTCACTCTGCATTCGACGCTTTCCGCCCAGACCAAGGGGTCCTGGCACGGCATTTGCAATACTGATGCTCATAGCCACTCCGTGAAACATTCGGGACCATCCGAAACCCATAAGGTGAACACATGACTCAATACTCCGCAGGTGCCGCATTCCGCAAGGCCGTCCAGGAAGAATCCCCGTTGCAAGTGGTCGGCGCCATCAACGCCAACCACGCCTTGCTGGCCAAGCGCGCCGGTTACAAGGCCATCTACCTGTCCGGCGGCGGCGTCGCGGCCGGCTCGCTGGGCTTGCCCGACCTGGGCATTTCCAGCCTGGACGACGTGCTGACCGACATCCGCCGCATCACCGACGTATGCGACCTGCCGCTGCTGGTCGACGCCGACACGGGTTTCGGTGCATCCGCCTTCAACGTGGCGCGCACCGTGAAATCGATGATCAAGTTCGGCGCGGCCGGCCTGCACATCGAAGACCAGGTGGGCGCCAAGCGCTGCGGCCATCGTCCGGGCAAGGAAATCGTGAGCAAGGAAGAAATGGTCGACCGCATCAAGGCCGCCGTCGATGCACGCACGGACCCGAACTTCGTCATCATGGCGCGCACCGATGCGCTGGCCGTCGATGGCCTGGAAGCGGCGCTCGAGCGCGCCGTCGCCTGCGTCGAGGCGGGCGCCGACATGATCTTCCCGGAAGCGATCACGGACCTGGACATGTACGCCACGTTCGCCAAGGCGGTCAATGTACCTATCCTGGCCAACATCACGGAATTCGGTTCCACGCCGCTGTTCACCCTGGACGAGTTGCGCAGCGCCCACGTGGGCCTGGCGCTGTACCCGCTGTCCGCCTTCCGCGCCATGAACAAGGCGGCGGAAAACGTCTACCAGGCGCTGCGCCGCGACGGCACGCAAAAGAATGTGCTCGACACCATGCAGACGCGCATGGAGCTGTATGAATCGATCAATTACCACGATTTCGAGCAAAAACTCGATGCGCTGTTCGCCGCGCAAAAGAAATAAACAGAAGCAGGGGCCGCATGCCGGCCCCGCAGTGATGCAACCGAGACTAGTCAATTTTTGGAGAAATCAATGAACGCACCGCAAGCCGCCACTTTCAAGCCTAAAAAATCCGTCGCCCTGTCCGGCGTCACCGCCGGCAATACGGCGCTGTGCTCGGTCGGCAAGACCGGCAACGATTTGCACTATCGCGGCTATGACATCCTGGACGTGGCCGACAGCTGCGAGTTCGAGGAAATCGCCTACCTGCTGGTGCACGGCAAGCTGCCGACGTCCGCCGAACTGAAAGGCTACAAGGCCAAATTGAAATCCTTGCGCGGCTTGCCGTCGGCCGTGAAACTGGCGCTCGAAGCGCTGCCGGCCGCCGCCCACCCGATGGACGTGATGCGCACGGGCGTGTCCGTGCTGGGCTGCACCTTGCCGGAAAAAGACGACCATAACGCGCCGGGCGCGCGCGATATCGCCGACCGCCTGATGGCGTCGTTCGGCTCCATGCTGCTGTACTGGTACCACTACAGCCATAACGGCAAGCGCATCGAAGTGGAAACGGACGACGATTCGATCGGCGGCCACTTCCTGCACCTGCTGCATGGCGAAAAACCGTCGGCGTCGTGGGAAAAAGCCATGCATACCTCGCTGATCCTGTACGCGGAACACGAATTCAACGCGTCGACCTTCACCAGCCGCGTGATCGCCGGCACGGGTTCGGACATCCACTCGGCCATCACGGGCGCCATCGGCGCGCTGCGCGGCCCGAAACACGGCGGCGCGAACGAAGTGGCGCTGGAGATCCAGAAACGCTACGACAACCCCGACGAAGCGGAAGCGGACATCCGCGAGCGCGTCGCCAACAAGGAAGTGGTGATCGGTTTCGGCCACCCCGTCTACACGATTTCCGACCCGCGCAACGTGGTCATCAAGGAAGTGGCCCGTTCGCTGTCGCAGGAAGCCGGTTCCACCAAGATGTTCGACATTGCCGAGCGCCTGGAATCGGTCATGTGGGAAATCAAGAACATGTTCCCGAACCTGGACTGGTTCTCGGCCGTGTCCTACCACATGATGGGCGTGCCGACGGCGATGTTCACGCCGCTGTTCGTCATCTCGCGCACCTCGGGCTGGGCTGCCCACATCATCGAGCAGCGCATCGACAACAAGATCATCCGCCCGAGCGCCAACTACGTGGGCCCGGAAGACCTGGAATTCGTGCCGATCAAGGACCGCAAATAATGAGCATCAATATGAATACCCTGCATCGCAAATCCTTGCCAGGCACCCAGCTAGACTACTTCGACACGCGCGCCGCCGTCGATGCGATCCAGCCAGGCGCCTACGCCACCTTGCCCTACACCTCGCGCGTGCTGGCCGAAAACCTCGTGCGCCGCTGCGACCCAGCCACCCTGGACGCCTCGCTGAGCCAGTTCATCGAACGCCGCCGCGACCTCGACTTTCCCTGGTTCCCCGCGCGCGTCGTCTGCCATGACATCCTGGGCCAGACGGCCCTGGTCGACCTGGCCGGCTTGCGCGACGCCATCGCGGCCCAGGGCGGCGACCCGGCCCTGGTCAACCCGGTGGTGCCCACGCAGCTGGTGGTCGACCACTCGCTGGCCGTCGAATGCGGCGGCTTCGACCCCGACGCCTTCGCCAAGAACCGCGCCATCGAAGACCGCCGCAACGAAGACCGCTTCGACTTCATCGACTGGACCAAGAAAGCGTTTAAAAACGTCGACGTGATCCCGCCGGGGAACGGCATCCTGCACCAGATTAACCTCGAGCGCATGTCGCCCGTGATCCAGGTGCAGGACGGCGTGGCCTATCCCGACACCCTGGTGGGCACGGATTCGCATACGCCGATGGTTGACGCGCTGGGCGTGATCGCCATCGGCGTGGGCGGCCTGGAAGCGGAAAGCGTGATGCTGGGCCGCGCCTCGTGGATGCGTCTGCCCGACATCATCGGCGTCAAGCTGACGGGGAAACCGCAGCCCGGCATCACGGCCACCGATACGGTGCTGGCGCTGACGGAATTTTTGCGCAAGCAGAAGGTCGTCTCGTCCTACCTGGAATTCTTTGGCGAAGGCGCCTCGCACCTGACCCTGGGCGACCGCGCCACGATTTCCAACATGGCGCCGGAATTCGGCGCCACGGCCGCCATGTTCTACATCGACGCGCAAACCATCAAATATCTGAAACTGACGGGCCGCGACGACGAACTGGTGAAACTGGTGGAGCTGTACGCGAAAGAGACGGGCCTGTGGGCCGACAGCCTGGTCGACGCGCAGTATGAGCGCGTATTGACGTTTGACCTGTCGTCCGTCGTGCGCAATATCGCCGGGCCGTCGAATCCGCACAACCGCGTACCGACGTCGGAACTGGCCGCGCGCGGGATTTCCGGCGTGGTCGAGAACGAGCCGGGCAAGATGCCGGACGGCGCCGTCATCATCGCGGCTATTACCAGCTGCACCAATACGAACAACCCGCGCAACATGATCGCCGCCGGCCTGATCGCGCGCAATGCGAACCGCCTGGGCCTCACGCGCAAACCCTGGGTGAAATCGTCGCTGGCGCCAGGCTCGAAAACCGTGGAACTGTATCTGCAGGAAGCGGGCCTGATGCCGGAGCTCGAAACTCTGGGCTTCGGCGTCGTGGCTTTCGCCTGCACCTCGTGCAACGGCATGTCGGGCGCGCTCGACCCCGTGATCCAGGATGAAGTGGTGTCGCGCGACCTGTACGCCACGGCCGTCCTGTCGGGCAACCGCAACTTCGACGGCCGCATCCACCCGTACGCGAAGCAGGCTTTCCTCGCATCGCCGCCGCTGGTGGTGGCCTACGCGATCGCCGGCACCATCCGCTTCGATATCGAGAAGGATGTGCTGGGGATTGACGCGGACGGCAAACCGATTTTACTGAAAGATATCTGGCCGTCCGACGAGGAAATCGACGCCATCGTCGCATCCAGCGTCAAGCCGGAGCAGTTCCGCAAGGTGTACATTCCGATGTTCGCCGCGCAGGCGGACGACGGCATCAAGGTCAGCCCCCTGTACGACTGGCGTCCGCAGACGACGTATATCCGCCGTCCGCCGTACTGGGAAGGCGCGCTGGCTGGCGCGCGCCCATTGAAGGGCATGCGTCCGCTGGCGGTCCTGGGCGACAACATCACCACCGACCACTTGTCGCCATCGAACGCCATCATGCTCGATAGCGCGGCCGGCGAATACCTGGCGAAGATGGGCTTGCCGGAAGAAGACTTCAATTCCTACGCCACGCACCGGGGCGACCATTTGACGGCGCAACGCGCCACGTTCGCCAACCCGACCCTGAAGAACGAAATGGTCATCGAGGACGGCAAAGTGAAGGCGGGTTCGCTCACGCGCATCGAGCCGGAAGGCAAAATCTCGCGCATGTGGGAAGCCATCGAGGTGTACATGGAGCGCAAGCAGCCCTTGATCATCATCGCCGGCGCCGACTATGGCCAGGGTTCCTCGCGCGACTGGGCCGCCAAGGGCGTGCGCCTGGCTGGCGTGGAAGCCATCGTGGCCGAAGGTTTTGAACGCATCCACCGTACCAATCTGGTGGGCATGGGCGTCTTGCCGCTGGAGTTCCTTCCCGGCGTGAACCGCAAGACCCTGGGCCTGGACGGCAGCGAAACCTATGACGTCGTCGGCGAGCGTACGCCGCGCTCCACCCTGACCCTCGTCATCCACCGCAAGAACGGCGAAACGGTCGAAGTGCCCGTCACCTGCCGCCTCGATACGGCGGAAGAGGTGTCGATCTATGAGGCTGGCGGCGTGCTGCAACGGTTTGCGCAGGATTTCCTCGAGTCTTCGAAAGCCGCGTAATTCACGATTGATGCAACGTAAATCAGGGGTCAGACCCGACGGGTCTGACCCCAGCTCTTTGCCTCTGGGTTTAATCAGCAATTCAACGCAGGAACTCTAATGACCCACACCCCCCAAATCAAAATCCCCGCCACCTACATGCGCGGCGGCACCAGCAAGGGCGTGTTCTTCCGCCTGCAGGATTTACCCGCCAGCGCGCAAGTGCCGGGCGCCGCGCGCGATGCCTTGCTGCTGCGCGTGATCGGCAGCCCCGACCCGTATGGCAAGCAGATCGACGGCATGGGCGGCGCCACCTCGAGCACCAGCAAGACGGTGATCCTGGCGAAAAGTACCAAGCCGGAGCACGACGTCGACTACCTGTTCGGCCAGGTGTCCATCGACAAGCCGTTTGTCGACTGGAGCGGCAACTGCGGCAACCTGTCTGCCGCCGTCGGCTCGTTCGCCATTGCCAGCGGCCTGGTGGACGCCGCCCGCGTGCCGGCAAACGGTATCGCCACGGTGCGCATCTGGCAAGCCAATATCGGCAAGACCATCATCGCCCACGTCCCCATGACGGATGGCGAAGTACAGGAAACGGGCGACTTCGAGCTCGATGGCGTGACCTTCCCGGCCGCCGAAGTGAAACTGGAATTCCTCGATCCGGCCGCGGAGGAAGAGGGTGGCGGTGGCGCGATGTTCCCCACCGGCAACCTCGTCGATGACCTCGACGTGCCCGGCATCGGCGTGTTGAAAGTCACGATGATCAACGCCGGCATCCCGACGATTTTCGTCGACGCGGACGCCATCGGCTACACGGGCACGGAGCTGCAGGACGCCATCAATGGCGACCCGGCCGCGCTGGCCCGTTTCGAGACCATCCGCGCGCATGGCGCATTGCGCATGGGTTTGATTTCCCACCTCGATGAAGCGGCGAAACGCCAGCACACGCCGAAAGTGGCGTTTGTCGCCAGGCCGGCCGGCTATGTCTCGTCCAGCGGCAAGCAGGTGGAGGCGGGCGACATCGACCTGCTGGTGCGCGCCCTGTCCATGGGCAAGCTGCACCACGCCATGATGGGCACGGCCGCTGTGGCCATCGGCACGGCGGCGGCCATTCCCGGCACCCTGGTCAACCTGGCGGCCGGCGGCGGTCCCCGCAACTCGGTGCGCTTCGGCCACCCGTCCGGCACCCTGATGGTGGGCGCGGAAGCGGCGCTGGCCGATGGCGCATGGAGCGTCACCAAGGCCATCATGAGCCGCAGCGCGCGCGTGCTGATGGAAGGGGGCGTGCGCATACCCGGCGACGCGTTTTAAGCTGCCAGGCGAAACAGGCGGATGCGCATGCAGATCAGTTGATATTTCTGCTAGCAAAGAAACTGAGCGACAAGGAAAATGGGGGGCGTCAGCCGCGATGCGCGTGAGCGTAGTGCAGGCGCTGGCCGCCTCCCACACTTCCTGACTGGTGAACAGATGCTATTTAACTCCTACGTCTTCCTGTTTGCCTATCTGCCCATCACGGTGGCGGGCTTTTTCATCCTGGGACGGCGCAGCCAGTCATGGGCCGCCACCTGGCTGGCCGGCGCCTCGCTGTTTTTCTATGGCTGGTGGGACTACCGCTACCTGCCGTTGCTGCTCGGCTCCATCGTCTTCAATTACGGCTGCGCCACCTTGCTGGGACCGGGACGCATCCGCCACCGCAAGGGCCTGTTGATCGCGGCTATCGCCGCCAACCTGGGCATGCTCGCCTATTACAAGTATGCGGGTTTCTTCGTTGCCAGCCTGGCGCAATTGCTGGCGCAGCCGATGCCCGTCCTGCACGTGGTGCTGCCGATCGGAATCTCGTTCTTTACGTTTACGCAGATCGCCTTCCTGGTCGATACCTACCAGGGCAAGGCGCGGGAAAGCCGCTTTGTCCACTATCTGCTGTTCGTCACGTATTTTCCGCACCTGATCGCCGGCCCTGTGCTGCACCACAAGGAGATGATGCCGCAGTTCGCCGACAAGCGGATCTTCCGGCTCTCGGCCAGGAATGTGGCCATCGGCTCGACGATTTTCATCATCGGGCTGGCGAAAAAAGTACTGGTCGCAGATAACATCGGCCCGTATGCGGCACCGCTGTTCAGCGATCCGGCCGCGCCATCGATGCTGGCAGCCTGGGGCGGGGTACTGGCGTACGCGTTCCAGCTGTACTTCGATTTCTCCGGCTATTCCGACATGGCCATCGGCTTGTCGAGATTATTTGGCGTACGCCTGCCGCTCAATTTCGACTCGCCCTACAAAGCGCGCAATATCGCGCAATTCTGGCGCCGCTGGCACATGACCCTGTCGCGTTTCCTGCGTGACTACCTGTATATCCCGCTGGGCGGCAAGCGCTGCGGGCCCGTGCGGCGCTACCTGAATCTGATGATCACCATGGTGCTGGGCGGCTTGTGGCATGGCGCCGGGTGGAATTTCATCGTCTGGGGCGCGCTGCATGGCGCTTACCTGGCTATCCACAAGGGCTGGGGCACGGTGGCGCGCACGCTTCACCTGCCGTCCGATACGCGTGCGGGCAATGTCGTGGCGACCTGCCTTACTTTTACCGCCGTCTGCATCGCCTGGGTTTTCTTCCGTGCTCCCGATATGGCCAGTGCCCTGACAATACTAAAAGGCATGGGCGGCGGCTTCGGCCTGGCCTTGCCCGACGCGCTGGCTCCCTATCTGCTGCCGGCGCAGCCCGTGCTCGCGTCGATGGGCGTGTCCTTCTATCTGGGCGGCGGCACGGCGTTTGTCGAAAGCTGGACGTGGATCGCGATGGCGGCCGTGCTGGTTTTCGCCATGCCCAATACGCAGCAAATCATGCGGCACTTCGAGCCCGCGCTCGATTTCCAGGACGGCCAGGCTGCGGCAGGGGCGGGCGGCTTGGGCGGCTTGGGCGTCTTGCGCTGGCTGACCTGGCGCGCGTCGCCCGCGTGGGCGGCCGCCATTGCCGCGCTGGCGCTGGCGAGCACGCTGGCCTTGAACCGGCCCGCCGAATTTCTGTACTTTCAGTTCTAGGGGAACGCCATGACACGCTCCCCATTCAGGTTTTATCTGTTTACCTTGCTGCTCCTGCTGGTGTCGGGGGCCATCATCGTTTGCGCCTTTGTGCTCATCGTCGACCCGTATGGCGTGTATGGAATCGTGCGCCGCGACCATTTCAATGCCGTCAAGCCGGGACTGAGCCGCTACCAAAGCCAGATCAAGCAGGAGCATGCGCTGCGTCTGCGGCCGCAATTCATCATCCTGGGGAACTCGCGCGCCGAGATCGGCTTCGATCCGCGCGCCAGCGCTTTTACCGCACTGGGCGCGGGCTACAACCTGGCGATACCCGGTACCGGCCTGGCCACATCCGCCAGCCAGTTCGCGCAATTGCGCCAGGCTGGCGTCAAGCCGCGCACGGTCATCGTGGGCATGGAGTTCATCGACTTTCTCAATCCCGCCGTTGCGCCAGCCGTACGCCAAGCACCAGCGGCCGCTGCGCCCGCGCATGGCCGCGCTGACTGGCGCTTCGATGCGCTCTTTTCGCTGGCCTCCGTCAAGGATGCCGTGCACACGCTGCGCATCCAGCATGACGGCGAGGCGGCGACCATGTCGGCCGACGGCTTCAATCCCTTGCTCGACTATGGCGCCCATGCGCGCCGGGACGGCTATCACAAGATGTTCGCGCAACGGGCGCGGGAAAGCGCCGCCAACTTGGGCCGCAAATCGACGCGCGGCCTCGCCACCGAAGATTTTCAGTTGCTGCGCACCTTCTTGCTGGCGATGGCGGCCACGCAGGCCGACATCAAGCTGGTGATCTATCCGTATCACGCGCAAATGCTGGCCATGTTCGAAGATGCGGGGCTGTGGCCCCTGTTCGAGGAATGGAAAGCGCAGCTGGTGCAGGAAATGGGCGCGGTCAGGGCGCAGTACCCGGACGCGCGGATTTCCCTGACTGATTTCAGCGGCTATGGCGCGTACAACTGCGAGCCGATACCCGCCGCCAATGAGCGGAGCAAGGCCACACGCTGGTACTGGGAAGCGGGGCATTTCAAGAAGGCGCTGGGCGACATCGTGCTGCGGCGCCTGATGTCGCCACAGGAAACTGCACCGGACGACGGGCAGTTCGGCATGCCGCTCGATGCTGCCAGACTGGAGGAAAACCGCGCGCGGATCGCGCAGGAACGCGGCAGCTGCGTGGCGGCGCAGCCGGGATTGTTTGCAAGGCAGCTGCTGGCTGAACAGCATGGCCATGCCGGGGGACGCAGATGAACAGATAAGTAAAAAAGCACGGAAAACAACCACCACCGGAGGAGACATGAATTTCGCAAGTTTTTATCAACGCTCGATCGACACGCCAGACGCTTTCTGGCGCGAGGAAGCGGACAAGATCGACTGGCATACCCCGTTTTCGCAAGTGCTCGATTATTCCCGGCCGCCGTTCGCCAAATGGTTCGTCGGCGGCACCACCAATTTGTGCCACAACGCCGTTGACCGCTGGGTCGACAGCCAGGGCGAAGCCGCCGCGCTGATCGCCATTTCCACGGAAACGAACACGGAGCGCACCTACAGCTTTCGCGAGCTGCAGCGCGAAGTGGAGCGCTGCGCCGCCATCTTGCTGGCGCTGGGCGTGGTCAAGGGGGACCGCGTATTGATCTACATGCCGATGATCGCCGAGGCGGCGTTTGCCATGCTCGCTTGCGCGCGCATCGGCGCCGTGCATTCCGTGGTCTTCGGCGGTTTTGCCGCCAACAGCCTGGCCAGCCGCATCGACGATGCACGGCCCAAGCTGGTATTTTCCGCCGATGCCGGTTCGCGCAATGGCAAGGCGATCGCCTACAAGCCGCTGCTCGACGAAGCCATCCGCATCGCCGCGCACAAGCCGCAACAGGTGCTGCTGGTCGACCGCCATCTCGTGCCGATGGAACTGACGGCGGGCCGCGACGTCGATTACGCAGCCCTGCGCGAGCAGCACCTGGACGCGCAGGTACCTGTCACCTGGCTCGAATCGAACGAGCCGTCGTACGTGCTGTATACCTCGGGCACGACGGGCAAACCGAAGGGCGTGCAGCGCGACGTGGGCGGCTATGCGGTGGCGCTGGCATCGTCGATGCAGTACAACTTCTGCGGCAAGCCAGGCGAAACCTTCTTTGCCACGTCGGATATCGGCTGGGTGGTGGGCCATTCCTACATCGTGTATGGCCCGCTGATCGCCGGCATGGCCACCATCCTGTACGAGGGCTTGCCCGTCTGTCCCGATGCGGGCATCTGGTGGAGCATCGTCGAGAAATACAGGGTCACGCGCATGTTCTCGGCGCCGACGGCCATCCGCGTGCTGCGCAAGCACCCGGTGGAGCTGATGCGCAAGCACGACCTGTCGTCATTGAAAGCGCTGTACCTGGCGGGCGAGCCGCTCGATGAAACCACGTCGCAATGGATCGCCGACGAACTGAAAGTGGACATCATCGACAACTACTGGCAGACGGAGACGGGCTGGCCGATCCTCTCGGTGGCGAAAGGCGTTGCCGACACGCCGACGCGCCTGGGCAGCCCGGGCCTGGCCATGTACGGCTACCAGGTCAAGCTGCTCAACGAAGCGACGGGCGAGGAGTGCGGCGCCAACGAGAAGGGCGTGCTGGTGCTGGAAGGCCCGCTGCCGCCGGGCTGCATGCAGACCGTGTACGGCGACGATGCGCGCTTTGTCGACACCTACTGGTCCACTTTCAGCGGCCGGCAAGTGTATTCCACGTTCGACTGGGGCGTGCGCGATGCGGACGGCTATTATTTCATTTTGGGCCGTACGGACGACGTGATCAACGTGGCCGGCCACCGCCTGGGCACGCGTGAAATCGAGGAAAGCATCACCAGCCATCCGAACGTATCGGAAGTGGCCGTCGTGGGCGTGGAAGACAAGCTCAAAGGCCAGGTGGCGATGGCCTTCGTGATCCTGAAGGACCCGCAAGGCTTCGACAGCGTGGAAGCGAAAGCGGTACTGGAACGCGAAGTGATGGCCGTCGTCGACCGCCAGCTGGGCGCCGTGGCGCGGCCTGCGCGCGTGCTGTTCGTGGCGCAGCTGCCGAAGACGCGCTCGGGTAAATTGCTGCGCCGCTCGATTCAGGCCATCTGCGAAGGACGCAGCCCGGGCGATCTGACGTCGATGGATGACCCGGCATCGCTGCAGCAGATCCAGACAGCGCTGGCATAAGCGCCACGATGAAAGCGAAGTTTATCAATCGATAAATTTCGCTTTCAAATCCGGTCGCTTTCCTTGCGCACGACCCGGCCCACGATCAGGCATTCATTGCCGCGGCACAGCTTGCGGTGGTATTTGCGCTGATCGGGGTTGTCCGACGTCAGCCACCATTCGCCGATATCGCGCGCCATGCGCTTGACCACCGGTTCGCCTTCGTAATTGATGGCAAACACGATGCCGTCGGCCGGCCGGTTGTCGGCCGTATTGATGATCACCACGTCGTCCTCGTACAGGGCCGGCTCCATGCTCTCGCCCTTGACCTTGATCGCCACCAGTTTTTCAGGGTGGTAGCCATTGCGCTCCACCCAGCTGCGCGGCACGCTGATGGTGCTGCCGTCGTGCGTTTCCGGTTCGATGGCAAAGCCCGTGATGCCGGCCGACAGCCGCAATTTCACCTTGCGGATCGGGTAAAAACGCGCATCCTCGCCATCTTCCACCACCACGGGCTGCGCGCCGGCCAGCGCGCGCGCGGCCATGGCCGCCTGGTCGGGCGCCGCGCCCTGGTCGAAGTACATGCTATCGAGCTGCAGATCCGCTTCCAGCTTGCGCGCGATCTTTTCGCTGAACGCGCGTCCCTCGCGGTAGGTGGGCGAGAGGATTTGCGAGATGCGCGCCTCGCTCCAGCCGCTGACGTCGGAAATCTTCTTGCGCGTGTTGTCGTAGTGCTCGCGGATCAGGGCCAGCAGGCGGTCGCGTCTGTATTGATACATATTCATCTCCACATTAAACCTGAAATTTACCGTTTGATAAATTACCAAATGCTTGACTTTAACATTAGCGATTGATAAAGTCTACTTGTTGCCTGTCGCAAACGCACTACAGCGTCTGCCGGTTGGCGACACCACGGGAGGTCAGGCAGATGTTGAACAGCAGTCAGTTGGTTGAAAGCAGGGCGGCGCCGCGGCAGGGGCGCCAGTTACAGGGACGCAGCAAGAAGTCGCAGCTGCACATTGCCCGCATCGCGCAGTACATCCGCGAGCAGGGCCAGGCCAGCGCGGCACAGTTGTCCGCCTTGCTGGGACTCGATGCGGGCACCATGAGCCGCTATTTGCGCCACATGTGCGGCATGGGGCAGATCCATCTGGCGCAGCGCCATTGCACCGAGCCGGGACGCCAGCGGCCCGCACTGTATGCGCTGGGCGAGCAGGACGACGAGGTCGACGGCTGGGCCGAACTGCCGCCGCAGGTGCGCCGCACGGCCAGCTGGGCGCGCGGCACGGCGCGCCGCGATCCGCTGGTGGCGGCGCTGTTTGGCCCGGCAAGTAACAACGATTAGTATCAACGAGGAACGAGGAGAAATCATGGGATTCGCAGAAAAATTCATCGCATCGCTGTCGTCGCAAAACCTGCGCGACGATGCCGTCCACCACGACCTGGACGTGATCGCGGCGGCCGCGCTGGCCGGCGACATGGGCGCCTTGCTGTGCCGCGTCAAATACGCGGACGGCACCATCAGCCGCCTGTTCGAAGGCAATGCGGGCAACCTGGCGCAGCTGCTGCGTGCCTGGACGGCCGCCGTGACGCAGAAGGGCCGCGCGCGGCGCTGGGTCAAGGCGCAGACGGCCTGGGATGCGCAGGCCGCCAATACCTTGTACCGCCGCGTGGCCGAAGCGTCGCTCGCGCATTGGCTCGACAGCAAATGCAAGGGCTGCCACGGCACGGGCGTCGTCGCCGCCATGCAGGCCGGCGCGCCTGTCGTTTGCAAGGCGTGCCACGGTGGCGGCGAAGCGGCCATCAGCTGCTCCGGCGGCTTTGAGCTTGAACGCATCAAGGACATGGTCAGCGAACTGGAAGGCATCTTCCAGTCGCACGGTGCCCGCGCCATGCGCCGTCTCGGTCACTGAAATTTTTTTTGCAATATGCCTGGCACTGAAAAAAACGCCCCTACAATAGAGTCTCGATCACGCAGCAACAGAAACACCGGCAATACCGCAGTACACCACATGCTTCTCCACTCGTAATAGACGCGCTTTCGGCGCGACACCGATAGGGGAAATCAGCGCAGCGAACGGCCTTCATGGCCCCTTCGCCCAACATCCATCCGGCATGGCCCCATGCCATCCGGACGCCAGCCCGCCGCCTCACCGCGCGTGGGCTTTTTCGTTTCATCTCCCATTTTTCAGTTTCTCCCACAAGACCGCCCCGGCGGTTTTCATCCCACGAAAGGTATTACTTATGGCACTGACAGCAAACGGCATCGACAGCGTGATCGTTATCAGCAAACAAAGCGCCGAAGGCAGCAAGGCCGCTGCCGGCGGCGGCCAGATTTATCCCCGCGTGACGGCCACCTTCGACACGGAAGCGGACAAATACGCGAGCGCCGAAATCGACGCCAGCCAGCAGCAGGGCGATACCCGCCTGGGCAACTTCCGCACCACGGGCGCCATCAAGGCCGAAGCGGCATGCGGCACGTACGCGCCGCTGATGGCCGCGCTGCTGCGCCGCGACTTCACGGCGGGCGGCGTGGCTGCCGCGCAAACGACCATCGCCGCTGCCGCCTCCGGCCTGACGCGCAGCGCCGGTTCCTGGCTGGCCGAAGGCTTCCGCGCCGGCAGCGTCGTGCGCATCACCGGCATGACGGCACCGGCGGCCGCCAACAACGCGAAGAACTTCTTCGTCACGTCGGTGACGGCCACCAACCTGTTTGGCCAGTTCATGGACGGCTCGGCCATGATCGTCAAGGCGGCCGGCGACTCGGTCGGCGTGGCGGCCATCGGCAAGCGCAGCTTCACCCCGTTGACCGGCCATACCACGGACTGGTTCACGGCCGAAGTGCAGGACCCGAACATCGGCGTGCACCGCAGCTTCGTCGACCAATTGGTCAGCAAGATGGATATCGCCGTGCAGCCGAACGGCATCACCAGCCTGGACTTCACCCTGATGGGCAAGTCGGAAGGCCCGACCACGGCCGTGCCGCATTTCGCCACGCCGCTGGCCGCGCCGGGCACGGGCAAATTCTCGGGCGCCACGGCCATGCTGTCGGTGAACGGCATCCCGTCGCAGATCTGCACCGGCATGTCCGTCTCGCTCGACGGCCAGGTCAAGGTCGACCCGGTGATCGGCTCGAAGTACGCCACGGCCGCCTCGCGCGGCAAGGTGATGGGCTCGGGCCAGTTCACGGTGCTGCTGCAGGACGCCACCTACCTCGACTACTTCAAGTCCGAGACGGAAATCCCGCTGGCCTACGCCATGGCGTCGGGCACGGCGCCGGCAGCCGACGTGCTGGCGCTGGCCATGGGCCGCATCAAGATCACCTCGGCCAAGATCGACGATGGCGAGAAAAACAAGATCGTCACCTGCGCCTTCGACGTCCTGCGCTACAAGGGCACGGACGCGCAGCATGAAGCGACCACCCTGACCATCCAGGACAGCGCGCTGTAAGCAGCCAGCGCCTGCACCGGGGCCGCCGCGATGGCGGCCTTTTTTTTATTTTTCTACTTCATCCAGAAAGCATCACACATGAACAACGCGCAAAAAATCCAGGCAGGTTTCGACATCGGCAATATCCACGCGGCGGTCACGCCCGTCACGTTCGACGTGCCCATCATCTTCGACGCGGACGGCGAAGCGGTGGCCGGCCTGACCATCGTCGGCAAGAACAGCGAGCAATACCGCGTCGCCAACAACGCCGTGCGCGCCGAAGGCTACAAGAAATCGGCGCGCCGCAAGACGGCCATCGACGCCTCCACCGACGAAGGCGCGGAACTGCTGGTGCAAGCCATCGACGGCAACCAGAAGCGCCTTGCACTGGCCGTGGTCACGGGCTGGTACGGCTTCACCAGCAACGGCGCACCCGTGCCGCTCGATCCGGCATTGCTGGAAGCGGCCTTTGAAAAGTACCCGACCTGGCAGGAAAAAGTCACCACCGCGCTGGAAAACGAGTCGAATTTTTTGAAACTCTGACGGCCAGCCTGCTGCGCTACGCCGGGCACCAGTTCGAGCGCGGCGCACGGGCGGCCGATGGCCATGCCAAGGGCGAGCATATCGACGCCGCCCGGCGCCATCCGCTGTACCGCGCGCCGCCCGAGGAGGCGACGCCGCCGATGCCGTTCGAGCTGGCCCACGTGTGGGAATGGTTCGCGCAATTGAACCGCAAGCGGCAGAACGGCATGGCCGTCAACCCCATCGCCAGCACGGAAATCCTCGCCTGGCAGGCGCGCCACGCCATCGCCATCGAGCCGTTCGAGCACCAACTGCTCGACCAGCTCGACGCGCTGTTCCTGTCGCATCAGCATGCGGCGGGCTGACCCGCATTTTCCAACCCGGCCGCCATGCGCGGCCTTTTTTAGGGGCCAAACATGCCAGAGATAACGGAAATATTAATTGTTGTGAATACGGCGGAAGTGAGGGCAGGTACGCAGGCGATAAGCGACCTGGCCGCCGCCAGCGGCGAGGCTGGATATCAAGTCCAGGATGCGAACACCAGGATGCGCGATTCTGAGCAAGTCATGCGTGCGCAGGCCGAGGCGATACGCGCGGCGGCAGATGCATCCAGAGTACTTGGTGACGAAAGCAGCGACGCTTCGGATGCCTTGTTCAAGGGCATGACCGCAGTCGAAGGCTTTGCAAGGGCGTCGCTGAAGATCGGCGAAGGCGGCATGAACGCCGACGTCGGGAAAATCAAGGATGGCTTGGGCGAACTGGCGAATGTATCTGGCCTGACGGAGCTGGCAATCACGCGTTTGGGCGCGGGGCCGGTATTGGCCCTGCAAATGCTTGGGGAAGCTGCCGCATTTGCAGCAAGTGCCTACGTGAAGGGGCAACAGGAGTCGGATAATTTTTCCAGGGCAATGCAACTGACAGGCAATTCGGCTGGCGTTACGGAAGGGCAGTTCAATGACATGGTCAGGTCGGTTGCCAAGCTTGAGAACGCAGGTATGGGCGAGGCACGCGTAGCCTTGCAAACATTGCTGGAAACGGGAGAGTTTACGGGCGAGGCCATGCTGTCGGTTGGCGCCGCCGCTGTAGCCGCGGCGCAGCGTACAAATAGGCCAGCAGGGGAGGTTGCCGCGAACTTTGCCACGATGGCTGGCGGTGTTGTCAACTGGGTCGATACCCATGCCGAGGTGTATCGAACACTGGATGCCAGCCAGTATCAGCATATCAAGACGCTCGAGGAGGAAGGCAAGACCCAGGAAGCGATGATTGCGACGGCGAAGAGTTACAACGAGGAGCTGAAAAAACGCGGCGAAAACCTGAGCTTTGTTGGCGCTGCGATGCGGGATATTAACACCCTCCAGTCGAATGTTAGCGATAGCGTCAATGGAGGCGGACGCAGGACCACAGTGGATGACAAGATCGTTCGACACGATGAGAGCGTCGAGTTGTTAAAAGCCACAGGCCATACCAGCCTGGATACGCATGAAGGCATGGGTATAAGTGGCAAGCAATTGGAGCAGGTTCTTGAACAGATGGCAAAGGCCAGGCAGGTGCTGGTGAATCAGCAAACCCAAGAGAGAAAAGTTGCCGCTGCGCAGCTTGCGACTCAAGAAAAAAATGATGCTGAAAAAGAAGCAAAAAAGGGCATCGACGCGCTCACTAAGATTTATGCCCAAAAAATTAGCCAGGAATCCGTAGTACTTGAGAAATACAACAAACACGTTGCCAGACTAAACGGAACGCCACTGGCGGTTCCCTTTGCTGAGCGGGAAAAGATGCGTGCCAGTATTCATGCCTATTTCAAGGTTGCGCCACCTCCGCCCGCCTTTGGTTCTGACGATCGCGAGGCAAAGCGCGCCGGGCAGTTGCAAGCCATTCAAAGTGAGTTGCGCTTGAAAACGGAGGGCTTTGAACAGAGCGCCAAGCTCGATGAATTGTATCGCAAGGGAGGCACCCTGAGCGACGAGCAATACTTTGAGCGTCGTCAAAACGCCATTCGCGAGCGGGGCAAGGCGGAAGCGGATGCCTACCAGAAGCAGATCGATGTGTTGAGCGCCTTTAAGGCGAAAACGCCGCAAGCTGTTCAGGAAAACAAGAACAAGATCGCCGAAGCTGGCGCCGCCAAAGAGCGGGTGGAACCGAAGGTGCAGGCCGAGTTGGCACAGGTGAATGAAATCGCACGCCAGCAGGCGGCCGAGACTCTGAAAAAGCAGGAAGAGGATGCGAAGGCGAAAAGGGACAAGAAACGCGCCGATACCAAGGCAGCTGACGAGCAGCAATGGAAAGAGGCAGCAGATGGTGCCAAAGCCTTGGGCGATGCGCTGGAAAAGGCTTTCGGCAAGGTGGGCGGCACGATAGGCAAGGTGACCTCCGCGCTGGTTGAGCACAAGAAGGCCCAGCAAGACATTCAAAGAACCCTGGCGAACGCGGAGGAGGATGCCCAGGGGGACAAATCAAAGGAAATCGCCGCGAAATCGAAAGCGCAGCTTGATTCCACGCAAGCCCAGATGAAAGGTTATAGCGACATGGCTGGCGCGGCGGCTGGCTTCTTCGACGAGCAAAGTGCAGGCTACAAAGCCTTGACTACGGTATCGCAGATGTTCCATGCGGCGGAAGTGGCCATGACTCTGGCCGAACTGGTGCCAAAGGGAATCAGCGCAGTGCTGAGCCAAGGATCGGGCGACCCCTATACCGCGTTTGGCCGCATGGCGGCCATGGCCGCGATCGTGGCAGGCTTGGGTGTAGCGATTGGTGGTGGAGGCGGCGGTAATGTCGATGTCGCCAAGGAGCGCCAGAAAGCAAACGGCACCGGCACGGTGCTGGGGGACTCATCAGCCAAAAGCGATTCGATCGCGCGCAGCCTGGCCATCATGGAAAAAAATTCCGGGTTGGGCCTGGCGCATACCATTTCAATGGATAACTCGCTGCGCAAGCTCGCTGCCGGTATCGGCAACCTGGCCAATCTGCTGGCACGCGAATCAGTGGCCACGGGAGTGGGCGGAGCTGCTGCAAGTGTGCAGACCGGAACCAAGGTCCTGGGAGGCACGATGGGCGTTCTGGCGGGTACTTCTGCTGGTGGCTTGGGTGGCGCCATGCTGGGTACCTATCTGGGCATGGGCATGGCGGCGATTGGTGGCCCCATCGGATTGGTGCTCGGCAGTGTGGTGGGCGCGGTGTTGGGCAGCGTTGTTTCCAAACTGTTCAATACCTCCAAGACGGTGGTCGATCAGGGGATTACTGGCAAGGCCATGAGCCTGGGCCAGATCGAGGATATCGGTTTTACCGCCCAATCGTATGCTGATGTCAATACCAAGAAGAAAGCATTGGGTTTTACCTATAGCAATAAGGACAAGACCGAGACGGCAGCAATGTCCGATGACGTCAATCAGCAGTTCACGATGATTATCGTCAGCATGGGCAATGCCATTCGTGGCGCCGCCAACGTCATGGGCGTGGCTGGCGGTGATTTCAATGCACGGATGGACAGTTTCAAGGTCGATCTGGGCAAGATCAGTTTGAAAGGATTGTCGGCTGAGGATCAGCAGAAAGCACTGGAAACTGCATTTTCCGCACTGGGCGACAAGATGGCTGATGCTGGCGTTGCCGGCTTGCGCGATTTCGCCAAGATAGGCGAAGGCGCTTTTGAAACGTTGAACCGTATTGCTAATGATTTCCAGCAAGTCAGTGATGTTCTGTTTGTTCTGGGCAAGTCATTTGGCGTGACCGGCATGGCCGCAGTCAAGCTGACGGAAGACTTGATCGATGTGGCAGGCGGCCTGGAAAAGCTGACCGACGGAACCTCGTACTTCTATGAGAATTTCCTGTCTGAATCCGAAAAAATGGCGCCGATCACCAAGTCGGTGAACGACGCCATGGGCAAGCTGGGTTTGGGCGGCGTGACGACGATGGATGGCTTCAAGGCTGCCGTATTGTCCGCTGCTGATGGCGTGGCCATCGGAAAAGAAGGATCCGCTGAATTGTATGTAGCGCTGCTGTCCCTGGCCGAACCGTTCAAGAAGGCGGCCGATTATGCGGCCGATCTCACCGCCGCCACCAGTGAACTGGCCGAAGTGAACAAGACGGCCAGCGACATCGCCAGCGAACGCAAGGACATGCAGCAGCAGTTGAACGAACTGACGAAAACAGAAGCGCAGTTGCTGGCTGCCCAGCGCGCCGGCGTCGCCGATGCCAATCGCGGATTGTTCGACCAGATCCAGGCCGTCAAGGCGGTGACCAGCGCGAAGGATGCGCTGGCCAAGGCCTACGAGACGGAATCGGCGGCGGCCAAGTCGGCGCTGGAGAAGTCGAAATCGTGGGTGACGACCTTGAACGGCCTGAATTCCAGCATGGCGCTGGGCGCACAGTCGACGCTGACGCCGGAGCAAAAATATGCCGAAGCGCGGGCGCAGTTCGAGAAAACCCTGGCTGCCGCGAATGCGGGCGACACGACGGCGCAATCGGGGCTGTCTGCCGCAGAACAGGCATTTTTGACGGCCTCGCAAGTGGTCAATGCTTCCGACGCCCGCTATGCGGCCGACTATGCCCGCGTGGTGGAAGCGAACAAGGAAGCGTTGAAATGGGCGGCCGCGCAGGTCGACGTGCAGCAGGCCAGCCTCGATGCGCTCAATGCCCAGGTGTCGGGCTTGATCAAAATCAACGACAGCGTGCTGACGGTGGCGCAAGCCATTGCCGGTCTGCGGGCTGCGATGGGTGGTGCGGCGGATCTGGGCGTGCAGCTCGGTAATCCTCCCGTGGTCGCCGCGCTGGCCGCGATGACTTCTCCCGTGACAGCGGCAGTCTTCGACCCCGTGCGCTACTCGTCGGCTGCGAACGTCGGCTCCGAGGTGCTGGTGGCCGAAATCCGCGGCCTGCGCGAAGACAACCAGGCCATGCGCGTGGAGCTGGAAGGCTTGCGCGCCGACCAGCGGGCGCAAACGGGTGCCACCATCCAGGCCACCTTTGAATCGAACGCCAATGCCGCCAGGACGGTGGTCGATGGCGTGGATAAATCATCCCGGGCATCCGCCTGGGCCAATGCAGTGAAAGGAGAATACGCATGACCGATGCGCAATTTCAGGAATGGCTGCAAAGCCCGTCGGCCATCCGCATGGTGCTGATCGAGGCGCAGGTGAATGTGGGCGGCAGCGAGGTGACGCGGTATATCGCTTCGCGGCCCTATGTCACCGGGCCGCGCGAAGTACCGGCCAATACCGCGTACCAGCCGCTGGCCAAGGGCGGGCTGGCCTTCACGGAACAGGTCAGCCTGTCCGGCGAGGCGGGCCTGTCGGGCGGCGATATCGAACTCGATAACGCCGATGGCGCGCTCGATGGCTGGCTGGACGACGTCTGGATGAACCGGCCGGTCAAAGCTTGGGCCGGCGATCCTTCCTGGCCGCGTGCCGACTTCCAGCTGGTCTTCGACGGCATCATCGCCGACGTGGCCAGTGCCGGGCGCGAGTCGGTCAATCTGGTCTTGCGCGACAAGCTGCAGCGTTTGAATACGCCGATCTCCGAAGCCAAGCTGGGAGGCACGACGCCGAACAAGGACGCCATCTTGCCGATTCCGTTCGGCGAGTGCCACAACGTGACGCCCTTGCTGACCAATCCGGCAACTCTGGAATACGGTTTTCTCGGCGCGGTCGAATCGACGTTTGAAGTGCGCACCAACGGCAAGCCGATCGCCGTGGCCTTGAATGACCAGGCGGGCCGTTTCAACCTGACCACCGACCCGTTTTCCACCACGATCACGGCCAGCGTGCAGGGCGACAAGGGCGGCGGCTATGCGCCGCGCATCGCGCCGCTGGTGCAGCGTATTGCCACCGCCTACGGCAAGGCGGCCGACCGTTTTACCGCTGCCGATCTGGACCTGGACAACCTGGCCGCCTTCGATGCGGTTCACCCGCAGCCAGTGGGGCTGTACGTTGCGGACCGCACGAACCAGGCGCAGGCCATCCAGCAGCTGGCGGCCAGCGTGGGCGCCCAGGCGATCATGTCGCGCACCGGCCAGCTGCGCCTGGTGCAGATCGCCTTGCCTGCCGCCGGCGTGCCGCTGGCGATCGGCCCGGAGCAGATGCGCGAACGTTCGCTGCGCCCCGCGCAGCGCCTGCCGGTGACGGCCGCCGTGAAGATCGGCTTCGACCGGAACTACAAGCTGCAGGCGGGCCTGACGACCAGCATTCCGTCCGCGCATGCGGATTTGTACGCCACGGAATGGCTGACGGAGACGGTGGTCGATGAAGCCGTGCGCGCACGCTATCGCCTGACTGACGATCCGGTGCAGATCGATACCTGCCTCAAGACGCGGGCCGATGCCCGCGCGGAAGCGCTGCGGCGCCTGGCCCTGAACAAGGTGCCGCGCACCATTTATGAATTCGATGGAGAACCCGAGATGATGATGCTGGAATTGGGGCAGCCCGTACAACTGCGCGCTGAACGCTTTGGCTTGCAGGACGGTGTACCGGGCGTGGTGGTACTGCTGTCGCGCTTCTGGCTGACGGGCAGAGTGACGGTGGGGGTGCTCGTATGAGCGCGATTGTGGGGGAACGCGATACGCTGCTGCAGGTGACGGCGGAGCGCTTCAGCACGACGGCCGATGGCAAGGCGATCCTGATGTCCGCCAGCACACCCGTTTTTCGCGTCAATAGCGCCGGTGCCGGCGCGCCCGGATCAATCGCCATCACCGCCAAGCCGGTCAATGTGGTGGGCGATATCGTGTTTTCCGTATCGGCCGGCACGGCCTTGCGGGTGAACGGCAACGTGGCCACGGTCGATTTCGCCAGCATGACTACCGATACGGCGCTGGTGCAGGCGCGTATCCGTGAATTTGGCGTCGACTACCTCGCCAATTACATGGTCAGCAAGGTCTTTGACGGTGCTGCCGGCGAGACGGGCCTGGCCGGCTTGAACACGGGCCAGGCCTTCGCCTACAAGCGCGCCGCCGCTGCGCCAGCCGATTCGCCTGGCGATGTGATCTTCACCTTTTCCACGGGGGCCATTACGACACCGGCCGGCAACGACCTGGCCAATGGCTGGTCGAAGAATATCCCTGCCGGCACGGCGCCGCTGTACGTGCGCGTGGCGGCAGCCAGTTCGCGCAATGCCACGGACAATATCGCCGCCAATGAGTGGGCGGGGGCGGTGCAACTGGCCAAGGATGGCACCGACGGCTTGAACGTGGCGCCCGTGCGCATCTACCAGCGCGGCGCGACCAACATCGCACCGGCACTACCGAGTACGGCATGTACGTTCACCTTTGCCACCGGCGCACTGACGGGCCTGAACAACGGCTGGTCGGCCCAGGTGCCGGCGGCGGGCGGCGCCTATCTGTTCACATCCGGCGCCACGGCCGCGTCGCGCACGGCGACCGACGACATCGCCCCAGGCGAATGGGCCGCCGTTGCGCGCCTGGCCGCCGATGGCGCCACCGGCCAGCGCGGCACGGTGACGGTGACGGCGCCCGGCTATTCGGCCTGGTCGGATGCCTCGGCCGTGTATGAATTGGGGCGTGCCGGCTATGGCGCGCCGATCAACCGCGACGTGGTGACCTTGTATGACGCGACGCACGCGGTGACGAAGTATTTTGAGAATGGCGCATGGCTGGTGCTGGGTACGGTGCTGAATGGCAACTTGCTCGTCGAGGGGTCGGTGGCGGCCAAGGCACTGTCGGTGGATAAGGTCTCTGCCATCTCTGCCAACCTCGGCGAAGTGACTGCAGGCGATATTTATGGAGCGACGCTGCATGGAGGCGCTGGCTATCCCACTAACACCTATCTTTGGCCGAGCAACGGCGGCCTTGGCTTTCACCTGAGTGAACGGGGCTTACTGCTGGGTAACCCTGCAACCGGCGGCTATGTAGAGTTGGGAAGTGGTGGTTATGTGTCCATGCCCGGTCTGCTCATCAATGGTGGAAAGGCGACTTTTTCGGGCAGACTTTCAGCAGCTTCCGGAACGTTTTCTGGAGAGTTACAGGCCGCGAGCGGAATTTTTACGGGCGAATTGAAAGGTGCATCAGGAACATTTTCCGGCGACCTCTCATCCGCGCGGGTGTCTGTCGGCACAGCCGCTGCAGCAACTTCATTCTTCGAACCGGGCTATCCATCGATTTCGCTGCAGTCGTCCGCGTCAGGAGTGTTTATTCAGGATTCGTCGACCAGTTCCGCCGTTGTATTCACGTCTGAGGAAGTTCTGTTCATGCACAACGCTCCATTGTGGCCTGCCGAGCGCCGTATCCGCTCTGGCGCCGTGTTCTTTTCGATCATTTGCACTGCGGTGGTCGACGACCAGTTGAGCATCTGGTACCGCACCAATGGCGGGGTGTGGGTATGGCTGAGCGGAGTTCAGGAGCGGCAGGCTGGTGATGCTCCTGTAGCGACGGGCTATGGAAAAACACTGTATGTCAGCGCGGGGGACACGGTCCAGTTTGGCGTTTCCGCTACCAATGCATCGCTCACAGCTGCGGATATGCGGCGGCTTTATCTTAAACAATGTCAAGCGACAGTGATCGCAAGGAATTTTTAATGCAAACAATCATTGTCCACAGTGATGGCACTCTCACGAACGAGCGCACCGGTAAGACGCTGCCGCCACAGCCCAGCGAGCATCACGCATACGATGCGGTGGCAGACATGTGGATAGATGCAAGAACGCTCGATAGCGTCAAAGTGCGCACTTGGGAGCGCATCAAGGCGGCACGCAGCGTTGCTGAAACCGCAGATTTCATGTGCTGTGGCGTCGTGTACCAGGCCGACAAGGACCGTATCGTCGGAGCCACGCAGCTAGCCCTGATTGCGCAAGCTGCCGGCCAGCCCTACAGCATCGACTGGACCTTGTCAGATAACACCCACGTGACGCTCGATGCATCCGGCATGATTGCCGTTGGCGCCGCGTTGGGCGCGCACGTCACCGAGGCGTTCGCTATCGCCCTTCGGTTACGGAAGCAGATCGCTATCGCCACCTCGTTTGACACGCTTGAGGCCATTCTTTGGCCGGTGCAGGAGGGTGCATGAGCAACTTGCGCATCATTTACGACAATGCCGCCGACCGCGCAGTGTTGACGGCATCGAGCCAGGCCGGCATCTTGGGTCCTGCCAACCTGCAGCGCGAGGGTAAGTCTTCAGTTTTGCGTTCAATCGGCGCAGTACTAAGCATCACGGCAACGTGGCCGGCACCTGAAATTGTCGGTGGCGTGGCCCTGCCATTTTGCAACCTGACCCCAGGGGCAACCATCCGCGTGCGCGGCTACGTCGAGCCTGGCAGTGCTGCGCCTGCATTCGACACTGGCGTCATACCAGCCTGCGAGTATGCGCGGCTGGGCATGTGGGATTGGGGCGCATTGCCGCTGGGTTTGAACGCCTACAGTTACGGCGGCGGTACCTACGCCCGCGCCTGGTTCCAGATGCGCAGCATCAGGAAACTGGTGATCGACCTGGCGGACCCCGACAATCCTGCCGGCTACATCGAAGCCGCGCGCCTGGTGGCAGGGGCTTACTGGAGTCCCGAGCAGAACGCATCGTATGGCGCCGGTATCACGCCGCTCGATACCAGTAGCCAGTACCGCAATGGCGCCGGCGAACAGAAGGTGGAGCGGGGCGTGAAGTACCGGAAGCTGTCGCTGGCGCTCGATCACATGACGCCGTTGGACCGTGCCGAACTGTGGCGCATCGTGCACGGGAACGGCCTGTCGCGTCCGCTTTTCATCAGCCTGTATCCGGACAGCGATGACGTTGAGCTGGAGCAGGCACACCAGGTGTATGGCCGTCTGGCCAATCTTGCCGCCATCACCGCGCCATCTTTCCAGGCGTATGCAACCAACATTGAAATAGAGGAGCTGTAATGGGTGATTTTTTTTACTATGGCCAGAAGGATACGATCCAGCGCTTGAATGAGCTGGCTGGACGGGGCGCCGTGGTGGCGTCGTATGCGCCAGCTGTGGGAAGGTCGCCGGTGGGCGGGCCGAATGGCTATATGGACCCGGCGTGGCTTGATCCAAGAATACCGATAACCACCTATAAGCCTATTTCTGTGGGAGCCGCAAATAAATACGGTTACAGTTATCTGGCGGACGGGGCAGGAACAACGCGCTGGTTAAAGATCGCCTCGATGAATGCGGAGGGGGTCAGTACTGCTGCAAATTTGTATATTAGAGGTGTGTTTAATAATAGCTGGGCAGCGTCCACCTCTACACCATTTTCAATTTTCATGGGTGTACGAGGTGGGTTCTATGTGGACTGGCATGTTGAAGGGGCTATTCTCGGCCAGTCCCGTATCATGGTCTGTCGTCGGGTAGATGGTGTGCATGACGTATATGCATTCTTTGATGCGGGCACGTATGCCTCTATATCTTTTGATATGACAGGCTACGAAACCACGACTTATGCAGTACCAGTTGAAACCACAGCAGCGCCCGCTGGTACGATGGTTTTTGACTCGGCCACTTCCCCGGGCAATCCTATTCACATTGCCCCACGTTGGAAAGGTGTTCCTGGAAGATTGGCTGGATCACGATCAACTGCGTTTTCAGATGCTATTTTTACCGGGGAGAATGGCGGTCTGGCGGCCGGAGGCTATTCGTTCCTTGCCGGTGGCACAATACTTGGTACTACTGCTCCGTTAGAAGTATTGCGTCTTGGTGTATCTGGTGTATCTGGTTCTGCTTTCCACGGGCACTTTGGTTTTATGACCGCCCCCGGAAATGTGCTCTATACACAGGGGTATCATCTTACTCTACGGGCTTACGATACTGGCAGCGGTAATTGGACAGGCACGCTTATTGACGTTAAAGGGGACGGTTTAGTAACCGTACCCGGCACAGTAGAAGTTGGTGTTGTAAATACAGAGGTACAAGGTGTCCAAAAAATTGCAGTACACAATTGCATTAAAGCTTACGTTGTTAGTGGCAGCTACGGAAATGCGGCAGGAGCAGCATTGAATGTGGCGACACATACTGTAACCGGTAGCAGTATTAGAACCGGTGGAACAGTAAATACTAGCGGCAACGACTATGCAGAGTACATTTTTAAAGGCCCAATCTGCGGAATTGTCTCCCCTGGGCAAATTATCGGAATCACTCCCGATAATCAGATAACCGACCAGTGGGCTGATGCTGTTATGTTTTCGATCAAATCGACCGCGCCCTCGTTTGTCGGCGGCGACTCCTGGGCAAACGATGTGGGGCCCCGCCCATCGGCCCAGGCCGGGCCGGCACCGGCCCAGCCTCTGCGCCGTGAGGACGTGGTCGCGCAGCAACTGGTGCCCGGCACCAATCCGCCGGAATATGAAGACGTGGTCACCGAGCCCGGCGACAACGATGAAGCATGGGCCGAAAAGCAGGCTGTTTTCGCAGCTGCGCTAGCGGCGTATGAACTTGCTGTGCTACAGGACGCCGAAGCCATGGCCGCCTTCGACGCCGCCCTGGAAGCCGAGCGCCAAAAAGTCGACCGCATCGCCATCGCCGGCCGCGTACCGGTCAACGTGCTGGGCGCCCAGCCGGGCGATTACATCGTGCCGGTGCAGGACGGAGCCGGTATCAACGGCATTGCCATGCACGAGGACGATCTCAGTATGAAGCAGTACCTGCATGCTGTTGGCCGCGTGATATCGATCGAGCCCGATGGCAGGGCCTACGTGATGGTCAAGGCCGTGTAGCAAATCAGCCGATGGAGGTATTTCAAGTACCGGATTGCGCATGATGTCCGGTGACATGGACATTGAATATGCCACTCGACAGCAACATCGGCATCATTTCATCAGCCTAGGTGGCAGCAGGGCAGTGGCGGGCCATATGCCACTACGGCTCATCGCGCGACGCGTATCAGTTCGATTCCGTGCAGTTGTCCCTGGCAGTGCGGGCCTACGTCTTCGTATCGACGCTATACGACGGTGGCATCCGTGCTGTGTTCTACAACGCCAATGGCGCTCTTGCCTGCGATTTCAGCCATCCTAAGTTCCCGCTCGCATCTGGGGTAGCCAAGGGAGCCGTCATGACGGCCCAGCTGCTGATCCGGCCTGTCGTGATGGGTTGCCCAACCTCCGACCCGTCATACGATCCCAGCGCTGGCACCAATCGCTAGCGCACCGGGTTTATTGGGGCATGCGGCGCTGCACATCCAGTACCGAGCCTATCGGCGTTATCACTGGGTTTATTTCACCAACCACTTACCTCCTCCTGAAAGGGGCACTGTTGCCATGAGCAATCTTCGCATCATCTATGACAACGCGGCTGACCGCGCGGTGCTGACTGCATCGAGCCAAACCGGCGAACTGGGCCCGGCCAACCTGCAGCGCGATAGCAAGAATGCCGTGTTACGCGCCAGCGGCACTGCACAGACCATCAGCGCCACTTGGCCGACACAGGAATCCATCGCCTGTGTGGCGCTGATCTTCACCAACATGACCAGCAGCGCGCGCATGCGCGTGCGCGGTTATGCCCAGCCGGGCGACGCCGTGCCGGTACTCGACACCGGCAGCATCTTCCCGTGCCCGGCTGCTGTGCATGGTTCCTATCCCTGGGGCGTGCTGCCGCTCGGCTGGAACGCCTATCAGTGGGGCGGCGTGAACACCTGGCCGCGCGGCGGCGGTTCCGACGGCGTGGCATGGTTCGCCCCTGCGCGCATGCGCCGCCTAGTGATCGACGTGTCTGCGCCGCAGAGCCCAGAAGGCTACCTGGAAATCTCGCGTCTGGTGGTGGGCAACTACTGGTCACCGCAACATAACGCCGAGTATGGCGCCCAGGTGCAGACGCAGGATAGCAGTGAAAATTACCGCACGGGTGCAGGCAACCTGAAAACCGCGCTAGGTACAACCAGCGACAAGCTGAGCATTAACTTGGCGCACCTGACACCGATGGACCGCGCGCGCTTCATGCGCATTCTGCGCGAGAACGGCAAGGGTAAGGCGATGCTGTTCAGTTTGTTTCCGGAAAATCCGGATCCCTTGTTGGAACAGGACTACATGCTTTATGGCAAGGTCAGCAATAGCGACGCGGTAACTACGCCGTACTTTGAAACGTATTCTGCACCACTACAAATTGAAGGAATTTAAATGGCTGATAAATTTTATGACGGTATGCCTAACGTCAACGAGAAATTGAATGACATGGATCGGGCGTTTGCGGCGGGACCGTACAATGCATTGCCATTGTCCGGGGGGAATATGAAGGGCACGATCTATTCGAATGCCCCGATCGTCACATCTCAATATGTGCAAGCTTGCGCGTATGGCCCAGGCCCAATTGTGAATACTGGTATGAAGACAGGCTGGTGGCGAATCGGGAAGTTTAATTCCGCACAGCAGGGAACGGAGGCATCAATTCGTGTAAGTGGAACCACGTCATACGGCGCTATTGTCGGTATGTCGAACGCCATGGCAACCATTATCCAGCTTCGGGTAGACAACGACAGCAAGATACGCGGTGTTTTCCATAACGAAGGTGGCACGACAAATAACACGGTATCGGAAGTGACCATCGCGGATGATGGTCAGGTATATATCCTGTGCGGCACCTTCTTCTCCCTTGCCGTTTATTGTGAGTCCACCTGCTGGCAGGATTCTGACGTATCGTATTACGGCGTGGCTGCTGAACCCCCGGCCGGAACCTTGGCTAGCTCCATCTTCGGCTTGAAGCTTGGTGCGCAGAATACTGTAACCTTCGAGCGGCAGCGGACTACTTTCGATTCTTCGTCAGTTTTGGTTGGTCCAAAACAAATAATTGCCGGAGGGATATCTAGTACTCTTTGGGCAAGCGCTCTTCGGGCGCCGAATGATGGGGCTGCGGGGGGCGCTGGCATATATTATGAGGTGCTCTCCATGGGCGTCGCATCGGTTCCAGGCTATTCCAATGCAGGTAGATTTTTTTGGAGTGCCCGTAGTCATCCGGGGAGCTCTGGAAAAGGATTCCAACTACGTTTGAATGCTGTCGATGCTAGCTTGCCTGACAATGTCACATCAGTTCTGGATATTAATGGCACCGGCGACCTTACCCTGCCAGGCGTTATTACTGCTGGCCCAGTTCTCCCGTTAAGTGCGCATCAGTTAACCCGTAGGACTGTAGAGTTCGGCGAACTTTGCTACGTCGGGCGCGTAGAGACGGGTGTAACTTCCTCGTGTTTTGCCATTCGAGCGTCCAATGGTGCCGGTGGTTGGGGCAACAGTGCTTCGGTTGCATACATAGGGAGAAACTCCACGACATCGCGCTCGATTAGCGCCGCTGGCACCATCAACGCCGGCGGTACCGATTACGCTGAGTATATGTTAAAGGCACCTGGATGCACGGGTATTCTTCCGGGGCAGATTATCGGCATTGATGTTGATGGAAAACTAACCGACCAATGGCAGCGCGCGATTGCCTTTGCTGTCAAATCGACTGATCCTTGTATGGTTGGCGGGGACCGGTGGGCGCGGCATTTGGGTGAGCGGCCAGTGCCTGTTGAACGTCTCATGCCTTCCACGCGTCAAGTGCTGCTCAGTGAGGCTGTTGCTGGCATTGACGCCGTGCTGGAAGTGGTCGATGGCAAGCTGGTTGAGGTTGCGCCTGCCGTGCCGGCCCGCGAAGCGCAATATCGCCAAGAAACAATACCTGGAGATACCGATGAAGAATGGGGCCTTAAATGTGCACCTGGCCTGGCATTTGAGGCGGCTCTGGAAGCGGCGCGCCAGCAGGTTGACCGTATCGCTTTCTGCGGCCAGGTACCTGTGAACGTCTTGGATGCCACGCCGGGGCAGTACATTGTCCCGGTGCAGAAAGGTGAGGGCATCGGCGGCCTGGCCGTGCGCGAGGACGACATGACGTTCCAGCAATACACGCGTGCCATCGGCAAGGTCATCGCCATCGAAGACGATGGCCGTGCTCGTGTAATCGTGAAGGTGGCATAAAGATTGTGCTTGCTATATCCAAACCCGCTTCGGCGGGTTTTTTCATTTCCACCACCTGAAAGGCAACCATGGCCCTCGAAACCACCGCCGCCGGCGGCGCATTGATCAAACTGTTTGGCGTGCCCGTGCTGGCCGGCGCCGCCGCCACGTCGCTGGGCTTCATGTTCATGTGGCCCCGATCCACCAAGGAGGCATTTATTCGTTTTTGTTCCAGCATCATCATTTCCACCTTTCTCGGCCCCGTATTGGTGGCCGTCGTGCTGTCGTGGTGGCCCAGCCTGTTCGACAGCGCGAAGACCGTGGCGGGTTTGTATGGCGGCGACCCATCCACGGGTTTTTTGTTCATCGCCGCCCCAGTGATGGTGGCGGCCGGCTTGCCTGCCTGGTGGGTGCTGGGTGCCTGCGTGCGCTGGTTCGACAAGCGTCGCGGCAAGGATATCGGCGAACTGGCAGTCGATGCGGCCGCTGCCGTCAAGGATGTGCGAGGCATGCTGTGACAGGCGCCCAATTGATGCAGATCATGCCCTTGGCCGGTCGCCGCGCTACGCTGTTCCTGGCGCCCTTGAATGCGGCGATGGCCGAATTCAGTATCGATACCCCGCTGCGTAGGGCCTCGTTCCTGGCGCAGGTGGGCCACGAATCGGGACAGTTGCGCTATGTGCGCGAACTGGCCAGCGGCACGGCCTATGAAGGACGCGTGGACCTGGGCAATGTGATCGCCGGCGATGGTGTGCGTTTCAAGGGGCGCGGCTTGCTGCAGGTGACGGGGCGCGCCAACTATGCGGCGTGCGGCGTGGCGCTGGGCCTGGATTTGCTGGCGGCGCCGCAACTGCTGGAGCAGACGTTTTTCGCTTGCCGCTCGGCGGGCTGGTTCTGGCAATCGCGCGGCTTGAACCGCCTGGCCGACGCGGATGACCAGGAACGGGTGACGCGCCGCATCAACGGCGGCGTGAATGGTCTGGCTGAGCGTCTGGCCTTGTACCAGGCAGCGCGCAAGGTGCTGGCATGAAGCCGTCGTTGAGCGTTGTGGCCATGCTGCTGTTGCTGGGGGCAGCCGTGTTTTGCGCCCAGCGCTGGGGCCGCGAAACGGGCCGTGCCGCGTGCGCGGCGCAAGTGCTTGAGGTGCAAGCCGTGTTGCGTCGCCAGAACCAGGCCCTGAATGCGATGCGGGAGGAGGGTGTGCGCCGGTCGGCGCGGGTAGGGCAGGCGCTGGCCACGGCGCAGGCCGGGCAGGCAGATGCGCAAGCGGCTGCGGCCCGCATCCTGGCGCTGCAGCCCGAAGGCGACGCCTGCCGTGCCGCAGAGGCGCTGATCGCCAGCGAAATGCCATGAGGCCGCCGCGTGAAGGTGCCGGAAGGTATGCAGGCAGCCTCGCCAGCAGACTAGCTACTTTATTACTGGCGAGCTTGTTGACCGGCTGCGCGGCATGGGCGCCGGCATCGACGCTGGAAGCTTGGCCCGTGAACGCGCCGTGCATCGCCACGCGCCCCGCCGCGCCCGTCTTGCCGGCGGTGCCATCGCACGGTATCTTCGAGCAAGTGCAAGCCTTGCTGGCGCGCGAGCAATTGCGTGCCGCCCATGTACGCCAATTGGAATCGCTGCTCGATGCTTGTGGCGGCGGCTAAGCGGTTAGCAAAGGCTAACAACGCCTGGCAATGCGTAAAATGCCTGGCAACTAACAAAACTGCTGCGGGCGGAAGGAGGGCTTGGCACCGCTGCTGGCTGGCCCAAGAAGCGCAGCTGCACAAGGTGCGGAGCCGCCGAGATAGTGAGCATCGCAGGCCGCAAATCAGGACGCGCAGCAGGTATTGACAGGCATTCCAAGCAGCAGTTCACCAGCGGCCTGCCAGTGCCGCCGCCTTTGCCGCCTTCTGGTGCAGGTGCGCGGGGCGGCATGCGAGAAAACGGTGCATCCACGGTCAAATTGACCAATCCCTGGTGATTTTTGCCACAATTTCTGTATACAATCCACCTGGCACGAAGCATGCATGGCTATCTTGGTCGTCCCATCCAAGGAGCTTCGCATGCATCAGCCGTCACCGTCGTGTTCCTGCCGTCCCGTTTCTGTCTTGCTTTTCCCTTTCACCTGCGCCCATCCGGGCCGCGGTAACCCAGGAAGTGGAGCGTAAATGGCCTCTCCCCGTCTGAAATCCATCCACCGCAGCGTGCCCGGTAACACGCCTGCCGCGCCATCGCCCGTTGATGAAATCCTGCCAGCTGGCAAACTGTTTACCTTGGGCTTGCAGCACGTGCTCGTCATGTATGCGGGCGCCATCGCCGTACCGCTGATCGTCGGGCGCGCTCTCAAGCTGCCGCCCGAGCAGGTGGCGGCGCTGATCAGTGCCGACCTGTTCTGCTGCGGCCTGGTGACCTTGATCCAATCCCTGGGCATAGGCAAGCATTTAGGCATCCGCCTGCCCGTCATGATGGGCGTCACCTTTGCCGCCGTCAGTCCCATGCTGGCCATGGCGAACAATCCTTCCCTGGGCATCACCGGCATCTTTGGCGCCGTGATCGGCGCCGGCATCGTTTCCATGCTGATCGCGCCTTTCATCAGTCGCCTGCTGGCCCTGTTTCCGCCCGTGGTCACGGGCAGCATCATCGCCGTGATCGGCGTGTCACTGATGCGCGTGGGCGTGAACTGGGCCATGGGCGGGCCGCCCGCCATGGCGCAGATCGCCGATCCCGCTTTCGTCAAGATGGCCGCGGCCGCCACGGCGGCCGGCTTGCCCGCGCCGGCCGGCCCAGTGCCCATGATCGCCAACCCCGGCTATGGCGCGCTGGACAACATGGGCATCGCCTTCTTCGTGCTGGCCGTCATCTTGTTGGTGGCCAAGTATGGCCGCGGTTTCCTGTCGAATATCGCCGTGTTGATCGGCATCATCGCCGGCACGGCCCTGTCGTTTGCGCTGGGCAAGGCCGATTTCGCCAAGGTGGCCAGCGCCAAGGCTTTTGCTGTCGTCACGCCATTCCAGTTCGGCATGCCGACTTTCGACGTGGTGGCCATCGTCACCATGAGCCTGGTGATGATCGTCGTCATGATCGAGTCCTTGGGCATGTTTTTGGCCTTGGGCGAGATGACTGGCAAGCGCATCGAGCAGGCCGACATCAGCCGCGGCTTGCGCGTCGATGGCCTGGGCACCCTGATCGGCGGTATCTTCAATACCTTCCCGTACACCTCGTTCTCGCAAAACGTGGGCCTGGTGGGCGTGACGGGCGTGCGCAGCCGCTGGGTCTGCGTGGCGGCCGGCGTCATCCTGCTGGTCATGGGTGTGATACCGAAGGTTGCGCAGACGGCCGAAGCTGTGCCGGCGTTCGTGCTGGGCGGGGCAGGGCTGGTGATGTTCGGCATGGTCGCCGCCACGGGCATTCGCATCCTGGCCGGCGTCGACTACAAGAGCAACCGCAACAACCTGTTCATCGTAGCGCTGTCGATCGGCTTCGGCATGCTGCCGCTGGTGGCGGAACAGTACGCGCAGCACATGCCGAAAGCCCTGTCGCCGCTGCTGCACAGCGGCATCCTGCTGGCCGCCATCGTTGCCGTGCTGCTCAATCTGTTCTTCAATGGATTGGTGTCGCAGGAAAAGGCGCAGGAGCAGGCGCGCGAGAACAGCCATGGCAGCGATTGAGGAGTCGCCCCACGCCGTGAACGCGGATTAGCCAGGCGGCAGAATTCTCAGCACCACGCAATTGCGCCCCGCATCCTTGGCGTAGTACAGCGCGGCATCGGCCAGGCGCAGCAGGGCGTCCGGATCGGCGGCACCCGGTGCCGACTGGACCGCGATGCCGACGCTGATCGTTACCTGCAGTGCATCCGCGTTCACGTGGGCGATGCCCAGCTCTTCGATGGCGCGCCGTAGCGCTTCGCCGATCTGGCGCGCTTCGTCCGCCCCGGTGTTTGGCAGCACGATCGAAAATTCTTCGCCGCCGTAGCGCGCCGTCAGGTCGCCCGCGCGCCGCATGCCGGCCGCCAGCGCATGCGCGACCCGGATCAGGCATGCGTCGCCGGCCTGGTGGCCGTGACGGTCGTTGAAGCGCTTGAAATAGTCGACGTCGAGCATGACGACGGCAAGCGGCTGGCCGACGCGCGTGGCACGCGCACATTCGGCGCGCAGCACGTCGTCGAAATGGCGCCGGTTCGCCAGGCCCGTCAGGCCGTCGGTGATGGACAGGGTCGCCAGCTTGCGGTTGGCGTCCTCCAGCTGTTCCGTGCGTTCGGCAACGCGCCGTTCGAGACTGTCATGCAGCCTGGCGCTGGAAATCGAGATCATCGCCTGCGCGCCGAGCATGCGCAGGAACGCCACGCGTTCTTCCGTGAACGAGGCGTCGGCAAGCCTGTTCTCGAAGTACAGGATGCCGCCGATCTGGCCGCCGTGCCGGATCGGCAGGCACATGACGGCGCGCGGCAGGTGCAACTGCACGTACGGGTCGGCGGCAAAGCGCGAAGCGCCCGTGATGCAGTCTTCGATCACTTCGGCACCGGTGCGCACGACGTAGCGCAGCAGCGATAGCGGGAACTGCGGGTCGCTGGCGGCGCTCAGGTCGAGCTGGCGCGATTGCAAAACGGTGACGCCATCGCCATCGATATTGGCCTCCAGCTGGTAGCTGCCTTCGGACAGCAGCAGCAGGCGCGCCACCTGCGCACCGGCGTTTTCGCATACGATGGCAATGAGGCGCGTCAGCACCTTGCGCAGGCCCACCTCGTTCGACAGGATCTGCGACGCCTTCAGCAGCGACACGAGGTCGAGCGCGGAACTGCCGTGCGTGTGGGAGACAGAATGCCGCTGCGTGCTGCGGCCTTCCATCCTTGACAGCAGTACGCCGTGGCGCGCATGCAGCTGCGCCACTTTGCCCTGCGCACCCCACTGGCCGTAATGCGCGATGGCGTCCTGGATGAAGACGCCGGCCACGCGCGCATGTCCCTGGTCGAACCAGCATTCGCCGCACAGTTCATTGCCCAGCGCTTGCATGTTGACGTAGCCGGCCAGGCCTGCCGCGTCGATCGCCTGTTGATAATAACGTGTGGCCAGTTGCAGCTCTTCCCGGTAGCGTGCCATCTCGGCCTGCACCAGCAGGTGTTTGGCGTTGCTGTTGTCCGAGCCTTGTTTGGCCCACTTGGCGAGGCTCGCCTGCAGCGTGCCGATCACGGTCAGCATATCGCCCGCATCGGGGCGCGCAGGATCGCGCCGCAAGGCGCGGATCAGGATCAGCGCGGCGTAGAAGCTGCACTCGACAACCTTGGCCTGGCCGCGCATGATCTGGGTGACGTTGCCGAGCTGGCCGGCCAGCTGTTCGGCGTCGGCGCCGTCGAACAGGTAGGCGTTGCGTATCTTCCCCTGCAAGAAGTAGGCGCGGTACAGGTGCGAGCCGCCATACTGATCGAGGAAGCGCGCCTCGCTGAAGGCCCCATCGTCGTAGCTGCCGTGGCGGGGCAGGAGACCCATCAGGCACTTGATCGGCTGGATCGCGGCGGCGACGCAGCAATCGGCCATCGCCTGCTGGCCGTTGGCGCGCATCAGCGCCAAGTCATGCTCGATGTCGTGCATCAGATGCGGCAGGTAGTCGCCGAGGATGAGCCGGTCGGTGGCGCGCACGGCCGCCACCACGCCGACCTGCACGAAATCGGCGATTTCCAGCGCCCAGCCAAACGCTTCTTCGTACAGGGCGTCGGAGCTGCGCAGCGGCTGCGTCCAGTGGTTGCTGAGCGCACCGAACATCAGGCCCGTGAGCGTGCGCGTCTGCAGGTTGGCACGGCGCCTGGCCAGCGCCATCGCCATCGCGCCGAAGGCGTAGCCGCGGGCGATGTCGCCGCTGTACAGCGCCACCATCATCGCGTAGCCGACATAGGCGACGGCGCTGAAATCGCTGTTCCCCCGCTGTATGGACAGCCGCGTCATCGATACCACCATCAGCGCGCTGAGATCCTGCTGGCCGGCGTAATAGCTGGCCATCCACAGGCCCTGCATCATCTGCATCGCGGCCACCGCGTCCGGCTCGCACATCTCATCGGCCGCCAGCAAGGTGTCGGGCGCCTGCGCGCCGGGCTGCCGCCCGATGTCGGCGAGGATATCGGCGAAGCGCGCCTTCATCTGCGTCACATCGTGCGGAATGTCGATGTGCAGCAGCGCCAGGCCGTCGCGCTGGACGGCAATGGCGTCGAGCAGGCGGCCCTGCAATTGATACTGGTGCGCCTGGATGGCAATGCAGCGCACCTGCTGCAAGGGGCTCAGGGTACGGGCGCGCACCTGCGGGTAGATCGCCTCGGCCGCATCGAACTGGCCGCACAAATAGGCCGCTTCGGCCGCACCCAGCTGCAGGTCGAGCCAGAGGTCGGCGTGGACGCTCCATGCCTGCGCCGGCAGCAGGTCGAGACCCGTGCGCATGTGCTCCAGCGTGGACTGGAATGCGGCGGAGCGCCGTGCCTTGACGCCGGCCTGGAGATTGAGCGTCGCCAGTTGCGCGCGCTCGCCCGCATCGTTGATCAGCGCGCGCCCGGCATTGAGTTGCTCGACGATCTCGAACAGTGTCTCGTCCCGACGCTCCGGCGTCGCATGCCGCAGGAGCAAGCGGCCGATGAGAAGATGGTTGGCCGCGCGCGCATCGTCGTCGGCGACCAGGTAGGCGGCCTGCTGTACCCGGTCATGCAGGAAGCGGTAACTGACGCCGCTGTTGGCCGCATCGGTGTCGCCACTCACGTACTTATAGCGTTCGTCGAGCGGCTGGATCAATCCTGCACTGAGCGCCGGCCACAGGTCTTGCTGCGTTTTCCGGGGCGCGCGGTCCACTGCCAGCGCGAGCGTGTCGAGTGCGAAGCGGTTGCCGCACGAGGCGGCCAGTTGCAGCAGGTGCTGCGTCGCGATGGGCAGGCGGCGGATTTTCTCCAGCAGCACCTCGACCACGTTGTCGGTATATCTGGCCTGTTCTATCGCGGGCAAGTCCCAGTCCCAGCAATCGTCGGTGGCCCGGTAGCGCAGCTGGCCCGTCTCATTGAGCGAAGCGAGAAACTGGTTGAGGAAAAACGGATTGCCGGCCGTCTTGCGGTAGCAAATGCTGGTCAGTGGCGCGCAGTCGGTGGCCGCGACGCGCACGGTGGCCGAGACCATTTGCGCGACCTGCGGCTCGGTCAGTGCGCCCAGTGACAGTGTCGACAGACGTACGTCACGGGAGAGCAGCTTGTCGCGCAGTGCGATGAGTGGATGCGCGGGACTCACCTCGTTGTCGCGGTACGCGCCGATGAACAGCATGCAGCTCTTGTCGCACGAGACCATCAGCAGTTCGATCATCCGCAAGGTGGCCGCATCGGCCCATTGCAGGTCGTCGAGGAACAGCACCAGCGGATGCCCGGCGCAGGCGAATACTTCGACGAAGCGGGGGAAGAGGCGGTCGAGGCGCAGCTGGGCCTGTGCCGGCGCCGACGCGGGCATCGTGTCCGTGGGGCCGACGATCAACGCCAGTTGGGGAATCAGCTCGACCAGCATGCCGATGCCGCTACCCAGCGCCTGGTGCAGTTTGGCTGACCACTGGCGCAGCGTTTCCTCGGGCTGGCCGAGCAGCTGGCGCACCAGCCCCTGGAAGGCCTGGATCAGCGAGGCATACGGCACGTCGCGCTGTAGCTGGTCAAATTTGCCGGACAGGAAACAGCCGCGCCGGGCGATGATCGGTTTCTGCACTTCGTTGACGACCGCCGACTTGCCGATGCCTGAATGGCCGGCCACCAGCAGCATCTCGCATCCGCCCGCGGCGCTGCGCTCAAACGCCGCCAGCAGCTCGGCGATGGCATCCTCGCGCCCATGCAGCGTTTGCGGCACGAGGAAGCGGCCGTTGTGGTCGGACAGCTTGAGCGACAGCGCCGGCTCTTGCGCGCGGCAGGCTTCGAGGTCGCTGCGCAAGCCCTGCAAGCTCTGGTAGCGCTGGTCGGCATTTTTTTCCAGCAGCCGCTGGATGATCGGCAGCAGCTGGCCAGGCAGGCTTGCCAGCGCCGGGTGCGACCAGTCGGGACTGCGCGCAATGTGGCAGTGCACGAGTTCCATCTCGTCGCCCGTCTCGAACGGCGCCTGGCCGGCCAGCAGTTCGTAGAAGGTGGCGCCCAGCGCATAGAAATCGGCGCGCCAATCGACCCGCCGGTTCATGCGCCCCGTCTGTTCCGGCGCCATGTAGCGCAGTGTGCCTTCCAGCGTTTGCAGATTGACGATGCCGTGGCTTTCGTACGGCAGTTCGCAGGCGATGCCGAAATCGATCAGTTGCAGCCGCCGCCGCTCGCCATTCCACACCAGGTTGGAGGGATTGATGTCCTTGTGGATCACGCCATGCGTATGGACCTCCTCCAGCGCAGCGCATAGTTGCAGCGCGATGTCGAAAAAGTCGTCCAGCGCCAATGCGGGCTGCGACGGCGTCCTGCGCGCCGCCACCTGCGCGCGCAATACGTGGTCGAGCGCCTGGCCGCCAGTATCCTCGAGGACCATCGTCCAGCACCCGCCGTGCAGCTGCAGCGCCAGCGGATGCGCCACGCCAGGATGGCGGCAGCGGCGCGCGATCGCATACTCGCGCTTGAATTGCGCCAGTTGCTGAAAGGAGGGGAACGGCTGATTGGGTTTCTTGACGATCAGCGCGGCACCATCCGCAGCCCTGACGCGGTAAACCCGTGAGCGGGCACCGCTGTGCAGCTGTTTGATGATCTCGTGATCGAAAAGGGAGCGCATGGGCTGGGCTAGCAGTACACAGACGGTTGCGGGAGCCGGAAGGCGCACATTTCGGAATATTACTTGATTGTAAGTATTATATCAGCAGGGGGCTGTGGGGGAGCCAGCGGGCTGATGGGGGGTGTTGTAAAAATGCCAGTAGGAGGCGAGTGCGGGTGCGGGAATTGATCGCGATGGAGGTCGTGGCAAAGGAGTTTTGCAGCAAGCGGAGGAGATCGGATATGTCGGCGTTGCCCCCCAGCCGTAGTGTTCAAATCGAACAGCATTTTGCTGTTCGCTCCCCTCAATTTAATCTGCCACCGGAAGCCTGGCCAGGCTACATGGCGCCGATCATTCGCGCCTGGCACGAGGTGCCCGGTGAGCTGCAAGTTGCGCCGGCATGTTTCAGGATGGTTCCGCATTGGGCCGATATGAAGCTGGCGCGCCAGACCTACAACGCCCGCACCGAAACCGTGGCGCAGAAGCCATCCTTCCGCAATGCCTGGAAGCGCAAACAGTTCTGCATTATTCCGGCGGATAATTTCTTTGAACCTTGCTATGAGACTGGAAAGCCAGTTCGCTGGCGCATCGAGCGCGCCGATGGCATGCCGGCTGCCATCGCCGGGATATGGGAATTCCGGCCGCAAGATTTGCTGTTGTCGTTCTCGATGCTGACGATAAACGCCGATGGCCACCCGCTCATGCAGCGCTTCCACAAGCCGGATGATGAAAAACGGATGGTGATGATTCTCGACCCGGACCAGTATCACGGCTGGCTCGATGGTTCCCTTGTGACCGAAGAGGATTTGTTCCAGCAGTATGCAGCAGAACGCCTCGTGGCTGTGGCTGACCCGCTTCCGCCGCGCTTGAAAAAATGAACCTTAGCTCGTGTGATCAAATCATTAGTTCAGTTGCTCTTTATGCGCTGCTTCTTCCATAAGTCGTTTGTGTTGCGACTCCTCTTCAGCCTTTGTTTTCTTCTCCTTTTTCTGCTGTTCTATTTTCCGAGCTGACCACTCGGCCCAAGCGACCGCGACCTTGGAAGATACTGCCAGACTGGCAAAGAACGAGGCAAACAAAGGAATTGTTGCGAAAATTCTCGTCATCCACCAATCTCTCAGATCAAGAATTTTAAGCTTGGTTATCGCATCATTGAGGGTATTCCGCTCTACACTTCCATCTGGAAAATTAAAGTTGTTAATTTTACGATTAATATCGTCAATTTCTGAATATGATTTTTCTCCGATTCCATCGGCAATGGATTGAAATAAAGAAGACACCTCTTTTTTTAATTCATCGCAATTTTCTTTTCGATAATCCGGCTTTATGCAATATTCTTCCGTTACGGTCTTTTCAATAAGCGTATTTGCGGCTACCAAAAGCGTAATTTGAGTCCCTTTCGCTATTTTATCTAACTCCAAGCCAGTAAGATAATATGGTCCGAAGAAAACCAACAATGAAAATGCTGCCGCAATCTCGGCACGAAATTTCATGCTCGCAGTAGCTAGACTTCTTTCACTACCGTCCTCAATAGCCAACAGCACTTTGCATTTGCTCTTCGATAAATAAATTGTATTTAAAATAATCAATAAAAAGAATGCCACATAAAAATACCTGGTCTTAATATTTTCATTTGCTAAGTATAAAAAATAAAATATTACAGATGTGCAAAGAAGCAAGGCGACAGACTTGTAAAATGAACGCTTTGATATTAACATTTTTAAAATTTTCGTCCAAAAAATATTCAATTTCCCAGTGCATGGTAAGTTAAATTTGCTCTAAATAAATATTTCCTTGTGGAGATTATATGCTTGCGTTCAGCGATTTAACTTCGCGTGGCGCAATGTGCCGGCTGATTTGGTAGCTAATGTGAGAGAGTTTCACTTGCGGCTCAGGATTAAGCGAGATAGTGTTTGAATTGAAGCCGCGATATTGGATGAAAGACGTTACTCGCGCCTACCCGAGCTTGGCCGCCAAATCCTCAGCGCTCTCGTTGTAATAGACCTGGAGCATACGCAAATCCCTATGGCCGACCATGCGCGCCAGGTCCAACACGTTCAATTTTTTTGCCAATCGCGTGATGGCCGCATGCCGGCTGTCGTGGAAGGTGAGGCCCTCGATGCAGGAGCGCTGGCGTGCTTTGCGGAACAGGGCGTCGAGCGAGGCCGTGGAAATGCCGAATAATGGCGCCTCGCCGGGGTCCGGCAACAGTGCCAGTAGTTCCAGCGCGCGCGTCGATAGCGGTACGTCTCGCCGTACGCCGTTCTTATTGATCGAGGCGGGGAGGCGGGCGACGGCGCCGTCAAGCCAGGCGGGCATCAGTCCGCAAATTTCCCCTGCCCGCATGGCCGTCTCGATGGCGAAGAGGTAGGCGACCGCCACGGCCTGGCTCTTCGTCATCACAGGCTCGTCGGCGAAGCCAAGTGCGTTGCACAGGCGCTCGATTTCATCCTCGGTAGGAATGCGTTCGCGTGAGGCGGCGGGCTTGGGGCGGCGCACGTCGCTGGTCGGACTGGCGCCAAGCCATTTCCATTCCCTGCGCGCAGTGGTGAAGACGTGCGACAGCAAGTTCAGCTCGCGATTCACGGTGGCGCCAGTGACCTTGCTTTCCCCAGTCATGCGCTGATCGCGCCAGGCGCCGAGTAGTTCAGGTGTCACGTTGGCCAGCTTGATATCTTTGATTTTCACGCCGCCAATGACCACTTCGCCGATGGCGTTGAGGCGCAGCCTTTCCCAGCGCTCGCCGCGCTTGTGGATGGAGACTTCTTCCAGATACCTGTCGAATGCGTCGCCGCAGCTTTTCCCTATGACGATGCCACTGTCGGCGCCGCGCCGGATTTCGGTCTCGCGTTCCGACGCCCAGGCAGCAGCCTCGGCCTTGGTGCTGAATGTTTTAGATTCCCGTGTGCCGAGGATGGCGATTTCTGCCCGCCAGCCGCCAACCCGTTTCCTGAATGAAGCCATGCATCCCTCTCGTTGAGGCGTAATCATGGCGTAAATTTGGCGTAATCGCTACTGGTTTTTTTCGGGTTTAATCTGGATTAAGGGAAATGCCGGGACGTAAAAAAAGCCACTAACCCGTTGATTTTATTGGATTTAGTAGCTTTTTCGATGCTTCTGAATTCTGTGCGCTGGTGCCCGGAGCCGGAACCCAATAATGTTTAAAATCAGCCACTTGCATACGGGGATGGTAAATTTAAGCCAATTAATCGCGTGCCGCTGCTGTCCTAATGCGCCAGAACCTTTGGCAACTCTTGCCAATTCGTAGTGTACCGCGGAGTTCGGTTTTCCGACAACATTGCCCAGCGCCTAACAAGACCTGCAGAACCAAGGTGTACCGTGTCGCGCCCGAACCGTTCATTAAGGGAATCGAGTGCGGCCATGGCACGTACTGATCGAGCACGATCCTGGCCACCATCAAACAAGACGCCTTGGCGCTGGGCATCCGGCTGCAGATCCATCAGCATGATCCCGGCTTTCTTGTACTTGAACCCATCGCGAAAGATCATGGCCAAGCCGTGCAACGCGGCGCCTGCCAGGATGCGATTGTCCGCGCTAGGCTCGACCAGGGGGATGGTGATGCCGTTGGAATATTGCTCGTCCTGCTCGCGGAACCGGTTCGTTTGCACGAAGACATGGACAGCGCCGCACAGAGAATGCTGGCCGCGGAGTTTCTCACCGGCGCGCGCGGCGTAGGTCGATATCGATTCGCCCAGCTCGGCCGCTGTGATAACCATGGTGCCGAAGGAGCGCGACGATACAATTTCCTTGCGCGGTGGCGCCACCTCTTCCAGCTCCAAGCAGGAAATGCCGCGCAGTTCGTTGCACGTACGCTCGAGCACGACGCCGAAATGTGCCCGCATGGTGCTGGGCGGCGCGTCTTTCAGGTCCTGCACGGTGGTGATGTCCATCGTGCGCAGCTTGGCACCGATGCGCCGGCCGACGCCCCATACCTCGCCAACGTCGATGCGCCGCAGCAGCCAGGCGGTGCGGGCCTCCGACATAGTCGTGAAGTCGGTAACGCTGTCGAACAGCGGAAATTTCTTTGCAACGTGGTTGGCCAGCTTGGCCAGTGTCTTCGACTGCCCTATACCAACACACACGGGTAGGCTGGTCCACTGCGCCACCTTGGCGCGAATATCTTGCCCCATGACTGTCGGTGAATCCCACAGGCCGCTCAGGCCGTTCAGGCTGAGAAACGATTCATCGATCGAGTAGACCTCGACATTGGGGCTGTAGGTCCGCAGGATGGTCATGATGCGATTGCTCATGTCCGCGTACAAAGTATAGTTTGACGATAAGCCAACTATCCCATGCTGGCGCGCCAAGTCGCGCATCTGGAACCAGGGCGCCCCCATTGGCACGCCCAAGGCCTTCACCTCGTTAGACCTGGCCACGGCACAGCCGTCGTTATTCGACAAGACCACAACCGGACGGTCGCGCAAGCGGGGATTGAAGGCACGTTCGCAGCTGACATACATATTGTTGACGTCGACAAGCGCAAAAATTTGCTTGGTCGGGTCGCTCATGTCACACCCGCAGCTTGCGCACGACGCCGGTCACCACGCCCCATATCTGTAGCTCGCTACCTTCCGCTAGGCAGATCGCTTTGTACGCTGGATTATCCGGACGCAGCTCCACTTTGCCCCGCTGGCAATACAGGCGCTTGAGGGTGTATTCGGCGTTGATGACGGCAATGACAATGTGGCCGTGCAACGGTGCGACGGAGCGGTCGACCACCACCTTGTCGCCATCCAGTATGCCGGCATCGCGCATCGAGTCACCCTCGACCGTGAAAAAGAACGAGGCTGCCTTGTGCTGCACCAGCAGCGCATTCAGGTCCAGGCCATCCTCAGTATAGTCGGCGGCCGGCGAAGGGAACCCAGCGGATATGCGATGGGAAATTTCTGGCCGCGCACTGGGGATAGGAAATTGAGCAAGCGGCAAAGGCCCTTGCGATACACTAGGCTGGCTTGGTTGAGTAAATATTAATGTTGCATTCATGGCTGGTAGATACTGTGTTTTTGTACAGTATATCGACCGAAGCAAGAAACGGGAAGTATAAAATTGTTTCTAGAAAAGTGAGTCTGGTGGCGCAGCTTCAGCCTTCGCCTCCGATTTCGCTCTTGTTCGAGGGGGCAAAGGATCCGGCTGAGCGACGAGCAGGTCGGAGGGGTACTGTCGATAAACGTTCTGCTCCGTCACCAGCGAACCGTCCAGCCAGCCCTGGTACTGGTCCGGGTCCAAGATCATCACCATGCGCTTTTCATCGTCAGGCTTGTGGAAGCGGTGCATCAGCGGGTGCCCATCGGCGTTGATCGTCAGCATCGAGAACGAGAGCAGCTGATCAGCGGGCCGATATTCCCATATGCCAGCAATGGCCACTGGACCGCCGTCGGCACGCTCGATACGCCAGCGCACAGGCTTGCCGGTTTCGTAGTTGGGTTCGAAGAAGTTGGCTGCCGGGATGATGCAGAACTGCTTGCGCTTCCACGCGCTCCGGAATGAAGGCTTGCTGGCCACCGTCTCTGTGCGGGCGTTATAGGTCTGCCGGGCCAGCTTGTGCTCCGCCCAATGGGGCACCATGCCGAACATGGCGGGGGCTATTTCCAGTTCGCCGGGCGCCTCGTGCGAGCCGCGCAGGATGGGTGCCATGTAGCCTGGCCACGCCTCTGGCGGCAACTCGAGTTGCGGTGATCGAACACCGAACTGGTTTTCGATCTGCTCTTTACGGCTGGGGGTGTAGTCGGCGCACATTCCCCTACTTTACTGCAACTTCCACGTACGGAGCAATTCAATAGCTCACATCAACCGTCGCACACAAAGGATATGTTTATCAATTAGAAATAATATTCCCTGCAGGGCGCTGACCTGAGACAATAGAGTCAATTTCAGAGTCACTGAACCATTTTCCCAGCCAACCGCGCTAAAAGGCGAATTGATCAGTATTGCATTAAAACAACTTATAAAAACATGAGGTCAGAATGAAAGATATACTGTTAATAATAGGAAATGGGCTGGCAATGGATTTTCACGTCACGTTCAAAACACCGTTACACCCTAGCAAGCCATTGACATGGGACTTTTCCATAGAGCAAGAAAAAAATAAAATTTCATGGCAGGAAGCATTCCCAATATTTTTCAGGTATGTCTCAGATAATTTAGGGCGATTAAATAATGATAATTTTAAATTATTTGAAGAAATAAAATTAAAAAAAGATTGCAATTTGGAAGTTGAGGCAAGGCATTTTCTTGCTCTGGCTTACACCTATCAAGATCATTCAAAAAATTCACCATTAGCGTGGCGAAAATGGAGGTGGAGCAAATTCATTAGAAAAGAATATCACAGGATAAATAATGTCATATCTTTTAACTATGACACCACTATAGAGGAACTTATACATAACAAAGGTGGAAGTTTAATTCCTAGTAACGGCCACTATCGCTTAAATGGATATGCGGAAGATGTTATAACAATTTTCAAACCACATGGGTGTCGAACATTGGACATAGCAGACAATATAATAAAAATTGGGGATATGAAAAAATACCCGATGTCGCTATTTTTTTTACACACAAACGCCCATGAAAAACAGCTTTCTAAAGACGATCAAAAAAGAGCTAGAGTAAGCAGTCTTTGCATACTTCCATATGAGGAAAATTTATATCAGGACTTCAGAACGCAAAGCCATATGTGGGAAAATCTAAAGGATAGAAATACCACCATTAAATACTGCGTGATTATTGGACACTCATATGGCGATGCAGACAAAAAAGAAATTGACACCATATTGGAATCACTCCCAAAAAATGCAATTGCTCATGTTTGCGACCCCAATCCAAATATGGCATTAATAGAAAAATTAAACATTCTTGGAATTAAAAATTTCACACACACCGACAAAATAAACACTCCACAATTAGACTAAGTATCCCAACCAATAACTCTACAAACAGCCTTTAACAACGGCATATAATTCAATTTCATATTTCCTTCCGCCAATCCAGTCCCTTCCGAGCGCCAGGATAATTTCGCCGTCAGTCGCAGTCGATGGGAGCTTGTCGAACTCATACGGCGGGCGCTGAGGCACCTGTTTTACACATGGTGTAAAAACGGGAACTTCGACGGGCTGTACCACCGGCGGCGCACTGGCACAGCCGACAAGCATCATCGCCAAGGCGGAGCTTGCCAATTTGGTTAAGATGGCGATTACCTGATTCATCGCACGCCCTCCAGTAGCAGCCTAACGGCCGGCATGGCCTCGTCGCAGGTGGTGGCGCGCACGCCAGCGATCTGCACCAGGGCGGCATCGTACTTCCTGCCCTTGGCAGCGGCGGCCGCCTGCGCCGCGGTGCCGCGCTCCTGGGCTGCAAGCGTTGCCTTGGCCATGCCATCGATGGCGCGGTTTTGCTCGGTGATCGAGCCGCGCAGCTGCGCGCTAACACCTTGCTCCTGCACGAGCGCCGCGCGCGCGGTGTCACGGTCGCCAGCTGCCAGCCACCAGCCCGTGCCAGTGGAGCCGGTCACCACGAGCAGCACGGCCGCCAGCACGATGGCCGCCGCCTTCCAGGCCCCACTGACGGCGGCGCCCGCCAGCGCGCCCAAGGCGCTCACGCCAGCACCCGCTGCGCCACCGCGAACAGCGCCAGGCGCTCGGCCAGGCCATTCACGCCGCCATTGATGCGGCGCGTCACCCGTTCTTGGTCGCCAGCATCGGCCAGGGCGTTCAGCCCCTTCGTCTGCCAGAACCAGCCAGCCGAGCGGCAAGCGTTGACGGCCTGCTCGAGCAGCTCAGGCTGGGCCAGCAGATCCAGGCCCAGCGCCTTGCCGCAGGCGGCGTAGTTGGCGCGGCCGGTCACCTGCAGCAGGCCACGACCACGGAAGCGCACGCCGTCACCGCGCTGCGTGTTACCCAGGTCGACGCGCCCCTCGTAGGCTTGGCCACTGGCCAGCTCGCGCACATGGCGCAATTGGCCAGACTCGTGCCCCACCTGGGACAGGAACGACGCCTGGCGCGCCGGCGTCGTGATCCCGAATTCCACCATGGCCGCGTTCAGCGGCGTCAGGAAGGCTGCCGCACGCAGGCGCGCCAGCGGCATGATGGCCAGCAGCTGGACCAGCGTGACGGCGCTCACACGCCACCCCGCACATCCTTGACGACGGAGGCCGCGTCGCGCGCCAGCTCGCCGATGTCCTTGTCGCGGCGCTTGTCGAACCAGCGTACCGTGGCGCCCAGCACCCACCAGGCGGGCAAGCCGGCGGCTACCATCAGCGGCGCGGCGATGAACAGGAAACCCAGGGCCGGGTCGCTGCCGTACAGCACGGCGACGGCGCGCGCGCTGTCGAACAGGCCCGGCATCCAGTTGCGCACGACCACGACCAGGGCCGGCCCCATCAGGGCGGAGAAGAGAATGGTGACGAAGAAGCGCACGCCCGCTTCCTTGGCAGTTTTTGGCCACATGAACATGAATCCCAGTGAGGTTGCGGCAGCGCCGGCAAGAACCGGAATACCAAAAATTTTAATCAGTGCGCCGCCGGCGGCGGTTGTTTCGATGGCCATGGTGTCTTTCTTGAAGAGGAGATAGGGGAGGGGGACGCTTCCGACATTACGGCGATGGCTGTCTCATTTCTAGGGAAAAGTGAGACAGTATTTACGGTGCTAGAAACAAAAAAACCCGCCGAAGCGGGTTTGTGATGGAGTATTGATTTTTTAAACCGCTTCGAGCAAAGCCAGCCGAGCCTCCTGGCCGGCGGCAATAAACATGGCCAGTTCGTCGTAGCGGAACGCGTAGCGGTCGCCGGCCTCTTGCGTGACCTCCGTGTATGCGGCTCGTGCCTCGACTGCAGGAAAGCCCTCGCTGGCCAGCACAGCCGGCTTGATGACGTCACCGAATGAATTGCGCACCTCCGGTGCCGCCTCAGTAGCGGGAATGGCTGGTTGGGCCTCGAAGGCCGGATGCTCGATGGTTTGCTGCTCCCAAGTATCGTGGCAGATAAAGCCGTAGTTGAACGGGTCCAGGCCATGCGCCTGCATGATTTCGATGGCGGCTTGCACGGTCGGGCCGACGTGCTCGCGCGCGTCATCGCCTTTGCAGTCGACCGCATCACGCCACCGGTAAGCGCCGATAGCACGGGCGATATCCTTGGCGGCGGAAATCTCAGCTGCAGTCAGGTCACGGAAATCACATTTCAGGCGCGCGTCGGAAGTGTTGATGGTGCCGGTCCTGGCATAGACGGTGCGGTATGCCGTCGAGGCCTGGCCGATATCGTAGGTGTTATCCACCCCTGGAAGCAGTCGCGCGCGGGCTACAACGTCCGTTTGCGTAACCGTCAAAACGTCCGCCCCGCCAATTTTCAGACACCAGACTGGCGTAGCGTCAATCGCTGTCGCCGGCGGTACAACGCCGCTGCCCAAGTATTCGATAAGTGCGTTATTTTCCATGCTGGAATCGCAATAGACCGATAGCGCCGAATAGTTTTGGCAAAGCACGTAGACCGTTCCATCCGTGCCAATTTTCACGGCAGTTATAGATCCGGCTGCGGTGACACCGGTGGTGTGAAATGTTCCCCTGATCTGTGCATCGTTATCGCGGCGCAGCAAAATCGTCGTTGTGACCGCATTGGAGTACGGCGATGTTCCGGAGACTTTGAGCGTGGCCTCCCCGCTGTACGCAGCAGTCAGCCGGGCAATGCGATACCAACCGACATTTGTGTATATCACCAGGTAGCCGCTGGGCGATCGCGACGCCATAGAGATACGGCTGCTGCTGGTCAGTGGCCCGGTCATATTGCCGCCCGTCAGCGGTAGCGCGTTGTATGGCCCTGCAGCAAAGGCGATGTACAGCAAATTCAACCGCTCGTTGACATTCAGCATGCCGTCGTAAAAATAATCAGTCATTTAAATTCCTTCGATTTGCAGTGGTGCGGAATACGTTTCAAAGTACAGCGTGGCCACCGCGTCGATATTGCTGGCCTTGCCATACAGCATGTGGTCCTGCTCCAGCAGTGGGTCAGGATTTTCCGGGAATAGGCTGAACAGCATGGCTTTTCCCTTGCCGTTCTCGCGCAGGATGCGCATGAAGCGTGCGCGGTCCGTTGGCGTCAGGTGCGCCAGGTTGATGCTCAGCTTGTCGCTGGTCGGGCGAATCTGCGTCTTGAGGTCGCCCGCGCCTGTGCGGTAGTCTTCGCTGGCATCCTGCAGCTGCAGCTGGGCGCCGTACTCAGCGTTGTGCTCAGGCGACCAGTAATTGCCCACCACCAGGCGCGAGATTTCCAGATATCCCTCGGGACTCTGTGGTGCCGACACCTCGATCACCAACTGTCGCACACGCACGGGCGCAAACCAGACCACGCCGTCGGCGCCGCCACCGCGCGCCCAGGTGTTCGCGCCGCCCCACTTGTAAGCATTCCAGCCCAGCGGCAGCACGCCCCATGGATAGGTGCCATGGACGGCGGCCGGGCACGGGAAGATGCTGCCTGTGTCGAGCACCGGCACGGCGTCGCCCGGTTGCGCATAACCGCGCACCCGCATGCGCGCGCAACTGGTCATGTTGGTAAAGATCAGCGCCACGCAAGCAATGGCTTCCTGCGTCGGCCAGGTGGCGGTAATGGTCTGTGCCGTACCGTTGGCACGCAGCACGGCCGCCTTGCTATCGCGCTGCAGGTTGGCCGGGCCCAGCGCACCAACCTGGCTCGATGCCGTCAGCACTGCGCGGTCGGCGGCGTTGTCGTAGATGATGCGTAGGTTCGTCATCGGTTCAATCCTCGGATGCCTTGAGCAGAGCAATCGCCTGCGCATGGGTGATATCTACGCCGTAACGCATGAGCAGTGCGGCGGCACGCTCCAGAGAAATGCCGCCGGCAGCCATTTGTGCGCGGTAACCGCGCACTTCGGCGCCCAGGCGGAAGCGCGCCGACATGGCATAACGCAACAGCCATGGCAACACGCCACAATTGCGCTGTTCGCGGTAATGCACCATCTCGTGCAGGAGCAGCGCGTCGTCGCCGCGCGAGGCCGGCCGCACCAGGATGAGGGGCCAGACGGTCATCGCATCGAATCTTGCGGGTAAGTATCGGGTTGAAATAATCATGGCTATCCGCAGTGGTAGGTGCAAGCGATCAAACGGGTTTCTGATGGCGTGTTGAATGAAATCGACTCGCGCGCCTTGGCGACCGTGTAGGAATGCAAAACGTCGTCCGCCTGGCGCATGCCCTTGCCAGGCATGCTAGACGTGGTGATGTAGTCGCCAGCCTTGATATCGCCGCCTTCGCCGCAGACGTTGATCTGACCTTCACCAACCGAGTTCAGGGTGATTAATTTGTACTTCTCAGCCATAAAAGCCAGACCAATGATGCCCTTGAGTGCTGCTGGCGGATCCTGCGGGTCCAGCGGGCGCTGGCCAACGAAGACACCGATTACGTTTTTCTGCTGCGGCATGCTGGCCAGTGCATTGATCGCAATCGTATTAGAGATACCGCCGTGGTGAGCAATCGCCAAATCGATCAGGATATCGCCCTGTAGTGGCTCAAAATTCAACTCGACCAGACCATCATGGCTTCCTGTAAATGGCCCGTAGTTGGCCCCAGAACCCGATGCGTAGAAATCATAAGAACCTCCGGCACCTAGTATGCCCACAGAAGACACGCTTATACCGCTTATTGCGATTCCTGACCCTGAGTACGCATCCAACCCTCCCCCAGAGTAGGCGGAATTCGATGTTCCAAACGAAGCTGCGGTTGTAAGCGCCCCTGCAAAACCGATCTGAACTAACTTAGTTATGCCCCCAAGCCCTACATCTGCAAAGAATTCCATATTTTGGTTACCGCTTCGGTTAATCTGCACCCCGGCGCCAGTTGCCGATGTTTGTATAATGCCGCCTGTTATAGTGGCCCCGTTGATAGTCGACCCGGAAACAGTAGTGCCCGAGATAGTGCCACCTGTTACGGTAGTGCCAGTGATAGTGCTGCCTACTATCGCGCCTCCTGACAGCGTGCCGCGAAAAGTGCCGCTGTTCGCGTAGAAATTCCCATTCCGGTCCAGAAGCCAGCCCGCCGTGCTGCCGTTCCAATTGCTGCTATAAATATCGCCGCCAATCTGCGCATTCACAATGGCAGCATTGGCGATGTAGGTCGGCGAATTGGTCGGCGTGATCTGGCCATAAAGGTTATCGCCAAACCCAGCTCCCGGCCCGTCCGCCCAAGCCGAGGCCACTGTCTGCCCGCCGAGCGCCACGCCGAAATACCAAAGGGACGTAAAAAGGTATGCGTCAATCTCCCCCTTACCGACAAGTACACTACGTACAGACGCGTACGCGGCCCCGGCCGGGGCCGTCGCAAATAGCGTGGACCTTGACCACGCGCTTAAATCCCCGGTGGTCGGCAGGTTGTCTACGACGCTCCCGGGTATTTCCGATATGTAGGTGCCATTCGCTGCGAAAAAAGCCACGTTAACAACACCCTTGCATCGATGAGAGCTCATATAGGCACTAAGCTCGTAGCGCAGCCCCGGAATAACCGGAAATTTCCGAAAAGCCCCGGAAAACCTTGGGGCAATAATAGCAACGGCTCCCACTGGGACGGTTCCGGTGCACCGAACATAAACGCCCCCTGCAACGCCGCTCGGCAGATAGGGCGCGAAGCTCGCGGCAAAAGTAGTTGTGCCTGGCGAGTAAGAGTACTCCAGGCCAAACCCGCCCACGGCGCCAGGATACGGACCAGAATTGCTGATCAGATTTCCTGCTCCAATGCCAGCATTCATATAGTTGGCAGTCAGGGGGGTGCCCGCGCTTAGGATAATATTGCCAATAGGATCCTTGATGCTCAGGCCGCGCGCATCAATTTTGTCGGCCGTAACGGAGTCTGCCGCCAGCGCCTGGGTGGCCACAGACCCGTTGACCAGCAAATTGCCGTTCAGCACCGTGCCAAGCACAAGCCAGGCGCCGTTATCAAAATACTTCGTCACCGCATGCGTGGCGTCGTACAGCGTGACCACATCGCGGTTGATCGGCGCGCCATAGCCTGCATGCCCCAGTTCGTACACGGCCGAGGCATCCGACCAGGTGGAATAGCCTGGCGCCGCCACGGTGACCGTACCGCGCTGGCCGGTGGCGCCATCGGCGGCCAAGCGCGAAGCAGCGGCCCACTCTCCCGGCTGGATGTCGTCGGTAGCCGTGCGTGCTGCCGCCGTTGCACCCGAGGTGAACAGATAGGCGCCGCCGGCTGTCGGCACCTGGGTCGACCAGCCGTTGTTCAGACCCGTCAGCGCACCCGTGGCAAAGGTGAACGTGCTTGCCGCGCTCGGCAGCGCAGGGGCGATGTTGGTCGCCCCGCGCTGGTAGATACGCACGGGCGCGACATTCAGGCCATCCACACCGGCAGTACCATCCTTGGCCAACTGCACGGCCGCCGACCACTCATTGGCGGCGATATTGTCCGTGGCATTGCGCGAACTGGCGGCGGCCACGCGCACGTACAGCGGCGCTGTGCCGGCCGGGATATTCTTCGACCAGCCATTGGCCAGGTCATTGCCGGCCGGCGTCGTGATACTGGCCGTGGAAAAGGTGAAGATCACGTCGCCCGGCGAATCGGCTGGCGCAGCGGCCGCGCGCTTGTAGACAAAAGCCTGGCCCGTGTTCAGTCCGGACAGCCCTGTCTCGCCGGTGACGCCGTCGAAGACCTTGCTGATCATGTAGTTGCCGACGTAGTCGACACCGAATTCACGGATGGTAGCCTGCACCAAGGCAGTATCGGTAGTCATGGTGGCAAAATTGACCGTGGCCACGTTGCCGTTGACGGTCAGCTGCGTGCCGGCGGACACCGAAAACACGATATCGCCCACCACATTGATCGGCTTGGCGGTAATGGCAATCGAGCCGGGTGCGCCGGCGCCGTCGCTGTTCACACGAAACACGGGCGTACTGCCAGCCAGCAGGATTGCTTTGCCGTCAGCCGTCGTGCTGAAACGCTCCGCCGTGGCCTGCAGCAGCGTATCGCGCGCACCACCGATGGCCGTCATACCAGCACTCCCACCGTCACGCGCCCAGTCAGCCACTGTGGCGATAGCAACACCACCACACCCGGCACGCCACCCTGCAGGCCGAAACGATCATCGCGCAGCACCACGGGCTGCCCCAGTTCCAGCATCATCATCTCGGGCTCTCCATCAAGTTCGTAAATCGTGCGCTGCACCTTGCTCAGGGCCAGGCGTCGTGCCGCTTCCGCCTGCGCGTCCGCATTGGTTTTGAGGCAGGTATCGATCTGCGGCGGGTCGTCCGTCAGGCGGTAGCGCAAACGCACTGCCTCGTCGACCGCAGTTTCCGTCAGCCACTCCGTCGCATACAGATCGGCATGCGCTGGCGGGATGCTGGTGGTCAGGTTCGTCTGAACCGTCCAGTTCTTGTCGAAACCTATCTTGACGGCCGCCACCACCGGCAGGCGCTGTACCGGGCGCAGGGAATCGAGCCGCATGTGCTCCGGCCCGATCTCCACCGGAAGGCCGGCGGCCGGCAGCGCGATCTGCACTAGGCGCAGCTGGCCGGTGCGCGACATGATCGCCTGGGCGCCCACGCTGGCCGCCAGTTGCTGGATGGCTTGCGCCTGGTTCGTCCGGTCCGCGACATACAGGCCCACCAGCTGCGGGTGGGCGGCATCGAAGGCGGCCAGGTTGGCCAGGTCGAGATCGGCCAGGGTGAAGCGATCCGATGCCTTGCCGTAGGCGGTGGCAATGCGCTGCACCAGCGGGGCGATGCGCGGCGCATAGCCGCCGCCCTTGTCGCCCTGCACGCTGACCGTGATCGCGGTGGAAAACGGGTCGGTGCTCAGGTTGAAGCGCCCCACCTGGTCATTCAAGGCCACGGCAATCGGCTTGCCGTTGGTGCGCACCTCGAAACTCGACTCCACGGCGCCCAGGAAGCCGTACTCCAGCGTAGCTGGGTTGGTCAGCAGCGGCGTCACGTTGTGGCATTCGCCAAACGGTATCGGCAAGGTAGCGTCCTTGTTTGGCGTGGTGCCGCCCAGCTTCGCCTCCGCGATAGGCGTGTCCAGGCGCTGCAGCTTGTCACGCAGCGACAGGTTGATTGATTCGCGCGCGGAACTGCCGATATCTGCGACGATGCCGTCAAAGATCAGGCGGAAGTCACTGCGCGGCCAGGCCGGATCACCGGACCATGCCTTGATGGGCCGATTACGCCAGACGTCAGCGAGCCAGCCATCGAGCGCACCATCAGCGTTATCAAGTTCAATATCGCCGCCCGACAGGCCAGCTTCACCTGTCAGGCTGACCTGTTCGGTGAAGGCCAGCCCACCAGTGGCCAGCGGCAAGTACTCGATATTGGCCGGCAGGTCGGCCGGGCCGGTGACATACGGCCAGGACGAGATAAAACGCGTCACTTCGACGCCGGCCACATTCACCTGCACCTCGATCAGCACCATGCGACTGGCCGACGAGCTTTGCAGCCACGTCAAAAATTGCACATCGGTCATGCGGAATACTCCACTTGTTTCGCCCAGGCGGATGCCTTGGCGGATTTATCGACGCCGGCCACGACCGTCTTGGCCGCTTTGTCGTTCGATTCGACGGTGGCCTGGATGGTGGCGCCGGTTTGCTTGGCCTGATCGGCGCGCAAGCCCTTGAGCTCGACTGTTTGGGCATCCAGCCTGGCGTTCAAGGCGCGGATTTCAGCGACCAATGCGTCGGAGCCAACATTCGAGCCAGCCGAATAGCGCATGGCGTCAAAAACTACGGGGGCCGGGGCGCTGGAAAAAGCGACTGGTGCAGCAACGGCTGGCGCATTGGTAAATTCCACACCCATGCCACTCGCCGTGCCCATCGCCGCACGCAGGTTGGCGATGGCTTGCGCCACCGTCAGCACGCTGTCGTTGATGGTGATCAGGCCCGACACCTGGGCCTTGAGAGCGTCCAGGCTGGCCTGCTGCACGTCGACCTGAGCCGAGGCCCACTTGGCAGCGTCCTCGTTGGCGGCGATGACGCGCGCGTAATCCGCCGCGTACTTGGCATCAGAGGCGTTCACCACCTGCGACGCCGTCAGGAACGCCTGCTCAGCAGCCGACAGGCCGGACTGCGCCGTCGCATCGCCGGCATTCGCCGCCGCCAGGGTTTTCTCGAATTGCGCCCGTGCCTCGGCATACTTTTGCTCCGGCGTCAGCACGGACTGGCTGCCCAGGGCCATGCTGGCGTTCAGGCTGTTCAAGGTAGCCACCCACGATTTCGATTTATCCAGCGCCGTCTGGGCCGCTGCCGATTCCTTTTCGTAGGCCTTGCCCAGCGCATCCTTGGCCGACACGACCGCCCTGGCCGCCTGCACCTGGTCGAACAGCGCGCGGTTGACGGCGGCGACGCTGGAGCGCTGGATGGCCAGCAGTTCCGTTTCGCTTTTCGTCAGTTCGTTGAGCTGTTTTTGCAGGTCCAGGCGTTCGCTGGCAATTTCGCTGGCGGTTTTGAGCACCGCTGCATACTCGCCAGTTGCCGCAGCCACTTCGGCAGCGTAATCGGCAGCTTTCTTGAACGGTTCGGCAAGGGCAATCAATTCCACATACATCGCCTGGCCAGCAGTCGTATTCAGGTCCTGCGCCAACACCAGGGCCTTAAACTGATCGATCGTCGTCACGCCCGATACGCCCAGCTTGCCCATGGCATCGTTCACCGATTTCGTGATCGGTGCCATGCGCTCCGCTTCCGACAGAAAGTTTTCGACGAAGAAGCCGGTACCGCTGGTCAGCTTGTCAAGGCCGCCGGCCGCGGCGATCAGGCTTTCGCTCAGCGCCACCGCGCCAAGGCCAGTGGTATTGAAGGACTTGCCCAGCACGGCCAGCACGTCGGACACCTGCATAAAGTCGTTGGTGACGCGCACCAGTGTTTCCAGGTAGCCTTCGCCAACCGCCTGGTATTCCTGCAGGCCGGCCACGCCGAACTTGGCCATGTTGTCCCCGAGCTTGGAAAACGCCGTTTCCAGTGCTTTCTGCTGCTCTTCGCCAGACAGTCCTTTCAAGCTGATCTTGCCCAGATCGACGACAAACGAATTAAGCCGAGTGTTGAATGCGGCGCCGCCCATGCCCAGCACATCAGCGGCATCGCGGATTGTCTGTCCCATGCTGCTGATGATCATGGTGAACTGGTTATTCATTTCCCCTGACAGCGCGGCGGTTTGTGTACTGTCCTTGTCCTTATAGGTGAAACCGAATGCCTTCTTCTTCGTGTTGACATCGGCATACGCTTGGGCGGTAAAGCCCAACGCATCCACATTCCCAAGCGACATGGCGTTACCGGTAATGCCCTGGTCTTTGATCGACGTCGAAGTCTTAAACAATTTCGATACCGCAAAGCCGATTGCCGCACCGATTGCCATGCCGATGGGGCCAGCGACCGCGCCCATCATCGTCAAGCTGCCGCCAATCGTGCCCATCGTCATCGCGCCAGCGATACTGCCACCCAGCATGGCGCCGCCGTAGGTGGCTGCACCGGACAGGGCCAGTTGCCCACCCTTGCCGAACGTCGGCGCCGAGCCGGTCTGTATGCCAGCTGCCGCACCACCGCCCTCGGCAACTACGCCCGAGCGGGCGAGCAGGCCGGCCAGATTGCCGATCCCGCTCACCATCTTCCTCAGCGACGAGTCCATCGAAATGGTGTGCGCCAAGCCCAGGCCGGAGTTTTTCTCCATGATGGCCAAGCTGTGCGCGATCGATTCCGATTTCGCGGACGAATCACCCAGCACCGTGCCAGTGCCGTTGGCCGCCTGGCGTTGTTCGGACAGGCTGACGCTGCCCCCGCCCATGCCACCGAACATTTTTGCCCCGATTGCAACTACAGCCGCCAGCGTCGCCGCGCCGGCCGCCAGGTTCAGCGGGAACGGTAGCGAGGCCAGAGCTTTCACCACGGCCGTAATGCCCCAGGCGCTGGCCTCGGTCGCGGCCAGGCCAGTGGACGCGGCCGTGGTCGTCGCCTCACCGGTCAACTTGGTGGCGTTCAAGGTCAGGTTGGCGGCGACCTCCGCCTCTTTGAAGAAAATCTTCTTGATCATCGACTCGACAGCCATCGCCATTTCGTAGGCACGAAATGCTTTTTCTGCAGTTTCCATCACCTTGTAGCCAGTGCTGTTTTCCTTGAAGAAGACCTTGGCGGCGCTGGCCATGTCGCCATAGCTTTTGATCTTCGCCTGGGCACTTCCACGCGCGGCGGCGATCTCGGCCTTGGCGATCGCATCGGCACCACTCTTGGGATCGGCTTTGACCGTCGCCAGTTGTGCGGCGATCGCCTGCTGCTGCACCGCGTAGCCAGAGAGCGCGGTCGTCAGGCCGCCGATGGCGCTGCCGACCTTCCCAAAGGACGCGGCCATGCCGTCGGCAGCGGATTTTGTGGCGGCATCAACAGCGGTCAGAACGTCGAGCAGTTCCTTTGCCTTGGCGACGCTGGAACCCGTGTCGAGCGCGCCCAATGTATTTGCCGTGGCTGCCTTTTCCTTTTGCAGGCCGATCATGCGCATCAGGTGATTAACTTCTGCCTCATCCAGGTCAAGATCCTGCGGGCCACGTCGCGCCAGGCGATCCTCCATTCGAGCCAGGGTTAGTGCCTCGATCTGGGCTTTTGACATACCGTAGGTAGCGATGGCCTGTTTATTTGCCTCGATCTCGTCGTAAGCTGCGGCGGCTTCCTGGTCACGACCATCTTTCAGTTCCTGGACAGCTTTTTGGACGTTCTTGGCCGACAGCAGCTGCGCATCTTCGCGTGCGACCTGTGCTATTAACCCGCGGGCGCGCTCGATGTCGGCAGAATTCAGTTTGGTTTTATCCGCCAGGATGGCTGCATTCAGCTTGACCGTCATTTTCTGTGCGTCGGTCATATTTTCATAGCCGAGCGCCTCCAACTTGTTGGCTTCCAGTTTCTCTTGAATGGATGCCACCAATGACTTATAGGCGTTTTCTTCCTGTTTCAGGGCCGATGCAGCGCCCTTATCGATGTATTTCGCCCGGATACTTACTTCAATATCAGCGGGGATGGTTCCAAAGTTCGCACGCAACTCGGCAAGCTCAGCTTCCATGCGGTCTTTTGCAGAGCCATATTTCCCGCGCCAATCTTTAATTCGATCATTTCGAGTTCCCTCTTTATCCACTATGCGCTCTTCCTGCGCACTCGCAATCTTGCTCTCCAGCGTGTTGTAATCAGCGGTGAGAGTGACAACCAATCGAGCAAGTGATTCTTTGGAGCGCAATGAGAATCGGCCCACGCCATTCTGTGCATCTTCCATATTTTTTTTTGCCTTGGCCAGCGCATCTTTATCTGCATCATTGGCATGTTTGGCAACAGGAACCGCATTTCGCAGGGCGTTACGCTCCTTCAGTTTGACTATTTCCTTGTCCAGCCGATCAATCGCTTCCAATGTTGTTTCAGCTACAACTTCCGCAGTTTCCTTCGCGGCCGCCTTTGCCTTGTTGGAATAATGAGACCAGGCAATAGCCGCCGCACCCAGCGCGGTAATGATGAGACCAATCGGCCCCCCCATAAAAGCCATAATGCCGCGCAAGACACCCATGGCCCTGGTGGCAAGGGTCGCCGCGGCTGCCTGGGCAGTCAAAGCCACTGTAGCTGCGGTGGTTGCCCTGGTGGCAGCAGTAGCAGCGGCGGCTTCAGCCGCCATCGCCACAGCATGCGCTTCCGCTAGGGCAGTTGCGCGTGCTTCGGCAGGGATCAAGCCATTCAACGCTATGGCAAGCATCACCTCGCCTTCGGCTGCCGCAATGGCAGTGCGCAGTTCGGCAACCCTGGCGGTGGCCAGCGCTGCAGCGGCGCCAGTCGCCGTACTAGTCGCACGCGCCTCGGTCAGCTTGGCCGCAGCTGCTATGGCGCTGGCCTCACTGGTCGTGACGGCAAGCGCCAAACTACTGGTCGCAGCTGCCTTGTTTGCAACCGTCGCAGCATAGGTGTCAGTGACCCACTTGCTCATCCAGGTACCTAATTTGGCGGCGGTGAGCGTCGTGATGGTGCCCATCAGTATCGCCATGTTGTCCGACAAGAGTCGAATGCCGGTCGTCAGCGCAGATACAGTGCCGTTGGCCTGCGCCTTGACGGCCGTGAGTTCCATGAATTCATCTTTCAAGACCGTCAGCGCGCCGCCTATGGTGGCGATTTTCTTGCCTTCTTCCTGCAGCGCCCCCAGAGCTTTTGGCAGTACATCGGCCATGATCTGTGACGTGATTTTTCCCTCGCCAGCAAGGCCTTTCAGGGCGCCAATCGGCAAGCCCATGCCATCTGCCAAGGCTTTCATCAGGCGCGGCGCGGCTTCGTTAACGGCATTGAATTCTTCACCGCGCAGGGTGCCGGAGGCGAATGCCTGCGACAACTGCAGCTGGGCCGACGCCGATTCCGTCGCCGTGGCGCCGGAAACTTTCAGCGCCAGGTTGACGGTTTCGGTGATGTCGGCAACCTGCTTTTGCGTCGTGCCCAGTTCGCGCGTGCCGTTGGCAATGCGCGCATACAGCGTTCCGGTGCCAGCCAAGGACTGCTGCGAGCCTGTGGCGATGCGTTTCACATCGGCGTAGGCGGCGTTGTATTCGTTCTGCGACACCGTCGCCAGACGTAGCTGGGCAGTGAATTTCGTATACTCATCGCTCATGCCGACGATGGCGGCCAGCCCCGTGCCCATACCGATGGCTCCCAAGGCGGCGCCAACCTTGTCGCTGTACGACGCGATATCGCGAAGAGAAGATGTCGACTGCGTGCGCAAGCGATTGAATTCCCGGATCGCCTGGGTCGAGTCGGCGGTAATGATTACGCGTGATTCATTTGCCATCGGTTTTCTCTCTCCAGGCGCTCAAGGTCGCCCGCTCCATACATTGAATTTCATGAAAAATACGCTCTTCATCGCAGCGCTTGACGCGAGCCTTGCGCATGACAACTTCGACACCGGGGTAATTCAATCCGGTCGCGCCGGCCATACCCACCATCCACTGCGTGCTCATTGCCTGGAACAGATTCCAGCTGGGCACGTTCTCCGGCCACAAGTACAGTGCTTCGCAAGCGACTGGCGCCCGCCGAAGCCGAAACCCTATGCCTGCAGCCGCTTCTTCGGTCAATTCGCGGCGTAGCGCTTCGTCTTCGCCTGACTCCACCAGGCCGAGCGCCACATGGCGCGCGACCTGACTTAGTTTTTTGCCTTGGCGCCGGCCTCTTTCATGTAGGCGGTGAAGCACAGCATGCCCAGGCCGGAGATATTGAGGAGGGCTTCGAGCGCCTCGGCGCAAAATTCCGCCGGCGTGTCATCTTCTTCCAGCACCAGGCGCTGATCGCGCCAGCCGGTTGCGACGCCGGTGATGAACTCGTCCACTTGCGTTTCGCCGCTGCCGATGGCCGTTTTCAGGTCCGCAGCATTGAGGCGATTGCAAATCAAGGTGAATTTGAAGGGAATGGCCTTGCCGCCTTCATTCGTATGGGAACCGGACACCAGCACTGCTACGGTATTACCAACAACGATTTTGTATTTTTTGGTCATGATGTATTTCCTGATAGCGGGGCCAGCGGCCCCAGGGTTTAAAAACTGGTAACGATGCGGATTTCGTCGTTGCCGGCGACGGGGTTGATCAGCAGTTTGTAGCCGCACATGCGAGCGCCGTTGAGATCTTCCTTTGTCGGCTCGATGCGCTGCACGCCGGGCATGAACACGCAGACACGGCTGCCGGCGACGGTACCGTGGACCATGCCGAGGCTGGTCTTGGCGGTGGCCAGCACGGCGGCCATGGCGGCCACTTCTTGCGCCGCGGTCAGATCCAGCTGGACGGCGCCAGTGACCTTGCGCTCGGTGATCGGCACCGACTCGCCGCCCAGCAGCGGCTGGAATGGCGTGCTGATGCCCAGCTCGATGGTCAGGCCCTGGCTTGGATAAAAGTCGCCGCCGACGAGCGCCGGCGCGGTGGCCGTCGCATGCGTTGCGCCCCAGATCAGGTTGCCGGAATTGGCGTCCAGGACGATTTCGGGAATCTGCCAGTCTTCCAGTTCGGTGGTCGGCGCGGCGGCAACGGCAACGCCGCCATTCAGGCAAACGAATTTGCACGAAATAACCGGTTTTTCACCTACGGTCAGCTTGAGCGAGGCAGTGCCGCGCGCGCCCAGGCCTTTGTGGATCACGCCATCGTCATACCAGTAAATGGTGGCCGATTCAAAACCGGTCGACACCGGCACGTAATCGACGCGCACGCCGGCCGTCACCACCTCGGCAAAGCCGCATGCACGCAGCAGCGTGCCCCAGGCCGGGACGGCGCCCAGGGTGCCGGCGCCGACCAGTTCGACGTCGAAGCCCATTTCGACATAGCGGCTGCCGACCAACTGCTCGTCACCGCCCAGGTAGGGCCGGATATTGTTGCGCTCGACGTTTTGCGCGTTCAGCGGGTTGATACTCAGGTTGCTGACCAGCATGGCGTTGGCCGCGCCGGTCGGCACGGCGTCGACGCCGTACACGGGTTCCGTTTTGGCGAGGATCGCCGTATTGCGAATGAGGCGAGACATGGATTACTCCTGGTTGGGTTGAGTGGCCGGATCCGGGTTCTTGACGAGCGTGCCGTCAGCCGGATTGCGGGTATAGCTGCCGCCCGTTTTCGGCTCGGACTGGCGGGCAGGTACCGGCGCCGGCGTAACCTGCATCGCAGCGGCTGGTTTGGTTGTAGCGACATTCATGTCAAGGTCCTTCCTTTGGTTTGATGCATCACCACGAATTTGGCTGTGATGCAGGCTATTTTTGAATCGAGCTCATCCACTTCCCACGACAGCGTGTCGCCGGGCAGCGGCTCGAGCGACATGGCGGCGCCGTTGAGGGTTGGCGCCAGCGCCAGGCGGTCGAACACATCCACCAGTAACGCATCGGCGACCGCATCTGGCTCTGCGCCGGTGGCGCGCGCATAGCATTCGACGTTAATCAATGTGGCCCAGGTGGTCGGGCCGCCGATGACCTGCGCCAGGGTGGAGGTGCTGCGTTCGATGCGCACCACCAGGCCGCTGGGCTGGTCTACTGCAAGCGGCCGAGCTCGCGAGCGGAAGATACGGCCGCCCGACAGCGCTGGTTCGACCTGCAGCTGGTCGACGATTGCGGTGACGATGGTAAATTGCGCGCTGTTCATGGGCGTTCCAGCAGCACAAGGGTGATGCCGGTGGGCGCTTCGCCATCTGGCTGCCGATCTGCAACGCGCCACGTCACCGCCTGGGCCGCGCCCCCGACAACGATCTGGATCATGCTGCTGTCGAAATCGGCCGGCACGTCAGCGTTCATGATCTGCATTTGCGGCACAGAGGCACCGACGCGGGCCGGACCTACCGTAGCCGCCGAATACTCGGCGTCGAATACTACCGGTACCACCTTGGCGCCGATGGTCGCCGTAGCGTTTGCCAGTTTTTTATGCGCGATGCAGTTCATGCGCGCTTCCAGGCCGGCGAACATCAGGCGTTGATCTTGATGTGAACGAAAGTGGTACCGGCAGCAGCTGGCGCAGCAGCGAAGCCGGCCAGGGTGTTGCCAGCAGCAGTGGCGGTCATGCGGCTGTTTGCGGCATCCCAGTACAGCAGATCGCCTTGAGCGACAGCGTCGGTACCCAGCTTGGCGACAGCCCACACGCCGGTGACGGAGGCGCTGCCAGCGCCCAGCGCTGGAATATCGGCCAGGGCGATACCGACACGCTCGCCGATGAGAACGACAGCGCCAGAGACAATGGCGGAATCGCCGGCGGTAACGGTCAGGATCTCGCCTTCCTGAATGTAATTCTTGGCCATGATGGCTCCTATATAGTTGCGAAGTGCCGCCGTAGCGGCGCGTATCAGGGTGGCGGCCTACTGGCCGGGGTTTTTGACCATCGTGCGGTAGTCCAGCGCTTTGACGCCGGCATCGATGCGGACCTTGAATTCGACGCCATCGACATGCCAGCCGTTTTGCTGTTCCAGGGTCGGCGCCTCATTGCCATCCAGGTAGCTCACTTCGACGGTGTCATGCAACGCGGCATTGGCGGTGCCGTACCACGTGGTCGACGAATTGGCATCCAAGCGCGCTTCGGAAATGACGTCGAAGGTGTTGCGCACGGAGTTCGGCGTTGTGTTGTTCTTGCTGGCTGCGCCGACTTCATATTCACTGTCCCGCACCACGCTAGCCGTGCCTTCCAGCGCCAATGGCACCAGTAAATGCGCCATCCGCAGGCCGAGGAGAGACTCGCCTTGCTTTTGCAAGCCCATGCCAACACGCATCGCATCGATGCCGGCCGTGCTGATGGCGGCGGCGGCAAGCAGATTTTTATGGTCTGCGTGGAACAGCGGCACACCATCCGACATCGGCGGATTGCTGGTCAGGATGGCGTATACCAGGTCGCCGATCGTACGGATTGCGGCGCGGCCCATGCGCTGCGGGATCTTGGAAAATGCGTCGATGTCATCATTGATGATGCCCTGGCGTGTGATGCTGAACATTTTTCCGTAGGTGGCCAGTTGGACTGTCTCGCCGCGTTCGCCGATGGTTGCATAGGTGTATTCACCGCCATCCTGCACCTGGGCGAGCGCCGGGAACATGTTCAAGTCGACGCGCTTGCCAGGCTTGAAGTCGGTCAGCGTGCCTTTCGCGGTCCACAGCTGGAACGTTTCTTCGGCTTCTTCATAGCCCTTCAGCATCGCCTTGTTGGCAACATTCGCCAGTAGAAGCGGGAAATCACTGCCTGTATGGGTAAATGCAGCGGCGATCAGGCCCATTTTGTCCATACCAGTGGTTTTTACGCCCGCATGCACCAGGCTTTCACGAGCAATATCGAGCAGGGTGAAGCCGCGATAATTGTTGTTGGTCTCGTCCTTGGCCAGCTTGCCGCGCGCCATGATCGACGCGGCGGCGCCAGCGCGGAACTTGTCGCGCGAGTCTTCAACGGTGGCAATGTGCGTGCCGGCCACCGGACCAGCGTCTTGCGCCAGGTGCGCCAGTAGCTTGATGCCGGCCTGCTCGGCGCTGCAGCCGTGGTCGTCGGCGCAGGCCGCCTGCAGCTCGGCGACACCGGCGACGGTGCTGAATTTCGCAAACGCGGCGCCGATATCGGTGCGACGTGTCTTGTCTGCCGCCAAAGCAGCGGCGGTGATTTGGGCGTGTGTCAATGCAGTCGCTGCTGGAATCGGTGCAGCTGCAACCGGGGCGGTAGTACCTGACATGGTGGGGTTCTCCTTTGGGGTGATCGGTGTTGGTGCGGCGGCAGCCGCTGGAATTTGTGGCAGAACAAATGAATCGAAGCGCGCTTTGACAGACAGAGCCAGGCTGGCCGATGCGGCGATCGGCAGCGCCGAAATGGTGGCGTCGACCAGCTTGGCGGCCAGCGCCTGTTCGGCGGTGTACCAGTGGTCTTTGCCGTCCGTCAGCAATGCCAGGATTTCCGCACGGTCGCCGCCGGTCTTGCTGGCGTAGCTGGTAGCCATCGCCTCGGACCAGGTATCGAGCATGTCGGCGTACTCACGCATGGCCACGCTGTTGCCTTCGGTCCAGCCCCATGGTGCGTGGATCATCATGGCGGCGTTTTCCGCCATCTGCACGGTATCGCCGGCAACCGCAATCAGGCTGGCGATCGAGGCGGCTATGCTGTCGATAATCGTTGTGACATGCGCCTTGTGGCGTTTGATCGCGTTATGGATCGCAATGCCATCGGTGACCGAACCGCCATAGCTGTTGATACGCACGGTCATGTGGTCGACATCAAGCGCGGCCACGTCACGCACAAAATTGGACGCCGTGATGGTGTCGCCATACCAGCTCTCGCCGATATCGCCGTAAATCAGAATTTCAGCCGAGGATGCCGACGCCGCTGCACCGGCCCGCGCGCTGGGGCGGATGGTGTACCAGCTTGCGGCTTGGTTCGATGCTGCGTTTGGAGTGGGCATGCTGTTTTCCTTGTTCAGAGCAGACAGTGTCTTTTTTACGGAGTCTCATTTCTAGGGAGAAATGAGACAGTTTGTATATTTATTCGACGTCGGCGTCAGGCGTTGCTGGCTGCGGGTTTTTCTGCTCATTGCCGTAGTCCGACTTGAAGACCAGGTTCTTTTCCTTTGCGGCCGCGCGATGCGCCGCACTTTGCTCGAGCACATCGCGCGGGTTGGCGCCGCGCTTGCGGATGACTTCCACTTCGCTGGCAAATCCGTCCTGCACCAGCGCATGCCAGGCCATCGCTTCCTTGAGCGGATCGATCCAGGGCATGGACTGTCCCACGAACAGCGCATCGTCCACGGTGGCCGGGTTGACATCTTTCGGAATACGCACCACACCCGACAAATGCGCGACGGCGACGAAATCGATCCAGGTGGGCTGCAGGTATTGCCCGACAAATTCGTCCGTCAGCACGGCGTAATTGATCCATTGCTCGACCAGTTCCTGGCGCTGGCCGGAATAGGTGCCGGTGTAATCGCGCGCGACGCTGGAATAGCTGGCCTGGATGCCGGCGGCGACGGCGCGCAGCTGGCCCTGGCGGAATGTGATCAAGTTTGGGTTCGGTCGGTTCGAGTCGATCATGCCGATCTCTTCGCCGGCCAGCAGACTGTCGATGATCATGCCGGGCGCCATGCCCAGCTCGCGCTGCGCGCCATCGGCAGCTGCACTTCCATCATTGGGATTGCCATAGAGGCTGGCGTCGCCTTTTTTGACGTAGGCGGTCAGCGAGGCGGCCACTTTGGCGGCGATGCGTTCGGACTCCTCGTAATCCTTGATGTCTTCCAGGCGCGTGATCACGCTGGCAAACACGGAAACGCCGCGCATCTGGCCGATGCGGTCGACCATGGCGATATGGTGCATGCGCGAGACGTCGATGCGTTTCATTTCGGTGGCATGCTTGCTCCAGATGCCGCCGTTCGGGAATTCTTTGTACGTGTAATAGCCGGTTGGCCGGCCCCAGGCGTTGCGCTCGATGCCCTGCTGGATATTTTTGCCGATGTCGTGGTAATCCATGGGGATCAGATCGGCCTCGATCAGTTCGAGCGAGTAAGGCACGCGCGTGCCATGGTCCAGTCCTGGCACGGGGCCGATCAGCCGCTGCGAAAAGCATTCGCCATCGCGCAACCAGGTGCTGGCAACAAGCCGCTGCGTTTTGCTGAAATGGTGGCGATGCGTGACTTCGGGGATAAGTTGCCAGTCGCGGTACGCTTCGCGCAGCGCTGCCGCATACTCTTCGTGGATGGTGCCATCCATTCGCCGCGGCTGTGGCTCGATGCCTATGCCGTTCGGTCCGATGACGTTGTTGACCAGCACGCCCAACGCGCCGCGCGCCAGGTCGTGGTTTTCGACCAGGTTGCGGGCCAGCGCGCGCAAAGTAGTGGCGCCGTGCTGTACCACCGCATTCGGCGACAGCGCATCCTTGGTCATTTTGCGCAGGCGCGATGGCTTGGCCGCCTCATACTGGCTCAGCACACGCCGCGCCTGCATGCGGCGCAAGCCTGTCGCCGGCGAAATATACGCAACGACACGATCAAAAAAATTAAATGGAATTTCGGTATGCTGGGCCATTAGTGTGGCCCCCGGAAGCTGGCCAGCGAGTAGCCCAAGCCGCCGATGGTCGGCGCCCTGTTGACGGTTGTCGCTTCCTGCTGCACGCGGCGCTCCCACTCTTTGCGGCCTGCGGTGATACTGGCGAGGTCCTCCATGCGAAGTTTGCGATCGCCGAGGGATACCTCTTTCCCTTCCAGTACCGCCGCTTCAGCGGCGAGGTACTTGGCGAGCATGTCGGTTGCAGTGGTCATTGGGACTCCTTCAGGTGAAGGGCCAACGGTAACGGCGCGGCTGTCTCATTTCTAGGGAGAAATGAGACTGTATTTCACTGCTGCGTATCAGCCACCTTTAACGATTTTGTAGAAGTGGCCGCGGCTGATGCCATATTCCTCCATCAATTCGCGGCGGTTGCACATGTTGTATTGGTCGCGGATCGCCTGCGCACGCTCGTCGGCGACATTGCCGGTTTTCTTGACGTAGACTTCCTGGCCGCCCCATTCGATGCGCAGCTTTGATTCAAGCGCGCGGCGTACTTCCGTCGTGATCACCTCGGCGCCGAGGACTGCACGCAGTTCATGCAGCATGTGCGCGACGATATCTTTTCTGTGGTAGTACGTTGTCATTATTTAAAACCCCTTTTAGACCAGTTGTCAGAAGCAAAGCGGCTAGCGCCTCGCTGTTGTGTGGGCGCCGCCGGTTTCGCCGGCGCCGTAATTTTTGGTGCTTCGACCGCACGCGCAGGCGCTGCCGGTTCGGAAATATTCAATGGCTCGGCGAAGAGGTCGGCCATCGTTGGCTGCACTTCTTCCTCCAGCTGGTCCCACCACTTTGCCGTTTTCTTCGCCAACTCGAAATGCGTTTCCAACCATACGGCGTAAACGGTGCAATCCCATGCCTCGACGCGCTTGCGTATCGCCGACCAGCGCGATTCCGTTCCGCCGGCGGTAATTCGCTCAGCACGGATCTCACCTGCCATTTGCTTGAAGAATTCATCGGGCAACTCCTTCGAAAAATGGATATAGCCGGGGCCTGGCCTGGTGATCTGCAGGCGGCCGTAAATCAGGTCTTTGGCCAGGTTGGTGCCAACCTGCCACAGCAGCGCGCCGTGCTTGCGGATGCGGCCGCGCCAATCGATATCGACCTTGGTGGCGCCGTCCTTGATGTGCTTTTCCTTGCCTGAACGGCCCTTGACGGCGAACACGCGGCGCGCGGCATTGGCGGCGCAAAATGCGTAGACCGCATGCGTGTTGTGGCCGCCGCTGTCGATTGCAGTGCCGTGGATCTTCAGTTCCTGGCCGCTGGCGTGCCGGAACTTGTTCTCGAACAGATATTCGGCGACGTCAGCCCAAACAGCATCCTCGTCCGGATTGCCGTAAAAAATGCGGTAGTCGATGATCCATTTCTGGCAGCCGCGGCCATAACCCCACACGGCAATCTCGATGCGGTTCGGCTGGGTGTCGGCGCCGGCCAGCAGGCGCACGCAGCCGTGCGGCACCGAACCCAGCTTGTAGGGCTCGGCGCGCTGTTTCAGCTGCTCGGAGTCGGTTTTTTCGACATCCAGTTCCCAGGTGCGGCCCAAGGTGGTGTTGGTGAAGGTTTTCAGCGACGTGATGTCGCCTTCCTGCGCCTTGTTGTGCGCATTGATAAATTCGCGCACCAGCGTGGCCCAGGTCACCAGTGGGCTGTATGCGGTCCAGACGTGGAAGGCGATGTGGCGCAGCGCACTGATCACGGCGCCGCTGGCGTTGCGGAACACGCCGGCGTGGTCGATCGTGATGCTGGCGTCTTCGTTTTGCCAGCGGCCGTTTGGTGCCGCCGCCAGGTACTGGCCCTGGTCGATCATCGAATCGCAATGCGGGCACATGTGGCGCACGCTGTCCGGATCGTTGTCCAGCCATTTGAAGCCGTGCGTTTCGTCTTTGCCACCCCATGTCAGCGCGTGGAATTCGCCGCAGTCGGGGCATGGGATGGCGAACTGGAAGCGCGCGTCGGCCAGGATGAAGCGCGCTTCGATCAGCGAAAAGCCTTTCAGGCCCGGGGTGGAGCCGGCGACCAGCTTAGGAAACGTGGCGCCCTCGACCCGCTTGGCCGCCAGGGTAATCGGATCGCCTTCCTTTTCGATGTCGCTGTCGAAGGCGTCGAGCTCATCGAGCAGCGCGTTGTCGACCGAGATGCGGCGGTAGCTGCGCGCCGCCTTGCCGCCACGCGTGTGCAGCAGGCAGCCCAGGAATTTCTTTTGCAGCAGGGTGTTGTCCTTGTTACGGGACATGTGAGACGGAAACGCTTTGCGCATGACTTTCACGTCGCGCAGCATCGTTTCCAGCTCTGTCTTGACGAATTCGTCGCTGTCACCGTCGGTCGGCTGCCACAGTGCCTGGTTGCGGCGCTTGTGCTCGATGAAATAGGCGATCGCCGCCAGCAGCATCTTGGTGTAGCCGACCCTGGCCGACTTCATGAAATCGACTTCGCGAATATCGTTATTGCTGATGCACGCCATGATGGCGCGTTGGAACGGCCACGCCTCCCAGGCCTGCTCGACGTAGGACGATTCTTTCGACAGGTAAAAGTGCTTGGCAGCCCATTCGTCCAGCGTCATTGGTTCGGGTACACCGAACGTGCCCAACCCGCGCGTCAGGCAGGCGGACAGTTCAGGCGAGCGCCAGTTGAGGACTTCGGCCAGATCGCTCATTCGCCCTGATCCTCTATCACCTGGTGCTCAGGGGCAGTACCGTCCTCCTCTTCGTCGTCGCGCAGGTTGGCCAGCGAGATGTTGGCCACGATGTTGCGCACCTTGGCGATCTCTTTTTCGATATTGCCGATCTCATCCGACGACAGCGACGGCACGCGCCGCTTGACCGCGCCTGGGATGGCGTCGAACAGGCCACCGATGCGCGCGCCAGCCTTCGACAGCACCTCTTCGATCAGCACCACTGGCGCCAGTTCGCCGCGCGTGACGCCGTTCTGCATCTCGATGCGCTCGCGCTGCACCTTGGCCAGCATGGCGCGCTCGGCTACCAGGTCCAGATCGCCGCCAGATGATCGCCCGGCTGCTGTTTCGCGCAGGTGTGAGCAGTAGGCGTGCAGCATCTGCTGGCCGGACATGCTCGAATCAAGCAGGCCGCGCCCGACAAGATTGCCCACCGCTTGCTGACTCACGCCCACCAGCGCGCCGAAGGCAGCTTGCGTCATTGGCATAGACAAATCAGACAACACAACCCCCTTGCAAATACCCTGTGACTAGCGAAAAAAGGGGGTTCGAATTACCCTTGCAAGGGGAGGTTGGGGAGTACCTTTGAGAAATATTTCCCAATTGAAATATTTCTATTGAGGCATTGTTGCTATAAGGTAACATGCGTTCTTGCTCGATTGTTTCCATTGGATGTGATTTCATAATAGCAACCTTTCCTTGTGTCAGCGTGCGGTCCGCCGCGCCTCGACGTAGGCGCGCGCAAACTGGCCGGCAAACTCTTTCTCAACGGTTTTCTCGACCACGTATTCGAAGTCGAAAATCTTGTGATAGCTGGCGTAGCGTACGAACACCATCACCGGCTTGAGCGATCCAGGGCCACCGCCCCGCATGCTTTGGTACACGCCCAGCGGCATGCGGTCGCCTGGCCGGCCGACGAAGTAGCGGAAGCCTGGCTTCTTCTTCGTGCCAATGGCCATTTTGGCGCGGCCCTGGGCCGTCATGTTCGCCTTGTAGCCGGCCTCTGGGAACGAGCGGAAATAGGCCAGGATTTGCACAATCTGGCCTCGGTTCATGTTGCCGTAGCTGTCAAGCTTAGCGCCTTTGCCGGGCACGATGCGGTAGCCAGGTGGCAGTGCACCCACCGACTGCATGGCGCGCTCGAAGCGCTTCATGGGCCGCGTACCGCCCTTGATCTGCGGCGCCAGGTAGGTGGCCGCCGGTGTCGCCTTGGCGGTGAAGTCCTTAAGCTTGACCTCGGCGCTAAGGTTGGACTTGGTGGCTGGCCGCACGAACAGGCTCGACAACGTATAGGGCGTCGGGCTGCGGAAAATGTCCCGCATTTCGTGCTTGAGATTGGCGCTGGCCAGCTGGGCCGTGCGCGTCAATGCCACGCGCGTGGCGAACTGCACCTGCTTTGTCCCGGCATCGGCAAACGCCGTCAACTGGCGGATGGCTGGGGCCACGTTGATGGTCATGCGCGCATCCCCAGTTCGCGCTCAGCGCATTCGATGACGAAAATGCTGAACTCCATGCCCGCCTTCTTTCGTTCCATGATGCGCCGGGCCCAGCGCCTGCCGTCGCCTTGGCCGGCATCGCCCAGGGCCTTGATCTTGAACGCGCCGATCAGTTGCTGTGCCTTCCGGCTCGACATCATCGTCTTGCCGGGCGCGGGCAGGGCGACCGGATCCTGCGCCGGGACAGGCTCGATCACGTCACGCTCCAGCTCGGCGGCCAACGCTGCTTCCCAGCGCGGTCGCAGCACGGCATAGGTGCTGTGCGCGCAATCGAAGGCACCCAGCTTGCGCCAGGCCCAGAACACGGCAGGCGACGACCACACGTTCGGCTCGCCGCGGGCGCGCAGCGCGCCTTGCTCCAGGGCTTCGTGGAACGCCACCGACGGGTCGATGGGCGGACGGCACAGCGCCAGAAATTCCGGCAGCGTCGGAGGCCAGGCTCGGGTATCCAACCGCTCGACGCCGCGCGTCAGCTCGGCCGTGGTCAGCACGAACAGCTTTTGCGCCCAGTGGCGCTTGATGCCGACGGGATCGATGCCTTTCCACTGGTCTGCGAATTTCACGCCATAGCTGAACGCCATCTTGTTGAACAGCGCCTTGACCCACTTTTCCGGGATCGCCTTTTCAGGCCATGCAAGCGCCTGCTCTTCCAGGGGTGATGTCGATAATGTTGTTTGGTCGTTCATTTTTTTGTAGTCCGCTTCCTATCAATCCATCGAGGGTGTCCTGCCGTGCCTGATCCCGTACTGTCGCGGTGCTGCCGGGTGCTGCCCGTGCTGGAGGAAGGGCGCCGGCCACCTGCATGACCTTGGCTTCCCCTGCCCAACGCTTCAGGATGCTCACCACGTAACCGATGCCGATGCCGCCGTTCGGTTTGGACTTTTTCGCCTCGGCGCATGCCGAGAGCGCCGTATCGACACTGATGCCTTGCTCGACCAATGCCAGCAGCCGGGGATCTGCTGGCTGCGTTTGCACGCCTGCCTTGCGAAACGCAATGCTCAGCTCGACCGCCGTTGCCGCGCCCGCGCGGTCTATGCTCAGTGTTGGCTGTGCTGGGGGTTGGTTCTGGTTTTGGTTTTGGTTTTGGTTTTGGTTTTGGTTGGCACCATCGCGCACTGTTCCCGCACTGTTCGTGCACTGTTCGGGAACAGTGCTTGTACTTTGAGCATGCTGCTGTTGCACAAAATCCAGCGTGCTTTGCCCGCCTGCCGCGAGTTCAGCGGCCAGTCGCGCTGCCTCGTCACGCTTTTTCTTCGCTGCCTTGCCACCAGCACTGCTGGCCTCCAAGCCTTCGTAGTACGCTTGGATCTGCGCCTCAGCATCAGCATCCACCCAGCCGGCATCGGTCAGGACGAAAAAGTCTTCCAGCACATTTTGCGCAGCGGCGATTTCTTCGGGCGTGCTGACGCGCAGCAGGCGGAACAGCCTGCCGGTGTCGGCCAGCAGTGGTGCTTCCTTGTCGAAATATAGGTCGCGCATGTCGCGGTAGATGCCGCGCTCCAGGCGAGACAAATGCAGCGTGCGCGTATTGAAATCGCCGATGTGATGCGGGTAGTAATTCATGAGTGACGATTGCCCTGGTCCTTGAAAACCATTAATTTCAGTCTCTTTTCCACAGTCAATTTCCCAATAGCAACAAATAGGGCGAAAAAGAGCCGGCCATCAAAATCAGGCCGGCCCATGTAAAACGGCTTTATCGCTGCCGCGCCGGGTGGAACACCTTGTCGATAACCGCTCTGGTGCGGCTCACCGCGCGCTTGGCCCCTTCGAGCAGGCGCACCACGCGCGCTTTCTTTTCGTGGGCACGCGCGGTGCGGCGCAGAGCCAGGTCCAGGTTGGCATGCGTCGGCTGGGCGATTGCGGTGGCAACGGCTGCCAGCGCATCGGCGTCGGCGCTGGCCATCTCGCACACGTCGGCCAGGCCGAGGCCGATTTCGTCGGCAGTTTCCAGGGATCGCACGCACAGGCCGAAGCGATGCAGCATCTCGTTCAGGCAATCCATGCGCTCGGCAGGCGGCAGGCCGGCCAGCACTGACAGCACGAAATTGGCCGGCAGCAGGTTGTTTTCCTTCGATTCGTCATCTAGCCAGCGCAGCACGCGGTCGCCGTTGTTTTTGGTGCGCTGGTATTCGTCCGGATGTGGCTCGAATCGAATGCCAGTGGCGGCTGGGCCGCCGACCTCGTCGTGCGCCTGGACGATCATGCTGATCGCGCTGTAGCTCGACAGGCCGACGTCTTTTCGCCATGCGCTGACGTGTTCGCGCAGGATGCCGATCAGGGTTTTTTTGTGCGAATCGTTCCGCATGCTATTTCTCTCCGGAATGGGTATTCTTAAAACATGAACAAAACGACAAAGATGAACAGCGCCGCATTTCAACCGCCCGAAGCAGGCGCCGGGGCACCAGCGACCACGAACCCTGCCTGCTCTGGCGCCGTGCTCGGGATGGTAGTGGTGGGTGGCTGGCTGCTGGAGTGGCTGGCAGAGGGCGGCGAGCACCGATCTTGATGCAGGGTAAGCAGGCGCATGCCAATTGCCAGCGATGGGCGCAATCCACGCCGGCCGCCCGCAAAGGCATTGATCGTCGATTGGCTGCATGACGCGAGGTCTGCAAGCTGCTGTTGCGTCAGGCCTGTCGCAAGTAAATCTTGAGTGATTTTCTGTGGATCCATGCCCAATTATTACATACGTATTTTGCTTTAACAATACCTATGTATTTAAACATTTTATTACAATCGTAATATGAAGACACTGGCAGAACGACTTATTTGGGCACGTGAGCAAAAGAGCTTACGAGATGGCAACGATTTCACTCAGGCCGACTTGGCCATCAGGGCAGGCGTGTCACAAGGGGCAATCGGGCATCTGGAGTCCGGCAGGACAAGCACGTCGAGAAGCATCACTAGCATCGCGAAGGCGCTCGAGGTTGATCCTGCTTGGCTGGCGGAAGGTAAAGGTGATCCGTTTCCGGTCGCGTGGGGCGCGGTTTCGCCGAGCATTGATCCTATCAGCGTCGTAATCGCAGAGGATGAAGATCCAGATTTCTACCAGATTCCAAAGGTTCAACTACAGCTCTCAGCTGGCATTACGGGTTTCCAAACCCTTCCTGAGATACACGATGGCGCGAAAGTAAGTGTGGCGAAGAACTGGGTAGAAAGAAACAGATACCGGCCGAGTTCTTTAATCGCGCTAACGGTAAAAGGTGAGTCTATGGAACCGAACCTTTATCCAGGCGATCTTGTAATCGTAAATACAGCACAAGTTGAAATGGTTGACGGTGCTGTTTTTGCCGTCAACTATGAGGGCGAAGCTGTCATTAAACGACTTTCACGAGATTCGGGGCAGTGGTGGCTAAGCTCGGACAATCCCGATCAACGAAGATATCACCGGAAAAGCTGTCGGGGTGGTGAATGTATTATGATCGGCAGGGTTGTTCGCCGTGAAACGGACCGAATTTAGGATATCAATATCAATCCACTATGCCAAAAATAAGAAGTTCAATTTTGATCCCCCTTGTAGCGGCAATCGCAGGCCTCTCCATCTTTTGGATAAAATACGAAGAATGGATCAAAATTCCGCGGGCGAGAGAGCCTGTGCGCGCACTGATGAAGGACCCTGATAGCACACAGTTCAAGGCGGAATATCTTGAGGGTGACGGATGGCTGTGTGGGGAATTAAATGCAAAAAACGAATATGGTGCGTATGTTGGTTTCAAGCGGTTTATGTCAAATGCAAAAGGCGGAAAAATTTATATCGATGGCATGGGCGCCTTAGGCAATCAACATGATGCGGAAAGTACCGGGGAAATGATAGCGCGATTGGATAAGGAAATTAAACTTCTTAAACAATCGAATGAATCAAGGCTTAACGGAGGTCCCATCATAAAATACTCCCAGCAAGAACGCGATACGATAGTCGCACAATGGATATTCAATAATAAATGGGCTGAAAACTGTCCATCATCGACTTCATTACATGGGTAATGGGGCTGATTTTGATATCTGAAATTTTTGGTCATGCCATAATTAAAATTAACCGAATCCCCTTTGTACTCATACTTGCAACTGAAAATTACACCTATCCGCACAGAGCGCTGCAGATGCTGAGATTTGTAGAAACTGTGTTACCCCCACTCCCGATAATTATACTGTCCCCGCGAGTCGGCGGCTATTCTAAAGCCTATTCAACATTTAACATTGACAAAATATTGCAAAAAATCAATGTTGATAAAATAGAATGGAAAGCTCTGCCACTTCCCAAATGCTGCCGGCCTGCTGACCTACCGTTCTAGCCGAGCACTCAAAAAAACCTGTAGCTGTCCTCGTTGTACGTCAAAAAAATGACGCTTGAAAAAATTAACTACATTTGTATTGATTGACTTAAATACGTATGTAATAATCACTCCATCGACGCACCAACCTCAACCGATGGAGAGCCACATGGCACCGCATACAGCATCCGAAGCAGCGCCCGAGAAAACCCACGTCAGCATCCCGTTTCTCACGTGTGCGGTGTACCGCTCTGAACTTGAGGCGAATGTCGAACAGCAACAGCCCGAAGACCAGGCCGCCCTGAAAAAGATCGCCACCGATCTGTACCATGAATTGCTCGCGGCCCGCGCCATCATTAGCGAAATGACGAACAACATGACCGCCCCGCAAAAGCGCGTCGCCAGCACCAACCTGTACGAAGCCGGTTTCATGGGCGCCAGCGGCGGCATGACGCGCGTCGCCGAACGCCACAAGGTTCTGGCAGCAGCCGAAGCGGCAGGCATCAAATGAAAACCGCCATCTCTCATGTGGCCAGCGCCGCGACCAGCACGACGAGCCTGGCGGCGCGCGTGCGCCGCATCGCCCTGGTGCTGACCGACCGCGCGCAGCGCAATGCGGTGGGCGCCACCTACAGCCTGGCCAACGAGCGCGGTGAAAAAATCGCGCTGGTGTCGATCGCCCAGCAAGGCTTGGGCTCGACACGCCGCACCGCGATGCGCATGGCGTTATCAGGCGAGCTGGTGGGCGCGCTGCGCGCTGCCAGCACCGACTACGAAACAAGCGGCGCCGTTTCGCCCGACACCATGAACCGCATGCGCCAGCTGCTGGGTGAGGTGGACGCATGATGCGCGCCTTCACCGTCACCGTGCAACGGGGCACCTGGCCTCTCGTCACGTATTCGGCGCTGGGCACCGACAGCGCCACCGTGATCATGGCCGCCATCGACCGCTTCGGCCCTTGCGTCATTACCGCGAAACCTCGCTGAAAGCCCGGCATGCGCACCATTTTCAACCTGTTCAGTTTTTACCGCCGCCGCGGCGCCGGCATCTACGCCGCGGCGCGTCGCGCCTTGCACGTCTATCGAAACGGATTCTGACATGACCAAGATCGAACCCGACCGCGCCGCATTGGAAATCGCCTACGGCCAGCTGCACACCACCAGGCCGCTCGACGAGCTGCTCAAGGTGCCAAATCTCCGCGCCACGTTGTACGCGGTGGCGCGCCGGCACATGAAGCGCCGCGACCGGTTCGATCCGAAAAAAATGCAGGCGAACGATAACGATTAATTTCGAGCAACACCAACCGCAGCACCAACCATAGAAAGCACGCCATGTTTACAACATTGCACGCGCTCACCCAAAGCGCGACGCTGATGATCGTCGTGACCGCCGAGGGCGACGACCTGCGCGTCAGCATCACCCCGACCCAGGCCGGCGACAAGACCAAAGCCCACAAGTTGCAGCCGCTGTCGCTGGTGGCCAGCCCGGCCGAGCTGGACGATGGCTTTGCCGCGGCCATTCAATCCTGGCAGGCGCCGAAGCTGTCGCTGCAGCAGCAGGTCGAGGCCGCGAACGCCGCCGGCGCCGACCCCGTCGCACCACCAGCCAGCAGCAAATCTGCGGCGAAAGAGGTGGGCAAACGCCCAGGCCCGGGCCGGCCGAAAAAGAACGACAGCCCAGCACCAGGCGGCGAAGGCGCAGCCGGCGCCGGCGCTGATAACGCCAGCCAACAGGAAAACACGCCACCTGCCGGCAGCGACGCTGGTGCTGCTGCGGCGACCAGCACGCCACCAGTTGGCGGCGCCGAGGCCGAAGAACCCGAAGAAATCATGCCGGCACCTGCCGGCAACCCCGCCATCACCGCCGCCGTCGACACGGTAACCCTCGACCTGTTCTAAGAAAGCTATCTGCCATGGCAATGCAAATCGAAAAACTGATCCGCGAATTCCGCTACAACAGCGTGGTGCTACCCGACCCGAACAGCACGTTCACGCTGGAGCAGGTGCGCGACTTCTATGCGACCGTGTACCCGGAAATTATCAGCGCCGAAATCGAGGGCCCGGAACAGCGCGGCGCCAATTTGGTCTATACCTTCCGCCGTGCCGTAGGCACCAAGGGCTGTGAACTGACCAGCATGATCCGCGACGTGGGCGCGCTGCTGCACGCCAACTGGCTCGACAGCGAAGACGCCGAATTCATCAAGGAACTGCAGGGCGCCCTGAGCCGCAACGAAGTCACATACATCGACCACGATGCGCGCGAGCGCCTGCAGGCCTTGCACGACAAACACTGCGCCGTCGCGGCCGCCGCCTGATCATGATGACCCGCAAAATCGCAATCGAGCGCCTTCGAACGGTCGGCACCCTGAGGGCCGACGGCGTCGCGGCCAACACGGTCAGCTTGGCCGACGCCACGGCACCACTGAGCCGCGCCATTTCCCAAGTGATCCACCACCAGCGCCGTCAGTCCACAAGCGCCCAGCGCGTGCTGGCGCCGGCATGTGCACAGATGGTGCTTCCATGAACGCACTTGCCACCCTGGCGCTGCCGGCGTTGAACCCATCGATACCGGCAGCCATGACACTGCGGCAAGAGAACTACATCGTTAAGCCTCTGGCCATCGCGTTGCTGGAAGCGAACCTGATAACCGATGCCATGCTCCAGCCGCGCCCAAATATGCCCCTGGTCGAAGTGTTCAACTTTCCCGACGAGCGCGCCCTGATTATCAGCAGCCTGAGCAAATGGTGGAACTCCATCCAGTATCAAGCCAAGCATTTCAATTGGCAGCTGCACGTCCAGGCGCTGGATGACCTGACGGGTACCCATAGCCATCAGGACGGTACCGTCTGGTTTTGCCTGGAGCGCACCACCAACACGGATATCCCGCGCTGGACACTGGCCGCCCGGATCATGAAGCTTGAAAACACGCTGCCAGGCTTTGGACAGACCGTGCTGGCCTTGTTGCTCGACGCAGTCCAGCACCTGCCGAATGCGCTTGATCTCTGGTTTGCCGACAGCCTCGCTCAATCGTTTGCATGGGGCGATTCGGCGAACGACGCCGAGTTGCTTGAGAACACCCGCATCGACATGGGCTATGCAACGGTGCAAGAGGTCTTGGATGACGGCCACGTCATTACACGTGAAGAATTCTATCGGGATATGCCGATGTGGGCGGTCAACCCGAAAAGAGTATGCACGCGTGACGAGATCGCCGCAGCAGCAAAAAGTGCATTCGACCGCGATGTAATCGGTGCATGCGATGCCATTTCACGGTTGGCGTGCGACCCCGCTTTCAATATGCACTCTCACCAGGTGGGCGCGCACCAGGCCGGCTGCGATTCCATCGACGGATGCTTCGTGCTGCTGTGGAAGGAAGGCGATCCCGTCTCGCGCCTTATTGACAACCACCTTAATGACCTTGGCAACTGCGGGGAATACAACGAGTTTATTGACGTTACACCGATCAAACCCAGCGCAATGGCGATCCGGGAGTACCAGGCGCGCACGGCAAGCATCATGCGCTTGGCCGAGGTGACAGAGAATCTGCTGGACCTGGTGGGGGAACCGTTTTGAAGACCGTCGATATCATTTCCGCCAAAGACGCGACACTACACCTGTCGAAAGCCATCCTGTTGTATGAATCGAGAGCAGGTTATGGCCACCACGTGTATGCCAGCACGCACAGCATCGACATTGATGCGAGCCATCCACACCGCCGCGTCATTGGCGCCGGTACTCCCCTGAAACATGCCGACCTGGTGGACTTCGCGGCCGCCGTCAATATCAAAACGGCACATACGGGTTTTGTGCCAGACAGCTTGCTGTACACCTCACCTACGTTGATGGCCTGGTGGGTACCGGCAGCGGTGCGCGGGACCTGGTTCAAAACAGAGTATCCGCAGATTGGCGTCGCACATGGCCAGGCAGCACACCCGGCACTGGTGTTTATCGCTACCCGTAGCAGCTGGTATGTGTTCGCCTTGCGGACCTCGGCACGGCCGACGACCGAGACCATGCTGGACCATGCACCGCATTTCAATGTCAATGACCAAGGGCTGATCTGCACTGGCAACGTTCAGTTGCCGGATTCACTCAGCACCGCAGCCATGGCGGACTACGAAACAGCCTTCTTTCGCAGCCATTTCACGCATTCCAACCGCCGATCAACGCGGGCCGTACGCCGCAAAGGAGGGCTGACCGGCCTGTGGGCAGACCAACTGGCGGCGCCAGATCCTGAATCCATGCGGCGCGCCCTGATGTCAACGAAACAAACGCTACGCACTGCTATCGAACGCATCGCCAACAACCACCAAATCTAGTTAATTAAAAGGAAATTTATGAACGGCCAAGAAATCACCATGAAATTTGACGAGTTGCTGGACATCACGAAGCAATCGTTTGCCACCTTTCTCGCGCACACCGAGCAGGCGATCCGCGAAGAACGTCCGTTGCTGCTGGCCGTCGACGAGGAAGCTGCTGAACCAGATGCACTTGCTTTGGACCTCACGTATGTGCGTGCCGTTCCAGTGGCAGTGGTTCCGACGCATAGTGAATTCCTTCCGCTGCAGCAGAATGGCCACCGTTTCCTGATGGCACGGGACGGCATGTACCTGGAGGTGCGCCGTCCTTGGCTGCACGTGATCCACCAGCTGGCCGCGCAATCGGCGGTGCGCATGCCTTACGGTGCAATCGAGCCCAAAGTGGAGTTTGGCTTTGGCAAGATCGGCAGCGCGCTCGAGGAGCTGCGGGCGTTCGGCGAGATCGCGCGCCTCAAGTCGCCGATCGAGAGCGCGGCGAGCCTGATCTGGAACGACGAGACAGGGGAGTGGGCCGTGCGCTACCCGCTGCCGATTGGCGAGCCGACCACTGACCATATCCAGTTTCAGCAGGTGCTGCTGGCCGAGCGCGAGCACCTGGCGATCGACCTGCACAGCCACGGCTTGTCGCCGGCCTTCTTCAGCGACACCGACAACCAGGACGACGCCGGCGCTGTGAAAATCTCGGGCGTCTTCGGCAACCTGGACCAGCTGGTACCGACGGTGGCGTTCCGGCTGTGTCTGCTGGGGCTGTTTATTCCGATAACCGTCCCCGCCGCCAAGATTTTCGAAGCCGCATCTGCCACCGCTTAGGAGCCATCGACATGCCACATATCACCCCGGCCCGCTTCCTGGATCGCGTTGTCACCATCGCGCTGATTGGCTGTGGCGGCAACGGTTCGCAGATGCTCACCGGCCTGGCCCGCCTGAACCATGCACTGTGCGCGCTGGGCCACCCCGGCCTGCACGTGTGTGCCTTCGATCCGGACACGGTCAGCGAGGCCAACATGGGTCGCCAGCTGTTCGGCGCCTTCGACGTCGGTTCGAGCAAGGCGCACGTGCTGGTCAACCGCATCAATGCCTTCTTCGGGCTTGACTGGCAGGCGCATTTCGGCCGCTGGGATGCCGCGAAGATTCAGCCTGACATGCTGATCTGCTGCGTCGATAGCGCCAAGTCGCGCCATGAAACCATGCGCAGCTACGGCGAAACCCGTGCCGCCTACATCATGGACATGGGCAACAGGGCGGCCGATGGCCAGGTGCTGTTCGGCGAGCCTGATGGATACGACGCGCGCGTGGTGGTGCCGCCTGGCAGCGCGCGCCTGCCAGACCCGTACCGCGTGCTGCCCGAACTAGTTGACATCACGGCCATCGAGGACGACTCGCCCAGCTGCGGCCTGGCCCAGGCGCTCGAGCGCCAGGAATTATTCATCAACCAGGCTGTTGTCACGCCGGCGCTGTCGATACTTTGGGAATTTTTCAGACACGGCCGCCTGACCTGGCACGGCGCCTTCGTAAACCTGCGCACTGGAAGCATGCGGCCGTTGCTGGTGAAGGAGTCGGCGCCCGTAACGGCTGAGGCGGAACAACGGCGCGTGCGGGTGATGGCATGAGTAGGCACACCCCTGGGCTACTTTTCATGGCCGATACCTTCCAGGAGGAGGGCGGGCGTCCCGAGATTGTCATTCGAGGAATTGGCGGGCGCGCCGCCGTAGCGGTTGCCATGGACTTCGGCAATGCACCCGGAATGCAAGAAGCCAATGCGCAGCGCCTTACCACCTGCTGGAATGCATGCCTTGGGCTACCGCAAGAAACCCTCGCTGGCGGATGGACGGCGGCCGGCATGAGCACCTACGCAAAAGGCCTGGAAGAAAAGCTGCGCATGGCGCGTGGACTATTGCTGGCCGTCAAGGTTATGAGCGACAAGGACGAAATTGCCGACCATGACGAAGGCATGCCGTGCACATCAACCGAATTCGATGAACTGATCGAGGGGATACGCAATTTCTTATGGGAAGGTGCAACGTGAAAGAGCGCCAAATGTTATTCAACGCGCCGATGGTGCGCGCACTGCTCGCCGGCACTAAGGCCCAGACACGCCGGATCATCAAGCCGCAGCCACAAATGGTCACCGACAAGCGTATCGAGCCGTGGCGAGGCGATCCAGCCGTGCTCCTTTCTCTGCTGGCTGACTCGGGCCGCAAATGTCCGTACGGCCAGCCAGGTGATCGCATCTGGGGCCGCGAAACATTTTTCGCCTACGGCCGCTGGGTGACGCGCTACAGCGAGAAGAAGGGCAGCGACGAATGGCACTTCATCGACATGACGGCCGAATGCGACCGCACGCACCAGTACGATGCCGATTCCCCTGACGTGCCGCTGGCCGCTGGCCGCGGCGGCGCGCTGCCAGGCTGGTACAAGCGCCCCTCTATCTTCATGCCTCGCGCGGCGAGCCGCATCCTGCTGGAGATCGTATCGGTACGCGTCGAGCGTCTGAATGACTGCAGCGATGCCGATGCACGCGCCGAGGGCGTGGCACCTGACCAGGTGCGGCAAATTTCGGTATTCGGCGCGAACGACGTTGAGCGAGCAGCAATTTACCGGCGCGCCGCCATCGCGCCATACGAACGGCTATGGGAATCCATCAACGGCGCCGGCAGCTGGGCTGCTAACCCGTGGGTATGGGTGATCGAATTCAAGCGGGTGCCACTGCACCACCAAAAGTAAAGGATTGGCCATGAACACCGACAACACCAAAATCAAAATTTTTCAGGTCGATGACTGGGCATACGTCGCTGCCGAATCCGAACAAGTGGCGTGCGACTTTATCGCTACCGATTATGCACGATCAGATGATCCGGAGGACTGGGAATGCAACGAGATGACGCGTGGCATGCATGCTGATCTTGAGGCACTGCTCGCGGCACACATCGGAAGCGACGGCACATTCCCCGGCTTGATCGGCATTGACGCACATTATCAATAAGGACATCCAATTGTGAACACCTACCAAGAATTCTGCCGCCTGCGCGATCTCCATATTCCAGGAGTGAACGCCCCAAAACACACCGAGGCGGACGCCTTTTACATGGCCGCCGCCCAGCTGGCCGTGCCCGACGGCTACAAAGTGGCACCGCTTGAGCCGACGCCTGAAATTATCGCCGCTGCCGCAGTTGCCGCCCGGCCGACTGCCAGCCCGGCCGACATCACGCTGGCGCGCCTGGCGGCGCCGATCGTCCTGATGCAGATGGATATGGCGCCGGGCACGACGGTCGAAGCGGTCGCCGGCATGCTGGCCACGATGGCGCCTGCATATCGTGCAATGCTGGCGGCCGCGCCGGCGCAGGTGCAAGAGCCTGCAATCTGGCACGTCGCCAGCGAAGGTGCGCAGGGCGATGCCAAAGATTTGACGGATGAGCGCATTTATGACATCGCCGCATCATGCGAATTAGGAATAGGGCGCAACGACCACGAAACTTTCCAGCGCTTTGAGTTTGCCCGTGCCATCCTTGACGCTATCGAGATCGCTAACAGTAACCTGGCGAAATCATGAGCCGCTTTCCTGACTACTTCGCGCCCAGGCCTGCGCCGAAGCCAATCAGTGCCGCGCGCTGGGTACCGCTGGCAAAAAAGCACGGTATGTCGATCGACTTTGCATGCAAATGCGTTGGCATCATCGGAATTACTGAATTCTGGGGCGACCCATGTTTTGAGCCAGATGTCGCCGCGTGCGTGGTCAAGGTAGCGGAAATGATCAATTCAAGCAGTCACGGGACCCAATTGAAAGAATCTGGAGAGCAATTATGACAGCCACTGAAACCGACGTCCTGGCCAAGCTGGCCGAGGCCATCGAAAAAATGCAACGACCCGTTTTGCCGCTGTCCGTGGATCTGTGGGATACCAACTGCCTGGCCACCTATTTTAAGCGTTCAGCGGCCCGGGTGCGCAGCGACATAGTTTGCCTGCCGACTTTCCCGCGGCCTATCCGGCTGCCGGTGGAGGGGCGCTCGCAGGCGTTGTACAAAGCGCGCGAGGTGATCGCATGGACGGAAAAGCACACTTCATAGTTTTGCCGCGATATCGTCGGCAGTTGCGTTGTAATACGTCTGCAGCTGCCGGATATCGCGGTGTCCGACCATGCGCGCCAGATCCAGCACACCCAGCTTGCCGGCCAGGCGCGTGATGGCTTCGTGCCTGGTATCGTGGAAAGTAAGGCCTTCGACGCCAGAACGCTTACGGGCCTTTCGGAAAAGAGCATCGAGGGAGGCGGAAGAAATATCAAAACCGTCCGGCACCATCGCCCATATCTCCTGCGCGCGCGGCGATAGCGCCACATCCCGTGCAAAACCATTCTTCGTCATTTTCAGCCTGGCCACGCGGCCCGATACATCCGCCTTGCCCAGGCCACATATTTCTCCAGCACGCATAGCCGTTTCAATGGCGAACAGGAAGGCGAGGGCAATGCGATGCTGTTTCGTCGTCGGCACTATGTCGGGGGCCTTTCGATCCCAACCCAGGGCCAGGCAGATGGCCGTGATTTCATCCTCGCTTATCAGCCTGTCCCTGGGTGGCTTGGCCTTCGGCCGTGCAACGTCGGTAGTGGGACTTTTCGATAGCCACTTCCATTCCTTGCGCGCTACCGAGAACACATGCGACAGCAGGTTCATTTCACGATTTACCGTTGCCCCGGATACGGTCCTGAGCCGCTCATCACGCCAGGCGGCAACGTGGGTCTCATCGACCTCAGAGATTTTCACGGCTCCAAGGGATGTTGCGCCCATAGCGGCCAGGCGGTTGACCTCAAAGCGTTTGCCGGCCTTAAGCCTGGAAACCTCGCGCTCGTAACGATCAAACGCATCCTTGCACGTCTCTTCGACAACTTTGGCCTTGCCGTTGGCAAGCTGCACGCGCTGGTCCGCCTCCCAAGCGAGCGCCGCCGCCTTGGTTTCGAAGGTGCCGGACACCCGAATACCCTTGACCATGAGGCGATGTCGCCAAATTTTTCCATCCTTGACCGGAGCTGCCATTTTGGTAAATCCATTGGTAAATTTTGGTAAATGGTAGCAGCATTTCGGTGTCCTATGCCGCATTTTGCGTTTTCTACAGACGAAAAAAAACCCGCTTTCCCCTATGGAAATAGAGAAAAGCGGGTTTTGTACTACTATGCGTTTTTTGTTCTGAGTGCCCGGAGCCGGAATCGAACCGGCACGCCCTTACAGGCGGGAGATTTTAAGTCTCCAGTGTCTACCAGTTTCACCATCCGGGCAGCGCGGCGAGATTCTAGCACAGGTGATGTGCATCACGCCATCTTGTGCCTGAGCCGCGCTGTCCGGTTTGCGCCGGACAGCGCGGTTTTATCTAGCGGCCGTCAGAACGTCGCCTTGAACTGCACCCCATACGTCCTCGGTTCGTTGACGATGCCCGTCAGGTTGTCGAAATCGATCGCGCCCAGCGACTGGACTTGGTTGGTGATGTTGCGGCCATATGCGGAGACTTCGTATTTGTCCCATTTGTAGCCGACGCGCAAGCCGCCTTCGAGCAGTTCCTTGGCCTTGTATTCCTTCGCTTCATACAGGAAGAAGTTGTAGCTGGTGCGGTAGGCCCAGTCCGTGTAGGCGTAGAACTCGCCATTGGCGAGGGGAATGCTGTACTTCAGGGTGAAGTTGGTTTGCCATTCCGGCGCGCGCGGCAGCGGATTGCCGTCGATGTAGGCCGTACCCTTGAACGGGCCCAGCGGGTCGGTCACGGTGCAGCCGCTGGCCGGGTTGTTTTGCGCGTTGCCGCAGCTTTGCACGAACAGTTTCTTGTCCTGGATTTCCGTGTGGTTGTAGCTGCCTCCCAGGGTCATGCTGAGCGAATCGCTGAGGTTGGCCTGGAAATCGAGTTCCACGCCACGGCCCGTGGCCTTGTCGGCGTTGATCAGCTGGTTCATGTTGACAGCGCCGCTGCCGGCCGTCAATTGTTTGTCCTTGACCCGGTACTGGAACACGGCCAGGCTCAGGCGCGCGCGTTTGTCGAACAGATCCTGCTTGATGCCCGCCTCGACGGACAAGGCTTTCTCGGCGCCCGCAAACGAAGGGCGGTCGGCCAGGCCGTTCAGGCGTCCCTGCATCGACGGCGCGCGGTAGCCGGTGGCGATGCGCGCGTAGGCATTCGTTTCCGGCGTGAGCACATAGGTGCCGCTCAAGTCCCAGCTAACGTTGTGCGACGTGTCGTTGAGGTTGAAGGGGCCGGCCGTGGTCGCTTCCACGCGCTTGGCCGAGAAATCCTTCTTGTCGGTCGTGTAGCGCAGGCCGGCGCGCAGTTTCAGGGCGTCCGAGACCGTGTAGTTGAGCGAGCCGAAGGCCGCGTACGACTTCGAGCTCTGGTTTTGCGTCGCGTAGTTCGGGCTTTGCGGATTGCCGGGCGCCAGGCTGTTGAAGCCGATGCTGTCGATCTGGATATCTTCCTTGAAGTAGAACAGGCCGCCTATCCATTGCAGCGGGCCGCGGGCAGACGACTCGGCGCGGAATTCCTGCGAAATCTGCTTGTGGTTGGGGATGACGTCGGCCGTTTCCACGACGAAGGGGATGAAGCCGGGGCCCATCGGCGGCGCGTACACGGCGCCATAGCCGCCGTCGACGTCGGCGCGGCTGAAGAAATCGAGTTTTTCGTAGCCGGTGATCGAATGCAGGGTGACGCCCGGCAAGTCCCATTTCAGGCGCATGCTGCCGCCCTTGGTTTTCAGGTGCTGGCGGTTGATGCCGTCGGTCGGGTAGTTATCGTAATCAAAGCCGTCGACCAGGTCATTCGTGCCCTGTTTCAGGATATTCGCGCGGAACAAGGTGGCCGTGCCATCGAGGTTGCGCGCATGCACGTTGAACAGGGCGCTGAAGTCGCGCGTGGGCTTGACCAGCACCTGCAGACGGGCGGCGCTGTCTTCATAGCCTTCGAAGTCGCGCGTGCCGGTGGGGCGCGGGTTGTGCACGCGGTCGTCGCGGCGTTGCGTCTGGCCGGAAAAGCGCAGGGCGACGGTGTCGCTGACGGGCACGTTGAAGGCGCCTTCCAGGTTCTTCATGCCATCCTTGCCGAAGCCGCCGCTCAGGTAGCCTTCCGTCTTGAAGACGGGCTTGGCGGAATCGAACTTGATCACGCCGGCCGGCGAGTTGCGGCCGAACAGGGTGCCTTGCGGGCCGCGCAGCACCTCGACCTGGTCGACGTCGAAGACGGGAAAGCCTTTCAGCATGGCGTTTTCCTGTACCACGTCATCCATCACCAGGCCCACCGGTTGCGAGGCGTTCAGGTCGAAGTCGGTATTGCCCAGGCCGCGAATGTAGAAGCGGGGGAAGGTGCGGCCGTAATCCGATTCGACGGAGACGCTGGGCGAGCGGCTGTTGAGGAAGCGGATGTCGGCGCCGCCGGCCGTCAGGGTGTCGAGCTTGTCGCCCTTCAGGGTGGCGATCGACATCGGTACGTCCTTGATGTTTTCCGCGCGCCGCTGTGCCGTCACGATCACCGTTTCCAGCTGGCCAGGACCGGCCTGTGCCGCCGGAGCGGCAGGCGCGTCGGCGGCCGGCGCCGGGACGTTGTCCTGTGCCTGCGCCATCGCCTGCAAGGGGAAGGCGGCAGCGATTGCCAGGGCAATCAGGGTGTGGCGTACTGTGCTGGCATGCGGTGTCATCATGAAACGGCTCCTGTCGGTCGAGGTTGTTGGGGGCATGCAAGCTGGCGCTGGCCAGCTGAACGAAAAATCATGCTAGCACGGAAAGTTTTGGTATTCATGCCATTTTCCAGCGACGGCTATTCATATCCGTTTCGACTGAATACGCGAATAAAATCGTATTTGTCGTCAATATCTGGTGGGTGCATAGTGGAGTGCCGGCAGGCTTGTGCGAGCGCAACAGCTGCCTGGCATGGTGGTGGAGTTTCCTGCGGGAGCGCAAACAGAGCGATGGTTTTTGCGGCGCTGACCGTGCCCGGGCACGGGAAATACAACAGCTGCCGCGGATTTTTTTGGAACGGGGCTTGTTGTTGCTGCGCGACAGGGAGGCGCCGCCTGCGACTATCTCCCTGTGCGTGTGACGTGGGGCATGCGTGACCGCATGCCCGGTCTGGTCAATTAAAACTCTTCCCAGTCGCCGGCCGTCACGGCTTCCGCTTGTACGGAACGGTGTTTTGCCGGTGCGGCCTGGCGCTTGACGGGGCTGCTGGCAGGCGCCGGTACCAGGCGCAGCGGCTTGCGGCTGGCGCGCGCAGGTGCTGGCGCGGGTGCCGCCACATGGCTGTCGTGCGTCTTGAAGATGCTCACGGTTTGTACCAGATGGCTGGCTTGGTCGCGCAGCGATTCGGCCGCCGCCGCCGCCTCTTCCACCAGGGCCGCGTTTTGCTGCGTGACGCTATCCATCTGGGCGACAGCCTGGTTGATCTGCTCGATGCCGGTGGACTGTTCCTGGCTGGCCACCGTGATTTCCGCGATGATGTTGCTGACGCGGGCGACGCTGGCGACCACCTCGGACATCGTCGTGCCCGCTTGCGCTGCCAGCCTGGAGCCCGCATCGACGCGGCTCACGGAATCATCGATCAGCGCCTTGATTTCCTTGGCCGCGCTGGCGCTGCGCTGCGCCAGGCCGCGCACCTCAGTGGCCACGACGGCGAAGCCGCGGCCCTGTTCGCCGGCACGCGCCGCTTCCACTGCCGCATTCAGGGCCAGGATATTGGTCTGGAAGGCGATGCCGTCGATGACGCTGATGATGTCGACAATCTTGCGCGACGACTCGCTGATCAGGTCCATGGTGCCCATCACTTGGCCCACCACGGCGCCACCCTTGCTGGCGACGTCCGATGCGGTCGTGGCCAGCACATTGGCTTCGCGGGCATTTTCCGCATTCTTGCGTACGGTGCTCGTGAGTTCTTCCATCGAGGAAGCGGTTTCTTCCAGTGAACTGGCTTGCTGTTCCGTGCGCAGCGACAGGTCGCTATTGCCGGTGGAGATTTCCTCGGCGGCCAATGAGACCGTGTCGGAATCCTGGCGCACGGAGGATACGACCGTGGTCAGCGACTCCTGCATGCGCTGTAGCGCCGACAGCACGCTGACGCTATCGGTCGGTGCAACACTGAGTTTGCCTGTCAGATCGCCAGCGGCAAGCAGGCTGACGGCGTCGCACAGCTGTTTCGGTTCTGCGCCCAGCGCCTTGAGCAAGCTACGCGTGATGAGCCAGCCAGCCAGGCCCGCCAGCACGATGGACAGCAAGCTGGCGCCGATGAGGATATTCCTGTTGAGAATGTAGTGCTCCTTGTCTTCCTGCAGGATGACGGCGGAGTGCCTGTCCGTCAGGGCGAAATATTCATTGCTGGCGGCGACGAGGGCGGCCAGCAGGGGACGGCATTCCTCGTTCATCTTGACGATGGCTTGTTCGGTTTTCTTTTGCAGCGCCAGGTCGACGATGCCCAGCGCCACGGGAGCATAGCGTTTTTCGATGCTGTCGATCTTGCTGATGATGGCGCGCACCTCGTCCGATACTTCCGGCCGCTGTGCCAGTTGCAGCAGCAGCTGCATGTTCTTGACGACATCGGCATGCGCCTGCAAGACCTGCTTGCGTTCGATTTCCAGGTCTTCCGGCTTGGTGACGAGCACCAGGTTCCTGGCCGCCACGGCGCGCATGTCGATCGCGTCACGCACGCGGTGCGCCGTATTGGCGCGGGCCGTGATGCCGTTGACATACTGGTCAAAGCCGGCGTTGAAGGTGGAGAAACTCCGCACGGACAGGATCGAGATGCCGATGAGGAAAAAGACCAGCAGGCCGAAAGCCAGAGTGAGCTGGGTGCGTACGGTGAATTTATCCATGATGTCTCTCCCAAAATACGTGGTAACGATTAGAAAGGGGGCTTGCGTGGGACGGGTGGCAGGCGCTTGCCTGCCAGCGGGTCATGCCTTACGCAGTGCTTTTCTATCCAGAACACGGATTCGTGGTGCGAGGATCGAATTAATTCAAAAAACCGATTTAGATAATTTATTTGTTTTATTTATTAAATTCATTGTTGCACAAAAAATTCATTAAATCAATCAGATTTTGCGTGTCAAAAAACAACTTTTCGACATGGGATACTTGTTCAGACAGGTATCGGCGTACCTTGGTGAAAGGTCATCTGCCAGCGGCCATCGCGCCACTTCCACAGCGAACTGCGCAAGCTGGCGCCGGAGGGCAGGGCGCCGCTGGCGTGGCGCTGCGAGCGGTAGGTCACGAAGGCAACGTCGTCGGCCAGCAAGCGGGCCTGAAAATCGCTGATGCTGCGCGGGCAAAAGTCCTCCGCCGGCAAGTCCGCCAGGGTCGCCGCGCGCGTCCACAGCGTGCCCGAGCTGCCGAATTCGATGAACTCGTCGGCCAGCAATGCCGCCAGCCTGGCGCTGTCGGCGCGCACGGCCTGGCTTTGCAGCGCCGCTTCCAGCGCCTGCAGATGTGCCGCCAGATCCGCGGCGTCCGGCCCCTCCGGCCCCGTCATCAGATGGGAAACGCGCCGGCGCCCGATACATTCAGGCAGGCGACCTTGTCGCTGGAAAAGTATTTGATCTGTCCCAAGCCGATGGCGTAGCAGCCATCGCTGAGCGGGGAAATGGGGCCGGTGAGTTTTTCACCGTTGATCAAGGTCACCACCCAGGGCGTGGTGGCCGGTTTGCCTGCGTGGGTCAGGGCGTGTTGTACCAGGTCTGACATGCTGCCTCCAAAGAAATGTGGTTGGGCAGATGATAGCAGTGCGCGGCCGTTTTAAGCGTCGGCCAGCAGATTCTTGGGCAGCGCCACCGACGTGAGTTTCCAGCTCCACAGGCCATCGCGCTTCAGGGTCAATTCGCCGATATGGCTTTTGCTGTGGGCGCGCTGCACCACGACGCTGTTCCAGGAGGTGTAGCGCAGTTTGTAGTCGGGCTTGGTGTTGCGCTTGCGGCCGCTGATGTCGCTGACCTTGGCGAGTGGCTTTTCGTAGCGGTCATTGAGCTTCATCAAGGCGACGATGCCTTCGGGCATCAGCATGGTGTCGAGCAAGGGATCGATCACGTCGGGTCTGATATCGTCGGCCACTTCCGGCGCCGAGAACAGGGCATGCAGTTGCTGCCCGAGGCTGCCGCGCAGCTGTGGCAGGTCGATCTGTGCAGCCAGGGCCTGGCTATCCTCGTCCATGGTGGCCGCGCGGATCTTGTCCATGGTGAAATACGGGCTGCCATAGAAGACGCCGGCCAGCGCGACCAGTACCGCTACAGCGAGAAGCATCAATCTTTTCATCTGCGATCTCTCGGATCCCTGGCGACCCGATGCGCCTGAAGTGTTGGCATTCTACATAATATTTCCCAAAATCAATATGGTGGTTTAGGTAAGTGTTGTTTTAGATCAAGTTTTGTCAGAGTAATTCTGATGGCAAGGTAATGTCCGTCAGTTTCCAGTCCCAGATACCATGGCGGCGCAGCAGGAATTGGCTGGCGGCGGGGCCGGCGCCGCTGCGCCGCAGCACCACTTCATTCCACGAGCGGTACGCCATGCCGAAGTCGTGGCGCTTGCCGTCCGCTCCCTGCTTGCCGTGCAGGATCAATACCGTGATGCCGGGCGGCGAGACGATGGTGTCGAGCATTTCCTTGAAATCGTCTTCATTGGCCGTTTCGCCGGCCGCCCGCAACTGGCGCGCCACGCTGGCGCGCACGGCGGGCAGGTCGGCCTGCTGCGCCAGGGTTTCCAGGCGCACGGATTTTGCCGCGATGCTGATGCGGTACATGGCGATGTAGGGACTGACCCAGGTGAAGCCGATGGCGGCGACGGTAAAAATGATCGCGGTGGCGTACTTTCTTTTCATGGTCCGTGTTTTTGTATGAGCTGTGCCGCCGTGATTTTACCCGGCCAGGCATGTCGGATGGTGTAGCATTCGTACCGGCGCGGACCATCGCGCCGCAATATTGAGGACAACCATGAATATCACTATCAATCAGGTGCTGCAGTCGTATATCGACCCGCTCACCGCCAGCGAGTACGCGGCGCTCGAGCGCAGCCTGCTGGCCGAAGGCTGCCGCGATGCGCTGGTGCTGTGGAACGACGTGCTGATCGACGGGCATAACCGCTACGCCATCTGCCGCCAGCACGGCATCGAATTCAAGACCATCCAGAACACTAGCTTTACCTCGCTCGACGACGTCATGCTGTGGATGATCGACAATCACCTGGCGCGCCGCAGCGTGTCGGACTTCCAGCGCGGCGTGCTGGCCCTGCGCAAGAAGGAAATCGTCGCCGCGCGCAGCCCGGCCCCCGTCAGCGCCCAGGATGCGGCCGATGGCGAAAACGCGCCCAAGCCCGCCATGAGTACGCGCGAAGAAGTTGCCAAGGCGGCGCGGTTGAGCAGCAACCAGATCAGCCAGATCGAGAAGATCCAGAAAGCGGCGTCGCCGGAACTGGTGGAAGCCGTCCGTTCCGGAACGATCTCCATCAATGCGGCGGCCACCGTGGCATCCCTGCCGCCGGAAGAGCAGGTGGCTGCCGTCGCCGGTGGTAAAAAACTGCTGCGCCAGGCGGCCAAGGAAATCCGCGAACAGCGCGCCGCCACGCGCACGCCGCGCGAGCCAAAGGTGCATGTATCTCAGGATACGCCGGAGACGGGCAATGAGCCTTGGGCGGACAACGCGGCCCAGGCGCCGTCCGAAGCGGAGCGCCTGCGCGGCGAGATCGCCAGCCTGAAACAGAAGGTGGCGCAGCTGCAGGCGGAAAATGTGGAACTCAACCAGCGGATTGCAACTCTCATCGACGCATCCTGATTATTGGAGTAGTGAATGCCAGCTCGCCGTGCCTTGTTTGCCGCCATCGCCTGCGGCGCCGTCGCCGCTCCTCCCGTGCTGGCCGCGCCCGCCGTTTCTGTCACTGACATGGCCCGGTGGCAGGCGCAGGCCGCCCATGTCAGCATCGCGCGCGACACGTGGGGCGTGCCCCATGTGACGGGCAAGACGGATGCGGATGCCGTCTTTGGCCTGATGTATGCGCAGGCCGAGGACGATTTCCCGCGCGTGGAACTCAATTACATCAACGCCATGGGGCGGCTCGCCGAAGTGGAGGGCGAACGGGAGCTGTACCGCGACCTGCGCATGAAGCTTTTCATCGATCCGCTTGAGCTGCAGGCGCAGTACCGCGCCAGCCCGCCGTGGCTGCGCAAGTTGATGGATGCGTTTGCCGATGGATTGAATTTTTACCTCGCCACGCATCCGCACGTCAAACCCAGGCTGATCGCGCATTTTGAGCCGTGGATGGCCCTGAGTTTCAGCGAGGGCAGCATCGGCGGCGATATCGAATCGATCAACCTGGCGCAGTTCGAAGCGTTTTATGGTCAGCAGGCCAGGCCCGCCACCGTGGCGCTGGCCAGCGTGGAAACTGGATTGGAGCCTGAACCGAGCGGCTCGAACGGTTTCGCCATCGCGCCCGCGATCACGAAAAATGGCCATGCACTCTTGATGATCAACCCGCACACCTCGTTCTACTTCCGTCCCGAAGTACAAGTGACCAGCGGCGAAGGCCTGAATGCATATGGCGCCGTTACCTGGGGCCAGTTCTTCGTCTACCAGGGTTTTAACGACCGCCTCGGCTGGATGCATACCTCGGGCGGCGGCGACGTCATCGACGAATACCTGGAAAGCATAGTCGACAAGGATGGCGCATGGTTCTACCGCTATGACGGCGGCCTGCGCCCCTTGAAAGCCGCGCCGATTACCTTGCCATATAAACTGGCGAACGGCGGCATGGGCTCGAAAACCATCACCGTCTATTACAGCCATCACGGCCCCATCGTGCGCGCGCTGGATGGTAAATGGGTGGCCGTGCGCCTGATGAACGAACCGTTGAAGGCGCTGACGCAGTCGTACACGCGCACCAAGGCGCGCGATTACGCGGCGTTCTACAAGACGATGGAACTGCGCACGAATTCGTCGAACAATACCGTGTACGCGGATGCGGATGGCAATATCGCCTACTTTCACGGCAATTTCATCCCCGTGCGCGACCCGCGCTTCAACTGGAAGCAGCCCGTCGACGGCAGCGACCCGGCCACGGAATGGAAAGGACTGCACACGGTGGCGCAAACCATCACCCTGTTCAACCCGCAGAATGGCTGGATACAGAACACGAACAACTGGCCGTATTCGGCGGCCGGCGCCCACAGCCCGCGCCAGCACGATTATCCCGCCTACATGTCCGTGTATGGCGAAAACGCGCGCGGCCTGCACGCCGTCAAGGTTTTCCAGAACAAGAAGGATTTCACGCTCGACAGCCTGATCGCCGCCTCGTACGACAGCGAACTGACGGCTTTCGAATCCTTGCTGCCGCCGCTGTTCGCGGCATACGATGCGCTGCCAGCGGGCGACGCGCAACAGCTGGCGCTGGCCGACAAGGTGGCCTTGCTGCGCGCCTGGGACTGGCGCTATTCACTGACATCCATCGCCACCTCGCTGGCCGTGTTCTGGGGCCAGGAGCTGGCCGAACTGGCAGGGAAACAGGCGCGCGAGCAGGGCGTACCCGTGGTCGATTTTCTGGCAACGGAAAAGGTCACGGCGGCACAGCGGCTGGCTGCCCTGGCGACGGCGGCCGATAAACTGCAGCGCGATTTCGGCAACTGGCAAGCGCCGTGGGGCGAGATCAACCGTTTCCAGCGCCTGACGGGCGACGTGGTGCAGCCCTTCGACGATGTGCAAGCCAGCTTGCCCGTGCCTTATGCGTCGGGCAACTGGGGCGCGCTGGCCGCGTATGGACAGAGCAGCAAGAGCACCACGCGCAGGATTTACGGCGAGCGTGGCAACAGCTTTGTCGCGGCCGTGGAATTCGGCCCGCGCATCAAGGCGAAAAGCATCCTTGCCGGTGGCCAGAGCGGCGACCCGACATCGCCGCATTTCAAGGACCAGGCGGCCATGTATGCGCGGGGCGAATTCAAGGAGGTGCTGTTTTATCCCGAAGACGTGGCGAAGCACCTGGAGCGCAGGTACCGGCCCGGGGAGTGAAGTTGGTGAGGTGTCGGATTACGCACGGCGTTGCCGTGCTAATCCGACCTACCTGCCACGGCATACCGTAGGTCGGATTAGCGCAGCGTAATCCGACAATCACCCCCTCAAATCGCATCCAGCGCCGTGCGCAGATCATGCCGCAAATCCTCGATATCCTCGATCCCCACCGACAGCCGGATCAAGCCATCGCCGATGCCCAGCCTTGCCCGCTGTTCGGCCGGGATGCTGGCGTGCGTCATCAGGGCGGGGTGCTCGATCAGGCTTTCCACGCCTCCCAGGCTTTCGGCCAGGGCGAACACCTCGCAGCGTTCCAGGAAGCGGCGCGCGCTGGCCAGATCCGTGTTCAGGTCGATCGAGATGATGCCGCCGAAACCGTCCATCTGGCGCTGCGCCAACGCGTGCTGCGGGTGCGAGGCCAGCCCCGGATAAAACACTTTGTGCACTTCCTTTTGCTGCTCCAGCCACTGCGCCAGGGCCAGGGCGCTTTCGCAATGGCGCTGCATGCGGATGGCCAGGGTTTTCACGCCGCGCAACGCTAAAAAACTGTCGAACGGGCCGGCAATCGCGCCCACCGAGTTTTGCAAAAAGCCCAGCTGTTCGCGCCATTCCGCCTGGCGTTCTTCCGCGCCGACGATGGCGATGCCGCCGATGATGTCCGAGTGGCCGTTCAAATACTTGGTGGTCGAATGGACGACGATGTCGAAGCCGTGTTCCAAAGGGCGCTGCACGAGCGGGCTGGCAAACGTGTTGTCGGCCACGGCGATGATGCCCCGTGCGCGGCAGATGTCGGCGATCGCGCGCAAGTCGGCCAGCTTCAGCATCGGGTTGGTGGGCGTCTCGACCCACACCATCTTCGTTTCCGGGCGCAGCGCGGCCAGCAGGTTCTGGGGATTGGTCAGGTCGGCATAGCTAAATTCGTGACCGGCCGAGCGGCGGCGCACGCGCTCGAATAAACGGTAGGTGCCGCCGTACATGTCGTCGCCGGCGACGATATGGCTGCCTGCATCGAGCAATTCCAGCACGGACGAAATGGCGGCCAGGCCCGAGGCGAACGCGAACGCCGCGCTGCCGCCTTCCAGGTCGGCCACGCAGCGCTCGAGCGCCCAGCGCGTGGGATTGTGCGAGCGGCCATAGTCGAGGCCCTTGTGCACGCCGGGGCTGTCCTGTACGAAGGTGGAGGTGGCGTAAATGGGCGGCATGATGGCGCCCGTCGACGGGTCGGGCGACTGGCCGGCGTGGATGACGCGCGTGGCGAGGCGGCTCTTGCGGGTGGTTTCCTGGCTCAAGATAGTGTCCTGCGTAAGTGGTTGAGAAGGTCGAAGCGGGTGATCAGGCCATAGAAGGCGGCATCGTCGGCAACGACGGCCGTCAAGCCCCGGTCCAGGGTGGCGCGCAGGGCGGGCAAGCCGCTTGACGGCGCCAGCGTTTCGATCTGCGTCGTCATGGTGGCGCCCACCAGCGAGGCGAAATGGGCGGCGTCGCCGGAGACGTGCAGCAGCAAGTCCGATTCGTCGATGATGCCAACCAGTTTGCCGTCGTCGATGACGGGCAGCTGCGCCAGGTCGCTGGCGCGCATGCGGTTGAAGGCCGTGAGCAGGGTATCTCCCGGGGCCACGCTGACGACGTCGCCCTCGTCGTAGCGGCGTCCGATCAGGTCGCGCAAGTCGCCCGACACGGCCCGCTGCAACAGACCCTGGTCGCGCATCCAGCCATCGTTGTAGACCTTCGACAGGTAGCGCGTCCCCGTGTCGCACACAAACGTGACGACGCGCTTCGGCGTCGTCTGCTCGCGGCAGTATTTGAGGGCGGCGGCCAGCAGGGTGCCGGTGGACGAGCCCCCTAAAATGCCTTCGGCGCGCAAGAGGGCGCGCGCGGAGTCAAAACTTTCCTGGTCCGTGATGGTGTAGGCCTTCGTCACGCTGTCCATGTCGGCGATAGCCGGGATGAAGTCTTCGCCGATGCCTTCGACGGCCCACGAGCCGCTCGTGTCGGCCACTTTGCCCGTGTCGATGTATTCGGTGAGGATGGAGCCTTGCGGGTCGGCCAGCACGAATTCGAGCTTGGGCTGCGCCTTGCGGAAGTAGCGGGTCAGGCCCGTCAGGGTGCCGGACGAACCGACGCCGACGACGATGGCGTCCACGTCATGGCCAGTTTGCTCCCAGATTTCGGGCGCCGTCGTCGTTTCGTGGGCCAGCGGATTGGCGGGATTGTTGAACTGGTCGGCGAAGAAGGCGCCCGGCAGTTCGCGCGCCAGGCGCGCCGCATAATCCTGGTAGTACTCGGGATGGCCCTTGCCCACGTCCGAGCGCGTGGTGTGCACTTCCGCGCCCAGGGCTTTCAGGTGCAGCACTTTTTCCGTCGACATCTTGTCGGGCACGACGAGAATCACGCGGTAGCCCTTGATGCGGCCCACCAGCGCCAGGCCGATGCCGGTATTGCCGGCCGTCGCCTCGACGATGGTGCCGCCCGGCTGCAGGCGGCCGTCCGCTTCGGCCGCCTCGATGATGGACAGTCCGATGCGGTCCTTGATGGAACCGCCGGGATTTTGCGATTCCAGTTTCAGGAACAGCTGGCACGGGCCCGTGTCGAGCCTGGTCACTTCGACCAGCGGAGTATTGCCGATCAGCTTGTATAGCGCTGGCGGCTGGGATGGGGATGGCATTCGATCATTCATGGTGGCTCCTGTCAGAGAAACAACGGCTCCGGATTGTGTCCCGAGCCGCCTTCCGTGCCGCGCAGTGTAGGCGGGCGGACGAGTGCGGCGAACGAATGTTTATATGCTTGCATATGCGCGCTTCGCATATCGGCGGCAAGGTTCGCGATGCGAGTATGCGCCGTTTTTATCCCGCTTGCCGCACCAATGGCCCGACTATTAAGCTGCCGCAAGTCCGCCATTGCGATTTATAATCACGCCTCGAAAAGATACTAAATAGTATTGAAATTACTCAGACAGGGCAGGCGGCAGTGGCAAAACTTTATTTCCGGTATTCCGCGATGAACGCGGGCAAGTCGACGGCCTTGTTGCAGGTCGCGCACAACTATGAAGAGCAGGGCCAGCAGGTGCGCCTGTACACGGCCGCCATCGACAGCCGCTACGGCGTGGGCCGGGTCACCTCGCGCCTGGGCCCGCAGCGCCAGGTCGATATCTTCCATGCCGATACGAATTTCCTCGACGATATTCCCCAAGTCGCCTGTTTGCTGGTGGACGAGGCGCAATTTCTCAGCACGGTCCAGGTGCAGCAGCTGCACCAGCTGGCGCAAGTGAAGGGCGTGCCCGTCATCTGCTACGGCTTGCGCACGGATTTCAAGGGCGAACCGTTCCCCGGCTCGGCCTACCTGCTGGCGCTGGCCGACGATATCGAGGAATTGAAGAATATTTGTACGTGCGGCAAGAAGGCGACGATGAACATCCGCGTGGATGAGCAGGGCCGCCGCATCAAGGAAGGCGAGCAGATCAGCATAGGCGGCAACGAAAGTTACCGCCAGGCGTGCGGGCGCTGTTTCTACTCGTAAATTAATCAGCGACGGGCGCACCCACATCGGCATCATCCGACAGCGCCAGGTCGCCCCGCTCGAAGGCGGCGAGGATGTCATTGGCGCGCGCCACGTCGTGTTCGCGCACCATCACGCGGGCGCCGCCGATGGCGGCCGCCAGCAGCATGTCGGCTTGCATGTGCTGGTCGTCCGTCAGAAGCACGTCGATGCCGGCCGCTGCCAGGCAGCCGCGGATGACGTGCGCATCCGTGGGGATCATCAGCCGGGCAATCAAAACATAGTCGTCGTGCATCGCGTCTCCTGGCAAGGTGGTATGCGCCATCTTAGCACCGCGCCCGCTTTTACAGCTTGAACACGCTCACCACCTGGTTCAGCTCCTGCGCCTGTTCCTGCAAGGCGTCGGCGGCCGCGGCCGCTTCTTCCACGAGGGCCGCATTCTGCTGGGTCACCTGGTCCATCTGGGCGATGGCCTGATTGACTTGCTCGATGCCGCTGCGCTGCTCTTCGCTGGCCTGCGCGATTTCGGCCATGATGGTGCTCACTTGCTGCACGCTGGCCACCACGGTGTCCATGGTGGCGCTGGCCTGGCTCACCTGGGCGTGGCCCAGGTCCACCGTGCTGGCCGACGCCTGGATCAGGTCCTTGATGTCTTTTGCCGCTGCCGTCGAGCGCTGCGCCAGGGTGCGCACCTCGGTGGCGACGACGGCAAAGCCGCGTCCCTGCTCGCCGGCCCTGGCCGCTTCCACGGCCGCGTTCAAGGCCAGGATATTCGTCTGGAAGGCGATGCCGTCGATGACGCCGATGATGTCGGCGATCTTGCTTGACGAGCTGCGGATGGCGTCCATGGTGCTGGCCACCTGCGCCACGGCCGCGCCGCCTGTTGCAGCCAGGCTGGACGAGTCGTGCGCCAGCCGGCTTGCCTGCTGCGCGTGATCGACGTTCTGGCGCACGGTGGAGCTCAGTTCCTCCATCGAGGCGGCCGTTTCTTCCAGCGAACTGGCTTGCTGCTCCGTGCGGCTCGACAGATCCAGATTGCCGCTGGCGATTTCACCGGACGCCGTGGCGATTTGCCCGGCGCTGCCGCGCACGTTGCCGACCACTTGCGACAGGTTGTCGCTGATGCGGTTCATGGCCAGCAGCAGGCGGCCGATTTCATCCAGGCTGGTCGTATCGAGGTGCACCGTCAGGTCGCCGGCGGCGATTTGCGCGGCGGCCGTTTCGGCGGCGGCCAGCGGGCGCGACACGAGGGTGCGCACGAGCCAGTACAGCAGCAGGGCGAAGACGAGCAGGGCGATGAAGCCGGAAACGGCCAGCTGGTTGCGCATCTGGCGCGCTTCCGCCGTGATCTCGTCCGTGAAGGTGCCGCCCGCGATGATCCATTGCCAATCCTTGAATTGACGGTAGTACAGCTGCTTTTCGCGCGCGCTGGCAGCCGTTTCGCCGGGCGCCGTCCACGTGTAGCGCATGGCGCCGTCTTTTTGCGCCAGCATGTCCTGGATGAACAACCGGCCGTCGCTGGCCTTGAAGTCGAGCGCGCTCTTGCCTTCGCTGTTCGGGTGCAGCACCAGGTGGCCGTAATTGGCGCCAGGGGCCGTGTCGACGATATAGATGTAGCCCGTCTGGCCGATCTTGACCTGGCGAATCTTCTCTTTCAGCATGGCCAAATTCTTGCTGATATCGAGGCCGATGAACAGCACGCCCACCACCTTGCCGCCCGCATCGCGCACGGGATCGTATTGCGTGATGTATTGCTTGCCGAACAAGGTGGCCATGCCGACAAAGCGCTGGCCCGCGCGCAGCGGCGCATAGCTGGGGTGGTTGTGGTCGAGCTGGGTGCCGATGGCCCGTTCGCCATCCTGCTTTTTCAGCGAGGTGCTGATGCGCACGAATTCATCGCCATTGGCGGCAAAAATGGTGGCGATCACGCCCGTCTGGGCCGTGTAGCGGTCGACCAGGGCCGTGTCGAGGTTGAGCACCTTGCCGCCGTTGGCCAGCGCGGGCGTGGCCTTGCCAGCGACGGCCACCATGGCGCCCGCGTCGACCGTGAATGGGCCGGGAAATTCGGCCGCGAACAGGCGCGCAAAGCTGGCCGCCTCGTTGACCATGGCCGTGTGGAACACTTGCGTGGTCGTCATGACGCTATTGAGTTCGCTGGTGACGGCCGCTTCGGCGCGCTGTTCCAGCGCAGTCGAGGTGCGGATGCTGATCAAGGTCGTCAGGCTGGCGAGGATCAGGCTGACGAGGGCAAACGTGAACACGGTAATCTTGCCGCCGACACTCCAGTGGCGGGGGGAGAACGAAATTGTAGGCATAGTTTGAGTCTGGCAAAGGGTAATCAGCTCGGCCATTCCTGGTCATGACATGACACGCGGGGAGGGGATCTGGTGGGGATACTGCTGAAACGGAGGCGCGCCGGCTGTGGGAGCCGCGCACGGGTAAGCTGGATTTCAGGGCGCGATGATAGCATGTTGCTTGCCTTTTGTTACTAAGTGTTTCCCGCAGGAATTACTTTTTTGCGTAAAAACATCACCGACATCAAGGATTGCAAAAACGGCCCATTGACTTTTTGGATTCCAATGGCACATCTGGGTCATCTTCGTTGGGGCCGATGTGATTTTTGTCACGAATGTTTCACTTTGTAATGAATGAGACGCCATCCTTAATCCGCGTTTAAGCTTCCGGGAAGAAACTGATATTCCTTGGGAGACTGCCAGGCCGTATCCTGTAGAATAATATGCAGACCAGTCGTGTATTCCCCTTACTGTCTTGCTGGCTGGCGCATGAATAGCTGCGCCGCCTGGAATTGATTCAACTAATTTTCGGAGAAGCCGATGAAGAAGCAAATGATGCTGGTCACCCTGGTGCTTGCCCTGTCAGCCAACGCTGGCGCAGCCCAGACGGACAAGAGCGCCGCTCCTCCGCTACCCATGAAGCCGCTGGCCCAGCAAACGCAGGCCGCCTTGTGGGCATCGCGCGTATTGACGCGCGTCCATTACAAGGCCATGCCGCTCGACGACGCCATGTCGGAGAAAATCTTCGACCGCTATTTCAAGTCCCTGGACGCGGAAAAACTGTTTTTCGTGCAGGCCGATATCGACCGTTTTGCCCCGCTGCGCACTAAGCTCGACGACGCCATCATCAATGAAGACCTGACGTCGCCGTTTGCTATCTATAACTTGTACCAGCAGCGTTTCGACGAGCGCATGGCGTATGCGCGTGAATTGCTGAAAACCAAGTTCGACTTTGCCGCCGACGAGAGCTACCAGATCGACCGCGAAAAGGCCGCCTGGCCGAAGAATGACGAGGAAGTGCGCGACCTGTGGCGCAAGCGCGTCAAGAACGACTGGCTGCGTTTGAAACTGGCAGGCAAGGAAGACAAGGCCATCCGCGAAACGCTGGACAAGCGCTATGAAAGCTACACGACCCGTGCGCGCAAGCTCAACAGCGAAGACGTGTTCCAGATTTTCATGAACGCCTACGCCATGTCGATCGAGCCGCATACCAATTACCTGGGTCCGCGCGCTTCCGATAACTTCGACATCGCCATGCGGCTGTCGCTCGAAGGCATCGGCGCCGTGCTGCAGACGCGCGACGAATACACGGTCGTGCGCGAAGTCGTGCCGGGCAGCCCGGCCGGCTTGTCGGGCAAGCTGAAAGTGGGCGACCGCATCGTCGGCGTGGGGCAGGGCGAAAGCGGCCCCATCACCGAAGTGCTGGGCATGCGCATCGATGATGTGGTGCAGCTGATCCGCGGCGCCAAGGATTCCGTCGTGCGCCTCGACATCTTGCCGGCCGACGCCGGCCCCGACGCCAAGCACGTGATCGTGCCGCTGGTGCGCAAGAAAATCAGCATGGAAGAGCAAGCGGCGAAGAAATCGATCATCGAAGTGCGCGACAACGGCGTCAAGCGCCGTATCGGCGTCATTGCCCTGCCGACGTTCTACCAGGACTTCGAAGCGCGCCGCCGTGGCGACAAGGATTTCAAGAGCGCCACGCGCGACGTCAGCCGTTTGCTGGCCGAGTTGAAGAAGGATAAGGTCGACAACGTCCTGATCGACTTGCGTAACAACGGCGGCGGTTCGCTGAACGAAGCCGTCGAACTGACGGGCCTGTTCATCGACAAGGGCCCGGTCGTGATGCAGCGCAATGCCGAAGGCAAGGTCGACGTGGAAAGCGACACCAATACCGGTCTGGCCTGGGATGGCCCGATGGGCGTGCTGATCAACCGCGGATCCGCCTCGGCATCCGAAATTTTCGCCGCCGCCGTGCAGGATTACGGCCGTGGCGTCATCATCGGCGAAGGCAGCTTCGGCAAGGGTACGGTACAGACCTTGTTCAACCTCGACCGCTTCGGCGGCAGCGAGAAAGCCCGCTTCGGCGAGCTGAAGATGACCATCGCCCAGTTCTTCCGCATCAATGGCGGTACCACGCAGTTGCGCGGCGTGACTCCCGACATCAAGCTGCCCGCCATGTCGGACACGGAAAACTTCGGCGAATCGAGCTATGACAATGCCCTGCCATGGGTGGCCATCAAGCCGGCGCCGTACATGCCGACGGGCGACCTGAAGGATATCGTGCCGCTGCTGGACAAGAAACATGAAGCGCGCGTGGCCAAGGACAAGGATTTCCAGTACCTGCTCGATGACATCGCTCTCGTCGTCAAGCAGCGCAAGGAAAATCAGATTTCGCTCAATGAAACCGTGCGCCGCAAGGAGCGCGATGCCCAGGAAGCGCGCGCCAAGGCCCGTGAAAAACGCCTGATCGCGCAGATTTCGAATCCTGCCGACGACCTCGTGGTAATTCCCGATCCGAAAGACGTGCTGAAGGGCGCGAAAGCGGCCAACAAGACGGCCAAGCAGATCGCGGCCGTGAAGGGCGCCTTGCGCACCGACGACGGCTTGCAGGGCGACGAACGTGCGCTGAGTGCCGAGCTGGATGCCGAAACGGCCGCCAAGAGTGCCAAGGACGTGCTGCTGAACGAAGCGGCGCGCATCCTGGCCGACGAAGTGGCGCTGATTAAGGCAGACACCCGCCTGGCATCCAAGGTCTTGCCGTATGCCGCGGATGTGAAGGCGACGCCGGTGGCGGCGACAGCGAAGTAATGAATGCGGGGTCAGACCCGTCGGGTCTGACCCCAGCTTTTGCTTTGGGGTAAACAGTAGTTATTCGTTTCGCGAATTTCTATCATTCCAACAATCAATTGGATTGATATGCCGCGATGCAGCATAATTCACTTGTCTCCTCTATTCTCCTCCAAGAAAATAGATTCAGCCCGCTCCTTGTAGCGGGCTTTTTTTTGCCTCAGATATTGTGCGTGGGCAGTTGTACGTCGGGGTGGGCGGCCAGCAGGGCCGTGATCCAGCCGGCGAACGCCTGCAGCTTGGGCGTGGCCAGGCGGCCTTGCGGCGTCAGCAGTGACATCGGCATCGGCGTCGGCGGGCAGTCGGGCAGCACTGCCACCAGCGCGCCGCTGTCGAGGTGCTGGCGCACCTGGTACATGGCCGCCTGCGCCACACCGAGTCCTTGCAGTGCGCAATCGACGCTGGCATCCGCGTCGTTGACGGCGATGGGGCCGGCCATCTGCACGCGCACCACTTCCTTGCCTTGTTGGAAATCCCAGTCGAAGGCGCGTCCCGTGCGGCCCGAATAATGCATGATGCCCCGGTGCTCTGCCAGGTCGGCCAGGGTGTGCGGCGTGTCGTGCCGCGCCAGGTAGGTGGGCGAGGCGCACGTGGCGAAGCGCATCAGGCCGACCTGCTTGCCGATGAAGGCGGAATCCTGCAAGGTGCCCACGCGCAAGGCGCAATCGATGCCTTCCTGCGTCAGGTCGACCAGGCGGTCAGTCAGGCTCAGCTGCAATTGCACGTCGGGATACGCGGCATGGAATTGCGCGATATGGGGAATGATCAGGCGCCGGCCCACGGTATTGGGCAGGTTGATGCGCAGTAAGCCGCGCGGTTTTTTCGCGTCCGGGCCGCGAAACGCCAGCTCCGCCGTATCGACGGCTTTCAGGATATCGAGGCAGTGGCGAAAGTATTCGGCCCCTTCCGGCGTCAGCGACAGGCGGCGCGTGGTTCGCTGCAGCAATTGCGTGCCCAGGTAGGCTTCCAGCTTTTGCAGCGTGGCCGTCAGCGCGGCGCGCGGTAAATTCAATGTTTCGGCCGCCTTGGAAAAACTGTTGGCCTCGACGATGCGCACGAAGGTTTGCATGGCCTTGATCTTGTCCATGGTGATTGTTCATCTTATGTGAAAAGTGTAGATGGATTATGCCCTAATTATCTTTGCCACAGTTTTGCCTAGAATGGCAACATCCCTACCGAACCGAGGAAACAACATGAACAAGGCCTCACCGTCTGCTCCCCACGACATTTCACCCGCCATGGTGCTGCTGCTGGCCATCGCTTCCGGCCTGATCGTGGCCAATCTGTACTACGCGCAAACCCTCGTCGGACCCATCAGCGCCTCGACGGGCCTGTCGGCCAAGGCCGCCGGTCTCATCGTCACCCTGACGCAAGTCGGCTATACCCTGGGCCTGCTGTTTGTCGTGCCCCTGGGCGACTTGCTGGAAAACCGCCGCCTGATCGTCACGGCCTTGCTGGTGACGGCCACGGCTCTCGTGGCGGCGGCTCTCTCGACGGGCGCCATCGTGTTCCTGGCCGCCGCGCTGGCCATCGGGCTCGGTTCCGTGGCGGCGCAAGTGATCGTGCCGTTTGCCGCCCACCTGTCGCAGGAAGCGACGCGCGGCCAGACGGTGGGCAAGGTGGTCAGCGGCTTATTGCTGGGCATCATGCTGGCCCGCCCCGTGGCCTCGCTGGTGGCTGCGCACGCCAGCTGGCACGTGGTGTTTGGCGGTGCCGCCGTGCTGATGGTACTGCTGGCGCTAGTCCTGCGCCGCGCCTTGCCCGTGCGCCAGCCCGTGTCGAGCATGAAATATCCCGCCCTGATGGCTTCGCTGTGGCATCTGCTGCTGGGCACGCCCGTGCTGCGCCGCCGCGCCGCCTATCACGCGGGCTTGTTTGGCGCTTTCAGCCTGTTCTGGACCGTCACGCCGCTGGTGCTGTCCAGCCCCGCGTTCGGCCTGTCGCAAACGGGCATCGCCATCTTTGCCCTGGTGGGCATGGCCGGTGCCGTCGCTTCGCCCATCGCCGGCCGCCTGGCCGATGCGGGCCACACCTTGCCGGCCACTGCTGTTGCGCTGGCGCTGGGCATCGTCGCGTTTGCCTTGCCGATGTTTGCGCCTGAATCGAAACATGTGGCGCTGGGGCTGCTGGTGGTCGCCTCCATTGTGCTCGACATGGGCGTGGCGGCCAATCTGGTGCTGGGTCAGCGCGCCATCTTCAGCCTGGGCGCGGAAGTGCGGGGCCGTCTGAATGGCCTGTATTTCGCGCTGTTCTTCGCCGGCGGCGCGGCCGGCTCGGCCATCGGCGCCTGGGTATATGCCAGCTACGGCTGGCAGGCAACATTGCTGACCGGCATGGCGTTTCCAGGCTTGGCCTTGCTGGTGTGGCTGGGAGAATTTATACCGCAGGCCGCGCGCCGCACGGCTTGAAACCCTGATGGGGCCTCATTATCACTGATGAGTATTTCTATCATCATGAAGATAAAGTGGCGTGATATGCCGCAATGCCGCAAGATGCACTTGTCTCCTCTATCTCCTCCAAGGAAATAGATTCAGCCCGCTTCCGTAGCGGGCTTTTTTTTTACCTGTTCAGATCAAATCACCACCAGATCGAGCGCGCGCATGAAGTTCGCCGCCTGCGCATGCGTGATGACGGCGCCTTTCAGCAGCGCCGCTTCGCTCAATTTGAAACCGTCGATATCGGCGCCGCGCAAGTCCGCGCCCTGGAACTTCGCCAGTTTGATGGTGGCATTGCGCAGGCTGCCGCCTTCGAAGACGGCTTCGCGAAAGTCGCAGCCGGCCAAGTAGGCATCGGAAAAATCCAGCTGTTTTAATGTCGCCTTGCGGAACGAGAAGCCGCGCAAGTCGGCGCCCACCAGCAGGCTGTCTTCGAAGGTGAGACCCAGGTGGGCCACTTCCTCGAAAGACGCGCCCGTCAGCTTGCAGCCGCGGTAGGTGGCCGAGGCCAGCTTGGCGCGCCGCCATTTCGTGTTGTTCAGGTCGCAGCCTTCGAAACTGGCGTCGACGGCGTCGACGGATTCGAAATCGGCGCTGCCGGCGCGGCAGCGGCGCCAGGTGCTGCGTGCCAGTTTGCTGGCGAACAAGCTGGTGTCGGCAAAGGTGCAGCGCTCGAAGGTGCAGCCTTGCAAATCGAGGCGCGACAGGTCTTCGCCGTCGAACGCGCAATCGATGAAGTGGCGTACCGGCAAGGCCAGTTGCTGTTCCATGCCGGTGCGGTCCAGGGTCATGCCAGTTACTGCGGTGTCGTGTGTTGCCATCCGTCTAATTCCTAAAGTAAAAAACAGGGGAGGGATGGCGCGGCGGGAAAATGCACGAACCAGAACACCTCCCCGGCTGGTGTAACAGTCAGAGGTCAGCGCCGTGGGTCCGCGTGGGCGGGAGCATGCCGGACTGTGCCGGGCACTTACCGGGTTACCAACCGGTGCGCTCATTTTCGATCTGCCTGCATTGTAACGGCTTGACTACACACTTGCCAGTTCTTGCGAAGCCGGGTTAGTATCGTTGCAGGCACACGCATTGTGCCGACGTCGCTCGGACGGATCCGGGCGCTTACGTATAGAGATACCATGACCGACAGCCAAGCTCCGCGCAGCTTTTCGCGCATCAATCGCCTTCCCCCCTACGTTTTCAATATCACCGCCGAACTCAAGATGGCCGCGCGCCGCCGTGGCGAGGACATCATCGACATGTCGATGGGCAATCCCGATGGCGCCACGCCGGCCCACATCGTGGACAAGCTGGTCGAGACGGTGAAACGCCCAGACACGCACGGTTATTCCGCGTCAAAAGGCATCCCCCGCTTGCGCCGCGCCATTGCGCACTGGTACAAGAAGCGCTATGAGGTCGACATCGACCCGGACAGCGAAGCCATCGTCACTATCGGCTCGAAAGAGGGCCTGGCCCACTTGATGCTGGCGACGCTCGACCGTGGCGACACGGTGCTGGTGCCCAATCCCAGCTACCCGATCCACATCTGGGGCGCCGTGATCGCGGGCGCCGATATCCGCTCAGTGCGCATGGGGCCGGGCGTGGACTTCTTTGCTGAACTCGAACGGGCGATCCGCGAAAGCTACCCGAAACCGAAGATGATGGTGCTGGGTTTCCCGTCCAACCCCACGGCGCAATGCGTGGAGCTGGAATTTTTTGAAAGAGTCGTCGCGCTGGCGAAGCAGCACAATATTCTGGTGGTGCATGACCTGGCGTATGCCGACATCACTTTTGATGGCTGGAAGGCGCCGTCCATCATGCAAGTGCCCGGCGCGCGCGACGTGGCCGTCGAGTTTTTCACCATGTCGAAAAGCTACAACATGGCGGGCTGGCGCATCGGCTTCATGGTGGGCAACGCGGAACTGGTGGCGGCCCTGGCGCGCATCAAGAGCTACCACGACTACGGCAGTTTCACGCCCGTGCAAGTGGCGGCCATTGCCGCGCTGGAAGGCGACCAGAGCTGTGTGACGGACATCTGCGCCCAGTACCAGCGCCGCCGCGACGTGCTGGTGAAAGGCTTGCATGAAGCGGGCTGGATGGTGGAGAAACCGAAGGCGTCGATGTATATCTGGGCGCATATCCCGGAAGCGTATCGCCACCTGGGTTCGCTGGAGTTCGCCAAGCTGCTGCTGCAAAAGGCCAAGGTCAGTGTGTCGCCCGGCATCGGTTTCGGCGAATATGGCGATGAATACGTGCGCTTCGCCCTGATCGAAAACGAGGCGCGCGTGCGGCAGGCGCTGCGGGGCATCAAGAATATGTTGCGTTCTGGCGACGGGAAAACGGAAGCGGCAGCATAAAAGTTGCCGTGTGGAATGCTTCGTTGCCCCTAATATCACTATCGCGTATTTCTGACATCACGAATATAAAGTGGTTTTATATGCTGCGACGCGGCATCATTCATCTGTCTCCTCTATCTCCTCCAAGGAAATAGATTCAGCCCGCTCCCGCAGCGGGCTTTTTTTTGCGCGTCCCCATCGCCGCTGTCCACCGCCGGCAACACCAGCGGCCCGCCGCCAGATCATCGGGCCAGACCTTGCCCCTGCAAGAAGATCAGGTCGCCGCAAAAGCTGCAAAAATGACATTGTTGAGTGCTAGTATTTCGACTCGCCTGCCGATGCGGGCAGCTCGTCACCACTCTCCAATCATATCGGGAATCATCATGACCTCATTCATCAAGCCATTGTCCATTGCCGCCGTCGTGGGTACCTTGTTCGCCAGCGTCGTTCCTGCCAGCCCGGCTTCGGCGGCGGGCGCCGTCAAGCCCACCATCGTCCTGGTCCATGGCGCGTTTGCCGATGCATCGAGCTGGGGACGGCGTCGCCGCCATCCTGGCAAAAGACGGCTACACCGTCATCGGCGCGGCCAATCATCTGCGCAGCGTCAAGAGTGACGCCGATTCCGTGGCCCGCGTCGTCAACAGCGTGCCTGGCTCCGTCGTGCTGGTGGGGCACTCCTACGGCGGTTCGGTGATCAGCGCGGCTGCCCACGCAGGCGGCAACGTCAAGGCGCTGGTCTACGTGGCGGCTTTTGCGCCCGATGCCGGCGAGACGGCCGCTGGCCTGTCGGGCAAATATCCGGGCGGCACCTTGGGTACGGCCTTGGCCAAGCCCGTACCGCTGGCCGATGGCAGTAACGACCTGTTTATCGAGCAGGCCAAGTTCCACGACCAGTTCGCCGCCGATTTGCCGGCGGCCAAGGCGCGCCTGATGGCGGTCGGCCAGCGTCCGATCACGGATGCGGCGCTGAACGAAGCCTCGCCTGCGCCAGCTTGGAAGGGTATCCCGTCCTGGTTTGTCTACCGCAAGGCAGACAAGAATATTCCCGCAGAAGCGCTGGCCTTCATGGCCAAGCGTGCCAACGCGAAGAAAACCGTCGTGATCGACGGCGCTTCCCACGTGGTGATGAGCTCGCATCCGGCGGAAGTGGCCAAGCTGATCGAGGAAGCGGCTGGCAGCGTCAAGTAATCGACCAGGGCGTCACGCCAAGATATTGATGGGGCTTATCTTGCTCATCACAACACATGATTGGCGTGATATGCCGCAATGCGTCAAGATGCATCTGTCTCCTCTACTTCCTCACAGGAATTAGATTCAGCCCGCTCCCGCAGCGGGCTTTTTTTTTGGGGCTATGTCACCGTCAGATGTGGGAATCCTCCCAGCGTTGCTCTCAATAACGTTTCTGGCGAGCGGATGCGCCTGGCATCGAGTATCCAGCGCCACCCCAGATAATTTGGC